>JAEKKV010000011.1 GCA_019510185.1 Verrucomicrobiota bacterium | reverse complement strand
TCCAGATCCAGCTCGTCGTCAAAGACGAGCTCGTCGACGGCGCGGTCAAGGCCATCGTGGCCAAGGCCAAGACCGGCAAGATCGGCGACGGCAAGGTCTTCGTCCTCCCCGTCGAACAGGCCATCCGCATCCGCACCGACGAGACCGGCGACACTGCCCTCTAAGTCGCGTTAAATCCTGTCATCCTGCGAGGCCCGGGCTTTTTGCCCGGGCCTCTTTTTTTTGCCCGGACAGAAAGGATGAGGGCCCTGTGGCGATGAAACACCAAAAAGAGACAAAATCGCATTACGATATATCGGCTTGATCCACCCATCGATGAAAATCACAAAGCCAACATGCCTGCGTGGCTTCACACTTGCAGACGGGATCCCCAAAGTGGTGGCGCCGTCAATCGACCTCTGCTCCTAGAGGAAAAGTCGCGACTGAGCCCCAAGTGCGTCGCTCTTTTTGCGACGCTTGCGTGAGAGCCATGGAACGCCGCATAAAGCTGGGACATCCTCATTGGTGGCAATGGCTCGTCATTTTGTCACTGGACGCACCCTTGGTGGCCCTCGTGTGGCAGGCATTGTTCGCCCGTATTTTGTACGTCGATCTTCCTTGGCACCAGCCAACGCTGCTCGGACTGGCAGTGTGGGTCATCTACGTCGCCGACCGATGGATTGAAGGATGGCTGCTCAAGCCGGAAAGCGTGCAGACCCAGCGGCATCATTTTTATATCGCATGGCGCTGGCCCGTGTTGGGCGTAAGCATCGCGGCGGTGTTGCTGGCACTCACCATTGCCATGACGCATCTCCCCTCCCGAGAGTGGGTCGCAAGCCTCATCTTGGTTCTGCCTACGCTGGCCTACTTGCTGTCCCACCAGTTCGTGCATCGCGGACATCCGCTCCGAGTGCCCAAGGAACTGTGCATCGCCTCGCTTTTTGCCCTCGGCACGGTGCTTGCCCCGGCCGTTTTCGCCCTGCCGCCGGAATTGAGTTTCGGCCATGCGGTGCACGTCATCGGATCAGCCCGGTTTTCACCCATCGGGCTGCCGCTGGGACTTTTTGGACTGCTCTGCTTGACCAACCTTGTTTTGATTTCCGCTTGGGAAAAAGAAGTCGATGTCCGGCACGGTCAAACCTCCCTGGCCCTGCAGCTGTCTAGCCGCCGCCAGTTCATCCATGGGCTGCCATGGCTGCTTGCGCTCTTGGGGTTAAGCACCGCCATGCGCAGCCGCGGCATGGTTCAGATGACGGAACTGTGTGTGGTCATGAGTGCGCTCTTTTTGGGTGTGCTCGATCGTTTTGAGTACCGCATCGGCAGACAAGCCGCCCGGGCTCTGGTCGATCTGACTTTGCTTACACCCATCGCGGTCTTGCTCCTGACATGACCTCCCGCGAAAAAACTTTCGACCGGCTCGCCCGTCCCTATCGCCTGCTGGAATGGGCCGCCTTTGGTTCTCTCCTGGAGCGCGCCCGGTTCAAACACCTCGACCGCTTGCGAGATCACCGGCGCATCCTGCTGCTCGGAGACGGGGACGGTCGTGTGCTCGCGCGTGTCTGCTCCCTCGCACCTCAAGCACAGATCGACAGTTTGGACGTGAGCACCGCCATGCTCGCCAAAGCCAGCGCCCGTCTGTCGCCTGCCGATAAATGCCGTGTGCATTTTCGCCACGCGGATGCGCTGAAAGCCGACTATCCAGCGGACACCTACGATGCTGTGATCACATTCTTTTTCCTCGATTGTTTTACCAACGACCAGGTGGCCACGTTGATCAGACGCATCTGCCCGTCGCTCCGGACGGGCGCAATCTGGCTGTTCGCCGATTTTGCCGAACCTGCGCAAGGATGGGTCCGCCTGCGCGCCAAGGCATGGGTGGGCATCATGTATGCGTTTTTTCGCTGGCAGACCGGCCTCACTGCCCGGCAGCTCCCGAATTCCGAGGAGTTGCTGCTCCAAGCGGGCTTTGAGCGAAGCGCCGAAACCACCTTTCAGCGCGGATTTGTGCGGAGTGTGGTTTTCAACCATCCTGGATCGCAGACGTGATCTTCGGCCAAACGATGCAAGCGGGCTTCGATGATGGCCGCACGGCCAAGGTAACCTCGAATTTTTCCAGGATGACCGCGGTCCACGACGGGCAGTCGGCCGCATTTATGATGAAGCATGCGTGGGAGCACCCAGCTTAACGGTTCGTCTTCATAGGCCACTTGGGGATGCGCAGTGCCCGCCTCTAGCGCAGTCATCGATCCCGAGGCATCGCGTTCAAATGCCTTCACCAAATCGCCGCGTGTGAGAATACCTGCAAGCAAGCCATCGCCATCCGTCACGAGCATGGCCTGGCGCCGTGTGATTTGCTGGTCCCCGTCAGCGATGCGCCGGGCGATTTCTGCAACCGTCATGTGTCCGGGCACGATTACAGGATTTGGCTCCATTACCTGCCCGACGCTTATCTGCTGGAGAACATCTACCTCGTAATCTTGGTGCACTTTCAATCCGCGCCGGGCCAGTTTTTCCGTCATGATTGAATGACGCATGAAAAATATCGTCACGCCATGGGCCACCGCCACGACCAACATCAGCGGCAGGATGGAATTATAGTCACGGGTCAGCTCGAAACCGAAAATAATGAAGGTAAAAGGAGCTCGCGCTGCAGATCCGAACACTGCCGCCATCGCCACCAAGGCGCAGGCATTCGGAGACAAAGCCGCCGCTGGCCACAAATGATTCACCACTCCGGCGAACAATCCGCCCAGCGCCGCACCCACCGTAAAAAGCGGAGCCAGCAGTCCGCCTGATGTGCCCGATCCCAGCGAGACAAGCAGTGCAAGCGCCTTGGCCACCAAGATCACCGCCAGCAGTCCCAGCGCGAGCCGCGCATTCAATATGTCCGAAATTGTACCATAGCCCACGCCGAGGACACGCGGAACGTAATAGGCGATCACGCCCAGCCCCAATCCGCCCAGCACCGGCCACCACATTTCGTCAAAAGGAAGCCTCTCAAACTGATCTTCGATCCAGTAAAGCGCCCGGCTAAAACCCACGGCCAGAAACCCGGCTAGGATGCCAAGCAACGCATACCACGGCAGCCCGCTTGGCACGCTGAAATCGACTGCGCCAATCGTGAACATGGGTTGCCTCCCCATGATTACAAACCGTGCCGCCGTCGCCAGCACGCTGGCGATGACCAGAGGAATAAAAGACCGCGCCTTGTATTCGAAAAGCAGGAGCTCGATGGCCAGAACCACTGCCGCCACCGGCGTGCTGAAGGTCGCCGCCATGCCCGCCGCCGCTCCGGCCGCCAGAAGCGATTTCCGTTCGGACGCCGTCAGCTGCAAGAGTTGCCCCAAGATAGATCCCAAGGCCCCGCCGGTTTGGATAATAGGCCCTTCCGCCCCAAAAGGTCCGCCCGTACCAATGGCAACCGCGACAGAAAAAGGCTTGAGCAACGCAACCCGAGGCGCGATCCGGCTGCGGTTAAAAAGGACCGCCTCCATGGCTTCGGGGATGCCATGACCGCGAATTTTCGGACTCCCGTATTTGGCCATGAGTCCAACCAGCAAGCCGCCCATGGCGGGGACAACGAGAACCCAAAGCCCCAGCGTGTGATGGGCAGCATCGCGGTGCTCAAGCGACCACTGATGATAAAACACCGCGTTGGAGGCCAATGTTATCAGCGAATAAAGCCCGTAGGCGGCAAACGCCGCGATGATGCCGATCAGCGAGGCCAGTGCGCAGATCAGCGGCAAGCGCCGGCGGTGGGAATCGGCTGCCATGGAGGATCCAGCGCCAAAGGAATGGTCGGACGACATAGGCGGACGTGATTATATCGTTAAACGATATTAATCAAGCCCGCGCTCCGCCCTCACCCCCGGCCACCCGATGACCCCGCAATGCAGTGATCGTTGTTGCCTAGTTTACCTCACGGCATACCGCTTTTCACGATGCCTCGCACCCAGAAATCCGCCGAAAACCTCGCCAAGGAGGACTACGAACTGCTTGCCGAATTTCGCTATACCCTGCGCAAGTTTCTCGGCTTCAGCGAAGCGGCCGCCGCCAGCCACAAGGTGACGGCCCAGCAATACCAGGCGCTTCTCGCCATCGAAGGATTTCCCGGACGCAACTGGGTGACCATCGGCGAACTCGCCGAGCAACTCCGCACGGCTCATCACAGCACCGTCGGGTTGATCGACAGAATGGAAGCGCTCCGGCTCGTCCGCCGCGCAAAGTCGGAGGAAGATAAACGGCGCGTTCAAGTGACCCTGACCCGCACAGGGCGGGACGTTCTCGAAAAATTATACCGGGCCCATCGCACGGAATTAAAGACGGTCGGCCCCCGGTTGATCGGGCTGCTCCAAAAGGCCGCTCAAAAGACGCCCTCAATCCCTGCTGCGAAAGGCTTCGCGAGTCCCGCCTGTTCCATGCCGGAGATCGAAGACTAGAGCTGAACTTTCTGGCGGTTTGTCCCGGCTGCTTACCCGCGCCGCGCAGCTTCGATGGTCGCGATGTCGATCTTGCCCATGGTCATCATGGCCGTGAAAGCACGCTTCGCTTCCGCACCGCCGGCCGCCATGGCGTCGGTCAGCACGCGCGGGGTGATCTGCCACGAGATGCCCCAACGATCCTTGCACCAACCGCATTCGCTTTCCTCACCGCCATTGCCGACGATGGCATTCCAGTAGCGATCGGTTTCTTCCTGCGTGTCGGTGGCGACCTGGAAGGAGAACGCCTCGCTGTGCTTGAATATCGGACCGCCGTTGAGACCCACGCAGGGAAGGCCCAGGACGGTGAACTCGACTATGAGAAGGTTGCCCTCCTTGCCGCCGGGAAAATCGCTTGGCGCCTTGTGTACGGCGGTCACGGCACTGTTCGGAAAAGTAGCGGCATAAAAGCGCGCCGCCTCCAACGCTTCCTTGTCGAACCACAGGCAGATGGTGTTCTTCGGTGTCATTGTTGTTGAGAAAGGACAGGATGAAACCGCCATTCACGGAACGTTGGATCTACTCTGCAACATTCTCAAGTATACCCCCGTTTCCCATTCTCCGAACGCGGATTCCGGGTGTTGTGATCAAGGCATCTGCACAACCACTTTTCCTTTGGCCCTGCCCTTTTCCAGATAAGCCAAGGCGTCCTTCGCCTGTTCGAACGGGAACACCTTGTCGATGACCGGCCTGATTTTTTCCACGGCGAGAAGTTTGCCGATTTCCGCAAGCTGAGTGCCGTCGGGACGCACCCAAAGGAACGAATACGTCGCGCCTTTTTTAGCGGCCTGCCGGATGATTTTCCCGCTCAGCAAACGGAGCACAAACTTCATGAAGCCATTCATCCCTCGGGCTCGCCCGAAGGCGACGTCCGGCGGACCAACAAGTGACACGATGCTGCTGTTTGATTTCAGGATGCCGACGGATCGATTGACCGCATCACCCCTCACCGTGCCCAGCACCACATCGTAATCCCGCAGCACCGTTTCGAATTCCTGCTTCTTGTAGTCGACGATCTCGTCCGCTCCGAGGCTCCGCACCAGCTCAACATTGCCCGTGCTTGTCGTCGTTCCTACTTTTGCGCCGAGGTGTTTCGCGAGTTGGATCGCAAAGGTGCCGATGCCGCCGGACCCTGCCGGAATGAATACCCTTTGACCCGGCTTGACGCGCGCCCGGTCTTTAAGCGCCTGCCATGAGGTCAACCCGACCATCGGGATCGAGGCCGCTTGCACGAAGTCCAGATTCGCCGGCTTCAGCGCGGCGGCGTTTTCGGACACGGCGGCATATTCGGCGAGAGAGCCGGTGCCCGTATCGAAGAGACTGGCAAAAACCGCATCGCCGGCTTTGAAGCGGGTGACCCTGCTGCCCGCCTCCACCACGACGCCCGCCAAATCGCTGCCCAGCGTGGCGGGCAGTTGAAACCAAAGGAAGGGCTTGAACGTTCCTTTCGGAATCAGGGTATCGATCGGGTTCAAACCGACGGCGTGGACTCGCACGATGATTTCGTCCGGTTTGGGCACGAGGCGTGGAATCTCGGCAAACTGAACCTGGTCGGGTCTGCCATAGCGTTTGAGCACGAGTGCTTTCATATTTGTTTTCTGAAGTTCTTGGAAACGTGCACTCGCGGATCGGTGGCGGCGTTCTCTGTGACAGGCGCGTCCATGGGTCAGTCCAGTTGGAATTCTTTGCGCAGGCTCCGGTCGAACATCCCGGCGGGCACGAAGCGGCGCAGTCGGCTCAAGCTGACGCCCTTACCCACGGGATAACGTAGTCGCGGCGATCGGGACGTCAGCGCGGTCCAAACCGCCTCCGCGACCAATCGAGGATCGTCGCCCTGCTCCACGCTGCGGTCGGCGAATGCGATGATGCGTTTCTTTTCCGCGGCATAGGCGGGAATCTGACTTCGCGGGAACTTCGCGTTTCCGCTGATTTGGGACTTCGTGTAAGCGGGCTCGACCAACAGCGCCCGCACGCCGAAGCGCCTGATTTCATGGTCGAGCGTCTCGGTGTATCCTTCCACCGCATGTTTGCTCGCGGCATAGATTCCCCAATATGGCGCGGGCACAAAGCCCACCACCGAGCTGATATTGACGATTCGACCAGACTGACTCGCCCGCATTCCCGGCAGCACGGCGTTGGTCACGCGCAGCACGCCGAAGAAGTTGGTTTCAAACTGCTCTTTCGCTTCCTCGATGCTCGTTTCTTCCAATGCACCGACCGCGGCGTAGCCCGCGTTGTTGATCAGGTGTTGAATCGGGCCGGCTTTCTGGACGATGCCTTTGACCGCTTCGGCGACGCTGGCGTCGTCGGTCACGTCGAGGCGGACGAATTCCACACCGGGAATGGGTTTGGCTGAGCGCGGATCGCGCGCCGTGCCGAACACCCGAGCGCCTCGTTCCGCGAGGAGCTGCGCGATTTCCCGGCCGATGCCGGTGGAAGCACCGGTGACGAGGGTTACTGGGGGGACGAGTGGAGAGTGCATATAGAGTTTAGCTGAGTTGTCGGCGTGCCCGGAGGAACGGGTATTCATGTGTTTGGTAATTTTGCCCCGCAAAAGCGGGCGACGGCCGTATAGATTATAATCGTAATCTAAACGTCAAGCACTTTTGATGTCGATTGACATCAATGCTGGTTGCCGCCTTCGTTTCAGGAGGAGAATCACAAATGAAGGTCACCAAAACACAGGCCCGAGAAAACCGGGCGCGCATCGTTGAGACGGCCTCCACCCTTTTCCGTGAACGCGGCTACGACGGCGTGGGCGTGGCGGATTTGATGGCGGCTGCCGGATTCACCCACGGCGGTTTCTATAAACATTTTCGATCCAAGGCCGACCTGATGGCAGAAGCGGCGGCAAGCGGCCTCTCGCAGTCGGCAGCAAATGCCTCGGGCGTCGCTGCAGCCGCGTTTGTGAAAGAATACCTGTCCCGGAAGCACCGGGATGCGCTTGGCGACGGCTGCACGCTGGCTGCACTTTCCGGAGACGCCGCACGCCAGCCGGAGTCGATCAAGGAGACGTTTGCGGCCGGAATTGAAAATCAGCTGGCAACTCTAGCGCGCGAAGATGGCGACGTGGGCGAAATCGCGAAGCGCGAAGCGCGAGCCAAACGGATCGACACACTTGCGCATCTCGTGGGCGCGATCGTGTTGTCGCGGGCCTGTCCGGACGATTCCCCGCTGGCGGATGAGATTCTGGAAGTCTGCCGCACTCGGATTCTCAGTCATTATGACCCAAAAGGCAAAAAGCCAAACGGAGGTTAGGCCATTTCCTCAACACCTCCCGGCCAACTATCCTGGAAACAATAAGGCCCGTAACTCACTGGTGGAATTACGGGCCTTAGAAATTGGCGTCCCCACGGGGATTCGAACCCCGGTTCTTACCGTGAAAGGGTAGTGTCCTAACCGGGCTAGACGATGGGGACGCAAAGAACGAAGGGGCGAGACCCTAGCTCGCACCCGCCTTCGCGCAAGGCAAAATTTCAAACCATCCTCCGGCAGGCCTCCCACCCACCTTTTCGCTTCCGTTCCGTCGCTTCCGCCTGTGTCTTCTGGGGTTTGCCTCACGCCACCATGACTTCCGCCGAAATCGCCGCCTGCCTGCCCACCCGCGCCGTCACGTCCATCGACGGACTCCCTTTTCCCAAGGTTGCCACCGGCAAGGTTCGTGAAAATTTCGACTTGGGCGACGCTTTCCTCATCGCCGCCACCGACCGGCTCTCCGCCTTCGATGTCATCCTCCCCGACGGCATTCCGGGCAAGGGGATCATCCTCACCCAGATGAGCAACTGGTGGTTCGCCCAGGCTGGCGGCATCATCGCCAACCATCTGCTGCCCGACCAAGCGAGCGAGTTCTCCCGCCGCGGCATCACCGATCGCGACCTGCAACTGCGCTCCATGATCGTGCGCAAGCTCAAGCCCCTCGCGATTGAATGCGTCGTGCGCGGCTACCTTGTCGGCAGCGGCTGGTCTGCCTACCAGAAGACCGGCGAAGTCTGCGGCCATCGCCTGCCCGCCGGCCTGCGCCAGGCCGACAAGCTGCCGCAACCCCTCTTCACGCCCACGACCAAGGCGCCCAAGGGCGAGCACGACGCACCCATCAACGACACCCAGGGCGCCGCGCTCGTCGGGGCCGCCCTGTACGAGAAGGTCAAGGCCGCCAGCCTGGCGCTGTATCAAATGGGCCATGACCGCGCGGCGAAGGCCGGCATGATCCTCGCCGACACCAAGTTCGAGTTCGGCACCGACGCGGCGGGCAACCTCGTGCTCATCGACGAGATCCTCACGCCCGACTCTTCGCGCTACTGGCCGGCGGCGGAATACCGGCCCGACTGTTCGCCGCCGAGCTATGACAAGCAGTTCGTGCGCGATCACCTTCTCGCCATCCAGTGGGACCAGCGTCCGCCCGCCCCGGCGTTGCCGCCGGCGGTCATCGAGGGTACGCGGCAAAAATACCTCGCCGCTCTGAAAAATCTCCTCGGTTAGTTCGCCGCCGGCGAATCAGGACACCGTGTCGGTTTGCCGCACCGGCGCGGTCGCGCCGAGCCGCGTGCGCAGAAGCTCGCGGCGCAGCCAGTCGAGCGCCGCGTTGACCGCGCGTTTTTTAACCGTGGGCCGCGGCCCCGGGCAGTTCAGTTTCCGCGACCAGATGCCGTGCGGGGAATAGAGCGCGATATAGATGGTGCCCACCGGGTTTTCATGCGTGCCGCCGCAAGGGCCGGCAAACCCCGTGATAGCCAGTCCGTAGTTCGCCCCGAGGCGCTCCGCCGCACCCGCCGCCATTGCCACGGCGCTTTCCGCGCTGACCGCACCATGCTGGATGAGAATGTCCTCGGGGATGTCGAGGAGCTGCATCTTCGATTCGTTGCTGTAGCACACGCAGCCGCCGGCGAAAAACTTGGCCGCACCGCAGATGTCGGTAAACGCATCGGCCAGGGAACCGCCCGTGGCGGTCTCGGCCACCGCGAGGGTTTGCTCCTGCGCGCGCAGCAGATCCGCGGTGACCTTCGCCAGCGAATCGTGGCCGAAGCACAGGAAATCTTCGCCAAGCAATTGGGCGCACTCCTCCGCGATCATCTCGAGCTGACCAAAGGAAAGCCGGTCTCCTGGCGAACTCACACGGCAATCCACCTGCCCCTGGTGCGCGCAGAACGCGATGCTCAGCGCGTCGCCGTGACGGTCGAAAATCGGTTGGAGCCGGGCCTCCAACGCCGACTCGCCCACGCCCGCGGTGCGCACCTGCACAAAGGCTTCGCGATCCCCCAGCAGGCCGAGCTTTACCAAGCGCGGCACCACCTGGTCGGTGAACATGGGCTGCAGTTCGTTGGGCGGACCGGGCAGCATAACGAGCACCTTGCCGCCTTGCTCCACCCAGAGACCGGGGGCGGTGCCATTGGCGTTGGCCAACACCTCGCCGCGCGCAAAGCGGTAGGCCTGCTTCAAGTTGTTGTCGGTCATCTTGCGGCCAAGGCGGGAAAAGCGCGCCTCGATCTCCTTCACGATGGCGGGATCGAAAACGAGGTCCTGTCCGAGCACGGCGGCGATCGCCTCGCGCGTGCGGTCATCGCAGGTGGGGCCGAGACCGCCGGTGGTAATGACCACGTCGGCCCGCGCCCAGCTGGCGCGAAACTCCGCCACGATCGCCTCGGCCTCGTCGGTGATCGTGACGTTGCGGCGAAGCAGCACGCCGCGCCGGCCCAATTGGGCGCCGATGAAAGTGAGATGGCCGTTGGCGGTCAGCCCGAGCAGCAGCTCGTCGCCGAGCGTCAGCAACTCGTAGTGTTTGGAGGCAAGGACAGGCGGGGCCGGCTGGATGTTTGCAGAAACCATACTTGCGATGCCGGAAAGTAGGTTAAACTACCCGAAAATGCCAGCACCCGAGCCAGTAAACCTTAAGGAGAAACTCCGCCGCCTTCCCGAAAAGCCCGGGGTCTATCTGATGAAGGACCGGCTCGGACGCATTATTTACGTCGGCAAGGCCAAGGCATTGAAGAAACGCGTCTCGTCGTATTTCCAACCGTCGCGCGCCCTCACGTTGCATCCCAAGATCCGCGCACTCATCGAGATGATCGCCGACTTCGACACTATCGAGGTCAAATCCGAACCCGAGGCGCTGCTGCTCGAGGGCAAGCTCATCAAGCAGTGGAAGCCCAAGTACAACACGGACTTCACCGACGACAAACGCTTCCTCCTCGTGCGGGTCGATCCCGGCGAAGAGTTGCCGCGCTTCCGGCTTACCCGCTTTAAAAAAGACGACCGCTCCCGTTACTTCGGACCGTTCGCGCACAGCGGTCTCCTGCGCAAGACCCTCGCCCAGATGCGCCGCCAGTTCGGCATCCTCCTTGGGGACGCTTCCCCCAGGAAACTGGCCGACGGGCGCTGGCAGCTCTACGATGACGTGCGCCAGGAGCTCTATGGTTTCTCCAACGAAACGGAAGCGGACGATTATCGCCGCCGCGTGGACGAGGCCTGCGCCTTCCTCGACGGCAAATCGCGCGAATGGCTGGAAGCGCTGCGGGCCGAGATGACGGCCGCCGCCGGAAAACACGAATTCGAAAAGGCCGCCGAACTGCGCGACGTGGTCTTCGCCTTGGAAAAGACACTCGCAAAAACCCGCACGTTCGAACGTTCCGATCCGTCCCGGCCCGAGATCGGGCTGGAAGCCTCGCGCCTGCTGGGCGAAGCGCTCGGGCTTCCCCGGCCGCCCCGCACGCTGGAGTGCTTCGACATCTCCCACATCAGCGGCACGTTCGTGGTGGCCTCGATGGTTCATTTTGCCGACGGCCGCCCGGACAAGGCCAATTATCGCCGTTTCCAGATCAAAAGCTTCATGGGCAACGACGACTTCCGCGCCATGGAGGAAGTGGTCGGCCGTCGCTACCGCCGCCTGCGCGACGAAGGCCGGCCGATGCCCGACCTCGTGATCATCGACGGCGGCCGCGGACAAATCGGGGCGGCACTCAAGGCGTTTGCCGCCATCGAAGTCGAACCGCCGGCGCTCATCGGACTCGCGAAAAAGCACGAGACGATCCTCTTTCCCGACGAACGTCCGCCACTGAACCTGTCCCTCAACTCCCCCGCGCTTAACCTGCTGCAACGCGTGCGCGACGAGGCCCACCGTTTCGCCAACACCTACAACGCAGACCTGCGTTCGCGCAAAATCCGCGAATCGATCCTTGATGATTTTCCCGGCCTGGGCCCCGTCCGCCGGATGGCCTTGCTCCTGCACTTCGACGGCTTTGACCGGTTGAAAACCGCGTCCGTGGAACAGATTGCCGAGGTCGAAGGCTTCGGACCCAAGCTCGCGACGGAACTGCACGCGTTTCTTCACGAATCCGCCCCGCTCGAACGGTCGGAATAATGTTTGGACGAGGGTGCCCTCAATCGCGGCATTTGGCTGGCCTCCCCTGCGTCGCTCCGCCACAGGAAAACCATGCCCCCCTGCACAGGACACCGCGCCCGTTGGTTCGCATGGCTTGCCGCCGTGCTTATCGGCGCGGGTTTTCTCATGCTGCACGCCAAGCTGATCGACATTTACCTCACGCGCGTAACCGCCATACGCCTGCACGACGAAACTCTTAGCGCGCCCCTGCAGCAGATTTCGCAAGGTTTTGCCGCCGACGGCCAGACATGGATCCGCCATTCGCTCGCTTTGGCCGAGGGAAATAACCTGCGCCTGCGTGAAACCGACCTCGATAACGCGCCAGCCGGCCGGGAGGTGCATTGGAATTCCGGCTGGGCCTGGTGGCTGGTCTTGATGGGGAAAATGCGCGCCGCCGCCACGAGCGAATCTCTGTCCGCCGCCATTGAGCAGGCCGCGCGCTGGGCCAATCTGCCGGTGCTGCTGCTCGTGCTCGGCGGTTTTTCCGCCTGGGCCTGCCGCCGTCACGGCGCGACCGGAGCGGTGATCGTGGCGCTGGCCATCGCCGGCCATCGCGGTTTCTACGAGGGTTTTTATCCCGCTTATCCGGACCATCACGGGATCATCAGCGCGACGATTCTGGGACTCGCCCTCGGTGCCGTTTTCATGGGCGCCGGCTGGTGGCGAGCACGGGACGGGCAAGACTCCGGCGCCGATCGCCTCTTGCCCGCCTCGGAGGGCGAGGCTCTCCGCGCCGCCACCGTGTCGGCGGTATGCGGAGCGGCCGGCCTGTGGATCAGCGCCGCCTCCTTGGTCGTGCCCATTGCGCTCACCGGTCTGGCCGGCGTGGCGGCAGCTCTCTTCGCGGGCCGGGACTTGCGCGCGGCCGGCGCGGTGGCTTCACCGGCGGCGTGGCGGCGGTGGGGTCGCGTGGGCGCGGCCGTCAGCTTTCTTTTTTATTTGCTCGAATACGCGCCGCATCACTTCGCGATGCGTCTGGAGGTCAACCACCCGCTCTACAGTCTCGCGTGGCTGGGCGGCGGCGAACTGGTCGCCTGCGTTCTCGCCTGGAGGCAAAATGCCGCCCGTCCCGCCGTGCACACCGTTCTGCTCGCGCTGCTCGCCGTGGCGGCGGCGCCCGCCGCTCTCCTCTTGGGCGGCGGCGCCTGGTTCCTGCCCGCCGATCCGTTCATGGCGCGGCTGCACGCGGAGATCGATGAGTTCCAGCCCCTGTGGACGCGGATGCATCGACTGGGTTGGCTGGCGGACCGCGATCATGCCGGCGTTCACCTGCTGCCGTTCTTGGCGGCGGGATGGTTCCTCACCCGCCGATTGGCGCCGGCGGCACGGGCGTTGGTGATTTTCACCGGAGCGATGGCGCTGCCCGCCACCGCACTCGGCTGGTGGCAGACGCGGTGGTTGCTCACCGCCAGCGGAATGCAGATCGCGCTCGTGCTCGTTTTGCTCGCCGCTTGGTTTTCAACCTGGCGCGAAACTGCGCCGGCTTGGCGGCGGGGCGCGGCGGTGCTGGGTGTTTGTGCGCTGCTCTATCTTCCCGCGCCCTGGATTCTGGTGAAGGAGCGGCTGCTGGTGGAATCGAAACACGACGTGCAGGCCGGCGAGGCCATGCAGCTGCTCTACCGCGATTGCGCGCAGCATCTTCGCCAGGACAAGCCCGTCGGCGAGATCGTCCTGCTGGCCAGCCCCAACGCTTCGACCGCGATCGGTTATTACGGCCGCTTCAAGACGCTCGGCACGCTGTATTGGGAAAATTACGAAGGCCTGCGTGAAGCGGCGGAGATTTTCAGCGCCTTCGACGACGCGGAGGCCGCGCGGCGCATCCGTCTGCGGGGCATCACGCATATCGCGATGATCTCGGACTATAGTTTTCTGCCGGAATATTTTCATATCCTGCACCCCGAGGCGGCGCCCGCCGACGTGCGGAAGACCTTTGGGTACCGGCTGCTGGTGGAGCATCGGGTGCCGATATGGCTGCGTCCGATTTCCTATCATGTGCCCTTGGAATTCCTGCGGCTGAAGGCTCAGACCTTTCTCTTCGCCGTCGACTTTGACCAGCCGGTTGCGGACGCCTTTTACCAGATCGGCCTGTTTCAACTGGAGGCCGGCGATGCCTCCCTCGCGAGGAAAAGCTTCACGGCCGCAGCGGCGAAAAATCATCCGGAGAGCGCCGCCCTGCTGGCGTGGCTGCTGGCCACCTCGCGCGAAGCCACTTTGCGCGACGGTTCCGAGGCGCTCCGCTTGGCCAACCTCGCCGTGCATGCGCGACCGCTGGATGCAAAGGCGCGTGGCGCGCTCGCGGCGGCCTTTGCAGAAAACGGACGCTTCCCCGAGGCGAATGGAGCCATCTTGCACGCCATTGAGCTGGCCGAGGACGCCGGCGACGAGGCGCTCGCCGTCCGGTTGAACGCCCAGTTTCTCGTCTACCAATCAGGTCATCCTTGGCGCGAATAAAACGTTTCATCCCGGGCCTTCCCGAAGGCTTGCGGAACTCCGCGCACGCAAACACTGTCCACCCGGTTATGAAACGCGTTTTCCTCCTTTCTCTTTTTTGCGCCATGTTCTCCTTCCTCCGCGCGGAACCGCTCAATGTCGGCGCTGAGGCCCCCGCGGTCACCGCCACCACCGAAACCGGCGCGACACTCAACTTCGCCGACGTTTACCAGCAGAACACCTACACGCTCGTCTATTTCTACCCCAAAGCCTTCACCGGCGGCTGCACCGCCCAAGGCTGCTCGCTGCGCGACAGCTACGAGGCGCTGGTGAAAAAAGGCGTGGCCGTCATCGGCGTGAGCACGGACACCGTTGAAACCCAGAAGAAATTCAAGGACGCCGAAAAGTTTCCGTTCACCCTGATCGCCGACACCGATAAGAAAGTCATCAAAGCTTTCGGTCAGAGCGGAGTGATGTTTGCCAGCCGTCAGGCCTACCTCGTCAAAGGCGGCAAGATCGTCTACGCCGACCACAAAGGCTCCACCACCAAGCAGGCGCAGGACATTCTGGGTTTCCTGGCGAGCAACCCGTGATCCGGCGCCGGAGCGCCGATTTCAAAGCTCCTCATCGCTCACCGGCCTGAGCAAACACGCCCCGGGATCGAGCCGCGCCCGTTCCAGCCAGTCGACGAGCAAAGGCTCCTTGGCCACGAGCCCGTCGGGCAGCGGTGCCGCCAAAAGATCGATCGCGCGCAGCCTTCCGTCGATCGCGCGCACCAGATTTTTCGAGTGCAAGTCGGCCACCAGCCATGGCCGGCCGTCCACGAAATAGAGCCTCGGATGGTCGCGATGCGCCCGCAGAAACCGCGACGGAATCGGAATGAGCGGAGCCGGCTGCACCCGCGAGGTGTCCGCGCCCTCGGCCAATAGCGCGCCCAACGTCTGCTTCGTAACCAGCACGCCTTCCCGTCGCGTCACGCCGACAACCTCCGTGGGCATGCCATCCAGTCGCACGATCAGATCGAATTTCTCCAGCATCGCCCGGTAGCTCCCGTCGGCGGCCTCGGCCAGCAGGGCGATCTCCTCGCCCCGGCGAAAACTAAACGTGCCCCCGATGCAGCCATTGGGGCGAGGCATGAAGAACTTGTAGATCGAGTGGTCCTCCGCCTCGAAAGCGGTGGCCTCCACTCCGCTGCTGATCGGCCGAAGCCGGGGGCCGCACTCCGCCAGCAGATCCTCCACCTCCTCCGGAAAGCCAAAGTCCTCCAGCGAAATGATCGGGAGAAGCTGGCGGAAGGCCGCCGCCGCCTCGTGGAGTTCGCGCCAGAGCGGATCGGCCTGGGCCAGCAGGGCTATTTCGTCGGATTCCCAGAGGACGAGGTCATCGTCCGGATCCGTTCCGATGCCGACGCGCGCCGCTGCCGCGCCGAAGCGAGCGAGCGCTTCCAATCTTCGCCGGTGATCGTGTTGAAGCGCACGTCGTTCTTCGTCGGACGGGAGCCGTCCGCCTTGGATGCAGGTCGGTCGTCCGGTGAAGGGGTCGGTTTGCATGCGTGAGTCATGGCGGGCGTGGCGAAAGTCGATCCGACCCCGGGCAAACGCAACCGGAAGTTCCTCGAAGTTGCCAACACGTTATTCGCAAGGGCGTCTCGGGGTTTCACCCTAAGGTTCTTACGTTGCCTTCCTTCTGTCGGCCACGATATTGCAAGCCAACCCCTATTACCCATGCTAACTTGGCTTACGGACCTTTGTGGCGGGGCGTTTATGCCGCATGGGCAATGTTATCTTTGGCAATCGGACCTCATGGCGCTGCACGCCATCTCGGACTCGCTGATCGCCCTGTCCTATTATTCGATCCCGCTGCTCATTCTCTATTTCGTACGCAAGCGAAACGACGTCCCCTTCCCCGCGCTTTTCCTGATGTTCGGGGCCTTCATCGTGGCCTGCGGCACCACCCATATTCTGGACGTGCTGACGCTGTGGTATCCGGCCTACTGGCTTTCAGGCTGGGTCAAGGCGGCCACCGCCGCCATCTCCCTCGCCTCCGCCATCGCGCTTGTGCGCATCGTGCCGCTGGCCCTTTCCCTTCCCAGCCACGAAGACCTGCGCCGCCTCAACGCGGAACTCGAGGAACGCGTGCGCCTGCGCACCGCCGACATCACGGCGGCCAACGAACGCCTCCACACCGAGGCGCACCAGCGCCGCCAGGCCGAGGACGAGGTGCGCCGCCTCAATGAGGTGCTCCAGCGGCGCGTCGACGAGCTGCAAACCCTGCTCGATCTCCTCCCTGTCGGCATTGGCATCGGCGAGGATCCCGCCTGCCAGGTCATCCGCTCCAATCGCGCGCTCGACGTGATGCTCGGCACCCCGCCTCGCAGCAATATCTCCCTCTCCGCACCCGCCGGTCGATCGCAGACGCCTTTCGAGATCCTCCAAAACGGCCGTAAACTCCGTCCGGAAGAGCTGCCCATGCAACGGGCCGCCGCGAACAACATCCCCATGCTCAATTTCGAGGAAGTCGTGGCGCGCGCCGATGGGCGCCGGATCGATCTTCTGGTCAACGCCGTGCCCCTGCACAATGAAACCGGCGCCGTGCGCGGATGCCTCGCCACATTCATGGATGTCACGGAGCGGAACAAGGCCGACCGGGATCGGCTCCTCTTCGAGCGCCGGTTGCAGGAAACCCAAAAGCTGGAAAGCCTCGGCGTCCTCTCCGGCGGCATCGCACACGATTTCAACAACCTCCTCACCGGTATCCTGGGTAATGCCAGCCTTGCCCGCATCGAACTCGCCCCGGAAAAGAAACACCTCGTCGCCTCCATCAACCGCATCGAGCAGGCCGCGCTCCGCGCCGCCGAACTGTGCAAGCAGCTGCTCGCCTACGCCGGCAAAGGCCGCTTCATCATTCAACCGCTCGATCTCAACCGCTTGATCGAGGAAACCGCGCGCATGCTCGCGATCTCCGCGAGCAAAAAGGTGACGCTCGAGCTTAAACTCTCCCCCGGACTCCCGGCGTTTTCCGGCGACGCCACTCAGATCCGGCAGGTGCTAATGAACCTTGTGATCAACGCCTCCGAGGCCATCGGCGACCGCGCGGGTGTCGTGACCGTGCGAACCTCCTGCGTGAAAGTTGCCAACGCCCAGGTGCAAACGCCCTCCGGAGATCTCGAAGCAGGCGATTACCTGGTGTTGACGGTGACCGACGACGGCGAAGGCATGTCCGCGGAAACCCAAGCGCGCATTTTCGATCCGTTTTTCACCACCAAGTTCGCCGGCCGCGGCCTCGGTCTTGCCGCCGTGCAGGGCATCGTGCGCGGCCACAAGGGATCGATTCAGGTCAAAAGCGAGCCCGCCGTCGGCACCACCTTCATCATCTTGCTCCCCGTCACCACCGAAGCGGCGGTCACGACGGAAACACCCTCCGCTCCCGCGGAAATATGGCGCGGGCAAGGCCGCATTCTTGTCGTGGACGACGAGCCGGCCGTGCGCTCGGTCATCGAACCGATGCTGACGCAGCTCGGTTTCTCCCCCGTGCTGGCGGAAGACGGCGAAAGCGCGCTCGCCATCGTCCGCGCTGACCTGGAAGGCTTCCGCGCCGTCCTGCTCGATCTCACCATGCCGCGCATGGACGGCGAAGAAGCCCTGCGCAGCCTGCAAGCGATCATCCCGAATCTTCCCGTCATCCTCATGAGCGGCTTCAACGAGCAGGCCGCCATCAGCCGTTTCGTGGGCCGCGGGCTCGCCGGTTTTCTGCCCAAGCCCTTCACCGCCGAAATGCTCGCCGCCCGGCTGCGGAAAGCGCTGGAAAAAACCGATCCGGCTCAGGTCGGAACCCGGCCGCTACAGCCCCAGCAGTGAGCCGTTGCGCTTGAGCCAGTGCTCCGCATCGCGCCAGCCGGCGCAAACTTCCTCGACCCTCGCCCAAAAGCGATCGGAGTGGTTCATCTCCCTTAGGTGCATCAGCTCGTGATGAATGACGTAGTCGCGTACGAAGTCCGGCGTCTGGATAAGCCGCCAATTGAGCGAGATCACCCCGCCCGCCGAGCATGACCCCCAGCGCGTGCGCTGGTTGCGCACGGTGATCTCCCGCACCTCCATGCCGGTCACGGCCGCCAGCTCCCACGTGCGCGCGGGCAGCTCGATCTTGGCCAGTCGCAAAAAATGCGCCTCCAGCGTGGGCCGCAGATCGCCGTCCAGCCGCGGCACACGAAACACGTCCGCCGCCAGGCAGACCTGCGGACGCTCGCCCTCGACCGCCTTGCGGATTTCCGCGAGCTCCCCGCGCCACAGCACATGCGTGCCCAGCGTCCACACCTCGGCCGCGCGCGGCCGCCGGCGCTGCCGCTCCCGAGCGCGCTCCAGCCATTCGCGGTGCTCCTCCACAAAAACCCGGGCCTCGCGCTCGCTGCCGCGTAACGGAATAATCGCTACAGCAACCCCGTCACGCCGCAGCGTGAGCCGGTAGCGATGCGCGCGCGGGCTCCGCTCGAACACGATGTCAGGCCGCTCCGTCGCAGGGGGGCCCTTGTGCACGCCGGCCTCCGGCGCAAACAGGCCGAAAAGATTTTGTTGCCCCGGATCGTTCACGATTGAGCCGCGAGTAAACGCATCCGTCCGCCCGGCGCCAGACTCATATTGAGCCTCCCACGTCTCACAGCTCCACCGTCTCCCAGTGAAAGCGCCCCGCCTTCACATCCAGCCAGGCGAAGCTGCGGATCTTCGCGCGCGGATAGGAGATGCAGCCCGGATTGAGCCAGCGCACCCCGCGTTCGTCGAGTTCGTCCCGCGGCACATGCGTGTGGCCGTGCAGCACCACTCGCGTCCCCACCGGGGCGCGCCGGGGCGGAATGTGCACAAGATGGAACGCCACGCCCTCCCGCACCAGATCGAGCGTGAGCGGCCAGTCCTGCCAGCCGTCGTTGTTGCCCCGCACAATCCGCAGCGGCACGTCGGTCATTTCAAATTCCACGAGCGTTTCCGGCGCGCACACGTCGCCCAAGTGCCAGATCTCATCTGCGCCTCCCAGCAAGTCCGGCAGCCGCGGAGGATAATGGTCGTGCGTGTCGGCGATGACAGCAATGCGCATCCCGCCACGCTGCACAGACCCGGGGGAATGTCATGGAGGTTTTCCCAGAGGCAATCCGGCCTTCCGACAAACCCGCCCTTGACACCCGCGCCGGGGTCGTTCACTTCGGTCACCTCTTAACCACCTAAAAGCTCATGATGCCCACCTTTCGCCCGCACCGCAAAAAGCGCGCCCGCAAGATCGGTTTCCGTGCCCGCAAAGCCACCAAAGGTGGTCGCGCGGTTCTCGCGAACCGTCGCCGCAAAGGCCGCAAGCGGTTGACCGTCGTCTAAACGGCAGCCGCCTTTCCGGCGCTGTTATTTCCTTCCTGTCATGCGTTTTCGCGCCGAGCAACATTTGCGGCGCCAGTTGGATTTCCAGCATGTCAGAACCCACGGGCGCCGCCACGATTGCGGCGCCTTTACGCTTTGGTATGCCCGGCAGGCGACGGTTGATTCCGTCGAACCGGCCAAGGCTCCGCCGGTCGCCCGCTTGGGCGTGGTCGCTTCACGCGCCGCCGTCGGCATCGCCGTGCAACGCGCCCGCGCCAAACGCCGCCTTCGCGAAGTTTTTCGGCATCATCAGGAACTTGTGCCCGCGGGGTATGATCTCCTTCTCGTGGCCCGCACTTCGCTCAATCGGCTTGAGTATCGCGAGATCGAACGAAAGTTCGTAGAGGCCTGCCGCAAGGTCTTCCCATCCGCCCATGTCTGAACGTCCACTCAAGTTTTTTCCCGTCGTCGCCCGCCTGCCCGCGCGCGCTCTGCTCGGGCTTGTCTGGCTGTACCAGCGCACGCTCTCGCCCGTGCTCCCGGCCCTGTTCGGTCCTGCCTGTGGCTGCCGGTTCCACCCCACCTGCTCGCATTACGCGGCCGAGGCCGTGCGCACCCATGGCGCGTTGACCGGCGCCTGGCTGGCCGCGCGACGCCTGCTTCGCTGCACGCCGCTGCACGCCGGCGGCTTTGACCCGGTGCCGGCGCCCCGGCGCGCCCGCCGGCCGGTCTGCCTGCGCGGCTGATTCCCTTTTTCTCTCACCACTCCCTTTTCATGGACAAAAAGAACACGACCATCGGGGTCCTGCTGCTCCTCGCGGCCTTCGCCAGTTTCTATTTCACGAGCCGGCCCGGCCCGCAAACGACACCCACCGGCCTGCCCGTCGCGGCGGCGCCCACCACCCCGACGACTCCGGCAACTCCGACACCCGCCACCACCACGCCCGCCGTGCCGGCGAATGATGCCGCCTTCGCTGCGGTCGTCAGCGACAACGCCAACGCCACCGTCACCACCCTGGCCAACGACTACGTCGAGCTGCGCCTCACCGATTTCGGCGGCGCTATCAGCGACGTGGCGTTCAAGAAGTACCCCGCCGCCCACGGCAGCACCGCTCCGTTTGTCTTCAACGAGACGCATGCCGCGCCGATCCTCGCCTTCAACGGCTTCCCCGGCCTTGACCAGAGCACGCGGTTCCAGCTCGTCAGCGCCACTCCCACCGAGGTGGTTTACCGTACGATTTTCGAAAACCGCATCGAGGTCACCCGCCGGTACATCCTGCCCGCGGCCAATGACGCCTCGGCCGATCCGTATCGTATCCGGCATGAAACGACGTTCCGCAACCTCACCGCCCAGATCGCTCCGCTGCCCAACGTCGTCAACCTCGGCACCTCCGCGCTCGTCAGCTCCAACGACGCCGGCCTCTACCTCAACGTCGCCTCCTACGACGGCGACAAACCCACGGTGATCGACCGCGGCGAGCTCGAAGGCGGCGGCTTCCTCAACTGGATCGGCGCCTCGAAAAACCCGCCCAAGTCCGTCATCGAGCAAGCCGGCAAGGTCGAGTGGGCCACCGTCAAAAACCAGTTTTTCGCCAGCATCTTCACCCCGGAAAAGCCCGGCACCGGCATCGTCGTACGGCGCGTGGAGCTCCCTCCGCTGGCCGGCACCTCGCATACGAACATCGGCCTGACAGGCGCCATCCGCCTCGACCTGCCGGTGCTGCCCGCCAATGGCACGACCTCGTTCGCCGGCGATCTCTACGTCGGTCCCAAGGAGTACACCCGTCTGGCCAAGTTCTCCCACAACGAGGACAAGGTCATGCAGTACGACCGCTATTTCTTTAACCGCATTTTCTTCAGCGGCTATGTCGCCCCCGCGTTGAACTGGCTGATGAATGGCATGCACAGCTTCGTCGGCAACTGGGGCATCGCCATCATCCTGATGACGCTCCTCCTCAAGGTTGTTTCCCTTCCCTTCACCCTCGCCGCCTCCCGCTCGGCCAAGCGCATGCAGAAGATGCAGCCGCTCATGCAAGCCGTGCGTGAAAAGTACAAGGACAACCCCCAGAAGATGAACCAGGCCACCATGGAGCTCTTCAAGGAGCACAAGGTGAACCCAATGGGCGGCTGTCTGCCGGTCCTCATCACCATCCCGCTCTTCGTCGGCTTCTACAGCATGCTCCAAGGCACCGCCGAGCTGCGTTTCCAAGGCTTCCTCTGGGCGCACGATCTCTCCGCCCCCGACACCATCGGACACATCTTCGGGCTCCCCATCAACATCATGCCGATCCTCATGGGCGCCACGATGCTCTTCCAGATGCGCCTCACGCCGAGCCCCTCGATCGATTCGGCCCAAGCCCAAGTCTTCAAGTTCATGCCGTTCCTCTTCACGATGATCTGCTACAACTTCTCCTGCGCCCTCGCCCTCTACTCGACCATCAACGGCCTCTTCACCATCGGCCAGCAGCTCGTGGTCAACAAATACACGCAGGACGCCACGCCCACCCCGCTCGGCGTCCCCAGCGGCACCGGCAAGAGCGGCAAGCCCATCAAAAACGTCACGCCGCAAAAGAAGTGAGCTGGCTCGGGCGAAGGCGGACGCCTTCGCCCGTTTGCCCGGTTCGTTTGCCGGCTTCCTGATTTCCACGTAAAATCCGCCCCCATGGCCGGCCATAATAAGTGGTCCAAAGTCAAACGCCAGAAGGCCGTCACCGACGGCCGCAAGGGCAAAGTCTTCTCGCGCCTCTCCCGTGAAATCACCATCGCCGCCAAATCCGGCGGCGGCGATCCCGAGGCCAACTCGCGCTTGCGCACGCTCGTCATGAAAGCCCGCGAGGCCAACATGCCCGTGGACAACGTCGAGCGTGCGATCAAAAAGGGCACCGGCGAACTCCCCGGCGTCTCGTATGAGGACGTCACCTACGAAGCCTACGGCCCGGGCGGCGTCGCCTTCATCGTCAAGGTCACCACCGACAACAAAAACCGCACCGCTTCCGAGCTGCGCAGCGTTTTCACCAAAAACGGCGGCAATCTCGCCGGTTCCGGCGCGGTGATGTTCCAGTTTCTCCACGCCGGCCAGTTCCTCATCGCGAAAGACGCGATTGCCGAGGACAAGCTCATGGAAACCGCCCTCGAGGCCGGCGCCGACGACGTCATCGCCACCGACGAAGGCTTCGAGGTGCGCTGCGACGTCCACGCCTTCGACAAGGTGCTGCACGCCCTCGAAACCGCCGGCATCAAAACCGAAAGCGCCGAGATCGCCTACATCCCCGTGAACACCGTTCCCGTGGATCCCCGCGCCGCCGAAATCCTCGGCCAGCTTCACGACATCCTCGACGATCTCGATGACGTGCAGGCGGTCTTCTCGAACGAAGAGACCGCGTAACCCGCCGTCACCGAGCCGGAGCCGCCCCGGCGGCCGGCACCACCTTCGCCGACACAAACACTAGGACGGAGGAATGCGTCCAGTTGAGTTCATCCTTTGATACCTTTCCGAATATCGTAGTCGTGGTGTCCCTCACGGTCTCCATCTGCGTGCCGCAACGCAGCACGACCGTCTGTCCTGGCGCCAGCCGCGCGACCGCCGCCTGCACCGCACGTGTTGTGAATATCGGCGTCTTCACCTTCGGCCACTCCCTCTCAGGCTTTTCCTCTCCGTCCGATACCTTGTCCGCCGCCGGAACAACATCCCGCATCTCCTGTTCAACGAAGCCTTCTAACCCGGTGATCCGGGGGTTCATATCGAGATCGATGGAGCCATCCTCGTTCGTCCGCGGCGTCACCTCCATCTCCACGCCCAGGTTACGCGTTTGGAATGCCGAAGCAACCCACTCACGACCCGCCGGATCCTTCTCCCAATGCGTCGGGTAACGAAAATCCTGACCAACCTGAATCCTCGCCGGATTGCCCGCGCGCACACGGATCGACGGCGTGCTCAACAAATTGGCCCGATTAAGTCCGGCAAACCGCTTGATCACGACCGCAGTCTGCGCTTCCGTCAAAATTCCGGCGACCGTCGCCGTGTCCGACCCCTTCCGGCTGGCGTCATCCAAAAAAGACATCGCCTCCTTCACTCCCGGCTCTTCGTCCCTTAACTCGACGAACCAACTCCGAATCTCCACCGGCGCGCCCTTCCCAACCTCCTTCGCCGGCCTGGACTCATCGCGCACCGTCGCTTGGGAACACCCGACCAAAGCGAGCACCGCGCATACCGAGGTCGCAGCGACCATCGAACCGCGCAACGGCCTCCGGTCGCAACCTTCGCCGACAATGCTGAGCACGCGGCGCTCCAGTGTCGAAGGCTCCGCCATCGCCACCGCTCCCCCAAACCAGCGCCAGCCGTTCAAGTCGCGCACCGCGGCCACCAGCTCCATCGCATAGGCCTCGGACGCCACCCCCGACGCCAACACGCGATCGTCGCACGCCTGTTCCTGGGCGAGCCTCGCCCGGCGCGCTGCCAGCCACACCAACGGATTCGGCCAATAAAACGCGCACGCCACCTGACTGAAAAAACGTGCGAGACAATCGCCCCGGCGCACATGCGCGAGCTCATGGCGCAACACCAACGCGAGCCGATCCTGCGGCCACGAGAGCACCGACGCCGGTAACAGCACGACCGGCCGCAGCGTTCCCCATGTCATCGCCACGCGACATTCATCCGATGCGCGCAACTCCACCGTTCGCCCGATGCCGTGGTCGGAGATAATCTGCCCAAACCACTCCGTGATCCGCGCATCGCGAACCAATCCGCAGCGCCGTCGCAACGAGTGCTGCCGCACCGCACCGGCCGCCCGCAGTCCGAGGAGCGTCGCCATGCCTGCCAACCAGACGAAAACCAGACCATCTCGCCATGAAGACATGGCCGCACGTTTCGCCAACGGACTCAGCGCCTGCCCGGAGACTGGCGGCATTGGCCCGGAAGTGATCACCCTCGCCGGCCCGGCCGGGACCTTGAGCACGAGCATGGGACTTCCGGCCATCGGTCGCTCCGTTCCTCGCATGACAAACGTAGCGACGAGCGGCAGCACCAACAGCGCACCGAACGCCGCCAGCCAGATCATATGACGATTCGCCGCCGAGGCACGGCGCCATCCATACGCAGCCAGCAACGCTAGTGCCAGCAACACGGTGCTTTTCAGCATCAAATCGATGAACAGGGGAAGGTAACCGGCGAGGTTCATGGGATATTATTTTGATTTGGCTTTCTTGATGATCGCCTCGAGCCGGCGCAGCTCCTCCGGATCAAGCTTGCCGTCATTCGCGTCCACCAGCGAAGCGACCGCATTGGCGAGCGAACCCTCGAAAAACGCGCTCACGATCTGCTTCAACGCGGACCGCCGGGCGTGCTCGACCGCCTGCGTGGGCAAATACAAATAGCGCGGGCCGTCCTCGCGATGCTTGAGAAAACCCTTGTTCTCCAAGATGCGCAGCAACGCCCGCACCGCCGAATACCCGGGCGCATCGGGCAACGCCGCCTGCACGTCGGCCGCACTGGCTTCGCCGCGGCCATAAATGACATCCATGATCTGCCGTTCGCGCCGGGTGAGCCGGTGGGATTTTTCCTTCATGCTAATTTCTTAGCACATCCGGCCGGCAGGACGTCAAGCCAACATGCTAAATTTTTAGCACTCGCTGCCCTCGTCCTCGCTAACTGCCCCGGCCGCTCGCGCCTGGTTTCGGCCTCGATCATCCGCGCGCCTCATTTTGCCCGGTACGTTAAGATCCAATAATAATCGAGCAGAGTGATCTCGACCGACGTCGCACGGTAATCGATCGCGGCCTTCAATTCCTCCGGCGCCGGGAAATTCTTCAGCACCTCGTGGACGCTTCCGTCGCCGAGCTTGCGTAGTTGAAACGAGTCCCCGCTTTCGTCGGTGCGGCTGATTGGCGTGCTGCTTCCCGGGACGTAGCGGTTGTCAATGAAGGCGACAAGCGCCCCCGGCACCAGCCGACGGTGAAAGCCCGCCAGAAAGGCGTCCAGCCTGCGCTTTGGCACATGCGACCACCAAAATCCGGCGAAACCCGCGGCAAATGGACGGCTTAAATCCGGCAACTCATACGAATCCGCTCGGGAAAATTCCACCTGCGCTCCCTCGGATTGCCGGCCCCGCGCAATGGCCAACACTTCCTCGTTGATATCGGTCGCGACGATGGAACGTGCGGACGAAGCGATGAACTGGGTCCAGTAGCCGGTGCCGCACGAGATCTCAAGCACCTCAAGACCGGCAAAGCGGGTTTGGCAGAACTGTTGCAGCCGCCGAACATCATTCTGCCTCTCTGGCAGCGCGTAGATGCGGTCGTGCTCGGCGGCGCGTTTCGCGTAATAATCCACCATTTTCAGGCTCATGTTTTTTCAGGCATGCGATTGCCGCCGGTCCGACAGGCACCAATGCCACGGCTCAAACGCGATGCCGTGCACGTTGACCCGCGGATAGGACAATGAAAAACCAAAACGGACGGCATGCGCTGTCAGCCACGCAAACTCCCCCGTCTTCTCGAAGTCCTCAGTCAGATGCGCGCAGTCAGGCGAACCGATATCCACCGCCCGCCCCGTGTGGTGCTCGCTGTAACCGGGATAGGCGCTGACCTTTAAAATATCCTCCAGCATCATTCCAACCTCCAGCTTGCGCCGAACGATTTCAGTCTGCTTTTCGAGGCCGCGAAATCCCGAAACCAGCAGCAGCCGAACCCCGATGTCTTCGGCGGCCCCCTGCATTGCAAGCCACGCGGCGGCCGCCTCCGGCGACAATCGCACCTCCCGACCAAAGATATCCGTACCCACGCCACAAAGCCGCGGCGCCTCATCATGGCGAGGCATGCGCTTTTCGTAGTCGGGAGGCGGCGGCGGCAACTGCATTGGCAGGAGGTGGATTGAACAGATCGTTCTTCGCGGGAGCATCACTCCGCCAAACTCCGCTTCTGAAGAAAGATTTTGGCGTGCCCGGCGGGATAATCCTCCAAACGACCGAAAACGGAGTAGCCTAGTCGCTCGTAAAAGGGAACGGCCTGAAAACTGAATGTGTCGAGGTGCACATGCTCGCAACCGCGACGTCTCGCCTCGCGCTCGGCGGCGAGCACCAACCGCGCGCCCAGTCCTTGGCGGCGCAGCTGCTCAGTCACCCACAGGTATTTTATGCTCAGCCAATTCCAGTGGGTGAATCCGGTCAGCCCGGCCACGATTTCACCTTGGTGGCGTGCAAAAATCGCGAGTTCGCAAGCGGACGCTGGACCGGCCTGCACTTCGTTGAAACCGGCGAGATTCCTGAAAAGGAGCGCCGTATCTTCGGCAGAGGGCCGGCCGGAAATTTCAATCTCGGGGAGAGGCATCCGTTGTTTTTGGATCATGTCCTGCAGCTTCTGCTAGCTCATTTCACTCGTTGATCGAGCAGAGCATCCACCAACTGCGCGAGAGGCATGAAACGATGCGCCAGCTCCATGACATCATCTTCGAAACACAGCGATCCAACTCGATCCACCCCTGCATCAGCGTTTGCCGATCCATAGTCTGTCGAAACGTGCGACCAGCTGGCCAACTCGGCGAACGCGGACCGGAAGGCGGCGGCGAATTCACGGCGCTGGATCGCGTAGCCGGAGAGGAAGGCGTTCGTCACCGGACATTACTCCTTCTTCTTCCCCCAGCGCCAAGCAGGCTTTTCGCCCTTCAGCCAGCAGACGAAGATCAACGCCAGCGACAGTCCGATCGTATACCAACCAAAAGCCGGCTTTCCGGGCAGAAGCCAAAACGCTCCTGCCGCCAACAACGCTGCGTAAATCCCCACCACCACCCAGCCCTGCCAACAAATCGGCGGCCCCCAGCCCCAGCCGTAGGTTTTCGCGGGGAACCAGATCGTGCGTTTGGATTCATTCATGATTTCAGAAGGGTAGTTCGTTTAAGCAGTGGGCCTTCAACTTCATTTAAAAAGTTCAAACCAACCACGGATTACGCGGATTACACAGATACTGAATAGCATAATGGATTGAATATCCGTGCCCATCCGAGGAATCCGTGGTTTCAGCTGCTTTTTAGGCTCAAGGAAAAGAGAGATGGCTCTTGGGTTCTAGTGATCGTGACCGGCGTAAATCCACATCGGTTCCGTCTGTCCCGCCCGCTCGAATCCGCACTTCCTGTAGAAGTCGATCGCGCGTCCGTCCGCCACCAGCATGTGTTGATGGAAGCTTTCGTATTTCACCCTCAATCTTTTCAGGATTTCCGTGCCGACGCCCTTACCTTGGAATTCCGGAAGGACGATGAGGTGCGGATAATAAACGACGAGGAATCCGTCGGAGATGGCGTTCCCCAGGCCGACCAGCTTCCCGCCGTCCCAGGCGGAAACGAGCGAATGGGAGTGACGCAGCGCGTTCATGAGCTGCTCCGGTTTGTCCGCCGACGACCAGTCGTTGGCCCGGTAAAGGGCGATCACCTGGTCCATCGGCAGATTTCGGTCTTCGGTGTAGTTTAGTTTTCCTGACGTCATAAGAGGGAAACCGTCTTCACTTGATGAAATAGCCCGCGGCCCGCCACTGTCCGTCTTTTTCCTGCATGAACGTGACCGTCTCCACGGCGGACTTATCCCCGGCAAACGACGCGTCAAACTGCATCACCACATATTGACCGGCCGGCGCGCCCGGCAACGTGGACGCGAGACGGGTCGCATTAACCGTGCGAAACACCAAGCCGCCCAAGGGCCGGCGCACGCGCTCCAAGGCGGACACCCATTTCTCCCGTGTAAGCGGCGCCCCGCGAAAGAGCGCGGACGCATGATCCCAACTTTCGGCATAGTGATCCTCGTCAATCGACGCCAGCCAGGCGCGCGCCGCGACCACCGCCGCCTGTTCCATCTCCGTGCGAGGCCGGATGAGATAACTGATCGCCCGCCATTGCCCGTCCTTCTCCAAGGCGAGCACCACGACCTCGGCCGCCGATTTTAATCCGGCAAATTTCGTGTCGAACTCCGCGATCCAATACGCACCGTCCGGCATTCCGGGAAATGTTTTGGCCTGCTGGGTCTTGGCAAATGCACGGGAAATCACATCGCCGAGCGGCCCGCGGATTTTTGCCGCCTCGGACGTCCATTCCGCCCGCGTGACCGCTTCGTGAAAACTCGTCGCCGCCGCATCCCAGCTTTCGGCGTAATGGCCGCCATCTATAAGCGCCAGCCAAGCCTGCGCGGCACCCGGGGCGCCGGCCGCCTCCGAGCTGGCCTGGAGCCGCTTATAGCGAAGCTTCACGCCCTTGTCGTTCGCCTTCCCAAGAATCTGCAAAACACCACGCATGCCTTCCCGCGTCTGAAACACGTAGGTGGTGTTCTCAGCCGCTTTCAACTTGGCGTAGTGGGGTGCCTTCGTCGTGACGGCGTCGAGCAGGCTCACAACTTGCGCGGCGCTAAGGCGATCCCATTGGTCGGACGTTTGCTCCACTACAAGCAGATCCAGCCCGGCAAATTCCGGTGAATCGGCGAACACGTCCAACCCTTCCTGTACCATCCACAACACGGTCTCGAAGATGGTCCCGGCGAAGTCGTCCATCCGTTCGATCGATTCCGGCAATGCCGCGATCCGTCCCGTATTGGCGTCTATCGAAGCAATTCGTCCGGTCTCCAGATCGACCGCACCGTTCACCACGCATTCGATCACCGGCCCGAAGACGGGGGCGTTGTCCGGCCGGACGGCGGCATCCGGTTTCTCCCGGGCTTTATTCGGGCCGGCGACCAAGCCCAGCATCCGCGATTCTTTGTAGCCCGCCAGCTCCCAGAGAGCGTCCGGCCGGGCCGCTTCCGTCACACGGCAGAGCGCGTCCAGCGCGGAAACCGCCGCCAGGTCCAGCGCGGGCAGCCGGCTGCGCAGCCACGGCATCGCGTCCGCACCGGGTGCGGTAGGCACGGGCATAGCCACGACCATGCCAGCGTGGATCTCCGAACCCACCGGGCGTTGTTCCAGAATCTTCGCCACCGCCTCCTCAAGATTCAGGCCCGACGTCCGGAGCGTCACCGGAAACAGCAGTCTCGATCCGCCGCGCGGGACGATGACCCACGTCGCTCCGGATTTTCGCCAGCCATACGGCGTGCCGCGCGTCAGTTGATCCAGGAAATCTTCCACCGTCTCCGCCGCGACCCGACCTTCATAATGCTCGCCGACATCCAGCAACGTGTCCTCCGACAATTTTTCATCGGTCTTCAGGCGCCGGGCGACGGTCAGTCTTTCTTTTTCCTTGGCCGTGATCGTCCCCTGACGCTCGCGTTCGCTGAGCTGTCGCAACGTCTGGCCGAGCGTGACGGCGTCTTTCTTCGCATCGAAATCGAGATTTTCGAAACACAGTCGCACGCCGTAGTCCCGTTGAACACGGCTCACGAGGCCCTGCATGGTGTCGCCGTTCCGATCGAACTCGATGTGCAACGGGGTCGCCGCACCCTCACCGCGAGACGCAGGCTGTGCGAGTTTGTAACGAATCTTCACACCCCGGGAATTTTCCGAGACCCCGATCAATTGCAGGACTCCCGCGACGCCATGCTGGGTGCGAATCCGGTAGGTCTTGGGTGCATCCCACGCGGACAGGGCCAGTACCATCAAACGATGGTCGAAGGTGTCCGTATGGAGCAATTTTGGCGCTGAGGCATTCACGGCGGCGGCAGACTCGTCCCAAGCGGCTCCACTGACTTCCTCGGCCAACGCTCCCACGAAGAAAATCGCGGGAAGCTGCGCGTCGGGATCGGCGATCACGTCTACTCCGAAACGTTGCATCCAAGCCGGGGAATTCGTCGGCATTGACTCGCCCTTTACCGGCGTGAAGGCGACGAATTTGCCCGTTGCCAGATTGTAGCCGCCCGGCTCACCGGTGAGCTTCACCTCCAGTTTCACCTCCGGGCCGAAGACGAGGACATCCGTTTCCGGCCTGGGTTGAATACCATTCGCGCCCGCCTCGGAAATGTCCTTGGTGGTCGCCTGCCGGGACTCCGCAAAAGGATCTGCACGCGTGTTGAAGACAACCCTGCCGATGATATCGGCGGCCATCACTGGCTGAGGAGTCTCACCTCGCCGCTCAATGCGCACAATCCCAGCGTCCTCCTGCGCGACACGCCCGACCCTGATTTCATCGGCTGAAAAATGATAGGCGATGATGTCTCCAACCGAAAAATGCCGGACAGGCTTGAAGACAAAGACGAGGCTTCCCCTCGGAATTTCGGGGCTCACTGCCGAGGTCGGCACCCGATACGGCGCCAGCACGAAAGCCCTGATACCAAACGATACGGCTCCGATAACGAGCACCGCCCATAAAATGGTTTTCACCCTCTTCCAACGGGGCGGGGTTTTGCCGCCGTTCACCGCGGAATCGGTTGCCTGCGCCCGGCCCTGCTTGGCGTTTGGTTTATCCGGAGCCAACACCCATCCACGCCTTTGAGTGTAACGGATTCCAAAGAGTTCCTTCGCCATGAACAGGACCAGCCACGCGCCCATAAGGACGTTCCAGAAGGTATCGTTCGCATCCGTGACCGCCAAGATGATCACCAAAAACGAAACCAGTTTCCACCCCCACTTTCCGCACCATTGCGCGATCAAATCAGGGTCGTCTCCGGCTTCGTCACTCGGCGGCGTTTTGAATTTTCCTTCTTGAGCCTCTTCGGGCGAGACGCCGCAGGAAGGATTTTCTCCCGCAATCGTCTCCACCCGCGTCTTCAATTCGCTCGCCTGCGCGTAGCGCAGCGCCGGTTCTTTCTCCAACGCGCGCAACACCACCTCGTCGAGGCGCACGTCGATCCGCACCTTCTTCGACGGCAGGGGGAATTTTCCCAGCGGCAGCTCGCCGGTGAGCAGCTCATAGAAGACCACGCCCAGAGAAAAAATATCCGCGCGGTGGTCCACGTCCAGCGGATGCTCCACCTGCTCGGGCGCCATGTAGTGCGGCGTGCCCATCACGTGGCCCGCCCCCGTGAGCCGCGTCGCGGCCGTCTCCACGCCCATGAGTTTCGCAAGGCCGAAGTCGGCCACCTTCACGCGGCCCTTGCGATCGATGAGCACGTTCTCCGGCTTGATGTCGCGGTGCACGATGCCCTCGTCGTGCGCGTATTGGAGCGCGTCGCACACCTGCGGCACGATCTGCAACGCCTCGCGCGGCGAAAGCCGGCCGGCCTGCTGGAGCTGGCGCAGGTTCACGCCGTCGACGAACTCCATCAGGAAATACGGCCGGCCGCCCGCCTGGCCGAATTCGTGCAGCGCCACGATGTTCGGATGGTTGAGCTTTGCCAGCGCCCGCGCCTCTTGGGAAAAACGTTCCGCAAATCCCGGGTCGTTCGCCGGCGGCGTGTGCAGGAGCTTGAGCGCAACGTGCCGGTCGAGCGCCGGCTGCCGCGCTTGATACACCGCGCCCATCCCGCCGAGGCCGACCAACCGAATGATTTCCAATTGAGGAAACAACCCGGCCACTGCTTCCAGCGAAAGCGGCGGCACCACCGGACCGCCGGCAGGCGGCGGTTGGGTATCGCCCGCCATTTGGCTCTGGGTCGCAAAATTGAGTGCCAGAAGACAGCGGGGGCAAAGTCCCTCGGCGGCACCGACGGGGATCGGCGCGCCGCATTGGGGACAGGCGCGCGGTTCGGGCGGAGTGTTCATCACCGGGTAAATCAGGAAAAAAGTCCCGTTGTTACGCGCTTTCTCGAAAAATCGCTCAACCGCCCAGCACGCCAAGGAGGTAGCGTACCTCGTCGTCAATTTCCGCCGCGTCGGCCACAGTGTGCGCGATCTCCTCGCGAAAGATCTCGCGAAACCGCCGGCGCAATCGATGCACCGCCACGCGGGCGGCTCCTTCGCTGAGACCGAGGGCCGCCGCCGCGCGATCCGTCTCGCCGCGCGGTTCCGTCAGGTGCGTTTTCAAAAGATCGAAATCCCGCGCCTTGCCCGCGACCGTGAACTCCTCGCGCAACCGCGCCATCGCTTGGTCGAGCAGTGTGAGCGCCCAGCGGCGTTCGTAGAGTTTCTCCGCCGAAGCCTCGTCCCGCAGCCCCGCATGGTAGCCGTTCTCGGCGAGGGCCGTGTCGAAGGTGACATGACGTTCGCCGCCGCCGCGCTTCCCGGCGCACGCCTTGGCCCATTCGTTGGCCATAAACCGCTTGAACGCCACCAGCAGGAACGAGCGAAAGCGGCCCTTCTCCGGCGCCACCGCGCGCAGGTAATCGTCCTCCAGCAAACGCGCGAAAAACGCCTGCGTAAGATCCTGCGCATCGTGCGGGGTGCGTCCCTCCCGCCGGGCAAACGCGTAAAGCGGCGGCCAGTAAACCCGGCAGAGCGTCTCCAGCGCCTCACCCACCTGCGGCGACGCTTTTTCCCGCGCCGCCAGCACCACCGTCCAACGAGTAGCGGCGAAACGCGCTCCGCCCGCATCGCTGTTTTTTGGAAGGGGATTCTTGGACATGCGGCCGGAGGGCAAAGCCGCCGGAGGTCTCCGCATTGTCAACGGGATTCCCTCTCTCGGCCGCTCGCAGAACGGAAACGTAACGGCGAAACTTGCCTTCTGCTCCGCTTCGCCGTGTCCTGCGATGAGTTTCCACCATGAACGATGCGGACGATGACGATCTCCTGACAGCCACGCGCTCCGAACCCGGCGAAGTCGGGTTGGTTGAGCCGCACGATTTCGCCACGGCCGAGCCCTTCATCTTCGACAACGGCCAGGCCATTCCGGGATTCACGCTGCGCTACGAAACCTACGGCCGGCTCAACGCCGCGCGCGACAACGCCATTCTCATCTGTCACGCGCTGAGCGGCGACCATCACTGCGCCGGCATCCACTCGCTCAACGACCGCAAGCCCGGCTGGTGGAACAATCTCATCGGCCCGGGCAAGGCGGTCGATACCAACCAGTTTTTTGTCCTTTGCGCCAACGTCATCGGCGGCTGCCAAGGCTCCAGCGGTCCGTCGTCCGTGGACCCGCGCACCGGCAAACCCTATGGCATCACGTTTCCCGCCGTCACCATCCGCGACATGGTGCGCACACAGAAGCTCTGGCTGGACAGCCTCGGCATCAAGAGCCTCTACGCCGTCATCGGCGGATCGATGGGAGGCATGCAGGTCCTCCAGTGGGGCATCGAATACCCGGCGTTTGTTAAGCGGATGCTCGCCATGGCCACGACCGCGCGCGAAGGCGCGCAAGCCATCGCCTTCAACGAGGTCGGCCGCCAGGCGATCATCCAGGATCCCGAGTGGAACCACGGTTATTACCCGAAATCCGGCGGCCCGCGGGTGGGCCTGGCCATCGCCCGCATGATGGCGCACATCACCTACCTGTCGGACGCGAGCATGGATCGGAAATTCGGCCGCAAGACCATCCAGGCCAAACCCAAGGGGCTTGATGCGGCGACGGATGTCTCGGAACTTTCCATGGAAGGCATCGACCCGGTCACCCCACCGATCGCCTTCAACGTTCAGTTCGAGGTCGAGAGTTACCTGCGCTACCAAGGGCAAAGCTTCATCAACCGCTTCGACGCCAACTCGTACCTCTACATCACCCGCGCGCTCGACCAGTTCGATCTGGCCTCCGCCCACGGCTCGCTGGAACAGGCCTTCGCCCCGGTCGTCGGCACCACGCTCGTCGTTGGCTTCACCAGCGACTGGCTCTTCCCGCCGGAGCAAAACCGCGCCATCGCCCTCGCGCTCCTGCGCGCCGGCAAACAGGTGAGCTATGCCGAGCTCTCGACCGATCTCGGCCACGATTCCTTCCTCCTCGAATCGCCGCAGCTCTACGATCTCGTACGCGGATTTTTGAGGTAAGCCGGGACACGGGCGCGACTTCCGCCAACTTGACGGTAATGCATTTTCACTCTGGTCCGGGACCGGTCCCGTCTTCAAGCTTCCCGGCGATTCACCTTTAACAGGATTTGAAATCCGGCCCTCCCCGTCCGCCCAAATATCCCCGCTTATGAAATCCGCTCCGCGTCGCCTGCTCGCGCTTATCGCCAGCCTTCTGCTCGCCGCCACCGTCCACGCCTCGAAGGAACACCCTGTCATCGGCCTCTCCCTCGACACCCTCAAGGAAGAGCGCTGGCAAAAAGACCGGGATTCCTTCACCGCCGAGGTCGAGTCGCTCGGCGGCAAGGTCATCGTGCAGGCCGCCAACGGCGACGACACGCGCCAGACCAGCGATATCAAAGCCCTCATCACCCGCGGCGTGGATGTGATCGTGGTCGTAGCCCACAATGGCTCCGCCCTCACCCGTGCGGTCAAGAGCGCCAACGACGCAGGCATCCCGGTCATCGCCTACGACCGGTTGATCATGAACAGCGACGTCGCCCTCTACCTCACCTTTGACAACGTCAAGGTCGGCGAACTCCAGGCCCGGTACATCGTCGATCATTTGTCCGACAAGAATCCGATCCGGATCGTCCGCCTCGACGGCGCCCCGACCGACAACAACGCCAAGCTCTTCAAGCAGGGCCAGGATCAGGTTCTCGATCCGCTCATCAAGGCCGGCAAGGTGAAGATCATCTTCGAAGACTGGTGCGCCGACTGGAAACCCGAGAACGGCAAAAAGGTCACCAACGCCGCCATCACGCGTTTCGGCCATGATTTCGACGCCATTCTCTCCACCACCGACCACCTCGCCTCCGGCGCCATCCAGGCTCTCACCGAGGAAGGCATCGCCGGCAAGATCCTGGTCACCGGCCAGGACGCCGATCTCTCCGCCTGTCAACGCATCCTGCGCGGCACGCAGACCATGACGATCTACAAGCCCCTCAAAACCCTCGCCACCTACGCCGGCACCGTCGCCGTGGAGATCGCCAAGGGCGGGCCGGTTCCCAAGCAGGCCGTGCTCAACAACGGCTTCAAGGAAGTGCCCTCCGTCTTCAAAGAGATCTACGCGGTCGACAAGGACAACATGATGACCGCCATCGTCGCCGACGGGTTCTACACCGCCGAACAGCTCAAGTAATCCACCTCGCGCACGTTCGCCGCCTCTGATGACCGCCCCGCTCCTCGAAGCCCGCCACCTCACCAAAAAGTTTCCCGGCGTGGTGGCGCTGCGCAACGTGGCGTTCGCGCTCGCCCCCGGCGAGATCCACGCCCTCTGCGGCGAAAACGGCGCGGGCAAGTCCACCCTCATCAAGCTCCTCTCCGGCATCCACCCGCACGGCAGCTACGAGGGCGAACTGCACGTCGAGGGCCGCGTGGCGGAGTTTCAAAGCGTGCGCGATGCCGAGGCATCCGGCATCGCCGTCATCACGCAGGAATTCGCCCTCATCGACGAACTGAGCGTCGCGGAAAACATCTTTCTCGGCCGCGCCCCGCGCAAAGGCCTGCGCATCGACTGGCTCGAAATGCACCGGCGGGCCGCCGCCCTGCTCGCCGACTTCGGCCTCGATATCGCGCCCGAAACGCCGGTCCGCCAGCTCGGCATCGGCCACAAACAGCTCATCGAGATCGTTCGCGCGATGGACAAGAAATCCCGCGTGCTCGTGCTCGACGAACCCACCGCCGCTCTCACCGAACAGGAGGTCGCGGTGCTGCTCGACCACCTTCGCCGCCTGCGCGCCCAAGGTACCGCCTGCATCTACATTTCCCATAAGCTCGACGAGGTCTTCGCGGTGTGCGACCGCATCACCGTCCTGCGCGACGGCTCGACCATCACCACGCTGACCACCCGCGATGCGACCATTCCGCTCGTCATCAAGCACATGGTCGGCCGCGAGATCACCGATCTCTTCCCGCGCAAGGCGCCCGACGCCCCCGGCGAAGTGCGGCTCGCCGTCCGCGACCTGAGCGTCGCCCCCGCGAAGGGCTCGCCCGCTTTTCTGCACGGGATCTCCTTCGAATTGCGCGCCGGCGAGGTGCTCGGCTTCGGCGGGCTCATGGGTGCAGGCCGCACGGAATTGCTGATGAATCTCTTCGGAGCCTGGGGCCATCGACTCGGCGGCGAGGTCGCGTTGGGCGGTCAGCCCTTCCCCGCCCCGACTCCGCGCGCCGCGATTCAACGCGGACTGGTGCTGGCGAGCGAAGACCGCCGCCGCTACGGCCTCGTGCTGCACGAATCCATCGGCTTCAACCTCTCGCTTTCCAGCCTGCCCGCCTTCACCCGTTTCGCCGGCCGCATCGACGCTCCCGCCGAACATGTGCGCAACCAGCATTTCTTCGACGCCATGCGCATCAAGGCGCCCGGCCAGACCTATCGCGCCGGTGGCCTTTCCGGCGGCAACCAGCAGAAGGTCGTGCTCGGCAAGGCTCTCATGACTGAGCCCGCCGTCGTTATGCTGGACGAGCCGACTCGCGGCATCGACGTGGGCGCGAAGCTGGAGGTTTACGAACTGATCAACCGCCTCACCGCCGACGGCAAGGCCGTGATCCTCGTCTCCAGCGAGTTGCCCGAGCTGATGGGCATGAGCGACCGCATCATCATGCTCCACGAAGGCGGCATCGGCGGCGAGTTCACCCGCGCCGAGTTCACCCAGGAGCGTCTTCTCGCCGCCGCGATGGGCCACACCGCCGCGCACGCGACCGCGGAATAAACGCATCCCGCTCGATCCCACTTTCCAGCCCGACTTCGACACCCGCATGAACGCCCGCACCCTTCTCAAATCTCTCGCCATGCCGCTGGCCTTGCTGGCCATTGTTCTTTTCTTCGCGATCCGGGAGCCCGCGTTCATCGGACCGCGCAATCTTACCCAGCTTCTGATCGAGTTCTCCATCATCGCCACGCTCGCGCTAGGCATGTTCATGGTGATTCTCACGGGCAATATCGACCTTTCGGTCGGCAGCGGCGTGGGTCTCGTCGGCGGCATCGCGGCGGTGTTCATCATCAAGCACAACCTTCCCGCGCCGGTCGCGTTGGGAGCGGCCCTGCTCGCCGCCACCCTGCTTTGGACGCTCATGGGCGCGCTGATCGTGAAACAACGCATCCCCTCCTTCATCATCACGCTGGGCGGCCTGCTCATTTTCAAAGGTCTGTTCTGGCTCGTGATCGAAAACTCCACCGTGCCCGTCGCTCCTGGCGATTCGGACAATCTCTACTCGCTGCTCACGACCTACTACGCGCCCGCCAACCTCGGCCTCGGTCTCGTCGCCGCCCTCGTGCTCTTCCTCGGGTGGCTGAGCTGGCGCGGTCGCGCAGCGCGGCTCTCCCACAAACTCGCCGTGCCGTCCGCCGGCGTGGCCGTCGGCAAATTCGCCGCCAGCGCAGCCGGTTTGTTCAGCCTGGTAATCGTGTGTAACCACTTCCGCGGCATTCCCCTGCCCCTGCTCATCCTCGGCGGTGCCGCGTTCACGGTGTATTTCCTCACCCAACACACGCCGTTTGGCCGCTATCTTTACGCCATCGGCGGCAACGAGGAGGCGGCCGTGCTCAGCGGCATCGCGGTGGACCGCGTGATCATCGGCGCTTTCGCCCTCATGGGCGTGGCGGTGGCCCTCACCGGCTTCATGACCACGGCCTATTCGGGCAACTCCACCACCACCGTGGGCGATCTGATGGAGCTCGACGCCATCGCCGCCTGCGTGATCGGCGGCACCGCCTTGAAAGGCGGCCGCGGCACGGTCTGGGGCGTGCTCTTCGGCGCGCTCATCATGACCGCGCTGCTCAACGGCATGACGCTCCTCGCGGTGTCGCCCGAGCTGAAATTCATCGCCCGCGGCTCCGTCCTCGCCTTGGCGGTGTGGATGGACGTCCGCTTCAGCCGCGCCTGAGCGCGCCCCCGGGAGACATCGCAAAAAAAGCCGCGCGGCCGGTGAAGGCGGCGCGGCTTGAAGGGCCGAAAGGAAGCCTGGTCAGGTCAGCTCTTGCGCGTACGCGAGAGGAAGAGCATGACCACGCCGAAGAGCGCGAAGATCGAGCCCCAGAGCAGGTTTACGTTCTGGCCGAGGGAGTGTTTGGCGTAGATCGCCGGGTCGGCCACGACACCATAGACGGAGAGGATGATTCCCAGACAGAGGAACAGCCAGCCCATCGGAATGCGCACATCGAGTTGCATGATCGTAAGAAGTTAAGGGTTACCAGAAGATCGCGTTGAGAACGACGGCGCCGGCGAGCACCAGCACGCCGAGCGTGACCGGACGCGAGTACCACGGCGTGCCGGGGGCTTCCTTCGGCTTTTCCGTGAGGGAGTAAACGAGGCCGCGCAACTGCTCGTCGGTCTTGTTCGCGGAGGTTGCGAGCGAGATGCCGATGGTGCCGAACAAGCAGCCGCCGAAGGCGAAGATCGCCATCCAGAAGTTCTGCGCCATCGAGCTGCGGAAGAGGTAATCGGCGGAGATCCAGCCGCCCTTGATGCCAGCGTGTTCGCCCATCGGCAGCGTGAAGCCGTGGAAGATCATCGCGCAGATGGTGCCGATCAGAAGGCCGAAGAAGGCGCCGTGACCCGTGGTGCGGCGCCAGAACATGCCGAGCAGGAAGATGGCGAAGAGCGGGGCGTTCACAAAGCCGAACACCAGTTGGAGCATGTCCATGATGTTGTCGAATTGCCGCGCCGTGTAGGCCGCGCCCGCGCTGATGAGCAGGCCGACGATGGTGGTGAGCTTGCCGACCTTCACCAAGTGGGCGTCGGTCGCCTTCTTATTGATATAGCTCTGGTAGAGATCGTAGGTGAACACCGTGTTGAACGCGGTGACATTGCCCGCCATGCCGGACATGAAGGAGGCCATGAGGGCGGTGAGGCCGATGCCGAGCATGCCGTTGGGGAAGTACTGCGCGAGGAGCGAAGGCACGACCATGTTGTAGTCCGGACCGCCGCCGGGCGTGGTCGGGAGTTGCAGGCCGGAGCCGCCTTTTTGCAGCAAGGCGATGGCGATCATGCCGGGCAGGATCACGAGCGCGGGGAAAAGCATCTTCGGAACGGCCGCGATGATGGGCGTGCGGCGGGCGGCGTTCATGTCCTTGGCCGCCATGGCGCGCTGCACCACGAGGAAGTCGGTGCACCAGTAGCCGAAGGAGAGCACGAACCCGAGACCCATCGCCATGCCGAACCACTCGACGCCCATGGGGTTGTCGGCGGCGTTGCCCATGTGGGCCCACGAATGGGTCCACGCGCCGGGCATGCCTTTGTCGGCCGAATAGAGATTCAGCTGCTTCATCAGGCCGTCCCAACCGCCGATGTCCTTGAGGCCGAGCAGCACCAGCGGCAGAAAGCCGAGCACGATCAGGAAAAACTGCAGCACCTCGTTGTAGATGGCCGAGGTGAGGCCGCCGGTGTAGATGTAAACCAACACGATAAGACCGGAGACCAAGATACACGCGCCGTAATCCACCCCGAGGATGGCGTGCAACAGCGTCGCCAGCGCATGCATCGAGATACCGGAGGAGAACACCGTCATCACGGCAAAGGTGAGGGCGTTGAAGGCCCGGGTCTTCTCGTCGTAGCGAAGCTTCAGGTATTCCGGCACAGAGCGAGCCTTCGAGCCGTAGTAGAACGGCATCATGAAGATACCTACGAAAACCATGGCGGGAATGGCGCCCACCCAGTAGAAATGGCTGGTGGAAATACCATACTTGGCGCCCGAAGCCGCCATGCCCATGACTTCTTGGGCGCCGAGATTCGCGCCGATGAAGCCGAGAGCGCAGACCCAGGCGGGAAGCGAGCGGCCGGATTCAAAAAAATCGGCGCTGGTTTTAAGGTATTTCTTCAACATCCAGCCAATGCCGATGACGAAGCCGAAATAGACAGCGAGGATCAGGTAATCGACCCAGGCGAGATTCAACATGAGGGGAGTGCCGCCGGCGACGGCAAGGAGCGGAGAAACCGGAAGAGGCATGATGGCCACGATGATAAGGGGGCTACGAAGTGAGGGTTAAAGGGGAAAAGCCTCGATGGTGGTAACGGCTCCCTCGCCGGCTAGGAAGCTTTTTTACCTCCAAAAAGCGTTCCCTGTAACGCCCGGCCTTGACGTTGCCCCGCCGGCAGGACGTTGATTCGGAACACGCATCATGTCCCTCCACGCCATCAAGCGCACCGTCGACATGCAGATCATCGCCGAATGGGTCGAACCCCGCTCGCGCGTGCTTGATCTGGGCTGCGGCCGCGGCGTCCTTCTTGATTACCTGAAACAGACCAAGGAGGTTTTCCCGGTCGGCGTGGATCTCGATTTTGACAAAATCTCCGCCTGCGTGCGCCGCGGCCTCACCGCGTACCAAGGCGACATGACCGCCTTCATGCGGGCTTTTCCGGCCGGCCATTTCGACCGTGTGATCTTCTCGCGCACGTTGGAGGAACTCGCCGCCCCCGGCGAGGTGATCACCGAGGCGCTCCGGGTGGGCCGCGCGGTGACGGTCGGATTCGTCAACCACGGCTATTGGAAAAACCGCCTCGACGCCGTCTGGCGCGGGCGCAAGCCACGCAACCCGGTTTATACGACGGAGTGGTTCGAAAGCCGGCCGACCAATCCCGCCAGCATCGCGGATTTCGAGCATTTTTGCGCAACCAAGGGCATTCGCATCGTTCGTCGCGCCCACCTGCGCGGCGATTGGAAGTCACCCTGCCGCCTCGCGCCCAACTGCTTCGCCGGGTACGCGCTCTACGATCTGACGCGTTGAGGCGCGCGCCGGAATCGGCTCAGCCCTTCCACTTGCGCAAGCGCTCGGCCTGAATGAGGCAGACGCAATTGCTGCCGTCGGCGGTGTGCATCCAGTAGAGGTCGAGCGCGGCGAACTCCTTGTCCATCGCGCGCTGCAGGCCGCCCACCTCGATCAGCACCACGCCATGCGGCTGCAGGCGATCACGCGCCTGAAGCAGGAGCTTTCGGATGATATCAAGGCCGTCCTTGCCTCCGTCGAGCGCCATGCGCGGCTCACGATGGAATTCCGTCGGCAACTGGTCGCAGTGCGCGCTCGGCTCGTAGGGCGGGTTGCTGAGAATGACGTCGTATTTGGCCTTGGGCACCGCGTCGAAGACGTCGCTCTCGTAAAGTTTCACCCGCCGGACGAGCCGGTGTTTTTTCACGTTGATGCGGGCCACGTCCAGCGCGTCCGGCGAGAGATCGATCGCATCGACCCTGGCCTGTGGAAAATGGTGCGCGAGCAGGATGGCGAGGCAGCCCGAACCGGTGCAGACATCAACCACCCGCTTCACCTTGCCCGGATCGGGCAGCCAGGCGTTGAGCTGCTGCGGGATGATTTCCAAAAAATAGCTGCGCGGAATGATCACGCGCTCGTCCACATAAAAGCGATATTCGCCCAAAAACGCCTCTCGCGTGAGATAGGCCGCCGGCACGCGCTGATCCAGCCGACGGTGGAGGACTTTCTCCAGCGCCATGGCTTCGCTGGTGGTCGGCTTGTATTTGAGAATCGAAGGCTTGCTGTCGAGCGGCAGCGCCAGGGTGCGCAACAGCAGATAAAGCGCCTCGTCATGGGCGTTGGCCGCGATCTGCCCGAGGGCGGCGCCGGTTTCCTTGTACCGGACGATGGCATGCTTCAACCAGTCCCCGAGCGTGACGGGATGGACGGGTTTTTGAGGCGCCTTTCGGCGGACGGACGTGGTTTTTTTGGAGGTGGCCACGAAAATAAGCAGCGAAGACCCGAAACAAGAATCAGTCCGCGGACCGATTGAACAGCAAAACCCATCGCGGGCTTAAAAAAGCCAAGCCCAAGGCTTAAGCCGCCGGCGCCGCAGCCTAGCCAGCGAGGAGATGGAGGATCACAGCAAAGGGAGCGGCGATCACCGCCCGCAGGAAGAAAAAGGCCACTTGCACCGGCGGCAGCTGAAAGCCGACGAGCAGAACCAAGGAGCCCCAGCGACCCAGCCCGACGAAGGTCTCCTCACGCATCCAACCCTTGTGGACCAGGTAATAGGCGCCCGGCAGCGGAGGCAACGGAAGCAGGTCCAGCACCACCAGACAGGCGTTGATCAAGATGACGCTGCCAGCGAGGAACCTCAGATCGGGATTCAACCGCGAGGCCAGACCGCCGACGCACGCGGCGACGAGCATGATCAGCAAGCTGATCGCCGTCTGCGCCAGCAAACACCACAGCAGGTGCTTCCTGGGTTGTTCAAAAGCGCCGGGATTCATCGGAACGGGTTTGGCCCAACCCAGGAAAAAATTGAGATACTCCATCCGCGGCTGGATGAAAAAAATACAGACGAGCGGCAGGATCACCGTGCCCAACACATCGAGATGCGGCAGGGGATTGAGCGTCAGGCGTCCCGCGAAAACGGGCGTGCGATCGCCGAGGCGATTGGCCATCCATGCCTGCCCGTAAGCCCGCAGGCACAGCGAGGCCGCGATCAGCAAAAAGCTGATTAGCCCGAAACGCAGCTGATCCAAGGTCAGACCGAAGTCCATAAAGCGTTACTTTGCCCCTTGGGCAGACAGCTGAGCAACCAGCTTTTGTTTCTGCCCCTGCAACACGGGCTGATCCACCGTCGCCAGCAGTGTGCGCGCCTCAACGGATTTGCCTTGTTTGATCAGGACATTGGCTTCGTGCAGGCGGATGGTCTGCTTTTCCACCGGCGTGGAAACCTTGCCCTCCAACGCCCGCCAATTCGTCAGCGCATCCTCCCACTCGGGATGCTCCAAATCGTAGAACGATTCGCAATAACGGTAGGCGTACTGGATGTTTCCCGGAGAAAGGATCATCGCCTGCTCAAAAGAGTCCTGCATCGTCCGGTCCAAAGTCGTGCGCGTCCATTCGCCGCTTTTCAGGAAATCGTCGCGCGCTTCCGTCACCAGAGTGCCGATCTGGTAATGGTAAAGCGGCTCCCTCGGCGCGAGTTTCACCGCAGCGAGATAATAGTTGAGCGCCTCGACCGGCTTGCCGTCCTCGGCGAGGTAGTTGCCCAGCTGGTTTTTCACCACCGGCAGATCGGGATTGAGCTGGTTGGCCTTGAGCAGAAGCGCGACCGCTCGCTTGCGCTGGTCCACCACCGGCTTGCTCAAAAACAGCGCGTAGCTCACGTAGCCCGCGGCGAGATTCGGGTAGCGGCCGAGGTAATCCTCGTAGTCGTTGCAAAGCTGCTGGAACTGCATGTGCAGGTCCTCGAGCTCGCTCTGGCTGGTCTTTCGGCCCGCGGCGTCGAGCAGCTCCCGCTGCCTTTCCATGATCGCTTTCAGCTCGCGCTCCGCGCTCGCCGGGGCCTCGTCAGCGGGCGGCTTCACCGCCGGAACATCCGCGCGCAAGGCCGCAGCGGGCAGGAGACCGAGGGCGAAAAGAAGCGGGAGGGAAAACTTCATGGAGGGGAATGCGACAGGCTGCGCGGACCGGAGTGCCGCGTAAACATCCAAGCGGAATCGCCCCGCTCCACGCTTGCCCGCCGCCCGGCCTGCGCATCGACTCGCCCCATGCCTTCCCGCGAACTCGTCATCGGCTTCGACGCCGACGACACCCTCTGGCACAACGAAACCATCTTCGAACGGGTTCACCTGCGCTACCGGGACATGCTCTCGCGCTACCATGACGCTGCCACGGTGGATCGCACTCTTTTCGCCACCGAGATGCGCAACCTCGAGCCCTACGGCTATGGCGTGAAAGGCTTCACGCTCTCCGCCATCGAGACCGCCATCCAGCTCACCGAGGGAAAAATCAGCGCCGATGAAATCCGCCAGCTCATCGAGCTCGGCCGCGAAATGCTCGCCCATCCAGTCGATCTGCTCGACGGCGTGGCGGACACGCTCGCGCAGCTCTCCGTCACGCACCGCCTGCTCGTCATCACCAAGGGCGATCTTCGCGATCAGGAGCGCAAGCTGACCAAGTCCGGCCTTGCCCACCATTTCCGTCACATCGAGATCGTTTCGGAAAAAGACGAGTCCGCCTACGCCGCGATCCTTCGCCGCCACGGCATCGCTCCGGCTTGCTTCCTTATGGTGGGCAACTCCATGAAATCCGACATCCTTCCCGTGCTCGCGCTCGGCGGCGCCGCCGCCCATGTGCCCTACCCGCTCATGTGGCAGTACGAACACGCCGAGCCGCCGCCGCAGGTGGAGAGTCGCTTTTTCAAACTCGCCTCCGTGCGCGAAGTCCTCCCGCTCCTCGCGCGCCTGGCCTGAGCCGCGCCGCCTCCCGATGTGCTGTCGCTACGCACTTCTGCAAAATCACGCGAACGCCATCCTCGCCCAGGCCGGCGTGTTGCTCGGCGGCGGTGAAGCACCTCGTTCGCGTCACAACATCGCGCCCGGCACCGGCGTTCCCGCCGTGCGCAACCGGCCCGGCCGCTCCGACCGTGAAGCCGTTGCGTTGCACTGGGGCCTGGTACCCTCGTGGACGCGCGACGCCTCCAATCCCTCCCCCAATGCCCGCGCCGAATCGCTGGCGGAAAAACCCACCTTTCGTGACGCGCTGCGCCAGCGCCGCTGCCTCATTCCCGCGAGCGGCTTCTACGAATGGGCCATCCATGGTCGCGAGCGACGGCCGTGGCTTTTTCGACTGTGCGACGACACCCCTTTCGTCTTCGCCGGCCTGTGGGAGACTTGGCGCGCACCCGGTGGCGACCTGCTCGAATCGTGCGCGCTCATCACCACCACGCCGAACGCGGTGATGGAACCGGTCCATCACCGCATGCCCGTCCTGCTTGCCGACACCGCCGCCTGGGATCGGTGGCTTGATCCGCGCGTGACCCAACCGGACGCGCTCCTGCCGTTATTGCAGCCTTTTCCCGCCGAGTTGATGACCGCGGTCGCCGTGTCATCGCACGTGAACAGCGTCCGGAACGACGACCCGCTCTGCTGGGAACCCGCGAAACCGGAGACGCAGCTCGGATTGGCGTTTTAAACCGCTGCCAACGCCCACCGGCGCAACAGCCAGAGCTGCGCCGTGAGCAGTCCGAAATCCGCCAGCGGCACGCCCGCCCAAGCCGGCGCCAGCCAGCCTTGCGTCAGCGCGACGGTGCCGAAAATCCCCGTCGCCAGCCGGAACGGCAGGGTTGATTCCAACACCGCGCGCAACCGCATCGCACCGCCAAGGACGAGCGCCAGCAGATAGCTCGCGCCCACCGCCCAGACAAACGCGCCCACCCAGCGCAGCCAGATCAACGCCTCCGTGCCCGGCACCGGAACACCCAGCAACGGCAACGCTCGCTCCGGCACAAAAGCCAGCCCGAGACCCGTCGAAAAATCCAACAGGCCTGCCCCCAGTGCGAGCCATCCGGCCAGCCGTTGCAGCGGAAGTTTCATCGCGAAATTTTGCTCAGGCCGCCTGCGTCGCGACCAAGCCCGAACGGCCGTCGATCTCCGCCATGACCAGATCGCGCACGGGAACGGTCCCGCGATCGCGCAGCACGTCGCGCGCGAGATCGTCCATGCGGACGAATTTCACACCGCGGGCGACCAGCGCCGTCATCAGCTCACGGAAAAGACCAAGGCGGCCCATGCCCTCGATTTCGGCGTGCAAGGTGAACACGTTCGGCCGGTCCTCGCGCAAGAGGCTCAGGTAGTGCGCCACGATTTTGTCGTCGGGAAACTCCGGACGGCCCATCAACTCGTCGAAGGTCGGCAGCGTGCTGGGAATTTCCAGCGTCTCGAAAACGCGGCCGCCGATGCGGGAAAAAAACGGCGTCTCGCCGCGCGTGTCGCTCGCATAGAGCAGGCCGGCCTCGTCGTAAACCTGCCGGCTCGCCGCGCAAGCCTGCCAGCCGGGCGCGCCGGCGGTCAGCGCCTCCGTGCCGAAGATGCGCCGGAACTCGGCGCGCGCCTTGCCGAACTCGGCGCGCACTTGATCGAGTGTCATGCCAAGCACGTAGTCCTGCCAGCGGAAGTGGTCGTGGCAATGAATGCCGACCTCGAAGCCTTCGTCGCGCACGCGGCGGATGACCGCCTCGTTGCGCCGGCCGATGTGCGGCGCCGGCAGCAGGGTGCCATTGAGCAACGTGCGCACGCCGTAAATCTGCACGACGCTCGTGCGGCTGACTTTTTGAAAAAAACCGGGGCGGAAAACGCGACGGATTGCCTTGCCGGTGTTGTCGGGTCCGAGCGAAAACAGGAAGCAAGCCGGCGCGTTGAACTCGCGAAAAACCGAGGTGAGCGCGGGCACGCCAAGGCGCGTGCCGCGATCGGTATCGACGTCAACCTTGAGGGCGAGAACGGGCATGAGGCGAAAGGCGGTTCACACAGAACTCCGCCCGCGCAGTTCCTTACTCGAGCGAGTAGTCCTTGTGCGAGAGGTGGTAGTCGAGCGTGAGTTTAATCGCGGTCTTGAGGTCCACCTTCGGTTTCCAGCCGAGCTGCTTCTTGATGTTGGCGACCGAGGGCACGCGCTTCTGGATGTCTTGGTAGTATTTTCCGAAATACGTACCGGAGGACACCTTCACGACCTTGGCGGCCTTCACATGCTCGGCGTAGTCAGGATAGGCCTTGAACGCGGTGATGATGAGCTTGGCGAGATCGGCCACGCTCACGTCGTTGTCGGGGTTGCCGATGTTGAAGATCTGGCGGGAGGCCTTGCCGTCCTTGTTCTCGATGATGCGGAGGAGCGCGTCCACGCCGTCGTCGATGAAGGTGAACGAGCGGCTCTGCTTGCCACCGTCGACGAGCTGGAGGGGCTTTTTGAAGATGACGTTCGAGATGAACTGCGTGAAGAGGCGCGAGCTGCCTTCTTTCGGCTCCATGACGTTGTCGAGCTGCGGCCCGATCCAGTTGAAGGGGCGGAAGAGCGTGTAATCGACGTTGTCACGCACGCCGTAGGCGTAGATCACGCGGTCGAGCAGCTGCTTGGAGGAGGCGTAGATCCAGCGCTGGCGCTCGATCGGGCCGTAAACCATCGAGCTCGTGGCCTCGTCCAGCTCCGCGTCGGGGCACATGCCGTAAACTTCGGAGGTGGAGGGAAAGATGATGCGCTTTTTGTACTTCGCGCACTTGCGGACGATGTCGAGGTTGGCCTCGAAATCCAATTCGAACACCCGGAGGGGATCCTTGACGTACTGGACGGGGTTCGCGATGGCGACGAGCGGGATGACCACGTCGCACTTCTTCACGTGATACTCGATCCACTCGCGGTTGATCGTGATGTCACCCTCGACGAAGGTGAAGCGGGGGTTGCCGAGACTGTCGGTCAGCTTGTGGCTGCCGATGTCCATGCCGTAAACCTCCCAGTCCTTCTGCTTGAGAATGGCGCTGGTGAGGCTGCTGCCGATGAAACCGTTGGCTCCGAGGATGAGGACTTTGAGTGGCATGGAAGAAAGGTGAGGTTTGGGGGAGGGTTTAAAGAATCCGGCCAACATGCAAGACCGGCGGAGGCGCACCCCGCCATTCGGTGCGGGTGAGTTCGAGTGCGCCATCGGCAGTGGCGACAACGAGAGGCGTTACCGAAAGAATCTCCCCGGGCGCGCCGCGACGGCCAGCGGTCGCGGGCGAATCGGACTCGGCCCACCACACCATGAGGCGGGCCGGGCCGACGTCCGTGAACGCGCCGGGATACGGATCGGTGACAGCACGGATGAGATTAAAGATCTGCGCGGAGGTCTGCGTCCACGCGATGCGCCCGTCCTCGGGTTTCCGGCCGGTGAAATAGGTCGCCTGCGTTTCATCCTGCGGCGTCTCCCGGGCGGCACCGGCGAGCAAGGCGTCGATCTGGCGGGCCAGCACGACACGGGCGCAGGGCATGACCTTGCGAAACGCCTGCTCAGCAGTGTCGCGCGAACCGATTTCCACGCCCTCTTGGTCGACGATGTCGCCGGCGTCGGCGCTTTTGACCATGCGGTGAAGGGTCATGCCGATGCGCGGCTCGCCGTGCAGGACCGCCCAGTTGATCGGGGCGCGTCCACGATAGCGCGGAAGGAGCGAGCCGTGCATGTTCCAGGCGCCGAGGCGGGGCAGCGCGAGGATCTTGGTCCCGATCATGTGCCGGTAATAAACCGAGAGGATCAGGTCGGGCTGAAGCGCGGCGATCTTCTCGCGCCACTCGGGCGTGTTGACCGACTCCGGCGTGAACACCGGCACGCCGTGTTCGCGGGCGGCGACCGCCGGGGTCTTGAACCAGATCTTCTCGCTCGGGTTGTCCTCATGCGTGATGAGCGCGACGACGTTGTCGCCACGGGAAAGCAGAAGGTCGAGACAGGTGTACCCGACCTCGCTGTAGGCGAAGAACAGGATGCGGGGCTTCGTCGCGGCCATGGGTTATTCCCGGGTCTCGAGGACGTGGCTGACGTGATAGCGCGCGCGGCCTCGCACGACTTGGTAAGTGCGGCCGACATACTCGCCGATCAGGCCGACGCCGACCATCGTCACGCTGAGGAGAAAGATCACGATGCCGAGCAGGGTGAACGTACCGCCCTCTTCCGGGCCGAGGATGAGGCGGCGGCCGGCCAGCACCAATACCAGCACGAAGCTCAGTGCCGAGCAGACGCTCGCAAACATCGTGAAGAGCTGGAGCGGCGCGGTGGTGAACGCGGTGATGAGGTCGAAGTTGAGGCGGACGAGCTTGTAGAGGGAATAGTTGGAGACGCCGGCATGGCGCTCCTCGTGGCGCACGGGCACCTCGGTGGGATTTTGCGACAACGTGTAGGCGAGCGCGGGGATGAAGGTGTTGACCGCGCCGCTGCGCACGATGGCGGCGACCACGTCGCGCGAGTAGGCGCGCAGCATGCAGCCCTGGTCGGACATCTCGATGTTGGTCGTGCGGCTGCGGACGAGATTCACGAGCTTCGAGGCGTAGCGGCGAAAGGCGCTGTCCTGCCGGTCCTGACGGGCGCCGCCCACGCAGTCGAAACCGGCGTCGGTGGCGGCGAGGAGCTTCGGGATTTCCTCGGGCGGATTCTGCAGGTCGGCATCGAGCGTGAGAACCACGTCGCCGCGCGCGCGTTCGAAGGCCGCCATGATGGCCATGTGCTGGCCGTAGTTGGCATTGAACTCGATCACCCGCGTCACATCGGGGCGGGCGGCGTGCTGCGCGGCGAGGAGCTCGCGCGAACGGTCGGCGCTGCCGTCGTTGGTGAAGAGGATCTCGTAGCGGCGGCCGAGGGCGTCGAGCACGGGATAGAGCCGCTTGAAGAGCAGCGGAAGGTTGGACTCCTCGTTGAACACGGGGATGACCACGGAGAGCGGGAGGGTGGAGGCGGTGCTCATGGCTGCGAGTGGGCTTGGAGAATGGAGACGAGGGCGTCGGCGACGCGCGCGACATCGGCGTGCGTCATGGCGGGAAACAGCGGAAGCGTGAGAATGTTCCGGCAGGTTTCCTCGGCACGGGGGAAATCGCCGTCCTTCCACCCGAGACGGCGGTACAGCGCGTACAGGTGGATGGCCGGGTAGTGCACGCCCGAGCCGATCCCGGCGGCCTGGAGGCGGGCCATGACCTCGGCGCGCTTGAGCGCGCCTGGGCCGGCCGGGAGCACGACCTGGAACATGTGCCAGTTGGACGTCTCGAAATCCGCAACGGGCAGGCCGAGGCCGAGCGCGCGCACCGCCGGAGTGTCGAGCCGCTCGAAATAGGCGCGGGCGAGCTCGCGGCGCCTGGCGGTGAACTCGTCGAGATGCGCGAGCTGGCCGAGGCCCACGCGCGCGGCGACGTCGGTGAGGTTGAACTTGCCGCCCAACACCTCGACCTCGATGCCGTCGAAGCCGGTGCGGACCACGCCCTGCAAGCGGTATTGCTCCGCCAGCTTCGCTTCGCGGTCGTCGTTGAGGACCAGGCAGCCGCCCTCGATGGAGGTGATGTTTTTGTTGGGATGAAAACTGAACGAAACAAAATCGCCGGAAGCCCCGATCGGCCGGCCGCGCCACAGGCTGCCGAAGGACTGGGCGGCGTCTTCGACGACGCGGAGCCGGTGTTTTTTCGCGATGGCGTAGAGCCGGTCGCGATCCACCGGGAGACCGGCGAGGTCGACCGGGATGATGGCGCGGGTCGCGGGCGTGATCGCCGCCTCGATGAGATTGAGATCCAGGTTGCGCGTCACCGGGTCGATGTCCACGAAGACAGGCTTTGCGCCGACCTCGAGGATGACATTACTCGTCGCCACCCAGGAGAGCGGCGTGGTGATGACCTCGTCGCCCGGGCCGACGCCCGCGATGCGCAACGCGACCTCCATCGTGCACGTGCCGGAGTTGAAAACGCGCACCGGCCGGCCGCCGAAATATTCGGAAAGCTTCGCCTCGAACGCCTTCACCTGCGGCCCGGAGGTGATCCAGCCGGAGCGAAGCACCTCGGCCACGCCGGCGATGGTCTCGTCGTCGATGGTCGGGCGCGTGAGCGGAAGAAAAGGAAGCGGTGCGGCGGGCGCGGTCATGGATTAGGGCTGCGGTTTACCACGAGAACATATCGGGGCGTTTCGGCAATCACCGTGAACGGCAGTCCCGCGGCGGCAAAAAGCTGTTTGTAGCCGGCCGTGCGCACCACCGCATACGCCACGCCCGGCTCCCGCCAGCGCACGAGAAACGCGGCGGTTTTGATAAACCGCGACGCGGTCTTCTCCGGTTCGGCCTCGATGCCGTATTGTAGCTCGCCGGCATAGTTGACCACGCTGACCGTGCGCGCGGTGTAAACCGGCAGGTCCTGGGCGTAATCGCTCACCACGTAAAGAGCGTCGGAGGGTTGGAGCCGCGACTTCAGAACGGCCGCAAACGGCTTGGTCGAACGATCGTCGAACAGGCCGGCTACAAGATTGGCCGAGGCGAAGAACAGCACGCAGGTCACCCCGAGGCTGATCAACGCACCCCGCACCGTCCCGCGCCGCAAACACAGGATCACCGCAAGCGCTCCGCCGGCCAGCACCGTGCCGACAAAGAAACGCCACGGCAGCAATTGCGGCGCGAGGGCCGCCTGCTTTGCCGGCAGCGGATAAACCGCCGCCGCCACCGCCAGCACGAAGACCAGCCCGGCAAACACCCAGAGCCCGGCACGCAACCCGCGCCCACTCCGCTCCGCCCAAGCCTTCGCGAGATAATGCCCGATCAGCACGGCCGCCGCCGGAAACACCGGCGAAATGTAGGTGATGAGCTTGGACTGCGATTTGGAAAAGAACGCCACGATCAGGACGATCCAAAGCACCAAAAACCAAGCCTCGAGATGCCGTCCGCGCTCGCGCCAGCCGCCGGCCAATGAATGCCGCACGGATTGCCACGCGAACACCACCCAGGGAAACAGCCCCGCGACCAGCACCGGCAGGAAAAACCACGCCGGCTCGAACCGTCCATGCTCCGTCGTCGTGAACCGCAGGAAATGCTCCCGCACAAAATAAAACCACATCCAGCCCGGATCCTGACCCGCATGATGAAGCTCCAGCCCGTGGGCGTAGCCCGGCCAGACCAGGCCGTCGACACTCGGGTTGCGCAACGCCGCGAGCACATGCCACGGCACCGTGATCGCCAGCAAGACCAGCGCCCCGACGACCGGGTAACACGGCCGCAGCGCCTTCCACTGGTTGAACACCAGCAGCCATGTGAACGCCACCAGGCATGGCAGGAGAAAACCGATCAGCCCTTTCGTGAGCGTGGCCAGCGCCATGCACACGTAGAACGCCATGAACAACCAGCGCCGCCTCGGCCCCGCCGCCTCGCGAACGCCAACGATGAACGCGAACAACGCCCCCGCCATCGTCACCCCCACCACCATGTCGAGCAGGATGATCCGGCTCAGCCCATAATAGAGAATGCATGACGACGCCACCAGCGCCGCCCACCATCCCGTTGCCCGCCCATAAAGCGCCCGTCCCGCGGCATACGTCATCAATCCGCCCGCCAGCGCAAACGCCGCCCCCCAGAAACGCGCCGTCCATTCGTTCACTCCGTTCGTACCCGTCAAGGGGCCGACCACCTCAAACGTCAGCGCCGACAACCAGTAAACCAGCGGCGGCTTCTCGAAATACTTCACGCCGTTGAGCCGCGGCGTCACGTAGTCGCCCGTCGCCGCCATCTCGCGCGGGATTTCCGTATAACGCCCCTCGTCAGGATTGTTGAGCGGCCGGCTGCCCAAAAAGAGCCCGAACCAGACGCTCAGCGCCAGCGTCAGCAACAGCAGGTCGCGACCCCAAGATCCGCGGACGGCGGTCGGAGCGGAGCTGACAGGAGACGCGGCGGAGGCGGACGGCATCATGTAAAGGCAAACTCACTGAAGGCTGGTGCGCCCGAGGGCAAGGCTGCGAATCCGCGCGATTGCCCGCTTGCCTCGCTCACCGGCTCCCGGCCACAGTGGCGCGATGCCCGCCGTAAAACCCTTCGTTTTCATCTGCGGACCGGACGACTTTCTCGTCAACCGGCTGGGCAAGTCGCGCTATGACGAACTCGCCAAGGACGTAACCGACGAGTTTGCGCGCGAGATCATCAGCGGTTTCGCCAACAACGTCGGCGAGGTCGAGGCCGCCATCAATCGCTTCCGCGAGAGCGTGCAGACTGTCTCGATGTTTGGCGGCCGGCGCCTCGTCTGGCTCAAGGACGTGAGCTTCCTCGCCGACACCGTCACCGGCCGCGCCGAAAGCACCTTGAAACTGGTCGAGGATCTCCAGCAGCTCCTCGCAAGCATCAATCCCGACGAAGTCGCCGTCATCATCACCGCCGCCCCCATCGACCGCCGCCGCGCGTTTCCGAAATGGTGCGAGAAAACCGGCGACTTCACCCTCGTCGGCGGCGAAGGCGATGGCGCGGCCGAGACGCTCGCCGGCGTCATTCTGTCCGAGGCGCGCGAGCTGGGCGTGACGTTTGGCGACGGCGCCGCCCAACTCCTCCTCGCCAAGGTCGGAGCCAACACCCGCCTGCTCATCGAGGAGACCCGCAAGCTCGCCACCTATGCGGACGGCCAGCCCGCCGTCATCGAAGAAGCGCACGTTGCCGAGCTCACGCCCAACACCGCCGAAGGCGATTTCTTCGAGGCGGCCGAGGCATTTTTCAGCGGCGACCTGCCGTGGACGCTCGCCGCGCTGCACCGGCATTTTTTCACCGGCGGCGATTCCCGCCCGATCATCAGCGCGCTTCAAAACCGCAACCGCATCCTCCTGCAAGTGCGCGCGCTGGCCGACGCCGGCGAGGTGCGCGTCGGCCCGCGCGGGCTCGACGGCCTGCCCAAGGCCGCAGCCGCCTACGGACGGCATTTCGCGGGCGCGACCGAGAAAAGCTCGTTCAACCTGTTCACTCAAAACGCCTGGTACGTCGGCAAGCTCGCCGGCAGCGCCAAGCTCTCCAGCCTGCGCCGCCTAATCGACAACCAGCAGGAGTTCATCCGCGCCTTCGAAGAGATCATCCGGCGTCCGCACGAGCAGGAAGACGTCCTTCGCGAGATGGCGGTGCGGTGCCTCTCGGCGGCCTAAGCTTGAACAGCCTTCTCGGGTTGACGGGGAAGTTCGGAAAAACAGGGGCGGCGACTCTCGGAAATGTTTCGCCCATGATTGTCACGGATCGTGCTGTTAACGACCGACATCAGCTACACGCATCCTTTTAGCGCTGCCCCAAAATGCAAATCTCGAACGCCCTTCCGTTGTTTTTCATCATAGCGTTGTCACTGACTGCAGCTCCACGCACATGGACGGCCAAAGACGGCCGCGTTATCCAAGCCGAATTTGTATCGGCAAACAAAGATTCCGTGAGCGTCCGTCGTGATGACGGGCTGACTCTTTCGATTCCCCTCTCCATGCTTTCAGCTGACGACATCGCGTGGATCAATCGTCAGCCCAAGCCGATCGAGGTAAGCCAGGAACAGCTGGATAAGATCATCTCGACCTTCCCGAAAGCCGCCTCCCTTGGAAATGGAGAGGTCACCAATGATCTGGAGCAATTGCATGATAGGTACGAATCGCTGGTGAAGTTTATTCGACCGGGGACGATCGCTCAAAATTTAAAGATGATCCGAAAAAGAGCGGATGATGATATCAAAGTGTTCAGCGAAATCGCCAAAACCAGTTCGGGCGATGGCACTGGAAAGCGCAGAAGCGGCCAGTCGCAAGGCGCTGAAAACGGAATTCTTTCCGCACGCCGCAGCTTGAGCTGGCTGCAATCCCTGCTCTCATACCTGCAGCAATTTGACGCTCTTACGGGCGCTGCAAAATAAGCCGGCAAGGCAGCGTCTCTCGACGCCAAAGCCTGATAAGAGTTCAGCGACAGGGTTAAGGTTTCCCGGCCTCTTCGTAAATCCCTGCTGGATTTTCTCTGGCCTTTGCCGGTTGGGCGTTTGGACTTTGCGCCATGTCCGCCATTCCCAACGTCCTCGCCGAACGCTACGCCTCGCCGCTCATCAAAGACATCTGGTCGCCCACCGGCCGCATCACCATCGAGCGCGACTACTGGATCGCCGTCATGAAGGCCCAGCGCGATCTCGGCCTGCCAATCCCTGCCGCCGCCATCGCCGATTACGAAAAGGCCAAGGACCGCATCGACCTTGCCGACATCGACGCCCGCGAGCGCGTCACTCTCCACGACGTGAAGGCGCGCATCGAGGCGTTCAATGCCCTCGCGGGCCGCGAAAGCATCCATCTCGGTCTCACCTCGCGCGATCTCACCGAAAACGTCGAGCAGCTCCAGATCGCCCGTTCGCTCGGCGTCGTGCGCCTCAAAGCCGCCGCCGCCCTTCTCAAGCTCTCCAAGCGCGCCAAGCAATACCGCACGCTCATGCTCACCGGCCGCACCCACAACGTGCCCGCCCAGCCGACCACCCTTGGCAAACGCTTCGCGATGTTTGGCCAGGAGCTGCTCGCCGCCTTCACCGGCCTCGACGAGCTCGCCGCGCGCTATCCCGTGCGCGGGCTCAAAGGCGCGGTCGGCACCCAGCTCGACCAGCTCACGTTGTTCAATGACGCGCAAAAGGTCGCCAAGCTGGAGCAACGCATCCTCTCGCACCTCGGTTTCAAAGTCTCGCTCTTCGCCGTCGGCCAGGTTTACCCGCGCTCGCTCGATTTCGAGGTGGTCTCCGCCCTGCACCAGGTCGGCGCGGCCGCTGCGAGCTTCGCCACCACGCTGCGCCTCATGGCCGGCCAAGGCCTGCTCACTGAAGGCTTCCAGAAAGGCCAGGTTGGTTCCTCCGCCATGCCGCACAAGGTCAACGCCCGCAATTGCGAGCGCATCTGCGGCTTTTCTACGATCCTCTCCGGCTACGTCACCATGACCGGCGCGCTCGCCGGCCACCAGTGGAACGAAGGCGATGTTTCCTGCTCGGTCGTGCGTCGCGTGGCCCTGCCCGACGCCTTCTACGCGATCGACGGCCTGCTCGAAACCCTCCTCGCCGTGCTCAACCAGATGGATGTCTTCGAGGCCGCCATCGCCGCCGAGAACCAGCGCCAGCTCCCCTTCCTCGCCACCACCACCATCCTCATGGAAGCGGTCAAGGCCGGCGTGGGCCGCGAGACCGCCCACCTCGCCATCAAGGAAAACGCCCTCGCCGCCGCCAAGGCCATCCGCACCGGCGAAGGCCAAAGTGACCTCGTCTCCCTCCTCGCCGCCGACGCCCGCCTCGGCCTTCCCGAAAAGGCTCTCCGCGCCATCCTGAGCGACAGCAAGCGTTTCGTCGGCGCCGCCCCGCAGCAAGTGGACACCTTTGTCCGGACCGTCGCCCCGCTGGCGAAAAAGGTGAAGGGCGCTTCGACTTACGAGCCCGGCAAGCTGCTCTGACCTGCCGCCGGACACTTCGATCTCACCCCCAAATCATGACCACTCCCGCCCGCAAGTTCATCTTCGGCGTCGATCTCGACGGCGTGGTCGTCGATTTCTACGGCGCGCTCAAGCCCATCGCCGCCGAATATTTCGGCAAGAAGACCGACGAGCTGCCCGACACCTTTAGCTACGGCCTTCCCGAGTGGGGCCTGCTCGATCGCAAGGCCGGCTACGACCTCAGCTACGACGCGTTGCATAAACACGCCGTCAACCAGCACGAGCTTCTCCGGACCGCCCCGGCCATCCCCCAAGCGGCCTACACCCTGCGCCGCTTGTCCCGGCTCGGCGTGCACATCCGCATCATCACCCACCGGCTTTACGTCGGCGGTCTGCACAACAAATCCGTCACCCAGACGGCCGACTGGCTGGAAGCCCACGACGTCCCCTACCGCGACCTCTGCTTCGTCGAGGACAAGCTCTCCATCAATGCCGACCTCTACATCGACGACGCGCCCAAAAACATCCTCGCTTACCGGGCCGACGGCCGCCGCTGCATCGTCTTCGACAATCCCACCAACCGCGCGCTCGGCAACGACCTGCGCGCCCGCAACTGGGACGAGGTGCACGACCTCGTGGCCGCAGCTATGACCGACAAAGGCTGAGCCCCCGCGAACTTTGGGTTTGCCAGTGGCGCGGACCAGCCGACAACCTGCCCCTTCACGTTCTCTCTTCACTCACTTTTAAATAACCAACAACAGCCATGGCCGAAGAACTCGTAGGTAATGTCCTGGTGGGCCAGTCCGGTGGCCCCACCGCCGTCATCAACGCCAGCGTGGCCGGCGTCATCGCCGAAGCGCTCAACCACAGCGAAATCGAAGAGATTTACGGCACCCTGAACGGCGTGCTCGGCATTCTCCAGGAAGACTTCGTCGACCTCGCCGCCGAGTCCCAGCAGACCATCCGCGGTCTCAAGTTCACGCCCGGCGCCGCCCTCGGCACCTGCCGCTACAAGCTCAAGAAGCAGGCCGACTTCGAGCGCGTCCTCGAGGTTTTCAAGGCGCATAACATTCGCTTCTTCTTCTACGCCGGCGGCAACGACTCCCAGGACACCGCCGACAAGATCTCCAAGCTCGCCGCCCAGCAGGGCTACGACCTCCGCGTCATCGGCATCCCGAAGACCATCGACAACGATCTCCCGATCACCGACCACTGCCCCGGCTACGGCTCGGTCATCAAGTACATCTGCACCACGATCCGCGAGATCGCCTGCGACAACGAGGCCATGGGCCAGCACGACCTCGTGCAAATCGTCGAAGTCATGGGCCGCAACGCCGGCTGGATCGCCGCCGGCGCCGCCCTCGCCAAGCGCCGCGACCACCCGCACGACGCCCCCCACCTCATCTATCTCCCCGAGGTCGCTTTCTCGACCGAGAAGTTCGTCGCCGACGTCCAGCGCGTCCTCAAACGCGAGAAATACTGCCTCATCGTCGTGGGCGAAGGCCTGATCGACGCCGACGGCAACTACGTCTCCGCCGCCGAGGCCACCGACGCCTTCGGCCACGCCCAGCTGGGCGGCGCCGGTGACTACCTCCAGAGCCTCGTCGAGCAAAACCTCCCCGGCATCAAGGCCCGCACCGTGAAACTCGGCATGGCCCAGCGCGCCGCCGTTCACGCCGGCTCCAAGACCGATGCCGACGAGGCGTTCCTCGCCGGTCAGGCCGCGGTCAAGGCTGCCATCGCCGGCGAGACCGACGTCATGGTTACCCTCCTCCGCGGCGATCAAGACCACTACACCGTCGAGACCGGCCTCGCCCCCTTGAGCGACATCGCCAACGGCGTGAAGAAGCTCCCCCGCGAGTGGATCAACGAAGACGGCGTGAGCATGAACCACCAGTTCGCGCGCTACGCCCAGCCTCTCATCCAAGGCGAGACCGCCGTCCCCTACGAAAACGGCCTCCCCGCCTTCGCCAAACTCGAGAAAGTTCGCATCGAGAAGCAGCTCCCCGCCTACGAACTCTAAGCTGTTCGCAACTCCCATGCTTCCAAGGCCGGTCCCGAAAAGGACCGGCCTTTTCTGTGCTTCGCGCAAACGCCGTCATGCTCGTGTCTTGCCATCCGCGCCGCCTCCCGGCGTGATTCCCGCCTCATGCGATGGCTGATTCTCACCTCCGCCACCGGCACCGGCCACAACATGCGCGCCGACTCGCTGCGCCAGTGGGCCGAACAGGTTTACGGCGAGGCCGTGGAGATCCGCGTCCATCAGGTCTTGGAAAACACCCACGCGCTCTATCGCTTCGGCGTCGGACTCTACAATTTCATCCAACGCCGCGCTCCCTGGCTGCACCACCTCTATTTCAATTATCTGGAGATCGCCGGCATGCATCGCCGCGGTGCGCGCATTCTCGGCCGAGACACGTTCACCCGGCTTATCCGCGACTGGCCGCCCGACCGCGTCATCAGCGTCCACGCACACACCAACCACGGTTTTTTTGACCTCGTGCGCACCGCGCTGCCCGACCGCCCGGTGCGTTGCCTCACCTATTGCGGCGAACTTTCCGGCGGCTACGGCTTCAGCCGCCACTGGGCCAACCCCCGGGCGGACGGTTTCATCGGCGCCACCCGCGAAATCTGCGCCGCCGCTCTCGCCGTCGGCATGCCCGAAACCAAGGTGCTTTGGGGCGGTTTTCTTCTGCGCCCGCCCTTCTTCGCCCCAGAGGCCGAAATCGAGCACGAGGCCGACCTCCTCGCCTGCGAACTCGGACTCGATCGTTCGACGTTCACCCTTTTGCTAAGCACCGGACTCGCCGGCGCCAACAATCACCTGGCCATTCTCCGCCGCCTCGCCGCCACCGGAAAAAAGCTCCAAATCGTCGCCCTCTGCGCGTACAACACCCGCGTGCGCTCGCAAATCGAGGCGTTCGCCGCTTCGCATCCGCACCTCACGATCCGCGCCCTCGCCCACACCGACCGCATGGTCGGCCTCAAGCGCCTCGCCTCCGCCATCGTTGCGCGCCCCGGCACTGGTGCCACCAGCGAGGCGATCCTCCTCGGCACCCCGCTGATTCATAACGGCATCGGCGGCGTCATGCCCCAGGAATTGATCACCGTGCAATACTGCCGCCAACACGCCTGTGCGCTCTTCGCCGGCTCGGCCGAGGACGTTGCCCGCCAGACGATTCACCTGCTCGAACATCCCGAAGAAGCCGCCGCCCTGCGCGCCCGTCTCCGCGACGCCCGCCCGACCGGCCACCCTGAAAATATCGTCCGCTGGATCGCCGGAGAAACTCCATGACGGAAACGAAACTCAAAGCCGCGCTCTACCTGGAGGCCGTGCTCGGCGCGCTTCCGCTCCTCGCCGCGCACGATCCCGCACTCGCCAGCGCCCTCGCCGGTCCGGATGTGACGGTCGCCCTCTTCACCGGCGGCCTCGGCGCGCGGCTCATCGTCAAAGCCGGCCAAGTCTCCGTCATCATCGCCTCACCGCAACCCGGGGATCTGCGCCTGTGGTTTCCCTCCGCCGCGCAACTCGTCCGCGCCTTCGACAACAGCGGTCCCGCCCTCGCCCTGCCGCTCGGCGGCTGGACGCAATTGAAAGTCGCCCGCCGCCTTCCCGCCGCCGGCAAAAAAATGGAGGCGCTTTTAAACGACCGCGCCACCGCCCTCAACGACCCCGCCCGGCTGCGCCTGCATGTATGGGCCGGCTTTGTCGTGGGTGTCGCCGCCGCCGCGAGCTGGCTGCGGCATCAGCCCGAAGGCGCAGCGGAACGCGCCCGCCTGGGCGAAAGCGTCGCCACATTCTCGTGCCCCGAATTCCCGGTTTCTCTCTGGCTCTCGCCGGCCGATGCCACGTGGGGCTGGGGCGAGCCTCCTCGCCCGGTCGGAGTTGCGATCACCTTTGCCACCCTCGCGGTGGCCTTGGCTGAACTCGACCACCGGCTCGACTCGCTCGCCGCGCTCGGACTCGGAGACCTGCGCATCACCGGCAAACTTCCGCTGGCCGACCAGCTGGGCGTGATCATGCTTCGCGCCGGCAACCTGCTCCGCCCTCCCGCCGTTCATCCGTGAATTTCGAAAAATCCCACGCCCTCTTTCGCCGCGCCGCACGCGTGATCCCCGGCGGGATCTACGGCCACACCACGCCGGCCGTCACCGTGCCGGGCGCCTTTCCCTATTACGCGGTCGATGGCAACGGCTGCCGTTATCGCGACGCAGACGGCAACGAATTCATCGATTTCATGGGGGGCTACGGTCCGCTCGTACTCGGCTACTGCCACCCCGAAGTCGAGGCCGCCGCCGATGCCGCCCGACACCACGGCGCGTGTTTTAACCATCCCACGCCGGTTATGGTGGAGCTCGCGGAATACCTCGTGGAGCGAATCGACTTCGCCGATTGGGCCGTGTTCGCCAAGAACGGTTCGGATCTCACCACGTGGGCCGTGATGGTTGCCCGCGAAGTCACCGGCCGGCCAAAAATTCTCAAAGTCGCCGGTGCCTATCACGGCGCGGACGCTTGGTGCACGCCCGGCCTCCACGGCCTCATTCCCGAGGATCGCGCACACATCCATGATTTCCCATGGAATGACGTGTCCGCGCTCGAAGCGCTCTTCACGCGGCACCGCGGCCGGGTCGCCGGACTCGTGCTCACGCCGTTTCACCATCCTGCCTACGCCGATTCGCAACTGCCCTCATCGGAATTCGTGGCGGCGGCCAACCGCCTCTGTCGTGAGCACGGCGCGCTGCTCATCCTCGATGACGTGCGCTGCGGCTTCCGCCTTTCCGTCGATGGCTCGCATTCGGTTTATGGTTACGAGCCCGATCTCGCCGTCTACTGCAAGGCCATCGCCAACGGACACCCGATTTCCGCCTGCGTCGGTCGTGCCGGCCACCAGGCCGCCGCCAGCCGTGTGTTTTTGACCGGCAGCTACTGGAACGATCCCGCGCCCATGGCGGCGGCGCTTGCCACCCTGAAAATCATCGCGCGTGACGACGTGCCGGCGCGGCTCGCCCGCCTCGGTCAAAAATTTGTCGACGGTTTTCTCGCGCTCGGCGTGAAACATGGCCTGCCGCTGGTGGCGAGCGGGCCGCCCGCGATGCCCTACGTGCGTGTGGCTGACGACCCGTCGTTCCTGCGTACTCAGCGCCTGTGCGCCGCCGCCGTGGCGCAGGGTGTCTTTCTCCACCCACACCACAACTGGTTCATCGGCGCCGCACACACCGAAGCCGAGATCGACGAGGCCCTCCGGCGCCTCGACCACGCCCTCCGCCCTCTCAGGGTCTGACCCCCGTCACCATTTTTCGACCAACCAAATTCATGCAACAATTGTTGCATATATTTTGTTGAGGTTTTTTGACGGCCACCAACTGCGGAAGATTTTTTACGCGGTTCCTAGCAATCGACGGCGCTTTCCCCATGCCTGTTTGCCCAAATAGCCGGCGGGGAGCAGGGCGTCCGGAAGGAGCGGATCCGCCTTGAGCGCCTGCTGCCAGGCTTTGCGTTCCCGGCCGACCCACTGCCGCCAGGCTGTCAGGCCAGACTTGATCTTGGGCATCTGACCGAGCACCAGCAGGTGCTGCCGATAAAGGCGGTTGATCGCGGGGAAATCCCAGGCCTCCGCCACGATATCCGCATCCGTCTCCCCGCCGCAGGGACGGGCCTCCAGCAAAGTCAGCGCGCCAACCCTCGCCTTCTCCGTGCCGATGCGCTCGCGCATCGCATCGACCGGATCCGGAGTGATCCACACGCTATTTTGCAAGTACCCAAAATGATGCAGGCGCAAGAACCGCCACAGTTGATAGCGAAGCGCCGTTTTACTTGCGGGAACGTCAAAGAGCACCACTCGCCACCGGCCATCCCACGGTCGTTTCCAACACGCCTCCGGGTCACGCCCGCCCTGCACCGCGATCCGACCGTTTTCGGTTAGGCGATGGATTCGCCGCACGGCGGATGCATCTGCCGCAGGCTTCTCGAGCATTCCTTTTTTCCTTAGCTCGACAAAACGACGCTCCAACCCCTCGCGCCGCAGCCAATCGTCGAACGATTCTTCAAATTGCCGGTAAGTAGGCAGCGCAAAAATACCGGAGGCCCACATCGTCACATACAATAACTCTTCCGCTCGCGGACTCATCTCTCACCAGCCTAGTACCGCAATCCCGCGCCCCGCCATCCCCAAATCCTCACCAACCGAATCTGTGCAACAATTGTTGCACAGATTCGGTTGGTGAAGTCGCCCGGGATGGCGGCTCGGTCGGTCCGCTCAGTCAGCGGAAGAGCAATGGCAGGGCGTGCGCCATTTCTTCGTAGGAAACGGGACCGTTGCGCGGAATCACCGCCAAACGGTAAAGCACGAGCAGGAGACAATTCCATCCCGCCAGCGCGACACTCCCGGCAAAGAGCATCCGGCTCCATCGGGCAGGCAGGCGCCCGTAGAGATACGCCCATCCCGCCATCAAAAACAAAAATGCCCCGTCAAATGCCCGTCCGCCAAAGGAGGCGCCAAACCACCAGCACCACCAAGCCGCGTTGACGAAAATCATCGCCACAAACGCCACGCCGCCAGCCAGGGCCAAACCGCGTTTGTGCCAGGCCAGGATTGCGAGCCCGGCCGCGCCTGCCGCCAGCAACGGATGCCAATAAAACAATCCGTGATTGGGCGAGAAAAGCACCCGCACCACCTCCGGATGCAACCAAGCGAACCTTTCGCCATCCGCGCCGTAACTGAACACCAACCACGAGCCATAGACGATTTTCCACGCGAATAATTGCAACGCGATCAATGGCGCTGCCCCCGCCACCAAGCCCAGCGTCGCCCGCCCGACCGCCATCGCATCGCGCGATTTTCGCGCAAAATCCACCAGCACCCAGAGCGGAATCAGGCCATAGACCGCGGTTTGAAAACGCGTGATCACCGCCAGCCCCAATCCCATGCCCGCCAGCCACCAAGGCCAGGTTGCGTCGAACGACTCCTCCGCGCGTACCAAGCCGTAAAGACAGAGCGTGATCGCAAAAAATGCCACGCCATGACTCATGCTAAGATTGCTCGTCTGATAATAAAGCAACGGACTGGCCGCCCAGATCAACGCCACGCCCATCACCGCTGGCTCCCGCGCACACCAGCGGCGGATGACACGGTAGGCCAGTGCGAGCGCCACCCCGGCGAGCAGGAAATGTCCGGTCTGCAGGGAGATTTGGTAAACCGGATTATAACCATCACGCGCCAGCGTCCACACGCCGAGCACCCGGCCGGTCGCGACCACACCATCGGCCACCAGATAAAACGGAAGACTCACCAACGCCCAGCCAATGCCATATTTGTTGGGCAAGCGACCCGCCGGCGTCAGCGGCAACGCCAGCGAAGCTTCACGGTATTCGGGCGTGAGCGTGTCGCACACCGCGAGGTCATCGCGAAAATCCCAGTCGCCGCCCACCATGAGCGACCGCAGCCAGAGATAATTGAACGTATTGTCCGATCCACGCAGGGCACTGCGCTGCGGAATTTCCGCCAGCTGCGGCGCAAACAAAATCACCGCGACCACCCCGCAAATCGCCACGACCGCCCTGGCCTTCCGGCTCAGCGAACGCCAGGCGGCGCGTATGGCGGCCGGGCTCATGGCTCAGACGAACACGCCATCGCGCATCGCCAGGACGCGATCGCTGCGACGCGCAATCTCGGGGTTGTGCGTCACCAACACGACGGCCTGGCCGTTTTCTCGGGCGAGCCGGGCCAGCAAATCGAAAACCATCGCGGAATTGCTCTGGTCAAGATTGCCGGTGGGCTCGTCGGCCAAAATGACGGCCGGTTCATTGGCGAGGGCGCGCGCCACCGCCACGCGCTGCTGCTCGCCGCCGGAAAGCTCGGTCCCGAGGCGGTGGGTCTTGTCGCCCAAACCGACTTCATCGAGGAGGCGCCGGGCGCGCGTCGCCATGCCCGCCTCGTCGAGCCGGCCGAACTTACGCATGGGCATCATGACATTCTCCAGCGCGGTGAACTCCAGGAGAAGAAAATGAAATTGAAAGACGAAGCCGAGATGTCGCCCGCGCGCGGCGGTGCGCAGCGCATCGCTGGAATTCGAAATGGTTTCTCCGTTGATCCAGATCTGGCCGTCATCGGGGCGGTCGAGCAGACCGAGTTGGTAAAGGAGCGTGGATTTTCCGCAGCCGGAGGGGCCGACGATGGCATGAACACAACCGCGCTCCGCCTCGAAGGAGACGCCGCGGAGCACATGCACGCGGCCCGCGCCGTGGCCGAGGTAGCGGTGCAAACCGGCGCAACGAAGAACCGGGCCGGCGGCCGTCATAGGGCGGTCCCCCGGATGACGTCGCCGGGCTCCAGGCGCGCCGCGCGCCGCGCCGGGATGAGGCTGGCCGCCATGACCACGACGGCGGCGATGGTCACCGCCGCGACATAATGCCAGGGAGACCAGGCGACCACGAAGGAGTCGGTCGAAAAGATTCCGCGAATCCGTATCGGTAGCTTGGACACGCCATAGGTGGCGACCGCGCCGAAAACGCAGCCCAGGATGGCGCCGGCGGCGAGGACGATCGCGCCCTGCCAGATGAAGACGCGGGCAATGTCACGGCGGGTGTAGCCCATGGAGCGGAGAATGGCGATGTCCTTGGTCTTCTCCATCACGACCATCGCGAGGGTGTTGAACATGGCCAGGCCGGAGATGAGGATGATGGTGGAGACGGTGAGGGCGGAGGAAAAGCGCAGCGCCCGAAAGACATCGAGCCAGGTTTTTTCACGGCGCTGCCAGGGCGCGACAGTGTGGCCGATGACCTCCTGGATGCGAACGGCGTCCTCGGGCGCGCGTTCGTGATCGAAGAGGTTGACCTGAATGAACGTGGCGCCGGTGGGTTTTTGCAGAAGCGAGCGCGCCTCGGCCAGGTGGATGTAAACGCGTACCCGGTCGATGTCGCTCACGCCGGTCTCGTAGACGGCGCTGACGCGGTAGCGGCGGGCCTCGCCGTTCCACTCCAGCGTGAAGGTGTCGCCCGGGTGGAGATTCTGGCGGGAGGCAAGCACGCTGCCGACCAGCGCGCCGGCCGGGGTGAGCCGGTAATCGGCCAGGTCGCCCTGCACAATTTGCGAGGCGAGGTCGGAGACGGCGAGATGGTCGTCGATGTTCACGCCCTGCACGCGGACGGAATCGCCGCTGACGTTGGTCGAGAGATTGACCGTGCCCTGAAGGACGATGGACACACCGGAGACGTTTTTGAACCGCCGCACCGCCTCGCTGATGCGGAAGGGATCCTCAATGCCGGGGATGATCTTCCGGCCGCCCTCCCCCGCGATGAGGAAATCGGATCCGCCGGCGGCACCGTCCGCCTCCATTGGAAACATCGTCGCCTGCATGCGATCTTCGATCCGGAGCGCTCCGTTGGTGCCGAGGATAGTCTTGATGAAAAATGATTCGAAGCCGCTGGTCTGCGCCTGCGTGACGATAAAAAATCCGACGCCGAACATGATGCCGAAAAGGCTCATGAACATGGCCCGTTTGCGCGCCGTGAGGAAACGCAGGGCAATGCGCAGATTCGGCGACATGGCGGAGTGGCGGCGGCTCAGGATTTGTCCGCGCGCACGGCGTCGCCCTGACGGTACGCCTCGAGGTTGTCGGTGATGACGCGTTCGCCTTCCTTCAGCCCCTGGGTGATTTCGACCTCGTTAAGGCTTTCGTAACCGCGCTGCACGCGGCGCTGTTGCACGCGGCCTTTCTCGACCACGAGCACGTAATCGCCCAGCAGCGCGCGGCGGGGGATAATCAGCACGCCGGGGTGTTCGCCGATGATGATGCTCGCCTCGCCGCTCAAGCCGGGGACCAGACGCTCGGGCGGAATATTCACTTCGAGAATGACGGTGTAGCGCTGGGTCAGCGGGTCGGCAGAGGGCAGCACCCGCGTCACCCGACCGGAAAATTGTTCTGATCCGTAGCTCAAAAACCGCACGATGGCCGGCTGGCCCACGGCGACGCCCGCAAAGTTTTCCTCGCTGACGCGGGCCTCGACCACGCGCTCCCGGGCCAGGAGGGTGGCGAGAGGAGCGCCGGCGGCGATCAGGTCGCCCACATGCGCGGAGACGGTGACCACCGCCGCGTCGATGGGGGAAACCACGCGGGCCTTTTCGATCTGGCGCTTCCGCGTCTTGATGTCGGTGGCGAGACTGGCGATGAGCGCGTCCTCGTTCACCTGCTCGATTTCCATTTTTTGCTCCAGCTGCTTGAGCTCGCGTTTGCGCTTGTCGAGTTCGGCGGCGGGATATTGGCCGGCCTCGGACAGCTTGGTGAAGTTGGCGAGGTCAGCACGGGCGGTCTCAAGGTCGAGCTTGGTGGCCGAGCCGATTTCATGGCGGCGCACGGCGGCGTTGTAATCGTTGGTGGCCCGTTCCAGATCGAGCTTGAGATCGGTGTCGTCGATCTGGAGGAGTGTTTCGCCCGCCTTCACGCCGGCGCCGAGCCGGAGCGCGGTGGCCTGCACGCGGCCGCCGGCCTCGCTGCGCAGATCCATCGTGTAGTCGGCGCGCACCGCCACCGTGGCGGGCATGGCGTTGAGTGCCAGACCGCGTTTGACGACGGCCACGGCGACCCGCGGCTGAATGAGCCTGAAGGCGAGCACCAGACCTCCGGCAGCCAGGAGCGCGGCAAGGCCCCAATAAACGAAGCGGCGGGATTTCACGGGAAGGGAATTTCGTTGGACGGCTTGGTCGCTCGCTGGCGCAACAGTTCCTGCTCGGCCAACTGCAGCATCAACTGACCGCGCAGCCGGAAGAGATTGGTGCGCTCGCCTACCGCGGCGGCCTGGCGCAACCGCCACTCCGAGTCGGCCAGCTGGCCCGATTTCCACAGGTCCTGGTCAACGCGCTGGCGGTTGAGCGTAAGGGCAAAGCGATCCTCCGCGATCTGGAGTTCCCTGGCGGCGAGCAGGACGTCCGTCACGCCGTCGGCCAGCTGGTTGGCCAGCGCAACGCGGGCGTCCACGAGGGTCTTTTCGCTCTGGCGCACGGCGACTCGCGCCTGTTTCACGGCGGCCCGCGTGGCAAAGCCGTCGAAAATATCCCAACGCACGCGCAAACCGGCAAAGTAGGAGACAACGGCGGTCTGGTCGGCGCCGCTCGTCTGGTCCTGATTGGCGCCCGCAGCCAGGTTCACCATCGGACGCATCCGCACCCGTGTGATTTCCTGGTTAAGCCGCGCCGAGGCCAGCTCACCCTCCGCCCGGGCGAGCGCCGCAGGCACGCGACCCGCCGCGGGTGGCGCAGGCGGCGCGGGATTGAAAAGCGCCACGGCATTCGCCGGCACGCCGGGAATTCCATCCGGCAGCGCCTCGGCCGAAAAAGAGGCGAGTCCGTTGAGCACGGCAAACTCCCGCAGGCTGCGCTGAAAGGCCGTGCGCCGGCGGTCGCGGGCCACTTCCGTCGTCCTCAGATCCAGCTGCTCGGTTGCAACCACGTCAGCTGAGAGTTCTCCCCGTGCCGCTTGTTCCCTGCTCACGCCGAGATGGCTGTTCTGGCGCGCATAAGCGGCGTCGATCTCGCCCATCTGCAATTTTTGCATGATCAAATCGAGATAACGCTGGCGGATTTCAACCACCAGCGAACGCCGGGCCTCCTCGCCGTCGTTCTCCGCCAGCTGCCGTTGGATTTTCGCCAGACGCTTCTGGTTATCGAGGGCGTTCCAGTGCCACAGCGGCTGCTCGGCCGCCACGTTGTAGTAAGTCTGGAAAGACCCGCTGGAGGTGGTCGCATTTTCCCGGGCCGCGGCATCGAGGAAAACGTCCACGCGCGGACGGGTGACGCTCCGGGTCTCCTCCTCCCGCGCTTCGGCCGCGAGCACGTCCAGTCGCGCATGGATCACGCGCGGAGAAGACTCCAGCGCCGCCGCCGTCAACGGCTGCAGGCCTTCGATCAAAGTCTCGGGCATCATCAAAAGCGCGGTTTCCGTCTCGACCGTCGGCGATGAGTCCGTCGCCCCCGACGACACCACGGACAAGCCACTGATCAAGGTCGCCAAAAAAGAGAAGCGCAGCAGACGAGACATAAGGAGGTTAAAGCATGATAACGGCAGCCAGAAGATTGCATTGGCAATATCCAAGTGAGCCCGGACGCAAAAGGAACCGTCCCGCTGAAAAAGCCGGACTCTTTCGGGCAAAAAGCTGTCGACGGCCCTGCCAATACTATTTGCACTCACGCAAATGTCTCGCGCTGTCATTCCGTCGCCGCCAGCCAAGTCCATCGCTTTCGCTCCACTGCTTCCATGATCTATCTTCTCGGAGGATCCGGCTACGTCGGTCAGGCCTATCAAGCTTTGTTAAGCCGGAAGGGGCTTCCCTTCAAAAACCTGCAACGCAGTGCCCTCGACTACACGGATGTTGCCACGCTCACCGCCGCGTTAAAACGCGACCGGCCGGCATTCCTGATCAACGCCGCCGGCTACACCGGAAAGCCCAATGTCGATGCGTGCGAGCTGCACAAGACCGACTGCCTTTTCGGCAACGCCGTCCTGCCCGGCCGCATCGCGGCCGCTTGCGAAGCCGCCGGCGTGCCTTGGGGCCACGTCTCCTCCGGCTGCATTTACACCGGAGCGCGCGCCGACGGCTCCGGCTTCACGGAAGACGACGCCCCCAATTTCACCTTCCGCCAGAACAACTGCTCCTTCTACTCCGGCACCAAAGCGCTCGGGGAGGAAATTCTCGCCGGGCATCCCGACGTCTACCTCTGGCGCCTGCGCATTCCCTTCGGCCACGTGGACAGCCCGCGCAATTACCTCACGAAGCTGATGCGTTACAGCACCCTGCTCGAAGCGACCAATTCCATCTCGCAACTGGATGAGTTCGTCGCCGCCACCTTCGCCTGCTGGGAAAAGCGGATTCCCTTCGGCACTTACAACGTCACCAATCCGGGCCAGGTCACGACGCATGAGGTCGTGGAGCTGATCAAGGAAAGCGGCGTGTGCCTGAAGACATTCACCTTCTTCGAAAACGAAGCCCAGTTCATGCGGCAGGCTGCCAAGACCCCGCGATCCAACTGCGTCATGGACTCTTCCAAACTCGCCCGCGCCGGCATCGTGCTCTCTCCCGTGCGCGACGCGATCCGGCAAGCCCTCGCTCAGTGGCAATCCGCCGCCTCGCCCGCTTTGATATGAACGTTCTCATCACCGGAGGCGCCGGCTTCATCGGCGGCAATCTCGTCCGCCACCTGCTCACCACAACCGGTCACACCGTTCTCAATCTCGACGCCCTCACCTACGCCGGAAACCTGCACTCGCTCGCCGATTGCGACGCCCACCCCCGCTATCGTTTTGTCCAAGCCGACATCTGCGACGCCGCGGCGCTCCGCTCCGTGTTTGCGGATTTCAAACCCGATTGGGTCATGCACCTCGCCGCCGAGAGTCATGTCGACCGCTCCATCGACGGCCCCGGCGCTTTCATCCAGACCAACGTGGTCGGCACCTATACGCTGCTTCAAGCCGCCCGCGTCCATCACGCCTCGCTCTCCGGTCCGGCCCGCGATCGCTTTCGGTTTCTGCATGTTTCCACCGATGAAGTGTATGGTTCGCTTGGTGACACCGGCCTTTTCACCGAAGCGACCGCCTACGACCCGCACTCTCCTTATTCAGCCAGCAAGGCGGCCTCCGATCACCTCGCCCGCGCCTGGGCCGATACCTACGGCCTGCCCGTGCTCGTGACCAATTGCTCCAATAATTACGGCCCGTTTCAGTTTCCCGAAAAACTCATCCCCGTCGTCATTCTCAAGGCCCTGCGCGGCGACCCCATTCCCGTCTACGGCAAAGGTGCCAACATCCGCGACTGGCTTTACGTGGGCGATCACGCCGAGGCCCTGCACACCGTCATCGAACGCGGACTTCCCGGCCAGACCTACAATATCGGCGGCAACAACGAGCGCCAAAATATCGACCTCGTCCGCCTCCTCTGCGGCCTGCTCGACGAATTGCGCCCCCGGCCCGACGGCCAGCCGTACGCCCGGCAGATCAGCTTCGTCGCCGACCGCCCCGGCCATGATCTCCGCTACGCCATCGACGCGTCGAAAATCCACCGCGAGCTCGGCTGGACCCCGCGGCAGGACCACTCCTCCGGCTTCCGCAAAACGGTCCAGTGGTATTTGGACAACGAGGCGTGGACCGCGGATATCCTCAATGGCCGCTATAAACTGGAACGGCTGGGCCAAACATGACCATGAAACGCAAAGGCATCCTTCTCGCCGGCGGCTCCGGCACCCGGCTCTATCCGCTGACCCTCGCCGTTTCCAAACAGCTGATGCCGGTCTACGACAAGCCGATGATCTATTATCCGCTATCGGTGCTCATGCTCGCTGGCATCCGGGAAATCCTGGTGATTTCAACGCCTCTCGACCTGCCGCTTTTTCGTCGGCTGCTAGGCGACGGTACCCAGTTCGGCCTCAGGCTTAGTTACGCCGAGCAACCCAGCCCCGACGGCCTCGCGCAAGCCTTCACCATCGCGGGCGACTGCGGGTTTCTCGACCAGCAGCCCGCGGCGCTGGTGCTCGGCGACAATCTTTTTTACGGCCATGACTTCGCCTCCTCCGTCCAGGCCGCCAACGCCCAAACGGATGGCGCGACCATCTTCGGTTATCACGTCGCCGAACCTTCGGCCTATGGCGTAGTCGAGTTCGCCCCTGACGGTCGCGTGCTTTCTTTGGAGGAAAAACCGGCCCGGCCCAAATCCAACTACGCGATCCCCGGTCTCTATTTTTACGACGCCGAGGTGGTCGCCCTCGCCCGCAGCCTGAAACCCTCGGCCCGTGGCGAACTCGAGATCACGGATCTCAACCGCCTGTATCTGGAACGAGGAAAACTGCGGGTGGAGTTGCTCGGACGGGGCACCGCCTGGCTGGATACCGGGACCCACGATTCTCTGCTGGATGCGGCGCAATTCGTGCAAGTCATCGAAAACCGCCAAGGCTTGAAAATCGCCTGCCTCGAAGAAATCGCCTTCCGCCAGGGCTGGATCGATCGCGCCGGGCTCAACGCGCAGATCGAGCGTCTCGGCAAATCCAGCTACGGCGCTTACCTCGCCCGACTTCCCGCCTGACCACGGCCCGCCATGCGCAGCCTCTTTCGTTACAAGGACATCATCTATTACCGCACGCTCGCCGGCCTGAAATCGGAGGCGCGAAAGAACTACCTGGGCTACGTCTGGTTCCTGCTCGAACCGTTGATGAGCACCGGTGTCCTGTATTTCGCCATGTCGCACCTCACCGGCCAAAAGGGCGCTTCGGCGCTCATGACCATCCTGTTGGGGATGATCACCTGGCAGTGGCTGGAGGGCTCGGTCATGCTCAGCGCGGGCTCCATCGCCGCCAAGTTCCACGTTCATCAACAAGTCCCGTTGCCCAAATACCTGTTCCCGCTGGTGGACATCGGGGCCAACACCATCCGCTTCGCCTTCGCGTTCGTCATCGTGCTGGCGGCGTGTTTCTCGGCCGGCTTCCAGCCCGGTCCCACCCTGCTGTGGCTGCCCGTTTTGCTCGGGCTGCAACTTGCCCTGATCATCGGGCTTTCGCTGATAGTCTCGATCGGCGTCACGTTGGTTTCGGACCTGCACCTGCTGCTCCAATCCCTCTTCCGCCTGCTCTTTTTCGTCTCGGGCATCTTCTTCACGGCCGAACGCGTGCCCGCGCATCTGTTGCCCTACTTTTACGCCAATCCCATGGCGGTGCTCATCGAATCCTACCGCGCCGTGATCCTCGGCGGGCGCGCGCCCGATTTTCCGCAATTGGGCACCGTGGCTGCCACCGCCGGAGCGCTGCTGCTGACGGGAAGTTTGATCCAGGCCTATTTCGATAAACGACTATTGAAACTCACCAATGTCTGACGCGTTGATAAAACTGGAAGACGCCGGCGTGTATTACCGCGGTGGACGCCCCAAGGGCTCGGCCGCGCGCGAGGCGCCGTGGGCGCTGCGCGGACTGAGCCTCGAGATCCGGCGCGGGGAGAAACTGGGCATCGTGGGCCGCAACGGCTGCGGCAAAAGCACGCTCCTGCGCCTGCTCGCCGGCATCATCGCGGCGGACGAAGGCGTTGTTCGTTACGCGCACAACCGGATGCATGTGCAACTCCTCGCGCTGGGCGTGGGATTCGAGGGTCATTTGTCCGGCGCGGAAAACGCGATTTTAAGCGGTCTGTTCATGGGCAAAAGCCGCCGTCACATGGAGAGCCGACTGAATGAAATCCTGGATTTTTCCGAGCTCGGCGAGGCCTTCCACGCTCCGGTCAACACCTACTCGTCGGGCATGAATGCGCGCCTGGGATTCTCGATCGCGCTGCAAACCGACCCCGACGTCTTTCTCATCGACGAAGTACTCGGCGTGGGTGACCACGCGTTCCAGATCAAATCGCAGGCGGCCATCCGGGAAAAATTCCGCGCCGACAAAACCGTGGTGCTGATCTCGCACGACGCCCGCACCATCGCCCAGGTGTGCAACCGCGCCGTATGGATGAATCGTGGCGACATCCTCGCCGACGGTTCTCCCGAGGACGTCTGCGACCGCTACGAAAACAGCCGGCGCTTTTTATGATAAACGGAAACAAGCGATGCGCGCAAAAGGCCGGGCGCGCGCCTCAGATCCCGCGCCACGCCGTCTCGCGCAACGCACATTGCGAACTCGCATCATGAACTATCGTGTTGAGACGCCCTCCTCATGGATCAGTTTCAGCCGATCCTCGGTGACCGTCGCAGGCTGGTTTCTTGACGCACAAGGCCGCGCAGCCCGGCAAATCCGGTTGCGACTGGGTAGCCGCGTAATCGCCTGCATTCCAGGCCGGACTCCCCACGATTTCATCGCGACATTCAGGACCAAACCCGGACTCAAACACCTCGTGATCGAGGCCGAGACGGAAGACGGAGATCACCGGGTGATAGGCCGCAGGCTCGTTTGCGTTTATGCGCGGGAACGCGCCGCGACCAAGCATGCGCTGTGGGTGGATGAAAACGCCCGCGCCAACCCGCCCCGTCCGCCTCCGGCCAAAGGGCCCCTGATCTCCGTTCTCATGCCGGTGCATAACACGCCCGAACGCTGGCTGCGTCGCGCCATCGACAGCGTGCGCGAACAAACCTACGCGCACTGGGAGCTCTGCATCGCCGACGATGCGTCCACCGCCGCTCATGTCCGTCGGATTCTGAAGGACTACGCGTCCCGCGATGCGCGCATCAAAATCATCCGTCGCCCCGTCAACGGCCACATCTCCGCCGCATCCAACTCCGCGCTGGAGCTGGCCGCGGGCGAGTTCACCGCGCTGCTCGATCACGACGACGAACTCGCTCCGCATGCGCTCGCCGAAGTCGCCCGCGCCTTGGAGGGCCGCCCCGCCGCGCAGATCATCTACTCGGACGAAGACAAGATCGACCCCCACGGCCAATGCAGCTCCCCCTACTTCAAACCCGAGTGGAACCCCGATCTGCTGCTCGCGCAAAACTACTTCGCCCACCTCGCCGTTTACCGCACATCCCTGATTCGCGAACTGGGCGGCTTTCGCATCGGCTGCGAAGGCGCGCAGGATTGGGACCTGGCCCTGCGCACGACCAGCCATGTGCCGGCAAACGCCATCCTGCACATCCCGCAGATTCTTTATCATTGGCGCGCGATTCCCGGCTCCACCGCTCGCAAGCAAAGCCACAAATCTTACGCCATCGCCGCCGCCCGCCAGGTACTGCGCGACCACCTTGCGCGGTCCGGCATCGAAGCCGAAGTCTTGCCCGTGCGGGGCGGACACTGGCGGGTGCGGCGCAAATTGCCCGCCACTCCTCCGCGAGTCTCCCTTATAATCCCCACCCGCAATCGCGTCTCGCTGCTGCGCACATGCGTCGAATCCATCCTCGAATCCACGCGGTACCCCGATTTCGAAATCCTCGTCATCGACAACGGTTCCGATGACCCCGCGACGCTCGCCTACCTGGAAAACCTCGGGAACCGCGGCGTCAAAATCCTGCGCGACGACGGCCCCTTCAACTACTCGGCTCTCAACAATCGTGCGGTTGCCCACGCCACCGGCGAAGTGCTCGGATTTCTCAACAATGATCTCAAGCTGATCACCCCCGACTGGCTGGAGGAGATGGTGTCGCACGCCATCCGCCCCGAAGTCGGCGCAGTCGGCGCGATGCTGTATTTCCCCGACGACCGCGTGCAACACGCCGGCGTCGTGCTAGGCCTCGCCGGCCCCAAGCTCGTCGAAGGCGTCGCCGGACATGCCTTCAAGTTTTTCCCGCGCGGGCACACCGGCATGCGCAACCGCCTGCGTGTGGCGCAAAACTACAGCGCGGTCACCGCCGCCTGCCTGCTCGTGCGCCGCGAAGTTTTTCTCCAAGCGGGCGGCTTCGACGAGGAGCACCTCGCCGTCGCCTACAACGACGTTGATTTCTGCCTGCGTCTGGGAGCCGCCGGATATCGCAATGTGTGGACCCCCTTCGCCGAATTTTACCACTACGAATCCGCCTCCCGAGGCGCCGACGACACGCCCGCCAAAAAGGCGATCCACGAACGCGAGTGCGCCTACATGCGCCGCACGTGGGGACCGCTGCTCGACAACGATCCGGCCTACAACCCCAACCTCACGCTCGTGACCGAGGATTTTGCAGCGGCCTGCCGAACCGCGCCCCGCTTCGACAGCCAGCCACCACCGACGGCTTGCGAGTTCACGCGCATCCCCGAACACCCGGCCGCCCATCCCGGTCCGCGAATGCTCGGCTCCTGATCATCCATCGCACATCCGACTTCGTCCAAGGCGCGGACGGCCACACAACTCCCCCTTTTCATGACGCACCGGTTTCACATTGACGTCCCTGCGTCTCCTTCAACCCAGGTGGTCCACTCGCCGGTAGTCGCTTCGGGCTGGTTCATCGACGCGCGGGGGTATCCCGCCACGCATGTTCGCGTCACGCTTGGCCCGGTGAGCGCGCTCTGCACACCGGTAAATCGTCCCGACGTCGTCAAGTGTTTCCATCCCGCGCCCCCGCCGGCCGACAACGTGGGATTCACGGTGCAACTCGCCTGCGAGCCTGGGTGCCACCCCTTGATAATCGAAGCGGAGACCGCATCCGGCGAAATCATCCCGCTGTTCAAGCAGTGGGTGACGGTGAAATCATGGCCATCCCATCCAACCGGCCTGCGCGGCTGGTTCACGGCATGGCGGAACCGGCGAGCGTGGGCCGCCCTGCCCGATGCGGCCGACTCGGTGTTGGTGCTGATCCCGGTCAAGCCAGGCACGGCGGCGCATGTCGTTGATCATGCGCGGGCGCTGGCTGAACGCGCCTTAACAGGCCTCCCTGCGCGGTCCCGCATCGTCTTTGACGAACGCGGCAAAGCCGCGTCCCGCGATGAACACCCCTGGCGAATCGCCGCGCTCGCCGCGATTCGCCAGGCAATGATCGAATCTCATCTGCGCGATGAGCGCTGGGTTTTTTGGGCCGACCTCGATCTGATCGATTATCCCGCCGGATTGATCACCACGCTCATCCGCCGGGCCGAGGGAGGCATCGCCGCCCCCATGGTGTTCATGGCCCATGTGGCCGCCCCGACCGGTGGCCCGCGCTTCTTCGATACCGCCGGGTTTGTGGAAAAAGGCCGATGGGCCAGCCTCCAGCCGCCTTATTTTCAGCAACCCGGCCCCGTCTATGATCTCGATTCGGTCGGGTGTTGTTACCTCGTTCCGGCCGATCTCTACCGACGCGGAGCACGCCATGAAGAAGACCCCGGATCACGTCGCTGGATCGAGCTGCATGGCGCCTCGATCCACGAAACCTCATGTCGTGATTGGCAAGACATCGCCTATACCGACCATTACTCCGTATGCGCCTTCGCCCGCCGACACGGCCTGCCGGTGCGCGCGTTCGCCGACCTGTTCGCCTATCACGAACACGTCGAATGAAGGGAGGATACTAAACCACCGCCCGCACGTCCATGGCCGGCGGCCGCTTCTCGAACACGTATAGGTTGTTCAATCCAAACTGAAAACGCTCGTGCCTGATCAGCCTGAATCGGGGTTCGGCAAAAATCCCGACCGTATCTTTTGGATCAAACCCGAAGTGCTCCTCCAATGACATGCCATCGATCAAGCGAAACGTTTTTAAGATACGCAGAATATGATCCACAAAAGGGGATGGCACCGTGATTATCACCCGACCGCCGGCTTTCAACAGTTCGTGACAGGCATTCGTCAACGCGGCGTGCTGCTCGCGAGGTATATGCTCAAGAACGGCCAACAGGGTAATGGCGTCCCAATCACCCGTATCAGGACGGGTTTTCGGAAAAAAGCCGGGTTCAAGCGTGTAGGACTTACCCTGCTTGCGTTCGGAAAGCAGCGGTTCGATTCCGAACCCCGCCCGCAAACGCGATCCCATATGATGAAACAACTGGCCCTGATGGGCCCCGATATCGATTACTCGAATGTTTGAGCCCAGATGCCTCGCGGCTCGCCGCATCCGTGAGTACTGCAAAATCCGATCCAAGTGCTTCATTTTTAATATGGGTTGGTGGGATAGTGGTGTAGCCGCGCAGAAGCCACGTGAATTCGGCGATGATATCCAGCAGATAGTTGGGCAGGATTGATCCTTCGGGTTTTTTGCTCCTACTCACTGCACCCGTCGCGCATCGCAACCTCCTCCCTCTCCCTCCCGATCATGCGTCCTCCGCAGCTTTCCATTGTTTTGCCCTGCCTGAACGAAGCATTGACCCTCTCCAAGTGCATCGTCCAGGCCCGGCAGGCATTGGAGGACGCTCATCTCAGCGGCGAAATCATCGTAGCCGACAACGGCAGCACCGATGGATCCCGCGAAATCGCCCTGGCGCATGGCGCCCGGGTGATCCCCGTCGAGCAACGCGGCTACGGCTATGCGCTCCAAGCCGGCATCTCGGCCGCACGCGCCCCCTACGTGCTCATGGGAGATGCGGATTGCAGTTATGACTTCGGTCACGCGGGCCGCTTTGTCGCGCTCCTCGACGAAGGTTACGACCTCGTGATGGGAAACCGCTTCAAGGGGGGAATCAAACCAAGGGCCATGCCTTGGAAAAATCGCTACATCGGGAACCCTTTGCTCACCACAATCGGGCGCATCTTGTTTTCCTGCCCAGTAGGCGACTTCCACTGCGGCCTGCGCGCGTTTCGCAAAGAGGCTTTCGATCGGATGGATCTACGCACGGGAGGAATGGAGTTCGCTTCGGAAATGGTCATCCGCGCCACCTTGCTGAACCTTCGTATCGGTGAAATCCCAACCACCCTGAGCCCGGACGGGCGCAACCGCCCCCCGCACCTGCGCCCGTGGCGCGACGGCTGGCGCCACCTGCGTTTCATGCTGCTGTTCAGCCCGCGCTGGCTTTTTCTCCATCCCGGCTTTGCGCTGATGGCCGCCGGCACCGTCCTGGGGGGGTTAATCCTCCCGGGGCCCGTGGCGCTGGGACGACTGACCCTCGACGTCCACACGCTTTTGTTTTGCGCGATCGCCGTGCTCATCGGCTTTCAATCCGTTCAATTTGCGATTCTGACCAAGGTATTCGCCATTCGAAGCGGACTGCGGCCTCGCGAGCCGGCATTCGAACGCGCCATGAGGTGGATCACCTTGGAAGCAGGCTTGATTCTGGGCGCGCTCATGGTGAGCGCAGGCCTGGGCCTTTCGCTGGGAGCCGTCCTCCAATGGAACGCACACCAATTCGGCCCCTTGTCTCCGGCTGAAACCCTGCGATGGGTAATCCCCGGCGGATTGTTACTCGCGTTGGGTTGCCAGACCGTCCTGGGCAGCTGCTTCCTGGGCATACTCGGGCTGAAACTTTCCAAATGAATCCCATCAACAACGCCGCCCGACCGCAGCGACTGCTCGGGATGGCGATGGTCGTCCTGGTTTTATTCAAGCTCTGGCTGGTGGGCGCCCAAACCATCCAGGCGATCGGTCCGGCGGGCCATGATGATCGTCTGTTTTTGCAGATGACTGGGAGCATGCTTCGGGGCGAGTGGCTCGGACATTACAGCCAAATGACTTTGGCCAAGGGTCCGTTCTTCTCGATGTTCACCGCCCTTTCGTTTGTGCTCAGCGTGCCGCTTTTCATCGCCCAGCATCTGCTATATGCCTTGGCCTGCTGGGTGGTTATCCGCGCCCTACGCCCTTGGTCGCCGGTCTTTTTTCTTCAGTTGGGGCTTTTTACCGCGCTGCTGTTCAACCCCGTGACCTACGATTCGGGCATACATACCCGCGTGCTACGGCAAAACCTGACGCCAGCCCTGTCTTTGATGATCCTGGCCGGGCTGCTCGCACTCCATGGCCGCCGGGAATGGTCCCCCCGAAAACTCATCCCATGGGCACTCCTGCTGGGCGGTGCCCTGTCAGCCCTCTCCCTCACGCGGGAGGACAGTATTTGGATCGCTCCCGCACTGCTGCTCCCCTGGGCGGCCACCGCGTGGCAGATCTGGCGCAAAAAACACGAGCAAAGTCGTCTGCGTAAACTGGGCGTCGTCATCATGATACCGCTGGCGGTGTATGGGGCCGGACTTTCAACCGTCGGTTTATTGAACTGGCATTACTATGGCGTTTTCACGACCTGCGAATTTAAAAGTGCCGCGTTCAAGGACGCCTACGGCAGCCTTACCCGGGTGACGCCCGCCCATTGGCAGCCTTACATTCCTGTCGCCCGGGAAACCCGAGAACGCATCTATGCCATCAGTCCGGCGTTCGCAGAACTGCGTGCCGACCTGGAAGGGCAATTGGGATTCAACTGGGCGGCCAACTCTCAGGCGCTTCTCGGCCTCCCGCCGGAAGACCACGAGATTGCCGGAGGATGGTTCCCGTGGGCGCTTCGCGATGCGGTTGCCTATGCGGGACACGCCCGCACCGGAGCCGAGGCCATGGCGTTTTACGCGCGCATCGCCCAAGAAGTAAACGCGGCCTGTGACCAAGGCCTGATCGAGGCCGGGCCCGCCCGGTCCGGCTTTATCCCGCCTTGGAACAAGGACTACACCCCCCATTTGATCAGATCGGCAGGCAATACCGCCAAGATGCTATTCACGTTTGAACACATGGCGGTGACGCCAAAGCCCAGCATCGGTCCGCCTGTACGACTGCTCATTTTTGCCGATCTCACCCGCGGGCGGCTTTCATCCCTTGAAGGAGAAAAGTCCCCCTTAATCGGACAGGCCGTCTTGGATCATGTGCGGTTGTCCATCCTGAAGCCCATCGGTCGAATTTACGCCGCAACAATGCCGTGGCTGGGAATCGGTGCTCTCTTGTGCACCGCAGTCGGCTTGATCCGCGTGTTAAGTCGGCGACGAATTCCCTATTGGGGACTGTTCAGCGCCGGCCTGCTCGGATCCTGCTTCGCACTCATACTGATTTGTGCGCTCGTGGATACGACTTCGTTCCCCGCCATATCTCAGGGATACCTTACCGGGGGCTATGGCTTCTTCATTTTTTTTGTTTTCACCGGCGTGTGGACCGCCTACCAGCAGCTTGGTCTCTCATCCGTGGAAAGCTGATTTAAGCCACACAGTCCAATCAGACGGCAGCGGCAATCGACCATTACACCATGCCTAAAACCCTCCTCGTCACCGGTTCCTCCGGCCTCATCGGTTCCGAGGTCTGCGTTTATTTCGCGCGTGAGCTCGGCTATACCGTCCATGGCGTCGACAACAACCAGCGCGCCGTTTTCTTCGGCCCGCAGGGCGACACCCGCTGGAATCAGCAGCGCCTGAGTGCCGAGCTGCCCGGCTTTGTTCATCACGAAATCGATATTCGCGATCGCGCCGGCATTCTCGCGATCGTCAAGGCCGTCAAGCCCGACGCCATCGTCCACACCGCCGCCCAGCCTTCGCACGACCGCGCGGCCGCCATTCCCTTCGACGATTTCGACACCAACGCCGGCGGCACGCTCAATCTCCTCGAAGCCGCCCGTCAGGCCGCGCCCGAAGCGCCCTTCGTGCACATGAGCACCAACAAGGTCTATGGCGACGCCCCCAACCGCATCGCGCTTCAGGAGCTCGCGACCCGCTGGGACTATGCCGATCCCGCCTACGAGCATGGCATCGCGGAGACTTTCACCATCGACCAGTCCAAGCACTCGCTTTTCGGCGCCTCCAAAGTCGCCGCCGACGTCATGGTGCAGGAGTACGGACGCTATTTCAACCTGCCCACCTGCGCCCTGCGCGGCGGCTGTCTCACCGGCCCCAACCACACCGGCGTCGAGCTGCACGGCTTTCTTTCCTACCTGGTGAAATGCAATCTCGAAGGCCGCGAGTATAAGGTTTTCGGTTACAAAGGAAAACAGGTGCGCGACAACATCCACTCGCTCGATGTCGCCCGCTTCATGGCCGCCTTTGTCGCCGCCCCGCGCGCCGGCGAAGTTTATAATCTCGGCGGCGGCAAGGCCAACAGCACCTCCATCCTCGAGGCCTTCAAAATCACCGAGAAGTTCACCGGCAAGCCCCAGGTCTTTACCTACGTCGACCAAAACCGGGCCGGCGACCACATCTGCTACTACTCCGACCTCCGCAAAATGCGCGCCCACTATCCCGACTGGGACATCACCCAGTCGCTTGAGGAAACCATCCGCCAGATCGTCCAGGCCTGGCGGGCCCGCCAAGGCTGACTCGCATCACCGCTCATGACCATTCTCCTCACCGGCGCCTGCGGTTTTGTCGGCAGCACGCTCGCCCGCCAGCTCGTCGCCCAAGGACACCAGCTCATCGGTCTCGATAATTTCATCCGGCCCGGCAGCGAGGCCAACCGGACCGAACTCAAGGCGCTGGGCGTCAAGCTCGTCCACGGCGACCTGCGCGCCGCCAGCGACATCGACGCACTCCCCGCGTGCGACTGGGTGGTCGACGCCGCCGCCAATCCAAGCGTGCTCGCCGGCGTGGACGGAAAAACCAGCTCCCGCCAGCTCGTCGAGCACAACCTCGGCGGCACCCTGAACCTGCTCGAATACTGCAAGCGTCATCGCGCCGGCTTCACCCTTCTCAGCACCAGCCGCGTTTACAGCATTCCGCCGCTCGCCGCCCTTCCGGTGGAGGTCGAAAACCACGCCTTCCGCCCGGTCGCGTCTGCCGCCTCCCTCCCCGCCGGCCTCGGCGCCGCGGGCATCGACGAGACCTTTGCGACCGGCGCGCCGGTCTCCCTCTACGGCGCGACCAAGCTCGCCAGCGAAACCCTCGCCCTCGAATACGGCGAGACCTTCGGCTTCCCCGTTTTCATCAACCGTTGCGGCGTGCTCGCCGGCGCCGGCCAGTTCGGCCGGCCCGACCAGGGGATCTTCGCGTATTGGATAAACAGTTACCTTAGCCGCCGCCCCTTGCGCTACATCGGCTTTGGCGGACAGGGACACCAGGTGCGTGACTGCCTCCATCCGCGCGACCTCGCGCCCCTGCTGGAAAAGCAATTCGCCGCGCCGCAAACGCCCGCCGGAAACCGCCTCGTGAACGTGAGCGGCGGAGCTGCCTCGGCCTTTTCCCTGCGGCAGCTCAGCGACTGGTGCGCCGGTCGCTTCGGTTCGCATCCCGTGGCCGCCGATCTCGCGCCCCGGCCGTTCGACATTCCCTGGATGGTTCTCGATTCGGCCAAAGCCGCGCGCACGTGGGATTGGCGGCCCCAAACTCCTGTCACGGCGATTCTCGAAGAAATCGCCGTCCACGCGCAGGCGCATCCTGACTGGCTCGACCTGTCGGCGCCGCTTTAGCGTTTGCCGATCCCGCGTCATGCTCCAGCCCGCCACGCCACTCACGCTCTACTCGGTCATCATTCCCGCCCGCGACGAGGAAGGCTCGCTGCCGTTCACGCTGCGCAATCTTCACGCGACCTTTAACCACTATCGCATCCCCCACGAGATCGTGGTGGTCGACGACGGCAGCCGGGACGGCACCTGGTCGTTGCTGCAAACGCTCAAAACCGAGATCCCCTCCCTTGTCCCGACCCAAAATCCGGGTCCGCATGGTTTCGGATGCGCCATCATTCACGGCCTCAACCACAGCCACGGCGACGCCGTCGTCATCATGATGGCCGATGCCTCCGATTCGCCGGAGGATGCCGTCCGCTATTGGCAAATACTCAACGACGAAGGCTATGAATGCGCCTTCGGCAGCCGCTTCATCAAAGGCGGCCGCATCGTGGATTATCCGCGCCTCAAGCTCTTCGTAAACCGCGTGGCCAATCTGCTGGTCAAGGCCCTCTTCGTCATCCCGCTCAACGACACGACAAACGCCTTCAAGGCCTATCGCCGCACGGTGATCGACGGCTGCCGGCCGCTTCTTTCCCCCCATTTCAACCTCACCGTCGAAATTCCCCTCAAGGCCATTGTCCGCGGCTATTCATGGAAGGTCGTCCCGATCTCGTGGGAAAACCGACGGCACGGAGAGGCCAAGCTCAAGATCAAGGAAATGGGCAGCCGGTACTTTTTCATCTGCGCCTACGTATGGCTGGAAAAATACTTCAGCCGCGGCGATTACCGGCGGAAGAGCGCCTGATTTTCCCTGAATCGCCCCATCTTTGGCCGCCGCAAAAGCGGCTTTGCCTTTCACGGCCGGCTCCTTGCATAAAAGGTTCTCCCATGGCGTTCCCTTTGTTTTCTTCCCAAGCCGCCGGCATTCGCGAGCGCTGTCAGTCCGACCCGGCCACCAAACTTCGCCTGCGCTACGCGCCGTATTATCATGCCATGGAAGCCCAGCAGGGCACGAACGTCCGCCTGAACGGCCGTGACATGATCATGCTGGCGAGCAACGACTACCTCGGGCTCTCCTTTCATCCCAAGGTCATCGAGGCCGCCCGCGGCGCGCTCCTCACCTGGGGCACCAGCGCCACCGGAGCCCGCGTCTCCAACGGCTCCCGCGCCTACCACCTCGATCTCGAGGCGAAACTCGCCGCCTTTCTCGGCAAGGAAGCCTGCCACATCCACGCCGCCGGCTACCTCTCCTGCCTCTCCGGCGTCGCCGCCTTCGCCCAGAAAGGCGACATCATCCTCGCCGACAAAAACATTCACTCCTGCCTGTGGGACGGCATCCGCCTCTCCACCGCCACCGTTGAACGTTTTTCCCACAACAACCCCGACGATCTCCGCGCCGTCGCCGCTAGTCTTCCGCCCGGCACGCCCAAGATGACGGTCGTCGAAGGTGTGTATTCGATGGAAGGCCACATCGTCCGCCTTCCCGAGATCGCCGCCGTCGCGGCCGAGTTCAACAGCTTCACCGTTCTGGACGACGCCCATGGCTTCGGCGTCCTCGGCCGGCAAGGCCGCGGCACCGCCGATCACTTCGGCCTTACCGACCAGATCGACATCATCTGCGGCAGCCTTTCCAAGTCGCTTGCCAGCACCGGCGGCTTCGTCGCCGGATCACGCGCGCTCATCGAATATCTGCGCACTCACGGCAAACACACCCTGTTCAGCGCTTCGCTCAGCCCCGCCCAGACCGCCGCCGCCGCCGCCGCGCTCGATATTTTGCAAACCGAACCCGAGCACCTGGAGCGCCTCTGGAGTAACACCCGGCGTTACACGGCCATGCTGAAATCGCTCGGCCTCGACACTTGGGACACCGAGACGCCGGCCGTGCCGATCGTGCTCGGCTCCAAGGAACGCGCCTACGCTTTCTGGCAGGCGCTGATGGAAAAAGGCGTGTTCACCGTCATGTCCATCACCCCCGCCGTGCCTCCCGGCAAGGACCTCATCCGCACCGCCATTTCTGCCGGCCACACCGACGAACAGCTCGAACGCATCGCCGACGCGATGGCCTATGCGAAAAAGCGAAGCTGATTCCGTTAATCTCCTCGTGGTCCTTCCGGACGGAAAGGATCGACCAACCGCCGCCTTAAAAGACGTAGCGGCGCAGTCACCCGCCAGGAAAACGAGGTGGTGAGCCGACGGATCTTGTCCTCAAGCCGGCTCATAGATGCCTTCATAAGCACATCCGTCAGCAGTGGATTCGGAAGGGCCGACATCTCCTCCCGGATGCGAAGGGCGAGGGCGTCGGGTGATTTCAACTGGTCGGCCAAACCCTGGAGATAGACCGACGCGGCGGCTGTAAAGACACCCTCGGACAGCAAGGCGAGCCGATCGCGACCGGAGTGAATGCGTTCATAAAGTCCCATCAAGCGATCCATCGACGTCTCCAAGTCGGCCTCACGGCGGAGGCGTTCGGTCACCCGACGGACATCACTGGCCTGATAGCGACGGATTTCCGCGACCAAGGCGGATTGCTCCAGCGAATACACCAAGGTGCGGACGCCAAAATTGAGTGAGCGCCAGACCTCGTAAACGTCGGAAGTGAGCAGGCCGGCAAAGCGGGAGTAGTCGCTCACGATTACGGCGGCGCCTGTTGCGGCGGCCTCATGAGCGGCGCGCCCCTTTGCGAAGACGACATCGTAGCGCTGCAAGATTTCCTCCGGGTGCGCGACCGCGGTACCCATGCCGTGGCCAATCACGTCCACTTCGGTGATCCCCGCCTCGGCGCAAGCCACGCGGATGAGCTCAAGCCCCGGCCCGGGAGCGGCATAGTTGCTGAAAACCAACGCGCGACGGGGCTCCGGCGCGCACTGTTCACGCAATGGAAACCGGTGAAGATCGACAAATGTCCGCAGCGTGGTGATCGCATCCGGCGCAACGCCGGCGCTGGTGAGCCGATCATGACAGGCGTCATCAATTGCGACAAAATGCAGGATCGAGGGGAAAAAGACAGGCGCCTCTTCCCAAGGCATAGATCCGTGACAAAACAACACGGCAGGCACGCGGGGAAAGCGCAGCATCGCCACCATGGCGTCCATGTGATGATGGGCGTGGATGAGATCGGGAGGCATCTCCAGCATCGACAGATCGTCCAGCACCGGAACGCCGCCTGCCACCAGCTCCTCGGCCACCGCGCCAAGACGGCTGCTGTAGGCGATGGGGTCGTGACCACGCCTCCGCAGCGCAAACGCGACATCCCTCACGTAAAGTTCCGTGCCCGCATGCTCGGCGAGCGAATTGTTGGTGATGAGAACTCGCACGGCGTTGCAGGTTAATCCCGCCCGAGAGCGTGCTGGCTCAGTGCCCGGACCAGCGGCATCATGTGCTGCTGGTAACGGATGACCTCGTGATAATGGCCTTCCTGGGCTCGCCGCTCGCCATGCTCTTCATAAAACGGGCGCCGCCCATTGAACTGCATCCCATAATCACCCGTCGCGTGGCTCAGAAGACGCTCGTGGCGGAAAATATCTGGCCCAAAACGAACCAAAGTCTCCTCGACCTCCTTCAGCAGGGTTCCGTCCGTGGCGCGTGCGTAATCAAGCGCGGTCTGGATTTTTTCCCGGCCCTCGGCCTCGTCGAGATTCACTGCAATGTCGTCAGCATGACGTTGGTGCGGTTCGCCCTCGGGTCGGCCTGCCAAAAGGAACGTGTGATGCGAGATGCTTGAGCCGCTTTCGAGGGATGCCCGGGCGACGGCGGCCGAGGAGACGAGCTGGCAGAGGTCGTGGGTGGGATTGTAACCCTCGGCGGCGTCGCTGATGAGGGCGGTATGGCCGGCGTCGAGCAGGCGCCGGGTGATTGCGCGGGCGATGGTGATGAAGAAGGCCGCGTCGCCGCGCAGAATCGCGGCATAAACATCGCGATCGGTATGGTCGCCGAAAATCGCGCCGGGCTTTAGGCCGAGAGACTGCAGCACCCGGCGTGACAGCTCGATGCGCGGCTCGGCCGCAGCGCCCGAGCCATCGGTCAGAATCCACACGTCCGGCCGATGGTGCTTCAGCCAGCCGTAAATACGGAGCTCATGGCCCGGATGACCAAGTACGACCAAGGGCTGTGTGACGGAGTGAGGTTCTCGCTTTGTCATTCTTGGAATGCTTTACCTGTTGCCCGCCATCCGGGCCAGTATGCGCAGACTGATCCAAGTTTTGCCAAGGTTTGATTTCCACGGGTAAACCAATGTCTTGCGCAGATATGTCTCGGCGAAGCGACGTCCGTCGGACTCCACGAATTTTCCCTGGATATAGTCACCCCAAATTGTCTTCAAACGTTCCAGGTTAAGGTCGTTGAAAGTCTTTCTGCCTGGTGACGCCCCTTTGTGGTGCACGATTTCGCTTCGGTTGGCCACGTAGTGCCGATGGCCTTGCCGGTGCATGCGTAGGCACAAGTCGATGTCTTCGCAGCCGTTGACGTAAGCTTCGTCAAATCCGCCGGCGGCGAAAAACACCTCGCGGCGCGCCAGGCAACAGGCCGCCGTCACCGCGCTCCACGGTGTGAACTCCGTCGTCCGCAACCACGCCGGCATGCGCTTATAATGCTGCCCATAATGCGCCGGGGTGAGCCACGGCGCGAACACCACCCCCATGTGATCATAGCGGCCGGTCGCCGGATTCTTCTGCAAGTTGCCGATGAAACCAGCGTCGGGAAACCGGGCCAGCCCCTCGCGCATCGGCTCGTACCAGCCCGGCGCCAGCTCCGTGTCGTTGTTGAGAAAACAAAGGACGTCCGCCCGCGCCTCGCGCGCCGCGAGGTTGTTGTTGATCGCAAAATTTCCTTTCCGCTCGTTCAAAAACACGCGGTAAGGCGCGCCCAAGGTCTCCAAGAAATCCCTGGTGCCGTCGGTGCTGAGATCGTCCACGATCAGCACTTCGTAGTCCACGCCGACAAGCGAACGCTCCAGCGAAGCCAGACAGATTCGCGTCAGATCCAAGCGATTGTGCACCGCCATGAGAATGCTCAGCTCCGGCTTGTTCATGGTCGCGTCAGGTCAGCATAGAGCGCGGCTAACCGGCCACTGTTGCGGGTGGCGTCGAAATTCGCCTCAACCCAAACGCGCGCGGCCTGTCGCAGGCGCTCCGCCAGAACATCGTCGTCGCGCAAGGCCGTCAGCGCCTCCACCCAGCACGCCGGCTCCTCCACCGGCGCAACCCGGCCCGTCACTCCCTCGGTGATCGCCTCGGTCGTGGCCGCCGCCGGCGACGTGACCACGAGAACGCCGGCGCTCATCGCCTCGGGAATGACATTGGGCAGGCCGTCGCGATCGCCATCGGCGGCAATCACGCCGGTGTGCAGCAACACGTCAGCCCATTCGCGCAACGTCGCGATTTCTGACTGCGGCCGATGCCCCAGAAACGTGACCTCGCCGGCCACGCTCAGTTCGGACGCGTATTTCTCCAACAGGGCCAGCAACGGTCCCTCGCCCGCGATGCGCGCTTCGAAGGACACGCCCGCCGCCTTGAGCGCCGCGTAGATGCGGAGCTGGTGATCGAGGCCCTTCTTGGGCACAAGCCGCGCGACGCAGAGCAGGCGCAATGGCGTGCGCGGGATGCGCAGGGGCTTGAGAACCGGAAGCGTGTTCAACCCGCGCCGGATAACGTGGATTTTGTCGGGCGCCAACCCACGCTCCAGCAGCGTGCGCCGGCCCATCTCGGTGGAGGTGTGAATGAAGAGAGCCGGCGCGAGTTTTTCCCGCAGCCAGCCGTCACCGCCATCCTGGTACAAATCGTAGGCGTGGCCCGCCCCGCTGTAGGGATGACCGTCGAGACGCCAGAGCAGCCAGGCCGCCGTGGACGGCGCGCCGCCCCATACGGCATGGACATGCGCCGGACGTTCGCTGCGAAAATGCGCGGCGTAAACCAGTCCGAAGCCGAGCCCGAGGAGGTTTTCGAAAAAATTCAGACACGATGGCGGCCGGCGGTCCAGCGCCCCGCGTATTAGCTCTGCCAGCACGCGAGGGCGGCACACCGCCAGCCAAGGCAGCCAAAACACGAGCGTCGCCAGTCTCCACTTGGAAAAGCGCGTGACGGGCAGGCCGTTGAATTCGCGGCCGCCGCCCCACAGGGAGTAGAGGCGCAGGTTGACACCGAGGGCCTGGAGACCGGCGACTTCCCTCTGGATGAACGTCTCGGTCGGCTTCGGGAATGTCGTGAAAAGGTACGCGATGACGGGCGCGGGAGGCATCACGAGAGATGGAAGAATTTTTTCTGCACCGCATGCCGCCAGGACCACGGGGCGAGGCGCGAGAGAAGCGGAGCCAGACGCGCCTGAAAAAACGAGCCGGTGCGCACGATGCCGCCGCGGCGGGCCAGCAGCGCGCGGCGCAGGTCGGCGGCGGCGTGCGCGGGCAGCGGGGCTTCGTCGAGATTGCGGCCCAGGCGCGCCCAGACGCGGGCGGCCGCGGGCGCGTCGCCGCCGGAACCGCGCGCGGCGGAGCGGTTGAAGCCGGTTTGAAAATCACCCGGCCGCAGGTCGATCACACGCACGTCCGTGCCGGCCAGTTCGTAGGCGAGACTTTCGCTCCACGCGGAGAGACCCGCCTTGGCGACATTGTAGCCGCTCATGTAGGGCAACGGGAACTCGACAGCGAGTGAGCTCACATTGACCAGGCAGCCGCGGCCGCGCGGCCGCATGCCGCACAACGCCGCCCGACCGAGACGGAGCGTTGTCTGCAACATGTCTTCAAGCTGCCCGTGCCATACGTCGGCGTCGGCTTCGAGCGCGCCGGCGAAGACTCCGTAGCCGGCGTTGTTGATCACCAAATCAAAACCGCCCGCCGAAACTGAGGCATCCGCAAACACCTGCTCAACGGCAGGACCGTCGCGCAGATCGAGGACAACCGCGGTGAAGTTCGGATGGGCGGCCAGCGAGGCGAGCCGGGCGGGATCGCGGGCCGTGCCCCAAACGCGCACGCCTTCGGCGAGAAGCATGTCCGTGAACGCCCGGCCCAGTCCCGCACTCGCCCCGGTGACAAAAGCGGTGGCGTGGAGCGAGGAAAGCGGGACGGCGGGCATGCGATGATTTAGCTGGCGGGCTTGAGGACGACGCAGACGTTGGCCCCGCCGAAGCCGCTGCTGTTGTTGAGCACGATGCCGGGGGAAACCGGCTGCGTGGCGCGAACGATGTTCAGCCCGTCGCAAATCGGATCGAGCTGGCTGATATGGGCGGAGCCGGGAACGAAGCCGCGACGGATCGCGAGCGCGCAGAAGCCCGACTCCATCGCGCCGGCCAGCGAGAGTCCGTGGCCGGTGAGCGCCTTGGTGCTGCTCACGGCCACGCGCGACGCGTGCTCGCCGAGAACCGCACGGAGCGCTTTGCACTCGGAGGCGTCGCCGATGGGCGTCGAGGTGGCGTGGGCATTGACGTAGCCGAGGTCGGCCGCGGTGACGCCCGACGCCTTCAGCGCGCGGCGCATGGCGCTGGCGAGACCGGCGCCGTCGGGATGGGAGATGGCGACGTTATGCCCGTCGGAGGCCTGCCCCCAGCCAAGCACCTCGGCGTAAGGAGCGACCCCGCGACGAAGGACCTCGTCCTCGCTTTCGAGCACGAGCACGGTGGCGCCGCCGGTGCCGACGAAGCCGTCGCGTCCCGTGTCGAAGGGGCGCGAGGCGGTCTCCGGATCGGGATTGATCGAAAGCGCGCGCATGGCCGCGAAGGGAAGAATCGTCTCGGTGTTGCCATCCTCCGCGCCGACGACGAACATGCGCTTCTGTCTGCCCAACGCGATTTCGTCATGGGCAAACCCGAGCGCGTGGGCGGAGGAGGCACAGGCGGAGGAAAACCCGGTGGAGGCGCCCTTGATTTTGAAATGCGCAACCAGATTGAACTGCACGGTGCCGGCGATGCTCGCGACGACGCCGAGCGGCGGACAGCGCATCACGCCGAATTCGCGCATGCGGTTGATCTGATGCCCAAGCATGGCGGGCGAGCCGGCGGAAGCAGCGTAAAGGCCGGTGTCGTCGTTGGAAACATCCTCCGGGGAAAGTTTCGCATCGGCGACCGCCTGTTGAAACGCACAGGTGGCATAGAGCGCGTTGGCGCTCAGGCTGCGAAGCTGCTCCCGCTTCACGACGTAAGGCGCAGGGATAACCCAATCCTCCTGATCAACGCCGTCGGTTTTGAAACCGGCCACCGGCGCCGCAACCTTCACGGGGATGTTGTCCGCCTTGAAGGGCTCGTATCGCACCATGCCGTGCCGCAACTCGCGCAGGCTGGTCTCCACCGCATCGGCATTATTGCCGATGCTGGTGATAAATCCTAGGCCGGTGATGAAGACTCGTGGCATGCGAACGCGTGGTAGGATGCTCGGCAAACCGGCGGCACGTTAAAGCAAAAAGTCCTCCGGGAGCGGACGAACACCCAGGTCAACCGGCCTGCGGTGTCGGCGCCGCCTCGGCTGGCGCTAGCGCGGGCGTTGGCGCATCCATCAAGCCAAACGTCAGGGTGATCTCCTCCGCGACAACGGCTTTTTCGGAGCCGACGCGGATATTGCCCTCAAAGGTCGCCAGCGGCGCCTTCACGCGTTTCGGCTTGAGCGAGAGGGTGAGCACGTCGGCGGGCTTGCACACGCGGTGGCAGCGCACCCCGTCGGTGGAGGCGAAGAAGATCGTGGCCGGGTCCACTTTTTTGCCTTCCTCAACCGGCAAGCCGGTGAGGAGGTAGCAGACCCCGAGCTGGCCCAGCGCCTCCAGCATGATGGAAGCCGGCATAACCGGGTTGTCCTTGAAATGTCCTTGGAGAAAAAACTCCTGACCCGTGATCCGGTAACTGGCCGTGGCCCGGACCGCGCTAACTCGCGCCTCGTCCAAAAAGAGAAAGGGCGGCTGGATCGGCATCTTTTCCAGCAGGGCGGCGCTGGCATACGTTGTCGCGACCGGTGGCGGCGGCAGGCCGCGGGCGCGGCAATCCACGAAAGCCTTGATGTCGCCGATGGTGCTCAGGTGGCGCAGTTCGTCATTGGCGATCTGGGTTTTGGTAACCTCCTCCACCAGCATGACGATTTCCATCATGGTGAGAGAATCCAGGCCCAGATCTTCGATAACGCGAAGATCGTCGCTGTCTCCCATGGCCAGACGGGGCCGGAGATCGGGCTCCACAAAGCGCTCGAAAATCCCGAGGATAAGCGCCGGCAAATGGGCGGTGGAACCCGTCTTCCGATAGGCGACCGCCGCCTCGATCGTTTTCTCCGAGCAACGGCGCAAGCTTTCCCGAACAACCGCCTCCTCTTCGGCAGAGAATGTTCCCGGCCGTCTGGCAGGGGAATCACTCTCAATCGTGGCGGCAGGAACAAGGTCGGACATGGCAGGTTTATTGAACAGAGTTGGCCTCAAAAGAAAGTAAAAGCGTGGACCGGCGCTGGTTTTAAGCAACGCCCGCTTCCGGCGTCCCGCGCAAGGCTTGCGTTCCGCAGGATCCGCGAAGATTTGGACTCCATCGTATTCATGAGTGTTCCCGCGCCCACCACAGTGTTCATCATCACTCATGAGTTCCATCCCAAGCGCGGAGGGATCGCTACGTTCACCGAGGAAGTCGCCCGGGCCGGCGCGGCCTTGGGCCACACCATCGAGATCTGGGCGCAGGACTCCGGCCCTCATGCCGCGGCCGGCGGAGAAAAACCCTGGCCATTTGCCGTGCGCCGCCTGCCCATGCAGGGAACGCATGACCTGCGCTGCCGTCTCGTTCTCGCCCGGTATCTGATTCGGGAGCGCCGCCGGTTGCGCCAGGCAACCGTCTATCTGTCCGAGCCGGGCCCGATGCTGGCCATGATGATGCTCCTGCCTTGGCGCGCGTTCCGGCCGCGACGGCTGGTCCTCACGTTTCACGGCTCCGAAATCCTGCGCTTTCACGCCGATCCCGTCACCCGCCTGCTCACCCGGCGCCTGATTCGCCATGCTTTTCGCATCAGCGTCCTCACCGGCTACACGCAACGTCTCCTGTGCGAACGCTTCCCGGAGGCCGCCGCCAAAACTTTCCTGACGCCCGGCGCTTTGCGCACGGGTTTTGCGCCGGGATCCGTCGCCCCCGCACCGGCTCGGGCTGGTGACAAAATCATCGTCCTCACCGTCGGCCGCCTGCATCCGCGCAAAGGCCAACTTTTCACCCTCGAAGCCCTGCAGTCGCTTCCTCCGGCCCTGCGCGACCGGGTCGAATACTGGATCGTCGGCACCGCCAGCAAGCCGCACTACGAACAGACCTTGCGCACCGCCGCCAACCGGTCCGGCCTCGCCGTGCGTTTTCTGGGAGACCAATCGGATGAGCGTCTCGAAGTCCTCTACGCGCAAGCCGACATCTTCGCCCTCACCAGCATCGACCACGGCCACAGCGTGGAAGGCTTTGGCTTGGTTTATCTCGAAGCCTCGGCGCACGGCCTGCCCGTCGTCGCCCATCGCGTGGGCGGTGTCGCCGAGGCCGTGGCCGACGGCGAAACCGGCCTGCTGGTGCCGCCGCATCATCCCACCCGGCTGACCGAGGCCTTTCGCGAACTCATCGAGAACGCCCCGTTGCGCCAGCGTCTCGGCGCCGCCGGCCGCGAGTGGGCGCGCCGCAATACCTGGAGTCGCTCGGCCGAACTCCTTTTCCATCCGGGCAACGAACTTCCCGATGAGGGTGAGCCCGCCTGACGCCGCCATGAAGATCTGTCTTTTCCAAGATTACCTGCGCAGCGGCGGCACCGAACGGCAAACCATCCTGCTGGCGCACGCCTTCCACGCCGACGGCCATGCCGTCAACGTCCTCACCTGCCGGCCGGGCGGCGCGCTCGCCGTCACGCTTGCGCCTTTGCCGCAGACCGTGCTTCAGCCATTCGACCTCGGCCTCAATGGATTCGCCCCCGGCCTCATGCGCACACTGCGCGCCGTCTCGCCCGAGGTGGTCCTCTGCATGGGCCGCATGGCCAACTGTCATGCCGGCCGGATCCAGCGCGCCCTCCCCCGCACGACCGTCGTCGGGACCTTGCGCACGGGCAAGGCGTTGCCTTGGTTCTTCCGTCGCTCGCTCCACCAAGTCGCGCACGTAGTCGCCAACAGCGCCGAATCCGCCGGCGTCCTCACGGGCGTCCACCAAATGCCGCCCGAACGCGTCTCGGTGATTCACAACGCTCTCGTGTTTCCCCCGGAAACCGGCGCGCCGTCCTCCCGCGACGAAGCCCTGCGGGCCCGCCACGGAGCCGGGCCCGCCACCCGCGTATTGCTCTGCGTCGGCATGCTGCGGCCCGAAAAAAATCAACGCGCCCTCATCGAAATCGCCGCCGCGCTCCCGCGCACGTCCGACTGGCAGCTCTGGCTCGCCGGCGAAGGCCCGGCCCGATCCGACTGCGAAACCCTCGCCCATCGGCTGGGCGTGACGGATCGCGTGCGCTTCCTCGGTTTTCAAGCCGACCCCACGCCGCTCTACCGCGCCGCCGATGTCGCGGTGCTCGCCTCAAGGGCGGAGTCGCTTTCCAACTTCCTCATCGAGGCGCAAGCCCACGGCCTTCCCGCCGTCGCCTTCGCCGCCGGCGGCGTGCGCGAATGCATGCAACCCGGCGTCACCGGCGCGGTCATCACCCCTGATGACACCCAAGGTTTTCTGGCCGCCCTGCGGCCTTATCTTGAAGACGAGGCCCTTTGCGAACGCGCCGGAACCGCCGCGCGCACGTTTGCCCGCGCGGCCTTCGAGCCCGCCCGTCAGGCTCGCGCCTATCTCGACCTCTTCGCACAGCTGCGCCGGTCGTCCGCCGACCCGGCGGCTCCTCGCACACACGAGGTTTGACGCGGACCTTTTGCCCCCTCTGCCTTGCGCACCATGAAAGTCCTCGTCACCGGCGGCGCCGGGTTTATCGGTTCGCATACGCTGGAAGCCCTGCGCGACCGCGGCGACACCACCGCGCTGCTCGACGACTTCAACGACTTCTACGATCCCGCGATCAAGCGCCGCAACGCCGCCGAGACCGGTGCGGAGATTTTTGCGGCCGACCTCCGCGACCGCGCCGCCGTGCGCTCCGTCCTGCAATCATTCCGGCCCGAAGCCATCATCCACCTCGCCGCCCGCGCCGGCGTGCGCGCCTCGATCGAGCACCCCCGGCTGTACGTCGACGTCAACGTCAACGGTACCCTCAACCTTCTCGACGAGGCCGCGGCCGCCGGCGTGCGACGTCTCGTGTTCGCCTCATCGAGCTCCGTTTACGGCAACAACCCCAAGGTTCCCTTCGCCGAAACCGACCCGCTTGAATCCATCATCTCCCCGTACGCGGTGACCAAACTCGCCGGCGAAAATCTCTGCCGCATTTACGCCGGCCTGCACGGGCTGTCGGTGACGGCTCTGCGGTTTTTCACCGTTTACGGCCCGCGGCAACGCCCCGACTTGGCGATTTCAAAATTCGCGCATCACATCGAGGCCGGGCTCCCGATCGACGTCTACGGCGACGGCACCTCGAGCCGGGACTACACCTACGTCGGCGACATCGCCGCCGGCGTGCTCGCCGCGCTCGACCGCCTGCAACCTGGTTTTCGTGTTTACAATCTCGGCGGCGACCGCCCCGTCACCCTCGCCAACCTGGTCGGGACCGTCGAACGCGTGGTGAGCAAGACCGCCCTGATCAAACATCTGCCCGCGCAACCGGGCGACGTCGAACGCACTTGGGCCGACGTCCGTCGCGCCCGCGAAGACTTGGGTTACGCCCCGAGTGTTTCGCTGGAAGAAGGCATTCGCCGTTACTGCGATTGGGCCCGCTCCCTCGCCGAGCACCCCGTCTCCGCGTAGTTCAGTGTCTTCGCTCAGTCCAGGCTCACGCCTTCGACGATCAAGCGAAGGGAGTCGAGGCGCAGGCGGGCTTGCTCGATGGCGGTGCGAACTTGCAGGACTTGTTTCTTCGCCAGGTCGATTTCCTCGGGACGCACGTTGTCGTTGAGTTTCGAGAGATCGACGAGGCGTTGCAAATCGGCGGTGAGCACGGCGGCGGCGCGTTCGCGGGCGGTTTTTTTCAGCGCCAGCGTGCGCGTGGTGGCGCGCCCGGTCGCGGCCTCGACCAGATTTTTAAGGAGCGTGCCGTTGAAGCCGGGACGCTCCAGGAAGCGCGGTAGCGGGGCGTCTTCGACATCGTCGGTGAGCCGCGAGTAATCGGTGTTTTCGGTGAGATCGTGGCCGTGAATATCCACCAGCACGCGCACGGGCGTGGGCGCGAGAAACTGGTCCACGTGCCAGCGGGCATCGACGACGGTTTCGAGAACGAAGACGGCTTCGAGCAGCAGGTTGGGCTTGTCCGCCTCGAGCACGCAGAACGCCGTGGTGCCGGCGGGCGAATCGACGAGGAGGTCGATGCTGTCCTGCACGAGCGGATGATCGGCGGACAGAAAGCGGATGTCTTCGCGGGCGATGGCGCGTTTGCGGTCGTAGGTGGCCAGCATGCCGTCGCGCGGGATCGACGGGAAACCCTCCACGTAGGCGTGGTCGGCGTCGAGAAACACGTCGCCATCCTCGTGGTCTTTGATGCGCACGCCAAAGTGGTCCAGGATGTCGGTGAGGATTTTTTTGAGAAACGGATCGGCATCAGCGGCACGGACGCGATCGATCACGCGGGCGGCGACGTCGCGGTTGAACGAGTTCAACTCCAGGAGACGGTCGCGGCCCTGCCTGAGCTTGAGCTGAAGTTCGGCGCGAAAGATTTCCGTCTCGGCAATGAAGGCGTCGAGTTGCGGACGGGCTTTTTTCTTGAGGCGACCTTCGCCATAGGCGGTGGCGAGCTCCAGCAGGCGCGCGCGAAAGGCGTCGGCGTAGTCGTTGCCGCCGTGGAGCGGGCTCTCGAAGGCGTCGAGGCCGCGGTGATACCACTCGGCGACGGCTTCGTCGGCCCCGCCGGCGAGAACGGGCGCATGGATGCGAATGGTCTCGGTTTGCCCGATACGGTCGAGACGGCCGATGCGCTGCTCGACCAGACCGGGGTTGAGCGGCAGATCGAAGAGCACGAGGTGGTGGGCGAATTGGAAGTTGCGCCCTTCGCTGCCGATCTCGGAACAGAGGAGGAGTTGCGCGCCCTCGGGCTCGGCGAACCAAGCAGCCTGACGGTCGCGCTGGACGAGCGGAAGTCCCTCATGGAAGAGCCCGATGTTCAGGTTGAGCTTTTCTTTGATGGCGGCCTCGAGAGCGAGGACCTTGCGCTCGGAGCGACAGATGAGAAGGATTTTGGCCGGGGCGGTTTTTTTCAGGAAGGCGACCAGCCAGTCGAGGCGCGGATCATCCTTGAACGAGTAGCGGACGGCGGCGGCCTCGCCGGCTTCCTCGGCGGCGAGTTCGCGGGCGACACGGGCGAGGAGCGTGGGCGTGGCATCGCCGAGGACGACGGGGCAATACTGGCGCCGGGGGAATCCGGTCATGGCGGCGCGGGTGTTGCGAAACACGACGCGACCGGTGCCGTGCTGGTCGAGCAGCGTGCGAAGAAGGGCTTCACGGGCGCCGGGCGTGCCGGCCTCGAGGGCGGCCAGGTGGGTGGCGAGGGTTTCGGGATCGCGGTCGAAGATCTTGCGCAGATCGGCGTGGTCCTTGGGCGCGAGAGGCTTGGCCTCGACGATTTTCTCGGCAATGCCGGCGACCGCGCCAAAATCGCCAGCTTCGTCGACGAAGGTTTCATAGTCGTCGTAGCGATGCGGATCGAGAAGACGCAGGCGGGCGAAGTGCCCGGAGAGGCCGAGCTGGGTGGGCGTGGCGGTGAGGAGCAGCAGGCCGGGAGCTTTGCGGGCGAGCTGCTCGACGAATTGATATTCGGGGCTGGCGGCCTCGGGCGTCCAGCCGAGGTGATGAGCCTCGTCGACGATGACAATATCCCAACCCGCCTCGACGATCTGGGCGCGGCGGTTCTCCATCGCGGACAAAAACGTGACGCTGGCGAGGCCGAGCTGGCTGGAGAGGAACGGATTTTTACCCGGATCGCTTTCCTCGACGGCGGCGCAGCGAGGCTCGTCAAAAATCGTGAACCACAGGTTGAAGCGACGCAGCAGCTCGACGAACCACTGGTGCACCAGCGACTCGGGGACGAGAACAAGGGCGCGCTTGGCGCGGCCGGTGGCGAGCAGGCGCTGGAGGATAAGGCAGGCCTCGATGGTCTTACCCAGCCCGACCTCGTCGGCGAGAAGCACACGCGGTATCTGCCGGCTGGAGACCTCGTGCAGGATGTAGAATTGATGCGGGATGAGGTCGATGCGACCGCCCAGAAATCCGCGCACCTCGGACTGGCGGAAGCGCGCCTGCGCCTCAAGCGTGCGCAGGCGCAGGTCGAAGACCTCGGACAGATCGGCCTGGCCGGCGAGAAGGCGCTCGGCGGGCGAACTGACGCTCGTGAGGTCGGAGATCGCGTCTTCGCGCACCCGGCGGCCGCCACCGAGGTAGGTGAGCACGCCCTTTTCGTCCTCCACCGACTCAATGGTAAACTTTTCCCCGGCGCGGGTCGCGATGGTTTCTCCGACGGCGAACTGCACGCGCTTCAACACGGGCGTGCCCCGGGCGTAGATGCGTTTCTCGCGGGTGGCGGGGAACTCGACCGTGATGCGGGTGCGGTCAAGCTCCGTGACCAGGCCGAGGCCCAGCTCGGGTTCGCGTTCGCTCAGGCAACGTTGTCCGACAAAACCAAGAGACATAAGAGGCAGATGAGACGCATCGCCGCCGGTAACTCAAACGCGATCTGCATCGCGCCGCTCGGGCCAGCGGCCTGCGATAGCCTAGCCGCCCGCCGGAGCAACTCGCGGCCCCGCTCCGGACGGTTCCGTAACTTGAAGTGGCGTTTCCTCCGCAAATCTGCGAAAGTCGTCGTTCGCATGAAGTCCGTTCTCGATTTCAAAGCCCGCAAAGGGAAAGCCCCCATCTCGATGGTTTCGGCCTACACGCATTGGGAGGCGCGCTTTCTCCGGACCTCGCCCGTCGATTGCGTGCTTGTGGGCGACAGCCTCGCCGTCGTGCTCGATGGCGAATCGACGACCTTCGCCGCCACGCCCGAAATCATGGCGCGCCACACCGCCGCCGTGTCCCGCGGACTCGGCGGAAGCGACGCGAAGCAGCTGCTGATCGCCGACTTCCCCTTTCTCGCCGCGCGCAAGGGCATCGCTTCCGCCGTCGAATGCGCCTCCCTCCTCATGCGGGCCGGCGCGCATGCCGTGAAAATCGAGGGTGTGGACGGCCACGAGGAAGTGCTCCGCCACCTCGTCGGCTCCGGTGTGCCTGTGATGGGCCACCTCGGCCTCACCCCCCAGTCGGTCCACGCCATGGGCGGCTATAAAGTCCAAGGTCGCACCGAGGCCGCCGGCGAAAATCTCCTTCGCCAAGCCCGTGCCGTGGAAGTCGCCGGCTGTTTCGGCCTCGTGCTTGAATGCGTTCCCACCGGCCTCGCCCGCGAAATCACCGCCGCGCTCTCCATCCCGGTGATCGGCATCGGTGCCGGCGCGCACACCGACGGCCAGGTGCTGGTGTTTCACGACCTTCTCGGCCTCAATCCCGACTTCACTCCCCGGTTCGCGCGCCTGTTCGCCGACGGGAATAAAACCGTGAGCGACGGCCTCGCATCGTTCGCAGCCGCCGTCGCCGACGGCAGTTTTCCGAACAAAAAAGAGAGCTACTGAATAGCCGGAATTCTTTCGCCCTTCTCCCATGTCCAAGCCCCGCCTTCTCGTTCTCCTCAGCGGCTCCATCGCCTGTTACAAGGCGTGCTTTGCGATCTCGCGGCTGGCGCAGGCCGGGATCGAAATTCGCACCGTGGCCACGCCCGCCGCGCTCCAGTTTGTCGGCAAGGCCACGCTGGAAGGCCTCACCGGCCAGCCGGTTTTTTCGGACCTGTGGGAAGAAGGCCGGGCGATGGACCACATCGAGCTCGCCCGCTGGGCCGATCTCGCGCTCGTGTGTCCCGCCACCGCCAACACCCTCAACCGGCTCGCCGCCGGCCTAGCCGACGATCCCGTCGGGACGCTCTTCCTCGCGTGGGAACTCCAGAAAAAACCCTGGTGGGTCGCGCCGGCGATGAACGTCGCCATGCTCAACCACCCGCTCACGCAGGCCTCGTTGCAAAAACTCTCCGCCCTCGGCGTACGCGTGCTGCCCACCGGCAGCGGGGCTCTGGCCTGTGGCGAGGAAGGCGGCGGCCGTCTGCTCGAACCCGAAGAAATCGTGCAACACGTCCTCGCGCAATTGGGACCGAAAATCGCCTGAGCCCGCGCGCGTTCTTCGCCAAATCCATGCGCCTTCTTCTCACCTCCGGCGCCACGCGCGAACCGATCGATACGGTGCGCTTCCTGTCGAACGTGAGCACCGGCCATACCGGCGCCCGGCTCGCCGATGTCCTCGCGCAACGCGGTCACGCCGTCACCTTGCTGCGGGGCGAAGGCGCCGCCGTCCCGCGCGAGGTTCACGAAGTGCTTACCTTTTCCTCCACGGAAAATCTGCAAAACGAACTCAAACGGCTCCTCCGCACCGGCGACTACGACGCGGTCATCCATTGCGCCGCCATTTCCGATTACCGCCCCGCCGAGACCTGCAAAGGCAAGCTCTCGTCCTATGCGCCCGAGCTCACCCTGCGCCTCGTGCCCACGCCCAAGCTCCTTCCCGAACTCAAACACTACGCTCCCCGTCCGCCGGTGATCGTCGGCTTCAAGCTCACCGCCGGGGCCGACGCCGATGCCCGCCTGCTCGCCGTCTCGAAACTTTTCGCCGCCGGGACCGTGGACGCCGTGATTCATAACGACATGGATGACCTGGCCGCCGGCGACGCCCGTCCCTTCCACGCCTACCGGTCGACCCAACAGACTCCCGCCAGCCTCGCCGGCCTGCCCGCGCTTGCAGATTGGTTGCACGCCTTCCTCGCGAGAACCGATCTTGCGCCGGACTCCGGGATGCGTTGATTGTTTTCCCTTTCGCCCGTGTATCGCACGTTTTTAAAGACCAAGCTTCACCGCGCCACCATCACCGCTGCCGATCCCGATTACGAAGGATCCGTCACGGTTGATCGCGACCTTTGCCGCGCCGCCGGCCTGCTGGAATTCGAGCAGGTCGATGTTCTCGACATCAATAATGGCGCGCGTTTCACGACTTATGTGATCTATGGCGGCCCGGGTGAAGTGCAGGTCAACGGCGCCGCCGCGCGCCTCGTCACGCCGGGAGATCTCGCGATCATCATCGCGTATTGTCGGTTGCCCGAGGACAAAGTCGCCGCCCACATGCCCCGCGTCGTGCTCCTCGGTCCGGGCAACACGATCACCGGCTCGCAAGAGCACCCGATGCGCGCCCCCTGAGGCCTCCCTCACCCTGCACGCCCGCCCCGCGCTCGCGCCTCCCTCATCGCCCGGCCCCCGCTTCGCCTTTTCCCAAAAACCCGGCGCCCGAGCCCTTCAGTCAAGTAATCATTGACTAAATGGCTTGGGCGCCGGAGTGGGCGGTGAAGGAGAAACCTGGGGGCGAAGGGAACGGATTAGTTCGTGCGGGCGGCGCGGGCCTGCACTTGGCGCCAGATGGCGAGGAGCGCTTGAAAATCCGCCTCGCGATCCCGGCTCTCGACCACGAAGTCGAATTTGCCGATCTCCTTGAGCTCACGCTCCGCCGTCTGCATGCGATGCGCGATCTCGGCTTCGCTCTCGCCGCGTCCGCCCAACCGCACGCGGAGCTCGGGAATAGGCACGTTGATGAACACCGTGGCCATGCGTTTCGCGAGCAGTGGATTGGCGGCGGCGGCGCGACGGAAATTCTCCACGCCTTGCACATCGACGTTGATGATCACGCTGCGGCCGGCGGCCAGCGGATCGAGCACCGACGAGGCGAGCGTGCCGTAACGGTTTTTCTGATGCACCCAAGCCCACTCCAGAAACGCCCCCGCCGCGACTTTTGCGTCAAACTCCTCGGGGGTGAAAAAGTGGTAGTGCACGCCGTTGACCTCGCCGGGACGGGGAGCGCGTGTCGTCGTCGTCACCACGCGCTCGAAACCGGGAACTTCCGCGACCATGCGCTCGCACAGGGTCGTTTTTCCAGAGCCGGCGGGACCGGCGAGCACGAGGAGAACGGGAGGCTGCGAGGAGACGGTCATGAGGCGGGTTCAGTAAGTGAAGGCCACGCCGACCAGCAGCAGGCCATAGACGGCCAGCGCCGCGCCCAAAACCCGGCCGCGAACGGGCGAGCGATACAGCCACTCGAAGAAATCACGGAGCCGGAAGGGCGAGGCCCCGAGATAGATCGCCAAGGCGATCGCAAGATAGACCGCAATTTTATAGAAATAAATGCGTCCACCGTTCCAAATTTCACCGTAGGCGAAATTCATATAACCCGCTTCCAGCAATGGCGCCGCCCCGAGCAAAACCAAGACGCACAGGCCCCGCACCGCCAAGAAATCCGGCACCAGCTTGAACGACAGCGCGGCCACCGCCGCAAAGCCGAAGAAGAGCTGCACGTGATATTCGCCGAAATCGGCCGCCGACAGATTCCAGACATTGTAGAGAAACCAGGCGGCACCCGTGCCGAAGAACACGTACGCGGCGGTCTGCGAACGGGGCAGCGCCTTGAAGGTCGCGGTGATGGCCGAGTTGCCGATCAAAAACAACGTCCCCAAGGCGAGCAGCAGCAGACCGGGAATGAGGGTGGCAAAGAAAAGCGACATGCGTTAAAAATTAAGAGGCTTCGGTGCCGACTCCGGCGAGGATCAACTCGCCGTAAAGCGTGCTCACGCTGGCGCGCTCGATCCTGAGCGGCACGAGCTGCCCCACCAAGCGGGGATCGGCGTCGAAAATCGTCACTCGGTTGCCGCGCGTGCGGCCGGTAAAATGCTGTCCGGTCTTGTCCGGACCCTCGACTAGCACTTCCTCGACCGTGCCGATGAGCGCAGCGGTGCGGCGCTCGGAGTTGCGGCGGAGGATGTCGAGCAGGACTTGGTTGCGGTGTTCCTTCACCTCGTCGGCGATCTGATCGCCGAGCACGGCGGCCGGCGTGCCAGTGCGAATGGAATACTTGAAAATGTAGGCCATGTCGTAGTTGCAGGCCTCGAACAGCTCGCGCGTCTGTTCGAAATCCTCATCGGTCTCGCCCGGAAACCCCACGATTATATCGGTGGAAAAATACATGTCGGGCCGCACCGCGCGCAGAGAATCGACGATCTCTTGGTAGCGTTCGCGCGAATAGGGGCGGTTCATCGCCTTCAGGATGCGGTTGCTACCGCTCTGCATGGGCAGGTGCACATATTCGCAGAGCTTGGGCAGGCGACCGTAAGCTTCGACGAGATCCTCCTTGAACCCGCGCGGATGCGGGGAGGTGAAGCGGATGCGCTCGATGCCGTCGATGGCGTGAACTTTCTCGATCAACTGCACGAAGGGGGAAACGCCGCCGGTGTGCGCGTAATCGCGACGGCCGTAGCTCGTGACGATCTGGCCGAGAAGCGTGATCTCTCTCACACCGCGTTGGGCGAGGGCGCGGCATTCGGTGATGATGTCGTCCATCGGCCGGGAGCGCTCGTCGCCGCGCGTCTTCGGCACGATGCAGAAATGACAGTCCATGTTGCAGCCCTGCTGGATCGAGACAAAGGCGCTGATCTGCCTTTCCTCGGTTTCCAAATGGTCACGGATGGTGTTCTGCGAGCCGGCCTCCTCGGCGATGTCGACGATCGTCTCGCCGATGGGCACGCCGGCTTCACGCGCGGCGCGAAGGTTGTCGAGATAGTCGGGCACCTGGTGGAACTTCTGCGTGCCCACGATCAGGTCCACGTCGGGCAGCTTGTCCAAAAGCTCGGCGCCGCGGTTCTGTGCCATGCAGCCGAGGATGCCGAGGACGAAGTCGGGGTTCTTCTTCTTGCGATGGGAAACGTAGCCGGCCTTGCCGATCGCCTTCTGCTCGGCGGCATCGCGCACGGAGCAGGTGTTGAGCAGCATGATGTCGCACGCCTCCTCGTCCTGCACGATGCGGTAGCCGCGGGCGCGAAGCATCGCCGCGACGGCATCGCTGTCGCGCTCGTTCATCTGGCACCCGTAGGTTTTGATGTAGACCCGATTCATCCGAGGGAACGGGTCTAATTACGCGCCCCGGAGGGAGGGTCAAACGGTAAAGCGGTCCAGGCTCGCGTCCGGACGCGTAACTGACACGCTAAAGCCCGGTCCAACCCGCGTGTGAAATCCCCCACCCGCATTGTCCTTTGGCTCGCGTCCCTGTTGACCGCCATCCCGGCCTTCGCGGAGACCCCTGCGCCCAAAACAGGCAAAGCCAAGTCGGCCGACGAACTCTATGCCACCGGCAAGGCATTGTTCGACGCGTACGCCCCGCCGGAGATCAAGGAACAATTCGCGTTCCCCACCCGTGAACAATGGGACGATTTTGCCGCCCGGCTGCAGAAGACCCGAGAAACCGGCTCGATGGCTGAACTCGCCGCCTACGAACCGGAAGCGCGTCTCGCCTTGGCCGCGCTCCGCGCCCTGCCCGATTATCAGGAATACGCGGACTGGCTGGCGGAGCGGCTGGACGAAATAGAAATCGCCAAGGAAGCGCAAAAAATACCCCCCGTCCCGCCCTCCGTGGTCCTGCCCAAATTTGACGGCAGTCAGCCCGCCCCGCCCCCGGCAGTCCCCGCTGCGCCCGCCATTCCGCTTTACGACCTCTGGCTCGGCCGGCTGCGCAACCAGCCGCGTCCGACCCGGGCCGACGAGTTCCTGCCCGAGGTGAAAAAAGCCTTCGCCGCCGAAGGCGTCCCGACCCAGCTTGCCTGGCTGGCCGAGACCGAATCGATGTTCAATCCCTCCGCCCGCAGCCCGGCCGGCGCCCGCGGTCTCTTTCAACTCATGCCGGCCACCGCCCGCGCCCAAGGCCTGAGCCTGTTTCCCTTTGATCACCGTATGGATACCGAGAAAAGCGCCCACGCCGCCGCCCGGTTGCTACACGCGATGCATGATCGCTTCGACTCGTGGCCGCTCGCGCTTGCCGCCTACAACGCCGGTGAAGGCCGCGTCGGACGCGCCTTGAAAAACAGCGGTGCGAAGACCTTTGCCGGAATCGCCGATTCCCTGTCCACCGAGACCCGCCTCTATGTGCCTAGGGTTCTCGCCACTCTCAAAGTGCGCGAAGGCGTCGAGGCGGACGCACTCCCCGCGCCAACCAAGCCGGCGAAAACCGACTAGAGCGCCTGCGGCGGGATCATAATTCCGTTAAAAATCATCCGCCCCACAAATAGACTTCGCCCGCGGCCCTCGGGCGCTTTTGTTATTCTTCATGGGATTCTTCAGACGACTCGCCGGCCCGAAATCCGCGCACGCCACCGGCGTATTTCCGGCGGCCTCGTCCTCCACGGCCACGACAGAACACGACGTGCTCTCGCTCGTGAGCGTGAGCAAACCCGCGTGGGGCTACGGCCTCGAAACCGTTCCCGGCGTGCTTCCACCCAAGGCCGGCCGCGGCCGGCGCATCGCCTTCGCCCAGCTCGCCACGCCCGGCCTGCCCGATCTCGCCGCCCGGCTCGCCCGGCCGGAGGACGACCTCGGCCGCCTCGCCCGCGGCCTGCCCCTGTGGCTCGCGGAAACGCTGTATTTTTCCTCCAATTACGAACCTATCGCCGTTGTCGGCTCGCTCAACAAAAGCCGCCACGCCCTCTTCGCCGAGCCGTGGTCGGACCAGCACCTCCGGCAGCTTGTGGACACCGCGGCGGACGGACTCGATTACGTGGTCGCAGGCGAGCTGACCGATGGCGGCCGAACGCTGGTCCTGCGTCTGTTTGACGCGGCCAAGGCGCGGGAACGCAAGGCATGGACGCTCGGCTGGACCCCCGAAACCGCGGACCGGACGCTGGCGGGGTTCCACGAGCACTTCCGCCTGTTCATGGAATGGGACGGTCCCGCCACGCACGGCCTCGCCTACGTCCCGCCGGCGCGGCCGGCGGCGTGGATCCAGACGCTCGGCGCCTCGCTTTCGCTTTTTCTCGCCGAGAAAAACGCCCTCTCCGCCGATCAGCTCGTCCTACCTCCCGCCGTGCTCGACCTCGCCGCCGAACATGCCGTCACCGGCGAAGCCGCCTCGCTGGGCTGGCTCACGCTGCAAGCGCGCGCCTTGAAGCAAGGTCTCTTGCCCGCGCCCGTGAACGTGCAGCTTTATCCCTCCCCCCTCGTCCAGACCGCTCAAGCCGCGCTCGGCTAAGGCGGAAAGCCCGGGTGCCCGTTGCCGCACATCGCGGTATTCGACAGTCCATTGCTAAATCACGCGTGACGTCCGCCTCGGTCGGATAAAGGCTGGGCGTGATGCAATTCAAATTCAAGGCCTGGGGCATGCTTGGGATGGCGCTTTGGACGCTTCCTCTTTTGCTGGCGACCGAACCGACTTCGGTTGATGCCGGAAAGCAGCGCCAGATCGACGATGTTTTCGACATCAAACACGACCTGATACTGATCAGAAAAGGCAAGGCGGCCGCCTTCGCCTTTGTGGAAAAAGAATTCGCGCATGACCCGCGCCCCCACATCAAGGCCCGCTACGGCGAAGACTTGATGAATGGCAAATATGCAGGCGCGCCTGACGGCCGGGCGGACGAGGGCCGCACCCTCCTCAACGAGGCCCATGATGCGGGCAGCCTGTTCGCCTCACGCGCCATCGGCTGGATTCTACTCGATCCGCGCACGTCGGAATTCAACGCCGACATCGGCATCAATTACATGACAGCCGCGGCCGACGCCGGTTACGCCGACGCCATGGTTTATCTAGGGAAGACCTACCAGTTCGGACGCGGCCTTCCCGTCGATTCGGACGCGGCGGAAACCTGGTTTCTCCGCGCGGCCCGCCTCGGCAACCCCTGGCCGCTTTTCACCCTGGGCGAGAACTTCGAAAAAGGCACCCGTCCGCAGCCGCTGAATCTGGAAAAGGCGGCGGAGATTTACTATCAAGCCGCAATCTACGGCAGTGCCGAGGCAGCGGGCCGCCTGAAGGAACTCGCCGGCCGAACAGACGCCATCCCCGCCATCAAACGCAGCCATCAACTGGTCGTGCTCTGGTATGCGTCGCTTGGCGCATCCTATCAGACCCCCATCGTCAAAATGGCCGCCAACGAACTCGAGGCCGCTTATCCGGAAGATCCTGTGGTACTCGGCGCCTTGGGACGCATGTATGCCAGCGGATTCTGCGGATTCCGCGATTTCCCCAAGGCGTTCGCCCTCTTGAGCAAAGCGGCCGGCTTGGGGTCGGACGACGCCCGCGCCGAACGCGCCACGCTGCTTGCCGAAGGTATGGGGACAAAAAAAGACCCCGCCAAAGCGGCGGCCGAATGGCATGCCCTCGAAACCAAAGGCAACGCGGAGGCCTTGGCCGCGCTGGGATATTACCACTATTGGGGTGCGCTCAAAGACGCGGGTCTGACCCAAGACGCCGCGCTCACCTATCAGGACTCGAAACGAGCCGCTGACTCCGGCAACTACTTCGGCCAGCGTAATACCGGGGCCTGCTATGAATTTGGCATCGGCGTGGAGATGAATTACGCCCTCGCCGCCCATTATTACATGGCTGGGGCGCAACGAGGGGACAAGCGCAGCCGGGACAAACTGCCCAAGGTGCTCGCCCACGCATTGGACTGAGCGGCCGCTCAGTCCGCCACCGCGAGCTGACCGCAGCCGGCGCCGATGTCGATGCCCCGCCGCTGGCGCACCGTGCTCGGCAGGCCGTAGCCGGCGAGGATCGACTGGAATTGTTTCGCCGCCGCGTTGTGGCTGGGCGCGCCCGCGTACCCGGCGGTGGGATTGAGCGGGATCAGGTTCACCTGCGCCGGCATGCCGCGCAACAGCGAGCCCACCGCGTGCGCCTGGTCCTGACCGTCGTTTTTGCCCTCGATGAGAGTCCACTCGAAGAAAATGCGCCGCTCCAGCTTCGCGGTGTAATAACGGCACGCATCCATGAGCTGGTCGAGCGGCCACGCCCGCGCCGCGGGCACCAACGCCAGTCGCTCGGCCTGCGTCGCGCCGTGCAATGACACGGCGAGGTGGACGGGGCGCCTTTCGTCGGCCAGGCGGACAATGCCCGGGATCACGCCCACGGTGCTGACGGAAATTTTTTTCGCCCCCAGCGCCATGCCCGCGGAATCGCACAGGATGTCGATCGCCTTCATGACCGCGTCATAGTTGTGCAACGGCTCGCCCATGCCCATGAACACGATGTTGCGCAGGCGCTCGTGGCGGTGGTGCGGGGAGACGGCGCCGGGCTCGGCCAGCGCGGGCGCACTGCCGGCGGTCGCACGCAGCACCCGGTCCACATGCACCGCCTGCGCCACGATCTCGCCGGTGGTGAGATGCCGTGTGTAGCCCATCTGCCCGGTGGCGCAAAAAACGCAGCCCATCGCGCAGCCCACTTGCGAACTCACGCACGCGGTCACCCGCCCGGTGTAACGCATGAGCACCGTCTCGATGCGATGAGCGTCGGCGAGGGCGAGCAGATACTTGCGGGTAAAGCCGTCGGACGAATGGGTTTCGCGCGCGATGGGCAGGCGGCCGAGCGTGGTCTCCGCCTCCAGCCGCGTCTTCAGCCGGGCCGGCAGATCGGACATGGCGGCAAGGGTGTCCGTACTTTCATAATACAAATAATTCCACAACCGGGCGGCATGCACCGGGCTGAGCCCCCACTCCGCCACCAAAGCCGTAAGGCCGGCGCGGGTGAAATCATAAAGGTTGAGCGGCGCGGAAGACATGAGGCCGGGATAAAAGCCCCGCCGCGCAAAGGACAGTCTTTTCCAAAACGCCCGAGCCGGATATGCGACTTGCTTCCCCGGGAGCCCGGAAGTGAAATATGGCGGAATAGGTGAAGGCCACCCCGCCTCTCATGCCTCTCTTTGACGCCCCCCTGCCCCCGCTGGGCAATCTCCCCTTCGCGACAAACGAACTTCTCGCGATGGTGGCGTTGCACACGCCCAATGCGGTGATCATCACGGACGCGCAAGGAGTCGTCCAATGGGTCAACGCCAGCTTCAGCCGGATGACCGGCTACGAGGCCGCCGAGATCATCGGGCGCAAGCCGGGGGCGCTCCTGCAATGCCCGGAAAGCGATCCTGAAAAAGTCCGGGAAATGAGCGCCGCCGTGCACGCCGGCCGCCCGTTTGTCTCCGAGGTTCTCAATCGGAAAAAAGACGGTGCCCTCTATTGGGTGCGGATCGACGTGCAGCCCATCCGCGACGCCGGCGGAACACTGATCGCCTTCATGTCGATCGAGAGCGACGTCACCGAACGCGTCGAGCGCGAGGCCGCCCTCGCCCACAGCCAGATCATGCTCAAGACCGCGCAGCGCATCGCGCGAGTCGGCAGCTGGGAGGTCGATCTTCTTCAGGGCCACACCCGCTGGAGCGAGGAAACTTTCCGCATTTATGATCTGCCGGTCGGCGAAGTGCCCAGGCCGGCCGAGGCGATCGCTTATTTCATCGAGCCGCACCGGCCCATCATCGAAGCCGCCTTCGCCCAGTGCGTGCACATGGGCGTCCCCTACGACGTCGAGCTGCAGCTGCGTTCCAACAGCGGCCGCATCCTGTGGGTGCGATGCATCGGCAATGCTTTCGCCGAGGGAACCCGCATCGTGCGCGTGGCCGGCAGCATCCAGGACATCGACGACCGCAAGCACACCCAGATCGAGATGACCCATCTCGTCGAGCGCATCAGCCTCGCCGCCAAAACCGCCCGTATCGGCATCTGGGAGCACGATTTCACCACCGGTGAGCTGATCTGGGACGACGCCATGCTCGCGCTTCACGGCATTAAACGCTCGGAATTCACCGGCGACCCCGCCATCTGGCACCGCTTTATCCATCCGGAAGACCGCCTCATCGCCGACCGCCTGTCCCTTGCTCTTGCCCAGGGACAGAACGAATTCGACACCGAATACCGCATACGGCTGGCCTCGGGTAACGTCCGCTACATCCGCAATTGCGGCCGCATCACCCGCGATCCCCAAGGGGGCATGCTCCGGTCCTATGGCGTCAACTACGACGTCACCACGGAACGCGTGAGCATGATCGCCCTGCTTGAATCCGAGGAAAGCCTGCGCCGCACCAACAGCTCGCTTCAGATCACCATCGAGGAAGCCAACCGCCTTGCCCGCGCCGCCGAGGCCGCCAACCAGGCCAAGAGCGCCTTCCTCGCGACCATCAGCCACGAAATCCGCACTCCTTTGAATGGCGTGATCGGCATGACGAACATCCTCGCTGACACTCCGCTCACGGCCGAACAGCGGGATTATCTGCGCACCATCAAGCTCTCCGGCGAAACCCTGCTCACCCTTATCAACGACACCCTCGATTATTCGAAAATCGAAGCCGGCCGGTTCGAGTTGGAACGCCAGCCGTTCGATGTCGTCGCCTGCGTGTCGGAAGCGGCGGACCTCCTCGCCACCCGCGCGGCCGAAAAAGGCCTTGGCTTCAGCCGCCGCATCAATCCCGACGTGCCGCAAAGGATCATCGGCGACACGATCCGCCTGCGGCAAATCCTCGTCAATCTCCTCGGCAATGCCGTGAAATTCACCGACCACGGCACCGTTGCCATCGAGGTGAGCGCCACGAAAATCACCCCGCAAGACTGCACCTTGCACTTCCGCGTGCGCGATTCCGGCATCGGCATTCCGCCGAACAAACAGGCGTTCCTGTTTCAACGTTTCTTCCAGGTCGACTCTTCCATCACCCGCACTCACGGCGGCACCGGCCTTGGCCTCGCCATCAGCAAAGGCCTGGCCGAGCTCATGGGCGGATCGCTCGGCGTGGAAAGCACGCCGGGAACCGGCTCCGTGTTCACGCTGACCCTGCCCGTGAATATCTCGGACGTTCCCGTGAAACCCGCCGACAGCGAAGATCACGACCGCCCCGGCGACACCATGCCGCTCACCATCCTCGTGGCCGAGGACAACATGGTAAACCAGCACGTCGTCCGCCTCACCCTGAAGCGTCTCGGCTACACTCCTGAAATCGTTTCGGACGGAGTCGAGGCGCTCGCCGCGCTGGAACGACGCGACTTCGACGTGGTTTTCATGGATGTGCAAATGCCCCATATGGACGGCCTCACCGCCACCACCCGCATTCGCAGCCGCACCGGAACAAAGGAGCGGCCCTGGATCATCGCGCTGACAGCCGGCGCCTTCAAAGAAGACCGCAAGCATGCCATGGACGCCGGCATGAACGATTTTCTCAGCAAGCCGCTGCACGTCGACCTGCTCAAGGATGCCCTCGCCCGCGCCTACCACTCGCTGCACCCGGCCATTCCGGTTGAGCCGGCTACCGGATAAAGGGTGGCTCCGCCGGCCGCAGGGACGCCAGCGCCTCCGGGATTGGAACGGTGTGACGCTGGCGATGGAGAAAATAGCTCACCTCGGTGTAACCCGTTTCATGGAGCGTCTGCAGGGCGGTCTCATAGCCGTCGGCCACCCGTTGCGGCGTATGGGCGTCAGCCCCGAGCACGACCGGAATCCCTCTTGCATGCATCAGCGCGAGCATGGCACGACCGGGATTCATCTCGGGCAGCGCCTTGTTCACTCCGCTCGTGTTGAGTTCCATCGCCACGCCGGTCGCGGCGATGCGGTCGAGCGCTCGCTCGATCCAAGGCTGGATACGCGCGAAATCCCATTCCTTCGGCGCTTCGTTTTTCACGAGATCCGGATGCGCCAGCGTGTCATAGAGACCCGTCTCCGCCGCCTGGGCCAGATGATCGAAATAAAGCTGCTGGTACGCGAAGGCGTCGCCGCGGAAATAGCGCATTCGATAAAACGACATCTGCATGTGCACCGAGCCCAGCACATGATGCAGCGGCGCGCAGGCATGCAGCTCCTTCAGCCACGGCTCCACCCCGGGGTAAAAATCGCTCTCCAGTCCCAGCCGCACGTCCACGCGCCCGGCAAATTTCTCCCGCGCATAGCCCACCATCGCAACATAGGTGCCCCACTGTTCCGGCGCCATGCGCACATCGGCCGAGAGGTGGTCAGGCAACGGCGAATGGCAGGTGAAAATAATTCCTTTCAATCCACGTCGCTCGGCCATGGCCGCATACTCTTCGGGCTCCCCGAAGGCGTGGTTGCACAACGGCGTGTGGCAGTGCGATTCATAAAGGACGGGAGCGGACATGACGACGGACGGTCAGCGTGACAGTGCGGGCCGCGAGCGAAAGCGGAAAGATGCCAAAGCCGCCGGCACCCGGACCAAATGGCGCACGTTGGCCCGGCAAGATCCCTGTCTTTCCGAATCTTGCGAATGCGGGATCATCCGGTAGCCTTTCCTCATGAACCCTTGGGCCGGGCATTTTCTCCAGGCCTTTATCCCGCTTTTTGTGGCCATCGACGCCATCGGGCTGACGGCGATCTTCCTCTCGATGAGCGCAGGCGTGCCGGTGACCGCCCGTCGGCGCGTGGCCCGGCAGGCCACCCTCACGGGCGCGGGCGTGGCGCTGGCGTTCCTGTTTTTGGGCCGGAGTGTTTTCGCCGCATTGGGCATCACCGTGAGCGACTTTCAGATCGCGGGCGGCCTGATTCTGCTCGTGCTGGCGACCCGCGAACTCGTGCTCCCCGCCTCCGTGAGACCGGCGGAGCTCCCCGAGGATTTCGGCGTGGTGCCGTTGGGCATGCCGCTGATCGCCGGCCCGGCGTTGATCACCACGCTGCTCGTGCTCACCGATGCCGTGGGACTTGCCGTCACCTTGGTCGCGCTCGCGGCCAATCTCGGGTTGCTCGTGGGCTGCCTGCTTTACGCGGAAAAACTGGGAGCGTGGATCGGCCGGACCGGGTTGCGCGCCATTTCCAAAATCGTCGCGCTGCTCCTCGCCGCCATCGCCGTGGCCATGATCCGCCGCGGCTGGGCGGGATAACGTGCGAACTTATCCCGCGAAAGTCGTCAGCAGCTCCGCGTAAATCTTTGCGCCGGCGACCAGCTCCTTCACCGCGGCGCGTTCGTCGATCGCATGGCAGGCCTCGCCGCCCGGGCCGTAGCCGAGCGTCGGGATTTTCAGGTGCGATGCGAAGAAGTGCATGTCGTTAAAGCCGGTGGAAACGCTGAACACCGTCTTCTCCCTCCGCACGCGTTCCACGCAGCCGGCCATGGCCGCAAAGAACGGATCCGCCGGCACCTGAAAGCACGGGTGATTGTCCGAGACCTTTTCGATGGTGATGCGGCACCCGGGAATTTTCCGCGCGGCCGCGGCGAGAAATGCCCGCAGTTCCCGCTCCGCCGCCGCCACTGTCTCGATGGCGATCACGCGGCGGTCGATGGAGAAGCTCGCGAGCGCGGGCACGGTGTTGATCTTCCCGCCTTCGCCGGAGGCGAAAACGCCGCCAAGATTGAGCGTCGGCCGCATGACCACGCCTTCCGGCGTCGTAAACGTGCGCGTGGCGAGCCGCCGTTTGTGCTCGTCGCACGCGAGCACGAGGGCCGCCATTTTTTCCAGAGCGTTGATGCCCTTGTGCGGGGCGCTGCCGTGCGCCGCGCGGCCGTGCACGGTCACGTTGAGCCACACGACGCCGTTGTGCCCGCAGCACACCGAGCGGCCCTCGCCGCCCTCCATGACGATGGCGTAATCGGGCTTGATGGGCGCGTGCCGGACGAGCCAGCCGGCCCCGAGCGCGGAATCGGTTTCCTCGTCGGCGGTGAAGGAAACTTCGACGTTGAGCTTCGGCGCCACCCCGGTCGCGCGGAGAGCGCGCAACGCGAGCAGGAGCGAGGCGATGGAACCTTTCATATCGGCGGTGCCACGGCCGAAGATCCAGCCCTTGTCCACCTTGCCGGTGAACGCGTCGCCATGCCGCCAGCCCCCGGAGACCGGCACGACGTCGTAGTGGGCGTTGAAGTGCACGGTCTTCTTCGCGTCGCGCACGGCAAGCTTGCCGAGGACGTTGTAACGCGGAAAGGCGTGCTGGGCGGCCGGCAGGGTTTTTCTCAGGAGAGCGGCGGGAATCCCGAAACGGCGCGCTTTGAGCCCGGCCTCGGCCAGCTCGTCCACCAGCAGGGACGTGATCGCCTCGTAATTGTGTCCGGGCGGATTGACCGTGGGAATGCGAACCAGACGCTGAAGCAACGCGACCAGATCGGCCGCATGGGCATCGAGATAGGCGGAGGGAAACATCTCAGGCGACGCTAGCCGATTTGCCCCTCCGGACGAAGCGAAGAATCCATTGGCGCCGCCCGCGCGTTCTCCACACGCTCTCCCTGCCGACCGCCATGCCTTCCGCCGCCGAGATCATCGCCGCCCTTCAACTCGCGCCGCTGCCCAACGAAGGCGGCTTTTTTCGCCAGACTTATGTCAGCGCCGCCACCCTGCCCGGCGGCCGGCCGGCGGGGACGGCGATTTATTTTTTGCTCACGCCGGAGGACTTTTCCGCCCTGCACCGGCTGCACACGGAGGAAATCTGGCATTTTTACGCCGGTGACACCGTCGAGCACCTTATCCTCGACCCGACCACCGGAGAAGGCCGCCAAACCCTCCTGGGCGCCGACTGTCTCCGCGGACTGACGCCGCAGCTGGCCGTCCCCGGCGGGACCTGGCAGGGCGCCCGCCTCGTCGCCGGGGGCGCCTGGGCGCTGTTGGGTTGCACCATGTCCCCCGGCTGGGAGGAACGGGAGTTTGCCTTGGGTGGACGGGATGCCCTGGTCGCGCGATTTCCCGCTTGGGCGGCGGATATCGAGACATTGACGCGATGATTTTGACAGGGGGAGCGCGGCGGCGCAGTTTCCGGCCACACTGTCATGTCCCTCGCCGATCTCCGCAAAGACTATAGCCTGGCCGGTCTCCTTGAAAAGGACCTGGCGCGCGACCCCTTCCGCCAGTTCGAAAAATGGTTCCAGGAGGCGCAGGCCGCCAAGCTCGTCGAGCCCAACGCCATGACGCTCTCCACCGCTACGCGCGACGGCCGTCCCTCGGCGCGCACCGTGCTGCTCAAGGGTCTCGACGGCCGCGGATTTGTATTTTATTCCAACTACGACAGTCGGAAGGGCCGGGAGCTCTCCGAAAACGCCCGCGCCTCGCTGCTGTTCCCCTGGGTCGCGCTGGAACGCCAGGTCGTGGTGGAGGGCGCCGTCACCCGGCTTCCCCGCGAGGAAAGCGAGGCTTACTTTCACGCCCGCCCGCGCGCCAGCCAGCTCGGCGCCTGGGTTTCCCAGCAGAGTTCCATCATCACCGACCGCACCGTGCTCGAGGAAACCATGAAAGCATTGGAGAAAAAATACGCCGGCCTCGAGGTGCCGCTGCCGCCCAACTGGGGCGGTTACCGCGTCGCCCCCGAAGCGGTGGAATTCTGGCAGGGCCGTCGCAGCCGCCTGCACGACCGCCTGCGTTACCGGCGCGAAAAATCCGGCGACTGGATCGTCGAACGCTTGGCGCCCTGAACGCCGTCCTGCCTTGAAAAAAACGCGTCCAGCCAGGAAGACCCCGCGTCCGGCGCGACTCTCCGCCGGCCTGCTGGCCAGCGCCCTCGGCGGTCTCGCCGAAGGCGTATTGATCGCCGACCGCCTCTGGCAGCGCGACGGTCTTCGCATCCGCTTCGCCAACCGGAGCCTTTGCGCGATGACCGGCTATTCCGCCGAGGAACTCCAAGGCCGCCCGCACGGCCGGCTTCACGCCGACCACGGCCACCTGGCCGGCCTGCGTCGCTGGCTGAAGCAGCCGGCGCCCGGCCAGCAGCTCACCGGCGAGGGTTATCTTTCCTGCGGCCACGGCAAGCGTCTCTATGCCATCTGGACGTTCACCCCGGTGCCCGATGCACGCGGCCGCATCACCCACGTCTCGATCACCTATCGCGACATCACCGCCCAGCGCCTCCTGCAGGAGGAACTTGTTCACGCCCAGCGGCTCGATGCGGTAGGCCGTCTGGCCGGCGGTGTGGCCCACGATTTCAACAACCTCCTTTCCGTCATCAACGGCTATTGCGAAATCCTCCGCAGCCGTCCCGGCATCGGCCCGCATGTCGCACGCGAAATCGGCGAGATCCATCGCGCTGGCCTGCACGCGGCCGGGCTCGTGCGCCAGCTGCTCGCCTTCAGCCGGCGCCAGGCCATCGATCCCAAGGTCGTGAGCCTCAACCAGCTCGTCCGGGAAAATGCCGACATCCTCGCCAAGCTGCTCCAACCGGAAAAAACCCTCGTCCTCGCTTTGCAGGCCGGCGCCGACCACGTGCGCATCGATGCCGCGCAAATCCAGCAGGTCCTCCTTAATCTCACGCTCAACGCCCGCGACGCCCTCGCGCCCGGCGGCCGCGTGACGCTTCGCACCGACACGCGCGAAATCAAGGCCGGCCGCAATCGCCGCGCCACCGACGCGCCGCCGGGAAGCTATGTGGTCCTCGCCGTCAACGATAACGGCAGCGGCATGGACGAAGAGACCCAGTCCCATCTCTTCGAGCCCTTTTTCACCACCAAGGAACAGGGCAAGGGCACCGGCCTCGGCCTCGCGCTGGTCTATGGCGTGGTGCAGCAAAGCGGCGGTTGTATCCAAGTGCAAAGCACGCCCGGTATTGGCTCGACCTTCGAAATTTTCCTCCCGCTCGTCAGCGACCCGGTTCAGGATCGGCCTTCGCCATCCACTGTCCTGCCGTCCACCCACGGCCATGAAACCATCCTGCTCGTCGAAGAGGACGCCGTCGTCAGCAAAATGGTGGCCGGCATTCTCACGGCCGACGGTTACCGCGTGCTCGCCGCCTCCTCCGCGGCGAAAGCCCGCCTGCTCGCCAACCGGAATCGCAAGCCCGTCGATCTCATCATCATCGACCCCGACCGGACTGGCCTCGCCGGAGAAAAAATCATCCGCGAGCTTCACGCAGCCCAGCCCCGCCTGCGGGTGCTTTGCGCCTCCGGCGCCGAAATCGCTCCGCTCAAGAACCTTCCCGACAAAACACAGGGCTTTCTTCCCAAGCCTTACGCGTTGAGCACCCTGCTGCACGCTGTGCGCTCTTTGCTGGATGGCCGGGGCGCGGATGGCGACACCGGCCGGTTCTCCTGCCCGCTCTGATCGTCGCCATGCGCCTCTATCTGATTCGCCATGCCCACGCCGTCGCCGAAGAGGAAAACGCCTCGCGTCCGTTGAGCCCCCGCGGCCGGCAGGATGTTGCGCGCATCACCGCCTGGCTCCGCACCAGCCGGGCCTTCACCCCCGCCCAGCTCTGGCACAGTCCGCTCGAACGCGCGCGGGAAACCGCCGCCATCCTCGCGCACACCCTCGACCAGGAGATCGTTAGGGTTGAAACCACCGGCCTCCTGCCCGAGGACTCGCCCCTGGAAATCGCCGAACGCCTGGAAACGTTTCCCGCCGGGGAAAATCTGGCGATCGTCGGCCATGAGCCGCACCTCAGCGCGCTCGCCACGCTACTCGTCCGCGGCAAGCGCAAGCCCGCCGCCTTCGAGTTGAAAAAAGGCTCCGTTCTTGCACTCGAGCCCAACGGAGGCGTCCACAAACGCACCGGCCGCTCCCGCTGGCACGCCTGCTGGCTGCTTTCGCCGGAACTCCTTCCGCCGGCCTCCTGACAAAATCGTTCTCGTTCCCGTCCCCGGGGAATGGAGACTGTGCCACCGTTTTCCCCATGAAAATTTTCCTCACCGGCGCCTCCGGCCTTGTTGGCAGCGCCTTTGCCCAAGCCGCCTCGCGCCGCGGCCATCATGTCACCGGCCTCGTCGGTTCCTATGCCGGCACCGTCCCCGGCGTGACCGAAAAACGCAGCCTCGATCTCACCGATGACGCCGCCCTTACGGCCGCCGTGCTGGAGGCGTTTCCCGACGCTATCGTCAACTGCGCGGCCGTCTCCGAACCTCCGCAATGCGACGCCGATCCCGCCCGCGCCCAAGCCTTGAACGTCGCCCTGCCCGCCATCCTCGCGCGGCTCGCCCATCATGTGAGCGCACGGTTCGTCCACCTTTCCTCCGAACAGGTCTTTGACGGGACCAATCCGCCTTACGCCATCCAAAGCCCCACCCGCCCGATCAATCTTTACGCCCGTCAGAAGCTCGAAAGCGAACGTCTCGTCCTCGCCGCCGCCCCTGAATTTGCCATCGTTCTTCGCGCTCCGCTTCTCACCGGCAACAGCCTCTCCGGCAAACGCAGCCTGCACGAACGCCTCTTCGCCGACTGGGCCGCCGGCAAGGCCCCGCTCGTCTACTCTGACGAAATCCGCCAGCCCTGCACCGCCGCCAATCTCGCCGACGTGATGCTCGAGCTCCTTGAGCGCAACGACGTCCGCGGCCTCTACCACTGGGCCGGCGCCGAACCCTGTTCGCGCCTCGAACTCGCCCGGCGCATTCGCGCCCATTTCAAACTTGGCGAAACCGCCGCTCCCCTCCAAGCCGTCACCCGGGCAGAGAACCCCAAGGCCGCCGCCAAGCGTCAGGCCAACCTCACGCTCGACCTCCAGCCGCTCGCGGGAAAATTGAAAACGCCGCTCGAAACGATCGAGGCCCAGCTCGACCAGTTCATCGTCCCTCCGCCTTTCCGCGAATGGTACTTCGCCCAAGCCTGAGATGGCACTTCCGCCGGCTCCCGATCACCGACCGATGACGCTCGATCTTCTTCCTACCCGCGCCAGCGGCGCCGCCGAGAACATGGCGGTGGATTTTCTCCTGCTGCAACGTTACCCCGACGAAACCCGTGCCCGTTTTCGGCACTACGAATGGCGCGGTCCGGCCGCCACCTTCGGCTTCGGCCAGAAAATCGCCTATGTCCGCGCGCAACTCGCCGCCCTCGCCGGCGACGAGCGGCTCGATCTCTGTCGCCGTCCCACCGGCGGCGGCGTGGTGGACCACCGCGACGACTGGACGTATGCGCTCGTGATTCCGCGCGGCCACGCGCTCTACGACGCCCGCGCCACGGAAAGTTACCGGCTGATCCATGCCGCGCTCACCACGGCCTTGCGCGCCCAAGGCCTGCCCGTTGTCCTGAAAGAACGCTGCGACCCGGCCTGCGAAACCACCGCGCCCACCGTGTGCTTCGTCCGTCCCGAACTGTACGACGTGCTCCACGAAACCACCGGCGCGAAAGTCGCCGGCGCCGCACAAAAGCGCAACAAACACGGCCTGCTCTTCCAAGGTTCCATCGCCAGATCGGTTCTGGGCACGATTGACTGGGACGCCTTCGAAGAAACTTTCACGGCCGGTCTGGCCGCCACGCTGTCCGCCGAAGCCGCAGTCTCTCCCTGGCCCGATTTTAACGAAGACGAACTCACCGCCCTCATCGAACAGTACGCGTCCCCTGAATGGCTCGAATACCGGTGAACCTCTCGATTATCGCATGAAACGCCTCAAATGGATCCTGCCCGGCTTGGCGGTGGCTTTCGTGGCCATCCAAGGCGTCCGACCGGCCAAAAACATCGCAATTGCGCGCGCCGGCCAGGACATCACGGACCGTTATCCCGCGCCGCCGGAGGTGAAGCGGCTGCTCGTCGCCGCCTGTTATGACTGCCACTCCGACACCACTCGTTATCCGTGGTATGCCGAGGTCCAGCCCGTCGGTTGGTGGCTCTCCTCGCATGTGAACGACGGCAAAAACCATCTTAATTTTTCCGCCTTCGCCGGCTATCCCGCCCGGCGCGCGGCAGCGAAGCTGGACGCCATCATCGACCAAGTCACCGATCGCGAGATGCCGCTCACCTCCTACCGGCTCGGCCATCCCGAGGCACGCCTGACGGATGCGCAGATCAAGCTGCTCTCCGACTGGGCCGAGGCCGTGCGCCAACGGATCCTTGCCGACAACAACCTCGCCGACTGAAGATCGCCGCCACGCCATGACCGCCCACGATCGCGCCCGCTCGCTCATCGACACCGCCCACGCCGCCGACCCCGTGCGCGCACCCGACGGCCGCGCCGCCGAACTCGTGTACGCCGACCGCATGGAAGCATGGGTGGCGAAGCTCGCGCCCGCCGCGCCGTCCCTCCTGCGCCTGGCGGCACGCTGCCAGCACCTCGAACGCTGGAGCGTGCCCCGCGCCTCCTTTCCCGAGGGAAAAACCGGCTACCTCAACTGGCGCCGCTCGCTTTACACCAAGCAGGCCGAACGCGCCCGCGAACTGCTTCTCGCCGCCGATATGTCCGCCGACGAGGCCGCCGAAGTGGCCGTTTGGGTGTCCAAAACCGGCCTCAAAACCAATCCCGGCACACAGGCCCTCGAAGATGCCGCCGTGCTGGTTTTTCTCGAAAATGAGATCGGTGCGTTTGCCGCGCAGCACGCGGATTATCCGCGCGAGAAGTTCGTCGATATTTTGAAGAAAACCTGGCGCAAGCTCAGCCCCGCCGCGCAGCACGCGGCTCTCGGTCTGGACCTCCCTCCGGCCATCGCCGGCCTGGTGCGCGAAGCCCTCGCCGGTTAATCCCTGCCGGGTTCTCGCGTCGCGTCCGTCACCCCAGCGCCGACCACGCCTCCGGCAACAAAACCCTCTTCGGGTTCGCCGGATCGAACAGCCCGAAAACCGCCTGGTCGCTCTGCTTACGCTCGCGCGCGAACGCCACCAACGCCGGTTTATACCAACGCACCTCGTGCGGCTTCGCATCGGCCTGATCGAGCCGCTGCAGTGAAATCTTAAACTGGGCGTGATTGTTTATTTCCGTGCCCGTCGTCTCGATGGCCGTGACACGGAAATCCCCCAGTGCCCCGTTTTCCAGCAACCAACACGTCCGCCGCCGCGCGCGGACCGCCCAGCCAGCTACGATCGCCCCCGCCAGCGGAAACAGCACCACGAAAGAACCGCCCAAGCTGCCTTCGCTCAACCGCGCACCCTCCGGACACGCCAGCGCCGGATTTTTCGGGGCGTAGCGCACCGTTATCGTTGCGCCCGTCTGCCATCGCTTTCCGGTTGTGAAACACTCACCCGTGATTTCCGGCCCCTGCGCCGGTTTGAATTGAAAAGCATACTCCATCACCGGCTGGTGATTGATGCTCATATGCGTCGGCATCTCGCTCAGGATACGTCCCTGCGTGCGCACCGGATCGCTCGCCGCCAGCCGCCACTCGTCAGCCTGCCGCCACGGCAGAAACAGCCAGACAAAAGCCGACCCAAACAGGATCAGCAAAACACCCATGAAAACGCCTGCCAGCGAAGCATGGGCCTTCAGCGCGACACGCCTGATGGAACTCGGCACCACCCGCGGCACCGGTGCCGACAAAAACCGGATCAGCTCCTCATCGGCGGCAGGGGGCGTTTCGCTCATGTACGAAATCTCATCGGCGGCCTGACGCAGTTCAAGCTAAGGCATAGCGTTGCAGCTGAACTCGAGGCAGATGGCTGGGCTCATGCCTGCGCCACCCGATCACTCTTCGACGCCCGCTCGCCCGCGCACTCCGGCGATCCTCGCGCCAAGTCACGACACACCTGCGGACGGTTGTCATAGATCGAACAAAAAAACTCCGTCGCTCCCCCGTCCAAGCGACGCAGTTGCAGCGCGGCGCAATGACCTCCGGTCATCTTCATGTAAGCGCGATGGCCGATGAAATGCGCCAGTCGCGCCGCCTCGACGCCAAGCCGCTCCCAATCGTCGCCGGTCACCCGCACGTAGGTGTCGAGATGCGAAAAACAGCAAACTCCGCAGCACAGGCAGTTGTCGGGTGTGTTCAAAGCGTGCCCGCGGTCATCGTTACCCCGGACATGACGACCAGAATTGCGTTAACCCCCGCCCAACGCGAGCTCCTCGTTTACTCGCGCGCGTGCATGAGCGCTTCCGCGTCTGCAGGACGGTTTTTGCGCAGCTTTCGTCAACCTCTGCGCAGCAGGCCGGAACCGGGATCCCTACAATTTCTGCCATGACGACGGATCCGCTGCACCTTTTCCAAACCTGGCTCGCCGACGCCAAACGCCACGGCGTCCACGAGCCCACCGCGATGGCCCTGGCCACCGTTGACCGCGACAACCACCCCGCCGTGCGCATAGTGCTGCTCAAGCACGCCGACGAAAAAGGCTTCGTCTTCTACACCAACACCGACAGTCCGAAGGGCGAGGACCTGCGGCACTGCCCCCATGCCTCCCTTTGCTTCTATTGGAATCCCCCCGGCCGCCAGGTGCGCGTTTCCGGCCGCGTCGAAACCGTCACCAACGAAGAGGCCGACGCCTATTTCAACTCCCGCCCCTACCTGAGCCGCATCGGCGCACGCACCTCCCGACAATCCCAGCCACTGTCCGGCTATGCCGAACTCGAACGCGCCGTCGCCGCCGAAATGTTGCGCCATCCCCGCGGTCGTGTCCCCCGGCCGGACAACTGGAGCGGCTACCGCGTGATTCCGGACACCATCGAACTGTGGCAGGAGCGTCCGTTCCGTCTTCATGAGCGCCTGCATTACACGCGCAACGGCAACCGTTGGAGCGAGCAGGCGTTGTACCCTTAAGGGCGGCAACCCGGCGCCCTCTTCAAACCACCGGCCGGCGCCGGTAAAAGAGGAGCCCGGGAAGAGCCAGCCCCACCGCCAGCGCGGCTACGATGAAGAATGCCTTCAGGCCGTTATCGAGCGCGGTCTTGAGCAACTCCGGACTAAAGCCCTTGCGCTCGATCTCCACCGCCGCCAGCAGCGCGGTGAAGGCGTAAACGCCCGGGATCATCGGAATCATCGCCGCCACGGTGAACACCTTCGGATGCGCCCGCCATTTCTGCGCCCAATGGATGCCGATCACGCTGACGATGCAGGCCGCGATCAGCGTGGCCCATTCGACGGGCAGCGGCCCGATTTTATAAAGGCTGAAGCGGAGCGCATGGCCGATGGCTCCGGCGACCGCGCAGTATTTCAACGCCGGCTTCGGCACATTGAAAATCATGGCGAAGCCCACCGCCGGTACGGCGGCGAGCCCGAAGTCCTGCAAGACCGTGAGAAGAGAGTTCATAACCAAGTCCAGGTGTTCCATGCCGTCATGGCGCAAATGATACCGCCGCAGCACGCGAGCAGCAGCAGCACGGCCATCACGCCGCGCGAGATCCCCGTGTTGATATAGCCTTTCACCATGTCGGAAACCGCGTTGATGAGCGGAAAGCCGGGCACGAAGAGCAGCACGCACGCCGACATGGCCACCTTGGGGCTGTCCACCCAGCCATGAATCACGCCCTGGGCGGCGATGGAGGTGGCCACGAACGCGGCAGCCGCGAAATTGACCAGCGGATTGAAATGCAGGTGGGCCAGGTACTGCCTCACCTGCATCGCCACGCCGCTCGCGATAAACGTCAGCAGAAAGGTGCCAAAATCCGCCTCCCCTCCGCGGGCCAGCAGCCCCAACCGAGCAAAGGCCGCGCACGACAGTCCCACCATCACCGACACCAGCAAACGCGGGTAACGGAACGGCTGGATCTCACCGAGCCGTCTTCCCACGCCGGCGAGATCCAACTGTTTTTCCTCTGCGAGCAGCATGGTGCGCTGAACCTCCGTGACGACGTGCATGTTGATGCCCCGGTCGATGTTTCGCCGGACGGTCGTATGGCACCGTCCTTCGCAAATCGTGGTGACGGTGATGCCGTTCGCCATGAGGGCGACTTCGAGCGAATCCATGCCCAGCGCCAGCCCAAGCCGCCGCGCCACGGATTCCACCAACGCGCTTTCCGCGCCGTGCTGTAATAACATGACGCCCGTCTGGGCGCACAAGCGGGTGATCTCGCGCTGATCGGCCTTGATCCAGGAACTCGTGTCCGTGCTCATGCGCCGATCCTCCATCCGCCGCCATCCCGTCGCCGGGCGGTCGGCGGGTTCACCGCGTCGTCATTTGAAAACCGAATGAGCCAATCCATGGGGTCGAGCATAGCAGGCTTGTTGCGGGCATCCTCTGCGTTTTTTGGTGAACAGCACGCAAATATAACCCGTTCGTTCGGATAACCCACGCGCAAACAATCCCAAAAAACGCCCCGCAGGCACTTCGACCGAAGACTATGCTAAGGCGTCATGAACGTCTTCCGCCCTCTTCTGCCCGCCGTCTTTGTTCTTCCGTTCGCCGGTCCCGCCGGCACGGCCGCAACCATGCCCGCGGCGGTCCCGGCATGGAGCGTCAGCGCCGCCGCGGGTGCGCACCTCGGCTACGACAACAATGTCTTTCTTCAAAACAACGCCCCGCTCGCCACGCCCGGCAAGCCCACCGCCCCCGCACACGCCGGCTCCGTCGTGACCGGTCTCTCGGCCGCGCTCGGTGTGAAATGGCAGCAGGCGGATTCCGTTTTCGATGCCGGCTACGCCCCCGAGCTCGTCCGTTTTGCCACCCAGAGTTCCGAGAATCATGACGACCACCGGATCACCGCTTCGCTGCGCGGCAAAAACGGCGAATGGAGCGGCGCGCTCAGCGGCAGTTTTTTGATAACCGACGGAACCAAAACATCACCAGTGTTCAACCGTCTCGGCAACGCCCCCGCGATCGGCGGCGAACCGGTACGCGCGCGCCGCGCCCAGGATATCGCCAAACTCAACGGCAAACTCACCCGCGCCTTCGGCGACGCCGGATTTGTGCGCGGCGTCGGCGCCTTGAGTGTTCAGGATTTCAATACGCACGAACTTCCCACCTCCGGCCCCGGAGGACGGCCCGGCTACGCCAATTACGTGGATCGCTCGGAATGGTCGGCCGGCGCCGACGCCGGCTGGTTTGTCCGCAAGGACTGTGCACTGGTCGGCGGTATCCGCACCGGTGCGCAAGGTCAGGCCGACAAGCTGGGCGTGCGCGACAATGACTCCAACCGGCTGCTGCGCGTGCTCGCCGGGGCCGAAGGCAAAATCGGCCCCGCGCTCACGTTCGCCTTTCTCGCCGGTCCGGATTTTCGCCACTACGGCGCCGCGGTCGCGCCGGGTTTCGACCGCACAAAATCCGCGCCTTACGCAGAAGGTTCCGCCACTTGGACGCCCGGGCGCGCCGATGCCGTCGCGTTTTCCCTTAAAAGTTATCGCTGGCTTTCCTCCGGCGGACGCGGCGCCTACCAGGATTCCGTTTACGACCTGCAGTGGCGCCACGCCCTGAACAAAACCTGGAACACAACCACCGGGCTCAATCTTCACGAGGGCAACAACAGCGATGATCTCACTCCAGGCACTTTGAGCACGTTACGCCATGATTGGATCTATCTCGCGTCGATCGGTGTCACCTGCGCGCTCGATGAAAAAACCCGGTTTGAGGCTGGCATCAGCCGAGAATGGAGCGACTCGCTCGTAGCCAACAAACAAGGCCGCGACTACGATTGCTGGCGGATGAGCGTGGGCGTGAAGCACACTTTCTGACAGCGTCACGCTCCGCGACGGGAAAGCTGCAGCTCGGTTTGCAACAGTTGCAACGCACGTCCGCGGATCGCCACCAGATCCGCGCTTTCGGCGGCCGATGCACCGCAGCTCCAGCAGCCGCTGTCGTCCAGCAAAGCCCGGTCGATGACGGAGCCGGCCGGCAGCACGCGGCCGGGGCCGCCCGCCTGCGAGAGCGCCACGGAACCTTTGCGCACATAGAAAAAGGCCCGGCACTTGTCCCCTTGGTTGAACAGTTTTTCGTCACGCGCCAGATGGATGCCACGCAGCTGATCCTCGGGCGGGGGCAGCACCAGGCTGAGATCGCGCGGAAAAAACAGGTCGAAGGTCCAGTCGGTCATCACGCGCAATTTGCGCAGCACGCCCGGAAGTTTCGCGAGATAGACGGTGCGCCACAGCCACCAAGCGAAAAATCCGCTGAAGCGAAATCCGAAAAGCTCAGCCACGGCCGCCCGCGAGCCCACGGTCGCGAGCTGGCCCATATAGCGATACTTAAAAGGCCTCGGCGGCTCGCCCGCGAAGACGCGAGCGATATTGCGCCCCAGCTGCCGGCCGTGGCGAAGGGCGAATTGCGCGGTGGGAGGTGAAGCCTTGGTTACACCCCGGTCATTCCACGGCACGGCCGCGCAATCGCCCGCGGCCCAAAGTCCGGCATGCCCGGGGACGCGCAACATCTCGTCGGTGGGCACGCGGCCGCGGTCGGCGGTGATCCCGAGCTGCCGGCACAAATCCAGCACGACGGGATGCGGGGCGTTGCCGACGCTGGTGACGACCGTGTGCGTCTCGATGGATTCCCCTCCTTCGAAAACCACCCGGCTCGCGGTGACCTCGGCCACGCGGGTGTCCAGGCGCATTTCCATGCCGCGTTTTTCCAACACGCGACGGGCGTAATCGCCCAGCTCGGGGCCGATCTCGGCCAGCAGGTGGGCGTGTCCATGCACGAGGACGACGCGCAGCGGTTTGCCGCGGAGGTTGACGTAGTAACGTTGCGCGCCCTGCACGAGATCGAGAATCTGGCCCGCCGTCTCCACACCAGTGTAACCGCCACCCACAATGACAAAGGTGAGCAACCGCGTGCGATCCTCCTCGTCGTCCACAAGATTGGCCTCCTCCAGCCGGTTGATGAGAGCCGCACGCAGGCGCATGGCGTCGGACACGCTTTTCATCGGCCAGCCATACTCGGTCATGCCCGGCACGCGGCTGAGATCGGTGACGCTCCCGAGCGCAAGGACGAGCTGGTCGAAGCCGACCGGGTGGTTGCGCGTAAAGCGGCCGCCGTCGAGCAGCAGGGTTTTGCCCGCCCAATCGATCTCCTGGATATTCCCCTGCAGCACGTCGACGTGCCGGCAGAGCTGGCGGAGAGGATGGACCACGTCAAAGGGCGCCAAGGACGAACCGGCGACCTCGGCCAGCATCGGCTGGAAGACCAGCACGTTGCGCTCGGCGATCAGTGCCACGCGCTTTTCTCCCGAGCGACCGAGGAGCGGACCGAGGGTTTTCGCGCAATAGGCGCCCGCAAATCCACCGCCGGCGATGACCACGTCGTAACGCATGCCGGACGCAAACACAGGACCGCGATAGCGGCAAGCACCCCGCGAAGTATGCGTTAGCGCGGGCGGACGAGCAGGAGCGTACGATCGTCGTTGCGGGAAGCCAGGGCGGAGAACTGGCGCAGGTAGCGATCCAGCTTCTCCACCATTCGGGCAAGCGACGTCTGTTCGTGGCGCGCCAGCGCCTGGGCGAAGCGGTCGCGGCCGAATTCCTCGCCGGCGGCGTTCGTCGCCTCGGTGATGCCGTCGGTGTAAAGCGCGAGCAAATCGCCCGCGTGCAGCACGACCTCGCCCTCCTGGAGCGTGGCGTCGAAAACCGGTCCCTCGTCGAAGCCGAGAGCGAGGCCGCCCGCCGCCAGCAGCTCCGGCGCGACCGCGCCTGTCCGCAGCAGCAGCGCGGGCTCGTGGCCGGCGCGGACGTAATTGAGCTTATTGGTATCGAGGTCTAGAATACCGTAGAAAAGGGAGATGAACATGCCGCGCGGCATGTCGGCGTAAAGCGCGCGGTTGACTCGCTTCACGACAACGGAAGCGCTCGGCTCGCCCGCCGCGCACAGGCGCAGGGTGGCCCGACATGCGGCCATCATGAGGGCGGCGGCGGGACCTTTGCCCGCGACATCCGCAATGACAAACCCCCAGCGGTGTCCGTCCACCGGGAGCACGTCGTAGTAATCGCCGCCCAGGTGGGTGGACGGCTGGGAAAGAGCCTCGATCTCGACCTCGCCGATGTCAGGAAACACGTGCGGCCGCAGGTGGTGCTGGACTTCGCCGGCGAGACGCAGATCGCGCTCGCGCAAATCGCGTTCGCGATCCTCGGCATCCTTGCGCGCGGTGATGTCCGTGATGAGGCCCTCGTGATGGGTGACGAGCCCCTCGGCGTTAAAACGCACGACCGTATGATCGTCCACCCAGCGCACGGAGCCGTCGGCGCAGACGATGCGGTATTCCTGGTTGTACTCGCGATGGCCGGTGGCGGCATGCGCCTCGACTTCCGCCCCCACCCGCTCGCGATCGGCGGGATGGGTGATGCCGCGGAAGCTCAAGCGGCGGCTGGTGAATTCTTCCGGCTGATAACCAAACTGGCGGATGCTTTGGGAGACGTATTCAACCGGCCAGTTTTCCTCGGCCTTCCACAAAACAACGACCGAGGGCGAGCGGTTGATGATCTGCTCCAGCTCCTCGCGCTTGGCGAGCGCCGCCTTGAGTTCTTCCTGCGCCTGGCGGCGGATACTGATGTCGCGGCCGACGCCGAAAAAGGCGCGGCGGCCATCGCGGTCGGTGTAGGCGGAGCCGGTCGAGGCATGCCAGATCCAGCGGCCTTCCTTGTGGCGCACGCGGTATTCGATGCTGCCCGGATTGGTGCCTTTTTCGAGGGTTTCGTTAACGAAAAGCGTGTAGCGCGGGAGGTCCTCCGGATGGACATACTCCGTGTAGGAATGGCCGACCACCTCCTCGGTTTCGTGGCCGAGCTTGGCGGTCCAAGCCTGGGTGGCGAATTTGAAAAGCCCTTCGGGCGTGATCGCGTAAAGGATCTCGCTGGCGGTCTGCAGATAGGTGCGCCAGCGCGCCTCGCTGCGTCGCAATTCCTGCTCGGCGGCATGTCGCGCGGTGACATCCTCCAGCATCGCGAAGTGATTGCTGACGCGTCCGGCGGCGTCGCGGAGAATGACGACGGTGAGATTGCCCCACACGATGCGTCCGTCGCGATGCATGTAGCGCTTTTCCAACGTGAAACTGCTGCGCTTGCCGGCGTAAATTTCATCGGTGAGCTCCTGCTGGCGCGCCCACTCGACGGGGTCGGAGGCCCGGCGCAGATTTTCGATGTCGCGCGCCTCCTCCGGCGAAAGGCCGACCAGCTCGCAAAAACGCTGGTTCGCGATATTGGCTCCGGGCATGCCGTCGGGGCTAACCTCGCGCCAGCTCAGGCCGATGGGCGAATGCTCGAAAAAAAGCTGCAGCTGGGTGCGCGCGGCCCTCAATTGCGCGGCCTGCCCCGCATGATCGGCGGCGAGACGCGCGGTGGATTCCTCGATCTGCTTCAGCTGGGTGACGTCCGTGCGCAGAGCGATGTAGCCGCGCGGTTTTCCATCGGCGGAGGGCAATGGCACGATGGTGCTCTCCACCCAGTAATGGCCGCCGTTTTTGGCGCGATTGCAGATCGTGCCATGCCAGACGCGTCCGGCCGTGATGGTGTGCCAGAGATCGGCGAAAAATTCCGGCGGATGCACCTCCGACTTCACCACCCGGTGCGTCTGGCCGACCAGTTCCTCGCGGGTGTAGCCGGAGATTTCGCAAAACCGGTCGTTGGCATAAACAATCACCCCGTGGTCATCGGTGACCGCGACGATGGCGTGTTCGTCGAGGGCGTGCTTGAGCCATTCCAGCAATTCGCCCCGGTCTCCGCTCAAAGGAGAGACATTTGATGGAACGCGGGGGTCTTCGTGCGAAAACATGGCGGAGCGGGAAAAGAAAGATGTGTAGCTCCAGCCCCACGCGCAATCCAGCACTAACACACACCCGCTCAACCCTTCACCGCGCCGGCCGTCACGCCTTTCACCAAATGTTTTTGCAGCGCGACGAAAACGACGAGGATTGGCAGGGTCACCATCACCAGACCGGCGAACAGCATGCCGTAATCGCTACGGTATTGCGATGTGATGGAAAGGTTGGCCAATCCGAGCGGCAAGGTGCGCGCGCCGGCCCCCGCATCGCCGCTCGTGAACATGAAGGCGAAAAAATATTCCTTCCAGATGCCGATGAACTGGAAAATCGCCACCGTCACCAACCCGGGTTTCGCCAGCGGCAGCATGACGCGCCAGAACGCCGAGATCTCCGTGCAACCGTCCACCACCGCCGCCTCATACAACGAGCGCGGCAGTGCCTTGAAAAAACCCGCCAGAATGAAAATCGCGAAGGGCAGGCCATTCGCCGTATAAACGAGAATGAGCCCGACCTTCGAGTTGAGCAGCCCGAGCGCCCGCAGCTCGAAAAACAAGGGCACGATGGAAAGCTGCACCGGGATCATCAGGCCCGCGAGAAACAGCCAAAATGTCGCCCGCCCCAGCGGATGATAAAACCGCGCCAGCGCATAGGCCGCCATCGCCCCAAAAAGCACGATGAGCGTGACGGAGGAAACCGTGACCAGCGCCGAGTTGAAGAAATAATCGCCGAACCGCGCCTCGCGCCAGGCGCGCGCATAGTTGTCGGTCTGGAGCGCATCGAGCGGCGGCAGGGCGAACGTGTCACGGAAGACCGCCTCGTCGGTTTTGAGCGAGGAATACGCCACCCAGGCCATGGGAAACACCACCCAGGCCAGGTAGCCCGCCAACGCGGCGAAGATCAGGATGCGGGAAATTTTCATGCGGTTTCCGGCGACTTATATTTCAACCGACTCGCGCTTGAGCGCGCGCATCACCGCCGCGCTGCCGACGAGGACGAGCACGAACATCACCACCGCGATCGCGGTTGCGCGACCGATCTGGAACTCCTGAAACATCGTCGAAACCATCAGCGTGCTCAGCGTGTGCGATCCGCTCGCGGGATCTTGCGACGTGAGCAGCCAGATCATCTCGAAGGCGTTCAGGCCGCCGATCACGAGAAACACCGCGGAGATCACCAGCACCTCGCGAATCAGCGGCAGGGTGATCGTGAAAAATTGCCGCGCCTCCGAAGCGCCTTCCAGCTCCGCCGCCTCGTACAGATCGTCCGGGATGCCCTCCATCGCCGCCAGATAAAGCACGAGGTTGAAGCCGCACGCCATCCACAGATAAATCGGGATCAGCGCGCCATACAGGTGCGCCTGCGAGAGCCAGGCAAAGCCGTCGAATCCATCGAATCCGAGCTTCACGAGGGCGGTGTTCACCAGTCCGCCATGCGGATCGTAGGCGCTCATCCACAGGAGCGTCGCCGCAATCCCGCCCAGCATATTGGGAAACAAAAACACCACGCGAAACACGCCCGCTCCCCAGACGCCGCGATGGATGAGCGTCGCAAAAAAAAGCGCCGCCGGCACGACCACCAGCGCGGGCACGATCATCAGGTAGAGGTTGTTTTTAAGCGCGAACCAGAAGACGTCGCTCTCCAGCAGGAGCCATTTGAAATTGAACAGTCCCGCCGGCGTGCGCCCGCCAAAGCCATCCCAGCGCGTGAAGGCCCAGACGAACGACACGAGGCCCGGCAAAATCACCAGCGCTCCGAAAAGCGCGAGCGCCGGCCCGACGAAGCCAAACGCCATCGGTCCCCGCAGCCGGCCGAGATGCTCGGAGGCCGCCGCGGAGAACGATCTCCGAGCGCCTTTTTCCGCGGCGGAAGAATCGGCGCCGTTCCGGCGTCGGCCTTGGACAAACCACGCCCAAACCATCCAGCCGATCAACACGGCCAACACCAGCAAGAGCAGCGCGGCCGCGAGACCGTGGCGCGTTTCCACCCGGTCGGGGTCGGCACGGCGGGCGCGCTCGGAAGCCGCGGCGGCCTCGAGGCGCTCGCCAAATTCGCGCGGCGTGATGCGCCCGGTCATCAGACGATACCGCGCATCCGTCATGGCCTGGTTGATGAAGGCCAGCTGCGCGGCGGAGGCAGGCGGGGCCGCGTCGAAGGACGCCGGGCTGCGCGCGATCAACGTGGCGGTGTCCCGCATCGCCGGCGAATAGTCACCCGGCTGCACCGCCCGCAGAGCCACGGGCGAATCCACCGTCCGCGCAAAACGAGCCGCGACGGCGCGAGAGGTTAGATAGCGGAAAAAATCCACCGCGGCGCGTTCGCGCGCCGGGTCGCCGTTGACGAAGAGAAAATAATAGGCGCTCTGCGTCTGGAGGGTGGCGGGATCGGTGATTCCGTCCGCGAAAACCGGGAAATTCATCGCCCCCAGCTCGAAGCCCGCGGGAATCTTCCCGCGCATTTCGTTCACAAACCATGAGGCGGAGACGGTCATGGCCGCCCGGCTCTCAATGAACGCCAGTTGTGCGGCGGTGTGGTTCATGCCTTCCCAGCCTTTGATCAGATGACGGGTGGCGAGCCGTTGAAGAACGTCGGCGGCGCGGATGAACCGCGGATCGGTACGCGTGCCGGGCGCGAGCTGGTTGTAGGCCTGATAGCCGTCGGGTCCGACGAGGTTGTAGTGCGCGGCGCGAAGAAAGGCGTCGCCATAACGCATGAACATTCCGGGAAGGGAAACCGGGGCGACGCCGGCGGCCTCCATGCGCTCGCAGAGGGCGAAAAACTCATCCCAAGTGCGCGGCACCTCCCAGCCGTTTTCGCGAAAACGTTTTTTGTCGTAGAAAATCGTCCACACCGCATGAGCGAAGGGCAGGCCATAGACCGGCGGGGAATGGCGACTGGCCATTTCAGCCGGCGACTGCGTCTGTTTTTCCGCCCCGGTCCAGCGATCGAGCACGCCGGGGAGAAAGGTGGAACGCCAGGGCGCGTCGCCTTCCCAGTTAGGTCCGTCGAGCCAGGGGGCGAGATCGAGGATGCGGCCGGCCTGGATGAGATTGGGATACAGCAGCACGGCGTCGGTCGCATCGGGATAATCGCCCGCCATCACGCGGATGCGCACTTGGTCGTTGATGCGCGGATCGCCGTGGAGCCGGATCTTCACCTCCGGGTGCAGGCCTTCGAATTCACGGGCGGTTTGCTCGAAGAAAGCGCTGCCATAGCCGGCGACCAGCACCGGAATGTCGAGCGTGACGGAGGCGGGCGCGGCGCACAGGGAAAGCCGCGCCAGAAGACCGACCAGTGGAAAAAGCATGAGCCAGCCCGACCGCATTACGGAAAGGTGTGCGCCTTCCGCCCGACCCGCGCCACCTCTTTTTCAAGGGACAGTGCGAATCACGGCTTTTCCATCCCGGCGAAAAGTTTTTCGCGGGCGGCGGCCCACTCGGCGTCATTCAACTTGCCGTCGCCGTCGGTATCGAAGCGTTTGAGCTGATGCGGATTTTTTTCCAAGCGCGCCCGCACGGCCTGCTCCATCGCGGCGCGCTCGGCGGCATCCAGTTTTCCGTCCCCGTTTTTGTCGAATTCCTTCACCCAGGCCTGCTGGCGCTCCTTCAACCGCTCACGGGCTTTTCCGCGGAGCGCGTCGGCCGCCTGGCGGTTTTCGTCCATGGCGGCGGTGACTTCATTTTCATCCAGCTTACCGTCGCCGTTTTTGTCGTAGCGTTTCAGGATTTCCTGGTCGTTTGCACTCAGGCCAGCAGCCGGAGTGTCGGCCCGGCCGGTTAAAACAAATAGCGTTGCTGCAAGACAGGCCGGGGCTAGAGATGGGGGCTTCATGGGTGATCGCGGCGGGCCTTTCGCGCGGCCCTTGTCTTGGCATGACGCCGGGGCGAGGACCGGGTTACCGGCGCACCGGGATCAGTCTTACCACGCGCCGCCCCCACTCTCTTCATGTATCAGGTCACTTTTTCCGAACAAAGCATGCGCGAGCTCAACAAGCTCGATAAGCTTTTGCAGTTGGAGGTGATCGAGCCGATCAGCTCGCTGAAGCCGGCCGATCTGGAGCATCCCCGTGAGCCGCTGGGCCATTTCAGCCGCGCCGGTCAATCGCTCTACCGACTCCGTTCCGGCGACCATCGCTTCTATTTCGAGGTCCGGGACGGGACAACGCTGCACGTGGTTTACATATTGCACCGGAATTCGTTGGAAGATTTTCTATTGCGTAACAAACTGCCCGTTTCCGAGAGCCAGCTCGTGGAGCAACACTCCAAGTTTTGGAAATATCTCGAATCGCTCACCAAATAAACGCCCCCATGGCCGACGACGACGATTTGCCTTCGCTGGATAACGACCGCGAAAATCCCTACAACGTAACCCAGGCGAGCCGGATTTATTTTCTGCCCAACCTGATGACCGCCGGGAACTTGTTCTGCGGCTTCATGGCCATCATCTGGTGCATCCGGGCGCGCTACGACATGATCGGCGTGGATGCGCTCATGCCCGCGATCACCCCCGCGGCCAGCGAGCTGTTCACCCAAGCGGTGTGGTTTATTTTCGGCGCCATGGCTTTCGACATGCTCGACGGTCGCCTCGCCCGCATGGGCGGCCGCGAATCGCTGTTCGGAGCCGAGTTTGATTCGCTGGCCGACGTGGTTTCGTTCGGAGTGGCGCCGGCGCTGATGGTTTTCTTTCTTATCCTTTCACCCACACAAGGTTATCCTGTTTTTAGAAACATCGGCGGGTTGTTGGGATTTGTTTACCTTCTGTGCGCGGCCATCCGGCTGGCCCGATTTAACGTCATCACCAATCCCCTGCTCCACCAGCATCGCGACACCAAGCCGAGCAGCAAAGAATTCATCGGCCTGCCGGTGCCGGCGGCCGCCGGTACGGTGGCTTCGCTGGTGCTGTTCCTGCTCAATCTCGCGGCGCATGACCGCTCGCTCCAACATTGGGCCCTCGCGCTTCCCCCGCTGTTGCTTTTGATCGCGATGCTGATGGTCAGCACGGTGCGTTATCCCAGCGGCAAACAGATTGATATGCAAACGAAGACCCGCCTCACCACGTTCGTCCTTTTTGGCGTGATCGTGGCAGCCGTCGTGGCCTTCAAGGAATACGGCATGTTCATCGCCTGCCTCGGCTACATCTTTTTCGGATTGATCCGGCACTGGCGCAAACACGGCCTGACCAAACGGGCGCCCTTGGTGTGAATGGTTCTGCGATCAACCCACCAATAAGTGTCCAATAACTTCACGCCTGCGAATAACCCCGGCTTTATTCGGCCTCCAACTTTGAGTTCTTCGCAGACAAAATCAGTCCGTTCCACGAGGGAAAATCCAAAGTTATCCCAGTTCTTCGCAGCCCATAATAAGACTGATAACATATCTTATTGAACTAGGTATCTTTTATCCTTTGTTAACTTCCGCCCTTTAACGGTCCCCGCCTCTCAATGAAATTCAAGATCAACCGCGACCACTTCAGCAACGGCCTCGCCCAGGTTCTCAACGTCGTCGGCTCCAAAGCCACCATGCCGATCCTGAGCAACGTGCTGATCGAGGCGGAGAAGGACTACATCTCCCTCACGACCACCAATCTTGATCTCGGCATTCGCTGCAAGATCAAGGCCGAGGTCAAAGAAGGCGGCTCCGTCACCCTGCCGGTCAAACGTCTCGCCACCATCGTGCGCGAACTGCCCAACGTCGACGTGTCGTTCGACGCCACGCCGAATCACCAGGTCAAGCTCACCTCCGGTGGCTCCACCTTCCGCATCATGGGTATCGGCAAGGAAGAATTCCCGCCCCTGCCCGAATTCGGCGACGACAAGTCGTTCACGCTCGAGCAGGCCGAGCTCACTTCGATGCTCAAGAGCGTGTCCTATGCGCAGTCTTCCGACGAGACGCGCTACATTCTCAACGGCGTGTATTTCAACTTCCGCGACGGGAAGCTTTCGTTGGTCGCAACCGATGGCCGCCGCTTGGCGCTCATTTCCAAGGAGCTCGAGGTTCCTGCGGACAGCGCTGGAAGCATCATCCTGCCCGCTAAAACGGTTTCCGAGCTCACCCGCATGCTGGACAAGGGGGAGAAGCTCAAAATCGCCTTTAATGACCGCCGGGCGTCGTTCCAGATCAGCACGGACAAGGACTCGAGCGGCTTGGTCGATTCGATCTACCTTTATTCCAAGGTCGTCGAAGGCAATTACCCGAATTATCAGCAGGTCATCCCCAAGGAGACGCATCAGCGCATCAAGTTGGAGCGCGAACTTTTCCTCCAGTGCGTGCATCGCGCCGCGCTGGTGACGTCCGAAAAATCGAATTCGGTGAAGATCAAGCTGACGAGCAATCTGCTCGAAATCACCGCGCAAAGCCCCGATTTCGGCGAGGCGCACGAGTCCATGGCGATCGCCTACAGCGGCCCTGATCTTCAGGTCGCCTTCAACCCCGCTTTCGTGCTCGATCCGCTCAAGGCCCTCACGAAGGACGAGATTTTCTTCGAACTTAAAGATGAAGTGAGCCCCGGTGTGTTCAAGACGCTGGAAAGCTTCATCTGCGTCATCATGCCGGTACGCCTGAGCTGAGTTTTGCTCGCGGCTGCCCGGTTCCTTCAAGGCTGGGGTCAACCACCCCGGCCTTTTTTATCCATGGACCTCGATTATCCCCTGCTTGGAAGCATCGTGCTGCTGCTGATGCTCACCCAGTTCAATCAGCGCACCGGTTCGCCTGTGGTGGCGATTTTCACGCGCTGGCTGCGCTGGCTGATCTTTGCTTTTGGCGTGGCCAAAGGCTTCATCGATTTCGGCTGGTCCGACCGGCCTTACATGGCGCTGGTCGGTGCGTTTTTTCTGCTCTGGTTTCTGGTCGAGACGCTTTACAATTGGCTGGCCATCCATGCCTTGAGCGTGAGTTCGTTGCCGTTGTTTCCGAAGTTTGTGCCCAATCAATCCGGAGAGGAATGGCCGACGCATCCACGGCTTTTGAAAATCCGTGATTGGCTCCGCGCCAACGGCTTCAAGCAAGTGCAGGCGCTCAAAGCCGAGGTTGCCCCCAGTCTTTACCTGCGGATTTCGATTTATCAGGACGTAGAGTCGAAAACGCGGATTCAGATCACCTTTCTGCCGCAGGCCAACGGTTCCCTTTCGGTGTGCTACGGGCTTTCTTCCAATACCGTGAGCGGCTACCGCTACGTGACGGACAACCTCTATCTTCCCTTCGGCGGTTTTTATCCCGAAAACTGGTTGGTGCGGCGTTTTCCCTGGCGGCGCTCGCTGGCCAAACTGGTGACGATTCACAAAGAGCGGCTCGCCCACGCCAATGAACTGGTGGCGCCATGGGTCACGGATCCGCTCGACGATCTCAACCATCAGCAACGCGAACTGGAGCAGATCAACACCGAGTTGGGCTTCCTGTTTCCGCACGCCGAGCGCGAGGAGCATGGCAAGATCAGCCACGAGGGCCGTTATCGCGTCTGGAAAGAATATTGGTTGCTCAACTATTTCGGCCGCAGCGTGCGGTATTGACGACAGGTGGAGGTGGCGTTGCGCGCTTGAATTCAGAAGGGATCAAGCGCGATTATCCGGTGTCGGTTTCCTGCGCGACGCACCTTTAACTTTCAAATTATGAAACGCCTGCTCCTTCTTTGTGCTTTGTTTTTGTCCGGCCTCGCCTGCGCTCAGGCGGCGGAAGCGGTCTGGCTCACCAATTATGAGTCGGCGGCTCGCCAGGCGGCGGCCGAGAAAAAAATGCTGGTTCTCGATTTCACCGGATCCGATTGGTGCAGCTGGTGCATGCGCTTGGATCAGGAGGTGTTTTCCCAGGCTGAATTTCTTGCGTACGCCAAGGATCACCTCGTGTTGGTGAAATTGGATTTCCCCCGGCAAAAACCGCAGACCGAGGCGGAGAAACAGCAAAACGAGCGGCTCTCCGGAAAATACAAGATCGAGGGCTTTCCCACGATCGTCGTGCTGAATCCGAAGGGCGAGAAGGTGGGTGAGCTGGGTTATGAGGAGGGCGGGCCCAAGACTTGGCTCGCGTCCCTTGAAAAAATCACCCGCCCGGCGGCCAAATAAACCGACGGATGCGGGCGCAAAAAAACGCGGTCTTTTTGGACCGCGCTTGGGCAAACCGGCCAGCGAAACCGTTTAGCGGCCGCGGCGTTTGATGCCGAGCTGGGCGACGGAAAAGCGCACGACGCTTTCGAGCCGTTCGATCTCGGCGGGCTCAAGGGCTTCCTTGGCCGCCAAGGCGTCCTGGGCGCGTTTCAATGCGGCCTCGACGGCATGCTCGTCGATCTTTTCGAAGGTGATGGCGCGCTCGGCGAGGACAGAGACGCGGTCAGCGTCGATCTGCGCGAAGCCCGTGCCCACCACGAGAACCGACACCTTGCCGTCCTTGGTCACGCGCAGCTCACCCTCGGTCACCTGCGTGACCAGCGGGATGTGCCCGGGAAGGATGCCGATCTCGCCGACCACCGTCGGGATGACGACCGTCTCGATGGTGTCGGAATAGACGCGGGCTTCGGGGGTGACGATTTCGAGTGTGAGGGACATGACGGAAAAACAGCGAGGAGCGGATGGGGGCGGCGGGTGGGTTGATCACCCGCCGCTGCCGGGTTACTTCTTGGCGGAGGCGGCGATCACTTCGTCGATGCCACCCTTCATGTAGAAGTCGCCTTCGGGAACATGATCGAGCTCGCCGTCGAGGATCATCTTGAAGCCGCGGACGGTTTCCTTGACGGGGACGTATTTGCCGGGGGCGCCGGTGAACACTTCCGCGACCGCGAACGGTTGCGAGAGGAAGCGCTGGATCTTGCGGGCGCGATAAACGGTCTGCTTGTCCTCGGGCGACAGTTCGTCGAGACCGAGAATGGCGATGATGTCCTGCAGATCCTTGTAGCGCTGAAGGACGCGCTGCAGTTCGCGGGCGACCTTGTAATGCTCTTCGCCGACGACGGCCGGCTCGAGGGCCTTCGAAACGGAGGCGAGCGGATCGACGGCGGGATAAATACCGAGCTCGGCGATGGAACGCTCAAGCACGATGGTCGAGTCGAGGTGGGCGAACGTGTTGGCCGGCGCGGGGTCGGTCAAATCGTCGGCGGGCACGTAAACGGCCTGCACGGAGGTGATGGAACCCTTCTTCGTCGAGGTGATGCGCTCCTGGAGGAGGCCCATTTCGGACGAAAGCGTGGGCTGGTAACCGACCGCGGAGGGCGAACGGCCGAGGAGGGCGGACACCTCGGAACCGGCTTGCGAGAAGCGGAAAATATTGTCGATGAAGAGCAGCACGTCCTGGTTCTTCTCGTCGCGGAAGTACTCGGTCATCGCGAGAGCCGAGAGGGCGACGCGCATACGGGCACCCGGGGGTTCGTTCATCTGGCCGTACACCAGCGCGACCTTCGACTCGGCGAGGTTGTCCTGCTTGATGACGCCGGCCTCGGACATTTCGTGGTAAAGGTCGTTACCTTCACGGGAGCGCTCGCCGACGCCGGCGAACACCGAGTAACCGCCGTGGGCCTTGGCGATGTTATTGATGAGCTCGAGAATGACGACGGTCTTGCCGACACCGGCGCCGCCGAACGCGCCGGCCTTGCCGCCCTTGATGAAGGGGCAGATGAGATCGATGACCTTGATGCCGGTCTCGAGGATCTGGGCCTTCGTGTCCTGGTCGGCCAGCGCGGGGGCCGGACGGTGGATCGGGTAGCGCTTGGTGTGAGCGACGGGACCTTTGCCGTCCACCGGGGTGCCGGTGACGTCGAAGATACGGCCGAGGATGCCGTCGCCCACGGGCACGGTGATGGGGGCGCCGGTATCGACGACGGTCATGCCGCGCACGAGGCCCTCGGAGGAGGACATGGCGATCGCGCGGGCGACGCCTTCGCCGAGGTGCTGCTGGATCTCAAGGGTGAGAAGCTCCTTTTTGCCGGAGACGGTGAACTCGACGGTCAGCGCCTGATAGATGGGCGGAATGGCGTTTTCCGCGAACTGGACGTCGACGACGGGGCCGATGACCTGAACGATTTTGCCGGTGTTGCTCATGAAGTGGGAAGGACGGGTTTTGGTTTAAAAAAGAGAACCGCTTAGGCGGCGGAGAACGAGGCGGCGGCGATCTCGAGGATTTCCTGGGTGATCGCGGCCTGACGGGCCTTGTTGTATTCGAGGGTGAGTTCGCCGACGAGCTTGGTGGCGTTGTCCTTGGCGGTCTTCATGGCCACCATGCGGGCGCTGTGCTCGGAGGCACGGGTCGAAAGGACGAACTGGTAGACTTCGCGGCTGACGTAGAACGGGAGCAACGCGTTGAGGACGGCCTTGGCGCCGGGCTCGAAGACGAACTGGCGCGTGTGGTTGACCTCGGCCGCCGCGACGACGCCGGCGTGACGCTGCAGGCTCTCGATGAACTCGCGAAGATTGTCGAGCGGCAGCACCGGACGGACGACCGGCTCCTGCACGAGCGTGTTCTTGAAGCGCGGGTAGATGACCTCGATGGTATCCACGACGCCCTCGAGGAACTGCTTCACGACGAACTCAACGGCGACTTTAACTTCGCCGAAGGGGGCGCGGTCATGTACGGGAAAATCGGCGACAAGATCACGCTTGGTGCGGGCGAGAAACTGCGTGCCCTTGCGTCCGATGGAGTAGAACTTGGCGGGCGTCTTGATGTCGGCCGCCAGCTTGAACAGATTGGCGTTGAGCGGACCGCAGAGACCCTTGTCGGAGGTGATCAGGATGATGCCGCGGGTCTTGACCGTGCGGCGCACGAGGAACGGATGAAGCTGTTCGTCCGCCGCGGGCGCCAGGGTGGCGAGCATGGTGGAGAGCAACTGGGCGTAAGGCCGGCCGGCAAGGGCGGCTTGTTGCGCCTTTTTCATCTTCGAGGCGGCCACCAACTCCATCGCCTTGGTGATCTGGCGGGTGTTTTTGACCGACTTGATGCGGCGGCGGATGTCGCGTGTGGATGCCACGGGATTGGGAAGGGTTGGATCGCGATTGCGCGGCTAGCTTAGGCGGCGAAGGTGGGCTTCCACTCGTTCATCGCGGCCTCGATCTTGGCCTCAAGGTCCTTGTCGAGGGCGGCCTTGTTACGGATTTCCGTGAGAAGCTCGTCCTTGCGGGTGGCGAAGAAGTCGCGGATCGAAACGGAGGCGGCGTTGACCTTCTTGAGGTCGAGACCGTCGTAGTAGCCTTTCTGGATGGCCCAGAGAGTGACGACTTGCTGCTCGATCGGAATCGGGCTGAAGGCGGGCTGTTTGAAAAGTTCGACGATGCGGCCGCCGCGGTCGAGCTGGGCCTTGGTCTTGGCGTCAAGGTCGGAGCCGAACTGCGCGAAGGCGGCGAGTTCGCGGAACTGGGCCAGTTCGCCCTTGAGTTTGCCGCCGACCTGCTTGGTGGCCTTGATCTGCGCGGAGGAACCGACGCGGGAGACGGAGAGACCGACGGAAACGGCGGGGCGGATGCCTTGGTTGAAGAGATCGGTCTCGAGGAAGATCTGGCCGTCGGTGATCGAGATGACGTTGGTCGGGATGTAGGCCGAGACGTCGCCCGCGAGAGTTTCGATGATGGGGAGCGCGGTGAGCGAGCCCTTGCCGTCGAGGCGCGCGGCGCGCTCGAGGAGGCGGGAGTGGAGATAGAACACGTCGCCGGGATACGCTTCGCGGCCGGAGGGGCGCTTCAGGATGAGCGAGATCTGGCGGTAGGCGACGGCGTGCTTGGAGAGATCGTCATAAACGATCAGCGCGTCCATGCCGTTTTCCATGAACCATTCGCCGATGGCGGCGCCGGAATAGGGGGCGATGTACTGGTTGGCGGCGTTGTCGGCGGCGGGAGCGCCGACGATGACGGTGAACTCCAGCGCGCCGGCGGCCTCAAGGGCGCCGATCGTGCGGACGATGTTGGCGTTCTTCTGGCCGATGGCGACGTAGATGGAGTAAACCGGGCGGAACTTCGGGTTGCCGCTGGCGAGGCCGACGCGGTTGATCTTCGCCTGGTTGATGATGGTGTCGACCGCGATGGTGGTCTTGCCGGTGCCACGGTCGCCGATGATGAGTTCGCGCTGGCCGCGGCCGATCGGAATCATGGAATCGATGGCCATGATGCCGGTGAAGAGCGGCTGGTTGACCGATTTGCGGGCCATGATGCCGGGAGCGATGCGCTCGACCGGATAGGTCTCGGTGGCGCCGAGGGGGCCCTTGCCGTCGACGGGATTGCCGAGGGCGTCGACAACGCGGCCGAGGAGGGCCTTGCCGACAGGAACGGAGAGAAGCTTGCCGGTGGTCTGGACTTCGTCGCCTTCCTTCAGATTGGAAACGTCGCCGAGGACGACGCAGCCGACTTCGTCGGTTTCAAGGTTGAGGGCGATGCCGATGACCCCGCCGGGGAACTGCACCATCTCGTTGTACATCACGTCCGAGAGGCCGTCGATCTTGGCGACGCCGTCGGCGACGGTGCGGATGACGCCGGTGTTCTTGCGAACGGCTTTGGTGGAAAGCTTCGCGATCTGTTGTTCGATTTGTTCGATGACCGTGGACATACGACGGGAGGGATTAGGTTTTAAAAAGGGGACGGGAAAATCAGACGGAGGCGGAGAGGGCGGCGAGCTGGCCGGCGGCGGAGGATTCGTAAACATCGTCGCCGATGCGCACGCGAAGGCCGGCGAGCAGCGAGGAGGCGGGCTTGGCGCTGACGGTGACGGGGCGCTGGTAGCGGGCGGTCATCGCGCTGGCGATGGCTTGCAACGTGGCTTCACCCACCGGACCGGCGTGTTCGACGACGGCGACGCTCTTGGCGGCTTCGGCGACGATGAGGCGCCGATAGGCGATCAGCACGGCAAGCGGCTTGGCGGGCGCGTGCTTCTCCAGATAGGCGAGCACGCCGGCGACCTGTTCGCCGGAGAGGCTGCCGTTGACGAAGCTCAGCTTGAAGAGCTGCCGCGCGAGCTGGTTGATCTGCTTTTTGCCGGACGCCATGGGGAAAATTAAACGGAGGCGAGTTCGCGGGCGGCGGCTTCGTTGAAGCGGCTGCGATCGGCGTCGTTCAGCTCCTTGGCGAGAACGCGCTGGGTGGTGGCGATGACGAGGCGGGAGATTTCCGTCCGGGCCTCGTTCAACATCTTCTGCTTCTCAAGCTCGATGGCCTGCTGGGCCTTCGTGATGAGGCCGTTGGCGCGCTCGGTGGCAGCGGTGGTCTCGCGTTCGGCGAGTTCCTTGGAGGCCTTGCGGGCCTGCTCGATGATGGTGGCGGCCTCGATCTGGGCCTTCTTCAAGGTCTCGGCGGTCTCCTGCTGCACGGCGGCAAGGCGGGCCTTGGTCTCTTCCGCGTAGCGCAGGCCTTCGGCGATCTTGCTCTGGCGCTCGTCGAGCGTGGCGAGGACGGGCTTGAACGCGAACTTCCACAGAACGAACGCAACGACCGCGAAGCTGAAGATTTGCGCCAGGATGCCGGGCAGGCTGAGGCCGAACGTATCGGTGATCTTGGTGAAGGCGTTGGCGGATGCCTCGGGGACCTGGCCGGTGACTTCGGCGAGAACAAGCATGGAGAGCATGGGAAAACGAGGAGAGGCGAAAAAGGGACCGCGCCGGACGCAGGAGCGCCGGCGCGGCGGGAACGATTACTTGCCGAGGAAGAGCGCGTAGAACGCGACGGCTTCGGCGAGGGCCATGCCGAGAATGGCCTGGACGATGATCTTGCCGGACGCGCCGGGGTTGCGGGCGACGCCTTCGGTGGCGGCCGCGCCGACGAGGCCGACGCCGATGGCGGCGCCGAGACAGCCGAGGCCGCCTTGGATGTTACCGGACATTTCTGCGAGGATGTTGGTCATGGTGGGTGTTTGGTTGGTTGGGTTTCCGCCGTGCGCAGTTGACTACGCTCCCGGCGGGAAAGGGCTTAGTGGGCGTCGTGGTGTTCGCCGTCGCCGTGATTGCAGATGAGGCCGATATAAACGCTCACGAGCAGGGTGAAGACGAGGGCTTGCACGAAGCCGATGATGAATTCGAGAAAGTAGAACGGCACCGGCAGGCCCCAGCGCGAAATCGCCGACATCGCATGGAGCAGGTTTTCGCCGCCAAAGACGTTTCCGAAGAGACGGAAGGAAAGGGAAATGGGGCGGAACACGATCGAGACGAGCTCGATGATGCCGATCACGAAGAACACCAGGAAAAGCGGATAATACACGGCAGCCGGCATTTCGCTCTTCTGCGCCTTGTTACCGAAGATGTCCTTCAGCACGGCGCGAGGGCCGGCGTAGCGCATGATGAAATAGAACCAGCAGGTGATGGCGCAGATCGCCAAGGCGGCGGTGCCGTTGAGGTCAGCGTTGCCGGGGCGGGCCAGCTCAACCATTTCGCCTTCGGAGTTCTTGACGAAAATCGTGCCGACGCCGGGGACGAGGCCGCTCCAATTTTGGATCAAAATGAAAGTGAATAGCGTGATGAGCAGCGGGAAAGCGTACTTGGCGACCTTGTTGCCCACGATGGGGGCGGTGAGATCGCGCATGCCGTGGAGAAGATTTTCAACCACGGCCTGGCCGCGGGTGGGCACCAATTGCGGACGGCCAACGAAAAGACGGACCGCGATCACCAAGAGAGCTGCAACGATCCAGCTCGTGAGAATGCTGTTGGTGATGGGCAGGGGTCCCACATGGAACAGCGCCTCGGCTTTGGGGGACAAACCATGCCCCGTCTCGGCGGCAAACGCCGGCAAACCGGTGATTGGCAAAGAGAGAAGAAGGGTGAGGATTTTGGCTCGAGACATTGACTCGGAAAAGGCTGTGAAAAGATGGGAAAGGATCAGCTAGGCCAGCGCGACAAACGCCGTCAACATCTGAAATCATCACCGCTTATGCAGCGGCCGAGTCATTAGGTCCGGCAGGCGGCTTCACGCTTCAACGCTTATTACTAGTTGTAACGGGAACGGAACATTCGGGCGATTTAACGCACGCTTTGATCGCCGCAAGTGATTGATAGCCTTCGGCCGCCCGCTCTTGAAACACGGTCGCCAACTCAAACGGCCAGGGTGTGCTGTCGCTCAACGTCCACCCGGCGTGCTCGTGAATGACCGCCTTGGCATGGTCGAAATAGGGCGCGTGGTCGGTTCTAAAATACAGCCGGCAGTGTTCCCCTGCCCTCTGCGCCAAGAGGCTGAGGAAGGCCGGTTGGATGAGGCGGTTTTTCCAATGGCGTCTCTTGGGCCAAGGATCCGGGAAAAGGACGAAGATTTCCCTCAGGGCAACGTCCTCAGGCAGTGCTTCCAGAAAAAGCCCGGCCTCGGCATGCAACCACGCAATGTTGGCGAGTTGGGCGCGTTTCGATTTGCGGGCGGAGCGCTCCAATCGATCGGCCAGCAAATCGATTCCGATGCAGAACTTGTCCGGATGATGACCGGCGTAGGCGGTTAGAAAATGACCATGGCCGCTGCCGATTTCCAAGGTGATCGGCAGCTTGGTTTCGAGCAGCGGAGTGAGTTGGGCGCGGAGGACCGTGAGGCGGGCGGCGTTGAGGGCTTGGACTTTTTCCAGCGGCATGAAGGGCGAGGCTTACCGCGCGGCTGGGCCGCGCTCAACACCGAACATAACGCCGGGCGCATCCTCCGGGCGAGCTGGCCGCCTGGTTTAAGAGGTAAGGCGAATCGGCAGACTGAAGAAAAACGCCGTCCCCTGCCCCAGCCGGCTCTCCACCCACACGCGTCCGGCATGGAGTTGGATAATGTGTTTAACGATGCTCAGTCCCAGTCCGGTGCCGCCTTTTTCACGCGAGCGGCCTTTGTCGACGCGATAAAAACGTTCGAAAATATGGGGAAGGTCGTCTTCCGGGATTCCGGGGCCATTGTCGCGAAGGCAGACGATCACTTCCCCGGCGTCTTGGCGAAGAACGTGCAACCCGATTAGGGAGCCCTTGGGCGTGTACTTAAGGGCGTTATCGAGGAGATTTTCCACGACTTGAGTCAGTTTGAGAGGATCGATCGCAAGGGGGCTGATGCTCTTGTCTCCTTGGAACTCGAGCTGATGGCCTTTGCCGGCGGGTCGGGCGCGATAGTCGTCGATGATGTTTGAAAGGAAGGTGTTGAACTCCACGGTCTCACGACGAATGCCGGGATTGATCGACTCCAAGCGGGAAAGCACGAGCAGATCTTCGAGCAGCGAATTGAGGCGTTCGGTATGCCGCTGGATGGTCTTTAAAAAACGCGCCCGGTCTTGGGCTGGAATGCCATCGGTATCATCCACCAAGGTTTCAACGTAGCCTTTGATCACACTCAGAGGCGTGCGCAGCTCATGCGAGACATTCGCCACGAAGTCCTTCCGCACCGCTTCCAGCTTTTTTTGCTTGGTGATGTTGTGCAGGACGAAAAGCGTCCAAGGCGCCTTCTGGCCGTTGATCGCGGGAATGGTGACGCCGGTCACTTCCAGCCAAGTGGAGGATTGGCTGCCTTCGATGAATTCGATTTCGTGCTGCGGCTGTCCGGTGCCGCGCCGAACGGCTTCCACATAGCCGAGAAACGTGACGCTGTGCAGGACAAGCTCGAGGCGTTGCCCCAAGATGTTGACCGCCCGCGGAAAGATGCTCTGCAGCGCTTTGTTGGCCAGCAGGATGTAATTGTTGGAGTCGACGATCAGCACCGCTTCCTGGAGATTGCCCAAGGTGGCCTCCAGTTGGGCGAGCTGGCCGCTGCGAAGCTGCTGGAGATGGGTTGCCTCGGTGATCAGATCATTGCTCAAGGTGCAGAGCTGTTCCCACCCACTGCCCGACAGACTGGGGAGATCTTCGCGTAACAACGGACGCCGCTTGAGAATGGCTTGATGCAGGCTGCGTATCGCGTGCTGATGATTAACCAGCTTGATGAGCGTCACGCCGAGGGCGAGGGCGAGAAGCAGCGTGAGCGTGATGAGCATGGATGAAGGAGATGAAGCTGCGGTTTAACGAACGGATGCCAAACACAACCGCGAAGGGCGGTGGCACCTGCCTCGCAGCCATCGGTATCAGGTCGAGCTTTCCTGAGCTTTACGCTCGGCCATGCGATACCCCACCCCGCGGATCGTTTCGATCCAATCGGCCTCCGTCCCGAGTTTCTCGCGCAGACGGCGTACATGGGTGTCCACGGTGCGGGTTTCGATTTCGGTCTCGTAGTTCCACACATTGATCAAGAGATGCTCGCGCGTTTGCACGCGTCCCCGGCGTTCCATGAGCAATCGAAGCAAATTGAATTCCGTGGCGGTAAGATCGATCGGCTGCCCGTGGACGCTCACTTCATGCCGATCAATATCGACCGAGATTTGTCCGACTTGCAGATGCTTGGGCTGCTCGGGTGTGTCCGAAGAAAGGCGACGCAAAATGGTTTGAACGCGAAGTACAAGTTCCTTGGTGCTAAACGGCTTGCATATGTAGTCATCGGCTCCGGTTTCCAGCCCTTGCACACGATCGTTCTCCTCGGCCTTGGCGGTCAGAAAAATCACGGGGACCTTCTTGAGCTTCGGATCGGCCCGCAGCATGCGGCAGATTTGAATGCCGTTGAGGTCGGGCATCATCACATCGAGAATCACCAAGTCGGGCAGAAAGGAGCGGGCCGTGCCGATGCTGCTGTTGGGATTATTGACGACTTCCACCTGAAATCCCTTCGCCTTCAGATGATAGGCCACGAGTTCGGTGACGTCGGACTCATCGTCGACCACGAGGATTTTGGGAGGCTTGATCTCTGCCATATGGGCTCACCCTACCCCATGGACGAAGCGGCATCTAGTGAATTACGGCTACGTTTCACAAATGTTACAGCGCCACCGGATCGTCATGGAGCGTTTCTTCCCTTCCCTGCCGCAATAAGAACCATTAAGACACTGATGTCCGCTGGGTTAACTCCACTGATGCGACTTGCCTGCCCCAGGGTGTAGGGTCTTATTTCCGTCAGCTTAAGGGCGCTTTCCTTACGAAGGCCACGCACTTGGAGATAGTCCAAGTTCGCGGGAATTTTGATTTTTTCGACCTCATTGAGTTTCGCAATTTGGCGCTGCTCGCGAGCGAGATAACCTTGGTAGCTCACACGATAGAGCACCTCTTGGCGCAGCGGCTCTGGCTGGGCCTTAAGGTCGCCGGGAAGCTCGGGCATGGGTTCCTTGCCGGTGGTGCTGCGGCGGATCGCATCGGCGTAGCTCCCCTGCCCTGTCGGGGCCTTTTCGACTTCAAGGAGGTTAATCCAGTGCTCGGCCTGGCGCTTCTTTTCCTCCATGCGAGCCAGTCGGCTTGCCGACACCAAGCCATGCGTTTTGGCGTGATGGAGCAACCGCAGTTCGGCGCTACCGTGATTGAAGAGCAGTCGGTATTCCGCCCGGCTGGTGAACATGCGATAAGGCTCATTGGTGCCCTTGGTCACCAAATCATCGATGAGCACGCCGATGTAACCTTCGTGGCGCCCGATAATCAGCGGCTCTTCCTGGCGGACCTTGCGCACGGCATTCACTCCGGCAATCAGCCCTTGGGCGGCAGCCTCCTCGTAGCCGGAGGTGCCATTGATCTGGCCGGCGAAGAAGAGGTTTTCCACTTTCTTGGATTCCAAGGAGGCGTAAAGCTGGGTGGGCGGAGCGAAATCGTACTCAACCGCGTAGGCCGGGCGCAGGAGCTGGGCCTTTTCCAGTCCGGGGACGCTGTGCACCATTTCCAATTGGATTTCGAACGGAAGTGAAGTGGAGAGGCCGTTGACGTAGTACTCGTTCGTCGAACGACCCTCGGGTTCGAGAAAAAGCAGGTGCCTGGGCTTGTCGGCGAAGCGGACGAATTTGTCCTCAATACTCGGACAGTAACGCGGGCCCACGCCCTCGATCTCTCCGGAATACATGGCGGACTTGTGGAGATTGTCGCGCACCAGCCGGGCAGTCTCGGCAGTGGTGTGAGTCATCCAGCAGGAAACTTGGCGACTTCCGGCCGCCCAACCGATGCGCTGCTCGCCGGTCTGTTCCACGTGGAACAGGTCTTCCGGATCGCGCGTATCATGGAAGGCGAAGAGCGTGGGCGTGGCGTCGCCGCGCTGTTCTTCCATTTTTGAAAAATCCAGACTGCGGCCAAGCAGGCGGGGCGGGGTGCCGGTTTTCAATCGCCGGAGCTCAATACCGGCTTCCAGGAAACTCGCGGACAGGGTCTTGGCGCTAAAATCGCCCAAGCGGCCGCCTTCGTTCTTGTTTTGGCCGATGTGCATGAGGCCGCGCAAAAAGGTGCCGGTGGTTACGACCACCGTGAGCCCGGCAAACTCGATATCAAGATTGGTGCGAACGCCGGTGACTTTTTGGCCGGTAAAGATCAAGCCGGTGACGGTGGCTTGGAAAACCTGGAGATTTGGTTGGAGCTCCAAGGTATGTTTCAGCCGGAATTGATAGGCTTTCTTGTCGCATTGTGCCCGCGGCGATTGAACGGCCGGCCCCTTGGACTCATTAAGCAGACGAAACTGGATGCCGGTAACATCAGTGTTAATGCCCATTTCGCCGCCGAGGGCGTCGATTTCCCGCACCATTTGCCCCTTGGCTTGCCCTCCGATGGCCGGGTTGCAGCTCATTTGGGCAATCGTGTCGATGTTGCCGGTCAGGAGCAGGGTGGAGGCACCCATGCGAGCGGCGGCGAGCGCGGCTTCACAACCGGCATGGCCGGCACCGCAAACAATCACATCGAAAGGAGCTTGATTATAAATCATGAGAACCGGCTTAAATTTAATATAAGTAATTTATGTAAAGCTACTTACCTATGCAAAAAGTGGCAAAAAGATGGTCGAGCATGCGCTCGTTATCGATTTTGCCGGCGATTTCCCCGAAGGCGTCCAAGGTGCCACGGAGGTCACTGGCGAGCAATTCGACCGGACCTTGGGTGCTGAGGATAAGGCGAGCGGACTCCAGGCCCTCGCGGGCACGGCGCAGAGCGTCAGCGTGGCGGCTGTTGATGGCGATCAGGTCTTCGCCTTGGTCTTGGCGGAAAGCTTCCGCGTGCTGAACAATGCGCTGAGTCAGGGTTTCCATGCCTTCGCCGGTCAGGGCAGAAATCTCCAAGGCGGGCAGCGAGGCAGGCGGATGGGCGCGGGCGGGGGTTCCGAGCAAAAGGTCGTGTTTGTTCAGCAGAACGAGGGTGTTGGCGGGCGTCAGGCGTTCGCTGACGCTGGCGGGCAGGGCAGGGCAGGGGCGGGTGGCGTCAACCACCCAAAGAAACAGATCCGCCTCGGCGGCGCGTTCGAGGGTTTTCTCCATGCCGAGTTTTTCCAGAGTGGCAGGCGTGGGATTCAGGCCGGCCGTATCGATCAGGCGGAGACAATGGGGGCCGACGATCAGGCGCTCCTCGATGAAATCACGGGTCGTGCCGGGCTCGGCGCTCACCAGGGCCCGTTCGTGACCCACGAGGTGGTTGAGCAGGCTGCTTTTCCCGGCGTTGGGTTCGCCGATGATCACGGTTTTCACGCCGTCGCGGAGTAATTCGCCATAGCGGCTCGTGGCGAGCAGGCGTTCCGTTCCACGTAGAACGCCCAGCACTTCGGCTTGCACGATTGCGCGGTCTTCGGTTGGCAGATCTTCATCGGGAAAATCGATGTAGGCCTCCACGCGGGCCAGCACGAGGAGAAGGGACTCGGTCAGCCCGTCGAGATGGCGTCCGAGGCTGCCTCGAAGCTGTTGATTGGCGACGGTGAGTGCGCGTTCGCTGCGGGCATGGATCAGATCCATGACGGCTTCCGCCTGACTCAGATCCATGCGGCCGTTTAAGAAGGCGCGTCGGGTAAATTCGCCGGCTTCCGCCGGGCGGCATCCCCGCTTAAGTAAATCGTCTAGAAGCGATTGAGCGATAAAGGGATTTCCGTGGCAGGAGAATTCCAGCGTGTCTTCGCCGGTGTAAGACCGGGGACCGCGGAAAAATGTGACCAGGACGTCGTCGATCAACCGGCCGGCGTCGTCGCGATAGTCGGCATGCGTGGCAACGCGGGGAGGGGGCGTCGCACCTAAAATCGCGGAGGCCAAGGCGGCGCAATCGGGGCCGCTGGCGCGGACCACCGCGAGGGCGGAGGTGCCCAAGGGCGTGGCGAGGGCGGCGATGGTGTCGGACGGGCGGGACATGCTGCTACGCAACGCCCTCGATGGGGGAAGGCAAAACGAAATCCTTTTTCGCCGCGCGCCGGCTTCTACGATGGACACAAAAAAGCGCGCCCCGGTTGGGACGCGCTTTGCGAAGAGGCGATGATCCGCTTATTCCGCCGGTTCGCCGCCGGTCACAGAGGCGCCGCCGGTGACAGTGACTTTTTCCATGATCGCCTTAGTGAGTTTGTCGGCGAGCTCGGGTTTGTCGCGCACGGCCTGTTTGGCGGCGTCGCGGCCTTGGCCGACGAGCTCGCCTTCGAAGGAGATCCACGCGCCTTTCTTTTCGAGAATCTTGTGCTCGATACCGAGGTCGATGATCGAGCCGCTCTTCGAGATGCCTTCGTCATACATGATGTCGAATTCGCATTCGGTGAAGGGCGGGGCGACCTTGTTTTTGACGACTTTGATCTTGGTGCGATTGCCGATGATCTTGCCGTCGGGCGTCTTGATCTGGTCCTTGCGGCGGATGTCGATGCGGATGGAGGAGAAAAACTTCAACGCGCGGCCGCCGGAGGTGGTTTCCGGGCTGCCGAACATGACGCCAATTTTTTCACGAATCTGGTTGGTGAATATGCAGATGCACTTCGTCTTGCTGACCACGGCGGTGAGGCGGCGCATGGCTTGCGACATAAGCCGGGCCTGGCTGCCCATCGTCATGTCGCCCATCTGGCCGTCGAGTTCGGCCTTGGTGATAAGGGCGGCGACGGAATCGATGATGATGACGTCGATGGCGTTGGAGCGGATGAGCGTCTCGGTGATGTTGAGCGCGTCTTCGCCGGAGTCGGGCTGAGAGACGAGCAGGTCGTCCAGTTTTACGCCGACGACGCGGGCGTATTTCGGGTCCAAAGCATGTTCGACGTCGATGAAGGCGGCGAGGCCGCCGCGGCGCTGGGCCTCGGCGATGACACTCAAGCAGAAGGTGGTTTTGCCGGAAGATTCCGGTCCGTAGATTTCAATGATGCGACCGCGGGGCAGGCCTTTGCCGCCAAGGCAGAGATCGATCGCGAGCGAACCGGTGGAGACGGTTTCGACGGCCATCTTGTGGTTGTCGCCCAAGCGCATGATGGAGCCTTCACCGAATTGTTTGGTGATGGCGCTGACGGCGAGTTCGACGTTTTTGCGGGCGGCGGGATCGGCGGTGGTGACGGCAGGGGTGGCGGCGGCGGTTTTGGCGGGAGCGGCTTTGGACATGAGGGTGAGGGCTGAGGACGTATTATGGTTGGTTGAGAAAAGGGGAGGAGCGAAGCTCGCTCAAAGGGGGCTGGACGCAGGGTGCTGGCAAAACGTGAAGCGCGGGGCGGGGGCGGAGGCAAGCCCCTCGTGGCGATGTTCTCGCAATTTTCCGTTTGCGCTCGGAGGCGGGGGAGGGAACGGGCGCTTATCAATGGCCGCCGGAAGCGGCGGGTTTGAACGCGGTGGCAAAATACACCGCACCCAAGATGAGTGCGAAGCTCACGGCATAGTTCCACGTGAGCTTTTCCTTAAGCACCAGCCAGGCGAAGATCGCGAAGATGCCCAGCGTGATCGCCTCTTGGATGATCTTGAGCTGATAACCGGTGAACGTCCCGGTCAGATAGCCGGCGCGATTGGCGGGCACCATCAGGCAGTATTCGAAAAACGCGATGCCCCATGCCGTGAGGATGACAAAAAACAGGGATTTCCCCTCCAGAAATTTGAATTTCAGGTGCCCGTACCAAGCGAGGGTCATGAAAATATTCGAGGCGGTGAGCAGAAGGATGGTTTTCATCACTTAAAGGAGAGCCGGCGACGAGTCGGATGGAAGGAGAAGGGGCAAACTGGATCGGCGGGGCGAGCGGCTCAACGACTTCTTTAAAGAGAGGCGTATTGAAAGTTTTTAGCGAAGGCCAAGCCGTCCGACGACGGCCCGGCCCGTAAAATGCTTAAAAAAGCCCAACCTTTCGCTTGAATGGCGAAAAGGCCTTCCTATAAGTTGCCATGTTTTTCGTCTTACGTTTGTTCATCGCATGAAAATCAAAGCCTATCTCAAACCGTCTTGCGGCTGGTCCAATGGTGTTCGCACCATCATGCGCAAGTACAGTCTGCCGTTTGAGGATATCGACATCATCAACAACCGCGACAATTACGCGGAAATGGTGCAGAAATCCGGTCAGCCGCTTTCTCCCTGTGTCGAGATCGATGGCGTCATGCTGGCCGATATCTCGGGCGAGGAAGTTGAAAATTACCTTCTCTCCAACGACTTGGTTAAACCGAACGACCGGCCGGCGGAGTCGCCGACCAACGCCGGCTGTTCCGACGAAGAACACGCTAAAATGGCCACGAAAACGATCCGCTTCTTCTGATCTTTCGAGGGCTCTCCAAAGCGATTCATCCTAAGGGGCCGGCTCTCGCGCATGCGCGACCGGCCTTTTTTTTGCCCATACGCCTCCCGCCTCCTCCCTGGTTCCCGACTCTCCCTTTCAGTTCACTTTTCTCATGGCCAAGATCATTCCGTCCCCGCTCTACACTCCCGACCAGGAACACGACGCCTGCGGCGTCGGCTTCATTGCGAAGCTGACCGGCGAACGCTCCTATGATGTCGTCAACCGTGCGATCGGGGCCCTCAAGGCGCTGGCCCATCGCGGCGCCATCGACGCCGATGCTGTCACCGGTGACGGCGCGGGCATTCTCACGCAGATCCCCGTCGAGCTCTTCAAGGACTACCTGACGGCCAAGAAACAGTCCCTTTTCCGCGATCAGGATCTCGGCGTCGGCATGATTTTCCTGCCCCGCGCCGACGAGTACGCCCAAGCTCACGCCAAGAAGATCGTCGAACAGGCCGTGAAGGCCGAAGGTTTGGTCTGGCTCGGCTGGCGCGACGTCCCCACGGATTCCTCCTGTCTCGGCCGCAAGGCGCTCGAAACCCAGCCCCTCATCGTGCAGGCGCTGGTCGCCCGCAAGGACGAGATCACCGACGACGAATTCGAGCGTAAACTCTTTCTCGCGCAGAACAGCGCCGAACGCCAGGTCATCGAGGCCAAGATCGAAGGCTTCTATGTGTGTTCGTTCTCCTCGCGCACCATCGTTTACAAGGGCCTCCTGACGCCCTCGCAGATCCGCAAGTATTTCGTCGACCTCAAGTCGCCCAAGTTCACCACTGCGTTTGCGATCTTCCACCAGCGCTATTCGACCAACACGTTCCCGACGTGGCATCTCGCGCATCCGTTCCGCATGATGGCGCACAACGGCGAGATCAACACCATCCGCGGCAATCGCAACCTCATGCGCGCCCGCGAGCGCAGCACCGCCTATGGCGTCTGGGGCGAGCGTTTCCACGATCTCAAGCCCCTTGTGCAGCCGAACATGTCCGATTCGGCCACCTTCGACAACGCCCTCCAGCTCATCACCCTCGGCGGCCGCAATCCCCAGCACGCCACCATGATGATGATGCCGCCCGCGTGGGAGAAGGACAAGAAGCTCTCCCCCGAGGCACGCGCGTTTTTCCGTTATCACGCCTGCATGATGGAGCCGTGGGACGGTCCCGCGGCCATCGTCTTCACCGACGGTCGCACCATCGGCGCCGCGCTCGACCGCAACGGCCTGCGCCCCGCGCGCTACAAGATTTTTGACGACGGCTATGTCATCCTCGCCTCCGAAGCCGGCCTCGTGCACGACTTCCCGGGCAAGGTGATCGAAGCCGGCCGCCTCGGACCGGGCCGTATGCTCGCCCTCGATCTCGTCGAGAAGAAGTTCTACCGCGACGAAGAGGTGAAGGCCCGTTTCGCCGCCGATCCGCATTTCAAGCAGTGGTGCGAAGACCATCTGGTCAACCTGCACAAGGCCGCCAAGGCGCCCGCCGCCGCCGAGCCGTCCGCTCCGTCGCTCGCCGCGCAGATCGCTTTCGGCTACGACAACGATGAGCAGGAGCTCGTGCTCACTCCGTTGGCCGAGGGCCTCGAGCCGACCGGCTCGATGGGTGACGACACCCCGCTCGCCGTTCTCTCCCGCCGTCCGCGCCTGCTCTACACTTATTTCAAGCAGCTCTTCGCGCAGGTCACCAATCCCCCGATCGACTCCATCCGCGAAAAGGCGGTCATGTCGCTCACCATGTACCTCGGCGGCCGTCTCGGTCTGTTCGAGGAATTCCCGAAGACCAGCGGCTTTGTCGAACTCGATTCGCCCGTCCTTCTCGATCACGAGGTGGCTGCGCTCTTCGATGTCGGTTTCCTCAAGAACCGGGTCGTCCGCCTCAGCGCCTTTTTCGACGCGACCAAGGGCCCCGATGCCCTTGAGACTGCGGTCAAGGAACTCGCCGTGCGCGCCCAGGCCGCCGTTGAGCAGAACAACGCCAAGGTCATCATCCTCTCCGACAGGGGTGTGACGGCCGACAAGGTCGCGATCCCGATGCTCATCGCCGCCGGCGCCGTTCACCAGCAGCTCGTGCGCGCCGGCCTGCGCATGAAGTGCGATCTCGTCGCCGAGACCGGCGAGGCCCGCGATGTGCATCACCTCGCCTGCTTGCTCGGCTTCGGCGTCAATGCCGTCAATCCCTACCTCGCGCTCGAGATCGTCTCCGACCTCGCGACCGCGGGCAAGACCGCCAAGCCCGTCGCCGCCGAACAGGCCCGCCTCAACTACAAGAACGCCATCGACGCCGGTCTCCTCAAGATCATGGCCAAGATGGGCATCTCCACGCTGCTCTCCTACCGCGGTGCGCAGATGTTCGAAGCCCTCGGCGTTTCCGCCAAGGTCATCGAAGAGTGCTTCTTCGGTACCCCGACACCCATCGGCGGCATCGATTATGCGCAGATCGCCGAAGAGGCGCTGCGCCGTCACGCCAAGGCTTTCGCCCCGGCCGAAACCGCGTCCGCGCTCGGCAACGAGGGTTATTACCGCGTCAACAAGAAGGGCGAAGGCGAGTACCACGGCTGGAATCCCAAGGTCGTCTCCTCCATGAACAAGTTCGTGAAGGCCGGCACCTTCGAGGGCTACCAGGAGTGGAAGCTCAACGCCGACGAACACCAGCCCCTCGCCATCAAGGATCTCCTCAAGATCCGCTTCGGCACCAAGCCCGCCGTGGCGCTCGACGAAGTCGAGGGCATCGAGGAGATCCGCAAGCGTTTTACCACCGCCGGCATGTCGCTCGGCGCGCTCTCGCCCGAGATGCACGAGGCGCTCGCCATCGCGATGAACCGCATCGGCGGCAAGTCCAACTCCGGCGAAGGCGGCGAAGATCCCGCGCGTTTCTCCATCCGTGAAAACGGCGACAACGCCAATTCCGCCATCAAGCAGGTCGCGTCCGGCCGTTTCGGCGTCACCGCCGAATACCTGGCCAACGCCAAGGAAATCGAGATCAAGATGGCCCAGGGCGCCAAGCCCGGCGAGGGCGGCCAGCTCCCCGGAGCCAAGGTCACGCCGCTCATTGCGCGCCTCCGCCACTCCGTGCCCGGCGTCATGCTTATCTCGCCGCCGCCGCACCACGACATCTACTCCATCGAGGATCTTGCTCAGCTCATCTTCGACCTCAAGGAGGTCAATCCGCGCGCCAAGGTTTGCGTGAAGCTCGTCTCGTCCTCCGGTGTCGGCACCGTCGCCGCCGGCGTGGCCAAGGCCTACGCCGACGTCGTCCTGGTTTCCGGCCATGACGGCGGCACCGGCGCCTCGCCGCTCGCCTCCATCAAGAACGCCGGTTCCGCCTGGGAAATCGGCGTCGCCGAGGCCCATCAGGTCCTGATGATGAACCAGCTCCGCGGACGCGTCGTCCTCCGCACCGACGGCGGCATGAAGACCGGCCGCGACATCGTCATCGCCGCGCTGCTCGGCGCCGAGGAGTTTAACTTCGGCACCGCCGCTCTCATCGCCGGCGGTTGCGCGATGTTCCGCGTCTGCCATCTCAACACCTGTCCGGTCGGCGTCGCCACCCAGCGTGAGGACCTCCGCGCCAAGTTCCGCGGCAAGCCCGAGAACATCATCAACTTCTTCAACGCCGTCGCCGAGGACGTCCGCCACTACCTCGCGAAGCTCGGCGCGCGCACCCTCAACGACATCATCGGCCGCGTCGACCTCCTCGAGCAGATCGACGATCCGTCGAATCCGAAGACGAAGTTGGTCAACCTCGGCGGCCTCCTCCACAACCCCGACCCCTCGGGCGAGCTGGAGCGTTACCACACGCGCGAACGCAACGAGCGCTTCGGCAGCGAGGGCTCGCTCGACGAGGCCATCCTCCAAGAGGCCCGCGACGTGATCCTCGGCAAGTCCGCCCGCCTCGTGGCGCGCTACAAGGTCACCAACGTCAACCGCGACGTGGGCACGCACCTTTCCGGCCAGATCGCCTACCAGCGCGGCAACCGCGGCCTGCCGCCCGCCACGATCGATCTCACGTTCACCGGCTCGGCCGGCCAGTCGTTCGGTGCGTTCCTCGTGAACGGCCTGCGTCTCACCCTCGTCGGCGAGGCCAACGACTACGTCGGCAAGGGCATCAACGGCGGCGAAATCATCATCCGCCCGAAGCAGAGCGAGACGTTCAAGTGGAACGCGCAGTCCATCCTGGGCAACACCTGCCTCTATGGCGCGACCGGCGGCACGCTCTTCGCGGCGGGCCGCGCGGGCGAACGTTTCGGCGTGCGCAACTCCGGCGCGACCGCGGTGGTCGAAGGCGTGGGCGACCACGGCTGCGAGTACATGACCGGCGGTCTCGTCGTGGTTCTCGGACCCACCGGCGTGAACTTCGGCGCCGGCATGAGCGGCGGTCTTGCCTTCGTGTACGACGCGAAGGACGAGTTCTCCGGCAGCATCAATCCGGCGATGATCGGCCTCGAGCGCCTCAACGCGCAGGAGGAGATCGACAGCCTCAAGAAGCTCATCTCGGTGCACTTCAAGCTCACCGCCAGCCCGCACGCCCAGAGCCTGGTGGAGAACTGGGACAAGGCCGTGAGCAAGTTCTGGAAGGTCGTCCCGCATCCGCCCACGCCCGAGACGCCCAAGCCCGTGTACGCGTTCGACGCGACCAAGGTTCCGGTGACCGTCTGATTCGCCCGGAGCGTATCGTACTTCCAAGCCGCGCCCGGCAACGGGCGCGGCTTTTTTGTGCAGTGAAAAGACACCGCATCCCCGGTGTCGCCGGAAAAAGAAGTTTTCTTCCGTCGCCGGCTCGGGTGCAGTGATGCGCATGCTTTCCAAACCCATTCCCGGCTCCAGTGGCGATGTGCTCACCTGCCTGCCATCGCCTTACCTGCCGCATGCGGCAACCGGGTTGCTTTATCTGCCGCGCTTTCTCGCGAAGTGCCGCTACGTGAAGGAGCATGGGGCGCTGCCGCCGAGCTACGCGAAGAACTACAAGCGCGGACTCGACCGCTTTTTGTGTCTGCACCTCGGGATTGATCCCGCCGCGGTGGAGAAAATCGTGTTTGCAGCGGCCGTCGTCGCCGAGGTCGAGGCCGGCCTCAAGGCGCTTTTGCCGGCCGATCTGCGCGTCGCCAAATGGAACCGCGAGCTGGTGCAGAAGGGCACGACTCCCGCCGGGCGGGAGTTTTTGAAGGAGGCGCTGACCGCGATGGGCTGCGCCGATCGGGTCGACCAGATCATCAGCGTGCCCGACCTCATCGACTTCGACGAGGGGCGCATTGACTGACGCGGGCAACCGCCGTCGTTTCCTGATTTCCGGGGTTTCCGATTTTCAATTTCTTCGTACGTTTAACCATCATGATCAAAGGCCAGAAGGTCGTCTGTATTAACGACACGTTCACCACCGTCATCCGCGCGATCTACAAGCAGCTGCCGGTGAAAGGTAACACCTACACCATCCGCGAAGTGTACCTGGGGCGTGAAAAAGTCGTCAAAGGCGGCGACTCCGCGACCGTGGGGCTGTTGTTGCAGGAGCTCACCAACCCGCCCGATCCGTTTCATGCGGGGCAGCAGGAACTCGGATTTTCTTCGGAACGTTTCGCGCCGCTGGAGGAAATTCCCGACGAGGAAGCGGAGGTTGGCGAGCTCATCGGAGCCGGTGCGGAGACCGGCGGATACTGGGCGAACTGAGCGGCGCGCGATCTTTTTTACGCGGCCGTTTTTTTCGGAAAGCAACGGGATCAGGCGTCATCAACGCCGGTCCCGTTTGTCGTTTTTACCTCTGAAAAAGGACAAAATAAAACAGCCGCCCGGAAACCGGACGGCTGTTTGGGAAGGATAAGCAACGAGTGCTTTCCGTTACTTCTTCTTCTTCGCAGCCGGCTTCTTGGCAGCGGGCTTTTTCTTGGCGACAACTTTCTTAACCGTCTTTTTGGCTTTGGCCATATGATGCTCCTTAGTGGATGTTTGGTTCTGGTATGACGCCCGGAGTATTGGACGCCGGGCGTTTGGCGCATTGTGCGCCGCGCGATGCCAGCATCAATAAGCTGCGAAGAATTGCAAGTGCCCAATGGCCGAAACAGCAGGTTTTTATGGGTTCGCCGGTTTCATTCCCGAAGGCGTATTTTAATAGCAAATACAAGTGAGTCCGGGGTGGCGCCGGGAGCGGGTCCGCCGGCGGCCGGAAGGGGCGCGGGCGGCGGGCGATTTTCGCGCGCGAAATTTCATGGGAAGGGTTCGCACGGATCCGTGCCGCTTGTGCGCGCGGTCGCGCGTTGTGATGCATTTTTTCCGGCGCCGGTTTGAGGGCGTCCGCAAAGCTTGCGACATAGGTTCGACGCAAGACCGCTGCGGATGTTTTCCGGAACGACGGACATCGGCGGGGCAAAGAGAAGAGGCGCGTTGCGCGGGCCCTGTTGGCGGAACGCGCCGGTGAGGGCGCACGGACGTCGCGACCGCTCCGCTTGGGCGATCCGGCCCCCGTTCTTCCGGTGGTCAAAGAAAGAACGGGGATGGTCCGAGCTTGGCATTTTGCCGGATCAGCAGACGGGCTGGATTTTATATAAGGATCATTTTATCAGAAGCTTAAGTGATTAACCGGCGTGCGCATTGACATTGAAACTGAGTCTCAGTTAAGGTGATTCCCTTCGATCATGAGTGTTGACGCCCGTCTTCAGCGCCCCCGCATGCCGCTTACCGAACTTCCGGTGGGAGCGGCGGGTCGTGTGTGTTCGTTGGAGGGAGAGGCGGGTTTTTGCCAGCGGTTGCGCGAGATGGGTTTTTGCGAATCCGCGGTCATCGAAAAAGTTTCCGGCCGGCGCACGCTGCTTTGCCAGTTGTGCGGCACGCGCATCGCCCTGAGCGACCGGGCGGCGCAGCACATTGTGGTGGAGCTGATCCGCGGCGGGGCCTGAGGGTTTGAGCATGGTTGAGACGATCAAACTTTCCACTCTCGCCATCGGCGCCAGCGCCGTGGTCCGGGAATATCCGAAGCAGGGCAACGCCTTCCTGCGCCTGCGGGAAATGGGCGTGCTGCCCGGCACGACGGTCACGCTCATCCGCACGGCGCCGATGGGCGATCCGCTTGAGATCAAGGTGCGGGGCTACAATCTCACGCTGCGCAAGACCGAGGCGGAGCACGTGCTCGTCGAGCCGATCGCCCCCCGCGCATGAGCACCGCGCCCACGTCTCCCGGTCCGGCGCGCGCGCCGGTTTACGCGCTCGTCGGCAATCCCAACTGCGGCAAAAGCACCCTTTTCAACGCGCTCACCGGACTGAAGCAGAAGATCGGCAATTATCCGGGTGTCACCGTGGAGAAAAAGATCGGCACGGCGTATTCCCAGCACGGGCATGCGCTCACGATCATCGATCTCCCCGGCGCCTATTCGCTGGCGGCGCGCTCGCCCGACGAGGCGGTGTTGCGCGACGTGCTGCTCGGCCGCCGCACCGACACGCCGATGCCCGACCGCATCGTGTGCATCGCCGATGCCACCAACCTCGAGCGCAACCTTTACCTGATCCACCAGATCCTCGATCTCGGGCGTCCGGTGATTTTGGTGCTCAACATGATGGATGTCGCCGCGCAGACCGGCCTGGTGGTGCGCGCCGCCCGTCTGGAGAAGGAATTGGGCATCCCGGTAATCCCGTGCGAGGCGATCAACGGCAAGGGCCTCGTCGAGCTCAAGCTGGCCATGAGCCGGCACGATCTGCCGCTGTCGCGCCACAGCTGGGAAATTCCCGCGCCCATCGCTCCGGCGGTTTCCGAACTCGCGGCTTCGCTCGTGGACAACGACCAGCGCGGGCCGCTCATCGCCCGCGCCGAGGCGCTGCTGCTGCTCACCGACCAGGACACCGTGCGCGTCGCCGGCTCCCGGCCGCTCAGTGCGCGCACGACGGAGATCCTGCGCAGCTGGGAAAAACGCTGGCAGGGGCAGGGGACCGACTGGGCGGGTGCGCTCGTCAACTCGCGTTACGACGCCATCACCGAACTGTGCACCCATGTCATCGAGCGCAGCGCGGTCAAAACCGGTGCGAGCGTTTCCGACCGCATCGACGCCGTGGTGACCCATCCCCTCTGGGGCTGGCTCGTGCTCGGAGGCGTCATGGCGGCGCTGTTCCTGAGCATTTTCACCCTGGCGCAGGTGCCGATGGACTGGATCGGCGACCACACCGCCGCCTTGGCAACCTGGGTGAAACACACGATGCCCGCCGGCGATCTGCGCGACCTCGTGACCGACGGAGCCATCGGCGGCGTCGGCAGCGTGATCACGTTTCTGCCCCAGATTCTGATCCTTTTCTTCTTCATCGGCCTGTTGGAAAGCACCGGCTACATGGCGCGCGCGGCCTTCATCATGGATCGGCTGATGAGCCGCGTGGGGCTCAACGGAAAATCCTTCATCCCCATGCTCAGCTCCTACGCCTGCGCCATTCCCGGCATCATGGCGACGCGCACGATCGAGGACACGAAGGACCGGCTCGTGACGATCCTGGTGGCCCCGCTCATGAGCTGCTCGGCGCGCCTGCCGGTTTACCTGCTGTTGATCGCGGCCCTTTTCCCGAGCGCCGCGGTGCCGGTGGGGGCCAAGGTCGCGATCATGCTGACCATGTACGCGCTCGGCACGGCGGGGGCGTTTTTCTTCGCGTGGCTTTTCAAGCGCACGCTGCTCAAGGGCGAGCCGCCGCTCATGATCATGGAGCTGCCGCCCTACCGTCTGCCGAAGATGCGCGACGTGGCCTTGCACATGCTCGAACGCGCCTGGCTGTTCATGAAGCGCGCCGGCACGATCATCCTCGGCATTTCGATCATCCTTTGGTTCCTCACCGCCTATCCGAAGGCCCCGGCGGGCTCGACCGACTCGCAGCAGATCGCGCAGAGCTTCGCCGGCATGGCGGGTCATGCGCTGGAGCCGGTGATCAAGCCGCTGGGCTTCGACTGGCAGATCGGCATCGGTCTCATCAGCTCGTTTGCCGCCCGCGAGGTCTTCGTGAGTTCGATGGGCGTGATTTTCAACGCGGAGAGCAGCGAGGAGAACACCGCGCCGCTGCGCGACGCCCTGCTCGCGGCGAAATGGCCGGACGGCCGCGCTCTGTTCACCCCGCTCGTGTGCATCACGCTCATGGTCTTTTATGTTTTTGCGATGCAGTGCATGAGCACGATCGCGGTGGTGAAGCGGGAGACCAACTCCTGGCGATGGCCCCTTTTCCAGACCGTCTATATGACCGGCACCGCCTGGCTCGTGTGTCTGATCATCTACCAGACGGGGCGGGCGCTCGGCTTCTAGGCCGCACCGGTTGTGCCGCGCCGTTTTTGCCGTTATCCTGACGCATGATTTCCAACTGGCAGACTCCGCTGGCGATTTTCGTGGTGCTCCTCGCCGTGGCGCTGATCGTGCGAGGTGCGGTGAAAAAGCGCAAAACCCCGGGCTGCGGAAGCGGCTGCGGCTGTCCGACGGACAAGTTTAAGGCCGGTCTGAAGAAATAGGCTGTGAACGGCGGCGGCTTTAACGCCGCCGGTGAAGCGTGCGAGGGGCGTGCGGGTCGCCGCGCTTCAGGCGGCTTGCGCGGTGTGCAGCGTTTCGCGCAATTGCCGGCCGATGCGCAGGATCACGGAGCAAACCCTTTCGGTGACGACCGGATCGTGGTCGCCGATGGCGCAACCGCGACGTTCGCCCTCGAGCCACTTTTCGTCGTCGATGATCTTTTGGATTACGGGCAGCTCCAACCACGCGATGGGATCACAGGAGTGCATGATAGGTAAGCCCCACTGACAACTTTCGGGCTGCAAAGTAACGCATAAAATTAAGGCGTATCCCGTTGAATTATCTGTCCGAGGCTTGGAGCCGGGAAGAAGCTCCGGAGCTCGGACGATTTGGAGAAAAGGTAAGAAGATGCCGTAAGGGCGGGAGTAGACGCAGGAGCAATTCACAGAAAACCAATTGCTTCACATCGAAGCTGCTTCCAAACATCATAAATGGAAGCCAACACAGAAACTTCTGGGGCTGTAAATGCATCATCAAGGGCCTGGTATGGCGCATGTGTGGCCGAGTTTCTCAGCATGGCACCGGATGCCATACTAGGGCAACTAGCCGCAAAGTGTGAGTTCACTCTGCTTCCAGCACAAACGACAGCCTGGCTTGCTCAGATTGCTTTTCTAAAGGCCCACCTCGTGGGTCTATCAGGATCTATATTTTTCGAATTTAACATTCCCCGAATGGGTCGGAGGATTGATGCGGTTATTTTGACTCAATCAGTCATATTCGTCGTGGAATTTAAGATTGGAGAAGTGACCTTTGATCGAGCCTCAATCGATCAAGTGTGGGACTACGCTTTGGATTTGAAAAATTTTCACGAAGCCAGTCACCAAATTTCGCTGGTGCCAATCTTGGTTATAACCGGTGCTGGAGATCTTCAAAAAATCAGTCTGCAAGCAGATGCGGACAATGTGTATCGCCCGATACCGGCTACCGCTGAAAATTTTCGGGCAATTCTCGATCTGGCGCTGCGATCTATCACGGGCGCACATCTTGATGCGAAAGAGTGGGCTCGCTCATCATATAAACCCACTCCGACTATCATAGAGGCTGCTCGCTCACTTTACGCCCAGCATTCAGTTGATGCCATCGCACGTTATGATGCTGGAGCGAAAAATTTGAGAGTCACTTCGCAACGCATCGAAGGATTAGTCGATGATGCCAAAAATACGGGCAAGAAAATCATCTGCTTCGTAACAGGTGTTCCGGGTGCGGGTAAAACTCTGGTTGGCCTCAACGTAGCTACATTGCGCAGAGAAGAAAACGAACCGACCCACGCTGTCTTTCTATCTGGAAATGGTCCATTGGTCGCAGTTTTGAGGGAAGCTTTAACACGCGATGAAGTTATTCGCCGTAAGGCCTGCGGAGAAAAAGTACGTAAGGGTAAAGTTGGCGAGAGTGTTAAGGCGTTCATCCAAAATGTGCATCACTTTCGGGACGATGCATTGTTTGATGCCAATCCTCCTGCTGAGCATGTAGTCATTTTTGATGAGGCTCAACGTGCATGGAATCTAAAACAGACGGCTAGTTTCATGCAGCGAAAGAAGAACCGCCCGATGTTCTCACAGTCAGAACCCGAGTTCTTAATCTCATGTATGGACCGGCATCCGGATTGGGCGGTTATCATCTGTTTGGTGGGAGGAGGACAGGAGATTAACACAGGAGAAGCTGGCATTGATGCTTGGCTAGATGCGGTGCATGCCAGCTTCCCTCATTGGCAAATGTATATCTCCGCAAATCTTCAGGATAGCGAATATGCAGCCGGCAAAGCCCTCGATCGTATCGAGCATCAGCCAAACGCACACCTCGATGATAGATTACATTTGGCGGTCTCAATGAGGTCGTTTCGTGCGGAAAACGTATCTGCTTTCATCAAGGCATTACTCGACTGTGAACCTCAAAAAGCACGAGCCTCGTTTCAGCAGTTAGCGGATAAGTACCCCATTGTGATTACCCGCGATTTGAATCTCGCGAAGTCGTGGATTCGAGCACACGCACGCGGGACTGAACGATACGGCTTGGTAGCTTCCTCAAAAGCCCAAAGGCTCAAGCCACACGCCATTGATATTCGAGTGGAAGTTGACCCGGTGCATTGGTTTTTGAATGGCCGAGATGACACTCGATCGAGTTACTATCTCGAAGATGCCGCAACGGAGTTTCAGGTTCAAGGCCTTGAGCTCGATTGGGCCTGTGTCACATGGGACGGCGATCTGCGATTCACCGAAGCAGGATGGAGCTACCACGATTTCCGGGGCAGTCGTTGGATCAATATCGCGAACGCAGACAACAGAAATTACCTGAGAAATGCTTATCGAGTGCTTCTCACTCGTGCTCGACAGGGTATGGTTGTGTTTATTCCTGAGGGCGATGTCACAGATCCTACACGATCCCCTGATTACTATGATTCAACCTACGATTATTTGTGTGGGTTGGGCATTCCAGCGCTCGGTTAGTTTTGAGCTTTCCGCTCTCTCAAAACCTGGCCAGGTGAATTAGTCCATCATGGGTAAAACCGATACGCCGCGTCGTGGTTTTTGCATCTATACGAATCCTCTTTTTCAGGAGCCGACGCTTGCTGTGAAAGAAGGTGACGGGCCGTGTGTTTTTTCGACTGAGGCCGCAGCGCAGCGTGAGATTGCGGACTTCATGATGACGCGATTGCGTGAGTTCATCGACGGTGAGCGTGATTTTAACGACGCTATCACCGTTGAGGAATACGTGGTTCCGGTGACGGTGCTTCCGGACGGCTCAGTGGTTGACGGAGATGGACAACATTTCGGCAAAGAGGTCTGACGGCACGGGTGTCCGATTCACGCCCACGCAGTCCAAGACAAATACGAAGTTTTGGCGCAAGAAGATCGCCCAACCAAGCTCGCGACCAGCTCGTCACCCGCATCCTTCGCCGCGCCGGCTGGAGAGTCCTGCGAGTGTGGGAACACGAGCTGACGCGAAAGGGAGAGAAGCGCCTGTTGGCGCGGTTGCGCAGATACGGACTCGTTTATCAGGGGTGCGGACCGGAAGCGTGGTAGTGCGGAGAGGAGATTGAAGCTGCGGGAGAAAGAGGACTGGCCGGAGCTGATGGTCGGAAAGCGGTGGATTCATATTGACCGCTTTAACCATACTATCGTATGTATTAAGCATACGTTATGGGCTTGCTCGAAGTTCTCTTTCCACAAGTACGCGCGGAGGTGTTGCGGTTATTGTTCGCAAAGGAAGGCCGCGAGCTGCATCTGCGTGAACTCACGCGACAGAGTGGACTTTCTCTCGGAACCCTTCAGACGGAGGTCGAAAAGTTGTGTGCCGCCGATCTCTTGTTGAGCCGGCGGGATGGCAACCGGCGTTATTTTCAGGCCAATGCGGCGCATCCACTGTTTGCCAATCTGCATCAACTCGTGCTCAAGACCGCCGGCCTGCGCGAAGTGTTGGCGGAGGCGTTGCAGGAACAGGCGGACATAGAACTGGCGTTCGTCTTTGGCTCGCTGGCGGCAGGCGGTGGTAAGGCGGACAGCGACGTGGATTTGATGGTGATTGGTGATGTGGGATTGCGCGCGCTTGCCCCGCGCTTGCGCAAGGCGGCCGAGCAGTTGGGGCGTGAAATCAACCCCGTGACGATGACCGCGGCCGATTTTGTGCATGGTCGCGTGAACAATCCGTTCCTCAGCGACGTGCTTGCCAAGGAAAAGCTCTTCATCAAGGGAACAGCCGATGAGCTTGCACGACTGGCATAAGGCGGGGTGGCTGCGGACGCACCAGACCTCGCGACAACAGATCACGGATCTATTCGCCATCGTGGACCGCGACTTGGAGGACGCGTCGCGCGATCTCTCGCCTGATTGGAAATTCGGCATCGCCTACAATGCGGTGCTCAAGCTCTGCACCATTCTGGTCTATGCCGAGGGGTGGCGTCCGGAAAAGAATCTCGCACACTACCGCACGTTGCAGGCCCTGCCCTTGATTCTTGGGAAGGACCGACAGGCCGATGCCGATTATCTGGATACGTGTCGCTCGAAGAGAAATACGGCCGAATACGATGCTCCCGGCCAGGTGAGCGCGAAGGAGGCGGCGGAGCTGGCGGCCTTCGCTCAGGAATTACGCGAGGAGGTGATCGCGTGGCTGGGGAAAAATCATCCGCAGCTTAACCCGTGGTCGGGTTGAAGCGGTGGGATTTTGCGGCCTGCGCCGCCGTTTACAGCGGCTGGACGCCGAGGGTGCCGTCGAGGGTGGTGCGGTAGGCGGGGGATTGCACGCGGGCGAGTTCGGCGCGGGCCCGGGCGAGGCGGGGCTTTAATTTCAGCCGGGCAACCACGTCGGCGTAGATCGGTTCGTCCAAGAGGGCCTCCAGGCTTTTCACGTGATGGGTCCAGAGAGTGACGTCGCCTTTTTGTTTCGCATCGAGCCGCGCGCGATACCAGTCGCTGGCGAGGAGGTTTTCACGGGTGAAGAGCGCGCGGATTTCGGGCGACTCCAGGCCGAGGCCTTCGTAATCGCCGCGGGCCATGATGGTGAGCAGGGCTCGCAACGGAGGGCAGGCGTAGTGGATGCCGCCGTCGGAAAAATAACTTTCGGCCACGCGCTTGTGGGTGGTGACCATCGTGTCCATGCCGTCGGCGAAAATGGCGGCGTCCTGCAGCTCGGGCCGGAGCATCTCGTCGGTGAAGACCACGTGCGGGTGGGTGAACACGCGGCCGAAGTAGATGCGCACAAACCGCGTGGTGATGCGGTAGCCGAGGCGGCTGGAGAGAACCTTTTTGCCGTCGTGTTCCAAATCGACGCAGCGTTCGAGGCAGCCTTGCTCGATGAGGGCCTTGGCGCTGCGCTCGGCGCCGGTCATGCGGGAGAAAACTTCCGGCACGAGGAGGCTCACGTCGTGGTCCACGCGCACCTTGGGGCCGACGCAGCCGGCGGCGGAGACGAACACGTCGTGGCCGGTGAGGATGAGGGAGACGAGGGTGGCGTTGAGATCGATGACGGGCGGGAGCGCGTTGAAGGGGCCCTTGGTGAGCGCACCTTCGGAGCCGGCGCCGGTGGTCGAGGGCGATTTGCCGGTCATGGAGCTGATGAACTCCATGAAGAGCTCGGGCAGCTCGAGGAAATGAACGGGGTTGAAAACGCAGAGCGGGCGGACGCCGGGCTCGGGCGGATTGTTGCGGCGGCCGGGGACGACGATGTCCACCGGCGTGTGCAGCGGCGCGTCAGGCGCGAGCCGGCGGTGCAGACGCTGGCCGAGCCGGGCGAGGGCGGTGGCGCGGGGGTTGGCGACATCCGGGCGGACCTGAAGGTAGCGGGGATTTTTGGTGGGTTTGCCGTCCACGATGCGGGGGTGGGCGGAGGAAACGAAATAGCGCGGGGAGCCGTCGGGCGGGGTGGCGCAGGCTTTGCGGATGAGGTCCCGCATGGGCTTGGTGAAAAGCGAAAATCCGACGGCGTCCTCGCGGAGGGCGAGGGCGTCGTCGGTGGTGAGCGGCTCGTAATTGGAGATGAACGTGCCGGGCGTGGCCATGTCGGCCTCGGCCTGCCGGTCATAGCCGCGATGAATGGCGTCGTCGGGGCGTTGAAAAAGGAGCGCCTCGCAATTTTGCACAAACTTCAGCGACGCCGGCGACGTCGCGTCCGGAGATTGGGCGGAGGGCGGGAGTCCCGAGAGGGCGGAGGCGGGGGCGACCACGGAGGCGGTGATGTCGTCCTCCATCTGCACCTTCGCGGCGGGATGGAAATCGTGGCGCAGGCCGAAGACGCGCCAGGAACCGTCCTTCTCGTAGCCGACGCGCAGGGTGTTTACGACGAGCTTGCGGCCGTCGAGCTTCAGCTCGTTGCCGGGAAAACCGTTGATGATATCGACGGAGAAATGCGTGCGCCAGGCGTCGCCCCACTCGGGCTTGTGGTGGCGCTTCACCACGAAAACGAGTTCCTTGATGTGCTGGGGGATGGCGTTGAGCCACGCGTTGTAGGTCTCGGTGTAGTCGCGGCGCGACGGGGTGAGCAGCTTGATCACGCTGCCGAGCGTCCGCCGGTCGCTGAGGATGGGGCGATGATCGAGGCCGTTGCGCGTGGGGTCTTTGAAGCGGTTGCTGAAGTCATGGCCGAGAATCGCGGCGACGGCGGCGAAGTCTTTTTCGAAGTCGGCGACGAAGACGTGTCCGGGCAGGATGGCGTCGGAGATCGCCTTGGAGATTTCCGATTTGCCGCCGCCGGAGACGGTGCAGGGTTTGTGGCAGAGAGAGCCCTCGGCCACGGTGCCGACGAGGCGCCACTGGCCGCGCTCGCCGCGCACCGGTTCCATGTGGACATGGTAGCCGCTGGGGCGCAGGTAGGATTTGCCGGCGAGAAGCTTGATCCGGCGCCGGGTGCCGTCGGCGGTTTTCCAATCGATGCTCTGGGTGCGCAGATTGAAATGCGTCTCCTCGGGCACGAGCACCAGAGACGGATCGGTGGCGTCGAGCGCGTGGCCTTCGGGCTGGGGGATGAAACGCTCCGGATCGCGGGCGACGGCCGCGGCGACAGTGTAATTTTCGGCGGACTCGGCGTAGCCGCCGAAATCCTCGCCCAAGTCGTAGCTGGGAAACACGAGGGCGCCGCCAGCGTGCTCCTCCTCGGCGGAGCCATAGAGATTGGCGGCGAAGCTGATCTGGGTCTTCACCTCCTTCTTGCAGTAGCCGTAATAATTGTCGGCGATGAGGGTCACCATGACGCCGCGGGCGTCGCGGGCGCAGAGTTTGAAAGCGCTGCCGCCGTTGTAGAGTTCGTCCTCGGATTTCCAGCACATGCCGTCGCGGCGCTGGCGCGGGGTGGCGAGGTCCCAGTGGGGAAGGCCGACGAGGTGCTTGCGCACGCCGATGAGGTGCGGCGCGAGGATCACGCAGCCGGTGTGGCCGGTCCAGCCGTCGACATCGAGCGCGGCGTCGTTTTCCGCGAGGTAGGGATCGCCGGCATTGCCGAAGATGGCCTCGACGAAATCGAGATTGGAGACGAGCGAGCCGGGCGCGAAGAAACGGATCTCCATGCGTTTTTCGCCGGTGAAGCCGGGGACGGCGGGGACGACGAGCGGGCGGAGCAGGAGGGACACGAGGCACTCGGCCGGTTGCGGCCGGCCGGAGGTGTAGGGCAGGCGCAGGAGTTCGCGCGGCGGACGCAGGCCGAGCTCGAGCAAGCGCGAGAAGGCGACCTTGGGCACGGCCAGCTTGTCGTCGGGCACGGGAAGGCCGCCGTCGGCGATGTGAAACACGCCCTGGGTGGTGCGACGGTCCTTGGCGGGGTTGTGGAGCACGCCGTTGTGCAGGCGGTAGCTCTTGAGGAGCGGCGAATCGACGCTGTCGCCGCCGGCGGGCAGCGAGAGTTCGCGGGCGAGGCCGGGCTGGTCGAGGACGAAGGTGCGTACGGGCAGGCGGGGCGCGGGACCGATGTCGCTCAGGTAGCTGGTGAGGAAATACTGAATGCGTTCGTCGGGCGGCGGGAGGCTTTGCGTGAGCCGGCGGGTGATCTCGTGCTGCCGGGCGAAGATGGGGGCGGCGATGCCGGCCCACTCGGCGGCTTGCGCGTCCTCCACCGGGGGACAACCGAGCAGGGCGAGCCGGAGATTGATGGCGAGGCGGAGACGGTCGGTCGAGGGTGTGGGAGTGTCCATGGTCAGGCGCGCAGGGTTCGCGATGGGATCGCAAGGATCAGTTTAAAGCAAACACCGGGCCGGAACACTGCATGGATTGCAAAGATATGCGCATCTTCGGACTTGGAGCGGCGCGTTTGCCCCGGACGTTCCGGATCAGCCGGCGATCCACTGCCAGAGCGCGTGGAGGAGTTTCTCGCCGTAGATGGCGAAGAGCGCGAAGAACACCCCGTTCAGGGCAAACGCCACATAGCCGCCGAGGATAAACAGGCCGTCGCGTTCGAGCAGGCCGCCGGCCATGATCACGATGCAGAGCGCCGGGGGGAAGTTGGTCCCCGGCGGTAGTGGCAGCAGCAGCACACTGGCGGCCACGAAAATAATGAAGGCGTGCAACTGCGGCAAAAAAGGCGGGGCGGTGAGCCAGAGCAGGCGGGGCTTCAGCATCACTTCGAAGCACCGCAGGAGGCGGCGGGCGCCGCCGAGCAGGGTGGGGAAGAACTTCGGCGGCAGCTTCCGATCGAGGAGGCGCGCGGGCAGCCAGGGGCGCTGGCCGAGGGTGAGCCGGGCGGCGATGATGGCGATGACCAGACCAAGCACGATGGACAATCCCGGGATGGGAACGGGCAGCAAAAACGGCACCGCCAGCAGCAGCATGAGCAGGTTGTAGGCGCGGCCCTGCAGCACCACGATCACCTCGCGCAACGAGACGCTGCGCATGTGAAATTCGGCGATGAGCCGGTCCATTTCCTCGGACAGCTTGCGCGGCCGCGCGGCGACAACCACGAGCGTGCCGTTGGCCGGGTCAGGTGCCCCGTTTGTTGCCATAAAGCTCGATATGCAGGCGGTGGGCGTACCGGTAACCGCGGGCCTTGCAAAGATCGCCCAGCCAGGCGGCGCGTTCGCGCAGGCGGTCGAGGGAAACCGCCTCGGGCATGAGGAGGATCTTGTGGCGGGGGATTTCGCGGTCGAGCGAGGCGAGCAGGGTTTCCAATTCCTCGACGTCGGCCGGCGACGAGACGACGAATTTGAATTGATAGGGGTAGGCGTCGATCCAGGCGCGCACGGCGTCGGGCTGCCAGCGGGTGGCCTCGTGACGCTCGCGCCAGGCGGCGGGCAGGCGGTCGTCGGGAAGCGAATTGCGGAGCTTGGGCGAGAGCGAGGCGAGGTCGCAGGCGATGCCATCGGGGGCCACGGTGGCGGCGGTTTCGATGGTGATGTGCCGGCCGTCGGCGCGTAGTGCGGCGGCGAGGTCGCGAATGCCTTTGGCGATCATGGGCTCGCCGCCGGTGAGCACGACATGGCGGGCGGGATGACTCCGCACTTCGGCGACGAGCTCGTCCACGGAACGCTCCACGCCCTCGGGTTGCCACGAGGCGTAGGGCGTGTCGCACCAGTTGCAGCGCAGGTTGCACCCGGACGTGCGAATGAAGACCGACGGCACGCCGGTCAGCTCGCCTTCGCCTTGGAGCGAATAGAAGGTTTCGGAGATAAACATCGGTTAAGCCGGCCTGGCCGGGAGCGGTCCGGTTGATTCGTAGACGGTGGGATCGGCCACGCCGGCCTCGATGAAAGCCTCGCGGCGTTCCACGCAGGTGCCGCACCGGCCGCAGTGGACCGCGCCGCCCTTGTAGCACGACCAGGTGCGCGCGAAATCCACGCCCAGCCGTGCGCCTTCGGCGGTGATCTGGCTTTTGGAAAACGTGATGAACGGCCGCAGCAGCGCGATGTCCGCGTACGTGCCGAGCCGCATGGTGTCGCCCATCGCGCGCATGAATTCCTCGCGGCAATCCGGGTAGATCGCGTGATCGCCGCCATGCGCCGCGATCACGAGGCCCCCGGCGCCGGCGCTTTCGGCGAAGCCGGTCGCGATGGAGAGCATGATCGCGTTGCGGAAAGGCACGACGGTCTGCTTCATGTTGGCCGCTTCATAATGGCCTTCGGGAATCTCGCCGCCGGAGGTGAGCAGGTCGGAGGTGAACAGGCGGTTCACGAAATCCAGCCGCACGCTTTCGTGGCGCACGCCCAATTTCGCGGCGTGCTCCGCGGCGAAGGGCAGTTCCCGCGGGTTGTGCTTGGCGCCGTAATCGAAGCTCAGCGCCGCGACGACGTCGTGGTGCGCCCGCGCCCAGTGGAGCGCGGTCACCGAATCCATCCCGCCGGAGCAGAGCACGACGACTTTCATTTCAGGCCGATGGCGTCAAAGTGCGTCGCAAAGCGCAAAGCGAAACCGCCGGGCGCGTCTCGTTGAGGGATTTTTTCATGAAAGGAGCGCATCGCGGGCCGATCGCCGGCAGGATCTGGAATAACCGCTTATCCAGCTAGTGCCCTAATCCTTATGGTTTTAAGGTCTCGCCCTCGCGCACGGGCGGCGCCTTCTTTCCAAAGAGATCCAGTGATAATGACCCGCACCCGTTTCCCTTCGCGTATTTCGCGCTTCCTTCCGAACGCCCTTCGCCGTTTCCTCGGCGTCAAGGTGCACGCTCATCCGCCCACTTACACACTCATTGATCAACCTGACCAGCTGACTCCGCTGCTCGCCGCGCTGGATCGTGTGGACGAGGTGTCGCTCGATACGGAGGCGGACAACATGTTCCACTACCGCACACGCGTCTGCCTGCTGCAGTTTCTGGTGGATGGGCAGGTCTTCCTAGTCGATGTGCTGGCGCCCCTGCCGCTCGCGCCGCTTTGGCAAAAGCTGGCGGACAAGCATCTGGTGATGCACGGCAGCGATTTCGATCTGCGCCTGTTGTCCGATCTCTGCCAGTTCCGCCCCAAGAGCCTCTTTGACACCATGCTGGCGGCCCAGCTGCTCAACCGCCAGCGCATCGGCCTGGCTTCGCTGCTGGAAGAACACTTTGGCGTCATTCTCGACAAGGAAGGTCAGAAGGCCAACTGGTCCAAGCGCCCGCTCACGCAAAAGCTTCTGGATTACGCCTCCCTCGACGTCTGGCACCTGCCGGCGCTGCGCGACATCCTCACGCGCGAACTCGTCAAACTCGACCGTATCGAATGGCTCGACCAGCAGTGCCGCCGCCAGATCGAGTCCGGCCTGACGGGCTTTCCGGTCGACGACGAAAACGACTGGCGCATCGGCCGTTCCGAACGTTTGCGCGGTCGCGGACTCGGGGTGTTGCACGCCATCTGGCACTGGCGCGAGGACTGGGCGCGCAAGCTCGATGTTCCCCCCTTCAAGGTGTGCGGCCAGGATTTGCTGATCGCCATCGCCGGCGCGGCCGAGGAAGGCGACTCCGAGCAAGGCATTCTCGCGCAGGTGAATCTGGGCAAGCGTCATGAACGTCTCGCCCCCACGCTGGCCGTCGCGATCCGCCAAGGCCTCGCGCGCGATCCGCAGACGCTGCCGCGCCGCCGCCGGTCCGAGCTGGCCCCGCTCACGATGGAAGAAGTCGCGCTGCAGGATCGCGTTAAAGCCGATCGCGACCGTGTCGCCGCCCGTCTTGCTCTGGAGCCCACGTTGATCGCGAATCGCGCGCAGCTCGCCCAGATTGCCCGCGCTCCCCGCAAGCTCGACGAGGTGCTTCTCCCTTGGCAAGCGGACCTTCTGCGCGGCGAACCGGCGCTCAATTCCGCCTGAAGACGGCGCGTTGAATTTAGCCGTTTCCCGCACTTGCCAAACGCGCGTGCGCCTTCCAACGTTACCGCCTCCCCCTATGAAAAAGACCCTTATTACCCTCGGGCTTTGCGCATTTGCCGCGTCCGTTTTCTCCGGCTGCGCCACGCAAAAAACCCGGACCGGTCGTAACAATACCTTCCTCGGCGGCGCTCTCGCTGTGAACACCGGCTATTATCAGCCGCCCGCTCCCACCTCCATCGACGTCGATGGCACCCAGCTCTTCGGCCGCGTCAACCCCTCCGGCGATCAAGTCAAGTTCCTGTGGGGCATGTTCACCTACACCGATTACTGAGTTTGTCGTTCGACGTTTTCTTTCGACCCCGCGTCTGGCTTTGCGCCGCGCGGGGTTTTTCTTTGCCACGAAGGCCCGTTCCGTGAGTTTTCCTGTCACCCGTGCTTTCGGATAACGCCAATATCGCGCATCACCTCTCCCGCATGGCGGCGCAGCAGCCGCACACTCCCGCGCTCAAGGTGCCGCGCGGCCGCACGCGCGGGGGCGACATCGATTATCTGGTTCTTTCCTTTGCCGAACTTGCCGCCGAAGTGGCCGCGTGGCGTCACGACCTCGCCGCCCGCGGCGTGCGCAAAGGCGACCGGGTGCTGGTGATGGTGCGCCAGGGGCTGCCCCTCATCGCGGCCGCCTTTGCCCTTTTCGAACTCGGTGCCGTGCCGGTGGTGATCGATCCCGGCATGGGCCTGAAGAGCTTTCTGGCCTGCGTCGCCCGTTCACGGCCCCGCGTGCTCCTTGGCATCCCGCTCGCGCAGCTCATCAGCCGGGTTTTTCGAAAATCCTTTCGCGGCGTCGCCCTGCGCATCCGCGTGAGCGGCTCCCCCACCGCCCGGCGGAATGCGCAGGCCGGCTCCGAAACCCGGGAATCCGCAATCGTGCGGAGCGCCGCCGCGGATCTCGCTGCCATTCTCTTCACGTCCGGCTCCACCGGCGCGCCCAAAGGCGTGTGTTACACGCACGGCATGTTCGCTGCGCAGGTGCGGCTCATTCGCGACGCCTACGGCATCCAGCCGGGCGAGATCGATCTGCCGATGCTCCCCGTCTTCGCGCTTTTCAACCCCGCGCTCGGCCTGACCACCATCGTGCCGGAAATCGATCCGAGCCGACCCGCTCGCGTCGATCCGGCGAAGATCCTGCAGGCCATCCGTCAGGAAAACGTCACGAGTTCCTTCGGCTCCCCCACGCTCTGGCGAAAGATCGCCGCCCACTGCCACCACCACCGGCAAACGCTGCCCACGATGAAACGCGTGCTGTGTGCGGGCGCGCCCGTGCCGCCGGATCTCTGGGAGTTGCTCACGCCGGTGCTGACTGGCGGCACGTTGCACAGCCCCTATGGCGCAACCGAGGCGCTGCCCGTCAGCAGCATCAGCGCGGCGGAGGTTCAGGCCGGTCCGGCCATCGCCACGCAGCACGGCGCGGGCACCTGCGTAGGCCGGGTTCTGGCGGCCAACGAGGTCAAAATCATCGCGATCACCGCCGACCCTATCGCCGCGCTGACCGATGTTCACGAGCTTCCGTCCGGTGAAATCGGCGAGATCGTCGTGCGCGGTCCGACCGTGACGCAGGTTTACGACGCGCTTCCGGAAGCCACGGCCGCCGCCAAGATCCGCGGGACCGATGACGATGGCGTCTGGCACCGCATGGGCGACACCGGCTACTTGGACGCGAACGGCCTGCTCTGGTATTGCGGACGCAAGGCCGAGCGGGTCGAAACGAGCAACGGCCCGCTCTACACGGAGCAGGTGGAGCCCTTGTTTATTCCGCATGCGGAGGTGAATCGCGCCGCGCTCATCGGCTTGGGCGAACCCGGCCGCCAGCGTCCGGCGCTCGTGATCGAGCCGGTTTCGGCCGATGGGATCAAGACCAGCGCCGATTGCCGGCGCCTCGCGCGCGAACTGCGTGCGATCGCGCTGCGGCATCCGCACACCGCGGCCATCAAGCTCTTCTATTTCCATCCCCGGTTTCCCGTCGATGTGCGGCACAACGCCAAGATCCACCGTCTCGCCTTGGCGCGCTGGGCGGTCGGCGCCGTCGGCTACGAATCCGACCCGAAGCGATGAACGCCGTCCTCGTCACCGGCGGCACCGGCTTCCTTGGCCGCCGCATCGTCGAACGCCTGCTCGCCCAAGGCCGTCCTGTCGCGGTCCTCGGCCGCACGCCCGCGCCCGATTTGGAAGCACGGGGCGTGCGTTTTGTGCGCGCCGCCCTGGATGACGAGACGGCGGTGCGCGCGGCCTGCCGGGGCGTGGGCACGGTTTTCCACGTTGCGGCCAAGGTGGGCGTGTGGGGGCGTTACGACGATTTTTTCCGCGCCAACGTTCTGGGCACGCGGGCGATTCTCGCGGGCTGCCGCGAGCACGGTGTCGCGCGGTTGGTGCACACGAGCACGCCGAGCGTGGTTTACAACGGACGCGACCTCGCCGGGGCCGACGAATCGCTTCCGCTGACGATGCATTGCCCCAGTCCGTATCCGCTGACCAAGGCCATCGCCGAGCGCGAAGTCCTGGCCGCCAACTCGGCGAGCCTGCGCACCGTGGCGCTGCGTCCGCATTTGATCTGGGGGGCGGGCGATCCGCACCTGGTTCCCCGCATTCTGGCCAGCGCCCAGGCGGGACGGCTGCGCATCATCGGCTCGGGAAAAAATCGCGTGGACATGGTTCACGTCGAAAACGCCGTGGACGCCCACCTCGCCGCCGAAGCCGCGCTCGACGGCCCCGCCGCCGGCCGTGCCTATTTCATCACCAACGGCGAGCCGGTCGCGGTGTGGGAGTGGATCAATGCGCTGTTGGTTGCCTTGGACAGACCGCCCGTGACCAGGCGGATTTCACTGCGCACCGCCTCGGCGCTCGGCGCGGTGTGCGAGGCGACGTGGCGCGTACTGCCCCTGAAGGGCGAGCCGCCCATGACGCGCTTCATCGCCGCCGAGCTGGCGAAGGACCACTGGTTTTCCCTTGCGGCGGCGCGCCGCGACCTCGGCTACGCGCCGCGCATCGGCATGGTCGCCGGCACGGCGGAGCTGGTGGCGGCGCTGAAATCCGCGGGGCGGCTCGCGTAATCCGGTCAACGCGCCTGCAGTGTAAGCACGTTGACGGAATAGGGCGCGAAGGTGTGCACGAACGTCCGTCCGACATCGCTGATTTTTGCGGTCACGGGGACGATCTTGGTCGGCTCGGTGATCGAGTTGGTATCGGTCGGATGCTCCGAGGTGAGCACGATGACCTCGCCTTCCGGAGCGACTGACGTGGCGCCCTTGAGTTCGATGCGGAGGGTTTGTGCGGAGGCGCCGGTGTTGACGACCTTGAGGTAAAGCGCGCCTTTTGCGGTGTCGCGGGTGGCGACGGTGAAGAGCACCGGCACTTGCCTAGGCTCGGGCGCTTTGCCGTTTTTCGGCGCGGCGGGCTGCCAGGTTTGCGTAGGAACGGCGTCGGCCTGGATGGGCACCACGGTGTCGCCGAGGTGGGTGTTGAACATCTTCTGGGCGTAATACGAGGGGGAGCCGTAGCTGGTGAGGCCGTTGTAGCCGATGAGGTTGGACTTCCATTGCATGCCGCCTGGATTGACGTTCACGAAAAGCGGGGCGTAGCAGGAGATGAGCACGACGTCGGAGTTGCGTTCCATGCCGGTCATCCAGGCGGCGTCGCCGAGGGCCGCGTTCAGGTTGGTGGTGGGGGCGCCTTCGCGCGTGGCCCATTCTCCGACGAAAATCTTGGTGCCGGTGCGGCTGTACCCGTCGTAATGTTGCGCGTCGGTTTCCATCTGCCACGCGTTGCGGTAATAATGCTCGTCGAGCAGATCGGGCACGCGGCTTTTGACCTTGGCGGTGGCGATGAGCTGGAGCGCGGGATACTTCGCCTTGATGGCTTCGTAGAATTGGTTGTAGCGGCCGTCGTAACTGCCGGATTTGTCGAACCAGTCCTCATTGCCGATCTCCACATAGGTCAACTTGAAGGGCTGCGGGTGTCCGTCCTTCGCGCGCTGAGCGCCCCACTTCGTGCCGGTGTCGCCGGTGACGTATTCGATTTCATCGAGCGCGTCTTGCACGAAAGGTTTCAGGCCGGGGCCGGCGGGAACGTGTTCGCCTTTCAGCGAATAGCCGGCGTAAACGGCGAGCACGGGAGCCATGTTCAGATCTTCGCACCAATTGAGAAACTCGAGCAGGCCGAGGCCGTCGGACGAGCGATAGCTCCAGCAGCCCATGTGGCCGGGGCGGCCGGCGAGGTCGCCGAGGCTCTTTTTCCAGTCGAAGCGCGTCGCGATGGTGTCGCCTTCGAGGTAATTGCCGCCGGGAAAGCGCAGGAACGCGGGCTTCATGTCGGCCAGAATCTGCATGATGTCGGGCCGGTTGCCGTTGGGCCGGTCTTTGTAGGTCGGCGGAAAAAGTGACACGAGATTCAGCCAGACCGTGCCGGGCTGGCCGACCGTGATAACGAGACGGGCTTTGGTCGTGGGCGTGAGCTGGCCGGTGGTGAGCGTCACCGCGTATGGGCGCCAGTCGGTCGTGAGGCCGGAGACATCTGCCTTGGCGTAAACCGTGGCACCATCGTCGCTTTCAAGAGCGAGGGTCACGGGGCCGGCAAGGCCGGAGGAGGCCCTGGCATAAAAAGAGGCGCGGTAGGTGACGGCGGATTTTATGGGAATGCCCCAGAAACCGTCGTTGGCGACGCCGGCGCGCTGCGCGGCGGATGCCGAGGCCACCTCGAGGCGCAGGCTTACGGGCAGCGCGGAGTTCAGCGGCCGGGTCTCGTCGAGCGAGAGAGTCCCGGCGGCGCCGGAGGAAACCACGGGGGACCAGTGCGCGGGTTTTTTGGGGTCGTCTTGAAAGGTGCGGTTGCGCACCAGTTCGCCGTAGAGGCCGCCATCGTAGGAGTAATTGATCTCCTCGGTCATGAGGCCGTAGAGCGTCGGGCTGACCTTGGCGCCCGGCGTCTGCAAATCGAGTTGCAGCACAGGCAGCGGGGCGGGGGTTTGGGCGGGCAGGCCGGCGGACACGGCGAGTGCGAGGCTGAACCAGGCGAGGGGGGCGGGGAGTTTCATGTCGGGGAGGGATGAGCGGTTTTATCGTAGCAGACCACCGCGGAATCGTCCATTTGCTGGATGCACCAGATGTTAAGCGAAATCCACATCATCGGGGCCCGAACGCATGAACGGATCGTGCTGCGCGAAGCCTGTCCCGCGTTGTGGCAGCATCGGATCACGATGTGCGGACTGACCGAGGCGAGGGCGCCGTACCGGATGGAACGGCCGCAGGTGGGCTTTTCAGAGATGGTCGTCGGGCTGGAGGGAACGGGGCGTGTGCTGGTTGATGGCGCGTGGCGGGAGCTTGCGGCTGGCGAGGCCTATCTCTCCACCGCGGGGCAGGATCAACGGTTCTGCGCCATCCCCGGCCGCCGCTGGTCGTTTGGCTGGGTTCATCTGCGACCGACCGGAGCCATAACGTGCATTCCGGCCACTGCCCCGCGTGTGGTTAGGGCGGATGGCGGGCCGCTGGCCCAGGCGATCGCGGCGTTGCATCGCGAGGTGCTGGGTCCGAACGATCCCGGAGTGACGGCCAATCTGGCGGCCTTGGTGGCGATCTACGCGCGGCGAATCGGCGGCGGGGTCGTCTCCGACGAGCGTCTTTGGCGGGTCTGGCGGCTGGTCGATGCCGAGCCCGAACGCGCCTGGTCGCTGCCCTCGCTCGCCGAAATCGCCTGCATGAGTCCCGAGCACCTTCGCCGCCAGTGCCGCCGGGAACTGGGCAAATCGCCGATGGCTCACGTCGCCAACCTGCGGATGCAACGCGCCGCGATTCTGTTGAGACTGGCGTCCTTCAAACTGGAAACGATTGCCGCAAAAGTCGGCTACGGCAGCCTGTACGCCTTCTCCGCCGCCTTCAAACGCTGGTCGGGTGTTCCGCCCTCGACTTATCGCACCGAAGCGCGTGCGGGAGAAAAGCCTTCCTGAGGCGCGCGCCGGCCCCGCTGGCGTACCGCTTCGAAGAGCGTGATGATCGTCGGCGGTGAAAATCGGCCGGGCCAGGACTCATTATATGGCGGCGGCTTCGGGACCGGCGGTCGCTAGCAGGCCGTTGAGCAGGCACCAGCGGACGAGGTCGGCGGTGTTGACCAGTCCGAGCCGGGCGAGGATGCGCGCGCGGTGGTTTTCGACGGTGCGGGGACTCAGGCTCGTCTTGGCCGCAATCTGCTTCGAGGAAAGCCCCTGGGTGACGAACAGGACGATTTCCCGTTCGCGCTCGGAAAGTCGCTCCATTGCTTCAGGCGAATGCGCCGGTTCGCCGAGAGGAAAGGGCGACGCGCTGGCCGAGAAAAAAACGCCGCCGCCCATCACGCTGGCCACCGCGTCTTCGAGCCGCCCCGGAGGGCAGATTTTGTCGATATAGCCGGCGACGCCGAGCTTGCAGAGCGCCATGGGGAGGTGTCGTTCGGGCGAGGCCGTGACAACGAGCACCGCAAAATTCTGCCCCGCCTGTCGCAGGACGCTCAAGATTTCCAATCCGTTGATATCGGGCAGATGCAAGTCGAGCAGCAGCAGGTCAGGCGGCTCCATCAGACAGGCGTCGAGTCCCGCATGCCCTTGGGTGAATGCACGCCAGCGGCTGGGCATGAACCGCCGGCGTATTCGTTCACCAATTACTCGCTGATGAACAGGGTTATCTTCGATCAGAACAAAATCACGTCCGGAGGGGTGCTGGGCCGGGGTTCCGTGCATAACAGGATAAGTGTAAAAAAAGGGTTAAGTAGATATACTTAATAAATCAACGGGATTCCCCATATTGAGTAAAATCACTCATTTCCAGTGGCTTGAGTTAAATAGGTGAGAGGCGAAGGTTTTGTAAAAATCCACCAGACTTCACAATGAATACCGCGCAAATCAGTTGTTTTAGTCGCCTTCTCCCTGTTCTGCTCAGTGCTGCGCTGTTGGCCGAGACGCGTGCCGACCAGCTTTTGGCGACTCCCCCCAGTATCCAGACGAGTGGCAGCCAGTCGGTCGATGGCAGCAGTGGCGTTATCGATGGCAACGGCGGCTCCGGTTATTTTGTGCAAGGCGGCAGCCTGACCATCAGCAATGCGACGCTGACGAATTTTTCCACCAAGGGTGGCGCCGGCAGTGGTGGTGGCGCCGGCTTGGGTGGCGCGATCTTCGTCAACTCGGGAGCATCGGTCACCATCAACAGCGTCAATTTCACAAACAATACGATCACGGGTGGCAATGGCGGTGTCGGGACCACCGGCGGCACGCTGAATAATCGATTCAACAGCGGCAGTGCGGCCACCGGGGGGGCAAATGGATACACCCCTACGCAGACGAGCTATACGGATATCGGAGGAACCGCCGGCACCAAGGGCTACAACGGTTCCAACAGCACCACCGGCTTTGGCGGAAATGGCGGTACCGGCGGCGCCGGCGGCAATGGCGGCGATCGCAGCATAGGCCTGATCTTGGGCGTAACCACCGCCTCCTTGGATCTGGCAGGTGTCATCGTCGAGATGGCCGACGCCTTCGCCAATCCTTTCACGATTAACATCGGTGTGAGTCTCGCGATTTCGACTTCGAGTGCGGCCATTAACCTGGCCAACTCCGTTGTCGCGCTGAACGATTTTGATAAATCGCTTGCCGATGGCCAGATTGGCCTCGGCGGCACGGGCGGCACGGGTGGCATTGGCGGCAAGGGCGGTGACTTCTTCGGCGGCGGCGTTGGCGGCGCTGGTGGCAACGGCGGCGTCGGCGGCTCGAATTGGAGCGGCTCCGCTTACAAGGGTGGTGCCGCGGGTGGCGATGCCGGCAGCGGTGGCAGCGGCGGTATCGGCGGTTTTGGCGCCGGCGGCGGTTCGGGCGGCAACGGTGGCACCGGCGGCGCGGGCGCCGGGGCGATTTCCTACGGTGCGACTCCGGCGCAGGCCGAGGTGGACGGCACGCAGCACGTTGAGGATACCTACAAAACAGAATACTTTGACCCCACCTTGAATGGGGGCTTGGGCGGTTTTGTGGTGTTGCAAACGGGCCTGCCCACGCAGCCCTCCAATACCACGAAAACCGTCACGCTGAGTGACAACTCCACGGCCACGGTCACCGTGACGGCAGTGGTGGATGTTGCGGCGCACGATCAAACGTATGTGATCTCGCCGGCCACGCCTTTTATTCCGGCCGGCACCAGCGACGGTCGCCCCAGCGGTTTGGACGGCTCCAGCGGCTCCGGTGGAGCCGGCGGCTTCGGTGCCGGCACGGGCGCTTCGGGTAGCGCCGTGGGCGCCGATGTGGCCGGAGGCACCGGCGGCAGCGGCTTCGGTGGCGCGATCTTTGTTCGAAGTGGCGGCTCTGTCACGATCACCGGCGATGTGGTTTTCGATCAGAATCTCGCCAACGGCGGCGAAGGTCAGACGGCCGACGCCACCACGACCGGCGGCGCTCCCGGTCAGGGCATAGGCACCGATCTCTTCATGATGAAGGGATCCACCGTGATTCTCGCTCCCGGTCAGGGGCATGCCATTATTTTCAACGGGACCATCGCCGATGACAGTGCGGCGTCCGGTCTCGCTTTCCCCAATTGGACCGATGGCAACGGCGCCGGTCTGACCGTTCAGGACGGCCTCGTTATTTTTAACGGTGCGAACACTTATTCCGGCCAGACCAAGATCGGGGTGGGCGGCGTTCTGCAGGCCTTGGATGGCACCGGCATTTATCCCAACAGCAACGTCAACCTCGCGGGTGGCGTGTGGCAGTCGAACGGATTCATCAGTCGCTCCCTCGGCACCGCCAGCAACAAGATCCAGTGGACCGCGGACGGCGGGTTTGCCGCCCAAGGCGGCGCGCTTGAAGTGCGGCTGCAGCAAAACAGCACTCTCACCTGGGGCACCACCACGGGCTTTGTCGGCAACGGCTACAAGCTCCTCTTCGGTTCCACGAGCGCGAACGATGTCGTGACCCTCGACAACGCCATCAACCTCGGCGGCGCGACCCGCACCATCCTCGTCACCGCCAACCTTGCCATTGCTGCGACCGATAACACCCCCGCCTTCGATGCCAACATCGACAACGCCATCCTCAACGGCGTTCTCTCCAATGGCGGACTCGTCGTCGGCGACTCCACGCACACGGGCGTTTTGATCCTCAACAAGGCCAACACCTACACGGGCGGCACCACCGTCAACGGCGGCACGCTGCGCGAAAGCGCCACCGGCTTCCTGGCCGACGCGGGTTTCCTCACGGTCGACGGTTCGACCGCGGTGTTCGATCTCGGTGCAGACCACAGCGACACGGTCGGCACTGTCACGCTCGACAATGGCGGCACGATCGACGGCTCGGGCACTTCCACGCTCACCAGCGGCGGCACCTTTGCGATGAAATCCGGCACCGTGAACGTCATCCTCGGCGGCGCGAACATCGCCTTCAACAAGACGACGTCCGGCACGGTTACGCTCAACGGGCAGAACACTTACACGGGCCTGACCACGGTGAGCGCCGGCACCTTGCGCTACGGCACGGACAACGCGCTCGCCACGGGCAACGTGACGATCAACGGCGCGACTGCGATCCTGGACCTGAACGGCCATAGCGACACGGTCGGCACCGTGACGCTCGACGGCAGCGGCACGATCAATGGCGGCAGCGACAGCGTGCTGACGTCGACGGGCACCTTTGAAATGAAGTCCGGCACGGTGAACGCCGTCCTCGGCGGCAGCGGTATCGCGCTGAACAAAACGACGTCCGGTACGGTGACACTCAACGAGCAGAACACTTACACGGGGCTGACCACGGTGAGCGCTGGTACCTTGCTCTACGGCACGGACGACGCGCTCGCCACGGGTGACGTGACGATCAACGGCGCGACCGCGATCCTGGACATGGATGGTTACAGCGACACGGTCGGCACCGTCACGCTCGACGGCAGCGGCACGATCAATGGCGGCAGCGACAGCGTGCTGACCTCGACGGGAACCTTTGAGATGAAGTCCGGCACGGTGAACGCCGTCCTCGGCGGCAGCGGCATCGCGCTGAACAAAACGACGTCCGGCACGGTGACGCTCAACGAGCAGAACACTTACACGGGGCTGACGACGGTGAGCGCCGGCACCTTGCGCTACGGCACGGACAACGCGATCGCCACGGGCGACGTGACGATCAACGGCGCGACCGCGATCCTGGACCTGAACGGCCATAGCGACACGGTCGGCACGGTGACGCTCGACAGTAGCGGCACGATCAATGGTGGCAGCGGCAGCGTGCTGACCTCGACGGGAACCTTTGAGGTGAAGTCCGGCACGGTGAACGCCGTCCTCGGCGGCAACGGCGTCGCGCTGAACAAGACGACCTCCGGCACGGTCACGCTCAATCAGAAGAACACCTACACCGGCCTGACAAGCATCACGGCCGGCAAGCTTCTCTACGGCACGAATGACGCGATTGCCACCGGGGACGTGACGATTGACGGCGCGACCGCGATCTTGGATGTCGGCACCTACAGCGACACGGTTGGCAAGGTCACGCTCGACAACGGTGGCACGATCGACGGCAGCGGCACGCTGACCTCGACGGACAGCTTTGCGATGAAGGATGGCACGGTGAATGCCGTCCTCGGCGGCAGCGGCATTGCGCTGAACAAGACGACCTCCGGCACGGTGACGCTGAACAACGCCAACACCTACACGGGGCTGACGACGGTGAGCGCCGGCACCCTGCTTTACGGGACGAACAATGCGATCGCCAGCGGCGACGTGACGATCGACGGCGAGACCGCGATCCTGGACATGGACGGCTACAGCGACACGGTCGGCACCGTCACGCTCGACAATGGCGGCACGATCGATGGCGGCAGTGGCAGCGTGCTGACCTCGACGGGCACCTTTGAGATGAAGTCCGGCACGGTGAACGCCGTCCTCGGCGGCAGCGGCATCGCGCTGAACAAGACGACCTCCGGCACGGTGACGCTCAACGAGCAGAACACCTACACCGGCCTCACCAAGGTCACCGCCGGCACGTTGACGTATGGCACGGACAACGCGATCGCCAGTGGCAATGTGACGATCGACGGCGAGACCGCCGAACTCGCGATGAGCACTCATAGCGACACGGTCGGCACCGTCACGCTCGACAACGGTGGCCTGATCAGCGGCACGGGCACGCTGACGAGCACCGGCAGCTTTGAACTCAAGGACGGCACGGTTGACGTGATCCTCGCCGGCAGCGGCATCGCCTTGAACAAGACGACCTCCGGCACGGTCACCCTGAACAACGCCAACACCTACACCGGCGCCACCACCGTCGGCGCGGGCAAGCTCGTCCTCGCCGGGCCCTCCGCCAATCTCTCCACCTCGACCGCGGTCACGGTTTCTTCCGGCGCCGAGCTGGAGGTCAACAGCGATAATACGGTCGCCTCCCTCACCAGCAACGGCGGCACGATCTCGGGCACCAAGACCTTCACGGCTCCGACCTACGATCTGAACGACGGCACCCAGATCAACGGCAAGCTCGGCAACGCGGGCGGTGGTTCGACGGTCAACTCCAACGGCAACGTCACCTTCACCGCCAGTGTCGCGGCCACCACCATCAACGTGCAGACCGGTCTGCTCACGGTTGACGGTGCCGACCTCCTGTCGCACGCGGCCACGCTGAATCTCGCCACGGCCGCCACGTTGCAGCTCTTGGGCGGCGATCAGACGGTCAACACGCTCAACGGCGACGGCACGCTTATCCTGAACGGCAACAACCTGAACGTGACCGATGGCGGCACCTACACCGGCACCACCACCAACACCGGCGACTTCACCAAGAGCGGCGACGGCACGCTGGTCCTCTCGGGCGACAACACGAACACCAACACCACGGTGGACGGCGGCACCGTCGTCGTCGACACGACCGGTTCCCTGAACACCGATTCCACGGTGGTTAACAGTGGCTCCACGTTGGTCGACAATGGCACGGTCAACAGCGACGTCGTCGTGAACAGCGGCGGCATCTTCATGGGTAGCGGCACCGTCACCGGCAACTACACCGGCAACGGCAGCACGTCTCCGGGCAACTCGCCCGGCGTCCTGACGATCTTGGGCAACTACACGGAAAACGGCGCGCTCAACATTGAGATCGCCGACGCCTCCGGCCCCAGCCCCGACAACATCCTCGGCTACGACCAGGTGTCCGTGGGCGGCAACACCGTCCTCAATCCGCTGACCAGCACCCTGACGATCGGCACGCCTTCCTACACGCTCGTCGAGCAGGCGACCGCCACCTACATCGCCAACGCCGCCGCGATCGCCACGTTCGAGCCCGCCAAGGGCGACACGTTCACGATCATCAACGGCGCCCCCGGCTCCATCAGCGGTCACTTCGCCACGTTCACGAACAACTTCACCAGCGACCTGATCTTCGTCGCGAGCACCGGCCAGCTTGTGGGCACCGGTCTGGTGACGGGTGGAACCGGCCTGAACCTTGCCAACGCCTTCCCGGGCGCGAGCGCCAATCTCCTGTCGATGATCAACGGCCTGCAGGTGGGAGACCACCAGTATGTCGGCGGCGACCTGCTGCCGCTGTTGCTCGGCGCCTCTACGACCTCGCAGGCTGCGACCATCGCCGACAAGGCCTCGCCCGAGGCCTACGCCGGCGTCGTCGACTACGCCGACCGCGTGACTCGCAGCTACGCTGACAAGGCCGTCAACCTCGCGCCCATCGTGCAGGCGGGCCGGTATTCGCTCTTCGCCGGTTATGCCAACCTGGACACGGGCTCCCGCAGTTCCGACAACCAGGCCGACTATAACCTCAAGAGCAACGGGGTCGTCGCCGGTGGCCGCGCCGCGATCAACGCCCGCCTCACGGTCGGCCTCTTCGCCGGCTTCGATTCCGGTTCGGTGGACTCCACCTACCTGAACTCGAACGTGAAGGGCAGCGTCTACGGAATCTTCGGCGAATACGTCGCCAAGGCTGACCGCAGCCTCACCCTCACCGCCAGCCTGAGCACGGCCACCTACAGCACCGATGGCACGCGCCAGACCGCCACGAGCACGTCGGGTTTCCATGGCGCCGATTCCTCCGCGAACCTCGCGGCCCTTGCCCTCCGCTACCGCATCCTCGAGCGCCGCACCGTGGTTATCGAACCCGAGCTTCGTCTGACTTACGTCTCCGCCAAAGCTGACGGTTTCACCGAGACCAACACCAACACGATGCAGGCCCTGAACGTCCACAGTCAGAGCGACACGAGCTTCACCACGGAAGCCGCGGTCAACGCCCGCTACCTCGCTACCTCCAAGCTGAGCTTCAACGGCCGCCTCGGCGTCAGTCACAACTTCGCGGATGCCGCCCGCGAGGTCTCGGCCAATGTGGCTTCTGAAACCCAAGCCTTCACGGTGAAGGCGCCCGGTATGGGCGACACCGAGTTCAGCCTCGGCCTCGGCGTGAACTACAGCCTGACCGCCAACTGGACGGTCGGCATTTCCTACCAAGGCGTCATCGCGGCGGACTCCAAGACCGCAAATTCGTTCTACGTCAGCACTGCGCTAGGCTTCTGATCGGGCGGTTGCGGAAAGGACTTCAAGGGAGGGCGCGAATTTCGCGCCCTCCCTTTTTCGTGTCCGTTGCAGGCCGGCGCAGCGCCGGGCGAATCACTGGCCCCGCTGGCGCACCGCTTCGAACAGCGTGATGATCGTGGCCATGGCCACGTTGAGCGAATCCGCCTGGCCGGCCATGGGGATGACCACGCGGTTGTCCGCCTCCTTCAGCCAGTAGTCGCTGAGGCCGTATTGCTCGCTGCCCATGACGATCGCGAGCGGGCCGCGGAGGTCGGTCGCGGTGTAAAGATCGGTGGCCGACGGCGTGGTGGCCACCGAGCGGATGGCCTTCGCCCGCAGCCATTCGCGAACCTCCTCGCTGGAGGCGATCACGACCGGCACGGAGAACAGCACGCCGGTGGACGCGCGCACGACGTTGGGGTTGAAAAGATCGGTCACCGGATCGCACACGATCAGCGCGTCCACGCCCGCCGCGTCGGCGCTGCGGAGGATGGTGCCGAGGTTGCCCGGTTTTTCGATGGCCTCGACGACGAGCAGGAACGGCGGCTTGCCGGCCGGCGTGACGATGTCCGTGAGCGAGCGCTTCCATTGCGGGGCGACGGCGAGCAGGCCGTCGGGCCGCTCGCGGTAGGCGACCTTGGCAAAGGCTTCCTTGGTCAGCTCGAACACCTGCGCGCCGGCCGCCTGCGCTTGGGCCACGAGCGCGGGCTCGTTCTCGCCCAGGTACCACTCGGGCGAGATGTAGAGCTCGGTGAGGCGGATGTTTTTTTCCAGCGCGCGCCGGATCTGCCGGTAGCCCTCGACGAGGAACACGCCGGCCTCGTCGCGCGGACGGCGGTCGCGCAACTTCACGAGTTGCTTGATGCGCGGGTTTTGCAGGCTGGTGATTTTTTCGGCCATGGAGCGGATGGCCTCCACGGAGACACGTCCGGCACGGGGAATCCAGCCGGAGTTTCTGCTTTCTCTCCGGGCCGGGACGCTGTGTTCTTCTGTTTCCCGTGGCCAAAAAGAAATTCAACGACCGTCCCTTCGCCTATCATCAGGAGATCGAGCTGGAGATCGCCACGCTCACCAACCTGGGCGTGGGCCTCGGCCGCGTGCCCCATCCCGATGACGCGGCGTCGAAATGGGTGGTGATGGTGCCGTTTTCGCTGCCCGGCGAACGCGTGCGCGCCCGGGTGTTTCGCAACCACAAGAACTTTTCCGAGGCCGATCTCGTGACCGTGCTCACGCCCTCGCCCAAGCGCATCGCGCCGCCGTGTCCGCTCTTCGGCCGTTGCGGCGGCTGCCAGTACCAGAACCTCGCCTATGACGAGCAGCTCGCCTGGAAGCGCCGTCAGGTCGAGGAACTCCTGAAATACATGGCCGACGTGGTCTTCCCCGTGTCGCCCGTCATCGGCTCGCCGGTGGAGTACGGCTATCGCTCGAAAATCACCCCGCACTTCAACGCGCCGCGTCCCGGGGTGGCGGAGCTCCCCATCGGCTTTCTGCGGCAGGGCACGCGCTTCGACATCATCGACGTGCCGCGCTGCGAGATCGCGACCGCCCCGATCAACGCGCGTCTCGCCGAATCCCGCGCCAACGTCCGGGCCAAGGCGGCGGCCGGCGCATATCAGCGCGGCGGCACGCTGTTGTTGCGCGACGCCTCGGGACGGGTGACGACCGACTACGACGAGATCATCACCGAGACGGTGGGCGACCTGAAACTCCATTTTCTGGCGCGGGATTTTTTCCAGAACAACCCCTTCATCCTTCCGGCCTTCACCGGCTATGTGCGCGAGCAGGCGGCGGCGAGCGGGGCGAAGTTCCTGGTCGACGCCTACTGCGGCAGCGGCCTTTTTGCGCTCACCGCGGCCCGGGCCTTCGAGAAAGTGGCGGGTGTCGAGATCAGCGAGAGCAGCATCGTTTTCGCGAAACAGAACGCCGTCGCCAACGGCATTACCACCGCGACGTTCCAGGCGGGCGACGCCTCGGCGATCTTCGCCGGGCTGACGTTTCCGGCCGCGGACACGGCGGTGATCATCGATCCGCCGCGCAAAGGCTGCGACGAGGTTTTCCTGAAACAGCTCTTCGCCTACGGTCCGCGTTCGGTCGTTTACGTGAGCTGCGATCCCGCGACGCAGATGCGCGATCTCAAGGCCTTTCTCGCCGCCGGCTACACGCTGACCGCCGTGCAGCCCTTCGATCTTTTCCCGCAGACGCGCCATCTCGAGTGTGTGATTACCCTGCGGCGTGCCTGAGTCCTCCGTGACCAAAACAAAACGCCCCGCCGGGAAGGGCGGGGCGTGCGAGAGACTTACTCCGCGGGGGGCGGAGGCGGCGGCATGTCGTCATCGCCGCCGCTGTTCTTGGAGCGGGGAGGCGGGGGCGGCCCGTGAGGAGCTTCGTCCGCGGTGATCTTGCCGTCGCCGTTTTTATCCAGCTGCCGGAGGACCGCGGCGGCGTTGTCGATCTCGTCGGACGAGAGCACCCCGTCGTGGTTGGTGTCAAAAAGCCCGAGCGGCCCGAGCCCGTGCCCACCGCGGCCGGATTTGTGGTTTTGCGTGGTGGAACTCGAGGTCGAGTCGGCGGCGCGGGCGAAATTCGCGGCGCCCAAGGCGAGCGCCAGGGCGCTCGCGAATAGAATCCAAGGGAATGTTTTCATGGTTGGGGGAGGGTTCGGGTCTATGAAACCATCGGGGTGTAATGCCCTGATGAAATTCGGCCGGAGAAAAGTTAAGCGGGTGTAAATGGCGCCGCGGTCAGCCGGAGAATCGCCCGAAAACCGCGCGGCGTGCGGTTTTCAAACTGCACGCTGCCGCCGCAGGCCTCGACGCAGCTCTTGACGATGGCGAGGCCGAGGCCGGCACCGCCGGTTTCCCGTGTGCGCGCCGTCTCGGGTCGGAACAGCGGCTCGCCCAGCCGGCCCAGCGCTTCCGGAGGCACGCCAGGGCCTTGGTCTTCGACGATAATGCGCACGGTTTCGCCCGCGATTTCGGTCCGCAACGTGATGCCGGCGGCGCGCCCGGCATGGCGCAGGGCGTTGCGCACGAGATTCCCGAGGGCGCGGGCCAGCAGGTCGGCATCGGCCCGCACGGCGAGATCGGCGGGAATTTCAACGCGCACGGCGTCATCCGCCGCCTCGCGAGTCAGCAGATGCGCCACCAGCGGCCCCAGCGGAACCGGCGCGAGGAACGCCTCGCGAGGACGCAGGCCCGCCTTGGTGAAGGCGAGCAGTTCGTTCACGAGCGCCGCCATTTGTTCGACTTCCTCGCGCACGTCGCCCACGGCGGGTTGCAAGGCGGGTTCGACCCGTTGCTCAAGAATGCCGACGCTCACCTGCATGCGACCGAGCGGGGAGCCGAGTTCGTGCGCGATATCCCCGAGAAAACGCTTCTGGCCGGTGACCAGCCGGTCGAGGCGCCCGGCCATGCGATTGACGGAGCCGCCCAGCGCGCCGAGTTCGTCGCGCCGCGTTTCCGCCACGCGCGTGTCAAAGCGTCCGTCGGCGATCGCTTCGGTGGCCTGGGTGAGCCTGCCGAGGTCGCGCGTCAGCCCGCGCACGAAGGGCAGCCAGAAAAGCAGGGAAACGACCGCCACGCTGGCGGCCACTTGCAGCCAGGGCGTGAGATCGAGCAGGGTTAAAAGCCGGCCGAAAGAAGGAACACGCAGCACGAGCACCGAGGCGCGATCGGGCGGTCCGGTGCGCACAGCCAGCCAGAAGGCGGCGGGTTGGCCGGTCCGGATCAGCAGACGGTGCGGTCGGGGCTCGTGCGGCGGGAACGGTCCGAACTCCGGCCCGAGCCCGGGATCGTCTTCCGGCGGCGGCCGGTCGAACTCGGGCGGCCGGCCGGGAGATCGAGCCCACTCGCGGAGGGCCGAAGGAATCTCCGGCGCGCCGCCGGCGGTGAGCCAGCGGCCGTTGTCGAGCCAGGCGACGGCCACGCCTTGGGCCTCGGCAAAGCGCGCGAGGGCTCCGGACCGCTGGTCAGGGGGCAGGGTGCGCAGCTCGCTGGCGGCGACTTCCGCCAACGTTTGCATCCGCCGGCCGGGCGGGCCCTCGATCAGGGAATCCCAGCTGAAGCCCCCTTGAATTCCGAGAAAGCCGGCGGCGAGGACGGCGAGCAACGCCAAGTTGAGCAGGAGCCAGCCGGAGACTTTGAGGGCGAGAGGAAAACGCATGGCGCGGAGCTCAGGGCGTGGCGGGATCGGTGAGCATGTAGCCGGCCGAGCGCAGCGTGCGGATGAACCGCGGCTGCCTCGCATCGTCGCCGAGTTTTTTGCGCAGCGCGGAGATGTGGACGTCGATCGAGCGGTCGAACACCTCGTAGTGGCGGTCACGGATCTCGTCGAGAAGTGCCTCGCGGGTGCGCACGCGGCCGCGGGCTTTGGCGAGGGCAAGCAGCAAATCGAATTCGACCGGCGTGAGTGTGAGCGGCTGCTCGTTGAGCAACGCGAGTCGCGCCTCGGGCTGCACGCGCACGGGGCCGACGACGATCTCGGCGGCGGGAGCCGCCTCGGCGGGCGTGCGCGAGGCGCGCCGCAGGACGGCGCGGAGGCGGGCGAGGAGTTCGCGTGTGGAAAAAGTCTTGGGGAGGTAGTCGTCGGCCCCGACTTCGAGGCCGACGATGCGGTCGGTCTCGTCGCCGCGCGCGGTGAGCATGAGCACGGGCACCTCGCTGGTTCGCCGTATCCGGCGAAGCACTTCGAAACCGTCGAGACTCGGGAGCATCACGTCGAGGATGACGCCCTGCCATTTGGCCTCCGGATCGGCCGCGCGTTCCGCGCCGGCGGCGCCGTCATGTTCCGCCGTGACGTCGAACCCGAGCGGCCCCAGGTAATCGCCGACCAGCCGGCAAAGCTTCCGGTCGTCGTCGATCATCAGCAGGCGGATGCGGCCGGCGGGGGGCTCGGGGGCGGCGTTCATGGGGCCAGCCAAGCCGGTTTTTCCGGGGAATGCAGGCCCGTTTACGCCCGCTTAACAATTCCGCCGCCGCCGGCTCGTGCGGCAGCCGGCGGGCCGACCCGGCGATGGGCAACGGTTGCCTGCCCTTCGCCCCAAAGCGAGGGAAGGGCTTGGCCAAGAAAACAGACGCCCGGGATCGGTTCAGTACACCTGCTCTTCCAGCAGGGCGAAGAGTTCGGTCTCGGTGATGCGTTTCTGCTGCATCGAGTCGCGTTCGCGCAGGGTGAAGGTGTCGCCTTCCTTTTCGATGGTGTCGAAGTCGATGGTCACGCACCAGGGCGTGCCGATCTCGTCTTGGCGGCGGTAGCGGCGGCCGACCGCGCCGGCTTCGTCATAGAAACAGGCGTACTTGCGCTTGAGCTTCTTGTAGAGCGCCTGGGCGCGGCCGACGAGGGCCTCCTTGTTTTTGAGCAAGGGAAGCACGGCGACCTTCACCGGAGCGATGCGCGGCGAGAGGCGGAGGACGGTGCGCGTCTCGGTGTTGCCCTTTTCATCGGTGACCTGCTCCTCGGCGTAGCAGGAAGCGAGGACGGCGAGGAAAATGCGGTCGAGGCCGACGGCCGGCTCGATGACGTGGGGGACGAACTTCTTCTTGGTGGCTTCGTCAAAAATTTCCTGCGGCTTGCCGGAGGCGGTGGCGTGCTGCGTGAGGTCGTAGTTGCCGCGGGCGGCGATGCCCCAGAGCTCCTGCACGCCGAAGGGGAACTTGAACATGATGTCCGTCGTGCCCTTCGAGTAGAACGCGAGTTTCTCCTTGAGGTGATCGTATTCGGACAGGTGCGACGCGGGCAGGCCGATGCTGAGGAGCCAGTCCTTGCACCAGTTGATCCAGTAGCGGTGCCACTTGGCCCAGTCGTCGTCCTCGTGGATGAAGAATTCCATCTCCATCTGCTCGAACTCGCGGGAGCGGAAGATGAAGTTGCGCGGGGTGATCTCGTTGCGGAAGGATTTGCCGGTTTGGGCGATGCCGAAGGGGAGCTTCACGCGGCCGGTGTCCACGACGTTTTTGAAGTCCACGAACATGCCCTGCGCCGTCTCGGGGCGCAGGTAGGCGACGGACGAGGCGTCGGTCATCGCGCCGACGTTCGTCTGGAACATCATGTTGAAGGCGCGGGGCGGCGTGAGATCGGGATTGCCGGTGGCGGGCGAGGGGATTTGGGAAATCTCCTCGGGCTTGGCCTCGGTCATGTCCTTGATCAGGACGGCCGCGAGCGTTCCCTGGATGGCCTTCTTGCGTTTGAAGAGCTCGGCGGCGGCCTGGAGTTCCTCGGTGGTCTTTTCGCTTTCGAGGGCGGACACGTAGCCGTGAGTGACGCCGTCGACGATCACGGGCGCGAAGAAGAGCTGATCGGCGCGGTAGCGGTTCTTGGAGACTTTGCAGTCCACGAGCGGATCGGAGAAGCCGGCGACGTGGCCGGAGGCCTCCCAGACCTTGGGGTGCATGATAATGGAGGTCTCGATGCCGACGATGTCGTCGCGGCGGCGGACCATGTCGTTCCACCAGCAGTCGCGGATGTTCTTCTTAAGCTCCACCCCGAGCGGGCCGTAGTCGAAAAAGCCGTTGAGGCCACCGTAGATTTCCGACGACTGGAAAACGAAGCCGCGGCGTTTCGCGAGCGAGACAATGGCTTCCATGAGGTTCGAGGACTCGGGCTGCGTGGACATAAGGGGGACGAGTTAGGGAAACGTCTCCGCCCGGGTCAACGCCGCGGTTGGGGGGATGGCGTGCCTCCTGCTGGGCGGTGGCTCCGGCGGATCCGTGTGGCGCCGGGGATATTTTAATGAAACCGCATCCCTTCATCCTTTTTTTGGCGGCGTGGTGTGCGCTGCCGCTTGGCCGCGTCTCGGCGCAGGATGTCACGGTCGGCGAGCCGGTGTGGTTTCTGCCCGAGCCGGCACCCGAGGAACTGCCGAAGCAGAAGAAAAAGCTGCGGCCCGACTATCCCGACGAGATGCGGAAAACGTCCGAAGTGGGCTACGTGATTGTTACGCGGTATCTTGATGAGACGGGCAAAGTTCTTTCGTCCGAAGCAGACGGTTCAAATGTACCCTTTGAAAGGGCAGTCGAAATGGCGTCACCTGATTGGGCGATGACGCCGGCCAAACGCGGCGGGAAGCCGGTGAACGCCAAAATCTGGATCCCCGTTATTTTTAATCCGAAATCCGCCTCCTTGAAAGGTCCTGACGCAACGCCGAGGTTGCTGGCGATCACGCCGCTCATCACTGCGGCCAGCCCGAGGCCGCCAAGCGAACCGTTCGTACGCGTAAAGCTGGCTATCGATGCGAATGGCGCCGTCACGCAGGTTGGATTTGAACAGGAGGTGAAGCCTGCCCTGGCCGAGCCGCTGGCGGCGATATTGAAGACGTGGCGTTTTGCCCCGGCGCGGAAGGGCGGGAGCCCCGTCTCGGCGGAACTGGCGATGACGGTTTTTTGCCAGCCCTTCGTGAGTTCTAAATACGTTAACGATCAGCCGCCCCGGGCACTCACACAACATCCCCCCTTGTACCCCATCGAGATGCGTCCTTATGCGCTCGTCGGTGAGGTACTGGTTGCATTTACCGTGAACACCGCAGGACAGGTGATCAACCCCGTCGTCGTGGAATCCGACAATCCGGCTTTCGATGAACCTGCGATCAAGGCGGTGCTCCAGTGGACCTTTAAGCCGGGCACTCGCGATGGTCAGCCGCTGAACGCACATATAGCGGTACCGATCCGCTTTATACCCGGGCGGCGCCCAGAGCAGGAAATGTTCACCATCGATGGTAAAACCGACCAGTCCCAGCTGCCGCCGGAATTTCATTATGACACGCCGCCTAAGTTGCGGGGTGTGCTCCTCCCGGTCTATCCGGCGGAGCTGCGCAAGGAGGGGGTGACCGGGAAGGCTGCTGTCACAATGATAGTCGGTCCCGAGGGCCGGGTGAAGCAGGTGATCCTGCGCTCGGCAGACCGTCCGGAGTTTGGATTGGCGCTCGTGGCGGCGGCGGAAGGCTTTTATTTTGAGCCAGCGCTCAACCAAGGCAGGCCGGTGCCTTATATGCTTAGTTTTGAGCAGAAATTCGACAGGGACAGTTCTTTCGACGAGGAGGCGGAACGGCTTCTCGAGCTGGAACGGAAACACCCCGATCAAATCGTAGGGGCGAATAAACTGGATGCGGTGCCGAAACCGATGTCGCGCCGCCGGCCGCGCTTTCCGACGAACGTGGCGGCTGAGGTAAAGAGCGGTGAAGCGCTGGTTGAATTTTTGATCGACGAAGGCGGGCATGCCCGACTGCCGCGCATCGTCTCGGCAAGCGATCCGGCGTTTGGTTACGCCGCGGTGCAGACGGTGAACACCTGGCTGTTTTCCCCACCCTTGGTGGATGGAAAACCTGTGGTCACGCGGGTGCGGATACCCGTGGTGTTTAGCACCAAAAGTCCGGCCCCGGCCTCCAAGCCATCCACGTCGTCGTCCACCGGGGATACCAGTGCACCGACTGCGGAATCGTAAGTAAAACAAGCGGGCCAGAGCCACTTTTCGGCCGCCGCCCGTCAACGCCGGCATGCGGGCGCCGAGGGAACCTGTGATTTCCGTGAAAGTCCATTCGGGGAACCCCCATCCGTTCCCATGAAAACCCGCATTCTTTCGCCCAAGATCCTGCTCTGTTCCCTCTGTCTCGCGCTGGGTGCGGGCAGCCTCGTGCTCCACGCCGGAAGCCCGCGCCCGTCTAAGCTTCCCATGATGTTGCAGATCGATGCGAAGCCGATCGACCGCGACGCCACCAGCCGCGTGAGCTTCGCCCCCATCGCCAAAAAGACGGCGCCCAGCGTCGTCTATGTCTTCTCGAGCAAAAAGGTCCGCAATCCCAGCCGCTTGAATCCGTTTTTCGACGATCCGATTTTCCGCCGTTTCTTCGGCGCGCCGGACGATTCGTCACGCAATCCGCAGCTTCCGCGCGAATCCGTGCAACAAAGCCTGGGATCGGGCGTGATCATCACGGCCGACGGCTACATTCTCACCAACAACCATATGGTCGAGGGCGCGGACGAGGTGAAAGTCGCCGTCGGCGAGCCGCGCAAGGAATTCAAGGCCGAGATCGTGGGACGCGACGCCAAGGTCGACATCGCCGTGCTCAAGATCGACGCGACCGGCCTGCCCGCCGCCACGTTGGGCGACAGCGACCAGCTCGAAGTGGGCGACACGGTTCTGGCCATCGGCAATCCCTTCGGCATCGGCCTCACCGTCACGCACGGCATCGTCAGCGCGGTCGGCCGCGGCGGCCTGGGCATCGAGGATTACGAGGACTTCATCCAGACCGACGCGCCCATCAATCCCGGCAACTCCGGCGGCGCGCTGCTCGACACGCAAGGTCGCGTGGTCGGCATCAACACCGCCATCCTCAGCCGCAGCGGCGGCTTCAACGGCGTGGGCTTCGCCATTCCCTCGAACGTCGTCCGCTCCATCGCCGAGCAGCTGGTGAAAACCGGGCATGTCGAACGCGGCTTCATGGGCGTGAACGCCCAGCCGGTCTCCGCTGATCTCGCCACCGAGTTTGGCGTGACCCACGGCGCGCTCATCACCGACGTGACCGAGGACAGTCCTGCGGACAAAGCCGGCCTCAAAAGCGGGGACGTGATCGTCAAGGTCAACGACACGGCCATCGAAGATCCCCGCCATCTCGCGTTGGCCGTCAGCCGCCTCGCGCCGGGCACCGAGGTGAAGATCGAGTACGTGCGCGCCGGAAAGCCCGCCACCGTCAGCCTCAAGCTCGCCGGTCAGCCCGAGCAATCGCTCGCCGGCGGCGACCACGTCGGATCATCCGACCAAGGCGTGCTCAACGGGGTTACGGTTGCGGACCTTACTCCGGAAGTGCGCCGCCAGTTGCACGTGCCCGATATGATCAAAGGCGCGTTGGTGACCGATGTGGATGCCGAGAGCGCCTCGGCCCGCGCCGGTTTGCAGGAAGGCGACATCATCCTGAGCCTGGATCGCAAGCCGGTGAAGAACGCCGACGAGGCGGTGAAGCTCAGCGAGAAGATCAAGGGCCCCAAAGTCACCGTGCGCCTCTGGCGCGACGGCAGCAGCCGCTATCTCGTGGTGGACGAATCGCCCTGATAGGCTCAGCCGGCCGGCGGCGTCCGATGTGACGCCGCGAAAAACAAAAGCCGTCTGCGATGCATATCGCAGACGGCTTTTGTGCGAACAGGGAGGGATAGCCTGATGCGAAGGGGGAATAAGCCGAAGGAGGTCGGATATGGGTGCTAAGCGTAGTAGCTGCTCGTTTGCACTTTTTTCCTGCTCACATGTACGCGGGCGGGAATAACAGGTAGGTTCATCACATAGCTTCATACAGCACAAGAGCTCATGGATTCACATAATCCGTGTGATTTTAATAAAATTATATCATTGCATTAATGCACTATTTTAACTTTTGCTCCGTTTTGTCTGAGGTAAGTCCTTCTGATTCCAGCTTTGTTTTTCTCCATGAATTCGCACTTAGTTCGGCGTTTACGCGCGAGCACCTTGCTTGGCGCTGTCCTTGGTATGGCTCCGATGATCTTGGGCCAAGATCAGGAGGTGAGTGGCAATCTCTTTATTGCCGGTGACATTGAGGTGGACGGCAATGCTCTGAGTTTCGGCACGCGCACCGATGGCAGCACGGCGCCGGGCTTGGCGCTACTCTACAGCGATGGCGTGACTTCTACCCTATGTTTTAACGCCACCCATCTTTCCACCAACTGGGTGTGGCAAAGGAGTGGCATGCCGCAGCTCAAACTAGACTCGGATAACAAACTTCAGCTTTTCGACCAGTCGATTGTGCCAGTGGTTAAGATATCTCTCGACCCTTCGGGGAGTAGCAGTTTTGCCGAACCGGTACAGTTTGCCTCGAATGTAACGATCAATGGAGTCTTAACGCTGCCCAATCAAAACGCGGCGACTAACGCCAGTGTTCTGACGTTTGGCTTGGCGAATCAGATTTATCAGCGAAAAGACGATAGTAATATTGCCTTGGGCCTTGATGCCTTTGCGGATGTTTCGTTGGCAGACAATACGGCAATCGGAGCGGCGGCATCTGCCACAGGTGGTTCCGCCACGGCGATAGGACCTGTGGCCTGTGCGACGGGTTATCGTTCCACGGCTCTGGGCGTAGGAGTAACTGCCAATAGCGACTACAGCACGGTTATAGGATCTAATCTGCATGATAGTGGCTACAACTCGGTGACCATCGGCACATCGGACGATTCTCAGGTTTCCGGCAATGTGCTGTTGGCTCCTCAAGGAGGGAATGTCGGCATCGGTACCACATCGCCTTCATTTCCACTGGTGGTCAGTGGCATAGGTACCTACAGCGGCTACGGCTTAAATCAAATTCAGGTAACCAGCCCCGGCACGGAAGCCGGCATCAATCTGATCAATACGGGACCCGGTGGACGTTCTTATAATCTATTCAGCACAAGTGATATTTCCGGGGTGGGGGGCGGGAAGTTCATGATTGGCGATGCGGCGATAGGAGTCTCCCGCTTGACCATCAATGCTTCCGGTAATGTTGGCCTTGGGATAATTGATCCGACGGAGAAACTGGAGGTGGCCGGCAATATCAAAGCGTCAGGCTCCGTGTCCGCACCCACGATGACGGCTGGAAAGATCCGCGTGGCGGAGTCAGGCGATCTCTCCATGGGTGAGTTTACAGCGGTGCCGGAGGGCCAGCCCGCACCTGCTTTTTAACGTTCGGGAGTCTCCTTCCATGAAGATTTCTGTTTGGCTCATCGTTTGGCTGGTGGCTTTCGCTTCCGCTTGTTTGAACGCGCAAGGGCCGGCGTGGTGGTCACAACGTGGCGTGCTCAATGGCGATGCTACACCGGACGACTACGCGGCCGTCAATCAAGGTCAGGTTAGAAACATCGCCAAGCAAGGCTACGAAGAAATGAAGGCGAAGCTCCCTGATGGAGCCGGAGCGACCTTGGACGCCCTCTGGGCCACTCCCGCCGGGAGCACCGACGACTACCGCGCCATCAACCTCGGTCAGCTCAAGAATCTCGCCAAACCCTTCTACGACCGCCTCGCCATCTTCGGTTATACCGGCCAACCGCTCGCTGCCGGCCAGACCTATCCTTGGAGCAATTCCGCGACCGCAGCCGATGACTATGCGTTGGTCAACATCGGCCAGGTGAAAAATCTCTTTAGCTTCGATCTGAGCGCCTTCTCGGCGAGTTTTGATAGTGATGGCAACGGCCTGCCCGATTGGTGGGAGCTAAAATACTTCGGCCACATCGGCAACAATGCCGCTGCAAATCCTTCCGGCGATGGAATGAGTAACCTGTATAAATATTCCATGAGCCTTAACCCCTTGGTCAACGAAGGCTCTAATGATAAGGACGCCGACGGAATTTCCAACCAAGAGGACGCTCGCCCGAACAACAACACGATCGGCCGGCTCACCGTGACCATCGCCGCACCTTTAGACGGGAGTGTTTTTCCCTAAACTTATGAGGCGTTTTTTTCTGACCATACTGATCGTGGGCTTATGTTTTTCAGCCTCGGCGCGCGGCCAAAGCAGCGTTCAGTTTTCCGCTTTTAGTAACGGCAATCCTTATGGCACGACCTGGGGGCTTTTTTTCACGGCTTTTCGTGTCGGAGCTCACACCGTTGTCATCCGAAACGACTCCGTCTGGGTGGCGGGCGATAACTACGTCGGAGTGACAATCAGCGGAACGAATTTCGGACGGCTTTCCTGGACTTCTGCCAATGGTGGCGGCGTCTTAACAGGTTACAATATTCCGAACGTCACGGCCGGCAGCTCTCTTCTTGTCTCGATTCAGTATTGTGGAAACTTGCCGCTTGGGCCTTATACAGGACCTAATTCCTTCGGCGATCCACGAATATCGCATTGGCGGAATGTCGTTGGCGATCCGGTGGGTCCCGTTTCCGGTGATTTTTGCCAAAAACATGTTGATCTGGAGGTGAAGGGGCCACTGCCGATTGAAATCAGTCGTTCTTACTCCAGCCGGAACAATGCGAACAATGAGTTGGGATATGGGTGGCTGACCGGCTACCCGGCTTATTTAATTCCCTCCGATACAACATCCGCTCCCGCGACCATTCAGGCGGCGGATAATGAGGGTTCGGTGATCGTATTTCGGCAGCAGGCGGGTTCGACTACTCTTTGGGCGCCCACCGCGGCCGATAATCCCGAACTCACCAATGAGGCGGGTGGTGCTCACAACCTTTTTAATTCAACTCTGACGCAATCCACCGCCACCGACGGCACGATTACCTATACTTGGCACCTGCCCGATGGTTCGGCTCGCGCTTACGTCGTCCGGCAGTTTCCGATTGCCGGGACGAGCGTCACTCGCCAGCGCCCTTACCTGAGCACTTGGACTGATAATCGAGGCAACGTGCTCACGTTTGGGTTTGGGGCGGTGGCAACGGCCAACGATTGCGCCCAAATCAATCGGATCACCTCATCCAACGGCTCATCGGTTGCGTTTCTTTACGATGCGAACGCACACATTCTAACGGCGACGGCTAACGACGGACGCACGGTCACCTACGGCTACACCAATGACGACCTGACCTCGGTGCAGTTGCCCGATGGCGCTACCATCGCCTACCAATACGGCACCGATAGCACCGGGGCGTCCAATCACCTGATCACCCAGGAAACCAAGCCGGACGGCCGCATCCTCCAAAACACCTATGACAGCTTGAGCCGGGTCACACAGCAGAAGGCGACGGCGGACGTGACCCAGCCGACCGTTCCGGTTGTGAACGCCACCTTCGATTATTCCGTGGCGAACCAGACCACCGTCAAAGACGCCTACAACAACGCGACGGTTTACCACTATGCCGGCAGCATGATCACCTCGATTGTCGATCCGCTGAACCATACGACGACCAAGACTTGGTATGCCACGACGAACAGTTCGACCGGTGCCTATCTCAACAGCCTGCAAAGCGAAACCGATGCCCGCGGTCTCGTCACCACCTACAAATACGATGCCCAAGGCAACATCATCGAAACCAAGCTGACCGGCGATCTCGACGGCGACCCGAGCACGACGACCGAAACCGCCACCACGACCGCGGTCTATAATACGCTCAACCTGCCGACCTCCGTCACCGATGCGTCCGGCATCACCACGACGTTCACCTACGGCGACGCCAACTATCCCTACCAGCCTACGCAGATCGTTACGTCGAAAGCTGGAACGACCCTCCGCACCGACCAGCTCGACTACACCCTGCGCACCGCCACGGACGCAAACAATGTGACGACCTTCGCCAAAGGTCTGCTCCTTCGCAAGACCGTCGCCCTCGGTTCGGTCGACCAAGCTGTCATCGAATACGATTACAACTCCACGGGCTTCCTCACGACCGAAACCCGTTACACGGGAACGACCGACTCCAATGGGGTCACCACCTTCACGCCCACTTCCCGACGCGAAATTCTGACCGCCACCGACGGCGACGGACGCAGCACCACCTACACCTACGACGCGATGAGCCGTCCGCTCACCCGGACTGTTAAGGACGAGACCAACGCGGTCCTCGGCGTCTCAACCACCAGCTACACCGCCAACGGCGAAGTCTATCAAACGACCGGCATGCGCACCGGCCCCGCCGACACCGTCACCCGCACCTACGATACAATGGGCCGCCCCCAGCAGGAAGTGGCGACTCGCAGTGAAGCCAAGAGCGACGGCTCAGGAGTCCAAGCGGCTACTTCCGCCACGACCAGCTACATCCACGACCTCTTTGGCAACCTCACCCAAGTCACCGATCCCCGGGGCAACGCCACCGGCTTCGACTACGACGCCGTGGGCCAGCTTCTCCACAAAAAAGCCTACTCGGGGGCGACCACCACCGGCACGCCGCTCCGCACCGAAGGCTACACCTACGAACCTGGCGGCAAGGTGCAGGCCTACACCAACCCTCTCGGCGGGATGACGACTCTCTACTATACCTTCACGGGCAAACCCCGCCGCCAGGAAAATCCCGACGGCTCCGTTTTGGAATGGCGCTACTACACCGACGGCCGCCTGCAAAAGGAAATCCTCCGCAATGGCTCGTATTGGCTCACCGCCTACGACGACGTGGCCCACACCGTCACCCGCACCCTGACCAAGGCGGACAACGCCACCGTCCTTGCGACTGAAACGAGCCTCTACGACCTGCGCGGCAACCTTGTCAGCCATACCGACGCGGAGAATTTCACCAAGACCTTCGCGTATGATGATCTTAACCGGGTGAAAACCGTCACGGGCCCCGCCAGTGGCGCGCAACACATCCTCACCACGACCTATGGCGCCAGCGCCAAAACCCTCACCACGCAAAACGCGCTCGGCGAGACTACGGTGACGGTGTCCGACGCCCTCGGCCGCCCGCTAACCGTCGACGTGAAGGACACTCAAGGCGCGGTCATCCGCCACACCGGCTACGCCTATTCCGCCGACCATCAGGCCGTCACCGTCACCAGCGGCACGGGTGCCGGCGCCCTCAATCGCACGATCTACACGGATTTTTCCGGCAATCCCCTCCTTGAGATCGATGGGGCGGGCAAAGTCACGAGTTACACCTACGACCGGAACGGCAACCGTCTGACGACGACCGATCCGCTGCTCCACACCACGACGACGACTTACAACGAACTGAACCAAGTCGCCACGCAGGTTTTGCCCGATACGAACCTCACCACGTTCACCCACGATGCCGCCGGCCATCTCACGTTGCGGGCCATGGCGGGCGGGCTCAATGCCGAGGAGCTTTACGACAACGCCGGACGGATCACCTCATCCCGTCTCTACAACGGCTCAACCGTCAGCCGCGCGTTCGCCTATGCCTATTACCCAAGCGGACACGTTTGGGCGGGCCTGCTGCAAACGACCACCGCCCCTCGTGACACCGTCACCACGACGTATGACGATTACCTGCGCCCGTCCACGGTGACGACGGCTGGAACCGCCGCCGAAACCAACGGCACGACGACCTTTGGCTACGACAAACGCGGACTCGTCACCTCGGTAGCGCAGAGTTCCCCCGCCGACGCCGCCGGTCCCGCCACCACCGTGAGCCGCACGTATGACGGCTACGGGCAGCTCCTCACCGAATCTCTCGCGGTCAGCGGCAGCGCCCATTCCGCCGTCACCCAGACCTGGGATGCCGCCGGCCGCCGTGCCTCGTTGAACGAAGCCGGCTCCACCCTGGCCGCACCGCTCTTCACCTATCAGTATCGCGCGGACGGACTGCTGACGCAGATTTCCGCCAACGCCCAGAATTACGCCTTCGGCTTTGCCAACAGCGGCTTGGTCACGAACCGCACCAATCCCTTCCGTACCCTGACGATCGGTACCCGCGATGCTGCCGGACGCATCCTTCAACAGACGACCGCCGTCAATGGCACCAGCGCTATGGTGGAAAACCAGACCTGGCGCGACGACGGCACGCTTAATTCTTACGCGGTCATCCATACCGGCACCGGAGCGTGGAACGAGTCTCGTGCCTATGGCTACGACACGCGCGGTCAGGTGACCAGCGAAGGGTTCTCGCCCGCTCCCGCCGCCACCGCGACCCTCGCCTACGCCTTCGACGGCAACACCCCCGGGCTCGGTGTCCGTACCGACGCCAAGGTCGGCAGCGGAGCGCCCGGCGGCTGGCAATCCAGCGCCACCACCGTCAACGCTCTCTCCCGCGTGACCGACGATCAGACCAACGCCCTTGGCCGTGTGGTCCCCGCCAATGGGGTTTCTCTGGGCGCGGATCATGTGGATCTGGTGGTCGATGGACTTGCACAAGGCCGGGCCGCGCATCCCGGCTGGGCCGATAGCGTTGGCGCTTGGAACAAAGACCTCCCGCTGTCGGCCGGGTCGCATACGTTGACGGTCAACGCCGTTCACCCGAGTGGACACTACACCGCGACGGCAACCAGCACCTTCACGGTCAACGTGCCGCTCGTTACTCTCACCACCGGCTACGATGCCGATGGCAATGTCACCAGCCGCTCTTGGAGCAATGGCACTGCGCAGACACTCACGTGGGATGCGTTTAACCGGTTGATCAAGGTAAGCCAGCGGGATGGCTCCAACAACGGCTACGATTGGAGTGCAGTTTATGACGGATTGAGCCGCAGGTTGAAGACGACGCAGCAGGTCATTGCGGCCAATGTCGCGAGCGGCTCACCTACGGTCACAACCTCGATCTTCGATCCGCAAGTTGAGTTCCTGGAGATCGGCGTGGCTGTTAACGGAGCCAAGGCGTGGAAAGTCTACGGACCTGACCTGAACGGCCGCTTTGGTGGCTTGCAAGGTACAGGTGGATTGGAAGCAACGATCCTTGATGCCGACGGCACCGCCAAGGGCGTGTTGGGCGATGCCTTCGGCAACGGTGTCGCTTCCGTGACCGCCGGTGCGATCTCATGGTTCCCGACACGCGTCGGTGCTTACGGGCCATTGCCTAACAGCCACGCCGAAGTCCTGACCGACATCACTCGCGTGGCCGAAGCGACCGCGTGGCGCAGCCGCCGTAGCGACCCGACCGGGTTCTACAACTTGGGCGCCCGTTATTACGAGCCGACCACGGCGAGATTCCTCTCTCCCGATCCTATGGGCCATGCGGCCAGCATGAGTCTGTATGACTTTGCAAGTGGTGATCCGGTGAACCATTTCGACGCCGATGGAAGGTTTGTTATTGGGGCAATTGTTGATGGAATCATTGGAGCCGGATCGGCCTACATTGGCGCAAGAGCTCAAGGGGGTAGTATAGGGAGCGCCTTAGGTAAGGCTGCTATTGGCGGTGTAATCGGAGCAGTAGTCGGAGCCCTTGATCCGAGTGAAGGAGTTGTAACTTCGGCTGCTATAGGAGCAATGACAGGCCTTATTACAAATGAAGCAGGCCAGATTCTTGAGGCGAGCGAGAAGGCAGGAGGGATTGAGGGCTTCCAGATGGATTACTATTCTTACGTGTTTTCGGGTGCAGTTGGTGCAGTTTCAGCTATTGGTGAAATTGCGGCTGCAGAATCGCTTACAATGAGAACTGGGCTGAGCCTTGAGGCGGCCGAATTTTTCGCGAAAGTGCTTTATTCTTTTGGCTTTGAGACAGCGCTGGATATTGGCTACGAAACATTCAAGAAAATGCATGAAGTTAAAGATCCTACTGGGAAATACATGAAACCAGAAAGTAGATGAGCATTTACTGTTTCCATTTATCAAATAAGACGTTCGGTAGCTTTACTGATAGGCATCTCCATGATGATTAATTCTACTCTTTCAGCTTTGCAAAGGCGTAAAATCCGACGGGGGGTGTTTCTGACTCAATTTCTTTGGGTTATATTTCCTGTTCCGTTTTTTGCATATTATTTATATGACAATAGTTTTGGGCGAGATGGACATATAAGCGGGCCCATTAATTTATTTTTTGCGATTTTTTTGACGGGCGTATTTGTATTAGGGGTGTCGGCTCTTATTATCTGCGTTCTTCGTTCTAAGTGTATAAAATGTGGTTGGATGCTTTTACGGAATCCAAAAGGGATGGGGCCTGCTAACTTTAGGGCTCATCCATCCTGCGTTAAATTGCCTGGCAGGAATGCTTGGGGCTATCAAATTATGCGTGCCGCAAAAGAGAAGAAAATCATGTGTCTTCAGTGCGGTGAAGATTATGATATTAGTAAATAGAGGGGCCAATCCGAAGGGGGCGGGGCGTTTTTTGTGGTTTTTTGAATTGAGCAAAGAAGAGGGGCTGACGCTAAGGAAACATGCCAAGGCGAGCTCGATCTTCACCGGGGCTGCACGATGAACGGCGCAAGGATTGCTTGGCTTGTCAGACGTCTTCATTTTGGCCAACCACGATGGCGCGCAGTTACACGTCTGGAAACAGGTTGAAAAATGACAAAAAACGCCACGCCCCCTTCTGCCTCACCCCCTTTGCTGAGTCCCAATCGCCGGGTGATTTATTCGGGTATCTGAACCCGACTTCGTTGGACCGGAATATGGAATGGGACCCTAAGCGTAATTTGATAACGGGTTTGAGCTGGGAAGAAAATCCTCGGGAGCCCTGACGCGAGCGCAAGGCTCCCGCAGCAGCCGAAGAGCAAAGGGTGATTGAAGATGCCTTGAATTGACGGCCCCCTTGTGTGGACGAGTCGCCCTGATGGGCTCAGCCGGCCGGCGGCGTCCGATGTGACGCTTGCGAAAAGCAAAAGCCGTCCGCGATACGCATCGCGGACGGCTTTTGTGCGCACAAGGCATCGCCTGATGCGAATGGGGGAATAAGGAAAGGTCCAAACGACTCCCGTTTAAGTCCGAACGGCCGGAATTGAAGCCAAACTTCTCCGGACTCCAGCCCGTCCCGCCCGCGTTCAAGCCCAACCGGGAATGCTTCGGGGCCTTGGCGGGCGGAGGCAGTGCGCTGCGGCTAAGTAGCAAATACTTTCAATTGAATAACTGTACATTGTTTCCAGTTGGCACCGGCTTTGCTCGCGAGTGCTCCCTATCCTCCATTCCGACAAAATCTTAAATGCCAAACGGGATGCTGCATCTCCAGCGGCTTCCTGATCTGTTCCTATGAATTCAAAGCTTCTCGTCGCCGGGCTTCTTTTGGCAGCCGGGCTCCAAGGTTCTCCTCTGTGGGGGCAGACTGCTAATGCTTCCGGTATAGACAGCAGTGCGCGGCAAAACTCTTTGGCGGAAGGTCGCCGGCTTTTTGAGGAGTCATCGGACGATGCCGGTGAAAGCACTCTTCAAAGTCTGAATCGTCACGCTATGGGAAGTGGGCCGGGGCAAATGGAGATTGCCATGAATCTTCTGCGTGTGGCCTTTGCCTGTAAGGAGTCAAACGACGAAAAAACCGCACACCGGGTCGCAATGCGAGCCTTGGCGCATTTGGACGTGGCTGAGCGAAAACTCGGCAGCAACGAGAGGGCATTGGCGAGTATCTATCAAATCCGCGGAGTGATTTCTGAGCGGCTTCTCGGCACCACGGCCGAGGCCGTCAAAAACTATCAAGCGGCATTGAAGCACCAGCCGGAGAATAAATCGGTCCAAGCTAAACTAGCCCAAATCGGAGCGGTTGAGAATCAGGTGGGAGGGGATACCAAATGAGCGCCCTCTCTTTTAAGAAATGGGGCGTCGTATTTATACTTCTGGCGCTGGGGTTGCCCGTTGTTCAGGCGCAGGAGATTGATGAACCGATTCTTGTCCCGGTCAAATACACGGTTACGGCAAATCTTGGTTACGACTATTATGGTGATGATGGTACTATTCAGCACCAACCTTCTACGATGGATGCCAGCTTGAATGGGACGTCCGTTGAGGTGTATGACGGGGGATTAAAAACCACCCCGGTTCAGACGCCTTACTTGGAGGTGGGCAAGACCTATCAATTCGAGGTATCGATAGACACTTTTTACGGGAAGGGGACTGTGACCGTTAGCCCTCAACCCGGCTATTTGTTGACGGTTGATGGCGTCGCCAAGACTTCGTTTACAATTGGCGACATCAATACTTTCAATAGTTGTGATAATATTTATTCCGTTCGGATCATTCCGGCAGCTGATCTGAGTGCAAAGCCCGCCGGCTCCGCTTCTTCTTTGAGTACCGGACAACTCAAATGGAATGTCGCTCTTGGCTCCTTGCTCAACGGTGGATCGGCAATGTCGATTTCCATGGTGGGTGCGGGGACTTCTGACTGGTCGGCTTTTTATACTCCGGCCACCCTCTATTACGAAGCTCCTTCTCCCGAGGCTTATGTTTACCGGGTCAACGGCAACCTCCGGCAGATTTTAGCCAAAGAAGCCTTTGTGGATGTTGTGACCCTGACTACGACTTCGTACGAGTTGCGTTTTTATACTCCCTCGCAAGCCCAAGGGAGCACGTACCCCAAGACAATTACGGGCAAACCGTTCGTAACCTACCGCGTCCAGCAGGATACCACGGCCACCAAGTTGCGCATAACGAAGGAAACCCGCACATTGACCGGCACCGCCGACACGGATACGACGGCGCCGATCGTGCGCAGCGAGACCACCACGGTTGAGCGCACGGGGACCTCTCCTGCGTTCACTTGGACGATGGCGGATTGGACCGTTACCGGGCAATCGGTCCTTACCCAGCAGGCCAGCCAATGGGCAAGTAATGCGAGCGGTGGCCACGATGAAACCATCACGCTGGCAGGACCCGACCCAGTGACGAGTGTTCAGACGACCGTCGCCCAGACCACAAAATCCCATACTCATTTTGCTTGGGGCGATACGCCCACCAACGTCACCAGCGGCACGACCAATTCGACCGCCTCGAATTTTGTTTATAATACCAATACGAGCAGTCCTGCCAGTTACGGTTTTATTCAGTCCATGCAAGTGACCGGGGGGAATTGGGAAGCCTACAGCTATTTCTCGACAACCAATCCGCTGCAATTGGGTACCCTCAGCCAAGTTTTCAAACCCTTTTTGAATGCACCTGGCACGATCAGCACCACTGCTTCCAGCGGCTTGGTCACAAGCTACACTTACGTAGCCGATGCGTTTGGCATGCTGACCCGGCCCACGACCATCCAGACCCAGATTAATGGTGTTACCATCGCCAACAGGACGATCACCTATTCAACAACCACCGTGAACGGCATGTCGCTCGTCACGGCAACTCGTACCGATAAAACTAGTTCGACTGCGACATTGGCCTCGAGCTCCGGTTATTATCAGGAAGACACGGCGGATGCTTTTTTTCGAGGACAGACGCATTTCATGACATCCGCGAACGGAGTTAAACAATCTTATGTGCGTCAACGCGGTACTTTGGTCGGAGCGACCTTCACTCCTGCTACGACCGGCACGGCTTCCTTTATCGGCGTTATCACCGGCGCTTCCACCACCTCGACCGGAGCGACTGCCCTTTCTGCGTATGCCGGTTATACAATTAGTACGGTCTACCTCATCCCCAACAAGAGCATGTTGTCTACGACCTACCGGGATAACTACGCCCGTATCGCCCGCACTGAGTCCTCTGTGTGGGACGGTGCGGCTTGGCAGCTCGTAACTTGGGTGAATTTCACTTACAATTGGAATAATCAACTCATTTCCCGAGTTTCCAGCAACGGGGATGATTACGAGGCTGGCTATGCCGGCGATCTTAAGATTTGGGATCAGGACGTCACCGGAATCACTATCTATTATGACTATGATGTCGGCGGTCGTCTCTGGCATGTCACCAAGGCGGGATTAAATGGAGCACCCAATCTCGTCACTACTTATGCTTATAACGCAGCCAGCCAAGTTGTAAGTCAAAGTACGAATGCCGTTGGTGGCAGTGAACAGCTCGTATCGAGTCATACCTATGATCTCGCCGGACGGATGTCTTCGGAAACACCGACAGGCCTCGGCGCGACCACCTATGCCTATGACCCCGTAAACCGCACGACCACGGCTACGTTGCCCAACGGTGCCACTCAGATTCAATCTCTTTATCTGGACGGCCAGCCAGCCAGTAAGACCGGCACGGGTGTCGTCCCGGAATACTACACTTACAGCATCCAATCCGACGGACAGAAAGTCACCCAGGTAAACTTGGCTACGTCCACGTCCACCCGGCTCGTGAAAACTTGGACCGACTGGATCGATCGCACCACCCGCACCGAACGCCCGGGTTTTGCGGTTACGAGCCAGCCGGTGTTTTATGAGCAAAACACCTACAGCGCCACCACCGGGCTGCTGACCCGCACCGACCGCACGGTAGGCTCAGCCTCGCTTTATCAGTATGATCCTTTGGGCAACCTGATCCTCTCCGGGCTCGATGTGACCAACAACGGTACCCTCGATCTTACCAGCACGGATCGTATCACCGGCCAAGACAAATGGTTCGCCAACGAAAACGGCGCTTGGTGGCTCGCCACGACCAGCACCACCTACGCGAGCGCGACCAGCAGCACGCCCACCACCCTGCAAAGCACCCGGCAGCGCCTCACTGGCTTTACGGGCAACCTTCGCAGCGAGAGCCGGATGATCGATGCCGAAGGCAATACCACCGTTCAGACTGTCTCGGTCAATTCGACTACGGCCACCGTCACCCAGACCACGACCTTGCCCGGACTGGCCAATCCCAAGGTGGACACCGCCGTCAACGGCCTGCCGGTCAGTTCGCTCTCTCCCGATGGCCTCACGTCCACGATCAGCTATGACGGACTCCAGCGTCCACAGACTACCGTTGATCCCCGTACCGGTTCCTCCACCGTGGCTTACGTGAGTTGCACGGCACTGCCCTTTACGGTCACCGATTCCAGAAACGTGGTCGTCGCTACGTATAATTACGATAATCTGGGGCGGAAGAACTGGGTTAAAAACGCGTCGGGGTATTACACCCGCTATGCCTACGACGCCTTAGGCCATGTGCTCAACCAATGGGGCGATGCCACCTCTCCCTGCTCCTATGGTTACAATGCCTACGGTGAGCGTGTGACCCTCGGCACCTACCAAGCCGAAAACGGTTGGAACGCTGCGACTTGGCCCGGCGGCACGCCGACCAGCACCACCACTTGGAACTACGATGTCCCTTCCGGATTGCTGATCAGCAAGACCGATGCCGCAAACAAAAGCGTTACCTACACCTACAACAGCCGTGGCCAGGTCGCCCAGCGCCTCTGGGTGCGGCTGACCACCGGAGGCCAGCCGATCACCGCCACCTACACCTATGATACCAATACGGGAGACCCGCTGCAGACGGCCTATAACGATGGTACGCCCACGGTCTCTTTGACCTACAACCGCCTCGGGCAGACGACGGCGGCGACCGATTGGGCGGGTACGCGCAGCTTCGTCTACGATTCCACTTCCCCTTGGCGTCTGAATACGGAAACGCTGCCGACCTTTTACCAGAGCCAGATAATAACCCGTCTTTACGAGGCCACAACCAATTCCGCCGGCACCATCAAGGGGGCGACGGACGGCTTCCAGTTGGGGACCGCTGCCTCGCCCGCCGCCTCGCTGCAGCAAACCTATGCTCACAACAACGGCGGCCGTCTGGCCAACCTGACAAGCGCGTATGGAGCTGGTGCCGTGAGCCAGACATTCAACTACACCTACGTGACCAACTCCCGCCTGGTGCAATCGCTCGCCGCCCAAGGGACCGCCTTCACCCAGACACGGTCGTATGAAGCCCAGCGCGACTTGCTCACCTCCATTGTCGGCCAGTGGAGCACCGCCACCACCAGCAGTTACGGTTACACCTACAACGACCTCGGCCAGCGGCAGACCTCCACTCAAGGAGGAACCGCGTTCACGGCGGATTACGGCGACGTTGTCACCCAGAACTACACCTACGACGCCCGCGGAGAACTCTCCTCGGCGGTGGCCAGTCTCGGAACCAACCCCACCAATCAATTGCCGGGACGGTATTTTGAATACGCCTACGATGCGGCCGGCAATCGGACCCTGGCCAACCATACTGGTAACTCCTCGTTGGCGGAGCACTTCACCAGCAACGCCCTCAATCAAATCGCCAGTCGGGAAAACAACAGCCGGGCCATCCAAGGCGTCGCCGCCACCGACGCCTACGCCCAGGTCAACTCGGTCGCGTCGGCTCGGCAGGGAAGTTTCTGGGAAAGCGAACTGCTCCTCGGCAACACCGGCGGCACCGCCGTGAGCACGGCCAATGTGTCCATCGGGGCCTCCGTAAGCACCGGCGCCCCTGCCAGTGCCCAAACCCTCTATTTGCTGACGGGTGGGGCCAGTGAAACGCTGACGCACGATCTCGACGGCAATCTCAGCGCGGACGGCATCTGGACTTATTCATGGGACGCGGAAAACCGCCTCTCGACCATGATGATGAATGCCGGGGCCGTGCTTCCCAACGGTCCGCCGCAGCAGTTGCTGCAGTTTCAGTATGATTATCAGGGCCGGCGCGTGAGCAAAAAAGTTTCGTTCTGGCAGGGTGGTACCTGGGTGCTCCAGAGCGAGCGCCGGTTCATTTATGACGGCTGGAACCTCATCGCGGAAACCCAGGCGAACGGGACTCTAATCCGTAGTTACACGTGGGGGCTCGATTTGACGGGCTCGTTCACGGCGGCGGGCGGGGTGGGCGGCCTGCTTCAAGTGACCGATCATGCTTCGGGAGTCAGATATTTCCCAACCTATGACGGCAACGGCAACGTGACCACTTTGGTCAATGCGGCGACGGGTTCAGTGGCTGCCATCTACGAATACAATTCGTTTGGAGAACTGCTGCGCAGCCAAGGTAGTTATGCTTCGAGTAATCCGATTCGCTTCAGCAGCAAGTTCGCCGACGACGAGACCGGGCTAATCTATTACGGCCACCGGTATTATGATCCGCACAACGGGCGTTTTATCAATCGCGACCCGATCGAGGAAGCTGGTGGCATGAATCTGTATGGCTTCTGCGGCAATGATGGCGTCAATCACTGGGATTATTTAGGCAATAGCTGGCTTTCCAAAATTTGGCATAAAATTACAAAATGGGTGGGGGCGCATGAGTGGGCGGCGATTGCAATTGGTGCTGTCGTAGGCGTTTTAACAGCAGGTGCTGCTCTTTATGGTTTGGCCCCTTATGTAGGGGTAAGTATGACATATGGGCAGGCGATTACACTTGCTTTAACAGGAAGTAATGCAGTGGCGACATTAACTGGACTTGGGACAGCAATGGTGGGAGGCATAGCCGGATTTGCTGGTGGAGTAGCTAGTTCGGCGTTATCGGGGGCTAATTTGAGGCAATCATTGAAAGCTGGCTTGGTAGGCGGGGCAATGGGGGCAGCTTCTGCTTATGCAGCTTATGAGATTAAGGCTGGAATTAATGATATTATGCAATCAAAGGCCTCGTTTATCGAAGTTACGAGGGACCCACTGACTAAGCAGTACGTTGCTAGTGATTTTTTTGATCGTGGTGCATTGAGCGGTAGCTCTAATGATTACTGGATGAATGGCATGCTAAATGATAGGGGGCATGCAATCGAACTGTCGCTTACTCAGATGAACCAAAATCATTATTATATTATATATAATGAGTCGCATGGCCTTTTAGCGGATATGATGGAGTCTGTGGCGCAAAAAATTACTGGCACATCAAGTATTTCCAGGGATGTGGCTGATTTTATGCAGACCGTGAATTTATCTGGATCCACTTTTACCGTTCACAGTCAGGCGGGGCTTATTTTAAATAACGCAATAGAAATTCTTCATGACAGGGGTGTATCCATGAGTGGAATGCACGTTGCCTATAATGGTGCGGCCGTAAATGAAGTGGCTAGCCGCGGTCTTCTTAGAACAGTGGGGGGCGTAGCTGATTATTTTCAGGCCCATGCGGGTGATGCGGTACCCAATCTTATTGGTGGTAATGCTCTATATCCTTTCCGTCCATTTGATCTGGCACTTTCAATTGCTGAAATCCCATTGCTTTTTGTTGGCGGAAAGTCACTTAGTCCACACACGGTTTATGTAGCTCCGACTCCTTAGGTCATGTTGAGAAAAATCAGCTCATTTTTTTTATTAATGATTTTATTTCATGTTGCGTATGGCAATGGAACGGGGAGCTCCATGATGAAAGTCCTCTGCCCTGATAATGAAATAGGGTACGTACTGCCATCGGGGTGGGAAATAATAATACCTCCGAGTGGGCGATTGGAATTTCGTGAAGACAGGCCATTTCCGCGTGAATGCAATATAATCAAGGTGGGATACCCTAATGCTTTTTTAAAAGATGATTTATTCCGGGTTACGATCACATTGGAGGGATTGCGTCTTTCTCAGAAATATTTCGTAGGTAATTTTGATATGGTGAATCTTGGTAAAATACTCGTCGATACCAAGGTGAGTCTGTCGCATAAACTTCCTGAATTTCAGGCCAGTCAGATGGTGGTAGACTCCCATAATAAACAATGGCTTGAGACGCAGGTTTATTCCGACATGTCGCGATCACGATTGCTGGCTCGTTCATATATAACGCCGATAGCTGACGACACTTTATTCCTTATTGCTTTGAATTTTAATGTGGGCGCCACTCCGGAGGAAGTTTCTGAAGGGCTCATAGCTGTAAATCAGGTGTTGAATACGATCATCTTAAAAAAGAAGTGAGCCGCACGGAGTGGCGAATTGAAGCTGCGTTATGCCTACTATGAGAAGAACGGTCGCGAGGTTCTTTACGGCAATAAGGAGGTTTGGCAGGCCAACGGAAACGGGATTATCGAGGAGTATAAGGATGGGGTTCGTGTGCAGACATCCTTGACGACCTTCCATCCGTGATTGTGTACAAGCAGGTTAAAACCACCCCCTTCTGCCTCTCTGCTTAATCGCGGAAGCACGGAGCGCGGGCCTCGGTTTCATTTCCGCCCTTCCGCGTTCCGTGCTTCCGTGATGAAAGCGCCGGCTTAATGGCCGGCGCTGGCGTGGTGTTCCTGGATGTATTCGTTCTTCAGGCCGAGCGCCTCGGGGGCGTGGAGGACGAGCATCTTCATGCGGATGTCCGACGGCACGTCCTTCGCCGTGGCCTTCGAGATCACGATCATCAGGGTGATCGCCATCGGCACGGTCCAGATCGCGGGCTGCTCGCAGAGGATGCGAAGGAGCGGATGGCCGGGCCAGAAGGCGGTCAGGTCGATGATCTTCAAGTCGCCCAGGTTGATCACCGTCGTGCAGGCGAGGGCGGCGACGCCGCCCGTCAGCATGCCCGTCGCCGCGCCCTTCATCGTCATGCCGCGCCACCACACGCTCATGAAAAGCAGCGGGAAGTAGCTGGCCGCCGCGATGGCGAAGGCCTGGCCGACCATGAAGTTGATCTGGAGCTGCTCGACTTGCGAGCCGAGCAGCACGGACAACCCGCCGATGCCGATCGCGGCGAACTTGAACATGCGCAGGCGCTGTTCGGGGGTGGCGCGCGGGCGCAGCATGCGGCCATAGACGTCGTGGGCGAGCGCGCCGGTCATCGAGACCAGCAGGCCGGAGAACGTGCTCATGAAGGCGGCGAACGCGCCGGCGCAGGCGATGCCGCTGAGCACCGAGCCCCACACGCCGTAGTGCTCATTGATGATGCGCGGCAGCTCGAGGACGACCTTGTCGGTGCCCTTGGCGCCGGTGGCGGCGTAGAGCTCGGGCAGGAGGTTGCGCCCGATCACGCCGATGACGGGCGGGAAGACGTAAAAGATGCCGATCAGGATCATCACCCACATGGTGGTGCGCTTGGCGGCTACGCCGTCGGGGTTGGTGTAGAACCGCACGAGGATGTGCGGCAGGCCGGCGGTGCCGCACACGAGCGCGATGATGAGCGAGTAGGTGTAGAGCAGCGAATAGGGCCGGGCTTCGTCGTGGGAGAGACCGGCGGCCTTCGCGGCCTTGGTGGTGAGGGGGCCGAAGGGGGCGAGCCAGGCGTCGTCCTTCGGGGCCTTTTCACCGAGCGGCTTGCGGGTGATTTCGGCGGCCGGCGCGACTGCGGCGGTCTCGGCGGCGGGGTTGAGGGCGGTGGCGAACGAGCGGCCGTCGTTGGCGCCGAGGTTCTTGCCGTAGCCGCCGAAGACGGCCATGAGTACGAAGACCGGCACGCTGATCGCGAACATCTTCATCCAATACTGCATGGCTTGCACGAGGGTGATCCCCTTCATGCCGCCGAGCGCGACGTTGAGCGTGATGACCGCGCCGACGACCGCCACGCCCACCCAGTAGGGCAGGCCGGGGAAGATGTAGGCGAGGGTCGTGCCCGCTCCCTTCATCTGCGGCAGGGTGTAGAACAGACCGATGAACAGCACGAAAACCACGGCGATCTTGCGAAAGACGGGCGAGTCGTAGCGGCCCTCGGCAAAGTCGGGGATCGTGTAGGCGCCGAAGCGGCGCAGCGGGCCGGCGATGAACAGCAGCAGAAACAGGTAGCCGCAAGCGTAGCACACCGGATACCAGAGCGCGTCGTAGCCGACGGCCATGACCATGCCGGCGATGCCCATGAACGAGGCGGCCGAGAGGTATTCGCCGGAGATGGCGGAGGCGTTCCAGCCCACGGACACTGACCGGCCGGCGACGAAGAAGTCGCTCGCGGTCTTGGACGTCTTCGCGGTGCGAAAGCCCATCCAGATCGTGATGGCGACGGTGATGAACGAGAAGGCGAAGATCCACGGATCGACGCCGCCGAGAAAGGCGAGGGGCGGGATCATTTGTCCAGGACCTCCCGGGCCTCGTCGGCCTCCAGCCTGAGCGAGCGTTTGATGAAGAAACCCGAGATGATCCAGACGTAGGGGAAAAACAAGACGCCGAGGATCAGCCAGGTAAGGGTGAAGCCGCCGACGTGCAGGGACATCAGGCCGGGGGCGAAGTAGTTGGCGAGCGGAAGGCCGAGCAACGCGACCAGAAAGGCCAGCGCGCAGCCGATGGACAGACGGAGCTGACGACGCATGAGCGAGCCGAGGAAGGCCTCGCTGTGCACCGTATCGTCACGGGAGGTGGGGGGCATCGGCGGCCAGCCTGCGTGCGGCGCGCCCCGGGGCAAGCCTCGGGAAACGCGGATGCGTGCCATTATACGGCGAGGGCCACCCGTCCTTCACGGTTAACGTGCCGCTCGTCGCCCTCACCACCGGCTGCAACGCCGCCAGCAACCGCGTGACGGCTACGTGGATAACGCGCCGGCGTCGGCCAGTTGGGCGGTCAGCAGGCGTTCCATCTCTTGCAGCATGCGTTCGCGAATATCCAAGGTGGTGGCGCGTTCGGCCAATTGCGCGGCGACGGCCTGCAGGTCGGTCGCGAAGGGAGACCCGCTGAACGGGGTGGCTGTGGAGACGGGCACCGGCGCGGGCGGTTTGGGACGGACGGTGTCTGTCTCCACCTGCAAGGCGGCGTAGTCCCGCTCGAGGCGGCGGGCGCTGGCGCGGAGTTTTTGTTCGCGGTCCTCAAGGGCGGCGCGTTCGAGGGCGAGGCGCGTCTCCATGTGGGCGAGCCGGTCGGCGCGTTGCACGAGCGCGTATTCGCGGCGGGCGAGGCTGGCCGAGGGCGAGGCCGCGGCGCGGTCGGCGGCGGCGAGGGTCCGCACAATGGCGGCGAGTGCGGCGAGCTGCCGGGCGCAGGCGTGGTTGCCGGGAGTGGCGGCTCGCAGGAGCTGGACGAGCTGGCGCGCGGTGAGCGGCTCGTGGATGACGTCGCGCAGACCGGCGCGCATCGCCTCTTGCACGACGGGCAGCGCGGGGGTGTTGCACACCAGCACGCCGTGTTTGAAGCCGGGGGCGGAGCGCAGGTGCCGGATCTCGGCGAAGGCGGTCTTGAGGCAGGCCGCGTTCATGCGGCGGGCGTCGAGCACCAGCAGGTGCACGGGAGAGGTCGTCGAAAGGCCGCCGCCGGCCGCGCCTTCCACGTTGAAGTGGAGCACGCGCGGCTTTGCGGGGCGCGCGGCTTCGCCGTGGTGAACGAGTACGAAGTGGATCAACGACGCGCTCATGCGGCGGCGAGGGTCTCGATGTCGACGCCGGCATGGCGGCGCGCGGTTTCCGCGAGGGCGGCGCGCAGCGCGGGGTGGCGCAGGGTGAAGTGATCGTCCACCAGGCTGAGTGAATGGAGTCCGGCGGCCTGCATGAGCTCGGTGGGGATTTGCAGGAACACACGGTACACGAGGAGCTGGCCGGCGATGCCGCCGCCGGCCTTGGCGCCGATGGCATCCAGCACGGGACGCAGCCGCAGGCCGTCCGCAGGGGTTTTCGTCACCGGGGAGGCGGACGAAGCGAGAGGGCGCGATGCTTCGATGCGGAGACTCATGGCGGGGGCGGGGCGCGGACTCGCGGCGGTCGGGACAATACGGAGGGAAATGACCGGTGAACGCGCTATGGGCGCCGGGGCGGACGGAGCGGACGTGACGTAAAACGGCGGCACGGAACGCGACGGGGCGTAGGGTGCGGCTGCACTGGTCGTGCTCGCCACCGGCGCGGAGGCGGGGGCGGACGGCGCCTCAAACGTGGTGGTGGTCGCGGGGGGCGGAAGTGGCGCGGCGGTGGCGGCGTAATCGCGCCAAGCGAGGACGTGTTTGCGCACAAGCTTGCGGCGGACGAGCCGGCGGATGGCGGCGGAGACGGACTCGACGTCGAGCTTGAGCTGTTGGGCGATCTCGGCGGCGGTGTGCGATTGGGCGAGTTGCGCGAAGACGGCCCAGACATCGGGGGCCAGCTCGACGCCTTCGATGCGGGTGGCGAAATCTTCGCAGCGGATGTAGCGGTCGGCGAGGGGCGTGGGGGCGGACGTTTTCATGGTGAATTAGCGCTGGAGGGCGATGAGGAGAAAGGCGTCGGTGCCGTGCCATTGGAACGGCAGGCGAAAGGAGAGCGGGGGCGCGGTGAGTTCATCCGGGAAATCGCCGGCCACGGCGGCGAGGGGCGGAGCGACCCGGAGGTGTTCGCCGAAGTGTTCGCGGGCGTTGCTGGTGAGGGTGCTGGTGATCTCGGCGACGAGGTCGAGCTGGGCGGCTTCATCCTGCCGGTCCTCGCCCATGTGATGCAGAAGCGCGCGCAGGAGGATGGACGGGAGGCTGAGGGCGATCCAGCCGGTGAGGCGGCCGCTCACGGGCATGTAGCCGGTGCAGTCGAGGCGGGCCGGAAGCGCGAGCTCGAGGGTGGGGGCGAGGAAGTCGGGGAGCGCGCCGCCGACGGTCTTGAAGTAGTGGCCGATGGTGCCGATGAAGACGGCGAGCTCGCGCTCGGGTTCGAAGGAGGTGCTCACGGGTTGCCGGGGTTTTGCTGAAGGGAAACGAGGACGCGGGAGGAGTGCCGGTTCCAGGACACCGGAATGATATAACAGGTGGTGTCCCTGGCCGTGTGGACGGAGAGCGGCTTGCCCTCCAGAATGAAGGGCGTGGAGATCATGAACCCGGCGCCGAGCTGCTCGCGGGCGTTGCCCGAGATGGTGTTGGTGATCTCGCCCACGAGTTCGGCGCAGAGGCGGTCGTCGGGAGCGGCCTCGCCGATGAGCGGGAGGAGTGCGTGGAGTTTTTCGCGCGGGGCGGTGTAGTAGATGTTGCCGCGATGCGAACCGGTGATGCCGATGACGGCGGAGAAATCGAACGCGACGGATTCGTTGTCGACGCTGAGGTAGGGCGTGCCGAGCACGGCCTGACCGTTTGCGACGGTGGCGAAGTAGCGGGTGACGCTTTGGGCGAAAATTTTGAGAATGGCTTCTTCCATGGCGGGTGTGGGTGTCAGTCGGAGAGAATGTCGTCGAGGGCGGCCTGCACCGACTGGGCGGTGACGGGTTTCAGGAGAAAGCCTTGGGCGCCGCGTTTCACGGCTTCGACGGCGGTGGCCTTGTCGGCGAGGGCGGAGACGACGAGGATGACGGCGCGGGGGTTGCGCTTCATGATCTCGTCCACGGCGGCAAGGCCGTCCATGTCGGGCATGGTGATGTCCATCGTGACCACGTCGGGCTGGTGGCGTTCGAACATCTCGACCGCGAGGAGGCCGTTGGTGGCGGTGTGGACTTCGGTGAAGCGCGACTGGCCGAGGCTGCGCTCGATGGCGCGGCGCATGATGAGGGAGTCGTCGACGATGAGGAGTTTCATGCGGCGGAGGCGGAGGGGAAGTAGAGGTGGAATTCGCAGAACTGGCCGGGGGTGGAGTGGACCTCGATGACCCCGCCGGCTTCGTCCACGACCTTTGACTTGACGATGTCCATGCCCATGCCGCGGCCGGAATGGGCGCCGACGGCGGCGGCCGTGGAAAAGCCGGGAGCGAAGATGCAACGCGCGATGTCGGCCGGCGCGTGGCTGGAGCCGGGGGCGAGCAGGCCGGCGGATTCGGCGCGCGTGCGAATGGCCTCGAGGTCGAGTCCGCGCCCGTCGTCTCGGAAAGCGATGCCGACGAGGCCGTCGGCGGAGCGAGGCAGGGAGCGCACGGACAGAGTGGCGACGGCGGGCTTGCCGCCGGCGAGCCGGAGCGGGGCGGGCTCGACGCTGTGCGCCAGGGAATTGCGGGCGAGCTGGATGAGCACGTCGCGGACGAGCGCGGGGCGGTCGACGGCGACGGTATGGAGCGCGTATTCGTCGATGGTGACAGTGGTGGCCTTGTCGAGATCGCGGGCGGCGTCGGCCACGAGCTGGCGCAGGCCGGCGCCGATCTGCACGGCGGGGCTGGCGATCGCGGAGGCCGGCTGGGCGGAGGCATCGGGGGCGCCGACCGGCTGGCGAAGGCCGACGAGTTTGCCGCGCAATTCTTTGAGGTCGCCGAGGTCCACGCGGAGACCGGCCTGGGCAACGACGACGGAGAGGAAATCGTCGCCGGTGAGCACGGGGCGGCTGAGGAGTTCGTTGAGCTTGGTCTCGAAGAGATCGGCGGCCTTTTGGAAGGTGGTGAGCTTGAGGACGGCGGCGTTGCCCTTGAGATTGTGCACGCAGCGGAAGACGGTCTGGAGGCGTTCGCGGAGAGCCTCGCCCTGACCGCCGGCGGCCACGAGGTGCTCAGCGCGGAGGGTGTCGTTGATGGTGTCGAGCTCGGTCTCGACCAAGGTGATGAAGGCTTCGAGTTCGTCGGGCGCGACGTGGACGATGCCGAGGAGAATATCGAGCTGGCGGTCCTTGTGCTGTTCGGAGTCGCGCAGTTTTTTCTCCAGCTCGATCTGCGTGGTGATGTCGCGCACGGCGACGAAGACGCGGGAGACGGCGCCGTTTTCGACGATGCGGCGGAAGGAGAACCCGAGGTAGCGGTTGATGAAGCCGCCTGAGGGATTGGGGAAGTTGACCTCGATGTCGGTGAGCGGATTGACCTTGAGGACGGCCTTTTCCTTGCGGCCGGCATCAAAGAGAAGGTCGATGTAATCCTTGGTGGTCCTGAACATCTTCTCGGAGAGAAGGCGTTCGAGGATTCCGAGCAGGCTGCGGCCGGCGAGTTGCTCCTGGCGAAGAATGGAGGTCAGCTCGCGCGAGTGGTAGTCGCCGATGATGCCGCGGGCGTCAATGAGCAGAAGGCCTTCCTGAACGGTTTCCATGATGCGGTCGGTCTCGGCTTTCGCGATGGAGAGGGCCTGCGATTGCGCCTCGAGCTTGGTCTGGCTGGCGCCGAGTTCGGCGGCCAGGCTGGCGGCGGCGTTGCGAGCGCCGCGCACGCGGTTGATGAAGAAAGCGCCGGGGAGCAGCAGGAGCGAAATCACGGCCACGCCGATCAAGGCGGTGCGCGGCGTTTCGAGGGCTTTGACGCGATCGTTGGCGAGTTGCTCGAGGCGGCGGCTAAAGGCGAGGGCCTGCTCGGACAGGCGCGTCTGCTGGCTGGCGACAAAGCTGGAGGCCTCGGAAAGCGCGCTCTCGGTGAAAGGGATGCCTTCGGAGTTTTGTTTCTTGGGGCCGGAGGTGAGCACGACGGCGTCGGCGCGCGTTTTGATGCCGACCCAGATGACGTTCATCTCCTGGAGGACGGCCAGGGCCTTCTCGTCGGTGACGGAGTCGACCATGAAGCGCACGCCGTCGGGCGCGACGACTTCGGAGCCGTCGTTGAAAGCGTTGACGGTCTGGTCGAGGCGGTCGGCCGCGACTTGCAGTTCGTAGACGGATTTACCGGGGCTGGTTTTGTCGTGGACGCTTTTTTCGATGAGCAGGATGGATTTGCTGATCTGTTCACCGAAGGCGGTGATGCATCCCGCCACGGCGACGGTGTGCTGTCCGTTGGCCAGCTCGGCGTTGAGTTTTTGCGTGTAGCGTTGCGCGCCGATGATGGAGACGGCCGCCACCAAGCTCACGGGTATGTAAAAAAACAGAGTCCATGCGAGCAGTGGCCGGCGACGGAGCGCGGCGATTAAGAACAGCGGGTTTTTCATGGGATTTTTACGGATCAACCGCCTTGGTTTTCAAGGGGTTGCAACCAGTATTGGCGGGCGCCTTACGGTCAATGGGGGCAGGTCACGATTGTGCGAAGCTCGCGTTACATTCCTGATTTGGACGGAGAGTCCGGCCTTGCGCACGTGCGTCGGTCGGATGCATTTGAGGGCATGAAGGTCATGTTTACGCCCAAGGAATACGCCCGGCTGCTCGAGCTCGTGCATCTCGGCACGCAGGTGATCATCGGTCACCAAGGTCGTGATACGCCCACGGCGCAGCGTTACGCGGAGATCGAGCAGAAGCTCTTCGAGCTGGCCACGCCGCTGGGGTGCGCCGATCTGGTTGACGTGGGGAGCGACGGCCGCCTCGTGCCGGCGGAAAAGCTTTTGGACGACGAACGGCTCAACAAAATCCTCGGCGACCACGCCAACGACGTGTTCTGGCACGAGCTGGTGGCGCGCCTGGCCGACCGCGATCTCGCGGCCGAGCAGGCCAAGCAATCGCTTTCAGGCAAGGGCGGCCCTTCGATCGACGCCGCGACCCGACTGCACGAAATCGAGGACGCCTATTGGGATGAGTTCGAGAAAAACGACCTCGCCAACGTGCTCCTGCTTCGCGGCGGCCGCGGCTGATCGCCTCCGGTGAGCGTTCGCAGCCGGAGTTTCGGCGGGCAAAGCGGCGGGCGTGGTTGCATCAGCGACGGTTGGCGATAAGGTCGGGCAACCCCCGATACTTATGAAAAAGCTTCTTTTCGCCTTCGCGATCGCCGGCCTGGCGCTGGTGTCGTCCGCTTTTGCCGGTGCCTATCCCGATATTTCCCTGCCGGACCTGAAGGCCGCCATCGCCGCGGGCAAGGTGACGCTCATCGATGTGAACGGCACCGAGTCCTATGTCGCCGGCCACATCCCCGGTGCGATCGATTTCGAGGCGAACGAGACCCGGCTCGCCACATTGCTGCCCGCCGACAAAAACGCCCTCATCGTGGCCTATTGCGCCAACGAAGGCTGCAACGCCTACAAACTGGGCGCCGCCGCCGCGCACAAATTGGGTTACGCGAACGTCAAACATTTCCCCCTCGGCATTGAGGGCTGGAAGAAAGCCGGCGAGCCGGTTGCGAAATAAACGTCGCCCTCTTTCGCCGACAAAAACACGCGCCCGGGTTTTCGCCCGGACGTTTTGCTGTCAGCGATCGGAGAACTCGCCGCGCGTTGCGCAGTTGATCCATTCCGTCGCGCCGTCGGCGTAGTGCTCTTTTTTCCAGATGGGCACGCGGGCCTTCACCTCGTCGATCAAGTAGCGGCAGGCGTCGAAAGCCGCGCCGCGATGGGCGGAGGCCACGCCGATCCACACGGCGAGGTCGCCGATTTTCAGGCTGCCGGTGCGATGCACGCAGACGACGCGGGTGACGGGGAATTTCGCCAGCGTCTCCGCGACGATGCGCGCGCCTTCCTTCTCGGCGAGCGCGCCATAGGCCTCGTAGTCGAGCGCTTGCACGGGCCGGCCGTCGTTGTGGTCGCGCACCCAGCCTTCGAAAGTCACGCAAGCGCCCGCGTGGGCGTCGGCGAGGGAGGCCTTAAGCGCGGCGGGGTCGAGGGGCGAGGCGGCGATGCGAAAACTCATGGCGCGGGCTCAGCCTCCGGCGACGGGGGGAATGAAGACAACCTCGTCGCCGTCCTTGAGCGGGGCGGGCCAGGCGGCGAACTCGCCGTTCACGGCGGCGCGCAGGCGCGCGACGGGCAGGGTGAAGCCGTGTTTCGCACGCAGCTCCTCGTAGAGCGCGGCCGCATCGCCGGCGGTGGTGGAGAGCGTTTCCTCAGCCTGCCCCCGCTGCTCGCGGAGGATGGCGAAATACTGGACGCGGAGCGTCTTCATGCGCCGTCGCGGTAGTCTTTTTTGCCGCCGGTTTTTTCGAGGAGGCGCACGTCCTTGATCACGATGCCGTGCGACACGGCCTTGCCCATGTCGTAGAGCGTGAGCGCGGCGACAGTCGCGCCGGTGAGCGCTTCCATCTCGACGCCGGTCTTCGCCTCGATGGAGACGCGGCAATGGATGGAAACTTCGACGGCGCCAGCGGCGTCGGGAGCACCCGGCAGGATTTCGATCTGGCAATCCTCCAGCGCGAGCGGGTGGCAGAGCGGAATGAGATCGCCGGTGCGCTTGGCGCCCATCACGCCGGCGAGGATGGCGGTTTGAAAAACGGGCCCCTTCTTTCCGGTGATCTCCTTGTCCGTGATCAGCGCGGCGAGAGCGGGTGGCAGCACGACCACGGCGACGGCGTGCGCGGTGCGGCGGGTGACGGCCTTGGGGCCGACATTGACCATCGCGGGCTGGTTTTGCGCGTTGAGGTGGGAGAGCATGGCGAGAGCCAATGACCAACGACCGGGGGCGAAACGTCAAACCCAGCGGTAAAACCGCGCGACGGTGCCCGCGGGAAATTCGGCCGGGCCGGGAGGAAGTTCGATAAAACCGTCGGTGCCGATGAGACCGCCGAGGTCGCCGGAAGTGTTGGAGGGCGCGGGTGTGGCGGTGCGGCGTCCGTCGGGCGTCGTGGTGAGCACGACGGGAGGCAGCCAGGCGAGCGGGGCGGAAAAGCGGAGAGACGCGGCGAGCACGGCGTAATCCGGCGCGGCGGGCGTGGCGCCGGCCAGGCGGTCGAGCGCGGGAAAAACATACCGGTGCAGGCAGGTGTAGGCCGACACGGGATTGCCCGGCAGGGCAAAAACGGGGGTATGCCGCGGAGTCATGCCGAACCAGAACGGCTTGCCGGGGCGCTGGGCGACGCCGTGGATTTTGCGGTCGACCCCGAGCTTGGCTAGCGCGGCGGGCAGGTGGTCGAATTTCCCCTTCGAAACGCCGCCGGTCAGAATTACGACGTCGAAGCCGGCGATGAGGCGTTGCAACGTCGTCTCGATTTCATGCGGCAAGTCACGCAGGTGAAAGCGTTCGGCGCGGGAAACCAGTCCGCTGGACAGCAACGCGGCGCGAAGGGCGTAATCGTTGGATTTTCGGATCTGATGAGGAGCGAGCGCGGCGTAATCGACTTCGACGAGTTCGTCGCCCGTCGCGATGACCGCCACGCTGGGACGCTGGGCCACGCTGAGCGTCCCGGCGCCCACGGTGGCGGCCACGGCGATCTCGCGTCCGGTGAGCCGCGTGCCGGCCGGTACCAGGAGATCGTCCGTCGCGGCGTCGGAGCCGCGCCGATGGATGTTGGCGCCGGGTTGCAAAACCGCGCCGGCGGAATCGAGCGTGATCGTGGCGCCCTCGCGGGAAACGGCTTCATAGGGAACGACGCAATCGGCGCCGGCGGGAAGGGCGGCGCCCGTCATGATTTCCACACTGTCGCCCGCGTTGCGCAGAACGAGCGGCACCATGCCGGCGGCTTGGATTCCGGTGACGCGGAAGCTTTTGATTCCGTTGACGATGTCAGTGCTGCAAACGGCATAGCCGTCCATCGTCACGCGATCGAACGGGGGCAGCTCGCGATCGGCTTTCAGCGGGGTGCGGAGCACGCGGCCGTGGGCTTGGGCGAGCGGGCAGTCCTCGGCGGGAAGCGGGAAGAGCGCGTCCAGAACCAATCGTTCGGCGTCGGCGGGGGTGATGAGCATGGTTGTTTTTGCGCGAAGCTGTGCTTGGGTGTGGGCCGACCATGAGTGAAGTGCACGATACCTTCAACCGCCCGCTGCGCGACTTGCGCATTTCGGTGACGGATCGCTGCAATTTTCGCTGCCCCTACTGCATGCCGAAGGAAGTCTTCGGCGCGGATCACGCTTTCCTCAAGGCCTCGCAGCTCATGGCGCTTCCCGAGCTGGTGCGCATCGCCCGGGCCTTCACCGCGCTGGGCGTCGGCAAAATCCGCCTCACCGGCGGCGAGCCGTTGTTGCGCGCCGACGTGCCGGACCTCGTGCGCGCGCTCAAGCACGACCTGCGCGTGCCGGACGTCGCGTTGACGACCAATGGCTGGCTTTTAGAAAAATTTGCGCCGGCGTTGCGGGCCGCCGGCCTTGACCGCCTGAACGTCTCGGTCGATTCGCTCGACGATACCACCGCCGGGAAAATGAACGGCCAGGGTTTCCCGGTCGCCCGCGTGTTGCGAGGCATCGACGCGGCCGCCGGGCTGGGCCTGCCGGTGAAAATCAACATGGTGGTGCGACGCGGCGTGAACGATCACGAGCTGCTCGCGATGGCGGAGTATTTTCGCGAGCGAGGACACGCGTTGCGGTTCATCGAGTTCATGGACGTGGGCAACACCAACGACTGGCGTCGCGAGCAGGTGGTGCCGGCGCGGGAGATCGTGGACCGCCTCGGGGCGGTGTGGCCGCTCGAACCGGTCGGGCCGGCCTATCGGGGCGAGGTGGCGGCGCGTTACCGGTATGCCGACGGCCGGGGCGAGATCGGGCTGATCAGCTCGGTGACGGAACCGTTTTGCAAGGACTGCAATCGCGCGCGGCTGTCGGCGGACGGAAAATTGTTCACCTGTCTTTTTGCCGCCGCCGGCCACGATGTGCTCGATGTGCTGCGGAAGGGGGCGGACGACGCTGCGCTCATCCGCCATCTTGGCGGCCTCTGGGCCGGCCGGCGCGATCGCTACAGCGATGAACGCGCGGACCGGCTCGCGCGCGGCGAGCCGGTCCCGGCCAAGATCGAGATGAGCTATATCGGCGGTTGAACCGCGATTAGGGGAAGAACTGGGCCGGCAGAATAACTACGGAGCCGGATAGCGGCGTGCCTCCGGACAAGGGCAAGAGGAGGAAAAAACCTTGTTCGCCAAGCCCCGATACTCCGCTGAACGTGATGTTACGCTTCACGGCGCGGCCGGAAACCGTATTCACAATCGTGAGACTGCCGGTGAACTTTCCGGTGAGGGGGTCGATCGTCACACTAAAACCGGCGGGATTGGCAACGCCCGCCTTGGGGAAAACCGCCGTGTTGGTATTGGTCAACGTGAACTTATAGGGCGCGGTCGAGGAGACGAGCTTGGCGCCGAAGTCGCTATTTTCGATGCCGGCTCCGTTGAAGAGGATGGCGGCGTTATTAGCGGTGGAGGCACCGAAGAGACTTTGGCCCTTGGGGGGAGGAGTATAACGGCTGGTCTCAACGAGTGCATCGACTGCCGTCGTCAACCCGAAGCCCAGCGGATAGGGCAATTTGCTGCCCGAAGCCGTGGCCGCTCCGTGACGCCAGGAAACGGTGCCCAAGCTGGATGGGCTGGTCGTGCCGCTCCAGACTTTGATCCAGCCGAGGAAAGAACCGTCCGGATTGCTTTGTACGGCCTGCAGGGGAATCTCGCCGTTGGCCCCGAGGACGGAGGTGCCTTTAAGCAGGGCCGAGCCATCGGCGGGTTGCAGGGTCCATTGCACGGTGCCGTCGGCGGCTACGGCCAAGGTGCCGAAGCTGGCGCCGGTCGGTCGATCCGCCTCGCCCACGCCCGGCGCAAAGGTCGCCAAGCTGAACACATGGGAGCCGGCCAAGGTGGTGGGATGGGCTTTGGTCCAGGGGCAATTCCACGCCTGAATGGTAGCGGTGGATTTGCCTGCCACGGCAAGCGTGCCGGTCACGGGGGCGCCGCTGATCGGCAGCGTGAGCGTCAGCAGAAGATCGGGCAGGTTATTGCGGGACAGGGTCAGAGCGGCGGTGGCGTCACTGCCATCGCTTCCATTGAGGAAACCGGTGAAGGGAACCCAAACGCCGCTGACGAGGACCTGTCCGCGGATCTGTCCATTGCTGGTCGTGCTGAAGCTGATGGTATTGCCCAGCATCTGATTGAGGTCGGACTGACGGCTCACGATGCCATTGAAGTTGCCGACCAAGGTGGAGGGCAGGGCAACGAGGCTGAGCGTGAAGCTGCTAGTCGAACTGCTGAGGCCGAACGCATCCGTAACGGTGACCAGAACAGTGAAAGTACCGGTTGCGGTGGGTCGTCCGATGATGGTGCCAGTGGCGGCATTATAGGTCATACCGGCCGGAAGCCCGGCGTAGATGTAAGTGAGATTGCTCCCCGTCACGACCATTGAGGGGCTGATGCTCGCTCCCAAGCGACTGACAAGCGGAGTGGACACGTTGAGAGTCGGAGGAATGCGCACGGCCAACGTGATGGCGCCGACGGTGCTGGCGGCGATGGTGACGCCACCGGCTTGAAGCCTCAGGGTGTAGATGCCTGCGTCCGGCGAAGTGATATTAGTGATCCGCAGGCTGGCCCCAATGATGGTCACGCGGCCGCTGCGGTCGCCATTGTTCAAGGCGCTCCCGTTGTAGTACCATTGGACGCTGGTGAAGGGGCCGCCAATGATGGTGGGAAACGTGTTGGTGGTGGCGGGATTGACGGTAAAGGTCTGCGGAGTGCCATTGTAAACCGTGACGCCGACCGAATTGGTGGCGACGCTGCCACCGGAGTTGGTGACGGTGCAATAATAGGTGCCGCCTTGCGTCAGGGTGATGGAGGAAAGCGTCAGTGTGGCGGACGTGGCACCACTGATATCAGTTCCGTCTTTATTCCATTGATAATAGAGATGGGTGCCAGTGGCGACGGTGGTCAGGGTGGCGGTGGAGCCGACCGCCACGACCGCCCCCGTGGGCTGCTGGGAAATGGTCGGCGGGAGATCGCTTACGGTGCTGTTGGTGATGGTGTAAGCGCCCATTGAGCCGTAAGCGGTGTATCCCGTCGGATCGCTGGAAAAAGGATCTCCGCTGCCGGTGGCGAGGACGCGAATGAAATAGGAGGAGTTGGGGGTGCCTACATAATTGACAGAAACCGTGGTGGTATCGTCGGGGTCGAAAGTCGTTAACAATGCGCCTGACGAGGAGTAGAGCTCCGCCAGAATGTCCAGATTGCCGCCGTAGGTGCCGAAGGCGCTTCTGTAGGGGCTGATGCTCGCCGCGACGGTGCCATTCAACGAGAGCACCTGGAACATGTCGCCATCGGTGGAGGCTTCAATGTGGCCGGTGGTGGGTGTACCGGGGGGATTCAGCGTGGTGGCAGTCAGAAAAGAGCCGCTGTAATCGTCGGCATGGGCACCCAGTTTGGCGCCGATAATGGCCAGATCATCCTGCGTGTTGTTGGCCAAGTAGTATTCGCCCTTGCTGAAGGTGGTGACGTTTTTGCCAACGCTGGTGCCCCCCATGATGGGGGCCCAAGAGGTTTCGCCCAAGCCATGGCCAAAGTAGTACTCTTGGCGGGCGCTTTGCGAAGTGGCGACCTGGCCGTCGTGGGTGAGGCCCAAGTTGTGTCCGAATTCGTGTGATACCGTGTCGGCGATAGCGTCGCTGCTTCCTGCCCTGTCGTAAAGGACCCAGACGGGCGATAAGCTGGAGGCATAATTGGCGTTACCAAAGACATCGATGAAGGCGACGCCTGTGGCATAGCGGTTCTCGGCGACCGGCACTAAATTATTTTTTGCATCTGTGCTGCGGGTGATCAGGGCGCGGCCGACATGGTTGGAGGCAAAGGAGGTTGGGGCCTCCGTGGTCACGTCGATATCGAAGCCCTGGTAGTCTTCAGCCACGCGTTCCCATACGTTGATGATGACGGCCTGCTCGGTGGCGTTAAACGTGGTGCGATCCCCGTCGAGATCGTAGGCGACGGCCGTGTAAGTCGTGACACGGTACTCGGTATTCCACTCGGTGCCGGTGATAGTCTGCCCGTTGAAATCAAGGTAGAGGACATTGGACGAGCCGGGTTTGCTGTGGCGGACCGGCGGAGCGCTGATGGGCACGGAAGCCAGGGCAGGCGACTGCACGGTAGCGGCCGAGGTCGTAGAGCTGGAACGAACCTTCGAGATGGCGTCGGTGGCCGGTGTGGATGAATGGGCGTGGTCGTCGTCGGGGCCGGTGCCGCAGATTTGGTAAAGAAAGCCGTTTGGAGTCGTGCGCAGGGTGTTGAACTGCGTCAGCGGTATACGTGCATGGGCGATGCGACCGAGTGCGTTTTGCCGTGCTTCGGGTGAAAGAGCCTCCAATTGAGTGCGAAAGGCACCTGCGGGTATGTCGGCAATGGTGACCGGGCCTTTGTCACCCAAGAAGATGCCCACGGCATCGGGGCTCGCCGCAGCAGCCTCTGCGGTCAGGGAGGTTACGGAGGCGGGTGCCGCGCCGGATTGCGACGCAGGGGCTTGATTGGCCGTGGGGGACGACGAGGCAACCGGGGATTGGGCGGAAGCGGTGCGATGCGAGGCTACCCACAAACCGATTGTGGCGAGGCCGAGAATTGCGATCAGTGAGGGTAATCCGAGCTTGGGTGTGCGCATGGGCTTGTCGCCTGGGGTATTAATTTAGCAGGAGTTGCAAAAGCCGAGCGGGTGGGGGGGGCTTTGACGAGCCTATTTCTGCAAAAGGAAAAATATGCGGCTATATTTTGCCCATGAATCCCGTTTCTTCAGTCCGATTCAAGTAATCGGTCGCATAAGGCCAGCAGGCGGGCGCGGAGAGGCTCGCTCCGGAGGGCGAAGGCGCGCTGCTGCCGCTCGTAATCCAGGCGCCCTTCGGGTGTTTCGATGGCGATCGGGTCAAAACCCAGTGCGCGCAGGTCATAGGGGCTGGCGCGCATGTCCATCTCGCGAATATCCCGCGCCAGCGCAAAGCAGTCGGCGATCAGCTCCGCCGGCGTGAACGGCGCGAGTTTGAACGCCCATTTGTAGAGATCCATGTTGGCGTGCAGGCAGCCGCGCTGCTCGTTGTCCGCCACGGTCTCGCGGGTGGGCTGGAGTTTGTTGAGCGGCCGGGCGGGCGCGGTGAAAAACCGGAAGGCGTCGAAATGCGAGCAGCGCACCGGCTGCGCCTCGACGATGCGGGCGAGGTCGTCCGGCGGAAAACGCAGCGGCCAGGCGTTGTGGCGGATTTCGTCCGGAGTTTGCCGATACACCATTGCCCATTCGTGCAGGCCGAAGCAGCCGAAGGCCGGCGGGCGCGTCTGCGTCGCGGCGAGCAGCCCACGCAGCCAGACGAGGAAATCGCGACGACGGGCGGGCAGGGCGGCGGGGTCGAGCATCACGCCGTCGGGAGTCTCGCGGTATTCCGGGTGGCGGAGAAACTCGCGCGCGCCCTCGCCGACGAGGACCGTGTCGGGCCCCGGGTGCCACTGGCGCAGCCATGAGGCGCGAAAAGCGTAGTAACTGAAAAGGAAATCGTACACCGGGTGTTTTTCCCCGCGCGCGGCCCGCGCCTGATGCGGATCGGTCCAGGCGCGCACGCGGGCCTCGTGGGCGTGCCGCCGTTCGCGCCACTCGGCTTCGGCGAGAATTGAGACGGAGGCGGCGGGCATGGGGGCGAGAGTCAGGCTGAAAAAACGCAGGCTGCAAACCCCGGAGTGGACGGGCGGCCGTTTGCACGGGCACGGCTCTTTATAAAAGGCGGGCCGCCTGGCATTGCCCGCCGGGCGGAAAGGGGTTCTGCTCGGGCGGGATCAGCCCCGCTCCCCATGAAGCCCTACCTACCCGTAGTGTTGGCGTATACGATCTTTGGCGCCCTGTGGATTTTTTTGTCCGACCGCTTGGTCGCGGCCGAGGCGAGCGATCTGGCGGGAGTTGTCTTTTGGCAGACGATGAAGGGGTGGTTGTTCATCGTGCTGTCATCGTTGCTCCTGCTGGCTCTCACGAAGCGGGCGTTCGAACGGCAGCAGCGCCTGGAGCGGGAAAAACTCATGATCTTCAACAAGACCGTGGAGGGTTCCTATCACATCCTGCTCAATTATCTGAACCAGATGCAGCTCGTCACGATGGAGGCGGAGCAGTGCGCGGGTTTCGATGCCCGGATCCTTGAGCTTGCGCATGCCGCCTCAAGCGAGGCGACGGCGGAGCTGATGAAGCTGCGGGATATCCAAACCGTCACCGCCGAGCACATCCATGCGGTGATCTACGAAAACCTGCGGAAGCGCGCCAACGGCGCGGAGTGAAGCGGCCGCGAAGCGCGTTTGGGGGCGCGCGATTTTGCTACGTGTGCAGGCCGAGCAGGAGCCGGCGGACGCCTTCGATGGGGGCATCCACCACCGGACGGAGGGTGAGCGACGAACGGGTGGCGAGGGCTTTTTGCGCGGCCGGATGGCAGAGGATGGGTCCGCTCACGCCGGCGCGCAGCTCGTCGAGGTGCCAGCCGGCGAAGAGCTTCGTGGTGACGGACTCGGCGAGCTTCAGGAGTTCGGTGCAGGACTCGGTCACGATCTGGTGGGCGGCGGGGTCGCCCTCGGCGGCGAGGCGGAGCAGCCCGGGGGCGAGGCCGGCGATCTGCCGGTTGGGTTCGGCATGCTGGTAAAAGTAGCGCGTGATGGCGGCCGCCTCGGTCAGTCCGGTGTGATCGCGCAAGAGGGTGCCGAGGCGCGACGGCAGCAGCCAGCCTTGCAGCTCGAGCAGCGCGCGGCTGATGGTGCGCCGGCCGAGGTCGTATCCGCTTCCTGGATCTCCGAAGCGCCAGCCGGTGCCGCCCGCGTAATGGAAGCTGCCGTCGGGGGCCTGGGCGGCGACGAAGGAACCGGTCCCGCCGTGCAGGACGAGCCCGGGTTGTCCGCCGGTGGCCAGGGCGAGCACGGGACGCGAATCGTCGAGGGCGGTCACCTGGCCGAACGTTCCCGAGGCGGTGAGCATGCCGGCGGCCTCGCGCCAGAAGCCGGGCGCGCCGGCCATGCAGAGGAGCGTGTGCGTGACGGGAAGATCGGAGGCGGCGGGTTGGGCGCCGGGCGCCTCGAAGAGCGCGTCGAAGGCGTCGTCGAGGGCGGCCAGCGCGACGGCGGGACCGGCGACGCTGGGGTTGCAGCCGGGGGCGAGGTGGCGGGCGATGACCGCGCCGTCGTCATCCACCAGGATGAGCTCGGTCTTGGTGCCGCCGCCATCAACGCCGATTTTCATAGGAGGAGCGGATTTTTAACGGGAGAACGCGGGAACAAAGAAACAGTCGGCAAACTGGGGGCATCGGTTCCCGGTTGGTTCTGATTTCGCCGGCGGCCGGGCGCTCACCCGATGAGCTTGCTCAGGCGGGTGCGGTAGTGCTTCGAGAGGGCGATGTTGTCCTCCATGCCGCCGGGAACGTTCTGGCTGCGCACGAGATGGAGGGCGTGGCCGCCGGCCTTGAGCCAGTCGACGACCTCGAGGACGAGGAGGTTGAGCAGCGTGGCGCCGATGAGCGTGGAGGTGGGGCCGGCGTGGACGCCGGGCTTGACCTCCACGATGGCGTCGCCGGTCACGCCGAGATTATCGAGCGTGTAGTCGGCGATCGCGTGAAGGTTTTTTCCGCCGGGGTGGACGGTTTTGGCGGTGGTGCTCATCGCCACGGACGTGAGGGCGATGACGGTGAGGCCCTTTTTCTTCGCGTAAAGGGCGACCTCGATGGGCGAGGCGTTTTTACCGGAGTTGGAGATGACGATGATGCTTTCGCCGCTGTGCATCCCGTAATTGTGGTGGTAACGCTCGGCCAGTCGCGTGCCGTAGCCGACGACGTTTTCGCTAAAGCCGTAGCCGGGATCGATCAGGCCGGTGACGGGCATGAGGCCGCCGGCGCGTCCGATGATCTCGCGGCCGATCAGTTCGGAGTGGCCGCTGCCGAAGGTGTGGAGCACGCCGCCCGCGGCGATGGACGGGCCGATCACGGGCGCGAGGGCCTTGAGCGTGGCGGCGTTTTTTTCACGCGCGCGGTTGAGCAGGTCGGTGGCGGTGGCGAAGTAGGAGTCGGCGAGGGACATGGGATGCGTCGCGTGGCGGCGCGAACCACCAATGACGAAGGACGCAGGACCAATGAAGCGTAATTTCGCGCTTTTTGCGCACGGCCGGCCGTTTAATAGAAAAACGAGACGCTAATCGATCCGAAGACGGAGCGGTCCGTCTGGCCGTAAAACTCCTTGGTGCGGTACGCTTGGGCGTAGGTGAACTGCCAACGGCGGGTGCCAAAACCGAGGCCGGCATAGAGGTCGGCGACCACGGGGCGTTTGTCGACCGATGCGCTGTCTTCAAAGGTGTTGCCGTCGAGGGTGATGTCACGGGCCACGGCGCGACCGTCGACCGCGGCGAAGAGGAAGAGGCAGAAGGGTTGCCGGACAAGGGCGTTGGAGTCGCCGGAGGGTCGGATGAGATTGCTGCCGAAATCGGCAGGCAGGCAGTAGCCGGCGCGCACCTCGCCTCCGGCGTTGGCGAAGGTGGCAACATTGCCCAAGCTGAGACCGGCGTGGGGGATGAAATCCGCGCCCCAGCCGACGCGTGCGTCGGCGGTGGAGAAGCGGTACTGACGTTCGTAAACGAGGTTGAGGCCGGGCTCGTTGTGAAGCTGGTGGCTCCAGCCATGGGCGTGGGCGACACCGATCAGACTGTGGACGGTGTTCTGCGTTTGCTCGCCGAGCGCGGCGGGACCGACAACACCGGCGGTGACTTCGAAAACATCAAGGCGGGCAACGTCGCCGGCTGCCGCAGGCGGATGGTAAATTTGAAAGGCGACTCCGAGATACAGCCACGCCGCATAGGGCCGGTCCGCGGGATCGGGAGTGGCGACCGAGGTGTTCTGGGGCGTGTAGATGTTTTGTCCGAGGGACAGACCGAGTTTGTAGGGCTTGTCCGGCGGGACGAGGCTGCCCAGAAGGCGGGAGATGCCGCGGACGGGCGCGGGCACGGATGCGTCGGTGAAACTGCGCAGGTCAGTCGAGAGAGCGGAAAGCTTAAAGCCGTTGGTGTAGTGTTCGTCGGTGCCGGCGAAGTACTTGTCGTTTTCCGAATAGACGGTGATCGAGCCAAAGTGCAGGCGGTCGTCCGTCTGCACCGACGGAGGGGCGACTTCGTCGGCACCGCGGGCGGCGAGAGCGAGGGCGACGGCAAAAAACAAAGCGACGAGGGCTTTCATGAAGAGGCAAGGCGGTCCGACATCCGGGCGTCGGACTGGTTCATTATCAGGGGCGATGCATGGCCGGTCAGGCTTCCCAGCGGCCATAGATGCCGCAGGGGAGAACCTTGCCGTCGGCTTTGACGGGGAGGCCGACTTCGCCGCCGATGAGGCTGCCGCCGCGGCCGTGCATGAGCTCCGTGAGGAGGTTGACCACGACCGTGGGCGAAAGCCGGGCGGTGTAGGCGTTGATCAGAAGGAACAGGGGCTTTTCCGTCAGGATCTCACGGCACTCGCGCAGAAGCGTCCAGAGGTGGTCCTCCAGTTTCCACATCTCGCCGGTGCTGCCCCGGCCGTAGGTGGGCGGATCCATGATGATGGCGTCATAGCGCTTGCCGCGTTTGAGCTCGCGGCGGACGAACTTGAGGCAGTCGTCCACGAGGTAGCGCACGGGCGCGTCGGCGAGCCCGCTGAGCGCGGCGTTTTCACGGCACCATTTCACCATGCCCTCGGCGGCGTCGACATGGGTGACACTCGCGCCGGCCTTGGCGGCGGCGCAGGTGGCCGCGCCGGTGTAGCCGAAGAGATTCAGGACGTTGACCTCGCGGCCGGCGGCACGGGCGGCCTTGATCTTGGCGCTGAACCACTCCCAGTTGACCGCTTGCTCGGGGAAAAGTCCGGTGTGCTTGAACGACGTGGGATGAATGCGGAAGGTGAGCCCGAGCGACTGGTAGCGGATGTTCCACGAGTCCGGCAGCTTCTTGCGATAGTCCCAGCTGCCGCCGCCTTTTTCGCTGCGGTGGTAATAACCGTCCCACGCCTTCCACTCGGGACCGCTGTGCTTGGGCCAGATGATTTGCGGATCGGGCCGGACGAGCACGTACTCGCCCCAGCGCTCCTGCTTCATGCCGTCGCCGCAATCGAGCAATTGGTAGTCCTGCCAGCGATCGGCAAGAATGAGGGACGGGCGTTGGGCGGAGGGGGCGGACATCGTGGGGCGAACCAACGCATCCGCCGTCGGGGTGTCGAGAGCCTTTCACCGATGAGACCTGCGGGGAAATTCCCCCGAAAACACACGCGCGCGTTTGACTCCGTGAAATCGGCAACTACCCAGAAGCCATCGCATGAAGTCCGCCCGCTTTTTTCTTCGAATCCTTGCCGCTCTGCTGGCGGCGGGCGTTTCGTCGATCCGGGCCGATGTGGTGGAGACGAAGAACGGCGCGCGCTTGGTCGGTACCGTCACCAAAATCGACAGCGCCAATGTCACCCTGGACACCGCCTACGCGGGGGTTCTCACGATCAAGCAGAGCGAAGTGACCGGCGTGCAGACGGAGTCGCCGCGATTTGTGCGGCTTTCCGACGGCACGGTGTTGAAAGGCGCGGTGGTTCCTGCCGGCGGCGGCAATATCGGCGTCAAGGCCGAGGGGGGCACGACCATCGCGCCCATGACCAAGGTGGTCACCACCTGGACGCCGGGAACGCCCGATCCGGCGGTGGTCGCGTTGAAACGCAAGTGGTCCTTCGAGGCCAGTCTCGACGTCACGGGCAAGACCGGGAACAATGAGCAGCTCGGGACCGCCGCTTCGTTTCGCAGCAAGCTGACCGGCCCCATCGACACGCTTCAGCTCTACACCGCCTACAACCGGCAGGAGACCAACAACGTGAAGTCGGCCGACCAGTTCAAGGCCGGTGCCGACTACTCCGATAATTTTTACGGCCGCTATTCCTGGTATGTGCGCGACGAGGGCGGCTTCGATCATGTGAAGGACATCCATGTCTACAACGTGTCCGCGACCGGTTTCGGCTATGACTTCATCAAGAAGCCGCTGCACATCTTCACAGGTCGCGCCGGTTTTTCCTACCGCTACGAAAACTACAGCAACCCCGAGACCGACGACGTGCAAAGCCTCGGTCTCGATGTGGGCCTCAACCACGAGTACACCTTTCGCGGTTCCAAGCTGGTCAACCGGCTCTCGTATGATCCGTCGTTCAGCGATTTCACCAATTTCCATTTCACCCACGAGTCGTACTACGAGGTTCCGCTCTTCAACCCGGCGTGGAAGCTCCGCCTGGGCATCACGCACGATTACAGCAGCCGTCCGGGCGCCGGCGTGGACCGCCTCGACACCACCTACTTCACCCGCCTCGTGCTGAACTGGCAGTAACGGCGGACGGGTTTACACCGGCTCGAAATAATCGAGATCCTTGCCGTGGGTTTCCTCCAGGCCGTGGAGCGCCCACAAGGCGAGGGCGAGGCAGACGCCGCCAACGATCATCGCGCCGGGGAGGAGGCCGAAGTGTTCCTTGCAGACCTTGAAACCCAGGGTGATTGGCACGACCGCGCCGCGCACGAAATTCGGCACCGTGGTCGCGACGGTGGCGCGAAGGTTGGTCCCGAACTGCTCGGCTCCGATCGTCACGAACACCGCCCAATAGCCGATGCCGACACCGAGGAAAAAGATGACTGTGTAAAACCAGCCGGCGGTCGCTCCGGCCGACAGGAAGTAGGCCGCGATCCAGCCGACGGTGAGGAGGATGAACCCGAGCACGACCTTGCGGCGTGAGCCGAGCCATTGGCTGAGCAGGCCGCTAGCGAGGTCGCCCGCGGTGAGGCCGAGATAAAGCGTCGAGACGGCGTAGCCGGCCTTGATCTCGCCCACAATGCCGAGGGCGCGGGCGAATTCGGGCGAGAGCGTCACCAGCACGCCCACCACAAACCAGCTGGGCAGCCCGATGAGGATGCAGCGGACGTATTTGTTGAAACGCGTCCAGTCGGTGAACAACGCGAAAAAACGGCCGCGCGACACGCCGGCGGCCTGAGTCTTGAGTTGGTTGAACATCCCCGACTCCGCGACGCTTACGCGCAAAAGCAGCAGGGCGAGGCCCAGTCCGCCACCGATGAAGTAGGAGGTGCGCCAGTCGATGTGGGGCGAGCCGGCGACAAGTCCGCCCACCACCGCGCCCAGTACGCCGACGGTGGCGACGAGCGTGGTGCCGTAGGCGCGAGTTTCCTTCGACAGCACCTCGGACACGAGCGTGATGCTGCCGCCCAGTTCGCCGGCGAGGCCGAAGCCGGCGATGAAGCGGAGGACCAGATAAGCGTCGAGCGAGTGGACGAAGCCGTTGGCGAGATTGGCCAGCGAGTAGAGCAGGATGGAACCGAAGAGCGTGGCGAGGCGGCCCACCTTGTCGCCGAGCACGCCGAAGAAAATCCCGCCGAACAGCATCCCGATCATCTGCCAGTTGAGCAGGTCGAGCCCGTGGTTGATGAGCGCTTCCCCGGAGTAGCCGAGGGAGCGCAGACTCGGTATCCGCAGAATACTGACGAGCGTGAGGTCGTAAATATCGACGAAGTACCCGAGCGCGCCCACGATCACCGCCGGTTGCAGCACATCGCGGAGCGCGGAGCGGGAGGGGAGAGCGGTCGGGCTGGACATGATAAAACGGGAGGCCGGCCGTCTGCCGAGACAGGCCGGACGGCTGGCGCGTGGTTCGCCGGGATTATTCGATGCCGATCAACTCGACCTCGAAGATCAGCGCGGAACCGGACGGGATCGCGCCTTGCGCGCGGTTGCCGTAGCCGAGCTCGGCGGGGATGAAGAGCTTCCACTTGGAGCCGACTGCCATGAGCTGCAGCGCCTCGACCCAGCCGGCGATGACACCCGTGACCGGAAACGAAACCGTCTCGCTGCGTTGAACCGAGCTGTCGAACACCGTGCCGTCGATCAGGGTGCCGTGGTAATGCACTTCGACACTCTGCTCGGGGGCGGGCTTGGGGCCGTTGCCTTCGCGCAGGACTTCGTATTGCAGCCCCGACGCAGTCGTGATGACGCCGGAGCGGGCCTTGTTGTCGGCCAGAAATTTGTTGCCGGCTTCAGCCTGTTTGGCGGCTCCGGCGGCGGCGATCGCTTCGACGCGTTCTTGGGCGGTTTCGAACGCAGCCCGAAGTTCCGACTCCGATACGCGCGGCTTCGCACCGCTCAGGCCGTCCTGCAGGCCGACGACAAACGCCGCCAGATCGATCTCAATGCCACCCTGGCGGGTGATGTTGGCGCCCATGTTCATGGCGATGCCGTAGCTGACGCGCTGATCGACGGTATCGAGGGAATATTCGGAGGAGGACATGTGATGTGCAGTGATAGGGAAGGCGGCCGGCCGGAGTGGCCGTGACCGAACAATCCACGCCAGCCCAAAGCCATTCGCGGCAAAGGCAATCCTGCTCTCGGTCCCGCTTGGGCGTTTCAGGCCGCGGGTTGACCGGCCCGCCGCGCCTGCGGCAGCGTGCGGCAGGCGAGGCACAACGTCAGGAAACCGGCGCACGCCGCGAGCGCGAGGAGGTTGGGTTTCAGCTCGGGCGGAAAGATGAGCAGGAAGTTCCGGCCTTTGATGAGGCATGAATAGCTCGAAACGCAGAAGGGCATCAGGAAAAGACGGAAAACGGTCCAGCGGTCCAGTCGCCGGCCGGGCGAGTGAATCGAGAGCAGCAGGGCTGAGCCGATGATACTGCTGATGCCGAGCGAGGACAGCCAGAGCCCCGGGCTGGGATCAAAATAAAGCACGGCGATGGTCAGGTACCAGCAAAGGTAGCACCACAGGATGAGGCGCGGCAGACGCAGAGAGGCGAAGTAGGACGGCATGGGAGGTGGCGGGCTACCGCGGGTTCCGTGCCAGTCTGGATATCATGACCGGGCTTCCCGATGGCGCACGTTTCACCACGATCGAGTTGATGTTGATGATGCGCCACCGGCTGCAGACGTAGTGCCACAGGACGAGGCGCGGCAGACACAGGGAAGCGAAGTAGGACGGTAGGGAAATGCACGTCTGACGAATGTCTTACATGCCAGTCTGGATATCATGACCGGTGGGCTTCCTGATGGCGCTTGAAAAGCGCGCAAATCGCTCTTTTCGAGCGAGCAAAACAACCGCTCGAGTACAATTCTATTCTTGGAATAAAAGTTGTCGTGTCGTCTGAACCGACAGCGGAATTGCGAATCCATGCGTGCTTCGTACCCGGGTGGCCCCTTGAGCCCGGGCTTTCTCCCCTTGTTCGGCTTCCCCCCCCCCAATTCCGTTCTTTATGTCCAGCGCATCCTGCTTTGCCCGGATCGATTCCCCTCGGTCCTCATCTGTCGTTCACTCTCTTGGAACTTCTGTCCTTCGTCGCTGGCTGCGGCCGCTTCAGCTGCTTGCCTTGGGTATAGCCGGCACTTGGGCGACCGCGGCGGCGTTGGCGCACCCGCTCACTTTCAACTCCACGATCACCTATTCCGCTGTTCAGCCCTCCGGCGCGGCCGATAGCGTCGCCCAGTGGAGCGGAGCCGCCTTCGACGCCGCGAACATCGGCGGCTCGGGCGTGAACGCCGACGGCGGCGCGAACAACGGCACGGCCAACGACGCGAGCACGCGGGTGGTTATCGGCCAGCCGGCGCAGGGCCAGACCTTCACGACCGGGAGCAACCCCAACGGCTACGACGTGAGTGGCATCACGGTGCGCCTCACGGGCTACACGAACAACACGGCGACCGGCGCCAACCAGCCTTCGTGGAACCTCGCCGCGAGCAACGGGCCGATCCAGGTGACCGTCAGCAAGGTGAACGGCACGACGCAGTCGCTCCTGTCGATCCAGAACTTCATCGCGGGAGGCGAGGGCACTCCCGGCTCCGGCAGCAGCGTGAACGGCCCGGGCACCTACCTCACCTTCAACCTGCCGTTTCCGGTGCACCTTGATCCGAATACGACCTATGGCTTCGACCTCATCATTGGCAACGGGTCCGGCAATTATTTCGAGTTGCTCGGCACGAGCGGCGATCCCTACGCCGGCGGCACGGCCTACACGCGCAGCGGGACGACGATCACGCCGCTGTCCGGCGATCGGGTGTTTCAAGTGAACATGACGGCATCGGCTTCGCCCTACGCACCCTTTACGCACCCGGGCGCCTTGCACACGCAGGCGGATTTCGACCGCATGAAGGCCAAGATCGCCGCGGGCACCGCGCCGTGGAAAACCAGCTATGACCAGCTTGCAGCCGACCGCTACATGCTGGGCTGGGGGCCCACGGCGGTGCAATATATCAACCGAGGCGGCACGGGGACCGACAACTACACCCGCACGCAGTGTGACGCGCAGGCGCTCTACCAGTTCTCCCTCCGTTGGAAGCTCACCGGCGACAACACCTACGCAGACCGAGCCGTGGTGATCGCCAACGCTTGGTCGGGCACACTTCTCGGCATCACCGGCGACAGCAACCAGTCGCTCGCGGCCGGCATCTGCGGTTACCTTTTCGCCACGGGCGGCGAAATCCTGAGCACCTACCCCGGCTGGCCTGCGGCGCAAAAGCAGGCCTACAAGGACATGATGATGCGGGTGTTCTACCCGTCGAACCTCGACTTTCTTTGGCGCCACCACGGCACTCCCGTGAACAGTGGCGGCAACACCCACTACCGGCTCAACTGGGACGACGATAACATGGCCTCGATAGCCGCCATCGGCATCCTGTGCGACAACCGCGCGGTTTACCAGCAGGCGCTCGACTACTTCAAATTCGGCTCGGGCAACGGACGCGTGGAGCGCGCGGCGTGGTATATCCACCCCGACGGCACGGCGCAGACCGAGGAGAGCGGGCGCGACCAGCCGCACAATCAGGGCGGCTGGTATTCGATGGGGCTGCTTTGCCAGATGGCATGGAACCAAGGCGACGACTTGTTCGGCTACGACAACAACCGGGTGCTGCGCGCCTACGAATACATCGCGAAATACAACTCCGGCAACGACGACGTGTCCTGGGTTTATCACCGCAACACCGATATTACCTATACCGAAACGCTCTCGAGCTCCGGCCGAGGCGAGAGCAACTACCCCGCTTGGGAGCTGGTCTACAACCACTATGCGAACGTCCAAGGCATCGCCGCGCCGTGGACCAAAATCGCGATGAATCTGGTCCGACCCGAGTGGTTCCCCGTGCCCGCCAGCACTGCCTCCGCGCAGGATACCCTGGGCCTCGGCAGCCTGACTTACGCGCGGGACGACACGAGCACCAGCGCCGCTCCCAGCGGTCTGCTCGCGCAATGGAGCAAGAACCAGCTCATCCTGAATTGGTGGGGCAGCGCCACGGCGACGAGTTACCAAATTCAGAGAACCGCCAGCGGCGCCAGCGCCGCCGGCCCCTACACGACGCTCGGCACGGCCGTCGAACCCAACCTTAATTTCACCGACACCACCGTCGCTCAAGGCGGCAGCTACTACTACAAAGTCGTCGCCGTCACCCCCACCGGCAATCTCGAGAGCACCCCGCTGCTCGCGAACCAGACGCTCGTCGCCAGCTACACCTTCGAAGGGAATACGAACGACGGCACCGGCACCCGCAACGCGACCGCCAAGGGCGCCACCGCCCCCGGCTACGCCGCCGGCTTCGGTGGCGGGCAGGCGATCTCCCTCAACGGCGTCGATCAATACGTCCAGTTCCCGGTCAACTCCGGCCTCTCCCGCGACGTTACCCTCTCCGCCTGGGTGTATTGGAACGGCGGCAACGCCTACCAGCGCGTCTTCGATTTCGGCAGCGAAATCGAGAAATTCATGATGCTCACCGTCAAGGACGGCAGCGGTAAAATCGGGTTCACCATGACAACCTCCCGCGGCAACGAAGGCACGATCACCCTCGCCGGCCCCGTGATGCCGGTCGCCACCTGGACGCACCTCGCCGTCACCTTCAACGGCGACACCGCCACCCTCTACGTCAATGGCCTGCCGGTCGCGTCCGGCTCCTCGGCCCGGCTTTCCCCGATGTTCAGCCAGCCCTTCTGCTACCTCGGCCGCAGCATGTGGAACGCCGACCCCTACTTCAGCGGCCGCATCGACAACTTCCGTATCTACAACTGTGCGCTGACCGGTTCCGACGTCTATGCCCTCTGGGGGCAGAGCGCGAACCACGCGCCCAAATTCACCAGCAATCCGGTGATCCGCGCCGACGCCACTCAGGGCGCAGCTTACACGACCCAATCCATTTACACCAGCGCCACGGATGCCGACGGAGAAACGTTGATCTACGCGAAGGTCTCCGGCCCGTCCTGGTTGACCGTGGCACCCAACGGCGCGCTTTCCGGCACTCCCGCGAACAGCGATAATGGCAAAAACCTGTTCATCGTGCGCGTGACCGACCCAACCGGCGCCACCGACGACGCGATGCTCAGTGTAACCGTTAACAACACCAACGAGGCGCCCGCCTGGCTCTCCGGCACGGTCACCAAACCCGGTGTCACCCGCGGCCAGGCCTACGCCGCTTCGCTCGCGGCGAACGCGACGGACCCGGATCTTCCCTACGGCGACAGCCTTTCCTTCAGCAAGGTTAGCGGCCCTGCCTGGCTCACGATCGGGAGCAACGGCGCTCTCACCGGCACGCCCGGCGCGGGCGACGTTGGCCTCAACAATTTTACGGTCCGTGTCACCGATACCGGCGGACTTTACGCGGACGCGACGCTGGCGATCAGCGTGTTTCCGTTCAGTCAACGCTCGGGCTATCAGTTCGATGGCGACGCCACGGACAGCGTTGGCAACTTCCCGGGCACGATCATCGGCACGCCCACCTATTCGTCCGGACGCACCGGGCAGGCGCTCTCGCTCGATGGTGCGACGAATTACGTCACCCTGCCCGCCGGCGCGGCGAGCTACCACGAGATCTCGATTTCGACGTGGGTCTATTGGAACGGCGGGGGAAATTTCCAACGCATCTTCGACTTCGGTAACAGCACGTCCAGCTACCTGATGCTCACGCCCAACTCGGGCAGCGGCATGCGCTTTGAAATTGTTAACGCCGGCAGCTCTCAGCAGGTCAACTATGCCACCGCGCTGCCCATCGGCCGCTGGGTCCACGTCGCCGTCACCTTGAGCGGCAGCACCGCCACGCTCTATGTGAACGGAGCCGCCGTCGCGACCAACAACGCGATCACACTCGCACCCGATGCGTTCAACCCCGCCGTCAATTACATCGGTAAATCCCAATGGTCCACCGATCCGCTCTTCAACGGCCAGATCGACGATTTCCGCATCTACAATTACGCGCTGAGTGCGGCGGAGGTTGGCAGCATCGTCTCCAGCATCCCGCCCCCCAAGCCCGGCACGGTGACCGCGAGCGGCGGCAACGGCAGCTCGCAGGTTTCCCTGAGCTGGGGTGTCGCGAGCGGCGCGACCAGCTACAGCGTCAAGCGCTCAACCGTCTCTGGCGGACCCTACACCACGATCTACACCGGCACCGCCACCAGCTATGCGGATGCCAGCGCGAGCCCCGGAGTCACCTACTACTACATCGTCGTGGCGGTGAACGCCGCCGGCGAAAGCGTCGCCACCACCGAGTTGTCCGGAATGGCCAACATCACGATGCCCAAGGTTCACCTGCGCCTCGACGAAACCACGGGATCCACCGCCGCCGACGCGAGCGGCAACGGTTGGAATGGCACGCTCGTGGGCGGCTCCACTTGGACGACCGGCAAGATCAACAACGCGGTCAGCCTGAGCGGCACCACCAATTACGCGACCCTGCCCTCCGGCGTGGTCGCCGGACTGGGCAACTGCACCCTCTCCATCTGGATAAAACCCAACAGCTTCTCCAACTGGGCACGCCTCTGGGATTTCGGGACCGGGACCACCAACTACATGTACCTGGCTGCGCAATACACGACCACCTCACCGAACGCAGCTAAACCGACCTTCGGCATAAGAACCCCGTCGGTGTCTCAAGGGGTCAATAGCAGCCTCGCCCTCACCGCCAATGTATGGAACCACGTCGCCCTCACCTTCTCTGGCAACACCACCACGATGTATGTGAATGGTGCGGTCGCCGGCACCAATGCTGCGATGACGCTCACTCCCTCGAGCCTCGGTGTCACCACGCTCAATTACATCGGCCGCTCCCAGTTCAGCGCCGATCCCTATCTGAACGGCGCCGTGGACGAATTCCAGATCTACGGCCGCGCCTTGAGCGCGACGGAAATCTCCGCGCTGGCCGCGCCTCTGGCCGCACCAGATGGAGTCGGCGTGAGCGTGGGCAATGCCCAGGCCGCCTTGACTTGGAACGCGGTTTCCGGCGCCACCGGTTACAACGTCAAGCGCTCGACCGTCAGCGGCGGGCCTTACACCGTGGTCGGAGCCAACATCGCCAGTCCGAACTGGACGGACACGGGCCTGATCAATGGCACCGGTTATTTCTATGTGGTGACCGCGCTCAAAGGCGTGGCCGAAAGCGCGAACTCCGCCCAAGTCAGCACGACTCCCGTGGGTCCTCCGCCGGTTCCCGCCAACTTCATAGCCACCAGCGGCAACGGCCTCGTTACCTTGACGTGGACCGCTTCCTCCGGAGCGACCAGTTATAACATCAAGCGCTCGACCACCGACGGCAGCGGGTATCTCACGATCGGCACAGCCGCCTCCGCGACTTATGCCGACAGCACCGTTACCAATGGCACCGCGTATTATTATGTGGCGACTGCGGTCGGCGCGAATGGCGAAAGCGCCGCCTCGGCCCAGGCCTCGGCCACACCCCTGGCTCCGCCTGCGGCCCCGACCGGACTCACCGCAACCGCGAGCAATGCAACCGTGACCCTCGCTTGGAGCGCCTCCTCCGGAGCGACGAGCTACAACATCAAACGCTCCGATGTCAGCGGCAGCGGTTATGCTCTCGTCGGCACGACCTCCGCCACCGGCTATGTTGATACCGATGTCGTCAACGGAGCCCCGTATTACTACGTGATCTCGGCCCAAAACGTCGCTGGCGAGGGAGCTAATTCCACGCAAGTCACCGCAACCCCCGTGGCTCCGCCCGCAGCCCCGTCCGGAGCGATCGCCTCTGCCGGTAACGGCCAATCCGGGTTGGTCTGGCAGGCGGTGAGCGGCGCGAGCAGTTACACGATCAAGCGCTCCACCGTCTCCGGAGGCCCCTACACCGTCCTCGTCAGCGGACTGACGGCCACCAGCTACTTCGACAACACGGTGGTCAACGGAACGACCTATTATTATGTCATCACCGCGGTGAACGCCGGCGGCGAAGGCGCCGCCAGCACTCAGTTGGTGGTGACTCCAAATAACAACCCGCTGCGCGCCCATCTGCGCTTCGATGAAATCAACGGGACGACGACCGTCACCGATACCAGCGGCAACGGCTGGAATGCCACCCTCGTGGGCGGCTCCACCTACACGGCCGGCAAGATCAACAACGCGGTCAGCCTCAGCGGCTCCACCAATTACGCGACCCTGCCCACCGGCGTGGTCGCCGGATTGGGCAACTGCACTCTCTCGACTTGGGTGAAGCTCAACAGCCTCTCCACGTGGGCGCGACTCTTTGATTTCGGAACAGGGACGACCAACTACATGTTCCTTGTCCCGCAGGGGCCGACCGCCAACCGGATCCGGTTCGCGATCCGCACGCCTTCGGTGAGCGAGCAACAGATCAACAGCACGGTGAACACGCCCGTGGGCACCTGGTTCCACGTCGCCGTGACGTTCTCGGGTTCCGTCGGCACCCTCTATATCAATGGCGTCTCCGCCGGCACCAACACCGGTATGACGCTCACCCCGTCGAGCCTCGGCCTCACCACCCAGAACTACATCGGAAAGTCGCAGTTCTCCGCTGATCCTTATCTGAACGGCGCCGTGGACGAATTCCAAATCTACGGCCGCGCCTTGAGTGCCGCCGAAATCTCCGCTCTGGCCGCAGCCTCGCTGATTGCACCCTCGAATGTTGTCGCTACCCCGGGCCAAACCCAGATCGCGCTGAGTTGGAGCACCGTGTCCGGAGCGACCGGCTACAACGTCAAACGCGGCTATGTCAGCGGCGGTCCCTACACGATCCTCGGTTCGGTGAGCGGTACGACCTACACCGACACCAGCCTCGCTGTCGGCAGCCCCTATTATTACGTGGTTTCCACGCTCAATGGAATCGTCGAGAGCGTTAACTCCGCCGAGGCTGGCGCGACCACGATGCCTCCGCCCCCGGCTCCGTCCGGTCTTGCCGCGACCGGCGGCGACGCCCAGGTCGCTCTCACGTGGACTGCGTCTCCCGGAGCCGCCAGCTATCAGGTCAAACGCTCGACGACCGCTAACGGTCCTTATGCTCTCGTCGCCTCGGGCGTCACTGCCACGAGCTACACCGACACCGGCCTGACCAATGGCACCACCTATTACTACGTGGCCAGCGCCGTGAACCTCGGCGGCGAAAGCGCCAACTCTGTCCAGGCCTCCGCCACGCCGCAGGTGCCCGCGCCTGCCGCGCCCACCGGCCTGAGCGCCACGGCTGGTGACACCCAGGTTGTCCTAGGCTGGAACGTCTCCGTCGGAGCCACCAGCTACAACGTGAAGCGTGCCACCGCCAGCGGCGGCCCTTACACCACAGTGGCGACCGTGACCGGTAACGGTTACACCGATACAGGCCTGACCAACGGCACCACCTATTACTATGTGGTCACCGCCTCCAATCTGGGTGGGGAAAGCTCGACGGGAACTTCGGCCAGCGGTGCTCCGCTCCCGCCGCCTGCGGCGCCAACGGCGTTGGTCGCGACCCCCGATTATTATCAGGTCACGCTCACGTGGAACGCCTCGGCCACGGCGACGAGTTATACCGTGAAGCGCGCCGCTCCCGGCGGGGCAAATTATATCACCCTGGCGACGGGGGTGACGGCGACCCAGTACACCGACACCGGACTGACGCCCGGCTCCACCTACGACTACGTCGTGGCGGCGGCCAACAGCGTCGGCAGCAGTCCGGATTCAACGGTCGTCGAAGTCACCCTGCCCAAGGTGCCCGCCAGTTTGGCCTTGGACGGCTTGAGCCAAACCTACGACGGCGCCCCCAAGGCCGTTACCGTGACGACAGTCCCGGCGGGATTATCGGTAACCCTCACCTATGACGGAAACTCGACATCGCCAACCGGTGCGGGATCCTATGCCATCGTGGCCACGGTTCAGGATCCGAGCTATGCAGGTACCGCCACGGGCACGCTCACGATTGAGAAGGCGACCGCCACCGTGACGCTGGGCAACTTGGATCAGACCTACGACGGCGCGTCGAAGACCGTCGGTGTCACTACAGCGCCGGCGGGTCTGGCAACGCAGGTCACCTATGACGGCAACGCCACCGTGCCAGTGAACGCGGGCAGCTACGCCATCGCGGCAACCATCGACGATGCGAACTACGTGGGCACAACCACGGGTACGCTCGTCATCGAGAAAGCGACAGCCACGATTGCGCTGGGCGGTTTGAGTCAGACTTACGACGGGTCGGCAAAAGCGGTCACCGTGACGACGAATCCCACGGGCCTGACAGTTGGGACCGCTTACAACGATGGGTCGGCTTTGCCGATCAACGCCGGCACGTATGCTGTCACCACGACGATCAACGATGCCAACTACGCGGGCACGGCCGCCGACACGTTCACCATTGTGAAAGCGACCGCAAGCGTAGCACTGAGCAACTTGGACCAAACCTACAACGGTGCGGCGAAGACAGTTGGTGTCACCACGACGCCGACGGGTCTGACGACACAGGTCACCTATGACGGCAGCGCGACCTCACCGATAAACGCGGGTAGCTACGCTATCGCGGCGACGATCGACGACGCGAACTACGTGGGCACAACCACGGGTACACTCGTGATCGGAAAAGCGACAGCCACGATTGCACTGGTAGGCTTGAGTCAGACTTACGATGGATTGGCGAAAGCTGTTACGACGACAACGAATCCCGCCGGCCTGACAGTTGTGACCGCGTACAACGGGGAGGCCGCTCTGCCGATCAACGCCGGCACGTATGCCGTCGCCACCACGATCAATGACGCAAACTACACCGGTACATCCGCGGGTACGCTGACGATTGCGAAGGCGCCCGCCACCGTGACGCTGGGCAGCTTGAATCAGACGTACGACGGGGCGGCGAAGACGGTTAGCATCACGACGACGCCGGCGGGTCTGGCGACACAGGTCATCTACAACGGCATCGCAACGTCGCCGATCAACGCAGGCAGCTACGCCATCGCCGCGAGCATCGACGACGCGAACTACGTGGGCACAACCACGGGCACGCTCGTGATCGGAAAGGCGACGGCTACGATTGCGCTGGGCGGCTTGAGCCAGACTTACAATGGGTCGGCGAAAGTCGTGAGCACAACGACGACTCCCGCGGGATTGTTGGTGGACATCACCTATAATGGCGGCGCCAGCGCTCCGATCACTGCGGGCAGCTATGCTATCGCGGCGTCGATCAACGACGCCAACTACACCGGCACGGCCGTCGATACGCTCACCATTGCGAAAGCGAGCGCAAGCGTAGCACTGAGCAACTTGGACCAAACCTACAACGGTGCGGCGAAGACGGTTGGTGTCACCACGACACCGGCGGGCTTGGTGACGCAGGTTACCTACAACGGCAGTGCGACGTCACCGATCAACGCAGGCAGCTACGCCATCGCCGCAACCATCAATGACGCGAACTACGTGGGAACGAACACGGGCACACTCGTGATCGGAAAAGCGATGGCCACGGTGGCGCTGGGCGGTTTGAGCCAGACTTACAATGGGTCGGCAAAAATCGTGAGCGCAACGACGACGCCCGCAGGATTGTCGGTGGGCATCACCTATAACGGTGGCGCCAGCGCTCCGATCAACGCGGGGAACTATGCCATCGCGGCATCGGTCAATGAAGCCAACTACACCGGCACGGCCGCCGGCATGCTGACGATTGCAAAGGCGACGGCCGCCTTGGTGTTCGATGCCTTGCGCCAGGTTTACGATGGCACGCCGAAGCCGGTGACGGTCACCACTGTCCCCACCGGCCTCACGGTGAACCTGACCTACGACGGCATTGTCACGCCGCCGATCTGGCCCGGTTCGTTCGAGGTTGTGGCCATCGTGGATAGTGCGAATTACACCGCCACGGTTTCCGACACGCTGGTCATCACGATCACCGCGCTCGTCGGGCACATGCCGAAATTTGGCGGCACCATCGAAGGCTCGGTCCAAGTCTTGTCGGCGGAAAAAATGGGCCTGTACGGCAACGCCCTTCTCTCCGGCGATCTGCTGGTGCCCGGCACGCCCGCCGTTCAGCTCAACGGGGCCTCTTCGTTTGCCGGGACCTACGATGGTGATGGCGCCGCCGCTCCCGCAAATTACACCGTCTCGCTCTATGGCACCGCTTCCCTGCGGCATGTCGTGCGGCGGACGAATCCACTGGCGCTTCCCACAATCGTGGCGCCGCCTTCGCCCGTGGGCACGCGCAGTGTCGTGTTGAGCCAGGCGGGGCAGAGCGCCGGTGATTTTGCGACCCTGCGCAATCTCAGCGTCAGCGGCACCGCCGGTTTGGTCACCGTGCCGCCGGGCACCTATGGCAACTTCAGCGCCCAGGATCAGGCCGGCTTTGTCTTGGGTATTCCCGGAGCGACTACGCCGGCGGTTTACAACCTGCAGCAACTCACGCTCGCCGGTGCCGCCCAGGTGCAGATTGCCGGTCCCGTGCTGCTCACGCTGGGCAACGGCGCCACACTCGACGGAACCAGCGGTCTGGGTTCGGCGACCGCGGCAGAATTGCTCGTGCTGCAGGTTTACGCCGGAGGCCTGACGCTCAACGAGCAGTCCGTGCTCCACGGCTATGTGATCGCTCCGACGGTCGTGGTGACGGTCAAGGGTGACGCGGTGCTGGAGGGCCAGGTCATAAGCGGCTGGCTCTCGATCTATGGCAACGGCGCGCTCCGCGACGACAGCGGGTCGGAATAAACGAAACGCAAAAAGCCGCGGCGCCCCCAGAGGTGCCGCGGCTTTTTTGTGGACGAAGGAGACGGGCGTTTAGCGCAGGCCGCCGGCGATGAAGAAGGTTTCGCCGCTCACCCATGAGGAGTCGTCGGAGGCGAGAAACACCGCAGCCGGGGCGATGTCCTGCGGCTGGCCGATGCGGCCGAGCGGAGTCAGCGCCTCCACTTGCCGGCGCAGCTCGCTGTCGACGATGCCGGCGGTGTGGGTTCCCTCGGTTTCGATCATCCCGGGGTTGATCGCGTTGACGCGGATCTTGCGCGCGCCGAGTTCGGAGGCGAGCGACTTGGTGATCGCGTCGACCGCCCCTTTTGTCGCGCTGTAGACGGAGGTGGTGGCCGGCGCGGTTTTCGTCACGATCGAGCTGATGTTGATGATGCTGCCGCCGTTCGCCGGGAAATGCTTCACGGCTTCCTGCGTGACGAGGAGGAGCCCGAGCACATTCAGGTCGAACTGACGGTGGAAGTGCTCCGGCGTGATCGCCTCAAGCGGGGCGAATTCGTAGACGCCGGCGTTGTTGACGAGGACGTCGAGACTGCCTCCGAAGACGCGTTTCGTTTCTTGGAAAAGGCGGGCGATGTCGGCCGGTCGGGAGACGTCGGCCTGGATGGCGAAGGCCTTGCCGCCGGCGGTGGTGATTTCGGAAACGACGCGATCGGCGCCGGTTTTTCCGGAGGCATAGTTGACGACGACGGCTGCGCCGGCGGCGGCCAGCTGTTTGGCGGTGGCGGCGCCGATGCCTTTGGAGGCTCCGGTGACGAGGGCGATTTTACCTGCGAGTTTGGGCGTGCTCATGATGTCTTTTAATTGGATACGGACGGTTGGATGAACGGATAGAAAGTGGATGGATGATTTTTCATGGCGGGGTCACAGAGGATGCCGGTGACGAGGATTCATTCAGGAAGCAGGCTGCTGCCAGCCGCCGCCGAGCGCTTTGATGAGGGCGACGCTGGTGTTGAGGCGAAGCGCCTCGAGCTGGACGCTGGCGCGTTCGGTCGCGAGCGCCGTGCGCTGCGCGTCGATCACTTCGAGATAGGCCACGAAGCCGGCGTCGTAGCGGGTCTGCGCGAGCGAGGAGGCGTGCCGGGCGGAGGCGAGGGCGCGTTCCTGGGCGGCCGATTGGCCGGCGAGCAGGCGCGTGGCGGTGAGCGCGTCCTGAACTTCGCGGAAAGCCACGAGCACGCGCTGGCGGAACACGGCCACGCTTTCGTCGTAGGCGGCCCGGCTTCGCTCCAGATTGGCGCGGTTGCGGCCGCCTTGGAAAATCGGGAGGTAGAGACTCGGGCCGATCGACCAGATGCGGGAGTCGGCGTTGAAGAGCCGGTCGATGTCGCCGCTCGCATAGCCGGCGCTGCCGGTCAGCGAAATCGCGGGGAAGAACGCGGCCTTGGCGACGCCGATGCGGGCGTTGGCGGCGGCGAGGGCACGTTCGGCGGCGGCGACATCGGGGCGGCGTTCGAGCAGTCCGGCCGGGAGCCCCGTTGGAATGGCCGGCGAGGTCGGGCGCTGCGGACCGGCGGCGGGAAGCGTGAACGCCGGGGCGGGTTCGCCGACGAGGACGGCGAGGGCGTTTTGCAGCGAGGCCCGCCGGATGGCGAGTGCGGCGGCCTCGGCTTCGGTGTTCGCGAGTTCGGTTTCGGCGCGGGCGACATCAAGCTCGGGCGCGACGCCGTTGCGGAGGCGCGCTTGGGCGAGCTCGAGGGCGCGGCGGCGAAGCGTGACGGTGTCCTCCAGAAGCGCGACTTCCCGGTCGAGCGCGCGCAGCGAGAAATAACTGGCCGCGACCTCGGACGCGAGGGACAGCCGGACGGCTTCGAACGTGGCCGCACTCGCCGCGGCATCGGCCCGGGCGCTTTCGTTCAGGCGGCGGACGCGACCGAAGAGATCGAGCTCCCACGACGCCGTGAGAGGGGCGCGGTAGGTGGTCGTGGTGGAATTCGGGAGCGTGTTGTCGGTCGTGCCCGAGGTTTTTTCCCGGGTGACGGAGGGATCGAGGCTGACCTGCGGCCAGTAGGCGCCGCGGGCGAGACCGGCGGCCGCGGCCGCCTGTTCGACCCGGGCAGCGGCGGCGCGAAGATCCTGATTGGCGGCGAGGGCGTGGGTTTCCAGGTCGTCGAGCACGGGATCGGCGAACAGCGTCCACCAATGGCCGTGCGCGAGCGTGTCGGCCGGCTCGGCGGTTTTCCATGCGCCGAGCGGATCGGAGTCGCGATAGGCGGCGGCCGCGGGTGCGACGGGGCGTTGGTAATCGGGGCCGACGGCGGGGAGGGCCGCGAAGGCGGGCGTGGCGAACAGAAGGGAATAAAGGAGCGTTTTCATGGACCGTCGTTTTGAAATTTTATCGGAGGCGACGAAGAGCCACAGGCGTGAGGACTCTTCGTCGCCTTTGCGAAGTGGGTTGGGTGTTTAAGGTTGGGCGGGCTCGGCGTGGGCCGGAACGACCGGCGCGGGCGCGGGTTTTTTCAGGCCGATTTTTTCCAGGACGACGTAGAACACCGGTGTCAGGAAAAGGCCGAAGAGCGTGACGCCGATCATGCCGGAGAAAACCGCCACGCCCATGGCGCGACGCATCTCGGCGCCGGCGCCGGTGCTGACGACGAGCGGGAAGACGCCGGCGATGAACGCGATCGAGGTCATTAGGATCGGGCGCAGGCGCAGGCGGGTGGCATCGAGCGCGGCCTGGGTGATACTCTCGCCTTCCTCGCGCCGCTTGACCGCGAATTCGACGATCAGGATCGCGTTCTTGGCGGCGAGGCCGATGAGCACGATGAGGCCGATCTGCGTGAAGACGTTGTTCTCTCCCTGCGTCAGCCAGAGGCCGAGCATGGCGGAGAAGAGCGCCATCGGGACGATCAGGAGGACGGCGAAGGGGAGCCGGAAGCTTTCGTACTGCGCGGCGAGAACGAGGAACACGAGCAGGATGCTCAGGGGGAAGACGAGCACGCCGGTGTTGCCCGCGATGATTTTTTGGAAGGTGAGCTCGGTCCAGTCGAGGACCATGCCCTTCGGGAGATTTTCGGCCGCGAGTTTTTCCATGAGCGCCTCGGCCTGGCCGGAGCTGTAGCCGGGGGCGGCGGCGCCGTTGATCTCGGCGGCGGGATAGCCGTTGTAGCGCATGACGCGGTCGGGTCCGTAGGTCTCGCGCACGGTGACGAGCGAGCCGAGCGGCACGAGTTCGCCGGCGGCGTTGCGGGTCTTGAGCCGGAGGATGTCGTCGGCGCGTTCGCGGAAGGTGGCGTCGGCCTGGGCGATGACCTGATAGGTGCGGCCGAAGCGGTTGAAGTCGTTTACGTAAAGCGAGCCGAGGTTGATCTGCATGGTCTCAAACACATTTTGCAGCGGCACGCCCATGGTCTTCGCCTTGACGCGGTCCACGTCGGCATCGAGCTGCGGCGTGTTGATGGTGAAGCTGGAGAAGAGACCGGCGAGGCCGGGCGTCTGGTAGGCTTTGCCGATCAGCCCCTGCGTGGCGGCGTAGAGCGCGTCGAGGCCGTTGTCGCCGCGGTCCTCGACGTAGAGTTTGAAGCCACCGATCGTGCCGAGGCCCTGCACGGGCGGAGGCGGGAAGATGGCGATGAACGCGTCCTGGATCGCGCCGAATTCGCGCTGGAGCTGCTGGGCGATGGCGGCGCCGCCGAGTTCCTTCGTCTTGCGTTCCTCGAAGGGCTTGAGCGCGACGAACACGATGCCGCTGTTGGACGAGTTGGTGAAGCCGTTGATCGAGAGGCCGGGGAACGCCACGGCGTTGGCGACGCCGGGGTGCTTCAGGGCGATCTCGCTCATGCGGCGGATGACCGCGTCGGAGCGTTCGAGCGAGGCGGCGCCGGGCAGTTGCGCGAAGGCGACGAGGTACTGCTTGTCCTGCGTGGGCACGAAGCCGGACGGGACCTTCTTGAACAGCAGCGCGGTGGCGCCGAGCAGGCCGGCATACACGACCAGGGCGATCACCGCCAGCCGGAGGAGGCGGGCGACGCCGTTGGAATATTTTTCCGAGGCCCAGCGGAAGAAGCGGTTGAAGGGCCGGAAAAACCAGCCGAAGGCGAAGTCCATGCCGCGGGTGAGCGCGTCGCGGGGCGCGTCGTGGCCTTTCAGCAACAGCGCGCTGAGGGCGGGCGAGAGCGTGAGCGAGTTGAAGGCGGAGATGACGGTCGAGATCGCGATGGTGATGGCGAACTGCTTGTAGAACTGGCCGGTGAGTCCGCTGATGAACGCGGTGGGGATGAACACGGCGGAGAGCACGAGGGCGGTCGCGACGATCGGCCCGGTGACTTCGCGCATGGCCTGCCGGGTCGCCTCCGCGGGCGAACGGCCGAGGGCGATGTTCCGCTCGACGTTTTCCACCACGACGATGGCGTCGTCCACCACGATGCCGATGGCGAGCACGAGGCCGAAGAGGGAGAGGGCGTTGATCGAGAAGCCCAGCGCGCCGAGCACCGCGAACGTGCCGACAAGCGAGACGGGCACGGCGGCGAGCGGGATGATCGAGGCGCGCCACGTCTGCAGGAACAGGATGACCACGAGCACGACGAGAAGGATCGCCTCCAGCAGAGTGTGGACGACCGCCTCGATGGAATTGCGCACGAAGATCGTCGGATCGTAGACGATGTCGTAGTCGAGACCGTCGGGGAAATTCTTCTTCAGCTCCTTCATGGTGGCGCGCACGGCGTCGGAGGTGGCGATAGCGTTGGAGCCGGGGAGCTGCGCGATGGGGAGGGCGACGGCCGGCTTGTTGTTGAGCAGCGAGCGCAGCGCGTACTCGGATGCGCCGAGTTCGAGGCGGGCGACGTCGCGGAGGCGCACGCGTTCGCCGTTCGTTCCGGTCTTCACGATGATCGCGCCGAACTCCTCCTCGCTGGCGAGGCGGCCCTTGGTGTTGATGAGCAGCTCGGTGTCGGTGGCGCGGGACGGCTGGCTGCCGATGGAGCCGGCGGCGACCTGGACGTTTTGCTCGCGAATGGCGGCGACGATGTCGGAGGCGGTGAGGCCTTTGGCCGCGACCTTGTCGGGATCGAGCCAGACGCGCATGGCGTAGTCGCCCGAGCCGAAGATGCGCACCTGGCCAACACCGGAAAGGCGGGCGAGGATGTCGCGCACCTGGAGCGTGGCGTAATTGCGCACGTAGATGTCGTCGTAGCGGTTGTCCGGCGAGAAGAGGTGGACGACCATCAGCAAATCGGGGGAGGCCTTGAGCGTGGTGACGCCGAGGCGGCGGACTTCCTCGGGCAGCTTGGGGTCGGCCTGGGCGACGCGGTTTTGCACCTGCACCTGGGCGTTATCCAGATTGGTGCCGAGCTTGAACGTGATGGTGAGCGTCATCACGCCGTCGCTCGTGGCCTGCGAGGCCATGTAGAGCGAGTTCTCGACGCCGTTGATCGCCTGTTCGAGCGGGGCGGCGACGGTTTGGGAAATGGTCGCGGGGTTGGCGCCGGGATAGACGGCGCGAACGATGACGGTCGGCGGGACGACCTCGGGGTATTCGCTGATGGGCAATCGCCAGAGCGAGATCGCGCCGACGAGGAAGATGATGATCGAGAGCACGCCGGCGAAGATCGGGCGTTTGATGAAGAAATCGGAAAAGTTCATGGTGGGCGAAGCGGGCAAAGCAGTGGCTGGAAACCGCGACAGGCGGCTTGTGGGAAGGGCGGTGCGGTGAACGTCAGCGCGTGGCGACGGCGGTGCCGGCAGGTGAGGCGGGCGCAGCGGCGACCGCGGTTTCGGGATCGACCGTCATGCCGGGGCGGACGCGTTGGAGTCCGTTGACGATGACCTGATCGTCGGCCTCGAGGCCGGAAAGGATCACGCGTTTTCCGCCGGACAAGGCGCCGAGTTTCACCGTGCGATAGACGGCGGTGTGATCCTTGGTGACGGCGAGGACGAATTTCTGGCTTTGATCCGTGCCGATGGCGCGCTCGCTGACCAGGAGCGCGGGCTGGGGCGCGCTCACGGGCACGCGCACGCGGGCGAAGAGGCCGGGGACAAGCGCGCCGTCGGCATTGGAAAACAACATGCGCAGGACGAGCGAACCGGTGGCCGGGTTGAGCCGGTTGTCGGTCGACTCGATCACGCCGTGCCGCGGATAACCGGACTCGTCGGCGAGCTGGAGATCGACCGGTACGCGACCGTTTTCGGTGGTGAGACGGCCTTCGCGGGCGAGGCGGTTGAACTTGAGCACGGAGGCTTCGTCGAGATCGGCGTAGACGAACGCGTCGCCGACCGAGACGATGGTGGTGAGCAGCGTGGCGTTGCCGGGGGAGCCGGAAACGAGATTGCCCTCGGTGACAAACGCCCGGCTGATGCGACCGGAGATGGGGGCGCGCACGGCGGTGTGTTCCAGATCGAGGCGGGCGGTGGCCAACGCGGCGCGGGCCTCGGCGGCGCGGGCGCGGCGGGCCTCGGCCTCCTCGTTGGAAATCGCCGAGGCCGCGAGTAGATCGCCGGCGCGTTTCGCCTCGCGTTCGGCGACCTCGGCGTGGGCGTTGGCGAGGTCGAACTGGGCCTGATACCAGCGCGGGTCGATCGTGAAGAGCACATCGCCTTTTTGTACGAGCTGGCTTGCTTGAAAATGAACGCCGTCCAGATGCCCGGAGACGCGGGCGCGAAGTTCGACGGTCTCGGTCGCCTCGACGCGGCCGGTGATTTCCTCGTAGTCCACGAGGAGTTTTTTCTCCACCGGGGCAACCGTCACCTTGGGCGCGGGCATCGCCGGTGCGGCGGCCGCGGCCGGTTCGGTCGCGGTGAGGCGGGTGGTGGCGTACACCAGACCACCTGCCACCAGCGCGAGGCTGGCGACATACAACGAGAGGCGGAGTGCGGTGGCGCGGGTCGGGGAGGAGTCAGCGGGCGTTTTCATGGGAAGTGAGGGAAAAAAGGACCGGAACGGGGCGGGCTCCTGCCTTATAGTTGACCTGTTAGTTATTTATTGGATTAAAAAACCGGCGACGAGCAGGCTCGGCGCCGGTGGAAGGGAAAGGGGAATCAGGTGCGGGACAGTTCGGCGGGTGCGGCCGGCTTGGCCTTGAGCAGTTCGAGTCCCATGACGGGCAATTCGCGCAGGGCTTCGGGATCGTTCATCATGCGGGCGTAGCCGACGAGGCCTTCGATCAAGCCGACCAAGGCGAGGGCCTTTTGGACGGGGTCGCAGGGTTCGATGGCGCCGGTGGCCACGGCCTCTTGGATGGCGGATTCGTAGTAACGAAGCTTGCGGCCGACAATCTCCCGGGCTTTGGCGCACAGCGCGGTCTCCTGGGTGCTGATTTCGGAGCCGACCGAGTAAACGGGGCATCCCAGCACCTTCCCGAAACGGGCTTTGGTGAGGGTCTGTTTATGATAGATCGACTCCAGGAAACCCGTCAGTCGGGCGAGGGGTTCGACCGTGGCGGAAAATTGGCTGTCCATGCTGGGTTTCCATTCTTCCGCCCACAAGTGTTCGAGGGCGGCCACGGCGAGATCGGCCTTGGACGTGAAGTAATAATAAAAACTCCCCTTCTTCACTTCCGCTCGCGTGCAAATGTCATCGATGGTGACCGCGCCATAGCTTTCCTCCCACATGAGGTCGATGGCGGCGGCCATCAGACGGACGTTGGCGGTGGATGTGCGGCTCATGATTCCACACTGATAGTTGACTAGTTATATAGTGCAAGCTGTTTTTCAAAAAAATTCCAAAATAAACCCAAAAAAGGCGCGACCGGTGAGGTCGCGCCTTGGGAAACGAAGAGCCGGGCTCTCCGCCGCTGCTGGGAAGCTTTAGGCTTCGAGCTGGGGGCGGGAGGCTTCGGGCCAGTCGATGTGGAAGAACTTGCCGCGCTTGGTGTCCACGCGCTCGTAGGTGTGGGCGCCGAAGTAGTCGCGCTGGGCCTGGAGCAGGTTGGCCGGCAGGCGGGCCGAGCGGTAGCCGTCGTAATAGCTGAGGGCCGACGAGAAGGTCGGCACGCTGATGCCGTTTTCGACCGCGAGGCTGATCACCTTGCGCCAGTTGGTCTGGGCCTTCTGGATCGTCTTGTTGAAGTATTGGTCGAGGAGGAGGTTCGCGAGCTTCGGGTTGCGAGCATACGCCTCGGTGATCTTCTGGAGGAAGGCCGCGCGGATGATGCAGCCGCCGCGGAAGATCTGGGCGATCTGGCCGAAGTTGAGTTTCCAGCCGTACTCGCCCTGCGCGGTGCGCATGAGTTGGAAGCCCTGGGCGTAGGAGCAGATCTTCGAGCAGTAGAGGGCGTCGTGAATGGCGGCGATGAGCGCCTTCTTCTTGGCGGGGGAGACCTTCTTGATCTTCGGGCCCTTGAGGACCTTGGAAGCGGCCACGCGCTCGTCCTTGATGGCGGAGAGGCAGCGGGCGAAGACGGACTCGGCGACGGTCGGGGCGGGCACGCCCATGTCGAGGGCATTGACGGAGGTCCACTTGCCCGTGCCCTTCTGGCCGGCGGTGTCGAGGACGATGTCAACGAAGGGCTTTTTCGTGACCGGATCCTTCTGCTTGAGGATGTCGGCGGTGATTTCGATGAGGAAGCTGTCGAGGGAACCCTTGTTCCAGGTGGAGAAGATCTCGCCCATCTCGGCGGGCTTGAGGCCGAGCAGGCCGGACATGAGGGAGTAGGCCTCGCAGATCATCTGCATGTCGCCGTATTCGATGCCGTTGTGAACCATCTTCACATAGTGGCCGGCGCCGTTTTCACCGATGTAGGTGGTGCAGGGGACGCCGCCCTTGACGGGCTTGCCGGGCTTGGCGCCGGCGATGGGCTTGCCGGTCTTCTTGTCGACCTTGGCCGCGATGGCGGTCCAGATCGGCTTGAGCTCGTCCCAAGAGCTCTTGTCGCCGCCGGGCATGAGGGACGGGCCGAAACGGGCGCCTTCTTCGCCGCCGGACACGCCGGAACCGATGAAGCGGAAGCCTTTTTCCTTAAGCGCCTTTTCGCGGCGGATGGTATCGGTCCAGAGGGCGTTGCCGCCGTCGATCACGATATCGTTGGGGGCGAGCAGGGGGAGGAGACCGTCGATGACGGCGTCCGTGGCCTTGCCGGCCTGCACGAGGATGACGATCTTGCGGGGGAGGGCGATGGACTGGACGAATTCTTCCAGCGTCTTGGTGCCCACGAGGCCGCCGGGCGTGTTGGGATTTTCGGCGACGAACTTCTCGGTTTTTTCAACCGTGCGGTTGTAAACCGAGATTTGGAAGCCGTGGTCGGCGATGTTGAGGGCGAGATTTTGACCCATCACGGCGAGGCCGATGAGTCCGATGTCGGAGTGCGTCTTGGACATAAATAAAGGGCGACTGTCTAGGGACGCGCTTGTCCAAAACCAATCTCAATCTCCACGAGTTATCTTCATAACAACGGCAAGCCCACTTCATAACCGGCCGCCGCCGGGGTTTTTCTAGGGCTTGGGCGCCTGCTGCTGCTTGGCCTCGTAGCTGCTCGCGCTGGGGAAGAAGGGGGCGATTTTGTCCACCAGCGGCGTGAGAAACTTGGGCTCGTTGCGCGAGTAGATCCATTGGAAGCCCACGATGCTCATCACCACGAAGACGATGATGCCCAGCCAGATCTTGTTCATCTGGGCGGCGCGCTTGAGGATGAACAGGGCGGCGATGAAAATGAGCACGCCGATACCCAGGTTGATCCAGACTTTGGCGGGGACATTTTGCACCTTCTCGAGGGCGCTTACGGCGAGAATCAGCATGCGATCATTCTGGCGCGCTCCGCGGGGGAGACGAGGCGAAAGCGGGACGGGCGGGAGCCTTTGACAGTTTTTGCACAAGGTCGCGGGCCCGTCCTCCGCCTTGCCACCGCTTTCCGCGCGGGTCACGGTTGCGCCCATCATGGACCAGAAGAAGCCGGCGGTGCGGCCGCAGCAGAAAAAGCCCAGCTACCCGATCAGCGAGGGCCTGCGCACTTACCTGCGCCGCTACCGGCGCGAACGCGCCCTGCCGGTGACGTACGAGCGCCTGCGGCATTTTTCTGACTCGGTGCCGATCAGCGACGCCGCCGGCAAGCACACGCTGTGGGAGAGCGTGCTGTACGACCGGTTGGAGATGGAGTCGCTCCAGGAGGACTTGAAACGTGTTTACGCTCTCATCCGCGTGGACGGCGACCTCTCGGTGATGAAGCACCTCTACATCGACCGCATCGACTTTTGCGCATTCGGCAACTCCGCGCCCTTCCGCATCCGGATCGTCAACGCCTACAACGACAATCCCGACTATTTCTACATCAAGCGTGGCGACGCCTCGCGCGTGTACGGCTTGGAGCTGGAGCATCTCCTCTCGCCCAACCGCCTCAACTACCTCACCTGCGCCAACACCCTCGTCGAGGAGCACATCGCGGGCATCCCCGGCAACGTCTTCATCGACCGCTGGCTGGACAACCCCGAGCTCAAGCCCATCCGCGTCGCCAAGGAACTCGTGAAGTTCAACGAACGCTCCTTCGTGCGCCTGCTGGGCGACATGCGCAGCTACAACTTCGTCGTCGTGGTCACGCCTGATTTCGAAGGCGCGCAGATCCGTATCCGCGCGATGGATTTCGATCAGCAGTCCTACGAGGGGCGGATGAGCCTGTACCGTCCGCAATTCTTCAAGGACAACCAGCCTCTCGCACTCTTCTGCGTGAAACACCTGCGCATCGAGACCGCGCAGCAGTACCAGCGCGAGGAGCAGGTGCTTATTCTCCAGCGCGCCGCCATCATCGAGGATCGCCTCGCCATGCTCCTCGCCGCCATGTCCACCGACGAACTCGCGCCGCTCTCGCACGTGCACGAGCTGCGGGAGGCGCTCGCCGAGCATTATCAGCGCCCGTCCTACCTGAATTGCCAGTCGATGGGCGACCTGGTGCGGGAGAACCTCCACTCCATCCGCCACAACGTCGAGGCGGTGAGCCCGGTCCCGCCGCAGCGCCTCGACCAGGAAGCGGAGCAGTAGGCGGAGCGGTTTACACGTGAGCTTGTTGTCGTCGCGTAGCCGCGCTCAACGGAGTCGAAACCAGGAAATTCCGAGGGATCCTTTGCGGACATAAACGTGGACAGGGTCACCTATGGAATGTTGGCGGTAAAAGGAGCTCGATACTCTGACCTCCTGCATGGGAATCGTGTCCGTGAACGGGGCCAAGGTCATGTAATACGACGTACTTTTGCCGTGCACCTCGCGTTCATCGAGAACCTTGGCCAAATAGGTGGTTGGGGTCGAGTGATCGAAATAGCAGTTGGCGGGGATGACGAGGCCGTAGCTGTACGCAAAAGCACCGAGCGGCACGCCGATCATCATCGCGGTTCCCTTCCTCAGGGCGGGCACGAAATTCAGCAGGGCTGCGGTGATGCAACCGCCGAGGAGCAGGAAGGGCGACCAGAAGCCGCTCCAGTCCAGAATATGCCAGGCGGCGAACGCGCTCATAACCAGCCCTATGATTGGCATCATGAATCCCAGGAGGGCGGATGGATAGGCGCTGTTTTTTCCACCACTCAGGCGGATCAAACCGCGGAAATGAATGACCAATCCGAGCGCCAACACGGGTAGAACCGCCAACCAGGCGATGGCATATTGATAGGGGTTGGGATAAATCGTTACCCAAAACATCGAGGCGACGGAAACGACCGTAAGCGCCAGGGTCCATCGTTTGGCGGAGGCCTGCCTGGCGAGACGCTCTTCTGCGGAAGAGCCGAACGCCGGATTGGATTTAATCTCTTCCAGATCCACGTCGTAATCGACCTTGTCGAGATCGACCAGATGAGTGCCGGCCCATTGGAGCAGCTCGGCCTTGCGTTCATAAATAAAGGACAGCGTCAGTTTCTTATGGGATTTGTCCTTGGGGATAAAAACCAGCCTGGGAGATTTCCCCGGGAGAATCCTGAATCCCATGATGTCCTCGGTGCGCAATTCGAGGGCACTTCGAGCTCCATGCCGGCGGATGAAGTCCGGCCCGGCTTCTAGCCGGTAACGTGGCACCACGCTCATGCCCCAGCTTGCGCAGATCGCCAAACCGAGTCCCACGAGTAACGCCGGAACCTGTATCGGCACCATGCCAGGCTGCAGGATGAGCCACAGGACGGGGCCGCCCGCGCAGAGGGCGATGGCGAGGGCCAGCATGACATACAGCATGCCCCGATAGCTCCGGGTCATTTTGAAAACCTGCACCTGAGACTTCGCAGCATCCATGCAAGTGAGGTTTCAGGCCGTTCGCTTACGGTCAACACCGCCCGGCTAAGATGCCGCTTTACGTCCGCGGCGTTGCCGTGTTTTTCGTGAGGGGCCGGAGGCGGTCAGTGCGCCGGCCGCGGGCCTATAGCTCAATGGTCAGAGCAGGGGACTCATAATCCCTTGGTTCTGGGTTCGAATCCCAGTGGGCCCACCACTTTTTAGGCACTGTTAATCGAGACCGAAGGCCCGACGCAGTTCCGTGAGCGCCTCGTCCGACATCGGCACGAGCGGCCCGAGCGGACGGCTGAGCAACAACGCCTCCGCCGTCGCCTCCAGCACTTCCAGCCGGTCGAAGGCCTCCAGCAACGTGCGCCCCACGATGAGCGCCCCCTCGTTCTCGATCAGCAGCACGGGGCATTTATTCAACGATATGCGTGCGGCCAGTGCCTCGGCATCGTTTACGATGCACGCGAAAGGCACCTTCGGCGCATCCCCGAGCACCAAGTAACTCTCAGGAATCGTCCGGGTGCAGAATTCCGCGTCCGCCATGCAGAACGCACTGGCGTTCATGGGCTGGGCGTTGATCACCACGCCGACTTCCGGATTGGCCGCGTAAATAAGCGCATGCAACCGGGCCGTGCGGCTCGCGCGCTTGCCCGCCTCGCAGGCCCCGCGCGTTGTCCTCACCAAACCGGCCGGCTGCAAATCGAGCCGGTCACGGCGTCTCGGCGTGATCACAAACTGTTCCGCATCGATCCTCGCCGAGATTGAACCCGCCGTGCTGATCATCAGTCGCTGCCGATACGAACGGTGTGCGAACTCGCACACCTGCGTTCGCAGCTCCTTCTCGCGGTTACCCGGAGTCGCCGGCGCCAGCACCGCGCAGTCAGGCACTGCCTGGCCCGTGAGCACGCCGGCCGGAAGCGTGCGCAACTCACCAAGCGAGGACGCCTTGATGACCGTGTGCGCCACGAACTCCAGCGTCTCGAAACGCTGAAACGCCTCCGCCAGATCGCGTCCGCCGATGACCACGCCGTGGTTTTCCAACATCACGCAATCCGCTCCCGCCGCGAACGTCTCGGCGATCTTGTCGCCCAGTTCCTGGCTGCCTGGGCACGCGTAGGCGGCATAGGCGATTTTTCCGCACAACGCGTGGGCATGCGTCTGCACGCGCGTCTCCGGCAGCCGGCGCACAATGCTGAACGCCACCAACGCGCCCGGATGCGCGTGGACGATGGCCTTGATGTCCGGCCGGCGCTTGTAGATCTCGCGGTGAAATGGAAATTCCGAAGACGGCGGATGCAGTCCTTCGCGCGTTCCGTCGGCACGCACGCGCACCACGTCAGCCGGCCGCAGCGTGCCTTTGTCCACCCGCGAAGGCGTGATCCAGATGCTCCCGTCGGGATCCAGAATGGACAGGTTTCCGCCCGACGTGGTCGTCATGTGGTAGCGATAGATGCGGTCCATGGTGGCGGCCAGTTCGTCACGCGGATGCAGCCAGGAAGAGGTGTCCATGGGCGCAGCGGACGCCCCCTGCGCCGGCAAGTCAAAGCCTTGCCAACCCATGCGCAACCTTCGCCAAGAAGCGCCACATTCTACAAATCCACGGGCTTTCGTTCATTGGCTAATCAACGCCCTGCGCAGTGACATGCATGCCTGGAAACAGGCTAACAAAAACGCCCCGACCCGTTTTGATCGTCCTGGTTCTGGGTTCGAATCCCAGTGGGCCCACCAATTTCCATCGGTATTAAATTTGCTGGAACAGTGACGTTAAATGGCTGCTTGGTCTTAAGCCTGCTGTCATCGGCAAAGTCGGCACTGCATTGATACAAAAATGGGATGGGCAATAGGGGAGTAATGAAAAAAATATTGATCCTTAATTTCGCGGCGTTGGCGTTTGCTTTTCTCGCTATACTGATGCTTGGGCTAAGAGATATTTATTATCCGCCTGCTCACAAAGCTCCTCAATGGTTGGCGGCGCTTCTTTATTATGACGGTGTCCTTTTCTGGATCACGGCTGTTTATTTATATATAAGATCGTGGATCATTGTGTATCACCGAGAATGGAGTGGTGCCCTAATGCTTTTGTTTTTACATTTGGTGGCGGCTTACTGCATAATTTTAAGGGAATTGAGGATTCGGAAAGGGAGTGTGAAGTGAGGGCCGGGCGGCGACCGGTGGCGGTGGATCAACACGTGCGCAGTTACCTGCATGTCTGGAAACAGGCTAAAAAATGACAAAAAACGCCTCGACCCCTTCTGGCCCGCGTTCCGGCTAAGTAAAGCAAAACGAATTATGCAGAGAGGGCTGGTTATTGATGCGTCATGAAAACCAATAAATGGCTTTTTTACTCTTCTTTGGTGGTTGTTGTTTTAACCCTTATTTTGGGCGTTATTCTGTATGCGACTAGGCGCATATGGAACTATCCTTATTATCAGTCGCGGGAAATGGTCTTGGCTTTGAAGGATATGCAAGTCAGGGCGGCTATATATAAATGGGTGGACAAGGACTTTCATGCAAAAAAAGCCAGTGATCTGATAAGTTCTGACCTATTGGAAGAATCAGTTCAGGAGCCCTATTTGTTTGATTGGAAGCTCCTGAATGTCCGCCCGGAAATGGCGGGTCTAATGCATATTTACTATACTCCAGGGCGAAGCGGATGGTCCAGAGTTCGATTTGGAGTCAGTCGATTTGGCGTTTTAGTGTTTCCTGCCGGAAGCGAACCCAATGATTCTGGAATAATCTATAAAACTGAAGATGGTCGTATGGCCGTGTATTTTTCTGAGGATTAGTGTTCCAGCTTGTTGGACTGATCCTGGCCAGTGATGCGCTCGTCTGCTTCTCTCGGCCGGAAGAAGCGGCTTGGGCTCATTCTCTCCCGAGGATTTCCCTAACGTTTAATCGGGGCATAATTTATGAGGGAATAAGGCCGGAACTGGCCGCGGAGTGAGAGGTCGGTCTGCGTGCGGCAGGGCTTGGCCGATGATGGCGGTTTGGCTGCTTTTTCATGCAGATCAACATCGTCAAACCGTTCATGCCGGCCATCACGGAGGTGGTGGAGGATTTTGCCCGGTGCCTCGAATCGGGACTCGTGACCAACAACTCGCCGCATGTCAGGTTGTTCGAGGAAAAGTTGCAGGCGTTCTTTGGCTGCGCGCTCAGACCTTCGCTCCACTGCAACGGTCAGCTGGCGCTTTTTCATCTGATTCAAGCTTGGAAGCAAAAGCTGGGCTGCGGGCCGCATGATTCCTTCGAGGTGCTCGTCCCCTCGTTCACGTTTTCCGGCACGATCAACGCCCTCGTGACCAACAATCTCCGGCCCGTTTTTTGCGATGTGGATGAGGGGCTGGTGCTGGATTTGGCGAAGCTGAGCGTGGATTCCCCGGAGGTGCGGATGATCCTGCCGGTGGGAGCCTACGGCAATCTCGTGGATCTGGAGCGGCTTGGGACCCTGGCGAAGGCGCATGACCTCGTCGTGATCCTCGACAACGCGCCGGCCTTCGGATCGCGCTTCAAGGGGCGGCATCCCCATGCCTACGGCTTCAGCGAGATGATCAGCTTCCACGCCACGAAGGTTTTCAACTCGATGGAAGGCGGGGCCAACATCGTCAACGATGCCGAGGTGGCGGAACACTTGCTGCGGCTGCGCGACTTCGGCCAGTACGAGAAGGCGCGCGGCGATGTGGACATGCCCGGCCTGAATTCAAAAATGACGGAAATTTGCGCTCTCGTCGGGCTGCGGAATTTGGAGAAGGTGGATTTCATCCTGCGCAGCCGGGCGAGGAATGCGGCGCGTTACCTCCAGTTCTTCGGCGATCTGGAGCAGCGCGGCTGGCTGCGGCAGATGAAGGTGAACGCCGAGGTCAGCTGTCCGTACCTCTATTTTCCGGTCATCTTGGAGGAGGATGCCACTGATTTTGTGGCGCACATGCAATCGCGGGGTGTCGCCGTGCGTCGCTATTACACGGCGAATCATGATTTGAAATTTTACCGGGGAAAATACCGCCGGCAGAATCTGGGATTCACCGAGGCGATCAAGGACCGCATCGTCGCGCTGCCTTTGCACACGGTGATGAGCGATGAGGAGATCAACCACCTCATGGGCGCGGTGGAGGCGTACTACGATGAACGCCGGTGAGGCAGACGGGGATTTTGCGCGCGGATGCGGGGCGTTCGCGCGGTTTTCCTTATGAATGTCCTGGTCACCGGCGGGGCGGGTTATCTTGGCTCGGTGCTGGTCCCCAAGCTGCTGATGCGCGGCCATCGGGTGCGTGTAGTGGATATCGGATATTTCGGAATGGGGCATCTCCGGACCATGCGTCCGGGCGTGGACATCATCCGCGCCGACATCCTGGATGTGCTGGCGAGCCAGGTGGCGCTGGAGGAGCTGTTGAGAGGTATCGATGTGCTCGTGCACCTCGCCGCGATTTCGAATGATCCGAGTGCGGAGCTGAATCTTCAGCTTACGGAAAGGGTCAATTTCGAGGCCACGCGCGACCTGGCCATCGCCTGCAAGGCGCGGGGAATCCGCTTTGTGTTTTCATCGTCCTGTTCGGTTTACGGCGAGGTGACGGGCGAGGCCGGCGAGGAGGACCGGGTCAATCCGCTCACGGCCTACGCCCGCAGCAAGGCGGGCAGCGAGCGATTCCTCCTCTCCCTTGCGGATGAGAACTGGCGGCCGGCGATCCTGCGCAACGGCACGCTTTTCGGTTTCTCGCCGCGGATGCGATTCGACCTCGTCATCAACAGCTTCAGCTATTGTGCCACCCTCTATAACGAGGTGCACGTTTTCGGCGACGGCCGGCAGTGGCGTCCCTTTCTGCACGTGGCGGATTGTGCGCGCGCGTTCGTTTATTTTGTGGAGCACCCGGCCCACAAGCACCTCCTGTGCAACGTTGCGCACGAGAATTTTCGCGTGATGGACCTGATCGCCATTTTTCAAGCGCTCAATCCCTCGGTGAAACCCGTGTACGTGCCGGTGGACGATCCCGACACCCGGAACTACCACGTGTCGGTCGTGCGCATGCAAGAGGAGGGGATCCGTCCGTCGGTCCGCGTGACACCGGGCGCGGAAGAGATCATCGAGTCCATCGTCACCGGGCGGATCGTCGATCCTAGGGCGGCCTACCATCGCAATACGAAGTGGCTCAAGGAACTCACCGAAATCGGTCATCGCGAGCAACGCAGCCTGGCCGGGACGTTGGATAGAATCTGGCTGGCCGAGGGAGCCCGACCGCTCGTGACGGGACGTTTTTGATAGGGGCGCGATTTCTTAATATTTTCCGAGGGATTTGGGCGGGAGCAGGGGTAAGGGCCTTGAACCTTAACCCCCTCTCCACTCATGAAGCTTTCGAATCTTTGTCTTCTCGCCGGGTTTTCCTTGGGCTCTTTGGGTCGTCTGTTGGCGTCGGAGTCCGACGCCGCCGAGGACATGGGGTGCTGCCCGCCACCGGTCGCGGCAGACCCGACCGCCGCCGTGCCTGCGGATAAAAAGCCCGAGTGGCTCGCCGCTTACGTCAAGATTTCCTCGGCTTTGGCGGCGGATGATCTTGCCGGGGCCAAAGCGGCTGCGTCCGGCTTGGCCGGGCAGGCGGCGGACAGCCCGCCGGTCGTGCTGCAGGCTGGCGCCATCACCAAGGCGTCCGGACTGACGGACGCGCGCGAGGCCTTCAAGACGTTGACCGCCCTCATCGAACCGCTGGCGGCGGGCGAAAAGGGTTACGTTGTCATGTATTGCCCGATGAAGGACGCGGACTGGGTGCAGGCCGCCGGCAAGGTGAAGAACCCGTATTACGGCAAGGCCATGCTGGGATGCGGCGAACCCAAGCAGGTCCATTGATTCCCGGCCCGGTGCTTCCACATGACTCCTTCCTTTCAGCATCGTCATCGGCGGGCGTGGATTTTGGCGTGGGTGTTTCTGGCGCTGGCGCGCTGGGCGGCGGCGGACACCGCGGGCGATCTTGCGCCCGCGGCCCCGACGGAAATCACCGCGGCGTGGGTGGACCGATTGCTGGCGGAGGCGCAGGAACGCAGCCCGACCCTTGCGGCGGCGGGAGCGCGGGCCGAGGCGGCCACGGCGGCGGTCGGCGGCGTGCGCACCTGGGAAGATCCGGTGTTCACCGTCGGTCTGGCCTTGCCCACGGCGCGCGGAACCAAGTCGTCCGAGGACGGAAACATTCTTTACGGCATCGAGCAGAAGCTGCCGGTGTTCGGCCGGCCCAAGCTGGCCCGGGAGGCGGCGGAGGCGGAGGCCGCCCAGGAAAAGTTGGGCGTGGCTTATGAAACGCAAAAACTCCGGCGCGATCTGACGGTGGCCTTGGTGGATTTGGCGCTGGCGGACGAGTCCGTTGATCTGGCGCGGCAAGATCTCGGCTGGCTTGAGCTGACGCAGGCGGCGGTCGATCAGCGTTATCGGGTCGGCAAAACCAGCCAGGTCGAATGGCTCAAGGTGCAGACGGAACACGCCCAGGCGAAGGATCGCTTGAAAACGCTCGTGCTCCAACGGGAGCATCGGCAGGTAGGCGTGAACCGGTTGCTGAACCGGAAGCTCGACGCGCCCTGGCCGACGGTGGTGTTGCCGGCCGCACCGCCCGCTCTCGTCGAGGGCGAAGCGCTGATCGCGGCCGCCGAGGAAGCCGATCCGCGGTTGCAAATCCTGCGGCAGGATATCGCCCGGACCGAGGCGATGACGCGCGTGACGCGGCAGCGGCGCCAGCCGGACATCGGTATCGGCGTGCAGGGGCGCAACTATTCCGGCGACGGCGGGTTGCGCGAGGGGCTGGTCACCGTGAGTTTCACCCTGCCGTGGCTCAACGCCCGGCGCTACGACCAGGATCTTCAACGCGACCGCGCCAGAATGCGGGCCAGTGAATTCGAGATGGCCGACTACGCGCTGGCGTTGCGTGAATCGCTCCATCGTTCCCTCATCGATCTGGACGCGGCGCGCCGGCAGGTCCGGCTGTACCGCGATGAGCTGATTCCTCTCACCGAGCAAACGCTGGCCAGCGCCAGGACGGCTTGGGAAAATAATCTCGGGCGCTTGCAGGACATGCTCGAAGCCCAACGCCTGCTGGTCGACAACCGCCTCGTGCTCGCGCAGGCCCTCGCCGAGCAGGGCCGCTTGCAGGCGGAACTAAGTTTCCGCACTGGCCGCACCGATCTCGCGCTTTTTACCCGATCCATGCCTTCGTCCGAATCCACGCCATGACCTCGAAATTTTCCCTTCCTCTTTTTGTCCTCTTGGCGATCACGGCGGGGATTTTGTCCGCCTGCTCCAAAACGGAGAAGCCAACTACGGCGCCCGCCGAGGTGGATTACTACACCTGCGCCATGCATCCCTCGGTGCGGTCGCATAATCCCGACGACAAATGTCCGATTTGCGGCATGGATCTGATTCCGGTGCTGAAAAAGGCCGCCGCTCCGGAAACGGTGGTGACGACGGCTGTCGCCGAGCGCCCCGGTGAATTGACGATCCCGCTGGAGCGTCAGCAGCTCATCGGTGTGACGTACGCCGAGGCCGTGCGCGCGCCGCTGCGTTCCGTCATCCGCGCCGCGGGAATCGTGGCGGTGGATAAGAGCCGCCACTGGGATTACGTGGCCCGTGTGGAGGGCTACGTGCACGACCTGAAGGTGTTCGCGCCGGGCGACGTTGTGGAAAAAGGCCAGGTGCTCATGGATCTCTACAGCCCGGATCTCGCGGCCACGCAGAGCGAGTTCGTCGATCTGCTGCGCATGCGCGACCAGGCCGGCAACGGCTCGGAGGCAACCCGGGACAACGCCGCGCATCTGCTAGCCTCGGCCCGGCAGCGTTTGCGGCAGTGGAACCTCACCGACGCGCAGATCGACGCGCTCGCCGCGGCGCGCAAGCCCTCCGAATTTCTTCCGCTCGCATCGCCGTTTCGCGGGGTGGTCGAGGCGATCGGCGTGGATCAGGGGCGCCGGGTTTCGGCGGGCGATCATCTGGTCGATGTCGCCGACCTCTCGGCCGTCTGGGTGTGGGCGGATTTTTATCAGGACGAGCTGCCCCGGATTCAGGCGGGAATGCCCGTGCGCATCGGCACCGCGTCGCTGCCGGGAGTGGTTTTCCCCGGGACCATCGCCGTGATGGATCCGTTTCTCGATCCGGTGAAGCGCACCGGACGCGTGCGCATCGAGGTCGCCAATCCCGATTTCAAGCTGCGGCCGGAGATGTACGTGGACGTCGAGCTCGCCATCGACGGCGGCGAGGGGCTCGTCGTGCCCGTCGGCGCCGTGCTGCCCACCGGCCGGCGCTCCATTGTGTTTGTGGACAAAGGCGGCGGAAAACTGGAGCCGCGCTACCTGGAGCTTGGCGGGAAATTCGGGGACGTTTACGCGGTGACGGCCGGGCTGAAGGAAGGCGAACGCGTGGTCGCGAGCGCCAATTTCCTGATCGACGCCGAGGCGAAGATCCAGGGTGCGTTGAAATCCTGGTGACGCGCCCATGAGCCCTTCGTCGCCAGCTCCCGCCCCGACCTTGATCGAACGCCTCATCGAGGCCAGCGCGCGCAACCGCTTTCTCGTTTTCATGCTGCTCCTGCTGGCCGTCGCCGGCGGCTTCTGGGCGCTCTGGCATACGCCGCTGGACGCGATTCCGGACCTGAGCGATGTGCAGGTGATCGTTTATACCGATTGGGAGGGACGTTCGCCCGACCTGGTCGAGGATCAGATCACCTATCCGATTTCCACGCGGTTCATCGCGGCGCCCAAGGTGAAGTTCGTGCGCGGCGAGTCGATGTTCGGAAAATCCTTCGTGTACGTCATCTTCGAGGACGGCACCGACATCTACTGGGCGCGGTCACGAGTGATTGAATATCTGAATTCCGTGCGCGGCTCCCTGCCCGAGGGAGTGAATCCCGTCATCGGCCCGGACGCCAGCGGCGTCGGCTGGGCCTTCGAGTATGCCTTGGTGGACGAGAGCGGGAAAAACAGTCTCGCCGACCTGCGCTCTTTTCAGGACTGGCACCTGCGCTATGCCCTCGAATCGGTCAAAGGCGTGGCGGAAGTCGCGTCGGTCGGCGGCTTCGTGAAGCAGTATCAGGTCGATCTCGATCCGAACAAACTGGCGGCCTACGGCATTCCTGTGTCGGACGTGGTGGATCGGATCCGCCGCTCGAACAACGACGTGGGCGGAAAAACCTTCGAGGTGTCCTCGACGGAGTATTTCGTGCGCGGCCGGGGCTACATCAAGAGCCTGGCCGACATTGAAACCATCCCGCTCAAGGTCGTGAACGGCACGCCAATCTACGTGAGGAATGTCGGCGTCGTCCACCTCGGGGCCGACTTGCGCCGCGGCGTCGCCGAACTCGACGGCAAGGGCGAGACGGTCGGCGGCATCGTGGTCATGCGCTATGGCGAGAACGCCCTCACCGTCATCGACGGCATCAAGAAAAAGCTCAAGGAGCTCGAGCCGTCGCTGCCGCCGGGAGTCAAGGTGGTGCCCACCTACGACCGCAGCGTGTTGATCAACGCCTCCATCGCGACGCTGCGGGAGAAGCTGATCGAGGAAAGCCTGGTGGTCGCGCTTGTCTGTCTCGTGTTCCTCTGGCACGCGCGCTCCGCGCTGGTCGCGATCATCACGCTGCCCGTCGCCATTCTTCTGGCGTTTCTGCCGATGCACTGGCTCGGGCTCACGTCGAACATCATGTCGCTGGGCGGCATCGCCATCGCCATCGGCGCGATGGTGGACGCCGCGATCATCATGGTGGAGAACGCGCACAAGCAGCTGGAGCATTTCCGCGAGGAGCACCAACGCGAGCCGGACGGCCGCGAGCGGACGGACGTGATCGTCGCCGCCGCCCGCGCCGTGGGACGTCCGTTGTTTTTCTCGCTTCTGGTCATCACGGTGAGCTTCGTGCCGGTGTTTTCGCTCACCGGCCAGGAAGGCCGGCTGTTCCGGCCGCTCGCGTTCACGAAGACCTTCGCGATGTTTTTCGCGGCGCTCCTCGGCGTCACGCTCGTGCCGGTGCTGATGACGTTGCTCATCCGCGGCAAGATCACCCCGGAGATCAAAAATCCGGTCAACCGGTTCCTGATCTGGGCCTACCGGCCGTTCGTGAATTTCGGCCTGCGCTTCCGCTGGCCCGTCTTGATTGCGGCCGCGCTGATCCTGGTCGCCACGATTTATCCCTTCCGGAAACTGGGGAAGGAATTCATGCCGCCGCTCAACGAAGGCACGATCCTCTTCATGCCCACGGCGGTGCCGGGCATGTCGATCGGCGAGGCCACGCGTATTCTCCAGATTCAGGACCGGCTGCTGCGGGAGATTCCCGAGGTGGCGCGCGTTTTCGGCAAGGCGGGCCAGGCGGAGACGCCGACCGATCCCGCGCCGCTCTCGATGTTCGAGACGGTGGTAACGCTCAAGCCGCACGAGCAGTGGCGTCCCGGCATGACGTGGGAAAAAATCCTCGCGGAGATGAACGCCAAGCTGAAGACGCCGGGCATGGCCAACATCTTCTGGATGCCGATCCAGACGCGCACCGAGATGCTCACGACGGGATTCCGCTCCGTGCTCGGGATCAAGGTCTTCGGCCCCGACCTCGCGGGCATCCAGGATCTCGGTGTGAAGATCGAAAAATCGCTCACGGATTTCCCGAAGACGCGCGGCGTGTTCGCGGAGCGCACCACCGGCGGCTATTTTCTGGATATCGAAGTCAGGCGCGAAGCGGCAGCCCGTTACGGGCTCACGGTGGGCGACGTGAACGACATCGTCGAAACCGCCGTCGGCGGAAAAACCATCGCGACCACGGTGGAAGGTCGCGAACGCTACCCGATCAGCGTGCGCTACGCCCGGGATTTCCGCGAGGATCTCGACGCGCTCAAACGCGTGCTCGTGCCCACGCCGTCGGGCGCGCAGGTGCCGGTTTCCCTGGTGGCGGATATTTCGTATCGCACCGGCCCGCCCTCCATCCGCAACGAAAACGGCCAGCTCGTGGGCTTTGTTTTTGTGGACGTGACCACCGACGACATCGACGGGTATGTGCAGGCGGCCTCGCAGCGCATCCGGGAGCAGGTGACGTTCCCGGCCGGTTATTACCTCCAATGGACGGGACAGTTCGAATACCTCAAGAGCGCGGAAAAACGGCTTTTGCTGGTCGTCCCGTTCACGCTGCTGCTCATCTTTCTCCTCATCTATCTCAACACGAAGTCGGCGGCGCGCACCGCCCTCGTGCTGCTCGCGGTGCCTTTCTCCCTCGTGGGGGCGTTCTGGTTTCTTTATCTCCTGGATTACAATCTGAGCGTGGCCGTGTGGGTCGGCCTGATCGCGCTGGCCGGGCTCGATGCCGAAACCGGCGTCGTCATGCTGCTCTACCTCGACCAGGCGTGGGACAAGTTTAAGGCCGGGGGCCGTCTGCACACGCCCGCCGACCTGCACGCGGCGGTGATCGAGGGGGCGGTGCAACGCATCCGTCCGAAGATCATGACGCTGTGTGCCATTCTCTTCGGCCTGCTGCCGATCATGTGGTCGCCGACCACGCAGGCGGGGGCCGACGTGATGAAGCGCATCGCGGCCCCGATGATCGGCGGCATTGTCACCTCGGCGATTCTGGAGCTGCTGCTCTATCCGGTGATTTACACCCTGTGGCGCCGGCGGCACCTGCCGAAGTTAGAGGCTGAAAACGTGCAGAAAAGTTGAGGGTTTTTCGCCGGTTCGGTGTATGATGGGCAAAGACGTCCACCATGCATTCTCATCCCGACGACAAATCTCTGCGTGATCTCCTGCGTGAGCAGTGGACGGTCGCGCCCGTGCGCAACCCCGGCTTTCGCGCGGAGGTCTGGGCGCGCATCGAAGCCGCCCGTCGCACTCCGGCCACATGGGGCGCCTGGTTGCGCCTTCATCTCCTAGGTGTCTCGATGGTGGCGGCGGCGAGCATCGTCTTCGCCGGAGCGGGAGGTGGTCTGCTGGCCGGCGCCCGGGACCGGCACGAACGCGAGCAGCTCGTGCAGCGTTACTTGATTAGCATCGATCCGCACCAATCGTCCGCCGGGGAAGGGGCGCCATGAAGTTTGTCGGAATCACCGCGCTCCTTGTCGCGCTTCTCGCGTTCAGCGCCGGCACGGTTTCGTATGTGTGTTGCCGCCGGCTCCCGCCGGAAGCGGCGGCCCCGGGCGACGACGCCCTGCTCTGGCTGCGGAGCGAGTTCCGGCTTTCGCCCGATCAAATGGCCCGGATCGAGGCGATGCACGCGGCCTACGCGCCGGTTTGCGAGGAGCACTGCCTGAGACTTCACCGGGCCTCCGCCGAAGTGCGGCGGTTGCGCGCCGCCCGGGCGGACGGGCAGGCGATCACCGCCGCCGTCGCGACGGTGGCGCAAGTGGACGCGGAGTGCCGGACCAGCCTGGAGGCGCATGTGCGTGCCGTCGCCGCCGTGATGGGCGAGCCGGCCGGACGCCGGTACCTGGCGGTTGTCCTGCCCCGCCTCTCCGGGTTTGATCATACGCGCGCGCCCGATCTCGATTTGAAAGAACCCACGCATGAGGGACACGCCCAGCACTGACGTGAGCGCCCGATCCGACGAGGCGTTGATGCGGGCTTTGCAGGCGGGCGACGACGCGGCTCTCGCTCCGCTCATGGAACGGTGGGAACTGGGCGTGAAAGGCTTTCTGCTTCGTCTCGGTGTTCCGGCGGCGGACGTGGAGGACGTGGCGCAAGAAGCGTTTATCCGCCTCTACGAAAAACGCCGAAGCTATCGGGCGGACGCGCCGTTCAAACCGTGGCTGCTCACGATCGCGGGCAACTTGGGGCGCAACCGCCTCCGCTGGCGCTTTCGTCGGCGGGAAGACCGGATGGACGCGATGGAAGAAAGGATGGCCGATCCGGCGGCTTCGTCGGCGACCACGGAGCAGGCGCATCGCGTGCACTCCGTGCGCACCGCGGTGGGTCTGCTGCCGGACGCCCTGCGCCAGGCGGTGGTGTGCGTGGAGCTCGAGGACTTGAGCCACAACGAGGCGGCGGGCGTCCTTGGTTGCACCGCGAAGGCGGTGGAAACGAGACTTTATCGCGCCCGACAACTCCTGCGCGTCAGCTGCGCGACTCTGCTGCGTCAGAGCTAGCTTTTGGCTAGCCAAGTGAGTTGCGATTGCGCACCAAGTTCTCGTCTCTTTCGAAACCTTTTTTCCCCATGAAACTCCCTGCTCTTATTCTTGGTCTTCTTAGTTTGGTTGCTGCCGGCCTGCGGGCGGAGCAAACGGCTCCCGCCGTCATCACGCCCGCTCCCGTTGTCGCGCCGGCGGACGCCAGCGCTCCGGCGAAACCGCCGGTTATGTTCGCTCCTCCGGCCAATCCGCGTCCGGCGGGCGGACCGCAGCCGTTGCTCACTCCGGAGGAAGCCCACCTTTTGGGGCAGGCGCGCACCCAGCTGCAGAAGGATCCGGATTTGATCGAGCTGAACAATCAGATCAAAGCCCTGATGGAAAAGCGCGAGAAGCTGACCAAAGAAAAGCTGGAGCAGCTTAATCCCGAGGCGGCGGCCGTTTTCAAAAAGCTCAAGGAGAACCAGGAAAAGCTGATGGCGGAGCGTCGCGCCCAAGCCGAGGCCTATCAGGCCAAGCTCAAGGTCCAGCAGGAAGCCAAGGAGGCCGAGGCCAAGCCCGCGGCTCCGTCCGCCGAAGCTCCCGTCCCCGCGCCGGTCGTCCCGCCGGCGGCAACGCCTTGAGCGCACCGCTGCGAACAACCTCGGGCGGCGCATCGTCCCGCCGAGGGCTTCGAGGCTTGGCGCGTGCCGTCGGGGTTGAGCCGGCTTTGAGCGTGCCGTTCCCGTTTTTGTAGCGGCATTCGGCTCATTGAAGCGCGCCGTATTGCCGGAACGGATGGCACCTATGTGGAAACCGCTGGTCATTCAGGAGAACCGGCGTTAGCTTCGCGGCGTTCGGGAAGCTGGTGATGGTGGACAACCCCTTGTTCCCAATGACGAACGATCCTGCCAGGCTTGCCTTGGTGCTGGGTGGAGGTGGCGCTCGCGCCGCCTACCAGGTGGGTTTTTTGCGCAGTCTGGCGCGGGCTTTTCCAGATCTGCATTTCCCCATTCTCACCGGCGTTTCTGCCGGAGCGATCAACGCCGCTCACCTCGCCAACAGCCTGGATGATCTCCCCCGCTCGGTCGAACGTCTCACCGAGCTTTGGCAGGGCATCACAGTGGACCAAGTCTTTCGCACCGATTTGCCCACGCTGGGCATGACCATGCTGCGCTGGGCGCTCCGGCTGGTGTCAGGTGGCGTGACGCTTTCCCCGCCGACCCGCGGCTTGGTGAACACCGCGCCCTTGCATCGTTTTTTGCGCCACGCGCTGGCGAGCCCCGACGGGATGCTGCGGGGCATCGACGAAAACATCCGCCGGGGCCGGCTCGCCGCGATTGGCATCACCACGACCAATTACGGCAGCGGCCAATCCGTCACCTGGGCGCAGGGCGAGGCGATTCCCATGTGGGAACGGCCCGGCCGGCACGGCATGCTGACGACGCTCACGGTGGACCATATCATGGCCTCCTGCGCGCTGCCGCTTTTTTTCCCCGCGGTTCAGCTCGGCGACGACTGGCACGGCGACGGCGGCCTGCGCCTCACCGCGCCGCTCTCCCCGGCCATGCACCTCGGGGCCGAACGCATGATCGTCCTGTCCACGCATTACGCGGGCGACGCCGTGGCCGGCCGGCGTCCCGTCATCTCGCGCGGTTATCCGCCGCCCGCGACCGTGATCGGCTTGCTGCTGGAATCCGTGTTCATGGACATGCTCGATCATGATGTTCAGACCACGCAGCGCCTGAACCGGCTGGTCATCGATCATCCGCATGCCGCCGAAACGGGGGTTCGGCCGGTGGAGGTGTTGCTCGTCCGTCCATCCCAGGACCTTGGGCGCATGGCCAACAAGTTCGAGTCGGAGCTGCCCCGCACGTTTCGTTTCGTCACCCGCGGGCTCGGCACCCGGGAAACCCGCCGCGCCGACCTGCTCGCGACCCTGCTTTTCCAGCCCGGCTACATCGCGCGCATGATCGAGGTGGGCGAGCAGGATGGAGACCGCCGGCGCGAGGAGGTCGCCGCTTTTCTCGGACGATGATCCGCGATCCTTTTTCAAAATTTGTCTTTAGACGCGGGAACCCGCATTGTATTACCGTTATCAACACATCACCGCTTCCCCTCGGTGAAGCCGCCCGGAGAAAATCCGGCGGCGTTTTCCCCAACGTTTGTTCCGCTTTCGTATGTCGAACCCCCGGCTGACGCATCAGTGGCACCGTCTCGATCGGGAGACCGTGCTCGGGCTGCAAGGTCGCGAGCTGCATCGCTACCTGCGCGACTGCGTGCTGCCGTTTTCGGCGCATTACCAGCGGATGTTCCGCGAGCGCGGCCTTTCCGCGGACGATTTCCGTTCGGTGGCCGACCTCCAGAAACTGCCTTTCACCAGCAAGGAGGATCTTCTGCCCACGGCGGAAAATCCCCGCCGTACCCTTGAGTTCGTGCTGGCGCCCGAGGCGAAGGTCCTTGCCCGCCGTCCCTCGGTAATCCTGCGCGCCCTGGTGCGCGGCCGGGCGCGGGTGCGCGACGCCTTGGATCGCGAGTGGCGCCCGGTGTTCATGACGAGCACGACCGGCCGTTCCTCCGAACCCGTGCCGTTCCTCTACACGCAGCACGACATCCGCAATCTCGGCCTCGGCAGCGGACGCATCGTGGAGATCGGCGGAGTGCGTTCCGACGAACGCATGCTCAACATGTTCCCCTTCGCGCCCCATCTCGCGTTTTGGTACATGTATTATTCCGGCCTCGACCGGAACGTTTTCTCGCTGGCGACCGGCGGCGGCAAGGTCATGGGCACCGAGGGAAATCTCCGCGCCATCCTCAAGCTCAAGCCGCAGATCCTCGTGGCCATGCCCACGTTTCTTTACCACGTGTTGCAGCAGGCGGTGGAGCAAAAGCTCCGCTTCGAAGGCCTGCGCCTTCTCGTGCTCGGCGGCGAAAAAGTTTCCGAAGGCACCCGCAGCAAACTTGCCGCGCTGTGCGCGCAACTGGGCTCGCCCGAGGTGCGCCTCATGGCGACTTACGGCTTCACTGAGGCCAAGCTGGCGTGGACCGAATGTCCCCTTGCGCCCGGCCTGCCGTCGCCTGGCTACCATCTTTATCCGGATCAGGGCATCATCGAGGTCATCGATCCCGAGACCGGGAACGTTGTGCCCGACGGACAGGGCGGCGAGATCGTGTGGACGCCCCTCGACCAGCGCGGGACCGTCGTGCTGCGCTACCGCACCGGCGACCACACGGAGCACGGCCTCACCTGGCAGCCCTGCCCCTGCTGCGGCCGGCGCATGCCGCGGCTCGTCGGCAACATCTCGCGCGTGTCGGACGTCCGCTCCCTGCGTTTTCAGAAGGTCAAGGGCACCATCGTCGATTTCAACGAGCTCGAGCGCGCCCTCGACAACATCCCCGGGCTGGGCGCCTGGCAGATCGAGCTGCGCAAGGCGCACGACGACCCGCTCGACCTCGATGAAATCAACCTTCACGTCGCCCGTGCCGGCGACACGCCGGAGGCCGGCCTCGAGGTCGCCATGCGCGCCGCGCTTCACGCCCAGTTTGAAATCACCCCCAACAAAATTCTTTTCCACTCCGCCGAGGAACTCCGCGTCCTGCAAAAGGTCGGGATCGCCCTGAAGGAGCAGAAGGTCGTCGATCACCGCGAAACCCCGGAACCCCGCCCATGAACGCCCCGCTCTACATCGTCGATGGCGCCCGCACCCCGTTCTGCAAGATGGGCACCGCGCTCGCGTCCACCGACGCCGTCGAGCTCGGGCGCACCGCCGTCGCCGCCGTCCTCGCGCGCACCGGATTGGACCCGGCGCAGATCGACGAGGTTGTTTTCGGCTGCGTCGGCCAGCCCATCGACGCGCCCAATCTCGCCCGCGTCATCGCCCTCCGCGCCGGAGTGCCGGAGCAGGTGACCGCCATCACCGTCCACCGCAATTGCGCCTCGGGCTTCGAAGCGGTGACGCAGGCCGCCGACAAAATCGCCGCGGGCCGGGGCGACACTTTCATCGTGGGCGGCGCCGAGAACATGAGCCGTTACCCGCTGCTCTACAACGACGCGGCCGCGCGCAAATTCGGGGAACTGGCGAAGGCGCGCACGCTTCCGCAGAAAATCGGCCGCCTGCTGCGTTTTCGTCCGTCGGATTTCGTCCCCCGGATCAGCCTCCAGCTCGGCCTCACCGATCCGGTGTGCGGCCTCAACATGGGGCAGACCGCCGAGGTGCTGGCGCGCGACTGGCGCGTCTCGCGCGACGCGCAGGACCGCTTCGCCCTGCAATCCCACCAGCGCGCCGTCGCCGCGCGCGGCCGCCTCGCCGATGAAATCGCGCCGGTGTATCCGCGGGGCGGACGCGTCACGGCCGCCATCACGGATGACAACGGCGTGCGCGACGGGCAGACGCTTGAGGCGCTCACGAAGCTCCGCCCGCTCTTCGACCGCTACGGTGGCACCGTCACCGCGGGCAACGCCTCGCAGATCACCGACGGCGCCGCCGCGCTGCTCGTCATGAGCGAGGCCGCGCTCCGCCGCACCGGCCTCAAGCCGCTGGGCCGTCTGGTGGATTATGCGTACGCCGGTTGCGAGCCGGCGCGCATGGGGCTTGGTCCGCTTTACGCGATCGCCCGCGCCGAGACCCGCGCCGGACTCGGTTTGGCGGATGCCGATCTCATCGAGATCAACGAGGCTTTCGCCGCCCAGGTGCTCGCCTGCCGCGCCGCCTCGGAGTCCCTGGAGTTTGCCCGCGATCATCTCGGGCGTGACCGGCCGCTGGGCGACATCCCGAACGAGATTCTCAACGTCAACGGCGGCGGGATTGCGCTTGGCCATCCGGTCGGCGCGACCGGCGCGCGCCTGGTCCTCACCGCGCTCAAGGAACTGCACCGCCGGGGAAAACGCCGCGCCTTGGTCTCCCTGTGCGTCGGCGGTGGACAGGGCGGCGCGCTCTGGCTGGAGGCCCTGCCATGAACATTGCGTTCCATCTTGATGCCGACGGCGTCTGCACCCTCACCTTCGACCGCGCGGGGTCGTCCGCCAACGTGTTTGACCGCGCCACGCTGCAGGAGCTGGCCGCCCATCTCGACACGCTGGAAACGCAGCACGGCCTCAAGGGCCTGGTGCTCGCCACCGCCAAGCCAAAGATCTTCATCGCCGGCGCCGACCTGAAGGAATTCGTCCGTGCGCCCGACGCCGACGCCCTCGCCGAGATCGTCGATTTGGGGCACAGCATCTTCACGCGTCTTTCGCGTCTGCCCGTGCCCTCGGTGGCGGCGATTCATGGCGTGTGCCTCGGCGGCGGCTGCGAGCTGGCGCTGGCCTGCGACTGGCGCATCGCCTCGACCGACAAGGCCACCAAGCTCGGCCTGCCCGAGACGCAGCTCGGCATCGTGCCCGCCTGGGGCGGCTCCGTGCGTCTCCCCGCGCTCATCGGCCTGCCCGCCGCCCTCGGCTTGATTCTCACCGGCCGTCAGCTCGTCGGTGCCCAGGCCCGCAAGCTCGGCCTCGTCGACGATCTCGCGCATCCGGAATATCTCGCCGCCGCTGCGCGCCGTCTGCTGACGCGGGGAAAACGTCCGCCCGCGCCGCGCGCCCTCGCCAGTCGCGCGCCTCTTAAATATCTGGTCGCGGCCAAGGCCCGCCGCGACGTGCTGGCCAAAACCCGCGGCCATTATCCCGCTCCGCTCAAAGCGGTCGCGGTTTGCACCGCCGCGCTCGGCCGGTCGCTTGAAACGGGCTTCGCCTTGGAAAAGGCCGCGTTTATGGAACTCGTCGACACGCCCGAGTGCCGGAACCTGCTGCAGCTTTTTTTCCTGCAAGAGCGCGCGAAAAAATTATCCATCCCGGCCGCCGATCCGGCGGCGACTCCGCCGGCACCCGCCATTGTCGACCAAACCGCAGTCGTCGGCGCGGGGGTGATGGGCGCGGGCATCGCCCAATGGCTGAGCGCACGCGGGCTCCCCGTGAAGCTCAAGGACGTCTCCCCCGAGGCGCTGGCGCGCGGCCTTCACGGCATCGAGTTGATTTATCGGGAGGCTGTGAAGCGCCGCGTGTTCACCGCCACCGAGGGCGTTGCCGGGATGGACCGCATCATTCCGGTCGTCGGCGACGTGCCGCTCGCCACCGCCGATCTGGTGATCGAGGCCGCCGTTGAAAAACTGGACGCCAAGCAGGCGATCTTCCGCCAGCTCGAAACCGCGGTGCGCCCCGACACCATCCTCGCGACCAACACCTCCGCGCTTTCCATCGACGCGATCGCCGACGGCCTGGGGCATCCGGAGCGCGTTTTGGGTATTCATTTTTTCAATCCGGTGCACCGCATGCAGCTCGTCGAGCTGGTGCACGGACCCCGGACGTCGCCCGCGGCGCTCGCGACCGCGCTGCAATTCACCAAGGCCGTCGGCAAACTTCCCGTGATCGTTAAGGACAGCCCCGGGTTTTTGGTGAATCGCATCCTCATGCCTTACATGATCGAGGCGGTGCGGATGTTCCGCGAGGACGGCGGGGCGGCCGGGATCGACCGCCTTATGCTCGATTTCGGCATGCCGATGGGACCGCTGCGGTTGGCGGACGAGGTCGGCCTCGACGTGGCCTTGCATGTGGCGAACGATCTCAAACGCCGGCTTCCACATGCCACGCCGCTCGACGACACGCTGGAGACCATGGTCGGCCGGGGCTGGCTCGGGAAAAAATCAGGGCGAGGCTTTTATCTGCATTCGAACGGCGGCGCGCACCCCCGGCCCAATCCGGAAGCCGGCCCGCTCCGGGCGAAACGCCGCGAGCAGGCGGACGCCGAGGTCCGGCGCGACCGTCTCGTGCTCATCATGATCAACGAGGCCGCGCGCTGCCTCGCCGAGGGCGTGGTCGAGTCGCCGGAGGATGTGGATTTCGCGATGATCCTCGGCACCGGCTGGGCGCCGTTTCGAGGCGGTCCGCTGCGCCATGCCGACGCCCTCGGGCTGGACGCTGTCGTGCAACGGCTCGACCGCCTCGCGCGCGATGTCGCCCCGCATTTCTCGCCCTGTGAACACCTGCGCGCGATGGCCGGCGCCGGCTCTTTGTTTTATCCCAACACGACTCCCGTCCGCCCATGAAAACGCCCGACACCGCGAAATCCCCGCTGGAAAGCGAAAGCGTGATCGACACCTCGAAGATGAATCGAGGCCAGCGCGAGGCGCTCGAACTCACCGAGGAGGCGCGCAACCTCAGCGGCCGGCGCAGTTTCGCGGGCGACCTGTTCATGGGGCGCCTCTCACTGGAACACGTGCATCCGTTTTCGCTTCAGCCGGCCGCCGATGTCGAAGCCGGCCGCGCCTTCCTCACCGAGCTGGAGCAAGTCTTGAAAAACGAGGTGGACTCCGACCGCATCGATGCCGAAGGGGAAATCCCCGACGCGTTGATCGACCGTCTCGCGAAGCTCGGCGCGTTCGGCATCAAGATCCCGAAGGAGTACGGCGGCCTCGGTCTTTCCCAGACCAATTACTGCCGCGCCGCGCAGCTGCTCGGCAGTGTGGACGCGAACCTCACCGCGCTGCTTTCCGCCCACCAGTCCATCGGCGTGCCGCAACCGGTGAAGCTCTTCGGCACCGCGGAGCAAAAAACGAAATACCTGCCGCGCGTCGCCCGCGGGGAAATCTCCGCCTTCGCCCTCACCGAAACGGGCGTCGGTTCGGATCCCGCGAAGATGACCACGCGCGCCGAGCCCACGCCGGACGGAAGCCACTTTGTCATCAACGGCGAAAAACTCTGGTGCACCAACAGCGTGAAGGCCGGCGTGATCGTGGTGATGGCACGCACGCCCGACCAGGTGGTGAACGGCAAGACGAAGAGCCGCATCACCGCGTTCATCGTTGAGATGAACACCTCGGGCGTCGAAGTGGTTGCGCGCTGCCGCTTCATGGGCCTGCGCGCGCTTTACAACGGCGTGATCCGTTTCACCGACGTGCGCGTGCCGCGCGAGGCCATCATCGGCGGGGAGGGGCGCGGCCTGAAAGTCGCGCTCACCACGCTCAATACCGGCCGGCTCACCATTCCCGCCGCGTGCGTCGGCCTGATGAAGCGCTGCCTCGGTTACGCACGCGAGTGGTCGGCCGCGCGCGTGCAGTGGGGCGCACCCATTGGCAAACACGCGGCCGTCGCGGACAAGCTCGCGCGCATCGCGGCCGACGCCTTCGCCTGCGAGGCGATGGTCCTGCTCACCGCGGGGCTGGTGGACCGCGACGAGGCTGACATCCGCATCGAAGCCGCCATGTGCAAACTCTGGGGCTCCGAGGCCGCGTGGCGCGCGGTGGACGAAACCATGCAGATCCGCGGCGGCCGCGGCTATGAAACCGCGCAGTCGTTGAAAAATCGCGGCGAAGCGCCGATCCCGATCGAGCGCATGATGCGGGACAGCCGCATCAATCTCATCTTCGAGGGTTCCTCGGAAATCATGCGGCTCTTTCTCGCGCGTGAAGCTCTGGACCCGCACCTCAAGGTTGCCGGCGGCGTGCTCGATTCGCGGCAGCCGGCCGGCCGCCGCCTCGCCGCCGCCGTGAAGGCCGGCGCTTTTTATGCGCTCTGGTACCCGCGGCTTTATTGGCCTTCGGCCGGCGTGCCGGCAGACGTCGAGCCGGCGTTCAAGCCCGCGCTTGCCTACGTGGCGAAGACCGGCCGGCGGCTCGCCCGCGTGCTGTTTCACGCCATGGTGAAAAACGGTCCGAAGCTCGAACGCCGTCAGCTTCTGCTCGGTCGCATCGTGGATATCGGCACCGAGTTGTTCGCGATTTCGTCCACGGCGCTTTACGCCGATGCGCTCGTCAAGCGCGTCGACCCCGCGCATCCGCGCGAGGAGTTGGAGCAGCTTGTGGCTTGTGTCTTCGGGAACTCCCGCGGGCGCATCGCCGCGGCTTTCGCCGGACTGGGCCGCAACAACGACCGGCGCAACTACGACCTGGCGCAGGCCTTGTTGGAGGGGCGGCACGCTTATTTGAAAAAAGGAATCGTCGAATGAGGCCGGCGTAACGGGAAACCGTTTCTTGCCTGAAGCCCGGGACGCGGCTTCATGGGCATCTTCTGATGCAACCCACTCTTCTCGTTCTCGCCGCCGGCATGGGCTCCCGCTACGGCGGACTTAAACAGGTCGATCCGGTCGGCCCTTCCGGCGAGACCATTCTGGATTACGCGGTGTTCGACGCCATCCGCGCGGGTTTCCGTCGCGTGGTGTTCGTGATCCGGCGCGACTTCGAGGAGGCGTTTCGCACGCAAGTCGCCGCCAAGTACGCGGATCGCGTGGCGGTGGAGTACGTGTTCCAAGCGCTCGACGCACTGCCCTCGGGCTTCACCCCGCCGGCCGGCCGTGAAAAACCTTGGGGAACCGGTCACGCGGTGTGGTGCGCCCGCGAGGCCGTCACCGGGCCGTTCGCAGTGATCGGGGCGGACGATTATTTCGGGCGCGATGCGTTTGAAAAACTGGCGGGGGTTCTTTCCTCCGCCGTGCTCCGGCCGTCGTCGGCCTTCGCGATGATCGGATACCGGCTGGCCAACACGCTTTCGGAAAACGGCGCGGTGTCGCGCGGCGTGTGCGCGGCCGGCGGCGACGGCGTGTTGCAACGCGTGGTCGAGCACACCGGCATTTTGCGGGAGGACGTCGGGGCCGGCAAAAAATTTACGGGCGAGGAAATCGTTTCGATGAACTGCTGGGCGTTCACGCCGGCGTTGTTCGCGGCGCTCGACCGCCAGTTCACGGATTTCCTGCGGGCGCACGGCGGCGAGTTGAAATCGGAATTCTATCTGCCCGAGGCGGTGTCGCAGCAGATCGCGACGGGCGGGGCCACGGTCCGCGTGCTGCCCACGACCGCGAGCTGGTTTGGCGTCACCTATCGCGAGGACAAGCCGCGTGTCCAGGCCGCGCTGGCCGCGCTCGTCGCCGCCGGCGAATATCCGGAAAGATTGTTTTGAGGCGCGATTTGCGCACCATCGCGCCATGAAATTGAGCCGTCCCGATGCCGATGTGTTTGTGCCCGCGGGCGGGGAGCCCGCCGCGGTGCTCGCGGGGGTGAGCCACCTGTGCGTGGCCGCGCATCAGGACGACATCGAGATCATGGCGCATGCCGGCGTCACCGATTGTCTCGACCTGCCGGGCAAGGCCTTTGGCGGCGTGGTCGTGACCAACGGCGCCGGGTCACCGCGCACGGGTGCCTTCGCTCATTTTACCGACGAAGACATGCAGGCGGCGCGGCGCGAGGAGCAGCGGCAAGCGGCGCGGCTTGGTCGCTACGCGATCCAGCTCCAGCTCGCGCATCCGAGCGCTGACGTGAAGACCCCGGGGTATCCCGGCGTGCGCGCCGATCTGGCGGGGATTTTTGGCGGCTGCCGTCCGGAGGTGGTTTACCTGCATAATCCGGCGGACAAACATGACACTCACGTCGCTGTTTTTTTGCGCTGCCTGGAAGCATTGCGCGCGCTGCCGTCGGAACAACGCCCGGCCCGCGTGCTCGGCTGCGAGGTCTGGCGCGATCTCGACTGGATGATCGATGCGGACAAGGTGGCGCTCGATTCCGGCCGGCATCCCGCGCTCGGGACGGAGTTGTTGAAGGTGTTCGATTCTCAGATCAGCGGAGGGAAGCGTTACGATCTTGCCGTTCCCGGCCGCCGGCTGGCCCACGCGACCTTCAATACTTCGCATGCCACCGACCGGATGGCGGGGATCACCTGGGCGATGGACCTCACGCCGTTGGTCATGGATGCGACGCTTGATGTCGCCACCTACACCTTGGCCTACTTGGACCGCTTGCGCGCCGATGTCGCCGCCCGGATTCGGCGATTTTGCTGAGGCGGTGGGGCAGTGGGGCGGATGCTGTTGCCCGCTCGTAACATAAATAAACTTGCACTCGGGTTGGCAGGATTTCTGCATCAGGCAGTTACATGAAACCATTCAAGCTCTTCGCTTGCTTGGTTACCCTTCAGTTCACGAGCGGCCTGACCCTGCAGGCCGCCGACTCTCAGGAATTCCGCAAGTGGACCGACGCCAACGGGCGCACGATCAGTGCGCGGCTTGTCGGGCTGGCGGATGCGTCTTCCGTTAAAATCGAACGCGCCGACGGCCATGTCTTTGTCGTTTCCCTGAAAACGTTTTCAGCGGCAGATCAGGCGTATGTGGCGGCGTTTCGCGAAGGGAAGACCGCGTCCGAACTTGGAGATGCGCCGGCGATTGCGAAGGCTGATGTCAGCCCATCGGACAGTACTGCGCTGACCGAGGTGGCCGCGTCCACTTGGACGTTGCTCAACGCCGGAGGAAGCCTGTCGGGAGCGAGTTATAACAACACCCCGCTGGAGGAAATTCTCGGCGATCTGAACCGGCAGTTTGCGGCCAAGGCGGTGAAGACGGCGACGGGCCGTCCCATGCAGATCCGCACCGAGCCTTCCGATTTGGCCACGCGCGTGCAGATCGCGGGTGACATGCCGGGCATGTCCTTGGCGGCTTTCGTCAAGGAAATCGCCAAGCTCAACGACCTTGTGGTGAAAACCGACGCGGCCGGCATGGTCGTGCTGATGGACAAGCCTCTGCCTCCCTCCAAGAAGCCGGCTAGCAGCTATTTCGGGGTCGCCACCATGCCTTGAGTTTCGTGCGTTGCCGCCAATGGAGTTGCGTCGCCCGGTCCCTGGCTTAGGTTCCGCGCATCCTCTCCATGTCCGAACTGCCGACCGAATTGCTCATTCTTTTCCTGTTGTTGTTGGTCAATGGAGTGCTGGCCATGGCCGAAATCGCGGTCGTGTCCGCCCGGAAGGTTCGCCTTAAGCGACTGGCCGACAACGGCAATGAGCGGGCAAAGCAGGCGCTCGCCATCGCTACCGACCCCGCCCGGTTTTTGTCCACGGTCCAAGTGGGTATCACGTTGGTCGGCGTGCTCGCCGGGGCATTTGGTGGCGCGACGATTTCGGGCGAACTCACGAGCGTGTTCGATCAATTCCCGGCGATCGCTCCGTATGCGCATTCCCTTGCGCTCGGCGTCGTGGTCGTGGCCATCACCTTGTGCTCCGTGGTGATCGGTGAATTGGTGCCGAAGCGCCTCGGCCTTCATCACCCCGAGTTCATCGCGATTCTCCTGATCCGGCCCATCAACGTACTCTCCCGCATCGTGTCGCCCTTGGTCAGTATTCTGACTTGGGTGACGAATCTGCTGCTGGCGCCGTTTGGCCGGGCCGGTCAGCCGAAGGAGACGCCGGTTTCCGACGAAGAGGTCAACATCCTCATCGCGGAGGGCTTGCATGCCGGTGTGTTCAACCAGACCGAGACCGAGATGGTCGCCGGGGTGCTCGAACTCGATAAGCTGTCTGTCACCGCGATCATGACCCCGCGCCCGAAGATCGTCTTCCTCAACATCGACGATCCGGAGGAGGGCAACTGGCGGAAGATCGTGACCAGCGGCCATTCGCATTTTCCCGTTTATCAAGGCAACCGCGACCAGATCCTCGGCATGGTGTCGGTCAAGGCCATCTGGGCGAACTCCGCCTTCGGCCTCTCGACGCATCTGAAGAACCTGCTCGTGCCGCCGGTGATCGTGCCGGAGACGATGATGGCGATCACGTTGCTCCAGCAATTCCAGAAAAACAGCCAGCACATCGCGCTCGTCGCCGACGAGTTTGGCTCTATCCAAGGTCTTGTTTCACTCATCGATGTTTTCGAGGCCATCGTGGGCGACATTCCCCAACGCGGTCAGCGCTCCGCGCCCGAGGCGCGCCAACGCGAAGACGGCTCCTGGCTGATCGACGCCACCCTGGCCACGGCCGACCTCAAGGCCATGCTGAAACTTTCATCCCTGCCGCATGAAAACGAAGCCGATTTCCAGACGCTCGGCGGCTTCGTGATGACCCATTTTGGCCGCATTCCGAGGGCCGGGGATTATTTCGATCACGCCGGCTGGCGTTTCGAGGTGGTCGACATGGACCGCCATCGCGTGGACAAGGTCTTGGTGGGCAAGATTCCCGCCGCCGCGGCGAAGACAGTGGCGTAAGCAGCCGTCCCGGAAGGCGGATCGCCTTATCGGAAATCCACCAGCTCGATATCGAAGACCAACGTGGCTCGCGGCGGGATGGTGCCGCGGATGCCTTTTTCGCCGTAGGCGAGCCAGAACGGGATGAGCAACGTGCGCTTCTCGCCCTTGTGCATGGCGAGCAGCGCCTCGTCCCAGCCGGCGATCACGGTGTTCTGGCCCACGATGAAGTTGAAAGGCCCGCCGTGGTCGGCGGAGGCATCGAAAGGCTTTTCGCCGTCCAGCAGACGGCCGGCGTAGTTCACCGTCACGAGCTGGCCGCGCTTGGGCGTGGCCTCTCCCGAGCCCGTGGCGCGCACGAGGTAGCGCAGGCCGCTCTTGGTGTCGCGCGCGCCGGTATAGTGTTGGGCGATCAATTGCAGATCGCGCTCCGACCATTCGTAGCCTTCCCGGGCCATGGCTTCGCGCATGGCCGCGTTGATGGGGATGCCCGGATTTTTGCGAGCCAGCATGCCCGAGCGCACCACGATCGCGATCGTCGCGAGGATGACCCCCAGGAGAAGCAGCACAAAAAACGAACGCATGGAAACGGAGGTTTGGCGGAAGCCAAGGCCGGCTGATTGCCGGCTTCGGCCAACGCGACGCAAACGCGGCTTTTTAGGCCGGGAGGAACGAGCAGATGTATTCGCAGAGGCCGGCGGCAACCTCGATGGTGAAACCCGAGTTGCCCGCGACGTCGAAATATTCGCCCGCGCCGTAGGTTTTGACGGCGGTCTGGCCGTCGAGCGTCACGTTGCAGCTGCTCGCGACGATTTCCATGCGTTCGGGCGCGCCGGTGCCGAAGTGGTAGGAGCCGGGATAGATCAGCCCGAGGGTTTTCTTGGAGCCGTCGGCGAACAGCACCGAGTGGCTGACGACTTTGCCGTCAAAATAGACATTGGCCTTGGTCACCACGGTGACGCCGGCGAACTGGGTGGGAAGACTTGCCATGACGATGAGATGAGAGCCGCCTCTTCCGGAAGCAAGCCGCCGCGCACCCGACCGCGAAAAACTTTTACGCACAAAAAAGCGCGACGGGGAGACCGCCGCGCTCAAGGTGCAACCGGGCTTCGTTTTAAGGAATGCGGAGCTTCGTGCCGAGGGTGAGGGCGTTGGGATTGCGGATGGTGTTGCGGTTGGCGTCGAGGATCTCGTTCCAGCGGCTGGCGCTGCCATAATAGCGCTTGGCGATGCTGGAAAGCGAGTCGCCCGCGGCGACAACATGGGTGCGCGGACCGGTGCCGGCCGGCACGGCGGCGTCCGGTTTTGCGGAGGGTGTCGCGGCCGGGGCGGGAAGGGCCACCAGCGGGGTTTGCGTGGCGATCGCGGTCGGGGTGATGCTGCCGGGGCGGGTGGGGGCGGCGGGGGCGCCGCCGGCCAGCGCGAGCCGGGTCTTCAACTGGAGCGTTTCGTTGGCGGAGGCGGCCGCCTGGGCTTGGGTCTGCCGGAGCTGTTCGCGCACGGCAGCGAGATCGTTGGCAGACGCCGAGGCGGTCTGGCGGGCGGTGGCGAGATCCTGCACCGCATGGTCGAGGGTGGCGGCGCGCTCGGACGCGATGCGCTGGGCCTCGGCAAGCTGCGCGCGAAGCGACTCGACTTGGGTGGAGGCGAGGGCGCCGGACTCGGCCTGGGGACGAAGGGCGGCCAGCTCTTTGCCGGTGGCTTCGAGCTTGCTGGCGGTGGCCGCGCGTTCGCCATCGATGTTGGCGAGCGCCTTTTGCAGGCGATCGATCTCGGTTTGGTTGAGCGTGTAGGTGCGCAGGGCGGCTTCGAGCTTGGCCTGGGTGTCGGCCTGGGTCTTTTCGGTCTCGGCCAAGCGGGCCTTGAGCGGTTCGAGATCGGCGACGGGCGCGGGTGAGGGCATGGCGACGGCCGGGGCGGGAACGGGCATCGCTTTGGCTTCGGCCAGCTGACGGACGAGGGTGTCACGCTCTTGGGTGAGTTTACTGACGCTGTCGGAGAGGCCGCCGCCGGTGGTTTTAAGGGTGGCGAGTTCCTCTTGGGCGGCCGCGAGGGATTTTTCGCTGGCGGCGAGCTTCTCGCGGAGTTCGCCGATGGCGGGCGGTTCGACGGTGGCGGAGGTCTTGGTGGCCTCGAGTTCGGCACGGAAGCGGGAGGCTTCCGCGGTAGCGACCTCGGCTTGCGCGGCGATGGCGAGACGTTCGCCGGTGGCCTTGTCGGCAGCGGCTTTAAGGCTGGCGGCTTCAGCCTCGGCCAGATTTTGGGCATTCTGGGTCGCGGCGAGGGCGGCGGTGGCGCGGGTGAGTTTTTCTTGGAGAGTGGCGCGCTCGGCACCGGCTTGGGCGACCGCGGAGCTCAATTGGTCTCGTTCGCGGCGCAAGGCGTCCAGCGCGGACGTGTCGGCCGGAGGCGGGGGCACGGTTGCGGCCGCGAGCTGCGCCTGAAGAGAGGCGATTTCCTTGTCCTTGCTGGCGAGGGCGCTTTGGGCGATGGCGAGACGTTCGGCGCTGGCCTTGTCGGCGGCCTTGAGGCTGGCGGCTTCGGTCTCGGCCAGATTTTGGGCGTTTTGGGCGGCGGCGAGGGCGGCGGTGACGCGGGTGAGTTTTTCCTGGAGAGTGGCGCGCTCGGCACCGGCTTGGGCGACCGCGGCGTTCAATTGGTCTCGTTCGCGGCGCAAGGCGTCCAGCGCGGACGTGTCGGCCGGAGGCGGGGGCACGGTCGCGGTCGCGAGCTGTGCCTGAAGAGAGGCGATTTCCTTGTCCTTGTTGGCGAGCGCGCTTTGGGCGATGGCAATGCGCTTGTTCGCTTCGGCGAGCTGGGCGCTGAAGGAAGACTTGAGATTCTCAGTTTCCTTCCAAGAGGAGGAGAGCTCTTCGCTGAGTTGTTTTTTGTCGGTACGAAGCTGGTCGGCTTCGGCGGAAACGTCCGGAGCGGAGACAATGGGGGATGCGGAGGAGGCGATCGGGCTGGCTGAAGCGTCGGATCGGGGCGCGGCCGGGACGGCCTGAAGCAGGGCGAGGCGTTGGCGGCCTGCGGCGATTTGCGCGGGAGTGATCGTGTCGGTGAGCGCGGCGAGGGCTTTGCCGGTCGTGCCCTTGCTGGCGGCGAGATTGAGCCAGACGTAGGCTTCGACGGGATCGTAGAAGGCCTCGTTGCGATCGGCGTAGGCCAGACCCAGGTTGTATTGGGCGATGGCGTTGCCTTTTTCCGCTTTGCTGCGAAGCAGCGCGATGTCGGCGGAGGTGGTGGCGCGGGCGGCGGGAACGAGCAGCAGGGAACCAAGCAGGCTGCAAAGGAGGGCGTAGCGGTGGGGAAGGGATTTCATGCCGGTTACGAAAGTGGCGGGACTATGCCTGACCGAACGGATTTTGCAAAGAGGCATTTGACGGGGAGATAAGTCGTACATCGCTTCTGCGAACGTCGCCGAGATGATTTGCGAAGAAGGCGGGAGGCCGCTTGCCTCGGTGGATAAACGGAAGACGCGAATAATTAATGATTACCGCAAGCTCATCGCTTGACCTATCAAGGGCTTTGGTTAAAAAACCTTTAAAGTTTACATGACCCGCATCGCAACGCTCACGCTGGATTCAGGCGGGATCCGGGAGTTGTGGTGCAGGAAGGGCAATTGTTCAGTGGCTGCGCTGCATCAATGATTTTCAGTTTTGAGTGAACATCCCGCCCCTCCTTCCTGTCGTCCTTCATCCGCCAAAATCCTCCTCTCTTTCCCATGAAACTTGCCCGATATCTCATTCTTTTGGGCGCCTTGCTGGCGCCGGTTGTCATCACGGTTTCGGCCCAAGCCGCCGTGGCGAATCCCCCGGCCGCCGCGGTCGAGGCCAAGACTTATAAAACGGCGGTCATCGTCTCCAATCGCGCGGGCAAGGCTTATGACGACAAGGTCGCGTCATTGGAGGACTACGTCGCCGCCCAGGTGACCGACCTCGGCATCTCGGTGATCAGTCGCGAGACCGCCACCCAAGCCGTGGCCGGACTCGATCACGCCGCCAATGCCGCCGACACCGCGCTGGCCCAAGGCACTTCCGCAGTGCGTCTCGCCCAGACACTTGGCGCCGACTACCTGCTCCAGGTGACGCTCACCGGCTTCGATGCCGACGCCCGCAAGATCGACGCCTATGGCGTGCAGGCGGTGAATGTGACCGGGACGCTGCGCGTGACCTACAAGATTCTCGATGGCGCCACCGGCGCCAGCCTCACCGCCGACACCGTGAAGGTTTCCAAGCTCGTTCAACAGGGCGAGGCCTCGGTTGCGGTCCAGGCCGACATGCTCGACGAACTGCTCGCCGAAGCCGCCAAGAAAGTCGCCGTCAGTCTCAAGGCTCGCCTTGATGCCGGCCGCATCGCGGCGCCCTCCGCCGCCCAGGGGCTCGTCACGGTCATGATCCAGACCGAGGTGGCCGATCTCACCATTCCCGACATTCGTATCGGTGTTGAAAATACGGTTTCCATTTCGGAGAGCAAGCTGAAGGTCCTCCTCTCCGCCTCCATCGAGGTGGACGGCGTCACCGTTGGCACCGCCCCCGGCGAGATCACGGTGAAGCCGGGCCTGAGCAAGCTTCGCATCACCCGCGAGGGCTTCAAGCCATGGGAGCGCACGGTCAATTTCATCAAGGGCCAGAAGCTGTCCGTTGCGCTCGAAATGAGCGACGAAGGTTACGCCCGCTGGAAGGACTCCACCGCCTTTCTCAACGGCCTGAAGAACGGCGCCAAGCTGACCGATGGCGAGGTGAAGGTACTCGAGGGCAAGGCCAAGGCCTTTGAGCAAAGCGGCTTCAAGGTCGATACCAAGGATGCTCCCGCCGTCACCGTTAACAATCACTCGCTCTTCGGACTCTGAGCCGGGGCGCTTTTCATCATCGATTTCATTTCTCCAATTTCGCCATGAAACTTCTGAAGCTCCTTTCTTTCCTCGCCCTGGGTGCGCTCTTCGCCGGCACGGTCGTCGCGCAGGACGCTCCCGGTAAAAAGAAACTCGCCATCACCAAGATCGCCGCGACCGACTCGGTCAAGGCGCGCATGTCCAAGCAGGGCGTCGGCCTCTCCCTGGGCAGCGTGCTGGAGGCGCTCGATTCGCAAGTCTACGACCGCGTGCTGAACACGAAACGGTTCGAGGTTCTCGAACGTTCCGACGCCGACGCTCTCGCCAAGGAGTCCGCCGCTGCGGGCGCCGTCTTCCAGTTCCAGCAGGCCGATTATCTCCTCACCATCCGCGTCGACGGCTTCAACGATCGCACGGAGACGCGCGTGCTGGCCTCCTTGGGCAAGGCCGTCACCGCCCGCGTGGTCGAACTGTCCGCGGTCGCCAAGATCACCGAGGTTTCCACCCAGCGCGCCATCGCGAGCACCAATTTCCAGGTCTCGCGCCGCCAGGCCGACCAGCTTTCCGGCAGCACCGTCGAGAAAGTCGGCGAGTCGAGCGACGTGCTGCTCACGGACGTCACCCGCGAGATGGCGCAGAAGATCGCCTCGCGTGTGGCCGACGCCGTCTTCCCGGCGCGCGTCATCGGCAAGCGCGACAAGGTCGTTACCATCAATCGCAACGACACGTCCGGCATCAAGGTCGGCCAGGTCTGGGAAGTGTTCACCCTCGGCGGCGACCTCGTCGACCCCGATACCGGTGAGAAAACCCGCGAGGAGGTTTTCGTGGGCAAGGTGAAGATCAGCCGCGTCACGCCGCAGAATTCCCAAGCCGACATCATCGAGGACACCGGCATCGACCGGCTCGCCCTCGTGCGCCTGAAGGACGACGTGCCCGACGCCGCCGAGTAACCTTTTCCGTTTTTGCGGAGACGACCCCTGGTCCCGGTCGTCTCCGTTTTTTTCCAGTCCTGCTTCAGCCAACATCCCGTATGAAACAAACCTCACGTCGGCTCCTTCAAAGCCTCGGCGGCGCTTCGCTGCTTTTCCTCCTCGCCGGCTGTCAAACTTACCAGGAGCAATCCGCAGCCCTCGTCACTTCCTTCCATACCAGCAACATCGCCTCGGCGGTCGCTTCGGTTGACAAGGAAGCCAAGGACCACGAAGGCTCGAAGGACGAAATCCTCTGGAAACTGGAGCAGGGCGCCACGCTGCGCACCGCCGCCCTGGCCGATGCGGTGCAGTTGCCGCCCCCGCCCGTGATTCCGCCCAAGGATCCCGCGGTGACGCTGCCGCCCCCGCTCACCCAGGCCGAGATTTCGACTGCCTATGTTAAACGTTCCCTCGCCGCGCTCGATCAGGCCGAGGAAAAGGTGAACTACTGGGAGGAGCAGGCCAAGATCAAGGTCGGCTCCGAGGGCTTCGCGATCGTCACCAATCTCGCGAATCTTCCCTATCGAGGCCGCGCTTACGACAAGGTGATGCTCAACACCTACAAGGCCCTCGATTATCTCCAGCTCGGCCAGGCCGATTCCGCCCGCGTCGAACTCAACCGCGCGCTGCAACGCCAGCGCGACGCGGTCGAGTTGAACCAGAAGCGCATCGCCGCCGCGCAGGAAGAGGCTGCCAAGGCCCGCGAAGGCAAGGTCAAGGACGAGACCGGCAAGAGCGCCTCCTACGACGTGGACAAGGCCCAGAATGATCCGCGCACCGGTCCGGCCCTCGGCCAGGCGTTCGCCGAGTCCACCGCTCCCATCAAGGCCTATGGCGATTACGTGAACCCCTTCGCGGTGTTCCTCGACGGACTCTTCTTCACGATTCGCGGTGAAAACGGCGCCGATTGGGAACGCGGCCGCAAATCTTTCGAACGCGTGGCCGAGCTCGTCCCGGAAAATCCCTACGTCGCCTCCGACCTCGCGCTCGCCTCCGCCGCCGCCGAGGGCAAGACGCCCGAGAATGTCACCTACGTAATCTTCGAGACGGGCACCGCTCCCTATCGCGACCAGTTGCGCATCGACATCCCCACCTTCCTGGTGACCAGCCGCCTGGCTTATGTCGGCGCCGCCTTCCCCAAGCTGAAGTTCAACGGCGATTACAGTCCTACCCTTGCCATCGGCGCCACGGGTCAGACGTTCAACACCGCGACCATCGCCAGCATGGACAGCGTCGTGGCCAATGATTTCAAAAACGAGTGGCCCACCATCGTCACCAAAACCCTCATCGGCACGGCCACCAAGGCCATCATCCAGGCCATCGTCCAAAAGCAACTCAGTGACCAGAGCGCCATGGCCGGCCTCATCGGCGGCCTCGTGATGACCGGTCTCAACGCCTCCACCAACATCGCCGACACCCGCACTTGGCTGACCTTGCCCAAGGAATTCCAATACGCCCGTCTCGCGACCCCCGCCAACCGCCAGCTTACGCTGACGGCCGGCACGCAGACAAAAACAGTTTCTTTGGACCCCGGGGCCGTGAACGTTGTCTACGTCAAAAGCGTGTCCTCCACGTCGCCTCTGCTGGTTTCACAATTCATCCTTAAATGAAAATCTCCCGTCGCTTCCTTTGCGCCGCTCTCGCCGGCGGCCTTCTGGCCGCCCTCGCGGGCTGCGCCACCAACGTCAACACGGTCGAGCGCGCCCAGCCGGCCGCGACGCCAAACTACATCTCGGACAAGCGCGTCGTCACCGACAACACGCTGGCCCGCACCGTCCGCGTCAACGCCGTCAACCAGACCGTCGTTTCCGGCAACCTGCTGAAGGTCCAGGCCACGGTTGAAAATCTCAAAAACGACCTGCGCAGCGTCCGTTATAAGTTCGAATGGATCGATCAGGACGGCATGGCGGTGGGCTCGCCCAACGAAGGCTGGAAGGTCCTCAATCTCCAAGGCCGGGAGACCACCACCATCTCCACCGTGGCGGTTTCGCCGCGCGCCGTCGACTTCGTGCTCAAACTCAGCGAACTCTGAAATTTCCCATGACCAAACTCCGCTTCAATACCATGCTGCTCGCCGGCGCGCTCCTGCCCGCGACCTTCCTCATCACCGGCTGCCAGACGGCCGAGACCCGCACCGTCGACGCCAGCGGTCCCCAGGCGTTGAATACCGGCGGCATCAACTCGCAGGACTGGGCCAACGCCGCCGACCAGCTCGTCGGCTCGCTGCTCTCGTCCGGGGCGCTCGACAAGTCGCCCACGCAGCCGGCCATCCTCGCCGTCGATCGCATCATCAACAACACCCAGCTCAACATCGACACGGATCTCCTCATCAAGAAAATCCGCGTCGCCCTCACACAGACCGGCAAGGTCGTCGTGACCAATACCATGGGCCTTGGTGAGCGCGCCGTCGTCGCCTCCGAAGCCGCCGAGCTGGATGAAATGACGACTGGCAAGAAGGCCAAGATCATCGCCCCGAACTACACGCTCTACGGCAAGCTGATCCAGCAGACGGATCGTCTGAACGGCGTCACCCAGAACACCTACAGCTTCCAGATGTCCCTGGTGGCGGTGAAGACCGGCTTCACGGTCTGGGAAGACGAGCGCCAGATCGCGAAACAGACCAAGAAGTCCGCCGTCGGCTGGTAAGCCGTCTCCTGGATTTTTTGCGCAAGAAAGGCCGCCTCAGTCCGAGGCGGCCTTTTGTTTTTTTAAGATCGAAGCGAAACGCTTATTTCGAAATCGGCCGGCCGTACTGGTCCACGAGGATGTCCGTGGGCACCTGGATGGTGCGTCCGTCGCTCGTGGTTTCCGTGTGCCAGGTGCGCACCACATGCGGCTCGTTGGTGAACGGCTGCTTCACGCCATCGACGACACCTTCGCCCGCGCCATAAACGGCACCGACCACGTTGCCTCCGACCACGCCCACGGCTTCACCCACGCTTTGTCCAATGGCCGGACCAGGGTGCCTCGGGTTGGTGGCGGATTTTCCGTCGGTGGTGGAGCAGGCGGACAACAATGCCATCAGGCCGGCCAGTCCGCCGACGGTCAGAAACGTGCGCAGGATATGCATGGAGAAATAAAAATTTGGTTTCTTCCGAAAAAGTAGGCGGATGTCAGACCCTTCGCAATCATGGAAGTGCCCCGGTATTTTCCAGATGGGGTCCATTTTCAGGCCGGGACGGAACCTGGCGCATCTGTGCTGTTGTCATACCGGGTTTGTCCATGAATTCTTCGGGGCACATGCACACGGCGCGCAAGGGAGGGCTTCCCATGAAAATCCATCGCCTTGTTTTGCCGGCGGTGCTGGTGGCCGGTCTGGCCGGTTGCTGCGGTCCGACGAAGACGCCGGCGCCCGCCGCGACTCGTTATGGTTTGGAGAACACGGCCAAGGTCGTGCTTGCGGATGAGACGGTGCAACCCGCCGTCGAATGCACCGGGCTGCAGGAGGCACGGCGCAAGGACGGTCGACTGGAGATTGTCGCGAGTTTCAAAAATCGCGGTCTGGTCACGCTTCGCGTTGAGGTGAGCGCGGTGTTCAAGGGGGCGGCGGGCGAGCTGCTGCCCGGCGAGACGCCCTGGCATCGTCTGACGCTGGAGGGCAATAACACCGTGGTGGCGCGCTTTGTCTCACCGGACGGCCGTGCGCGGGATTTTGCCGTGCGCGTGCGCAGCGCCCGGTGAGGGGGCGAAGCTTCGATTTTTCGCCGTGCCCTCCGGGGCCTTTCCGCTCACCCTCGGGAGGTTGATGCGTCACCATCTCAAGGAAGCCCGTGCCACGCTCGCGCTCGCCCTGCCGATCGTCGTCGGCCAGGTCAGCCAGATGCTCATGGGAATAACCGATAGCGTGATGATCGGGCGGATTGGCACCGTGCCGCTGGCGGCCTCGGCTTTCGCCAGCGGCGTGTTCACGCTTTTTTTCATGATCGGGATCGGCCTGCTCGCGCCGGTCGCCGTGCTGGCGTCGCGCGAGCATGGTGCGGGCAGCGAGACGGCGGGCGCGGTGTGGCTCAGGCACGGGGTGGTGCTCGCGTTGATCGCCAGCATCGTCGAAATCGCGGTGATGCTCGGCTTGACGGCCTGGTTCGATCATTTGGGACAGCCGCCGGAGGTGATCGCGGCCATGAATCCGTATTTCTATACGCTCATCACACTTTCGCTCGTGCCGGCCATGTTGTTTCAGGTCTTCCGCCAGTTTGCGGAGGCCCTCGGCCAGCCTTGGGTGCCGATGGCCATCATGATCGGAGGCGTGGCGGTCAACGGGGTGCTCAACTGGGTGTTGATTTACGGCAATTGGGGTTCGCCGGCGCTGGGGCTGGCGGGGGCGGGCTGGGCGACGCTGGCTTCGCGAATGGCGACGCTTGGCGCGATTTACCTGTGGATGTATCGCGCACCGGCTTTTCGTCGCATCTGGCCCGGCGGGGCATGGCTCGCCGGTCTGCGGTGGAGGCGTTTTCTTGAAATGCTGCACATCGGCGTGCCCGCGGCCGTGATGCTCCTGTTCGAGGCGGGGGCGTTTGTGTCGGCAGCGGTCATGATGGGCTGGATCAGCGCGGAGGCGCTGGCGGCGCATCAAATCGCGCTCAGTTGCGCGGCGTTCACGTTCATGTTCCCGCTCGGCCTGTCGATGGCGGTGAGCATGCGCATCGGCAAGGCGGTGGGCGAAGGCCGGCTGGCGGCCTTGCGCTCGATCGGCTTCGGAGCGCTGGCCATGGCCTGCCTGTGCATGATCCTGTCGGCGCTGGTTTTCTCGCTGGCGGGGCCGTGGCTGGCGCATGGGTTTGTGGATGACCCGGCGGTGGTCGCGCTCGCGGCCAAGCTGCTGGTGGTGGCGGCGATTTTTCAGCTTTTCGACGGTGCTCAAGTGGTCGGTTCGGGCGCTTTGCGCGGCCTGGCCGACGTAAAAATGCCGGCGGCGATCACGTTTGTCTCCTACTGGCTGCTGGCGATTCCCGGAGGCTATGTCCTGGGCCTGCACACGTCGCTGGGCGCGCTGGGCGTATGGATCGGACTGGCGGCCGGTCTCGCGGTCGCGGCGGTTTCGCTAGGGCTCCGGTTTATGATTTTGACGCGCGATCCTCGAGGCGCCGGCGGACCTCTTCCAGCGTAAGGCCGTCGATCTGGAGAAGCTTCTGGCGCGACTTGTCGCCGAGACAGACGGTCACGGTGCGCTTGGGCAGGGCGAGGGTTTCGGCGATAAACTCGCACAGCTCGTCGTTGGCGCGGCCTTCCAAGGCGGGCGCATGGACTTTGATTTTGAGCATGTCACCGAGCCAGCCGGCGACCGCGTTGCGAGGGGCGTTGGGAATCGCCTTGATCGCGAGTTTGCAGGACGGCCCGGACACGGCGATCAGGCCAGCGCCTCGGCCAGCGCGGCAATGATGTCCTCGGCGGGCTCGCAGCCGATCGACAGGCGCAGGAGTTCCGGCGACAGGCCTGCGGCGGCGAGGGTGGCGCGGCCGCTTTCGCTGGTCACGAGGTCGTAGTGGGCGAGATAGATAAACGGGCAGATGAGCGTGGTCTTCATGCCGAAGCTCGGGCCCTTGGGCAGGCGCAGGCGGTCGTAGAATTGCGCCAGCGGCATCGCGACCTCGAAGGAAATCATGCTGCCGAGCGCGGCGGGATCGCGGGCGATCTTGAGGTAATTTTCGCGCGAGGCCGGGTGGTGCGACCAGTAGAGGGCCTTGATGCGCGGATGGGTGCGCAAAAACTCCACGACCGCGGGCGTGGTGCGGTTGATCTGCGCGATGACCGACGCGGTGTCGCCGATCTGGGCGGCGAGGCGGTCGAGGTCGCGCGAGTAAACCGGCTCCAGCTCGCCGGGAAGGCGTTCGCGAAAATCGGCGGCGTGGGGGCTCTGGGGGTTCACCACGACGGCGCCGAGGATCACGTCGCCTTCGCTCGCGGTGTATTTGGTGAGGGAGTTGACCGCCACGTCGGCGTGGAGAAGCACGTCGATGTTGAGCGGCGAAGCGATGGTGGGGTCGATGATCAGCATCGCGCCGTGCTCACGGCAGAGGTCGCGGATGGCCGCAAGGTCGGGTGTCTGGATGAGCGGATTGGTGGGAACCTCGGTGATGATGCCCGCGATCGTGCCGCCTTGTTCCGCAAAGAGACGCCGGAGCGCGGCTAGGTCGAAGACGTCGCCTTGAAAAAGGTAATCCTCCGCCGGCTGCTCGGTGAATTTTTGCAGGATCGCGATGGTGTCGAGATAGAGCCAGCCGAGCTGAAGCCAGCGGGTGCGACCGCGCGCGCGTTGCAGGCCGGCGGCGACGCGGAAGGCGGCGTAGATCGCGTTCATGCCGCTGGTCGCGAGGAACACGTCGGCGGGCGCGGCATGTTGGTACGCGCGCGCCACATGGCCTTTCACGCAGGACGCGGCGTAGCCCTCGAAGCTCTTTTCCTCGCAGGGGACGGCCAGCTCGCCGACGCGCAGCAGGTAATCCTCGGCCTCGCGAGAGGAGAGAAACATGCCGGTGTGTTGCAGAAAGGTCTTGGCGCGGGCGGATAGCGCGGCGTTTTCGGGGAAGGTCACGCCGGTGAGCGGACTGTCCTCGATCAGTTGCGCCCCGGGGGCGTTGAGATGGGCGAGCAGACGTTCCGCCGCGCGGCGGGAAGAGGTGAGCCAGAGGCTCTGTCCGGCCAGATTGCGCGTGCGGGCGAGGTGCGCGGCGGCCTGTTTGGCAAAGGGATGCACCACGAAACGCGGGTAGCCGGACGTCATGTGCTTCACCACCTCGGGGTCCTTTTCCTCGTAGCCGATCACGTCGCGCATCGTGGGCAGGCTGCAGGAGACGCCATGCAGGCTGGAGGGAATGCGCCGGCCAAGAGGGATGTGGGTGAACGCGGACATGGAGCGGGCAACGTGAAGAATCACGCCGGTGCTGGCAACCCCGGGATTGAAACCGCGCCGCCATCCGTTGAACGTCTCGGCCGAATGAAACTTGTCTCCTGGAACGTCAACGGCCTCCGCGCGGTGCTGCAAAAGGGCTTCTTCGACTTCATGGCCGCCGCCGGCGCCGATGTGATCTGCCTGCAGGAGACGAAATGTCATCCCGCCGACGTGCAGCATGTGACATGGCCGGACGGATACAGCGCGTTCTGGAACGCCGCGGTCAAGAAGGGCTACAGCGGCACGGCGATTTTCACCCGGGTCGCGCCGCTCGGCGTCACCTACGGTCTCGGCCACGAGGCGCATGACCAGGAGGGGCGCGTGATCACGGCGGAGTTCGCCGGATTTTTCCTCGTCAACGTCTATGTGCCCAACGCGCAAAACGAGCTGGCGCGCCTGCCGTACCGCCGGCAGTGGGACCGCGATTTCCTTGCCTACCTGCGCTCGCTGGAGACGCGCAAGCCGGTGATCGTTTGCGGCGACCTCAATGTCGCGCACGAGGAGATCGACCTGGCCCGGCCGAAGGAGAACGTGGGCAATCCCGGTTTCAGCGACGAGGAGCGCGACGGTTTCCGCGCGTTTCTGGGCGCGGGATTCGTGGACACCTTCCGTACCTTTGAAAAAGGACCGGGTCATTATTCGTGGTGGACCTATCGCGCGGGTGCCCGACCGCGCAACATCGGGTGGCGCATCGATTACTTTCTCGCCTCGGCGGCGCTGGAGCCGCGCCTCAAGCGCGCGTGGATCTCGCCCGAGGTCATGGGGAGCGATCATTGCCCGGTGGGATTGGAGCTGGAGTCCGCATGAGCGCCACCTCGCGTCCGCGTCCCACCCGCTCGCCTTGGGCGGAGCTCCGCAACTCGCGCATTCACGGCCGGGGGCTCTACGCCAGCAAAGCCATTCCGGCGGGCACGCGCATCATCGAGTATAGGGGCGAGCGTATCACCAAGGCCGAGTCCGACCGCCGCGAGGAAAGGCGCCGGGCGCGCGCGCGGCGGGGGGACGGCGGGTGCGTTTATATTTTTGAGATCAACCAGCGCCACGATCTCGACGGCAGCATGGCCTGGAACACCGCGCGGCTCATCAACCATTCATGCGAAGCGAACTGCGAAAGCAGCAAGATCCGCGGCCGCATCTGGATCGTGGCGCTGCGGGACATCGCGGAGGGCGAGGAGCTGAGTTTCGACTATGGCTTCGGGCTTGAAAACTGGCGCGAGCATCCGTGTCGCTGCGGCACCGCGAAATGCGCCGGGTACATCGTGACGAAGACGCAGCGCTGGCGGGTCCGGAAGATTTTGACCAAGGCTCGCGTCGCCGCGCGGAAATCCCAGGCTGCCGCGTCATGACGACCCGTTCCGCCCGTGAGTTAAAAGCCCTGTTGCTGGCCTCGCCGCGCCTGACGGTGGCGGTGGCGGAGAGCCTCACGGCGGGCCACGTGCAGGCCGGCCTCGGAGCGATCCCGGGAGCGTCGGAATTTTTTCTTGGTGGAATCACCGCCTACACGCTCGACCAGAAGGTGCGGCATCTCGGCGTGGACCGGCGCGAGGCGGCGAAAGTGAACAGTGTGTCGGGCGAGATCGCCCGGCAGATGGCCCGGGGTGCAGCGAAGCTTTTTGGCAGCGATCTTGCGCTAGCGACGACGGGTTATGCGGAACGCGCGCCGGAGCAGGGCGTGATGGCGCCGCAGGCGTACTGGGCGCTGGTGCACTGCCGCCGCGGCCGCGTGGTGGCCGAGTGCGGAGGCTTGGTGGTGTGTGCCGGCCTCCGGCGGATCGAGGTGCAGACGGCGGTGACGGACGTCGTGCTCGCGGAGCTGCTGGCCTACGTCCGCACCTGGCGCGGTTGACGCGCCGGGAATCCCGCCGCGTCAGGTGAGCTCGTTTTTAAACAGCTCCCAGATCTCGCCATTGGGGCCCTCGAAAAACGCGATGCGCACGGGAACGGGGCCGACGCCATTGGTGGTTTTGATGATGACGTCCTTCGGCTCGACCGTGATTTTGCAACCGGCGGCGCGAACACGGCCGATGACGGTATCGACGTCCGTGGTGCGCAGGGCCAGGTGGAGAAGGGCGCCGTTGGCCGCGGGGGTGTAGTTTCGGTCCTCGAAGATTTCGAGGTGGTTGCCCCGGCCGAGATCCAGCATCCCGGCGCGATTGCCGTCGGGATAGGCCCAGGTGATCTTCTCGGAGAAGCCGAGCACGTCCTTGTAAAAGGCGAGCGCGGTTTCCCAGGATTTTGTCTTGAGGGCGACGTGATGAAGGCCGGCGCCCAGCGAAGAATCGGGTGCGGCCACGGGATTAGGGCGAGAGCTGGGTTACGTAATCCATGATCGGCTTCACCTCGGCGGGGATCTTGATCCATTCGCCGTAGAGCAGCTCGGGCAGGTCGTAATCGGTGGCGTAGAAGGCGCGGTTGATAGCGTCGCTGCGGGTGATGTAGCCGGTTTTGACGGTGGCGCCGGCGTAAAGGCCTTTCTGGCGGGCGTAAACGAGGACAGGCGTGTTGAGCAGTTCGCGGTTCCACGTTTCGCTTTCCGCGACGCGGGGGCCGGCGACGGCCTTGGCATCGACCCCGATGTTGAAGCGGCCTTCGAAGAGCAGGCGGGGCGTCTGTTCGTTCATGATCACATAGACGGCTTCGATGCGGGAGCCGCCGAGCTGGAGGCCGAGGCTGGCTTCACCCGCGCGCACGACGACGGGGATGCTCCAATGACCGGTGGGCTTTTTGACGAGGACGGCGCCGTAGCCTTCCTGGAAGCCGAAGATCAGGCCGGCCTTGATTTGGTTGACGATCACGAGGCCCTTGGCGCGCTGCAACACCTCGGCGGGGATGGCGGTGGCGGGATCGGCCTGGAACTCGCGGATGATCGCCTCGCAGGTTTCGATGCGCGTCACGAACGTGTCATGATCGGCGGCGGCATCCGCGCGCAAAAAGGAGGCGGCGGACAGACCGAGGAGGAGACAGAGGAGTTTTTTCATAGAAAAGAGTTTTGCGCAGTATGCGAAAGGGCAGGCGCATGGAAAGCGCGGACTGGCGGAGGTTCCGACTTTGCTCAATCCAGACCGCGCGCGGTCAGCTCGTCCTCATCCCAGCCGAGATAATGGCCCAGCTCGTGAAGGTAGGTGAGGCGCACTTCGTCGCGAAAAATCTCCGGATCTTCCCCGGCGAAGTCCCACAGATTGCCGATAAAAAGCAGGATCTGCGGGGGTAACCCTTGGGCGTCGTCCGAGGGGGCCCCGTGCGGAGGACCGACGAAAAGACCGAGGATGTCGGGCTCGAATTCGTCACCGAGCACCTCGTCTGAAGGCCAGTCCTGGCAGATGACGGGGACGCTTTGGGCCACGGGTTGCACGGGCGGCGGCAGTTCGCGCAAAGTGGCGGCAACGGTTTGTTCTGCGAGCCGGGTGAGTTTAGCCAGGTTCATCACGGCACTGTAACCTTGTCCGAAGGCGGACGTCTAGCCGTGTGAATCCATCAACCTCAATACCCATTCCTATGAAAACGTATCGCTTCCTTCCGCTGTTTGCCCTGTCCGCCCTGATGGCCGCGCCCCTGCTTCGCGCCGATGACACGACCCCCGCGCCTCCGGCCGGCGCGCCCGAACACAAGCGTATGGACCGCCTCAAGGAATTGGCCGAGCGGCTTGACCTCACCGAGGATCAGAAGGCCAAGATCAAACCCATCCTTCAGGACGAAATGAAGGCGCTGAAGGACCTCCGGGAAGACGACACGCTGGACAAGGACGCCAAGCGCGAAAAAATGATGGAAATCCGCAAGGCGCACGCGGCTCAGATCATGGCGATCCTCACTCCTGAGCAGCAGGCCAAATTCAAGGCCATGCAAGAGCACCGCAAGGGTCCGGACGGAGGCACCGCTCCGCATCCCGCCTCCTGATCCGGCAACCTCAAGTCTTGGCAAAACCGATCCGTTCACCTAAGTTTTATGGCACTTGGTGCCTTCGTGGGGGTCCATCTCACGCGGGCACCTTGCCTTAAACCCTAATCCTAAACTCATGAAATCGTTCAAGCTCCTCCTGACCCTGCTCGCCCTGTCTGCTGTTTCGCTCACCCCGGCCCTGCGCGCCGAAGACGCGCCTGCTGCTTCCAGCACCGCGCTGACCCCCGAACAACAGGCCAAGATCTCCGCTCTCCATAAAGAAGAGCGCAAAGAAATCCAGGCCGTGAAGGACGACGCCAAGGTCAAAGAGGCGGACAAGAAGGACAAGATCAAGGCGATCAAGGCCGATTATAAGGCTAAGATCGAAGCCGTTAAAACCGGCAAGTGAGGAACGGTTTTCGCCGGGCTTGAGCCCGCGAAGAGTTCGCCCGCTTAGTTTCATTTATTGAAATCCGACCGCCGGTGCCGTGAGGCCCGGCGGTTTTCGTTTTCGACAACCGGGCGGCGCCCCGCACGCTGCGGCGATCATGAGTTCCCCCCGTGTGATCGTTGTCGGTGGCGGTGCCGCCGGTTTTTTCTCGGCCATCGCCTGCGCCGAGGCCAGCCCCGCCGCGCGCGTCGTGCTGTACGAAGCCACCGCGCATCCGCTGGCCAAGGTCCGCGTGTCCGGCGGCGGGCGCTGCAACGTCACGCATGCCTGTCCGGAACCGCGCGAGCTGGTGAAGCGCTATCCGCGCGGCGGCCGCGAACTGCTCGGGGCCTTTCACCGTTGGGGACCGCGGGAAACCATCGCGTGGTTCGCCGCGCGCGGGGTCGAACTGAAGACGGAAGGCGACGGACGCATGTTTCCCGTGACCGACGATTCGGAGACGATCGTGACCTGTCTCCGGTGCGCGGCCGACAAGGCCGGCGTGAAGGTGTTCATGAGCATGGGCGTGCGCGGTGTGGAGCGAGGGGAAGACGGCAAATTTCAAGTGACCTTCACCGATGGTTCCGCCGGCGAGTTCGACCGCCTTTTGCTGGCCACGGGCGGCAACAAGAGCTCGGTCGGTCCCATCATCGCGGCGCAACTGGGTCACACGATCGAGCCGGCCGTGCCTTCGCTGTTCACTTTTCACATCGACGATGCCCGCATCCGCGGACTCGAGGGATTGTCGGTGTCCGACACGCTGACATCGGTGCAAGGCACGAAGCTGCGTGAACGGGGGCCATTGTTGATCACCCACTGGGGTATGAGCGGACCGGCCATCCTGAAGCTTTCCGCTTGGGGTGCGCGTGTGCTGGCGGAGCGAGGCTATCGCTTCACGCTGGGCGTCTCGTGGGTTGGCGAGCGCACTCCCGCCCAGGTGCTGGCCGCCTTGGTTACGGCGCGCGCGGCCAATCTGAAGAAACAGGTCGCCACGTGGAATCCCTTTGCACTGCCGGCGCGGCTGTGGGAACGACTGGCCATCGCCGCGGGGATCGTGCCGGAAACGGTGTGGACCTCCGTTTCGAACACCGCGTTGCAGGCTTTCGCCACGCAACTCGCCGCGGGCGAATTCACGGTGGAGGGGAAGAGTCTTAACAAGGAGGAATTCGTCACCTGCGGCGGCGTGCGCTTGCGCGAGGTGGATTTCAAGACCATGGAAAGCCGCCTGTGTCCGGGCCTGCATTTCGCGGGAGAGATGCTCGATATCGACGGTGTCACCGGCGGTTTCAATTTCCAGGCGGCCTGGACGACCGGCTGGCTGGCCGGCCGGGCGATGGCCGGATGCGCGACGGAATAAACGCGCCGTTGCTCTGCCCGGAGGCTTCCGCTGTAGTTCGCTGCGACCATGCCTTCCTATTGGCACCTTCTGCTGCTCATCCTTCCGGTCTTTGCGCTGATCGCGATCGGCGCGGTCATGCGCCGGGTGCGCTGGCTCAACGCCGAGGCGGACGCCAGCCTGCTGAAGCTGATCGTCAACTTCCTGTACCCCTGCCTGATCTTCGACAGCGTCATGGGCAACGCCGCGCTGCGCCAGCCGGCCAACCTTTTCCTCGCGCCGCTGGTCGGGTTCGTGATCATCGCGTCCGGTATCGGGCTCGCTTATTACGCCGGACGCTCGCTGGGGCTGACCCAAGGCAACGGTTTGCGCACGTTTGCGTTCACCACCGGCATCAACAACTACGGCTACATCCCCATTCTGCTCATGGGGGCGCTGTTTGGCCGTGAAAGCCTGGGCGTGCTGCTGGTGCACAACGTTGGCTGTGAAGCCGCCATCTGGACGGTGGGTATTTTGGTGCTCGCCGGCCTTTCGTTGCGCGAAGGCTGGCGCAAGCTCGCCAATCCGCCGGTCTTCGCCCTCGTCGCGGCGGTGTTGATGAACACGCTGAATCTCGGCCGGTTCATGCCATCGGTGGTGACGGAGGTGATCCACCTGAGCTCCGTTTGCGCGGTGCCGCTGGGATTGATGCTCATCGGCGCGACGCTGGTGGAATACCTGAGCCGGCCGGCGGAATTGTTCGATGTCCGGGTGACCTGCGCGTCGGGCGTCTTGCGCCTCGGTCTGCTGCCCATGTTGTTTTTGCTGATCGCCCGGTTTCTTCCCTGTCCGCCGGATCTCAAGCGTGTGATCATCGTCCAGGCGGCGATGCCGGCGGGGATCCTGCCGATCGTGATCGCCAAGCATTATGGCGGCCGGCCGCTCACCGCGGTCCAGGTGGTCGTCGGCACGACGGTCCTGGGGATTTTTCTGATCCCGCTCTGGCTGCGACTCGGCTTGCTCTGGACCGGAGTTTGAAACCGCCGGCGGCTTTGTAAGTCGCCTCGCGTTGACGACGGAGCCCGCCTCGCGCTTTCTGCGTTCCATGGACTGGCTCTTCGATCCGCAAATCTGGATTTCCCTTCTCACGCTGACCGCGCTCGAAATCGTGCTCGGCATCGACAACATCATTTTCATCGCGATCCTCGCCGGAAAATTGCCGGCCGGACAGCAGGACCGGGCGCGCCAGCTCGGCCTTTCGCTCGCTCTGATCACGCGAATCCTGCTGCTTTGCAGTCTGACGTGGCTGATGGGGCTGACCAAGGTCCTCTTCACGGTGCCGGTGCTGCACGCGGACATCACCGGCAAGGGCCTGATTCTTTTCGCCGGCGGCCTGTTCCTGATCGGCAAGAGTGTTATGGAGGTTCACGAAAAACTGGAAGGCGGCGACGGCCACGCGACCGAGGGCGGCAAGGTCTCCTCCTTCAGCGCGGCCATCGTGCAGATCCTCCTGCTCGACATCGTGTTTTCCCTGGACTCGGTGATCACCGCCGTGGGCATGGCGCAACACCTCGGCGTGATGATCGCGGCGGTGGTCCTTGCGCTGGGCGTGATGCTGGTGTTTGCGAAGGCGATCGGCGACTTCGTCAACCGCCACCCGACCCTCAAGATGCTCGCGTTGAGCTTTCTTATTCTCATCGGCATGACGCTGGTGGGCGAGGCGCTCGGCCAGCACATCCCGAAGGGCTACATCTACTTCTCCATGGCCTTCGCTTTCGGCGTGGAAATGCTCAACCTGCGCCTGCGCGCCAAGGCCCGGCCGGTGGAGCTGCACCAGCCCTACCGCTAAGACGCGGTCAGACTCCGGCCGCGCCGGCCGGAGAGATCGCCGTTGTTTTCACGCCGGTGCGCTGTTCCACCGCCCAGCGGTAGACGTTGACGTAGTGCGAGGCGCTCTGGCGCCAGCTGAAGTCGCGCGCCATGGCGTTGAGACGCAGGCGTTGGAACTCCAGCGGACGGTCGTAGTAGGTCGCGCAGGCCCAGCCGATGGTGTTGTAAAGCGCAGGTGCGGTGGCGTCGGCGAAGCGGAAGCCCGTGCCTTTGCCCGTGCCTTCGACGAATTGGTCGACCGTGTCGATCAATCCGCCGGTCGCGCGCACCACCGGCAGCGTGCCGTAGCGCATCGCATACATCTGGGTGAGGCCGCAGGGCTCGCTGCGACTGGGCATGACAAAGAAATCGCTGCCGCCCTGGATGAGATGGGAGAGCTCGTTGTCATAACCGATCGAAACCCCCACGCGGCCGGGGTAGCGGCTGGCCGCCCAGCGGAAGGTGTGCTCCAGCCCGGGATCGCCGGAGCCGAGAATGGCGAACTGCACGTGCATGCGCTCGACCACGTGGGACAGCGCTTCGGCGAGAAGATCCAGACCTTTCTGCGAGGCGAAACGCGCCACCACACCGAAGACGGCGATGTGCGGATCTTGCGCGAGGCCGAGCCGGGTCTGCAGGGCGGTCTTGCAGGCGACTTTGCCGCGGAGATCAGCCGCGCTGTAGTGGGCCGGCAGGTGTTTGTCGGTCGCAGGATTCCACGCCTCGGTGTCGATGCCGTTGAGGATACCTACCAGGTCGGCCGCCCGAAAGCGCAGCACTTCATCGAGGCCCCACCCGCCGGCGGGGGTTTTGATTTCCTCGGCATAAGTCGGGCTGACGGTGGTGAGTTTGGTCGAGTGATAAAGGCCGGCCTTCATCAGGTTGACCGCTCCGACGGATTCCAGGCTGTCCGCCCGGAATTCGCCGGCTGGCAGCCGGGCGAAATCGATCACGCGGCGGTCGGAGTATCCCTGGTGCTCGAGATTATGGACGGTGAAGACCGACGCGGTGCGGCCAAGCGGCGTGTCCTTGAGCGTGGTGTTCAGGAACACCGGGACGAGCCCGGTCGTCCAATCGTGCCCGTGAACGACATCGGGCGTCCAGTCGAGCTGCTGGCACAGCGTGAGGGCGGCGCGCGAGAGAAAGGCGAAGCGCAGATCGTTGTCCCCGTGCGAGCCGTAGGGGCCGCTGTAAACCTCGGGCCGGGAAAAAAATGTGTCGTGCTCGATTAAATACACCGGGACTTTTCCGCCGGGCAGGGTGGTTTCCCAGGTGCGGGCCCAGTGGGCCTCCGTGCCCACGTCGACGCCGAGCGGATCGGGCAGGGCGGTGCGCGGACTGTGCACGCGCACGGAGCCGTAGGCCGGGCACACGATGCGCACGTCGTGCCCGAGGGCGGCAAGTTCCTTGGGAAGCGCGCCGACCATGTCGGCAAGGCCTCCTACTTTCACAAACGGTTCGACTTCGGGGGTTACGAAGAGAATTTTCAAAGGTGCCACGACTCGAAGGCTAGTCCCTCATTCCGCCGGGTGCCGAGCGAATTTTGACAGCGGCGGAGATAATTATCCGCCCCGGGAAAGATCGATTCGTGGTCCGGGGCACGGACGCAAAAAACGCGACGGAAATTCCGTCGCGTTCGTGAACCGGCGCGGACTGGTGCGAATCAAACGGTCTTGGGCAGGGCGGCGTCGAGCTCGACCGCGTGGGGGTGGTGGCGCTTTTCCTTGAGCGCGCTGTGCCGCTTGCGCAGAAGCCCGTCGAGCTTGTCCATCAGGAGATCGACCGACTTGTAGGCGTCGTCGCTGTCGACGGAGGCGATGAGGTCAGGGCCGCCGATTTCGATCTGCCCCTTCGCAATGAAATGGGGTTTGGAGCCTTTGGTCTTGTCGAGATCGACATCGATGCGGATGCGGTCGATCCGGGGTTCATGACGAAGAAGGCGGCCCACTTTTTCGTGGATGACGGCCTTCATGGCGTCGGTGAGGTTGAGGTGAATACCGCGAAGCAGGAGCTTCGCGCCGATAACTTCAGGGGTGATATGGGGCATGCGCGTCGAGCAGAGCACATCCGCGCGGATTTGTTGCGTCAAAAATGGCAAAAAAATCCGCGTAGCGGCTGGAGCGGCTCAGCGCGCGACCTTGATGGAGGCGGCTTCAGGCAGACGTCGAATCTCCATGGGTGCGGGCATGCTTTTGTCGGTAGACTCGGGGGCTGAAGCCGGTGTGCCGCGAAATCAGCTTTGAGAAATGAGAGTGATCGGGAAGACCGCAACGCACGGCGACATCGGCAACGGGCAGTTGGGTTTCGGACAACAGTTCCAAGGCGAGGCGCATGCGCAGGCGACCCAGGTATTGGACAGGGGCAACGCCATAGCGGCGGGTAAAAAGGCGATGGAGCGAAGCGCGGTGCAGGTGGAGCCGCGCCGTCAAGCCGGTGATGTTGAGGCGCGCGTCCGTGAAATGGGCGTCGAGCCAGTCCTTGGCCGCGGCGGCGCTATCGGCGTCGTGGCTGTCAGGCGGACTTGACGTCTGCGGAGCGGATGCGAGCAGGAGAATTTTGTAGGCCAGGGCGGAAACGATGAGTTCGCCGTCCGCCGTCGGATCGCGCAAGGCGATGTCCAACTCCTCGAAGAGCGCAGAAGGGCAGGGGCCGGCGGTTTGGGCGCGGCCAAGCGCATACTCGCGCGTGATGCTTTTGTGGCACCTTCCATCGAAGGTGAGCCAGCGGTAGTCCCAGCCCTCGGGACCGGCTTCCAGACGGTGTGGCTCGTCGTCGGCGTAGTAAAAAACGGTTCCCGGCTTGATGACGTGGGCCGTTTGTACGGCCGTGTATTGTCCCTTGCCGGCGACGGACCAGAATACCTGGAGAAAGCCGCCGGGGTCGCGGTTTTCCTTCTGGCCTGGCGCGAGGCGGTAATACCCGGCCGACCGCACGTTGAGCGGCAGGGAACGTGTAGGAGTTGAATTGAGCCGGTAGCGTAGCATGCGACAAAAACACCAATAAATGCGTCAAATATCCATCTTGGAGTGATAATGAATCGATCAAATATACAAGTCATGGAAATCCCGCTCTGGACCACCGGTTACCGGCAGCAGCGTTTCGAGCATGCGCCCTGGTATTTCAAGCATGAGGCCGATGCGAAGGAAAAGGCGGGGCAAAAACGCCATCAGGGCGAGCTGACCAAGATGGCGGGAGTTGAGCTGGGCGAGGATTGTTTTGTGGCGCCGTCGGCATCGATCACCGGCAAGCCGGGCGCTTCGTTTAAGCTGGGGGCGCACGGCTTTGTCGCGGCGCATGCCTATGTGACGGGCGAGGTTCATTTGGGGAATTACTGCACGATCAACCCGTTTGCGACGTTGCGCGGTGTGATTCGAGGCGGGGATGGCATTCGCATCGGTGCCTACGCGTGCCTCACGGGCTTCAATCACGGATTTTCGGATACAGAACGTCCGATCTGGCAGCAGCCGCACACGAGCAAGGGCATCGTGCTTGGCGACGACATTTGGATCGGGGCGCATGTGATGATCGTCGATGGGGTGAGGGTGGGCAGTCACAGTATCCTGGCCGCCGGGGCGGTGGTCACCAAGGACGTGCCCGAATACGCCATCATGGGCGGCAATCCCGCCCGGGTGATTCGCATGCGGAAGCGGTCCGTGCCGTCGGGTTCGTTGGAGGCGAAGCTGGAGCGTTTCGGTCAAAAGGTCGGCGAACAACTCGACGACGTGCTCAAGGCCTATCAGGCGAAAACCAGGACGACCGGAGTCCTCTATCTGAATCAAAAGGGAGAGAAAAAACGCGTGCGTCCGTGGTGCGATGCGGTGGAGGTTGCGGCGATGTTTGGACGGGTGGCGCCGGGCTATACCGCCGCGGAGTGGGTGACACGCTTGCGGGATTTTCAGGATCGTGAAACCGGGGTGGTGCCCGAGCACATTCCGGAAGACCGGCTGCATGAGGCGAAGCCGCCGGCGAATCCGGACGACACGTGGTACTACAACACCATGGCCGTCGGCTACGCTTTGGAGTGTCTGGGCTCAAACCTGGCGCATCCGGTGGCGACGGCGGCTGACATCACGAAGCTTCGCCTGCGGCGAAAACTGGCGTCGTTGCCGTGGGCCGAACTGGCCTGGCACGCCGGCGACTGGATTGATTGTTACGCCTCCAGCGTGCTGCCCAACGCGCGCTATTTCGGGCATCGCCCGCCGCTGAAGGAGCTTTTTGCGTGGTTGGACAAGCGATGCGACCCGATGACCGGGCTTTGGGGCAGTCCGACGGAGAAAACGCGTTGGCAGCAGCCGGTGAACGGATTCTACCGGCTGACACGCGGCACCTACGCACAGTATGGCAGACCGTTGCCGTATCCGGAGAAGGCGATCGATACGATCCTCACGCATGCAACCGACACGGCGTTTTTCAACGGCAAGACAGACGATGCCTGTCACGTGCTCGATGTGGTGCATCCGTTGTGGCTGTGCCGGAAGCAGACCGTGCATCGCCGCGACGAAATCGAGGCATGGGTGGCGAAGCGATTGCCCAAGGTGCTTGCGCATTGGCAGACGCGGAGGGGCTTTGATTTTGTGGTCGCGCGCCATGAACCCTCGCTACAAGGCACCGAAATGTGGCTGAGCATTATTTATCTGATGGCGGACCTACTGGGCTGTTCCGACTCCCTCGGCTACCGCCCGCGTGGCGTGCACCGCACCGAAGTCCCGGGGCGCAGATTGGTGGCGGCGGCAAGCTGACTCAACGGCGGTCTCGGTGGTACAACCTAAATAAAGCGACCTTTCGCTTCGTTTCATGGCCGTCGCCCAAACCAAAGTGTCACCTATTAGGTCACACTTTGGTTGGGGCGGAGGAGGAGCGCGGGGTCAGCGCTTTTTGTTCAACGCGGCGCTGAACCAGTCGTTGGTGAGCGCCTGTTGCGGACGGGGGGCGGGCGCGGCGGGACGGTCGTTGCGGTTCTGCCCCGGTCCGGTGCGGCCGGCACCGGCGGGACCGCCCTGGGTCTTGGGTCCGAGCTGCGGGGCACTGCGCATCGAGAGGGCGATGCGACCGCGGGCAAGATCGACTTCGGTCACGGTGACGCTGACTTTCTGGCCGGGCTTCACCACGGCGGCGGGGTCTTTGACGAAGCTGTCGGCGAGCTGCGACACATGAACCAGGCCGTCTTGGTGCACGCCGATGTCCACGAAGGCACCGAAGGCGGTCACGTTGGTCACGATGCCGGGCAGCTTCATGCCGGGCTTCAGGTCCTCGGGCTTGTTGACGCCTTCTTGGAAGCTGAACGCCTCGAATTTTTCGCGCGGATCGCGGCCGGGTTTGGCGAGCTCGGCGAGAATATCCGTCAGGGTGGGCAAGCCGACGGTGTCGGTGACGTAGGTTTGGAGGTTGATCTTTTTGCGGAGTTTTTCGTCGCGCAGGAGGTCGGCGACGGTGCAGCCGAGGTCGGCGGCCATTTTTTCGACGAGGGCGTAGCGTTCGGGGTGGACGGCGCTGGCGTCGAGCGGATGGGCGCTGTCGCGGATGCGCAGGAAGCCGGCGGCCTGCTCATAGGCCTTGGGTCCGAGGCCGGCAACCTCCAGAAGCTCGGCGCGGGTCTTGAAGGGGCCTTGGTCGTTGCGACGGGCGATGATGGCGGCGGCGGTGCGGGTGTTGAGGCCGGAGACGTGGCTGAGGAGCTGCTTCGAGGCGGTGTTGAGTTCGACGCCGACGCCGTTGACGGAGCTGATCACGGTATCGTCGAGCGAGCGCTTGAGGGCGGCTTGATCGACATCGTGCTGGTACTGGCCGACACCGATGGATTTCGGGTCGAGCTTCACGAGTTCGGCGAGGGGATCCATCAGACGGCGGCCGATGGAGACGGAGCCGCGCACGGTAAGATCGTGGTCGGGAAACTCTTCGCGAGCGACATCGCTGGCGGAGTAAATGGACGCGCCGGATTCGTTGACCATCACGACCGGGATGGAGGAGGGGAGCTTGAGGCCGCGGATAAAGGCCTCGGTTTCGCGGCCGGCGGTGCCGTTGCCGATGGCAATGGCCTCGATTTTGAAGAACTCGACGAAGCCTTTGATTTTCTCGGCGGCCTCGACCTCGTGGCGGTCGGGGTAGACGACGTCGTTATGCAGCAGCTTGCCCTGGCGGTCGAGGATCACGGTCTTGCAGCCGGTGCGAAAACCGGGATCGAGGGCGAGCACGGCGCGCTGGCCGAGGGGCGCGGCGAGGAGGAGTTCGCGGACGTTGTCGGTGAAGACCTTGATCGCGGCCACGTCGGCGGCTTTTTTCGATTCGAGGCGCATTTCGGTCTCCATCGCGGGGGCGAGGAGGCGCTTCAAACTGTCCTGCGCGGCGAGACGGACTTGGGCGGCGGCGGGGGAGCTTCCCCTGACGACCAGCCGCTCCAGCTCGGCGAGCGCGAGGGTCTCGTCGACGGTGATGCGCATCATGAGGAAGAGCTCTTTTTCACCGCGGCGCATGGCAAGGACGCGGTGCGAAGGAGCCTTGGCGAGGGGTTCGCTCCATTCGAAGTAGTCCTTGAACTTGGCGCCTTCGGCCTCCTTGCCGCCGATGACCTTGGAGCTGATGACGGCGCTCTCGCGATAGAGGGTGCGGAGTTTTTCACGGCTGGCGGCGTCGTCGCTGATGCGCTCGGCGAGGATGTCGCGCGCACCGGCGAGGGCCTCGTCGGCGGAGGCGATTTTCTGCGGCGTGTTTTTGCCGTCATCCGGCGTGTAGTCGCGGTTGACATACGCCTGGGCGGCGGCGGGAACGTCGACGGCGGGATCTTGTGTCCAGAGGAGATCGGCGAGGGGTTCGAGGCCCTTCTCCTTGGCGATGGTGGCGCGGGTGCGCTTTTTCGGACGGAAGGGGAGGTAGATATCCTCCAGGCGGACGAGTGTCTCGGCGTTGGCGATTTGGGTGGCGAGCGCGTCGGTGAGGAGATTGCGCTCCTTGAGCGAGGCGAGGATGACGGCGCGGCGTTCGTCAAGCTGGGCGAGCTGTTCCAGACGGTCGCGGATCGAGGTGATCTGGACTTCGTCGAGCTCGCCGGTGACTTCCTTGCGGTAGCGGGCGATGAAGGGCACGGTGGCGCCTTCCTTCAGTAGCTGGGCGGTCGCGGCGACCTGGTGGACTTTGAGACCCAGCTCCTGGGTGATGCGGAGCACGTGGTCGGGATTGGGCAGGGCGGTGGGTTCGGCCATGAAAGAGGCGTTCAGTGCAACGCGGCGGCGTGAGCGGGCAAGGGCAAAGCGAGGCACGAAAAGGCGGAAAGGCTCTTGCGCGGCAGGCGGGCGGGCGTAGATTGCCCCACCTGTTCTTTGACTGGCTGCACGCCAGTCGATTCCTTCTTCCCACTTTGGGGGTGTTCTGGATTCGACCCTTGGTTGGAGTGCGCCGCTGCCCTTCGAGAGCGAACATCTCTCGTTAAATCCTGTTCAAAACAAACAAACGGCAACACTGAAGAAATGCCCCTCGCTGCTTAATGCAGTGACGTCTGCCTGGTGACTCCTGCTAACCAACGTGGACGACGACAGCAGGAATAACGCAAGGAGCCATCCGCGGGCCTTGCGTCGTATCTTCAACCCGGGGATTGGTCGGAGCCCAAGCGCGGTTGGTCGCGTGACGCCGGCGAGATAAATACCAGCACATAAGGGTAGACGCGGTGTGCAAAGGCCGAGGGGACCCGGGTTCAAATCCCGGCACCTCCACCATTTTGATTCTTCGTTTCCGCCGGTTCATCCTTGGGCGCACGAAGTGAGCTCAAGCTCACTTAAGGATGGGGCGACGGGGTGAAAATCCGTTCCGACTGGTTTGCTTGGACAGAGCGTGGGGGCGGCAATAAGAGGTTGGGGCGTGTTTAAACCCCGTTACTGGCTGTTGCTTTTGTTGATGGTTTTTTTCACCGCGTCGGCATTCCCGGTCGTGGATCCATTGGTGGTCGAGGCGGACGCGATTTCCGTATCGACGGATTATGTTGTGCGCACCTGGGGCATGGAGGAAGGGTTGCCCAGTAACCGGGTGATGAGCCTCACGCAGACACCCGATGGTTATCTCTGGGTGGCAACGCTGGGCGGATTGACCCGGTTTGACGGCGTGAGGTTCACGATTTTTCACGCGGAGAATACTCCGGGCTTGGAGTCGGATCGGGTGCATGCGCTGTTCACCGCTCGTGATGGCAGCCTGTGGGTGGGCTTGGATCGGAGAGGTGTCGCCCGGCGGGTCGGCGATCGATTTCACGTGATCGCGCCGCTCGCGCCGCTCATGACGGGATGGACGACTTCGTTTGCCCAAGACGCTTCCGGAGCGGTCTGGTTTGGCTACGAGGATCCGATCAGGGTGTCACGCTGGGTGGATGGTCAGCTCACCGCCTACTCCAAACAGGATGGCTTGGCCGTCGGAAGTGGGAAAGCCCATGACAACGAAGTCGCTTCAACGGCCAACGGAACGATCTGGTATGCCAACACGGCCGGCTGCGGCCCGTTTGACGGGAAGCGTTTTCAATCGATTGATCCAGCCGGTGGGAGCGAGCATTTGGCGCGAGCCGGGGATGGCGGGATGTGGGCGATACGTGGCGATAGGCTGGTGCGTTACCATCCGGATGGCTCGCAAGAAACCGCGGCGGATTTGAGTGCGCTTTCCGCGCATATGATGATGGAGGATTCGTCGGGGACTCTTTGGCTGGGGACGAGCAATGCCGGCTTGATGAGGTTCCGGGACGGGAATTGGGCGAGGGTGCCGGTGGAGGGGGGCGCGGTGTCGTTCATCTTTGAGGATCGTGAGGGCGACATCTGGGTGGGGACACAGTCCGGAGGGGTGAGCCGTCTGCATGCGCGTCGGTTCCACCTGCGGCAGACCAAGGATGGATTACGCGATGACGACACCTATTCCGTATGCGCGGACAAAGAGGGGAGGCTCTGGCTGGCGGGGCGCAACAACATGCTCGTGCGTGCGACCGACGCGACCAATCACACGTTTACCGTTCCGAGCGGCTGGTCTGACTTGCCGAGGGGTATCGTGACAGTCCATGCCGATCCGGCCGGCGGAGTGTGGGTGGGCACCGGGGGCGGCCTGTTCCATTCGAGTGAGGGGACGTTCCGCCGTGAATCCTTGCTTAATTTTGTCACAGCCTTGCTGGTGGACCGGAACGAGGTTTTATGGGCGGCGATAGTCAAGGGTCCGCTCGTCCGTCACCAGGCGGGGCAGGACCTGCGTATGCCTGAGACCGGCGGGTTGACCCATGTGCTTTCCTTGGCCGAAGATTCCGCCGGTCGGATCTGGGCGGGAACGGAGGACGGTTTGGTTTTCCAGAAATCAGGAGAGCAATTTGTCCCGGTGCC
>JAEKKV010000033.1 GCA_019510185.1 Verrucomicrobiota bacterium | reverse complement strand
TTGGGGACCTTGGACCGCGTTGGGAAATCCGTGCCGGGGCACGCCAAGTGAAAACGCCACCACGTTCGAGTCCCAGTCCACCTATGTCCTGCCCGTGCCCGGCCGTCCCGGTGAGTTTATTTACATGGGTGACCGCTGGCGGCCGAAAAACGCCATCGACGGCCGTTATATCTGGCTCCCGGTCGAGTGGGAAAACAGCCGCCCGGTGCTCCGCTGGCACACCGAGTGGGACCTGTCGGTTTTCACGCGTTATAACGCGTTTCCTTCTACGGGTAATGACCTGACCGACCTGCATTGACCAACATCTGCGACCTGCGCCTGAACCCTTTAGAGTCTTCCCGTCCGACCTGCTTTCCATCCCCCCTCCCAAAAAAAATGAAACCCATAAATTCGGTTCTAACCATCGGAGCGCCCCTGCTCCTGTTAGCCTTCGGACAACCCCAAGTCTTCGCCTACGTTCATCCCGGCGCCCCGCTTACCGTCTCGGATCTCCAAGTCCTGAAGGCGAACGTGGACAACAACCGGGAGCCGTGGAAATCCGGCTACACATCGCTCGCCGGCGCCACCCCGCTCACCTACACCATGCAAGGCCCGTTCGCGCAGGTCAGCCGGGTGGGATCTTACGACCAAAACCTCCCCGCATGGCGGAGCGACATGGTTGCCGTGTGGAACCTCTCGCGCATGTGGTATTTCACCGGCGACACCGCCTACGCGCAGAAAGCGCACGACATCCTGCTCGCGTGGGCAAACACGCAGACGGAATTTTCAGGCAACGAATCGATGCTCGATCTGGGAGACTACGCCTACCGGTTCGTGAACGGCGCGGACATCCTGCGCGGCACCTGGCCGGGCTGGACGGCGGCCGACACGACCGCGGTGAAGGCCTATTTCGCCAATGTCCTTCAGCCCGGTGCCAATCCGTGGGGCGAAAGCATGTACGGCGCCGCGAACAAAGGGGCGCTGGCCCTCGTGGCCCAAGGACTGATGGCGATCTTCTGTGACGACACCGTCACGCTCGACCGGGTCACGTATCAGGCTCGCACGCTCGCGCACGTCGGCCTGCGCAGTTCCAATGACATCGGAATGGTCGGCGACTCCCTCCGCGACCAAGGCCACCCCCAGGTGCAGATTTTTTCGCTGACCATGCTGGCCGAAGCGCTCTGGAAGCAAGGCATCGACATCTACCCCGATTATAATAACCGCCTGCTCGCGGCCGGGGAATATTACGCGCGGGTGAACGACCTCTCCGTCACCACGCCGTTTCTCCCCTTCGGCACCACCGATCAGTATTACACCGCCGACGTCACCAACCGGGGCTTTGGAGCTGGAAATATGACCTTCAATATCCTCCAAAACGCTTATGTCGTCCGCAAGGGCATCCCGGCTCCCAATATGACGCGGAGACTCCAGGAGATGCCGGTAGGTAGTGACAGCTTCATGTTCATCAAGGATGGCGACCTCTCCACGGCCACGCCGGCGGCAGCGCTGGCGATCCCCGCCACCACCTCGATCACCTCGGGATTCTCCGAAGTTGAAATCGGGGGCGCTACCCCCACCGGCAATTCCTCCTACTCCGGCGGCACCTGGACGGTGCAGGGCGGGGGCTCGGGCATGGCGGGCGCAACCAACGACAGTTGCCACTTTACCTATAAAGCGGTCACCGGCGACTGCGCCATCATCGCGAAAGTCGAGTCGGTCCAGAACACCCACGCGGGCGCCAAGGCCGGCGTGATGATGCGCACGAGCCTTAGCCAGGGCGCTCCCCGGGCTTGGATGGCCGTAGATACTTTAATCGCGTTCGAACAAAATATCGAGGGGCTCGCTGTGTATGGCGGAATCAACTACGCCAATAAAACCTACAGCATCCCCAGCTCTTCGTATTGGGTAAAGGTCGAGCGTCTCGGGAACATCATCACCGGCTATGTTTCCCCCGATGGCACCAACTGGGCGGCCACCGACGTCGGCCGCCTCGATAATCCTCCGGCCACATGGTATGTCGGCCTGGTGGTCTGCTCGACCGCCAACGGCACGCTGAACACCTCCACCTTCAGCAACGTCCAGATCACCGGCGGCAACGGCGGCGCGCCCATCGTCATTCCCGCCGCACCCGCCGCCCTCCTGGCTGCGTCCGGCGAGAATGCCGTCTCGCTGCGCTGGCAGCCCTCCTTCGGGGCCACCAGCTACACGATCAATCGCGCCACCACCAGCGGCGGGCCTTATTCGACCACCGTCGCCTCGGGCGTCACCTCCAGCAACTACACGGACGCGACCGTGACCAATGGCACGACCTATTACTACGTCGTCACCGCGATCAATTCCGCCGGCACGAGCGTCAATTCGCCCGAGGACAGCGCGACGCCGTTCAGCCCGATGGTGAACCTCGCCTTCGGCGGCACGGCCAGCTCCAGCGCGATTGGCGCCCCCTCCTGGGAGGGACCCGACCAAGCCTTCAACCGCGACTCCGACTCAAAATGGTATAACGGCAACGCCTCCAACCCCGGCCCCACCGGCTGGCTCCGCTACGACTTCGGCGCGGGCAACACGCAGACGGTGAAGCGCTATACGGTGGTCAGTGCCGACGTGGCTAACCGTGACCCGAAGACCTGGACCTTCCAAGGCTCGAACGACGGTTCGACCTGGACGACGCTCGATACGCAGAGCAACCAGGCCTTCGTCAATCGGGCTCATGCAAACACCTACAATATCGCCAACATCACCGCCTACCGCTACTACCAGATCAATGTCACCGCCAACAACGGCGGCGGCTCGCTGGCGATCGCCGAACTCGGCCTCTGGTCCGACACCGGGCGCACGATAGCGGACAGCACCTACCGCGTCCTCAATAAGAAGAGCAAGAAGGCCCTCGACGTTTACAACAACGGCACCACCGATGGCACGAATGTCGATCAGTGGACCTGGAACGGCGGCAGCAACCAGAAGTGGACGCTGACCTATTTGGGTAACGGCCAATATCAGGCCATGGGTGTTGGCAGCGGCAAGTTGCTCGAGGTCGCGGGCGCCTCCACCGCCAATGGTGCAAACATCCAAATCTTCACCTCGAACAATAACAATTGCCAGAAGTGGACCCTCACTCCGGTAGGCAATGGAAACTACAAGTTCCTGAACGTAAATAGCGGCAAGGCCGTTGACGTGAGCGGCGGCAGCACCGCCGACGGGGCCAACGTCATCCAATGGCCCTACAGCGGCGCCGATAACCAGCTATGGCAGATCTCCATTGCTCCGTAACGCGTCCCGCCGCCCCGCGCTCCGCTCAAAGGAGCGCGGGGCGGTTCCCTCTTTTTCCAGACATACAAGACCTGGCTTTAAACACTCGTAACTGAGTCCAACGGCACAAGCCACCACCGCACCATCATCACCTCCGCCAGTCTCGGCTTCACTCATCACCCCGGCGTTCTCACGCCGGGGTGATCTCGTCTCCTGAAAACGCCGCTCTGACCTCTTATTTTCATGAAAGAATCCCTAGGCATTCCTTCGCTCGATCCTCGACCGTGCTCGCACCGCGTGCTCCACCGGTTTCTACTCGTCGCGCTGTTGCCGCTGCTGATCGCCGCCGCAGTTCGCGCTGCGCAGAACAAGCGCTTTTATCGGATCGTCATCCCCCTGATCACCGCCCGCCAACCGCTTCCTCCTCTACCTCGCCCCTTGAGTTCACCATGATAAAACTGAACCACCACACCCTCCCGATTTTGCTCGTTTGCCTCATGAGCACCGCGCCGATCACCTTGCCGGCCGCAGTCGAGCAGGTGCAGCCCCATTCCCGCGGCGCCTCGCTCCAGCTCACCGAGGGCCGCCTTCAGGTTGATTTTGTCACGGACCGCATCGCCCGCGTGCGCGCTACCAAGAACGCCGACTGGTCCAAGACCCCCAGCCTGATGCGCGTCGAGGTCGCCGAAGTCCCCGGTCGGATTCAGGTCAAAGAATCGTCCGACACCGTCGAACTGCGCTCCGCCAAACTCGTTGTTCGCATCGACCGAGCCTCCGAGGCGGTTTCGTATTTCGACGCCGACGGCAAGCTGCTCCTCACCGAGCTCCCGTCACAACCCCGCACGCTCGAACGCGTGGAGGTGATCAAGTCGCTCGCCGATCCCACCTCCATCACGAAAGTGACGACCGTGGACGGCGAGCGCGAACGGGTCGGCAACTACATCCAACGCAAAGATCGCGAGGCGTGGCGGGGCAAAGTCTCCTTCCGCTTCGCCGAGGCCGAGGCGCTCTACGGCCTCGGCTTCGACGAGACCTCGGACCTCAACCTGCGCGGCACCACCAAGCGCCTTTACCAGTATAACCTGCGCATCCTGGTTCCTTCGCTGGTTTCCACTCGCGGCTACGGGCTGCTCTTCGACGCCTACTCGGCGATGACTTTCGCCGATGGGACCAACGGCGGTTCGATGACCTTCGACGTGATCGACGACCTCGACTACTACTTCATCGCCGGCCCCGACATGGACGGCGCGATCGCGGGCTACCGCCAGCTGACCGGCGCCGCGACGATGCTGCCCCGTTGGTCCTTCGGCTATGTGCAGTCCAAGGAGCGCTACAAGTCGCAAGCCGAGCTGATCAACACGGTGAAGGAGTTTCGCCAACGCCAAATCCCGCTCGATGGCATCGTGCAGGACTGGAACTACTGGATTGGCGGCCAGTGGGGCGGCGACCCTGATCCGAAATTCTATCCCGACATCGCCGCGATGACGAAAGCGATTCACGACCAGAACGCCCACGTGATGATTTCGATCTGGCCGAATCCGAGCCCGAAATCCACGGCCGGAAAAGCACTGGCTGCAGGCGGCTACACGCTGGCCGGAACGACCTATTTCGACGCGTTCAATCCCAAGGCCCGCGAGGTTTATTGGAACTCCATCTGGCAGATTCTAGGCCGGCACGGCATCGACGCGTGGTGGTGCGACTCGACCGAGCCGGAGACGGCTGACTGGACGGGCACGACGCGCCCGGCGGATGCGGATAGCAAAAATATCGCCGGCCTCGCCAAGATCATCGACCCGCAATTCCTCAACGCCTACGCGCTCGAAGATTCAACCGGCATCTACGAAAACTCGCGCAAGTCGTCGCCCAACCGGCGCGTGCTGAACCTCACCCGCTCCGGCTACGCCGGCAGCCAGCGCACCGGCTCGGTGCTCTGGACGGGCGACATCCCGGCGAAATGGAGCACGCTGACTCAGCAGGTGGTCGCGTTGCAGAGCTTCAGCGCGTCGGGCAATCCCTACGTCACCTTCGATACCGGCGCGTTTCTTGTGAAGCGCGGGAAGCAGTGGTTTTGGAACGGCGATTTTGACAAAGGCGTCGAGGATCCCGGCTATCGCGAGCTTTACACGCGCTGGCTCCAGGTCGGGGCGTTCCTGCCGATGCTCCGCAGTCACGGTACCGACACGCCGCGAGAGCCGTGGCGCTTCGGCAAACCAGGCACGCCGTTTTACGATGCGATCTTGGATGCGATCAACCTGCGCTATCAGCTAATGCCGTTCTTCTATTCGCTGGCCGCGGACGTTTCCCTGAACAGCGCGTCATTCCTGCGCCCCGTGGCATTCGCGTTTCCGCAGGATGAAAAGACGCACAACCTGAAGACGCAGTTCCTCGTCGGCGATACCTTCATGGTCGCGCCAGTGCTGGCTCCACAGCAATTCGGCCCCGGGTCCACACCGATCACGAACGTGCCAAAAACGCGCGAGGTTTATCTGCCCAAAGGCGCGACGTGGTTCGATTTCTGGACCGGCAAACGATCCGACGGCGGTCAGACAATCCAGGCTGAGGCGCCGCTTGCGCAGATCCCGCTCTTCGTGAAGGCCGGCAGCATCCTGCCGATGGGACCTCGCGTCCAATACACCAACGAAAAGCCGGACGCTCCCATTGAGCTGCGCGTCTATCCCGGTGCTGACGGCACCTTCACTCTCTACGAAGACGAAGGCGACGGCTATGGCTACGAAAAGGGCCAGCGCGCCACCATCCCGTTCACGTGGAGTGATCGCGCCCGCACGCTCGTCATCGGCCCACGACAAGGCGAGTTCCCCGGCATGTTAAAGACCCGCACGTTTCGCGTCGTCCTCGTCGCCCCCGGCACCGGCACGGGCATCGACGCAACGACAACCGCCTTGGAAGTCCGCTACGACGGACACTCCGTTAAAGTGCATCCCTTCGCTCCGACCCAACCCGTGAAATAGCCTCGAAACAATGGACCGCTTTCGCCCTTCGCCATTCCATAACCCACACTCCATGATGTTTCGTTCCGTCTTCCTCATCGCGGTCGGGATTGCTTCGACTCTGTGTGCGGCGCCTCCGACTTCGACGAGTTCCTCGTTCCCCCTCCTGCGCCCGAAGAACACCGTCGTTTTCATTGGCGACTCGATAACCGACGGCGGCCGCGCCCGCACCGGACAGGACTACAACCACACGATGGGGCAAGGCTACGCGTTCATTCTCGCCGCGACCCTGGGCGATCAACTCGACGGCGTGCACCCGCATTATGCCGGCCACGCCCTCATGGCCCCGAAGTGGATGAAAACGGTTTCCGCAATGCGCTGAGACGGCCGCCACTCACAACCCATTTTTGAAAACACCATGATCCGCGTTACCCTTCATCTGCTCATCGGCGCGTGGCTGCTTGCCGCCAGCATCGCTGCGACTTCCCTCCGCGCCGCCGAAAACATCCGTCTGGCCTGCGTCGGCGACAGCATCACCGCGGGCTACACCCTCCGCGACAAGGCCCGCGACGCTTATCCCGCGCAACTGGGTCGTCTCCTCGGTTCGGGTTGGGAGGTCCGTAATTTCGGCGTCAGCAGCGCCACGCTCATGCCCGGCGGTGATCTCCCCTACGACCGCCAGCCCGCGCTTGCCACCGCGCTTGCGTGGAAGCCGGAGATCGTCGTCATCGCCCTCGGCACCAACGACAGCAAGGAAATCAACATCGGCCGCCATCCGGATGCTTTCGAGCCCGGCTACCACGAGCTCGTCGCGAAATTTCGCCAGGCCAATCCCCGTGCGAGGATTTTCCTTTGCCTGCCCCCTCGGCTTTCGCCGACGTCATGAACCTCCGCGCGAACACTCTCCACAACGACATTCTTCCCCGCATTCGGAAGGTCGCCGGAGAGGAAAAACTCCCGATCATCGATCTCGAGCAGCCGCTGCGTTCCGAGCCCGGCCATTTTCCCGACAAGATCCATCCCGACCCCGAAGGCGCCGCGATGATTGCCCGGATTATTTACGGCGAAGTCATGCGCGACACGCAACCTGCCCCGAAATCCTTCGACCCGGCCGTCAACACCGCCCTCCTCCCGGTTCCCGTCCTCGAGCGCACTTCCTACAACTGGTGGATCCGCCACGCCGAGACCTTGGACGCCGGCCCGCGGATCCAGCCCGCCATCGTGCTCCTCGGCGACTCGATCACCCACTGCTGGGACGGCGAGCCTCGCGCCCAGATCGTCCACGGGCCTCTTGCTTGGAAAAACACCTTCGGCACTCGCCCCGTTCTCAATCTCGGCTTCGGCTCTGACCGCACGCAAAACCTGCTCTGGCGCATCGACCACAGCGAACTCGACGGCCTCCGTCCGAAGCTCGTCATCCTCAACATCGGCACCAATAACCTCGGCTCTTCAAAGAACGCCCGCGCCAACACGCCGCAGGAAATCGCCGAGGCCATCCGCTCCATCCGCGAGCGTGTTCGGCAAAAGTGCCCGCAGGCGCACCTCCTCGTCATGGGCGTTTTCCCTCGCGGCGCGAAGCCCGACGACCCCTTCCGCGCGCCGATCACGGCACTTAACACCCTCCTTGCCGCGTCCCTTGCCGGCCTTCCCGACACCACGTTTCTGGATATCGGCTCACGCTTTCTCGCTCCGGACGGCTCGCTTCCTCGCGACATGATGCCCGACGGCATTCATCCCTCCGAGGCCGGCTACGGCATCTGGGGTCGCGCCCTGGTCGAAAGCGGTCGCATCCAGTGAGCCGCAATCGCTCCTACCTCGATGAAAACTAACAAACAACGCCTCGCCCTCCTTCCGATTGCCTTCCAGCCGGGCACCGCTACCTGCGCCTCGTTTCCCCGGGTGACGTAAAAGGCTCCGACATCTCGCTCATCGAGTGGGCTGTCTTCTGACCAATCCAACTTCCGTTCGTCATTCGGTCCCAACCCTCTCCCTTTTTTCCATGCGTCTCATCCCCGTCCTCCTCACCGCCACCGCCCTGCTGGCCTCCCTGGCGTCCGCCGCCGAACAGCGCGTGAGCTCGCCCAATGGCAAGCTCACGCTCGTCATTTCCGACGACACCGGCCTGCGCTACCGCGTCGAACTCGATGGCAAGCCCCTCCTCGCGGACTCCGTCCTTGGTCTCGCTTTCGCCGACGGCACCACCCTCGGCCCCGCCGCCAAAATCACCGACACCCAAGCGGCGGTCCGCAACACCACGTGGGACAACCTGATCGGCCAACGCCGCACCGTGCCCGATCGCTTCCGCGAGCTTCGCATTAACCTGAATGAAGGTTCCACCTCCGCACGCACGTTCGCTCTTGTTGCCCGCGCCTATGACGATGGCGTCGCCTTCCGCTACGACCTGCCCGAAGCGTCCGGTCTCGGCGAATTCATCCTCCAACGCGAACTCACCGAATTCCGTTTCCCTGCCGACCACCGCGCGTGGCCGGGTGACGAATCGGCGTGCGCCGAAAACACCTACCGCGAAAGCAAGCTCTCCGGCATCCCGCAACAATCGCCCGACAAGCGCAACGCCGGACAACCCTTCCGCTCCGTTCTTCCCCTGCTCGTCGAAACACCCGCCGCTTACGTCGCCGTGGCCGAGTCCGACCTCCTCGACTGGGCCGGCCTCTTCCTCACCGGTACTGGTGAAGCCGCCGTGCGCGCTGAGCTCGCCCCGCGCCAGGACAAACGCGGAGCCGTCGTCGGCCGCGTCCCGATGGTCAGTCCCTGGCGCGTCCTCATGGTCGGCCGCACCGCCGCCGACCTCATCACCAACGACCTCGTTGCCACGCTCGCCACGCCCTCCCGCATCGCCGACTCTGCCTGGGTCAAACCCGGCGTGAGCGCCTGGGACGCGTGGTGGACCGGCGTCAATTCATCCCAGCCCAAATACACCGGCCTCCAGTCCCGAGGCGACAATCGCTCCCATCGCGAATACATCGATTTCGCCGCCGAGATGGGTTGGCCCTACCAGATCGTGGACTGGTTTTGGTATCAGAACATGGCCAATGAGCGGAAGAATCTCTTTTCCCGGCCCAACAAGCCTTCCGGTGACTTCACCCAATGCACCCCCGATATTGATCTGCCCGGCTTGGTCGCGTACGCCCGCGCCAAAAACGTGCGCCTCTTCGTCTGGGGTCACTCCCTCGATCTCCAGACCGCCGGCGTGGACAAAATCTTCGGTTACCTCGCCTCCCTCGGCGTGGCCGGCGTGAAGATCGACTTCATCAACAGCGATTCCCAGGAAGCTGTTCAATGGTGCGCACGCACGCTCGATGCCGCCGCCCGCCACCACCTCATGGTGGACTTCCACGGCGCCTACAAACCCACCGGACTCGCCCGCACCTACCCGAACTTCGTCACCCAGGAAGGCGTCCTCGGCAACGAATACAACAAGCTCGGCGGCAACCGGGTCAACGCCCGCCACACTCTCATCCTCGCCTTCACTCGCGGCCTCCTCGGGCCGATGGATTTCACTCCCGGCGGCTTTATCAACCGTACCCCGGCCACCTTCAAAGCCACTTATCCCGCCCAAGTCATGGGCACCCGTGCGCGCCAGCTCGCCATGACCGTTGTCTATCGCAGCCCGTTGCTCGTCCTCTGCGACAGTCCCGCCAACTACCACGGCCAGCCCGGCGTCGAGTTCTTCCGCGACCTTCCCACGGTCTGGGACGAAAGCGTCGTCCTCTCCGCCGAAGTCGGCAAACACCTCGTTATCGCCCGCCGCTCCGGCAAGCGCTGGTTTATTGCAGCGATGAACGGCGACGACGCCCTCACGCTAAACGTTCCGCTCGCGGCCCTCGGAGCCAAGGGCCGCTGGCAACTGCGTGAGTTTGCCGACGGCGCCGACCCGGCCTCACCCGAGACCGTGGTCGAAACCACCCGTGACCTCAGCGATGCGCGCACCCTCACTCTGCGCCTCGCTCCCGGCGGCGGCTACGTCGCCACCTTATTCCTAAAGCCTTAAATTCTTTTCCCCATAACTATGCGCCCCGTTTCCTCCACCATCCGCCTGCTCTCCGCTTGCGCGGCCTTCGCCGCCCTCGTTTTCGCGGCCGGCAGCACCCGCGCCGCCGCCGTGTCCGAGCCGGCGAGCGCGTATTTGTTAGTCCACTTCACCGGCCAGTCTGCGCGCGGCGAGCAGATCTATTTCTCCGTGAGCGAGGACGGCCTCCACTGGACCGACCTCAACAACTCCGAGCCCGTGCTCGTCTCCGCGCTCGGCGACAAAGGCGTGCGCGATCCCGCGATCGTCCGGTCGCCCGACGGAAAAAAGTTCACCCTGCTCGCCACCGATCTTCGCATCGCCAACGGCAAAGGCTGGGGCGTCGCCCGCGCCCACGGCAGCACCTCTCTGGTCTTCTGGGAATCGACCGACCTCGTGAACTGGTCCGCGCCCTGGATGGTGGATGTCGCGAGCGCGATCCCCGGAGCCGGCTGCGCCTGGGCCCCCGAGGCAATCTACGACGAGAGCATGGGCGACTACTTCGTTTACTGGACCACGATCTCCCCGCGCGACGGCGTGAATGAGGCCCGCATCTTCGCGGCCCGCACCAAGGACTTTCGCTCCTTCACGCCGCCCGAGCTCTACATCGAGCGCAAAGGCCCCGGCGACATCATCGACACGCAAATCATCGCGGTGAAGGGGCAGAAGCACCGCTTTTATCGCGCCTCGCGCGACTCCCAGCTCACGATTGAAGGCGCTGACTCCCTCACTGGCCCCTGGGAGCGTATCGGCGACATTGCCCAGCTCGGCTACACTGGCCGACAGGTTGAGGGCCCGGCTTTCCTCCAGTTCAACCAGGAGCAGAAGTGGGCGCTCCTCGTCGATAAGCCCGGCAGGGGAGGGTATTTCCCGATCGTTTTCACGAACTTCGACGACCCGCGCGGCTTCAAGGT
>JAEKKV010000032.1 GCA_019510185.1 Verrucomicrobiota bacterium | reverse complement strand
TGATTGAGGAGGTGCGGGTGGGCGGGACGGCAATGGGTTTAAACGGGGACGTTGGATTATTGATTCCTCCGCGTTCCGGTCCGCTGGAAATCCGCTACACGCTGGCTCAATTAAGCGCACCGGAGCGTCTTCGGTTTCGCTATCGCTTGTCGGGCTTGGGGAGCGGCGCGTGGGTCGATGCCGAGCACCAACGGACGGCGTTGTTTACCTATCTGCCGCCGGGCGACTATCGGTTTGAGGTCGCCGCCGCCGGGGCGGACGGACCGTGGCTGCCCGCGCCGGCATCGCTGGCCTTTACGGTCCGTGCCGCGTGGTGGGAAACGAGTTGGTTTCGCTCTGGTGTCGGTCTGCTTGGCGCGCTGGTGTTGGCCGCGCTGGTGAAGTTTGCGGTGAAACGCCGGATGCGAGCGCGCATGCGCAGGCTGGAACAGGAGAATGCGCTGGAGCGAGAGCGCACGCGTATCGCCCGGGACATGCACGACGAGCTGGGAGCCAGCCTCACGCGTATCGCGCTGATGAGTGATCTGGCCGCCGGCGACGCCCATCTGCTGCCGCCTGAAACCGGCCGGCAGCTCGGTGCCATCGCTGGCGCCGCCCGGACAGTGTCGGGAACGCTGGACGAGATCGTGTGGATGGTGAACCCGAGCAACGACACCTTGGAGCGACTCGTCGGGTATCTGGCCGAGTCGGCGGGCGAGTTCCTGGCGTCCACCGAGATCGGACTCACGCTTGATCTGCCGGAGCAGGTTCCGGCGTATACCGTGCCTTCGGTCGTGCGCCACCACCTTGTCCTCGTGGTGCGAGAAGCCCTCAACAACGTCGTGAAGCATGCCGGTGCGCGGTCTGTTGGGCTGCGGATCGGCCTTGGCAACGAGGCGCTCACCCTCGTGATCGCGGACGATGGCCGTGGTTTTACTTTCGATACCATCGCCCGTTCGTCCAACGGCCTAATCAACAGCCGCCAGCGCCTGGCCTCGGTTGACGGTTCCTACCAGATCGAAAGCCGGCCGGGTGGCGGCACCATAGTCACGCTTACGTTGCCATTGCCACGGCTGCGGTAAGTCGCATGTTTATGTGACCGACCTGATCGATGTGCAGCTGGTGGAGTTCGCCGGTCTCCCCTTAGTCTACCCCTATTCGGCCGCCCTATTCCAGTTCCCAATGAGCATCACCATTTCCATCGTCGAGGATGATTCGGCCATCCGTGAGGGGTGGACCGGGGTCATCAATCGCACGCCCGACTTTCGCTGTATCGCCGGGTATGGCACGGCGGAGGAGGCCATGGAGGGGATTCCGGCCAACCCGCCTGACGTGGTGTTGATGGACATTAATCTGCCCGGCCTTTCTGGCATCGATTGTGTGCGCGCGCTCAGACCGCGCTTGCCGGAGGTGGATTTTGTCATGCTCACGATGTTTGATGATCGTGATCGCATCTTCGATGCCTTGCGGGCCGGAGCCATCGGCTATCTGCTCAAGCGCACCACGCCAACCGCTTTGATTGAGGCGATTCAGCAGGTTAAGGCGGGTGGCTCGCCGATGTCGGCGGAGGTTGCCCGGCAGGTCACGCAGTTTTTTCGCGAGTCGCGGCCGGATGCGAAGACCGCCAATCCCGACCTCGAAACGCTCGGCGAGCGAGAGGGACAGATACTGAAGATGCTCGCCGCCGGCCGGCACTACAAAGAGATCGCCGCCCAGCTCGGTATTAGCATCGACACGGTGAGAACCCACATCCGCCGTATTTATAGGAAGTTGCAGGTTAATTCCCGCACGGAAGCCGTAATCAAATTTTTCGGCCGCTGAGGAGTTTCCGGATTGGTCACAGAGCCAAGCCGGAGTTCCGATCCAGAGATTCACAGAGCGAAACATAGGCCGGATTTTTTGGCTTGGATTGGCTCTGTGCGCTCAGGCTTGGAACTCTCTGCTCTCTGTGGCGAGAAACTCCGCGGCTACTGACGCACGCGAACACCGGAACTGCCTGGGGGACCGCCGCCTCCGTCGGTCGCATATCCATGCGACTATCCCGAAAGAGGGGAATCGTGAGATTATCCGTCCGATAAATCAGCCTAGGATACCCTGTTCATCGGCGTGGACGCATTCAAAGCAGAGATGAATGCCGTCAATGTCGGCTGAACAACTCCCCTCAAAGCTCTCCGTTTCCTCGTCAATGGTTTAGTCGCCCCCCGTCGTTATGATCAAAAAGCAAGTCCCCACTACCATTACACGCAGTCGCCCGGTGGCTGCTGCTCTCTTGGCTGCCATGCTCGCCGCCACCACCGCCCATGCGACCCCCCTTTATTGGGATACCAACGGCGCCACCGCCGACTCGGGAGCGGCGACCGGCACGTGGGGAACCTCGGCCTTCTGGACAACGGACTCCACGGGAGCGTCCGCCACCAGCGCAACGACCACCACCACGGCGGACGACCTGTTTTTCTCCGCTGGCACCACTGGCACGGCCGGCACGGTGGCCGTTAGCGGCACTCAGGCGGCCAACAGCATCACCTTCGATGACAATGTCGCCATCACGATCAACGGCGGCACCTCCATCTCGCTGGGCACGACGGGTTCCACCACGGCGGGCATCACGGTGGCGAGCGGTGACAATGCCAACAATGCGATCAATATGAATATCGCCTTGGGCGTGAACTCGACCGTGACCAACAACGGCACCGGCACGCTGACCTTGGGAAATGTGATTTCGGGTTCTGGCTTCAGCCTCACCAAGGAGGGCACCGGCACCCTGACCCTCAGCGGTGCGAATACCTTCAGCGGCGGATTCACGCTCAACGCCGGAACCGTCAATCTTAATGCCAGTTCGACTGGGTCAATCACCAACGGCCCGTTGGGAACGGGCACTGTCACACTGAATGGAGGGACCCTCAATGCCACGGGTGGGAATCGGACGATTAATAATGCGATAAATGTCTCTTCTGGAACCACCGTTTTAGGTGCAGTCGCATCGGGCAATAACTTGATCTTAGGTGGGGCGCTGACGGGAGCTGGCACTCTTTCCAATGGCGCGACGATCGCTAATGATGTGACATTCAATGGTAATCTGAGCGGTTTTCAAGGGACGATGAACTACACCGGCGCTACAACAGGAAGTAACTATCGCTTTACGCCTGTGAGCGGAGTCATTGATTTGTCTCAAGCGAGCGTTTCCCTGACGTCAGGGGGAACTAATGCCAAGAATTTTGGCCTGACCAATGCGGTGTCGGGCGCCACAATGAAGATCGGCGCTCTGAGTGGTAATGGAGTTTTCCAAGGAGCCTTTAATGGTACTGCTCTCACTGTCGATATCCTAGAAATCGGTGCAAAAGGAACGGATACCTCCTTTACCGGAGCCCTAGGTGTTGCGACGGGCAACCAAGACAACCTTGCGCTCACGAAGGTGGGGGTTGGGGCATTGACCCTTTCCGGCGCTAATGTTTACACCGGTGTCACAACCATCCGCGACGGCAAACTGATCGCGGGAGCTGCGGCGGGTGCCACTGGCGTATTCGGAAGCACCAGCAGCGCCATTGTTGTTGGCGACGCTACCACCATCAGCAGTGGGACCGCGATGGCTCCCCAGTTGCTGACCGGTGGTACCTTCACCATTGCTCGTGCCATCACGGTGGGAGCGAACAACAACGCCCTCGGTAACGCCAGCACCACCTTCACGATTGGCGGCAACACGGCCAACACCTCGACCTTCTCCGGCGTGACGACCCTTAACCAGAACCTCTCGGTCACACAGGTGGCCAGTGGCACGCTTAACCTTACGGGCAATATCACCTCCGGTTCCAGTGGCACCCAGACCGTCACGTTCAACAACGTCGGCTCGGTTTCCCAGTCCACCGGCGTGATCGGCGGCGGCACGGGCACAATCGCCGTAACCCAGTCAGGTTCCGGCACGACCACCCTTTCCGGCGTCAATACCTTCACGGGCGCCACCGCTGTGAACGCCGGCACCCTTTCGGTTACCGGCAGTCTCGCTTCAGGCAGCGCCGTCAGTGTTGCCTCGGGTGCCACCTTGCGCGGCACGGGCACGATCGGAGGCGCCACCACGATCGCCAGCGGCGGCTTTTTGGCGGCAGGTTTGGACGCAGCCACTATCGGCACGCTTACGTTCAATAGCACGCTCAACACCACGGGCGCGACCGTTTCGCTCAAGCTTAACAGCACCGGCGGCACGTTTGATCTGCTCACGTCGTCGGGCGCCGTCACCTTGGGCTCGGCTACGTTGTCCTTGAGCGACATCGGCAGCGGTTCTTGGACGGGAACCTCCAGCGCCTTTACCATCCTGCACGGCTCCTCCATCAGCGGAACCTTCGCCGGGCTTTCGGATGGTTCGACGATCACCGTCGGCTCCAATACTTTCACGATCAACTATACGGGCAGCAACGTCACTCTTACCGCCTCCGCCATTCCCGAGCCGGCCACCTACGCCGCGATCTTCGGCGCCTTGGCGCTGGGCATGGTGCTGATCCGTCGCCGTTGCCAGTCGGCGGCCTGAGCAAACCATCAATCTTGGCGGCCAAGATATGATCTCTTTGCCGGACACTTCTCTGGAAGGTGCCCCGTTGATGAACGACCCGTTCGTCAACGGCAGGAAATGGCATGAAATGGCCGAGCTGCTGACGGGATTCTATCGGCCGCTGCACGATGCCGGGCATGCCCTCGACAGCGCTTGGCAGCCGCCGGTCCTGCCCGAGGGAACACCGTGGGAAGACGTCTGGGAAGACTGGGCGGCCCATGAGTCGGCGCATCTGCCCGACATCTATGACGCGGCCCGGATGCTGGTCCGGACGACTCGCATTCCGACATTCCTGCCGGCCGTCCTGTATTTTCTCCGGTTCCGGCATCGGGCGGCACTGGATCACGTCCAAGGCTCCTTTTCGTGGCGTGATGAACGGCCGGTCAGCCTGATTCCTTTTCCGTCCATCCCCCCGGGGGAATTTGCCGAATGGCTGCTGACAGAGTGGGGGAACAACCGCGGCGTCCTGCTCGCCTTTCCCGAGGCGGCCGCCCTGTAAGCGGCAGCCGCCCTCAGCGCAGGCGGTCCGGACTCATGAGCCCTTACGAGAGAAAGTATTTTGATGCCTATTACCCCCTATGTTCGTTCAGGCGCCCGGGATTCTCGACGTGGCTTCGCGTTGCTGATCACGATCACGCTGCTCTCGTTTTTGGTGCTCTTGTTGGTGAGTCTCTCGGCGCTGACGCGAGTTGAGACCCAGGTTGCTTCGAACAGCCAGCAACTCGCCCAAGCGCGGCAGAACGCGCTCCTGGCGCTGAACATCGCCCTCGGCCAGTTGCAGAAATATGCCGGCCCCGACCAGCGTGTGACCGGCACGACCGATCTGGCGGGTGATGTGACGACGGGCGCACGGTTGCCTGCGGGCGGAACACCCACCAACACCCAGTCCCTCGCCTCGCCCGATGGCCTGCGTCCAGCTAAATTGAACGGGCTCGTGGGACCGCAAGCCGGCACCCGCTATTGGACTGGGGTATGGGGTAACTACGATGCCAAGACCGATATTTATAAGCAGACGCCCGCGCCAGTTCTCCTCAATTGGCTGGTGAGTGGTAATGAACAAACTTCATTTAGCAGCACCAATGGCCAAATAACCGGTTCCAACGGCGAGCTCGGAACCAAGGCGCCGGACTTCAATCCCTCCGCTACAGTTTCGTTGCCTGCCAGCGCCACGGAAGTCGGCAGTATAGCCAGATCCGGCGGCAAGCAGGATGCCGTCTTACTCGTGGGTCCTGCCACGGCCGACAGCACCTCGCGCAAGTTGCTCGACGGCAGCTCGGAAACCGCGAGTGACCGCTATATCATCGCTCCGCTGGTCAATATTACAGCCGATCCACGCTCCGTCCCGGGCTTGGGTGCGACCAGCGGTTCTCCGGTTACTATTGGCCGCTATGCCTACTGGGTCGGCGACGAAGGGGTGAAAGCGAAATACAATCTCGTGGATTCCTATACGAACTACACCTCGCCGACGGATGACACCAACGTGGCATTCACGACGCGGGAGGGCAACACGTTGTCCACAACCGGCGGTGCGCTGGCGCGCTACCGGCTCATGGCCGCCCAGCGCAACGGGCTCGAAGGGCTGCCGGGGCTGAACTATCAGGCTAATAACGCCACGGTCGGTCGGGTGCTGAAGGCAGAGCAGATGCGTTTTGCCGGCTCGGCGACTGTGAACGCGCCCGACCAGCAACAGCGCGTTCATGATGTCACTACGACCTCGGCGGGCGTGCTCACCAACACGCTGGAGGGTGGCCTGCGCAAAGATCTCACGGCCTATCTCGAAAATACCGGCAACGTATTTACTGGGGGAATCGCGCCGCTTGTCGGCACCAACATCATCCCCAATAACAGCCCCGGACAGGGGCCCAAGTGGGATCTGTTGAAATCATATTACGACCTCGCGGCCACCACGCAGACCGGGACCGTCGACATCCGCCCCGCGACCACGACTCAAATGGGCATTTTCCCCATCGTGTCGGACGTGCGCCTGCTCTTCGGGTTGAAGCCGGTGAATACCTTAAGCTCGAATGCGACGCAGGCTGAGTATGCAAGCAGTCCGGCGCAGGCACTTTTCAATCCGCTCATCGTCCTGACCAACCCCTATAATCTCCCGTTGCGCTTAACCAGTGGTCTTCAGATGGAGTTCAAGCTTACGGCGTTCACGGACTTCGCCGACAGCCAAGCTAGAGGTGAACTCTACTTCAAAAATATCATCCTGGTCCCGACACCCTATCGTGTCCTGTCGCGCGTGAGGGCCAACGGGGCCGTGATCCGCAGTCCTTCGCTGCTCAACAATGTCAAGTTTCAGTTTCCCGCTAACGTTGTTATCCAGCCTGGAAAATCGGCGATTTTTTCGATCAAAAGCAATCAAGTGGATGTCGGTAACAACGCCACATTGACGGAGGGCACGCCGAGCGGGAGCACTTTCTATTATTATGGTAAAACTGTGTCCGGTTCCACTATGTCGTTCCAGAATTACGGCTTGGATGATGGGGGTAATTCGACCCCCCTTGATATCGTGTTCAGTAATTCGTCGGGCGTCGTCTTGAAAAGCCTTAAAGGGCTCAACGTAGACTGCCAAGACAATGGTTCAGACACTACACGGTGGCCACAAGCCTTTGTCATTGGCATGTTCAAGGCGAATGTAAGTTATCCGGGTGATCTCGCGCCAGCCACTGCCGAAAAAAACCGCAACCGCACGCTGCGCCTTTTCGCCGATTTCAACCTGCGCGCGGCGAACAACCGCCAGATTCTCTGGCTATACTCCCTCCCGCCGTATCGTGCCCGGTGGCTTCCCGTTTTGGGCACGCCGGCAACGGAGGTCCCGACTGAATTCACGAACTCTCTTGGCTCTGGAGCGTTTTGGGGACGCGATACTACGACCTCGTTGCAAGAGGCCCGTTTATTTGACCTGCCGACTCCCCGTTCCACAGGAACCGAGATGCCGCTCCTTTCGCTCGCCCAGTTACAGCACGCTGATTTGACGGCGGATGACGACAATATCGGGGTGGGTCATCAGCCCGGCTATGCGGTGGGGAATTCGCTTTGTCCCCCCTACCTGCCTCGCGATCAGATCAAGCAACAACGCCCCGACTGGCATTCGCTCCAAACTGGATCTCCCGACTATAGTGAGGTGCAGCGCAATTATTACGACATAAGCTATCTCTTAAACTGTGCGCTGTGGGATAAATACTTTTTCTCCGCCATCCCACAAACCGCGACGAGCTACGAATCTGTCAACGCCCGGTATCATTACGTGCCCGACGCGACTCTTGCAGCTGCCAATTCCACGGTCAAAGCCACGGCCCTGCATAATCCGACGCTCACCGCCCGCTATCTAATGGTGGATGGGGCGTTTAACATCAACTCCACCTCCATCGAGGGATGGAAGGCCGTGCTGGGCGGCTCCCGAGGGCTCAAAATGCCCGGAGACAGCCAGGCCGATGCCGCCTTCCCTCGCAGTGTGCGGCAACCAGGCGTGGCCACGGTCCCCAAGCCCTCCGGAGACGGAGCCGATACCTATACCGGCTTTCGTCGGCTCAACGACGACCAACTCACCAACTTGGCAAACGAGATTGTGAAACAAGTGCGCCTCCGCGGGCCCTTCGTCTCGCTGGCGCAGTTCGTCAATCGCTCGCTGACCACCAGCTCCGCGTCGCTTGCGCTCCAGGGCCCGCTCCAAACCGCGATCGATTCCGCCACCGGCGGAATTAATGTCTTTACGGCCGTCACCCCCACTCAGGATCAAGTCGCGATCACCTCGGTTTCAGAAAGCCCTATTGGGAAACCCGTTGGCACCTACCGCATCTTCCCGACTACCGACGTGAGCCCCGCAAACACGCTGCCACTCGTGAGCGAGCAGGGCTATCGCTCGACCGCGGCTCCCGGATGGCTAACCCAAGCCGACCTCTTGCAGGTCATCGGGCCGGCGCTGTCCACGCGGTCCGATACGTTCGTGATTCGCACCTATGGCGATGTCAAAAATCCGCTCGACGGTAGCACCGGTCCGGTCGCCCGTGCTTGGTGCGAAGCGGTGGTGCAACGTTTCCCCGACTATGTCGATACCAGCGACAACGCCGAGGTCGACCCTGCCAACCTCCCGGCCACAAGCATCAACCGCACCTACGGACGAAGGTTCAAGGTCGTATCCTTCCGCTGGCTTTCCCCTAACGACATTTGACCATGCCCCTACGGTTTCTTCTCCTTTGTTTGTTTCTTGTGGCAACGCTTCGGGGGGCCGAAGAGCCTCCGACGCCATCCGTTAACCTGACATTCTCGGTCGTGAGCTGGGGCGACTCGATTTCCGATCTTTATTACAAATCGGGCGGCACACTCAAAAAGATTGTCGCGCCGGCCTTCGAGCCTTCCGCATCCATTCAATACACTGGCCCGGCCGAGTTGGTGTTTTACACACGTCAGGTCCCGACGTCGGCGGCGGCCTCGGATAGCTCCGCCGAATCGTCGGCGGAGGTAAGCACCAGGTCCAAGCCGGGAAAGGCCCGGGAAACCGAGGCCGGTCGCGTGCTTTTGCCCACTGATGAAACCCGTGTGACCATTCTTTTGGCACCCACCCCCCCCGGCCATTACCAAGGTTTCGTGATCCCGGGAGATCCGACTAAGTTTCCCTTCGGGCAAGCTAGGCTCATCAACCTCTACAACCAGCCGCTCGCGATTAAGTTCAACCGCAGTGGAGCCGTCTTGCTCAAACCCAACGAAAGCAAAGTCGTCGCCCCGGGGGCGGATTCGTCTCTCGTCATCGAAGTCGCTGCATACAAAGACGACAAATGGAAGCGGCTGCTAGACAATATATTCACCCTGCATGAAGACGAGCAGGCCGTCGTGATCCTCTCGAGCGGTGATTATAAATTTTTCCGGACGGGAGACGGCGACGTGGAAAGCGAAGTCCACGTCACCGTGCTTCGCCAGAGGAAGGAGAAACCTGCGACCGATAAACCGGGAACTGCGAACCCTTCAGGTACCCATTGATTATATAATTCGCGTCTTCCGCCTTCCGTTTCTGTGACCGGGCGCCCCAGCGACACAGTCGAACAGGCCGGTGTCCTGCCGGTTCGGTCCCGACCTTACCCGTCTTAAATGAAAAACAAACACCCCGAGCATTCATCTCTCAAGAGCATCTGCCTCATGCTCACCGCACTCGTCCTGCCTCCGTGCGGTTTTCCCACGGCTCGAGCGGCCGACGTACCTCAGCCCGACCCTGACAAGGCTCCGATGACCGCTAGTCAATTGTCCATGACGGTGGAGCAATCAGGCGTGCCGCAAGTCGCGGCTCCAGGTTCTACCAAAATCGTCAAAGTCCGTGCCGTCACGATCAAGATGCACCGAGTGGGAAGCTGTAATGGAAATGTAACCCTTAAGATCGCCTTCGTCGGAACCGATGTGACGACCGACCAAAAGATCGTTAACCGACAGATCGAAAAAAAGGTGGAAGCCTTTTCCGGTAAAGACACGGAATATACAGTGACCTCCGCCCCCTTTATTTATATCCCGCCCTCGGTAAATCCTAAAACCAAGAAGCGAATACCCGACAGCGGAACCAAACCGTTAGGCTGGGTGGTGCGGGTTTTCCAAGACGGGAAACTCGTGAAGGCCGTGAGCTCCAACGCAGATATGATCGATTGGATCATCAAGCAATGAGCCAACAACGTGCGGGCAAAATGATCGATGTCGCCTGCCCGCTTTGCCCAAGGCTTGGCCGACGACCGGCTCGGTTTCGGGCCTGCGCGCTCGCGGTGGGTTTGGTGTCGATCTCGTGTGGGCACCTGAGTCCCGTCCGCTGATCATGAAATTCCACCGCCCACTCTTCATGCTCATGCTCCTCGCGTTCGCTGCGACGAGCCCCTTCGCGGCGGCCGCAGGGCAGGGAGGCTTTCGCCCGGGCGAACTGTGGATGGACGACAAGGGCGTCCCCCTCAACGCGCACGGTGGCGGTATCCTGCTGCACGACGGTGTTTATTACTGGTTCGGCGAGCACAAGATCGAAGGCGCCGCGGGTAACTACGCCCAAGTGGGCGTGCATGTTTACGGTTCCCGGGACCTGGTTCACTGGCGGGACGGCGGGATCGCGCTGACCGTGTCGGACGACCCCAAGAGCGAGATCGTGAAGGGCTGCATCATCGAGCGGCCAAAGGTCATCTACAACGCGAAGACCAAGACCTTCGTGATGTGGTTTCACTTGGAATTCAAAGGCCGGGATTACTCGTCGGCCCGCGTCGGTCTGGCCGTCAGCGACAAGGCGACCGGCCCCTATAAATACGTGGGCTCCTTTCGCCCCAACCAAGGCGTCCTGCCACTCGGTTTCGCTCCGGGGGCTGCACCCGATCCCGACCGGCTTAAGGACAAGAAAAAGTGGAACGAAGCCGTGGTGGCCGGCGATATTGTGTGGCGCGATTTGGAGCGCGGCCAGATGTCCCGCGACCTAACCCTTTTCATGGACGACGACGGCAAGGGCTACTTGCTGACCTCCGCCGAGGACAACCTGACGCTCCACCTTCACGAGTTGACGGACGACTATCGCGGTTTCAGCGGCAAGTGGACGCGGATCTTTCCCAATGCCTCCAACGAGGCTCCCGCCCTCTTTAAGCGCGCCGGAAAATACTACCTGTTCACCTCCGGCACCTCAGGCTGGTTTCCCAATGCCGGACGCTCTGCGATGGCCGACTCCATTTGGGGACCTTGGACCGCGTTGGGAAATCCGTGCCGGGGCACGCCAAGTGAAAACGCCACCACGTTCGAGTCCCAGTCCACCTATGTCCTGCCCG
>JAEKKV010000029.1 GCA_019510185.1 Verrucomicrobiota bacterium | reverse complement strand
CCGCGGACGAGTTTCGCATAGATGTCGCCGTTGGGCGCGACGGCGAGGCCGCGCAGGCGCTCGGGGGTGTTGCCGGTTTTTTTGCCGACGACGAGATTGTCGGCAACGATGAGCGCCCGGAAACCCGGGGGCAGATTAAGGGCGCCGTCATCGGCGTCGGGAGCCGGCAGGGCGGCGGCGGCCGAAAGCGCGAAGCCAAACAGTCCGACAAAGAGGAGAGGGTGGTTTCTCATGAGTTATAGCTGACAGTGGATTGAAAGTGAGTCTGTTTCCCGGAGTGGCTGGCTCTCAGGCGGCGAAGCGATCACCTCTGGTGCTCGCCGGGATTTTCGGGAACACCGGGTTCATCGAGGAGCTGGATCGAGGTGGCGGGGCCATCGATTGCTCGAGTGGTTTGCGCGTGTCCCATTCGCCCGCGTAGAGAAAGGGATGATGCGCCACGCCTCTGCCGGGCAGACTGGCGGGGTCTACTTGGATGAGAATCGTCGGTAGGGCTGAAACGGAGTCTCCCGGGGACGGACGGGGTGCGTTGTCCGCACCGTATCCGTTTAGGACGAAGGCCAAGCCGATCAGCATCTGGGGTAGGTAGCGACGCATGCACATCAGGCAACGAGACACCTGTGGACGTGACCAGACGTGAAGGTTACGTTTTAACGTCGAACCAAAAGGCGCATCGATAAACCTTTGACGGCCGTTCCCCGGAGTAGCGCGTCATGCAAAGCGTTACGCTTTTGCAGCGAACTGATCTTTTCTACGACGGACCATCTCACTCCGATAGCGGTTTGGGGTGAAGCCCGTTTCCTGTTGAAATGCCTCGATGAGGCGGGAGGACGCCGCGTAACCGCAATGCTCCGCAATGGCCTTCAACGGCAGGTCGGTGGCCATGAGCAGGTGACGGGCTTGGACGATGCGAATCCGCCGTATTTCCTGCAACGGGGTTCGGTTCAACAAACGTCGGAACCGACGTTCCAGCGAAACACGGGAAAGCGGAGTCAGCTTCAATAAATCATCTACGGACAATGGACTGCCCATGGACTCATGAATCGCCGCAATGACCTTGGCCAACACAGGATCGTCCAAGGCAAGCTGGCGGGTTGATCCGCGGACGACCACTCCCAGCGGGGGAATGAAGGTTGACGGGTTGGCCACGGTTGCTCCTGAAAGTGCTCGGTGCAGCAACATTGCCGCCCTTTGCCCAATCGTATTGGTCGCAAGGCTGATGCTCGAGAGGCCCGGCCACACGAGGCGTGACAGTGGATCTTCGTTATCCACACCCAACACCGCCACCTCGTCGGGGATTTTAAAACCGGCTTGTTTTGCCGTTTCCAAAACAAGTCGGCCGCAGACATCGTTGCACGTCATCACCGCGAGTGGCTTCGGACATTGTTTCAGCCACTGCATCAATGCGGTGCACTCCTTGGCCGTAGGCTCTTTGCCCAATGGCTCAAAGATGACGCAGGTGTTCCCGGCTTCAGCGACGGTTTTTCGAAAAGCGTCCGCCCGCACTTGGACGTAGGCACCTTCCGACAGGCCCACAAAACCATACGTCAACGCGCCACGTTCCAGCAAATGTTCAGCGCCCAGGCGACCCACGGCCAAATCATCGGTTTGAACACAAATCGTGTTCGACGCATTTTGCGGCTGGCAGACGTAGATGATCGGCTTCTTCAATAATAGCAGCCGCGAGATCAGCTTTGGGTTGTGCAGCATGACGACCATGCCATCGGGCTGCCAGATCATCATTGCCTCGATGCCCGCCCGATCCGGTGAAACCACCCGAAACTGGCAATGCGGATGGTCTTTGGCGAAATCGGCGATCCCTCGGAGAACGCCCTGTCCATACTCCGCCTTTTCCGAGAGGAGGAGACCGATGCCGAGAGTTTTCGGTGTGTTTTTCTTCATGGGGGCGGGCATGATCCTAGGGGGATCGCGCAAAGTTGGCAAAAAGGTCGTTGGAGAAGCCCCGAGCGCCGCAGCCACATGCCTGAGGATTATTTGGGGTGAGACATCCATTCAGGAGTGAGGCCGCTCACCCGCAGCCTGCACTGCGGGAGGCCTCCGGCCCGGGCCTGATACGTAAAAAAAGAGCAGCGATAAATCGCTGCTCTTTGGTAAGGGCCGTTGTTCTTGTTTAAGCGCGACGACGGCGGCGCAGGGCTACGACACCCAAAGCCAGCGCGCCGAAGATCGCGGCGTAGGTGGTGGGTTCGGGGATGGCGCTGACGGTGAACGTAACGTTGCCGCTTCCGTCGAAACCGGTGGCGTTGTAACCGGCCAAGTTGATCTGGGCGAGCTGTGCCCCGGTGATACCGCCGCCGATCGAAGTGAAGTTCAGGTTATCCGTGCCCACGGTGAAATTGAGCAGGGTCAGATTTCCGGTCCAAGTAGCGGACTGGCTGTCGCCGAACGTGAGGGTGAGACCGGTGACATGGGAGCCGAAGTCGATCGTGGAGCTTGCGGTCATCGTGAGGGCATTGGTGAAGGCCGCTTGGCTGAAACCGCCCAGATTGAGCGTGCCGCCGCCGAGCTTGATCGTGCTGCCGGCCGCCAAGGCATTGGCCGCGCTCAAGGCGAGCGTGCCGGCATTGATCGTCGTTGCGCCGGTATAGGTGTTCGCGCCGGAGAGCGTCCACGTGCCGCTACCCACTTTGGTGACTGCAACGATCGCACCCGCGGTGCCCACGCTGTCTCGAATGCTGCCCGAATAGGTCGTATTGGTTCCGAGATTGCCCACGGAGAGCGTTTTCGTGCCACTGGCGACGTTGCCGCCCAAATTGCTGGCGCCCGACAAGGAGCCGAACTCCAGGGTTCCATCGCCAGCAAAGTCGATGGAGGTTTTTCCGCTGGTCGTATTGTTCAAGAACCACGCGACATTGGCATTGCCAGCACTCGCATTGAGGAACCGGACCGCGGTGTTACTGCCGCCGGTCGCCACGTTGACTGTCCCGCTGGTCATCGTATTCGCCCCGGCAAGATACAGGGAGGAATTGACGCTATTACCGGCCAGCGTGAGATTGCCGCTGCCGGAGATCCCGCTGCTGATTGTCATATTGTTGACAGCAGCAGTGTTCAACTGAATGGCCGTGGTCCCACCAATCACGATGCCGTTGGTAATGCCAGTGCCCGCCGTGCCGTTGCCGATGAGCGCATTGTTGGTCAAGGTGCCGCCATTGAGTGTGACTGTGCTGGTGCCAAACGCGCTGGCATTTCCCACAGTGACGGTGCCCGCATTGATCGTGGTGCCTCCGGCATAGGTGTTCGCCCCGGAAAGGGTGAGGGTGCCCGCGCCTGATTTGGTAAGGGAACTCGTGCCGTTGTCCCCGATGACGGAGCTGATCGTAAGGGTGTCGCCGGCCGCGTCGCTGCGCACCACCAGTTCGCCGCCGCTGGTGGCCGACTGGATCGTGCCACCCGAGATCGTGGCGGCATTGGTACCCGATTTAAGGATTCCGTTCGTCGAAAGGGTGTTGGCGGCGGTGATGGCGACCCCGAAGGTGGTGCCGAGCCGCAGGGTGTTGATCGAGTCGGTCGTTTGAGCCGTCACGGCTGCAGTCGTCAGATCGACGTCCTTGCCGGTAACGCTGCCCAAAGTAGTGCCTCCCGTGGAGGTCGCGCCATTGGTATCCGTCAAATAGCTGTAGGCACGGGCGTATCCGGTGGAATCGTAGGCCAGATAGCTGGTGCCTCCGAAGTAATTGCCCTTGTCAATCAGCACGCCGGTCGAGGGAGCCGTGGTGAAGGTAATCTTGTTAGTCGTGCCGTTTGCGCCGTTCGTGACGACGTAGTTGGTGGTGCTGCCTGCCGGCCGTGTGAGGACGCCGGCGAGGTTCAGGCTGGTGTTACCGCTGGTGCCGTAGGTGGACTGGAAGGTCCGGTCACCCGTGCCGGCGAGCGTGTAGCCACTGATGTCCAGCGGACTGCCCGTCGTTGCGCCCTGGTAATTGAAGGTGCTGTTATTGAGCGTCAGGCTCGTATTGGAAGCAAGGGAGCCTGTGTTGCCATCCAGCTTCAGTGTCGAATTGGTCACCGTGATCGCGCCGGTATAACCGCTGTTGTTACCGGAAAGTGTCAATGTCGCGCCGGTGCCCGTCCCAGAGTTGATCTTCAACGCTCCAGAGCCGCTCATGGCGCCCGAGATCGTGCCGTTGCGGGCCGTGGTGCCCCACCAATCTTGCATGCGCACCGTGGTGGTGCCGCTCAACGTCAGCGCGCCGGAATAGATACCTGCGTTGCCGTCTTGAAAGGCCAAGTAACCGCCATCCGTTACCGTAAGGGCCCGGGACAGGGTAACGCCAGCGTTGGAGATCATGCCGAGGTTTCCGACTGTAACGGTGCCAGTCGTGCCAAGGCCACCGGCATCTTTCATCGAGACGATGGCGCCGTTCTGAATCGTCGCGTTGCCGGTGAAGGTGGTGTTCGCTTTGTTAAAGGTCAGCGTGTTGGCATTGACACCGATCTGAGCCAGCGTGCCAGCTCCGGAAATCGTGAGATTTCCGCTGCCGGTGAGATTGCCCGCAGTGCCCACAATATATTCGGGGCCGCCAGCTGCCGTCGGCGCTCCCAATTGAATCGTGCCACCATTGGAGCCCACTGTGATTACGTGCGTGTTGGTGAAGGAGGCTCCGATCCGGCTCAACTTCAGCGTGCCGCCGTTGAGAGTCACTCCGGCCCCCGAGACCCCATTAACCACTCCGACCGCACCAAGATTGCTATCTGCCGTAAACGCAAGGGTGCCACTGTTGATCGTCGTGCCACCGGTGAAGGTGTTCACGCCGGAGAGCGTGAGCGTGCCGGAGCCCGACTGAGTGAGGCTTCCCGTGCCGCTGATGACGTTAGAGAGAATGGTGTTGCCGGAGCCGGTGATGGTCAGGCCGAAACCCCCGTTGGCGATGGTGCCGCTGATGGCGAGCCGGTTACTCGAATCATTCGACCAGCTTTGGGCCGCACCGAGGATGATCGGCGAGGAAATCGTGGCTCCGCCCGCATTCGCCAGCATCGAGATGCCGTTGGCGCCAAGTGTGAGCGAGGTGCCGCTCAGCGTCAGCGCGCCCGTCACGGTGGTGCCGTCGCCGATCTGGATGCCCCTGACGCTCGTGGTGCCCGCGTTGGGCTGAAACGTGTACGTCGCCAGATCGAAGAGCGCGATATCCGCGGTGAGGTCGGAGGTCGGAGCGCTGCCGCCGCTCCAGTTCGTGCCAGTTCCCCATGTGGTATCGGTGGCGCCGGTCCAGCTAATGGAGTTCGCCTGCGCGGAATTGCCGGCGATCATGGCTGCCAGAAGAACTGCGGCGAGGGAGAGTCCGCGAGGGGGCGAAATCTTTTGGGCGGCGGTTCCATGTGACTGCATGGAAGGATCTAAGGATGGCTTTTGATACATGGGGAAAGAGGTTCGAGGGAGGAATTCAGAGCCGAGGCGGGGCATTTGCCCAAAGCTCATTAAACCAAAGGACGGGTTTTCCTGCCATGACTGGATCCAGTCATCACCCGAAGGGATCCCGTCATAAAACACGTGGTACTATTGGCCTGGAGTGGCAGATATTTTTTTCAGGCCGGCGATTTCGGCGACGGCCCTTTGGTGTACCGGGCCTTCGGGGATGCTCTCAGCCCAGACCGAGGCGGCTTCGGAGTCGTGCAACACCCATTGATGCAAGACAGAGAGCGTAGCTTCGTCGCGTGCAGGGCCGGGAGGAATCTCGGTGACCACGATCCGTGCACCGGCGAGAGGGTCGGCCTTCGCCTGAAGATAGGCGAGGCGGGCGAAGATGTCGTTGCGCCACGGCCCGGCCGCCTGGGTTTTGGTCCATTCGTAAGCCGCCGGAAAATCACGCGAGGCCCACTGTAACATCAGGCTGGTGAGCAGGCCGGGATCTTCGGCGCAGAGTTTTTCCCGCAGAGCCATCTCCATCGCGGCGAGCGGATCGTGCTCGGCCAAGGTGAGGCATTGGCGCTCAAGCGCGAGGCGGGTGGCAGAGCCATGCGTGGAGTCGCTCGGGCAGGAAACTTGGGTGATCGTTTCGGACGGAGGCGGGGGACTGGAATGAGTGGCCGCGAGCGAGTCTGCCCGGTGCCAGGCGGTTTTCCATCCCAGCAGCGCGCCAAGGAACAGGAGCGGTCCGAGCACGGCGGGGCGAAGGAAAGATATTTTCATGCAAACACAAGAACGCCGCACCCATTGTCGGGCGCGGCGTTCCGGTCGCTCGGGGGTAGGATCAGGGAGCGATCGAGATCGACCACTGCTGGTTCGAGGCGTTGCCGTAGCTGTATTGGATGACCGCCGCGCCATCTGCTGTGCTGCCATTGCTCACGTCGGCCACCTTGCCGCTTTTCACGGAAGTGAGCTTGAAGAAGCCGTCGCCGGTGGGCGTGACGGTCCACTTCTGGTTGGTGGCGCCGCTCCATGGCCAGATGATGAGGGCGGCACCGTTGGCGGTGCTACCGTTTGAGACATCGACGGCCTTGCCGCTGGCAACTCCGAGGATCTGGTATTGGCCGTTGCCTTGATCGGTGAACGTCCACTTCTGGTTGCTTCCGCTAGAGTAGCTCCACTGGTCGATCGCGGCTCCGTCGGCCGTGCTGCCGCCGGCAACCTCGAACGCCTTGCCGCTGCGGCGATTGATCACGCGGAAAGTGCCATTGAGAATCGTGCGGCCTTGATCGGTCAACAGCCCGAGCTCGGAGAGCTGAATGCTATTCGCATCCCCGTTGTTGGCGGTGATGTTGAGCCGGTAGTAACGATAGGCCGCCGGGCTGGCGATGGTGTAGGTGTTCGCTAGGTAGCGATAGGTGAACGTTTGGCCGCTCTGGGTGTCGAGCGTGGTCCAAGTCGAGCCGTCGCTGGAGCCTTGGAACTGCCAGTCTTTCGGGTCACGGCCGGACACGTCGTTGGCGGCGCGGACGGTGTAGTACTTGATCGTCTGCGTAAGGCTGGTGCCGAAGTCGTATTGAATCCAGCCGGTCGTGCCTGCGCCGTTGTTGTACCATTTCGAGCCGGCGTTCCCGTCGAAGGGCATGGCCGCGCCCTCCGTGCCGGAGGTGCCATTGGCGCTGGCCGTGGCCGTGCCACCGGTGGCGACGTTCACCATCGGGGACAGCGGCTTTACGCTGTCCTCGGCCGAATTGGCGCCTTCACCAAACGCATTGGTCGCGCTCACCACGTAGTAATAGGTGGTGCCGTTGGTGACGGTCGTGTCCACATAGCTAGGGTTCGTCACCGTGGCGAGGGTCGTGTAACCGCTACCGCTGGTCGTGGAGCGTTTCACTTTGTAGCTGGTCGCACCGAAGGACTCGGCCCAGCGCAGCGGCACCTGCCCTTCGCCGGGGGAGGCTTGCATGGCGAGCGGAGCCGCGGGTGCTGCGACGGGGGCGACACCGTCGCCGCCGGTGATGCTCACGTTGCTGAAGGTCGCGGTGCTGAGCGTGCCCGGGGTGTTGGAGGTGACGCAAATGCCGACGTAGGCCGTGGCACCGAGGTTGTCGAAGGCGCCGTTGGCCAGCGTCGCCCAACTGACTCCGTCGGGCGAGGCGTAGGTGGTGATGATGTCGCCCACCCGCTCGACCTTCACCCAATACGGGATCTGCGGAACCGGGTAGGATTGGGCCTGCCAGTTCGAGCCGCCATACATGTCGGTCCAGCCCGCCATGTAGGTTTCCGCGGTCGTGTTCGGGGTGATGGCGGCCCAGGCCTTGCTCGCGGGAGTCGCGTTGAGATCCGAACGGATCATCACGCCCGCCTTGTTGTGGCCGGTGCCGATGGTCTGCACGGTTTCGACCTTGGCGATGATCGTGCAGTCGCCGGTCACCTGTTTGTAGAGATAATGGAACTGTTCCGTGCCGGAGGTCCAGATGTCGGTGCCCGCGCCGCTGACGGTCCAGATGCCATTGCTGTAGGTGCCGCTGCCGGCCGGCGACGCGCCGTTGATGTCCACGTTGGTCATGCCCGTGCTCACTCGGCTCGCGCTTGGCCAGGTGATCGCCGCGGGAGGCGCCGCGGTTGAGTTGTCGGCGGATTTCACGAACATAAAGGCGTCCCCATTCGCCGGCTGCGCGGCCAGTTTTTGCGTCAGATACGGCGCGCTCATCCCCTTGCGCAGCACGTAGGCGCTTTGGAGAATACTGAACGCCATCGGCTCGGCGGTGTAGCCGGGGCTGCCCCAGTTCGTGATGTAATATTCATCCGTCGTGCCCATCGGAATAAACGTCGTGTTCACTCCCAGGTTGTAGCGGCCGTAATACTCGCCGACGGCCAGCAGGCGGTTGTCCTTCTCAGAATACACGTCGATGCCCTGTTTCCACATGATTTCGGACATGAAGGCCATCTGGAGCATGTAGGCGTAGGAATGACCTTGGTCGCGCCCCGTCTCGCCTTGCTCGCCGTTGCTGAGCGTGTTCACGAAGCCCGAGGAGGGACACGTGCGGAGCAGTCTCACCGCCTGGTCGAAGATCACCTGATCGTCGTTGAACACCGCAGCAGCCATCGATGCCGCCAGCGCCAGGGCCATCTTGTTGGTTGGCCCCATCACCTTCGCATCCGTGGATCTGACCGGGTTATAGACATTGGCGAAGAGGGTCTTCACCGCCGTGGTGTCGGCCGTTGTCCAACCCGACCAGGTGTAACGCAAAATTTCCGCGCCGCCGGCCCAGCGGTAGGCGTAGTCGCCCAAATCGAGGGCGGACTCACCGCCGCCAAAACTCGTCTGCGTGTTCGCCCACGCGAGCAGGATGTCGTGCGCCTTCTGCGCGTAGGCTGTATTGCCCGTGAAATACCACATGCGTGACAAATCCCAGATCGCGATCATGTCGTTTCGCCACTGGCTGAGATTGGTATTGGGCGCACGGCTGACCGTTGCGAACGGCCCTTGCATCGTATAATTAAGGGAGGCGTGCGAATCCGCACTCAACGTGGCGTAGCCGGACTTCCAGGGCTCGACGGCGAGGTTGGCCTTGACCGTATCGAGATCGGTCGTCGTGAGCGGAATGCCGGGGTGGGTGAAAGCGGCGGCGAGCGGGGCGAAGCTGGCAAGGGCCAGCAGCGTAAGCGGAGCGAGGGCCCGGGCCAGGCGGCCGGGTTTACGGGATGGGAACATAAACGGACGGGTTGGGGGTTAAGCGCCGAGCAGCACCCTGAGCGCAATCAACTGAACTTGGAGTGCTGATATGGGTAGGGGCTTTATTAAACCACATCGGTTAAAAAGCCGCGATGACTGGATCTAGTCACGGCCGGCCCGGCCCGTCTTGCCTGATGCGAAGCGGACGGAGCGTTCCCATCATGGCTGTGCTTGAACACTTTCAATCTCGGGAATAAGGGGTTTCCGATGACCCAAGCGTCCCGCTGTTTTTTGATGCTTCTCGCGCACCTGGCCTTGGGTGGATTGCTCCTGGTTTGGGCGGCGGAGGGCATTCCTGTTTCCGAGGACTATATCCTGCGTACTTGGGCAATAGATGATGGCTTGCCAAGCAACCGGGTGACGGGCCTCACGCAAACACCCGATGGTTATCTTTGGGTGGGGACGCTGGGAGGGTTGGCACGGTTCGACGGCGTGAGGTTCACGACATTTCACGCAGGCACCATTCCGGGACTGGAATCAGATCGTGTGCAAGCGGTGTTCACCGACCGTGATGGCAGCTTGTGGGTGGGATTGGATTGCGGCGGTGTGGCCCGGAGGGTTGAAGGCCAATTCCACGTGATCGCTCCGCTCGCGCCGAACATTGCGATAAAGTGGACGACCACGTTTGCCCAAGATGTTTCTGGGGCGGTTTGGTTCGGCTATGAGGCACCGACCAAAGTATCCCGCTGGCTGAACGGGCAGCTCACCAGCTACACCGAACAGGACGGGCTGCGAGGTGGGGCTCACCAGAATGAAGTCTGCTCAACGGTCAACGGAACGATCTGGTATGCCAATACGAACGGCTGCGGTCCCTTTGACGGGAAGCGGTTTCAATCGGTCGATGTGCCAGGAGGAGGGGGTGTGCATCTCGCGCGAGCCGGGGATGGCGGGATGTGGGCGATACGCGGGAATCGCCTCGTTCACTATCGCCCCGATGGAACGCAGGAAACCAAGGCGGATGTGAGCGCATTTTCCGTGCACGTGATCATGGAAGATTCATCGGGAAATTTGTGGATGGGGACAAACAACGACGGCTTGATTCAGTTTCGGGACGGTCATTTGGAGAGCATTCCGGTGGAGGGTGGAGCGGTGTCCTCCCTGTTTGAAGATCAAGAGGGCAACCTCTGGGCGGGATTGCGGACGAACGGGGTGCTTCGTCTGCATGCACGTCGGTTCTACCTGCGGCAGATCAAAGATGGATTGCCCGACAACGACACCTATTCCGTATGCACAGACAATGAAGGACGGCTCTGGCTGACCGGGCGCAATTCCATGGTGGCGCGTTCGACCGATGCGACCAATCACTCGTTCATGCCAGTGAAGGGCTGGCCGGATTGGGCGAGAGGCACCATGGCGGTTCACCCCGATCCATCCGGTGGAGTTTGGCTCGGCACCTTGCATGGCCTGTTGCACTCGAGGGAGGGGAGTTTCAGCCGTGAGTCCTTGCATGAGCCCATCACTGCGCTGCAAGCAGATCGGACCGGCGTCTTATGGGCGGCGACTATCGCTGGTCCGCTCGTCCGGCATGAGGCCGGGCGGGACCTTCGCATGCCGGAGGCCGGTGGATTGACCAAGGTACTTTCCCTGGCCGAAGATCCGGCCGGTCGGATCTGGGCGGGAACCGAGGACGGCTTGGTATTCCAGAAGTCAGGAGCGCAATTTGTCCCGGTGCCGTTGCCGGGGGCTAAACCTGGCGACCATGTCGAGTTCATCGTTCCCGATGGTCCAAACACGGTTTGGATCGGTGCGTGGAGAGGCGGGCTCTATCGCTGGAGGGACGGTCGGGTCGATCGGTTGCCAGGCGGAGCGGGCCTGCCGGCGGACGACCTGCGTTCTCTTAACCTTACGGCTGAGGGGGATTTTTGGGTGGGCACAGCGCGGGGTTTGCTGCACGTGGCGCGGGATGAGATCGAAGCTGTGATGGACGGACAGCGGGATTCCCTTCACTGCATCGCCTACGGGCGCGACGCCGGGTTGCCCTCGACGGAATTTGCCCAAGGATTTCGCGGCGCCACGGCCAAGACGCCTGACGGTCATCTCTGGTTTGCCACGACCCAAGGAGCGTTGGAAATCACCCCCCAGGAAAAAATCTCGGGTATCACCGCATCTTTGCCGGTCTTGATTGAAACGGTGCGGGTGGGCGAGAGGACGATGCCTTGCGACGGGAATTCAGGATTGGTGGTTCCTCCGCTTTCCGGTCCGCTGGAAATCCGCTACACCCTGGCTCAATTGAGTTCACCGGAGCGGCTGCGGTTCCGCTATCGTCTGTCGGGCTTGGGGGACAACGAGTGGGTGGAGGTTGGCGACCAGCGCACGGTGACCTTCACCCGTTTGCCGCCGGGCGCTTATCGGATCGAGATTTCCGCGGGCGATGTCGGTGGGACCGGGTATTCAAGCACACCCGCCTCGCTGGCGTTTGTCGTGCAGGCGGCCTGGTGGGAAACTCTGTCGTTCCGTTTGGCGGCGGGAATGACCGGCATTCTGGCGCTCATCTGGCTGGTGCGAAAAATCGTTTTGCTGCGCGTGCAGGCGAGGATTCGCAAGCTGGAGCAGGAGCATGCCCTCGAGCGTGAGCGCACGCGCATCGCTCGCGACATCCACGATCAGCTGGGGGCAAATCTCACGCAGATCGCCATTACCAGCAAGCTGCTCACGCTCGATCCGCCGGAGTCCGTCCCGGCCCACAGCCGGGAACTCACCGCCATCGCTCGGCACACGGCGGAATCTCTCGACGAGATCGTGTGGGCGGTGAACCCGCACTACGACACGCTTGCCGCGCTCATCGAGTATCTCGCCATGTTCGCGGTTGATTTTCTGTCCTTGGCCAAGATCGCCTGCGAGGTCGATGTCCCTGCGGATTTACCCGCGAGTCCGTTGTCGTCCACCGTGCGCCATCACCTGTTTCTGGCCGTGAAGGAGGCGCTGAACAACGTCGTCAAACATTCCGGCGCGAGCACGGTGCAGTTGCAAGTCAGGCAGGAAGGGGAGGAGCTGCGTGTCGTCGTGGCGGACAATGGCCGCGGATTTGAACCGGGGGGCGAGGCGGCGGGCTCCAATGGCGTTCGCAATCTCGGTGAACGCCTGAAGGAACTCGGGGGGGCGGCTCGTTTCGAAAGCACCCCGGGGCGGGGCACGCGGGTCGTTTTTACCTTGCGACTGCCTGAGAAAAGCGGCCCCTAGTGCGTCGTACCCCTCCCCAATGATCCGTGTTTGCCTAGTTGAAGATCACCGCGAGACCCGCGAAGGTTTCCTGAAGTTGCTGCGGCATTCCCCGGAGATCGTTTGCATGGGTGCCTACGAAAGTGCCGAGCTGGCCGAGAAAGGAATTCCAGGCGTCCTGCCGGACGTGGTCTTGATGGACATCAACCTTCCGGGAAGAAGCGGGATCGAGTGCATTGCGAAGTTGAAACCTAAATACGCCCAGATCCAGTGGCTCATTCTGACGACTCATGAGGATACCGATCTCATCTTCAGCGCGCTGAAAGCAGGGGCCAACGGCTATCTCCTGAAACGCTCTGCTCCTGAGGAGTTGATTCAAGCGATCAAGGATGTGCATCTCGGCGACGCGCCCATGTCGGCCAAGATAGCGCGCCGCGTGGTGGCGCATTTTCACCAGACCGGCAAAAAATCGGATGAGACGGAAACGCTCTCGCCGCGGGAAAGTGAGATATTGTCCCATCTGGCCAAGGGGTTTTCCTACAAACAAATCGCGGACAATCTCAATCTAAGCCAGCACACGGTGAACAACCATCTGCGCAAGATTTATGGAAAGCTTCATGTGCAGACGCGCACGGAAGCCGTGGTCAAGTTTTTGGGCCAATAGGCAGGTGTCACGAGAACATGCCGCATCACATCCGCGTGATGCGGTCGACGTCCCGCTCCTCACGCGCTGAGCCGCAGGCGACTTCTTACCGCAGGCTGGGCGCGGCGGGAGTGGGGAAGTCGGGCCGACGAGAATAAACGCGAGGATGAAGGCAAGGAGTGGGCAGGCGAGCCAGGGGAAATCCTGGCTGATTTACGCCCGGCCTGACGTGCCGTCGGGAAAGGCAAGGGGGCGCGCGGCGGCGAGCCACTCGGGAGGTGGCTCGTCAAGGGGCCGCCGCGCGAGGCGAGTTCATTGCTTGTCGATCCAATCGACGAGATCGGAGTTGGAGCTCATGGCTTTCACGAGTCTTCCGCCTTGAAAAACCCGCACGACCCAACCCGAGGGTTTGGATCCGCTGGCGGATGCTGTCTGCTTGTTTTTGGGGTTCACGGAGGGCGGATTATAGACGAAGGGCGCGGAGGTTTCGGTGTATTCCGTGTCTTTGCCGGGAAAGATTTCCGTTTCTTTTTCGGTCTGCTTGTTAACAATCTTTTTGTCGGTCGATGCGTCGGTCCCGATGAAGGCAATTTTCAGCGTTATTTTCCCATCACAAGATCCGATGCGATGCATCTTGATCGTCATGGCGCGGACTTTGGTGACGCTGGTGGAACCTTTGACTGCGATTTGAGGCACTCCGGATTGCTCCACAGTCATGGCGATTTGACTGCTCGTCATGGGGGCCTTGTCGGGATCGGGTTGAATTCCCTCGGCTGCCCGCGCTGCGGGCAAACCGCATGGAGAGAAGGCGAGTGCGGCGATCATAAGACAGGCGCTCTTGAAGGATAGGTGGCGGATTTGTGTGGGTGTCATTTTTTTGGGGGGATTTGCGGGGGACTGCCGGTGTCGGGTCACTCGGCAGGTGATTCAGCAAGGATGCGAAGCTGCGACCTTGCACAGGGGGGGACGCGGAGAGGGAACGTTACCACGGGCTAATGGCGTGCGGATATGACTGGTTCCTGTCATGTGAGCCTCCTCTGGACCGGCGGGGGCACTGGCTACACTTTCACGGAAAGGCCGCCGCGCGATTCCGCACGGCGGGCTTGAATCGTGAGAGGACGCGATGACTCGTCACCTGGACGGGGCCTACGGGTTGATCGTGAGGTTATCGAGGGTCGCGGTGTAGAGGGCGCTGGTGGTGTGGCTGGTCACGGGCAGGCCGATGAGGACGTTGGTGGCCATGGTGATGGTGGCGCTGCCCATCGTGGGTCCAGGTCGTGCCGTCTGCCGAGCGGTGAGGCGGTGAAGCCGTTGCCCACGCGCGTGAGTCGGACCCAGTGGGGAAGAGCGGATGAGCCTGCGGGGGGGCACGCCACACATCTGAGAGCGGAAGCGTTCTCAACGCAGCCGTCTTGCCGAAATCCCGGGGCGCATCCTCCCCCGGATTCGGTAGGCGCCGAGCCTCGGGCGAAGCCCGCTCATCCATCACCGTGGAGTCATGCGACTCCCGGCAAACCAATCGGCGCCTGCGGACCCAAGGCGGCCGGAAACGGCCGACCGCCAAGCGGGGTCACTGCGGGCTTCCGTCCCGCGCATCGCGCTGACCGTGTGGCCCGTCTTCGTTGGCGTGGGTCATCCCGGCCGGCGGTGTCGTGACATGTCGTCGCCCCGGACCGGGCGAGACTGTTGCGGAATTTCCCCGGCTGCATGCTCCCACTTGGCGATCCGGTGGCGGCACGGAATACCCCGGCGGCGCTGCCTGCGTTCTTGGCTGCGAGTGCTCCGCGTTCTCCCGGGCAACGCCGCCCAGGCGGCACGTCCTTTTTTCCCGGATCGTTTTCGCTCTCTCTGGCGGCCCCTCCAGCCGCGCCGCCGCTGCGCGGACAGGGAGCGTTCAGGTCCTCCTTGAAAGGAATCCCCCCAACCGTCCCCTCGTCCCGGCCGGTACCCCCGCCTTGGGGCGAGAGAGCAATCCCGCTCCTCACAATCAAAAAAAGGAACATTATGCCCTCCAAGACCGCTCAACCCGCCTCGCCTGCCCAGACCACCACCAGCGCCAAGCTGCCGGTGAAAACCTTCAACCTCGGCCGGATCAAAGCCGCCGTGTGGGAGAACGAAGCCGACCAGAGGAAATTCTACAACGTGACCTTCGCTCGGATCTACATGGACGACGCCAAGAACTATCGCGACACCGACAGCTTCGGCCGTGATGATCTCCTGCTCCTCGCCAAGCTGGCCGACCAAGCCCACACGTTCATCTTCGAACGCCGCGCGGAACTGAAGTCCGAGCAAACCGAGTGACCCTCGCGACAGCGGCGGCCGGCATCCCCGGCCGCCTTTTTTGTGTCCTTCGCCGCCGTGGCGAACAGCCGAACCGACGCTCGGTTCCCTCGTATCCTTCTAGTTACTGCCCTTCGCAGCGCGACGAACCCGGGCTGATTCGGTTCATTGTGATCGGAACGGCGATTCTGTGATCAGCCGACCACTCATTTCGCAATCTCATACACTAGCACTTTAAAGGTGCCAGGGATCATCTTGGGACGGTTTTCCTGCGAACCCGGCGGCAAAGCTTCAAACTTGGCAGAGCCTAGATAGATGCGGTGGGTTGGGGCATCGAGAGTCATGGTCTTGGCTCCAAGTTCCGTTTGAAGTTTCTGCACCACCGTGAACTGATCGGGCGTGTCCTCGTGGATGATCGTGGTCGTGCCGTCGCCACCGGAGGCAAATGCCAACTGCGTACCCGGATCGAACACGGTTCCGTCGATATGTCGGCCGATGGGCAGAGAGGTGATAACCTTCCCATTCGTGCTATCCATCACGACCAGGAGCTGGTTGTCGCAGCCCAAAAATAAACGGTGATGGACCAAATCAATCGCAAGGCCAGAGGCGGCTTCGCCGGGTGCGATAGGCCACGTCGTTTCTAGCGTATGGGTTTTAATATCAATGACGCCGACCTCGTTCTTGCTTTCAATGTTACAATAAACTTTGCCTGCCGACGAATCACAGGCGGCAAACTCGGGATTGCCTGGTAAGGCAATGGTGGCGACGACACTGGCGGAGGCAGCGTTGATGACCGTGATAGAGTTTCCCTTGGCATTAAAGCACCAGACCTCTTTCTGACTCGGCTCATAAACGACGATGTCGGGATTTTTCCCTGTATCGATTTTGCCCAGCGTCTTTAGCGTGGCGAGGTCGACTACGCTCGATTTGTTTTCCTTACCATTGCTGGTGAATCCCCGACCCAACTCTGGAGCAATGGCGATATCATGAGCCCCGGGCGTGCCGCTTATTTCGCCGACGATGGCGTTCTTTTCCGTGTCGATAACGACAAATTTCGAGGAATGAGAAACGTAAAGCCGATGGCCGGAACCATCAATTCTCAGGCAATCCCACCCGCCTTCGCCGTCGACAGGGATTTCACGGGAAAGGTGGTAAGGCTCGGCTGCGTTGCAGCACAACGCGCCGCAGAAAACAGTGAACAAGGAAAAGCTTTTAAGATTAAACATATATCAATTTTAGAAACCGGAGATTGGGCAATGAATGCAGCGTGGGGGACTATTGCTCTCTGAGTCCGTACCTTACCAGACGTAATTGAACCCTATGCGAGTGGGCGTGAGGTGACCGGTGTCGTAACCCTCGCTGATGACTTCCCTACGAGAACTGAACGAGGGAACTTCGGTCCCTTTTTACACTAGCCTCGGACTTACGCGCTGGCGCTCAGGTCGGAGCGGGCTTCCCGATGCCGGCGGCGGCCTGAAGCCGGCGTTGGAATCCCGGGTGGTAAACGCTCTTCGCGGTCACCCAGATGTAGCCGTTCTGGAGCGCATACAGCATGAGCTGGCCTTTGTGGTGCAGCTTCAATTTCGCCATGATCGCCTTGCGGTGGGTGTTCACCGTGTGCGGCGAAATCCCAAGGCGCTCCGCCGCCTGCTGATCGTCCGAACCATCGCCGATGATCGACAGCACCATCTGCTCCTTCTCCGTGAGCGCATCGAGCGTGATGTTCTTTGGCCGTTTCAGGAACGGCAGCATGGTCGGGCTCACGTAGAGCCGGCGCGCAATGACTTCCTGCAAGGCGGTGGGCAGGTTCTCCATGCCCTCCGCGTGGCCGTCGTAGAGCCCGTCGTAGCGCACGCTGCGCAGGAGATCGAACGTGCGTGTGTCCTTGCGGGAAGTCAGCACCAACACCGGAAGAGTCGTCTCGATGAACGGTTCAAGGTGTTCGAGTCCGTCCATGTCGTCGATCTTCACCCCGGTGATGAACAGGTCCGGCAGTTGCGCCTGGACGGAATCGAGCGCGTCGAAACCGAGCTGAAAAACCTGCACGTCGGCGTTGCGCCAGAGTTCTTTGATGTGCCGGCTGATCAAGTCTCCGTAAAGCCTGTCGCCTTTCAGGACCACGATACGCAGCGCGGCGTTTTTGGGCGGCATGACGAGCCGGGCATCCAGAAACATCCATCAACAAAGATGGGCGCGTTGCCACTCTCGTTGCCACTAACGTCCCTTTGGGAAATAGAAAACCCGCTTCTCTTTTAAGAAAAGCGGGTTCTAAAACTGGCGGGATGGACGGGACTCGAACCCGCGACCTTCTGCGTGACAGGCAGACGCTCTAACCAGCTGAGCTACCACCCCGTGAATCGGGAAAGGAGGGCGAACGTAGGTTCGGCGGGGGGACTGTCAAGCGTTGTTTGCCCGCAATTTTTGAGAAAATTCAAGAGGCTTCCCGCACCGAGACGCAGCTCTCCAGAACGCTTCTCCAGAGATCGTTTTCGCCGGGCAGACCATGCGCGGCCAAGGCGGCGGCGATCTCGGTTTCGGAGGGTTCTTGCACGAGGTGCTTGGGGTCGGGCGGCAATGAAGGATGGAGGCGGCGAGTGAGCGCCCAGCAGGCCCAGGCGCGGGCACGGCGCACCTCGCGGCGGGGGGCCCGCAGGCGATCCGCGTAATGTTGAAAATGCACGCGCGGGTTGCCCATGAAAACGGCGGGCGGGGTGTGGGTGAGAAACCACACCATCGCTGCGTAGGGCATGGGACAAAGCTTCAGGATCGGTTCGTCGCCCTGCAGATCCGCCCCCATGGCTCGATCGAGACAGAGGATCGCCCGAGCGGAAAAGCCCTGTTGCCAGAGGTAATGGCCGTATTCCAGCGCGGTGTGATAAAACCCCGCGCCGCGCTCTTCCCCATGCGCGTCGAAGGCGCGCCAGTCCATGTGGGCGCGAGGGGCAGGCAGATGCGGGCAAGGGGGAAGCGGAGCGCTCATGGGAGTTAGCGCTGGATGAAGACGACGGCGGGGGAGGTCAACTGCACGCGGAGCCTTTGCCCTTGTCGGAGCCGGCGCACACCGCTAACGCTCGGGACGTTCGGCAAGGGGCGCCCGTAGCTCAGCTGGATAGAGCACCTGCCTTCTAAGCTGGTGGTCGTGGGTTCGAATCCCGCCGGGCGCACCATTTTAAACAGTTTTTTAGCTGGCCAGAATCGCCAAAGAATTGAGATTTCGCCCATGGTTAAAATCACCGGCGAGTACCAGGGCGACCTTCATTGCCTGGCCATTCACGAGCCTTCGGGCAGCCGTCTGGGCACGGACGCACCCAAGGACAACCAAGGCCGCGGCGAGGCTTTCTCGCCGACGGATCTCACCGCGACATCGCTCGCCACCTGCATCGCGACCACGATGGCGCTGGTCGCGCGCAAGCACGGCATCGATCTGCGCGGGTTGAAATTTGAAGTCACGAAGGAGATGTCGGCCGACGCTCCACGGCGCATTCTCCGGCTGACCACGCAACTTTGGCTGCCCATCCCGAAAACCGACACCCTGGCGCAATTGCTGGAGCATGCCGCGCATCATTGCCCGGTGCATCAAAGCCTGCATCCGCAGGTCGAGAAGCCGGTCGTGTTTCATTGGTCCTCATGAGCGACCGTCCTGTCAGCACCGCCCTGAGTCCGATTGCCACGGCCGGCCTGCCGGTCGAGTTCGGCGGATTGTTCGCGGACTTCTGGGCTCAGGCCCCGCTCGGATTGTGCCTCACGGACGCCAAAGGCGTCATCGTCGCGGTTAACGCGGCGTTTTGCGAAACCGTCGGCTATGCGGCGGAGGAACTGGTCGGGTCCTCCCTGACGCGCTTGCTCACGGCGGAGGCGTCCGTGCGCGGCTCGGCGGCGCACCAGGCCTTCATCAAGGGCGATGACTCGGCGCCGGCCGGAGCCCTTTACATGCACAAGAGCGGCCGCTCGCTCTTCGTCCATGCCACGGACACGCGGGTGAATCTGCCGGGCGGGCGAATCTTCCGCCTGACGACCCTGGTGGATCTGGGGCTCCAGATCCAGGGCGCAGGGCAGCTCCGCCAGCATCAGCGCGCGGAGAATTTCGCGGCGCTGGCATCGGACATTGGCAACGATTTTAACAACCTGCTTTCGATTATCCTGGGCTACACCGCGTTTTTGCAGGACGGTTCTCTGGACCCGCCTCGTCTAAACACCGCGGTCAACGGCATTGAGCATGCGGTCCGGCGCGCCGCGAATCTGATCCGCCAAACCCTCCATCTTTCTCGCAGAGACGAACTGGCTTTTCAGCGCATCGAAGTTGGGAGCTTTGTGAGGGAATTTTATCGCATGGGCGCGGAAACGCTGACCCCCGGGATGGACGTGGTACTCGATCTGGAGGAGGGATTGCCGGCGGTGTTGCTGGATCCGCAGCATTTTCATCATGCGCTGGCCAATCTCGGGCAGAAGGCGCGCGATCTCACCGGGCCGGGCGGGCGGATTTTGTTCACCACCCGCTGGACGTCGGGCGAGGAAGTGCGCGCCCGGTTCGCCGACGCCCGCGAGCCGTCCTATGTGATGCTGACATTGTGCGCCGAGCCTTCGAAATCGGTGCTGGCTAACGAGGAAAATCCGGCCGTATGGGCCGCGGCGGTGCGGTTTGCCGAGAAGCGGCGGGATCTCGCGATCCTGGTGGTGCACAGCATCATGGCCAGCCATCGCGGTTACCTGGAGGTGGACGCGATGTCCGGGCCGGCGTTGATCTTCCGCCTCTACCTGCCCGCGTTGCTGGAGTTGGGGAAGGGCGTGGAAACGGCGGTGTCTGCCGAGGTGTTGCCGGCGCCGGCGCTCCGCACTGTGCTGCTGGTGGACGACGAGGAGTCGATGTTGCACTCGCTGGGGTCGGCGCTTGAGCGCAAGGGCTTTCAGATCATCAAGGCGCGCGACGGAATCGAGGCGGTCGATTTTTTCAAGGCCAACGCCGCGCGCATCGCGCTGGTGCTGATCGATCTTGGCCTGCCGCGGATGAGCGGCTGGGAAGCGTTCGTGAAAATCAAGGAGCACACGCCCTCGGTGAGCGCCATCGTCATGAGCGGCCATCTCGAGGCGAATCTGAAGAACGAAATCCTGAAGGCCGGCGCGAAAGGCTACCTGCAAAAGCCCTTCGCGATGACGGAAGCCCTGGCGGAGGTGAACCGGGTTTTTTCCACGATGGGCTGATCGCGTTTTCGCGCGGCCCGTCTTTCGCATTGCGCAGGGCGGGGGGGGCGCGTTGTGCTACGGCCTCTTTATGGCGAAGCAATCCCAAGCGACCTGGGGCGGACGGTTCTCCTCCGGCCCTGCCGAGTTGATGCTGCAGTTCAGCGAGTCCGTGTCCTTCGACCGGCGCCTCGCGCCGTTCGACGTCGCCGGTAGCAAGGCCCACTCGGCCATGCTGGCGCATGTCGGCATCATCACCGCGAAGGAACGTGACGCGATCCATGCGGGGCTCGACGCCGTTCTCGCCGAGATCGAGGCGGGGCGGTTCACCTGGAGCACGCAGCTCGAGGACGTGCACATGAACATCGAGCAGGCGCTCACCCGCCGCGTGCCCGCCGCCGCCAAGCTGCACACCGCCCGCAGCCGCAACGACCAGGTCGCGACGGACATGCGGCTGTTTTTCAAGCATGCCTGCGCCGTTCTCTCGGAGAAGATTCGCGGGGCGCAACAGGCCGTCCTCGCTGTGGCCGGTCGCGACGGCGACGTGCTCATCCCGGGCTACACCCATTTGCAGCGCGCGCAGCCGGTGTTTCTTTCGCACCATCTGTTCGCCTACCTGGAGATGCTGGAGCGGGACCGCGAGCGTTTCTCGGTGGTGGCGGACCACGCCAACTGGTGTCCGCTCGGCTCCGGCGCCATCGCCGGCACCACGCTGCCTATCGATCGCGAGTTCACCGCGAAACAACTCGGTTTCGTCGATACCAAGGGACGCCCGCGCGTGACGCAGAATTCGATGGATACGGTGGCCGACCGCGACCTCTTCATCGAGTTCGCCGCCGCCTGCGCGCTTTTTGGCGTGCACATGTCGCGCATCGCCGAGGATCTCATCATCTGGTCCAGTGTGGAGTTCAAATTCATCGACCTCCCCGACACGTTTTGCACGGGCTCGTCGCTCATGCCGCAGAAAAAGAATCCCGATTCCTGCGAGCTCCTGCGCGGCAAATCGGCCCGTCTGCAGGGCAACCTGCACACGCTCCTCACCCTCGCGAAGGGACTTCCGCTCACCTACAATCGCGATTTGCAGGAGGACAAGCCGCCGGTTTTCGACAGCTTCGACCAGACCGCGCTTTGTGCCGACGTGCTGGCGGGAACGATCGCCGGGATGACGGTTTTCCGGACGCGTTGCGCCGAGGCGGTGGCCGATCCGGCGCTGCTCGCGACCGATCTGGCGGATTATCTCGTGGCGCGCGGCGTGCCCTTCCGCGAGGCCCATCACGCGGTCGGCGCGGTCGTGAAGCTCGCGGAGAAAAACAATATGAAGCTGGATCAGCTGCCGTCCGACGAGGTGCGGAAGCTTCATCCGGGTTTCGGTCCGGACTGGGTCGAGGTGTTCGACCTCAAACGCGGCATGGCGTTGCGCCGCGGCACCGGCATGCCCGGCCCGGCGCAGGTGAAAAAGCAGTTCAAACGCTGGGCGAAGGCGCTGAGTTGAGCGGCGGATCTTTGCCACGGAAGCGCGGAATGGAACTGGTGATCGTCTCCGTGTCTTCCGTGTTTGCGTGATCAACTAAATCCTTCGCCGATGGCCAAAGTCCGCATCCTCTCCGACCGGGTCGCCAATCAAATCGCCGCGGGCGAGGTGATCGAGCGTCCGGCGGCGGTGGTCAAAGAACTGGTCGAGAACGCGCTCGACGCCGGAGCCACGCGCATCGAGGTCGAGTTCCGCCACGGCGGCCGCTCGCTCATGCGGATCGAGGACAACGGCCACGGCATGTCGCGCGACGACGCGCTGCTCGCGCTGGAGCGCCACGCCACGAGCAAGATCGCCGAGGCCGACGATCTGAACCGGCTCGCGAGCTTCGGGTTCCGCGGCGAGGCGCTACCGTCCATCGCGAGCGTTTCGCGTTTCACGTTGCAGACACGCGAGAGCGGTGCCGACGCCGGCACGGAGATCCTCGTGAACGGAGGCAAATTCGTCCACGTGCGCGACTGCGGGCGTCCGGTGGGCACGCGCATCGAGGTGGCGCAGCTTTTCAACTCGGTGCCGGCCCGCCGCAAGTTTCTCAAGACCGACCAGACGGAAGCCGCGCACATCATCTCGGGCGTGCGGCTCTACGCCCTGGCATTTCCGCAGGTGGCGTTTACGTTGATCGAGGACGGCCGCGTGATTTTCCGTTCGCCGGAGTGCACGGGATTGGCGGAGCGGGTGGCCGAGATTTTCGGCCGGCAGCTGGCCGAGGGGCTGGTGCCGATCGAGGTGACGGAGGCGGGCATGCGACTGAGCGGACTCATCGGCCGGCCGGGCACGGGCAGGGCGACGCGGCACGAGATGATCACGTTCATCAACCAGCGTCCGGTCGACAGTCGCGCGCTCAACTACGCGCTGATCGAGAGCTATCACGAGTCGCTGCCCAAGGGGCGCTATCCGCTGGCCTTCGTTTTTTTCGAGATCGATCCGGCGGCGGTCGACGTGAACGTGCACCCGGCCAAGCGCGAGGTGCGCTTCCGCAGCGAGACTTCGGTGCGCGGGTTTATCATTCGCGCCGTGTTGAACCGGCTCCGGGAACTTGGGGTAACAGCGCCGTCCGTTGTCGCGCCATCCGTTACGTCCGGGATGGAGCCGCGTTCCGTCCCGGCGATGGCGGCTCCTCTGGCCGTGCCGAGCGCGCCGAAACTCGCGGCTGTCCTGCCGGCGACGACCGAGCGGCGTGTCACGGGACACGTCTCCGCTTCTACGCCCGCGGTTTCATCTTCCGCCGCGCCGTCCCCCTTGGTTCCGGTTGCCGCGGTTGCGGCGGTCGGCACCGCGTCCGCGGTGTCCGGCTGGCGCTGGCTCGGGCTGGCGCACGGGAGCTACGCGCTTTTTGAAACCGCCTCGGGTCTGGTGCTCCTGGACCGTCGGGCGGCGCACGAACGCATCTGGTTCGAGCGATTGCAGGAGCAGTTTCGCGACGGGACGGTGCCGAGCCAGCGCCTGCTCCTGCCGGTGCCGCTGGAGCTCGATCCCATTGCCAGCGCGCTGCTGCTCGCCCGGCTGGAGTTTTTCAACGGTCATGGTTTCGAGATGGCCGAGTTCGGGCGCAATTTTTTCCGCATCGAAAGCCTGCCCGCCTGGATGGAGCCGGCGGACGCGGAGCCGTTCGTGCGCGAGCTGCTGGGCGCGTTGCGCGACGGCCGGTTGCAGGATCGCAATATCGACACGGCGCGGGAGCAGCTCGCCCGTCTCGCCTGCGCCAAGGCCGTGCGGCTGGGCGACACGGCGGGCGCGGACGAAATGCAGCGGTTGGTCGTGCAGCTTTTCGCCTGTCGTGCGCCGCTGACCAGCCCGGCCGGCCGGCCGACGCACATCGAATTCAGCCATGGTGAGCTGGCCCGTCGTTTTCAGCGATAATCCCGCCGTTTTTTATATCCACGCATTGTCTTAAAAACCAACCGGAGAACATGAATCCGTTGCATTGACTGGCACGGTTCCTGTTACGTTAACCTTCACTCTCACATGCCTGTTTTACCCAAATCCAAGAAAAAAGCCGTTCCCGCCCAGTCCATCGCCGAGCTTGTTCCGACCGCGGGTGCCAAGGGGGAGTTCAAGCAGGCCATCCTGCGCAATCTCACCTTTGCACTGGCCCGTGACTTCGGCAGCGCCAAGCCCCGCGATTGGTGGATCGCCACCTCCATGGCGGTGCGCGAGCGCATCCTCGCCCGCCTGCTCGAAACCCAAGGGGAGCACAACAAGCAGAACGTCCGCCGGCTTTACTACCTTTCGCTGGAATACCTCATGGGCCGGCTCTTCGAGAACAACCTCTACAACACCGGTCTTTATGAGGAGGCCCGCGCCGCCCTGAGTGAACTGGGCGTCGATTGGGAAACGGTGCGCGAGAGCGAGGTCGACATGGGCCTCGGCAACGGCGGTCTCGGCCGTCTCGCGGCGTGCTTCCTCGATTCGCTCGCCACGCTGGATCTGCCGGCGATCGGCTACGGCATCCATTACGAGTTCGGTCTCTTCAAACAGCAGTTCGTCAAGGGCGACCAGGTGGAGCATCCCGACAACTGGATGATCTTCGGCACGCCGTGGGAAATCGTCCGCGCCGAATACACGACCGAGATCAAGATCTACGGCCGGGTGGAGCAGATTTTCGACGACCGGGGCAACTCCCGCCCGGCGTGGGTCGATGGCAAGACCATCCTCGGCGTTCCTTACGACATTCCCATCGCCGGCTACGGCACGAAGACGGTCAATCTCCTCCGTCTCTGGGCCTCGCGCTCGACCGAGGAATTCGATCTCGCCGCGTTCAACAGCGGCGGCTACGTCGACGCCGTGCGCGAGAAGGCCATCGGCGAAACCGTCTCGAAGGTGCTTTACCCGAATGACAAGACCGAGAACGGCAAGGAGCTCCGGCTGGTGCAGCAGTACTTCTTCGTCGCCTGTTCGCTGCGCGACATCATCCGTCGCCACTTCCGCACCGCCGGCAACTCGTGGGACAACTTCTCCAGCAAGGTCGCAGTCCAGCTCAACGACACGCATCCCGCCGTCGCCGTGGTGGAGCTTCTCCGCATCCTCCTCGACGAACAGCAATTCACCTGGGAACGCGCCTGGACGATCGTGACCGCGACCTTCGGCTACACCAACCACACGCTGCTTCCCGAGGCGCTCGAAAAGTGGGGCGCCCCGCTGTTCTCCCGCGTGCTGCCGCGTCACGCCCAGCTCGTTTACGAAATCAACCACCGCCTCATGGATGCCGTCGAGGCCCGCTGGCCCGGTGACAATTACAAGAAGAGCGTCTGTTCGCTCATCGAGGAAAACGGCCACAAGGCCTTCCGCATGGCGAATCTCGCGGTCGTCGGTTCCCACGCCGTCAACGGCGTGGCCGCGCTCCACACCGAGCTGCTGAAGAAGGATCTCTTCCCTGAATTCGACTCCCTGTATCCGGGTAAATTCCAGAACAAGACCAACGGCATCACGCCGCGCCGCTGGCTGCTCGATTGCAATCCGCGCCTCGCCGAGCTGATCACCCGGAAACTGGGCGGCGGCTGGGCCCGCAACCTCGACCTCCTGCGCGGCCTGGAAAAGTTCGCCGACGACAAGGCGTTCCAGACGGAGTTCATGGCGATCAAGCGCGCCAACAAGATCGACCTCGCCGCCGTCATCAAGGCCGAGTGCGGCGTGGACGTTTCCCCCGACGCCCTCTTCGACGTGCAGATCAAGCGCCTGCACGAGTACAAGCGCCAGCATCTCAACCTGCTTCACATCCTCACGCTCTACCGCCGCCTGCTGCACAATCCGTCGCTCGACATCGTCCCGCGCGTGTTCGTCTTCGGTGCCAAGGCCGCCCCCGGCTACGACCTCGCGAAAAACATCATTCGCGCGATCAACATCATCGGCGAGCGCATCAACAACGACGTGCGCATCGGCGGCAAGTTGAAGGTCGCCTTCCTGCCCAACTACCGCGTTTCGCTCGCCGAGCGCATCGTGCCCGCGGCCGATCTCTCCGAGCAGATCTCCACCGCCGGCAAGGAGGCCTCCGGCACGGGCAACATGAAGCTCGCGCTCAACGGCGCGCTCACCATCGGCACGCTGGACGGCGCCAATGTCGAAATCGGCGAGGAGGTCGGCGAGGACAACATCTTCATCTTCGGTCTCAAGGTGCCCGACGTCGAGGCGCTCGATGCCAAGGGGTACAACCCTTGGGATTACTATGCCGCCGACGAGGAGCTTCGCGCCATCATCGACTGGCTCGGTTCCGATTACTTCGTGCCCGGTGAACACCATCCGTTCGGTTCGCTGCACCACAGCCTGCTCGGCGGCGGCGATCCCTTCAAGGTTCTCGCCGATTACCGTGCCTACGTGCAGGCCCACGAAAAAGTGGACACCGCCTACCGGAGCACCGCCGGCTGGGCGAAAAAGGCGATCCTCAACACCGCCCGCGTCGGCAAGTTCTCCAGCGATCGCACGATCCGCGAGTACGCCCGCGACATCTGGAGCCTCGCGCCCGTCCCGGTTCCGTAAAAAGAGGCTGCGTGCCCTGCGGGCGACCAGCATTGGGCTGGCCCCGCGGCGGCCTTTCGCGCATGTCCTTGCGCGTGCCGCGATCCCTTGTCCAACGCCTTTGCCGGACGTCCCGCCGGTGGTTTGTCGCGGGTGCGATGCTGGCCGCGCCGCTGGCGCAGGCGTTTGTCGTACTGCCTCGGCTGGGCGGAGAAGTGTCCGGCGAGGCGTTTCTCCTCGGCGAAACCGGCCCGGGTTTGCACTGGAAATTTTCGCCGACCTCGGCCGACGGCGGAGTGCGCGAGATCGTGTTTCAAGCGGACAACGCCTTCACCCGCCTGCGCGTGCTCGCCCGGATCAATGCCGCGACAGGTGACGGAACCTGGCGCGTGGAGGAAGGCCGCATCGAGGCGGGACCGTGGTTTTCGGCGTTCGCGCCGAGGCTCGGCCCGGAAATGGCCGGCGCGGTGGCGGAAGGTTCGGTCCTGATAACCGGCTCGGGTGAAATTCACCAAGGCAAGCCGGCCGGGCGCATCCGGGTCGAGTGGCGCGACGGTGCCGTGCGGCATGCCGGCCAGAAATGGGCGCTCGAAGGCATCATGGTTCGCGCCGAGGCGGACGTGGCGACGCTGCCGCAGGGGCCCGTGCCCATTGAAATCACCGTGCGCACGGTGACCAACGCCCGTTTGGGGGCGCGCAACGTCGCGATCAGCGCGACGCTCGCGGGCTCCGGAAATGTGTCTGTCACGTCGGCCCGCGTGGAGATCGCGGGTGGCGAGATCACGGCGGAACCCTTCGTTGCGTCCCTGTCCCCGCTGTCGTTGCAAAACGTGAAAGTGCGGATGACGCGGATCGGTCTGCAGGATATCGTCGCGCTCGTTCCGGCGGCGCTGGCTGCCGCGCGCGGACGGATCGATGGCGAGGTGCGCTTGGGCTGGAACAAGGCCGACGGTCTGCAGATCGGCGAAGGCCGCCTTTCGTTGCGGGACGACGAGCCCACGGTCATCCGGCTGACGCCGCAACCGGGGTTCCTGACTTCTCACGTGCCGGCGCGTTTTGTTTTCGCACCGCGCCTGCCGCCGTGGCTGCGGCGTTGGTTTTCACCGCTCAACCCCGCCTACGAAAGCATGCAGGTGATCGAGCTCGGCCAGACCGATCTGCACGTCCGGTCTTTGGAGGTGAAAATGACTCCGGAAGGCGACGGCGGCGGGCGTTCCGCAAAGGTGGTCGTGGTCGCGCAGCCGGAGCAGGCGGGCAACGTCGTCGGCCAGGTCACTTTTGAGATCAACGTCTTCGGGCCGCTCGCCAATGTGCTGGTCCTCGGAATGAAGCAGCACCTCTCCTTCGGGATGCATTGAGGAAACTTTCGTTGCTAGCGGCGGCCGATTCGGTGAGTGTGCGCGCATGTTCCCTCGCGTCCTTCTCTTCAGTTGCGCCGGCCTTTTCGGAGGCTGCATCCACGTGACGCTCGCTCCCGTCGAGGTTCACGCGACCCTCGACGTCAACGTGAAGGTCGATCGCGCGCTCGACGACTTCTTCGGCGACATCGACAAGAAATCGACGACGGTCAAAGCCACCCCCAATCCCTGAGTCCCATGAAAACGCTTTTCTTCCGCCTGCTGTTTGTCTTCGCCATGCTCTTCGCCGCCGGCGTCGTTCGCGCCGAGGATCTTGGCGCCGTCCGCGCCCGCATGGAGAGTCGCATTTCCAAGATCGACGCGCTTAAAACCGCCGGTGTGCTCGGCGAGGACAATCGCGGGTTTCTCGCGGTGCGCTCCGGCAATGATGGCGGGGTTTCCGCCGCCGAGAACGCCGATCGTGCCGTCGTCTACGCCGCGCTGGCTCAGAAAACCGGCGCGTCCGCCGAGGCGGTGGGCAAGGCCCGCGCCAAACAACTCGCCGCCAACAGCGCCCCCGGCGTCTGGTTGCAACGCGAGGACGGCGGTTGGTATCGGAAATAAGGCGACGGAAAGGACGCCATGACCGTTCAGGAACGCCTGGCCCGGTTTCTCGGCAAAACGCCGGACGTGAGCGGCGCGCGTTTTGTCGCGGACAACGCCACCGTCGTCGGCGATGTGCGGCTCGGCCCGGCGAGCAGCGTTTTTTACGGCGCGGTGCTGCGGGCGGATATTAACTCCATTGTGATCGGCGCTCGCTCCAACGTGCAGGACAACGTCGTCATCCATCTGTCCGACGACGCCGGCGTGAAAGTGGGAGACGATTGCACGGTCGGCCACGGGGCGATTTTGCACGCCTGCACGCTTGAGGACGGCTGCCTGGTCGGAATGGGCGCCACGATTCTCGATCGCGCGCGGATCGGATCGCGCAGTTTGGTCGGGGCGAATTCCCTGGTGACGCAAGGGTTCACGTGTCCGCCCGGCTCGCTGGTCCTGGGTTCTCCGGCGAAGGTGGTGCGGACGCTTTCGGCGGAGGAGCAGGAAGGGCTGGTCAAGATGGCCGCCAAATACGTCGAAGTCGCCGCGGCGCACGCGGCCCGCGGATAAGGCTGCGAGGGCGCGCGGCCGTCACCGTTCCAAGGTGAGGAAGGTGTAGCGCCAGTTCGCGTCGCTGCTTTCCCGCCGGTCAATCTCGCGGGTGAAGTGTCCGCGCCAGTCGGGGAAAAACGTGTCGCCGTCCGGAATCGACGCATGCACGAGCGTGAGATGGAGGCGATCGCCGAGCGGCAGGCCTTCTTCGTAAACGCGTTGTCCGCCGCAAAGGTAAATGTCGCCGCGCAGCGTCTGCGCCCGCGCGATGGCTTCGGGCAGGCTGGAGACCGTGCGGGTGCCGGGCGGGAGGGCGGCGGGATCGTGCGTGATCACGACGACGTCGCGGCCCTGCGCGGCGCTTTTCCATTCGGCAAAACAACGCGAGCCCATGATTACGGTGTGGCCGCGCGTCTGCTTTTGGAAAAACGCGGTGTCCTCGGGAATGGACCACGGCAGCCGTCCGCCGCGGCCGATCACGCGGTTTTCGGAGCAGGCGACGATGAGATGGATCGGCTTGGGCACGCGACGGAAGTAGCACACTGGGCGGCGATGAAAAGCCTTGGCTGAATTTTCAGCGGCCGCCGGCCTTACGCGGAAAAGGAGACCGGCGTCGCCGCGCGTTCGAAGCTGGCGGCGGTCAGCAGGGGTTCGGGCCGCATTGCGCCGAGCCGGGCGACCCAGGCGTCGGGCACGATTTGGAGCCGGGTGATGAAGTGGGTGGCGATGTCGTTGTAGTAGGCGCGGGCGAGGGCGATGCGCTGTTCCGTTTCGACGAGCTGGGTATGCAACGCGCCGAATCCGGCCTGGGCGGTGAGCTGCGGATATTTTTCGACAATGCCGCGAACCCGCGCGGCCATGCCTTCAAAATCGGGGCCGGCGACGCCCGGCGCGGTGGCGGTGAGCTGCGCGCGCAAGGCGGCGGCGGTTTCCTGGACTTCCCTCTCGTGCGCGCTGAGCCCGCCGACGGCCGCGGCCAGCGAGGGAATGAGATCGTGGCGGCGCTTGAGCTGCACCTCGACCAGAGACCAGCCTTGCCGCACGCGTTCGCGCAGACCGACGAGGCTGTTGTAGACCATCCAGACCCAGCCGAGCCCCCAAAGCAGGAGATAAACGGCCGCCGGCAGTCCGGCGAAAGCGAGGAGATCCGGCGGGAGGGATTTCTTGCGATCCGCCACGATCAAAATCAGCGGCAGGACGGTGATAAACAATCCGGCGGCCCACCAAAACCAGGTCCAGACGGCGAGGCTGGATTGCACCTTCTGCTCGGAGCGGGTCGAGATGAGAAACAGCGGCGCATCCGCTTGGGTGGCGATTTCCGGAGCGACCATGTCGGCCCGTTCGCGCGCGGGGCCGACCACGAAAAGCAACGCGTGTAGCGGCAGGCCGGTTTCAACAAAACGCCGCACATGGTCGGAGTCGCTGACGGCCCCCTCGGGGCCTTTGCCGTAGTAGAGCGGTTCGTTTCGGGAAACCGTTTGGGAAAACAAATCGAGCGGCTCGATCCGCGCGCCTTCCGGACGGACAAGCAGCGCGCCGGTCTCGTCGCGGAGGTAGAACGGCGCGCTTTCGCCGCCCTGCGCGACGGTTTTCCAGCCGCTCTCGGTGTGCGTGCGCGTCTGCCTGCGGCCCTGGCTGTCGGTTGTGGTTTCGGTAACGGTGCGCGACCAGCGCTCCTCGACCTGCCAGCCGTAGTGCACGCAGGCGGTTTCCGCCAGATAGCTGGTGAACGGCGTCTCGCTCTCCGCCGTGCCCTTGAGTTCGACCAGGCCGATGAACACGCCGCGAACTTGGGACGTGGGCAGATCGCTGAGCAGACGCTGCCGCTTCCGCAGGCGCAGGCTGGCCCAAAGGCAGCCAAGACTGGCGACCGCACCGCCGACGGGAACCAGCAGGAAGGATTCGATCATGAACGAAAAGCTATGGAGGGGGAACGGTTGCCAAGCCGCCACCTTTTTTCAAATGGAGCTTGGCGCGTTTCGTCGCGGCGCCTCATAACTTTCCCACCGCCCCATGCTTGCTTGTCATAACCTGACCGTCCGCCCGCGTCCCGGTGCCGCTCCGCTGGTGCATGCCGCCACCGCCCGTTTCGGAGCCGGCGGGCTGCATGCGCTCATCGGTCCGTCGGGTTGCGGCAAAACCACGCTGCTCAAGGGTATCCTCGACATCCTGCCCTCCGAGGGGGAAATCCTCCTGCACGGACGTCCGCTCGAGTCGCGCGACGCCTTGCTGCGCGAGGTGGCCTTCGCTCCGCAGTTCAGCATCGCGCATGGCAAGCTCACGGTGGCGGAGTCCGTCGCGTGCGCGCTCAAGCTTTACCAGTCGGTGGACGACGCGACCGTGGCGGCGCGCATCGGCGAACTGTTGCAGCTCGTCGGCCTGGCCGAACGCGGCGGCACGTTGGTCGAAAAATTGAGCGGCGGCCAGTTGCGCCGTCTCGGGCTGGCGCTGGAGCTCACGACCGATCCGACCTGCCTGCTGTGCGACGAGGTCACCAGCGGACTCGATCCGCGTTCGGAGGATCAAATCCTCGCGGTGCTGCGCGCGCTGGTCGAAGAACGCGCCAAGACCGTGGTCTGTGTGATCCACAACCTCGCGAAGCTTTCCCAATTCGACACCGTCACGGTGGTGTACGAGGGCGCGGTCGTTTTCCAAGGCGCGCTGGCCGCCATGCTGGCGCATTTCGGCATCGGCGATGCGCTGGAGCTTTACGACCGGTTGAGCGAGCAGACGCGCGCGCACTGGCAGGAGCGCTGGGTGGAGCACGGCGGGCGCTGGAATGGCGATCACGAGACGCTGCTGACGCCGGCGCGATCCGCCGTTCGTGAGCGTCCTTCGCTCTTCTCGCAACTCGGCACGCTGCTCGGCCGGCGCCTGCGACTGATGTGGCGCGACCGCGGTTATGTGGTGCTGACGCTGGCGATCACCTTTGGATTTCCCTGCCTCGTGGTGATCTTCGCGCTGGGCGGTCTGCCGCAGATGCGCGGCCTCTCGCTCGACCAGGGCGGCGGTTTTTTGGAGACGTTGCAGGCGCGCGCGGCCTACCGGCAGTCGGCGGCGGAAACGGCCACGCTGGTTTCGGGACTCATTATTTTTCAAGTGATCCTGCTCTGCCTCATGGGCAGCAACAACGGTGCGCGCGAAATCGCCGGCGAGCGGGCGCTCTATGAAAAGGAGCGGATGTCGGGTCTGCGTCCGGCCGCCTACGCCTGGTCGAAGCTGATCTACGTGGCGCTGCTGGGCGCGGGGCAGGGGGCGTGGATGACAGTTTTCGTGAAGGTGCTCTGCCAGTTCCCTGGCGAGTGGGGCGCGCAACTGGCCGTGCTCAGCGCGGTGGGTGCGTCGATGAGCGTGGTCTGCCTCGGCCTGTCGGCGGTGCTGCAGTCGCCGGACAAGGCCTCGCTGCTCTCCATCTATCTGGTGGGCTTTCAACTGCCGCTTTCCGGCGTGGTGCTGGCGCTGCCGCCCGCGCTGGTCTGGGCGGTGCGGCCCTTCATCGCCACCTACTGGGGTTGGGCTGGCTATCTCATGGCCATGACCGAATCGCGATTTTACGACGCGGTGGTCATGCTGGACAAAGGCTGGCTGTCGTCGCCGGCGGGCGCGGTGGCAGTACTCGGCGCGCATCTCGCCATCGGCGCGACGCTCCTGTTTTGGGGTTGCCAGAGGAAACGCTGGCCCTAGCCCTTGATCACCCCTTATGCCACCATCGCTTTTGCGTGTTGTTCTCGGTTTGCTGGTGCTGGCGGCCGGATTTGGCGCGGTCGCGCTGACCGGCGGTTGCGGCCGCTCGGGTGAACCCTTTCCGGTGCGCGCGTTCATCGCTGCGCCGGATAACCTTCAGGGCAACCGCTACCAGCTCGAGGCCGAGGTGGACGCGCAGCTCAACTGGCGCGAAGGCGTGGGCCGCATCATCGCGGTGCGTCCGCTCAAGGACGACGCCCGCCTGCCGGTGTTCATCGCCGACTCGCTCAAGACGAACCTGTTGATCGCGCAGCGTTACCGTTTCGATATCACCGTGCGCAAGGGCGGCCTCCTCTACGTCGAGCATCTGGAAAAACTCTGACCATGCCCTTTTACCCCCTTCGTCTTTCGGTCGTCGGCCTTGCCCTGTTGACGCTCGCCCGCGGCCAGGTGGCCGCACCCGTGTCCGGCGCGTCCAAGGACGTGGTGGATACGGCCGCCAGCGCCGCCAAAGTCACCGCGCCCGTGGCTGATTCCAAGCTGGCGGGAACCGACGGCGTCTCCCGCGCGCTCAATATCAACAGTCTCGAAAGCGGCACGTTGCTGAAGATCATCAACCAGGCCTTCGACACGAATTCCGACTCGGTCAACCCTGAGAACGGCACGTTTCAGTGGAAGGGCCACAGCTACGACATGGGCCAGTTTCGGATTTTCCGCGGCCGCTTCGAGCGCTACCTCGCGCTGCCTCCGACCAAAGACGAGGATGCGTATGCCGAGACGCTCAACAAAATCACCGACCTCCTTTCCACCCGCAACGGCGAGGGCGCGCAGGGCAACGTGATGGAGGCATGGAAGCTTCTTTATACCGCCGCCGATTTCGATGCGGACGCAGGCAACAGTCTCGGCGTGGCCAACCAGGTCTTCAACGCCTGGCGCATTCGCGACGAGAAGCAGGCGCTGAACGTCGCCCAGACCGAGCTGGAGCGCATTCGCCGCCAGCAGCAGGGCGCCGTCGTCTACGGCGGCGATGTCCTCGCTTCGCAAGGCGGCAAGACCGCCAGCGACGCGGTTTCCTCCGCCGCCCTCATGGGCACGAGCGGCAACTCGAACTCCTCGAATAACTCGAACACCTCGACCGGCACCGGTACGACGGGCGGCAGCGGGACGACCACCGGCACGGGCAATTCCGGCGGACGGAACAGCGGCGGCGGAAACTCCTCCGCGGGCAGCACCGGCGGCACGCAGATCGGGCAAAACGTCACTGTCGGACCCACCGGCCAGCTCTTCCGCGCCCGCGAACTCGGCGAGACCGAGGCCAAGATCCAGGCGCTCTCCGCCGCCGGTCTCCTCTCCGTCACCCAGGCCAAGCTCCAATTTCAGAGCCAGATCATGAGCCTGTTCCTGCAGCGCCGTTTTCAGCACTGCCTGATCGCGGCGAGCTTCTATCGCTTCATCTTCAAGGGCTCCCACCAGAATCTCGAAGTCGGCAAAAAGGAACTCGCGTCCTTCCTGCCCTCCAGCGATCTCGCCTTCACCGTCGAGACGATCGAGTTCCTCTCACGCGAGGCGATCAACGACGTCAACAACGGCATGGCCGCCGTTCGCGCCGATTACGACGACAACCGCAAGATCGGCGCACTCGAACGTCTTCAGGAAACCTTTTTCCTCGGCGAGTATCTCCCCGCCGTCACCCAGTTCGAACGCAGTCGCAAGGACGCCCTGCTCACGCTTTACCGCAAGGTGGACGAGGCCCGGAAACTCGCCGACTTGCGCGACTACGACGCGGTCATCCACCTGAGCGACGAGATCGGCACCCTCACGAAGGACTCCCGCACGCTCGAAGCCAACGCCGCGGTGCGCTCCGCCCAGCGCATGAGCACCCTCGCGCTCAACGCCGCCCAGCAGGCGGCCGCCAAAGGCGATTATCCCCGGGCCCAGGAGTTCGTCGAAAAAGCCGCGCAGATCTGGCCGCTCAACCCCGCGATCAAGACCTATACGGAAAACATGGCGTCCCAGGCCGACATGGGCACGCAGGCGGCGGTGCTCTTCGACGACGCCTACAAGCGCGAGGATTTCCGCCGCATCTACGAGAAACGCGCCGAGCTCGCGGTGGCCTTTTTGAGCGACGCCGTGCGCGGTCCGCAGCTCAAGGGCGTGATCGACCGGATGGCGCGCGTTGAGATTTACCTCGCCCAGGAGCAGGAGCTGCTGGCGCAAAACAACGCCTTCTCCGCCTGGGAGTCGCTGGTGGCCGCCACCGCTTTCGTGCCCAACGACGTCGAGCTCAACCAGCGCATGGCCCAACTCGCGCCCCGCGTCGCCGATTTCGTCGGCCGGCTCGACCAGGGCCGCCGCTACGAAAACGACAAGCGCTTTGCCGCCAGCCTGACCAGCTATCTGGCCGCCCAGGATCTTTATCCCGCCAGCCAGCTCGCCCGTCTCGGTCTCGCCCGGGTGACGGAGGCCATCATGGATCAGGTTTCCTCCGATGTCCCGAGCCCCGCTTCTCCCGGCAAATAGCGGCCTCGCCGCGCGGTCTTTGCCCTTGGCAGCCCGCGGGCTCCTTCGCACAATTTCTCCAGCTTCAACCCCATTACCCCGTGCTAAAAGTCGATGCTCACGATCTGGCTGTCTATGTTAACGCGCAACGCGGCAGCCTGTTGCTCACCATCCTCGACGAAGTCCGCGATTTCGTCTTCATCAAGGACACAGAGAGCCGTTTTCTTTATAACAACCGCGCCCATCTCGAAAACCTCGGCCGCAAGCAGACCGACGTGACCGGGCGGAACGATTTCGATCTTTTCCCGATCAAGCTCGCGGAAGGCTTTTACGCCGACGAGACCCATCTCTTCCAGTCGCGCGTGCCCGTGATCAAGATCCAGGAGTCGATCAGCGCGCAGGGCGAAAAATTCTTCACCTCGGCGATCAAGGTGCTGGTGATCGATCCCAAGGACAACGTCCTCGGGCTGGTCGGCATCGTGCGCCGCATTGCCTCGCAGGACGCGAGCGGCATGGAGGAAGCCCGCCGCCACATCTTGGAAACGCTGCGCCGTGAGCCCGGCGTCACGCCGAGCCAGCTGCTGGCCTTCGAGGCTTCGCTGCCGCACCTGGTCGGGTCCAAGCACTAAAAAACCGGCCGCTTGCGGCGGCCGGTTCGGGGATCGAAAAAGACGTCCGGCTCAGGCGACCGGCACGATGCGGATGCTCTCGACCTCGACGCGATCGATGGGCGTGCTCTTTTCGCCGCCGCCGCCGTGCGTGGTGGGCACGTTGGCGATGCGCTCGAGGACGTCGTCACCGGCGACCACCTGGCCGAACGCGGTGTACTGGCGGTCAAGGAAGCGGGCGTCGCCGTGGCAGATGAAAAACTGGCAGCCGGCGGAATCGGGGCTGGCGGCGCGCGCCATGGACAGAACGCCGCGGACGTGCGGCTTGGCGTTGAACTCGGCCTTCACCTTGTAGCCGGGATCGCCGGTGCCGGGCATGCCGCGCGCGCCCTTCTTGGTGTTGGGGCAGCCGCCCTGGATCATGAAACCCTTGATGATGCGGTGAAACGCGGTGCCATCGTAGAACTTTTCGTTGGCGAGTTTCTTGAAGTTTTCGACGGTCTTGGGGGCGACGTCGGACCAGAAGGCGACGGTCAGCTCGCCGTAGGAGGTCTTGATGATGGCTTGTTCGGTGGGAGTGCTCATGGGAAAACGGCAGCAAGCCGCCGCTCCGCGTCCGGCGCAAGCCTTCCATTTGGGATTTGGCCTTTTGATTTTTGGGATTTCCATGGGGCCGTGCCCTATTTCGACCACAACGCCACCACGCCGCTCGCTCCGGTTGCCCGCGAGGCGTGGCTGAAGGCGCAGGACGAGGCGTGGCAAAATCCCTCCAGCCCCTATCGCTCGGCGGCGCAGGTGAAAATCCGGCTCGACGCCGCCCGTGAAAAACTGGCCATCCTGCTCGGCGGCCCGGCGGAACGATATGTGTTCACCTCCGGCGCGACCGAGGCGGCCGATCTCGTGTTCGCCCACTGGGCGCGCGTGTTGCCGCCCGCGGCAGCCATCGCCGTCAACGCCACCGAGCATCCCTGCGTGCGCGAGGCCGCCCTTCGCTATTTTGGCTCGCGCGTCCGCTGGCTCGCGCCAACGCCCGACGGCGTGGTCACGGTCGCAGCCGTCAAAGCAGTCTTGGCGGACGTGAGTGCGGTGGCGGTGATGGCCGCCAACAACGAAACTGGCGTCATTCAACCGTGGGCGGAGATCGCGGCGGCGTGCGCCCGCGCGGGCGTGCCGTATGTGTGCGACGCTTCCCAGTGGCTGGGCAAGTTGCCCGCGGGCGGCTTGGGCAATGTGGATTTTGTGATCGGGGCCGCGCATAAATTCGGCGGCCCGAAAGGCGTCGGTTTTCTCAAGCTCGGCGCGCAGGCGGAGGGCTTGCGCGGATTTTCCGGCGGAGCGCAGGAGCGGGGCCATCGCGCGGGCACGGAAAACTTTCCCGGCATCGCCGCCATGCTCGCGGCGCTGGTGGAGGCGGAGCAGAAAAAAGTGTTTCTCGAAAGCGAGCGGCTGGGCTGGCGGAAGACGTTCGAACGCGCCGCCCTCGCCGCCGTGCCCGGCGCGCGCATCGTGGGCGCCGACGCGGACCGGCTCTGGAACACCGTCTCGCTCCTCCTGCCATACGGCGAAAATCACCGCTGGGTCGCCCGGCTCGACAAGCGCGGCTTTCAAGTTTCCACCGGCTCGGCCTGTGCGACCGGCAAGCCGGGACCATCGCCCGTGCTCGCCGCCTTGGGCTATGCGCCGGAGGAGGCCAAACGCGTGATCCGCGTGAGTTCCGGCTGGGAGACGACCCAAGCGGACTGGGATGCCCTGGCCGCGGCGCTGCCGGAAGTGGCGGCCGAGCTAAAAGCCGGCGACACCACGATCACGCCACTCTGAGAGTGATAACCACAGTGGCTCCGTCTTCGAGGTGGGCGTGGGTGTTCATTTGCGGTGAATCTACCGTGATGATCTGAAAACGGCGGCGTTTATTTTACCGCCTTGCCGGGGCGCTTCTCCCATTCGCGCACGTCGCCGGCAATGATCCGAAACAGGGGATGGGCCCGCGGTTTTTCGACACCGCGCAACTCTCGCGCGATCGCCGGTGCGCGCACCTTGAGCTTCCGCTTCAGGTGTCCCCACTCGTAATCCAACTGCCCGCGGGTCTCGCGAATTTTCAGCGCCGTCTTGGGCTTGGTAATCTTCCGAACGTCGAACGCATAACCGCGTCGCGTCGCCTCGGCGGCGATCCCATGGAGAAACGTCGCGATCGCTGCCATGGGATCGGGTGATGAGCGGAATCGCAGCAGTTGCGGGTGATTCTGGTAACCTCGCGTCGCCCCGCTGAGAACCTTCTGGGCAAGCAACGCTTCTCGCCAGCACGCGACGAGCCCCTTTGCATCCAGATACTGAGGGTGTAAGGTCCACAATCGCATTCGGAAGTTACGGGTGCGCAGCAGGAGGCGTGGCAGCCATGTTCATTGGTACTGACGTCTGATTGGGGTTCGGCTTTCGTCTGTATGCAACGGTGGCGAAGGTAAGGGCCAGATAAGCAAGCAGCCAGAGGTAGTACCCGGGCTTGATTTCATGGAGATTCCTCCAGTTCAGTGGCATCCAAGAGATCGTATGCAGGCTAAGGAATAGCATAACCGTTCCGTACTTTTTACCCACGGGTTTTGAGGTAAATAGCATCGCGCAGATCGCGATGAAAACCACATTGGAGACGGCAAATCCTCCGTAATACATCCATCCGAGGGGTGCGGCGCCAGAAGGTTCCAGCAATATCCCAAGGCAAAAACGAAAACATTCGAATCCAGTTTGATCCTCGAAGGCTGGCAGCGCATGCGACAGAAAAAAGGCCGCCGCAATTACAGATGCTAAGGTGATCCGAGTTTTCATTGTGATTTCACTTTTTATTTTCGCTATAAAGCCATGCATCCAAATGTTGCTGTTCGTTGCTTGCTTTGTCCGCACCAATTGTTGAATGGGGCAGTCCTCCGGCGCGAATGATAGCATAAGCACACAAGAGAGCTGCCGGAACTACGATGATAACATCTGTGATGTTTCTCACGACTTCCTTTGTTTCTGAATAATCGGCTGATTTTTTCAGATCGTTTATGGGGGCTTTATCCTCCTTTCGGGATTTTGCCACGCTTTGGCAGCCGACAGGTGAAATCCATATTACCAGTGCTAACAGTATGTGGACGGGATGATTCATTTTTTACGGAACATTACAGGTGAGCTGCGCTCGTTGGCGCTGGCGTCCGTGGCTGGAGTATTAAAGATCCGCATCCGTCGCTCTGATGACAGCGGCGTCTGTCAAAGTAAGGTTCTGTTTTGCATCAAAAATAATTTTCGGTTCCAGTAACTCGAATTTGATGGTTCGGCTGGGGCCGACGGCTGCTTTAAGAATGCGCAATAGCCCTCCCGCCTCTTGGATCGCTCCGGCTCCCCAGTCAGTGGAAAATGCGAAGAATGGATCATTTTGATGAACGGTGACCGAGATTCCCTGCCTGCAATCCACTTCGATTCTTTTCGGGGCAGCCGCCTCGTCATACTGCGCAAACCAAAATCTTCCCTTCAGTGTAAAATGGATTTGATCACCGACGGCTTTAACTTCGCTAACGGTGCCCTCCATCCAAAAGTCTAGACCCATGCCTTTCGCGGCTAATTTAGCCGGTGATAGGCAACCGATTATGAAGAGCAAACAAGCGATTGGGGTGAGGTATTTTTTCATAGAATATTGTAGACAGGCTATATCTTGGCCGCGCGTCCGTGAGGCTCGGCGCAGGGGATGTGATCAGCAATACGCCTAAGATGCTACAGAAGGCTTTTTATTTTGCCTAACGTTTAAAGGTGTATGCGCGCCAGACCACCCATCGATTTAGAAAGCAGAGCGGGATCAACAGCAATCCGTAAGGAATCGTTCCGTAGAAGAGGTAAACCCAAATAAGATTCAGATGATCGTGTAAATCGAAGTCGGTCCACTTACGAAGCTCGATGCACATGCTTACTCTCTCGGCAACGAGCCAAACGGCCCAGTAGATAACAATCGCGAGATAATAGCAGGCAATACCGGCTAAGATGCCTTCGTCTCCGCCTTTCTTTTTTCTTGTTCGGATGGTGTGAACGCCGGCCGCAATTCCCGCCGTGATACCGGCGATTAAAAATGGAATATGCAGATCTTCGAAGCGGCCCCCCATCAACCGAACCGCAAGGAAGCTCCAAACCAATCCTGTCAGCGCCGCAACTGTGAGTGCACGTTTCATTCTTTTCTTTGCCGACCGTTCAAGATGAGTCGCGGTTCGGCTCCGTT
>JAEKKV010000010.1 GCA_019510185.1 Verrucomicrobiota bacterium | reverse complement strand
TTAATCTGCCCCCGGGTTTCCGGGCGCTCATCGTTGCCGACAATCTCGTCGTCGGCAAAAAAACCGGCAACACCCCCGAGCGCCTGCGCGGCCTCGCCGTCGCGCCCAACGGCGACATCTATGCGAAACTCGTCCGCGGCCCGATCCTCGCGATGCGGGACACCGACGGCGACGGGCGCGTCGATGTCATCAAGGAATTCGGCCCCGGCGACGGCGGCACGCACATCATGTTTCATGACGGCTGGCTCTACCATTCCAGCCGCACCGCCGTTTATCGCTACAAGTACACGCCCGGCGAACTCGTGCCCACGAGCCCGTGCGAGACCATTGTCAAAAATCTCCCCGCCGAAAAAGATCACGACGCCAAGGCCTTCGCCTTTGACGAGAGCGGCCACATGATCGTCGAGATCGGTTCGCCGTATAACGTCTACAGCACGCCCGACCGTCAGTTCGGCGCCAAGGGATACTCGCCCGCGGAAGTCGCCAAGTTTCAGCAGACCTACGGCGGCTTCTGGCGTTTCGATCCCAACAAGCACGACCAGACCCAGGCCGACGGCAAACGTTTCTCCACCGGCCACCGTCACTCGCTGGCGCTGGCGTGGCAGCCGAAGTCCCACGAGTTCTTCATGGTGATGATGGGCCGCGACAACATGAACATCGTCGATCCCGATCACTATGACGACCTCGACAATGCCGAACGCGATGCCGAGGAAATGCACCTGCTGCGCGAGGGCGTGAACCTCGGCTGGCCCTCCACCTATTGGGACCCGATCAAGAAAGCGCGCATGGTCGCGCCCGAGTACGGCGGCGATAATCATAAGCGCGACGACAACCCCCTCTTCGACAAACCGGTCATTGCCTTCCCTGCGCATTGGGCGCCCCTGCAGATGGTGCTCTCCACCGGCACGCAGTTTCCCGAGAAATTCCGCGGCGGCATGTTCATCACCTTTCATGGGTCGTGGAATCGCGGCCCCCGCACGCAAGCCGGCTATAAAGTCGTCTACGTGCCCTTTGACGAAAAAGGCATGCCGCGCGGGACCTATGAGACCTTCGCCGACGGCTTCCCCGGCGTGGAGGAGTTCACCAACACCCGTGATGCGCGCTATCGTCCGGCCGGCCTCGCGGTCGGCCCCGATGGCTCGCTCTACGTTGGCGACACGGAGAAAGGCCGCCTCTGGCGCATCCTCTATACCGGAGAAAAGAACTCCGCTCCTTCGACGAAAAAACCCGTCGTCGAGGCGCCGCAAAGCACCGCGCCCATCGGCGCCAACACGCCGGGAGGAAAAATCTATCTGCAAATATGCGCCGCGTGCCACATGGCCAACGGCAGCGGCGTCTCCAACATGCAGCCCGCCCTTACCAGCAACACGGTCGTCGCCGGCGACACCGACCGGCTGATCAACGTTCTCCTCAAAGGCCCGGCCGCCGTGCTGCCGGCCGATCGCGAAAAGTTCTCCAACGTGATGCCGCCTTTCGGGGGCTACAGCGACGCGGATCTCGCGAGCGTGATCAACTACCTCCGCAAAAATTTCGCCCCCGGCGCGCCGGAGGTCACCCCGGCCCAAGTCGCCGCGCAACGCGCCAAGCTGTAATTGCGATCCCCCGAATGAAGCGGCTGCGGTTATGACCGCAGCCGCTGAACGCGTGCTCGCTTGGCATTCTTTATTCCCATGATCAGAAAATTTCCAGCGTTCCTCTTGCTCCAGGCGACCCTGTGGTCCGCAGTGACTGCGGCCGAGATCCGGACCGAACGGGAGTATCTCTCCGGTCACGGCCCGAAGGACGCGGTGCCATGGGAATTCTCCGTCACCGGTGGCCGTCGTGCCGGCGAGTGGACGACCATCCCCGTGCCCTCGAATTGGGAGCTAAAAGGGTTTGGTACCTATAATTACGGCGAGGAGCGGGCCGGAAAAGCCGACGAGCACGGGCTTTATCGATTGCATTTCACCGTGCCGGCGACCTGGAAAGGCCGGCGTATCCGCATCGTGTTCGAAGGCGCGATGACCGATACCGCCGTGAAGATAAACAGCAAGACCGCCGGTCCTGTTCACCAAGGCGGCTTCAATCATTTCAGCCACGACATCACCGCGCTGCTCACGCCCGGGGCGGATAATCTCCTCGAAGCCGATGTCGCCAAAGTTTCCGCCAATCCCGAAACGGAAATGGCGGAGCGCGGCGGCGATTATTGGGTGTTCGGCGGCATCTATCGGCCCGTTTACCTCGAAGCCGTGCCGCTGCAGTCGATCGAGCATGTGGCCATCGACGCGGGGGCGGACGGAAGGTTCAGGGCGGAGGTAGATCTTGGCTCCGTGCGCGAGGCCGACCTCGTCACGGCCCAGATGCTCGCCGCCGACGGTCAGCCGGTCGGCGCTCCGTTCTCCGCCGCCATTCCCGGCAGCGGCACCGGCCGCGTTCATCTCGAAACCCGCATCGAGGCACCGCGTTTGTGGACGGCGGAAACGCCGAACCTCTACTCCGTACAGTTCACCCTCCGCAAAGCCGGCGAGTCGCTGCACACGGTCACTGAGCGTTTTGGTTTCCGCACTTTCGAGGTGCGCGCGGGACAAGGGCTCTTTCTGAACGGGCAACGTATTCTACTGAAGGGCGTCGGTCGCCATAGTTTCCGGCCCGACACCGGCCGCGCGCTCACCCGCGAGGATTGCTACGACGACGCGCGCCTCATCAAGGCGATGAACATGAACGCCGTCCGGATGACGCATTATCAACCGGACGGTGCGTTTCTCGAAGCGTGCGACGAACTCGGCCTCTACGTGCTCGACGAGCTCAGCGGCTGGCAGCACGCGCACGGCACCGAGGTCGGCCGCCGGCTCGTGCGCGAACTGGTCGTCTGCGACGTGAACCACCCCAGCATTCTTTTTTGGGACAACGGCAACGAAGGCGGCTGGAACCGCGCGCTCGATGGCGAGTTCGCGCTCTACGATCCGCAGCACCGCACCGTGCTGCACCCGTGGGAGCTGTTCAACGGCGTCGATGCGAAACACTATCCCGATTTCGCCGACCTTACGAAGCGCCTCGCCGGCCCGCACCTCGTCATGCCGACCGAATTCCTCCACGCTCTCTACGACGGCGGCGCGGGCGCCGGGCTCGCGGACTATTGGAACGCGATTTCCACGTCGCCCGTCGGCGCGGGCGGTTTCATCTGGGTGCTTGCCGACGAAGGCGTGGTGCGCACCGATCAGGGCGGACGTATCGACGTGTTCAGCAGCTATGCGCCCGACGGGATCGTCGGCCCGTATCACGAAAAAGAAGGCAGCTTCTACACCGTGCGCGATCTCTGGTCTCCCGTGCAGATCGATGCGCCCGTGCTCGACGGGAATTTCCGCGGCAGCCTCACGGTTCATAATCGCTACGACTTCACCTCGCTCGCGGGCTGCGGCTTCAAGTGGCGCTTGTTACGCTTTGCCAGCCCGACCGACCCGACGGCCGCGACGGCGATTCTCGCCGAGGGTGCCGCGGCTTCGCCGGACGTTGCGCCGCACACGAACGGCAAACTTGCGCTCGCGCTGCCGGCCAACTGGCCCGAGGCGGACGCGCTTGCCGTCGTCGCGACCGATTCCGCCGGACAGGAACTGTGGACGTGGACTTGGCCCACGCCGGCTTTGGCCAAGCGCCCCTTCGCCGTCGGATCACCGTCCGCCGAAACGCCGGGCATCGAAACCGCTGCCGACGAAGTGCGGCTTCGTGCCGGTGCGGTCGTGGCAGATTTTGACGCAGCGACCGGCCTGCTTCGCGCCCTGCGACGCGGCGACAAAACGTCCGCTCTCACCAACGGTCCGCGTCTGGTCTTCGCCCACCCGTCCACGAAGGACGATGTGCAGTGGCTTGATTTGAAAACCGCCGCGGCCGCCGACCCGACTGCGCCGCTCGTCTGGCGCTTCGATGCGGCGCAACCGTCCAACGTGATCGAGATCGACCAGGAGTTTCCGCGCAACGCAAGCTGGGCCGGTTTCAAGTTGGAGATTTCGCCCGATGGCCAGAACTGGAAAACGCTCTACGACGCCACGCGCCGGTCGGGCGATGGGAAACGTTACGGATTTCCGCCGCAGACCGTCGCGGCGCTGCGCCTCTCGAATTTCCGGTACTCCCATGGTGCCCCCGCAAAGTTGAAAAGCGTCCGGATTGGTTATCAGGCCGCGCGCTTTCCGTCCGCGTCCGCAATGACCACGGCGGCGAAAATCACCACCGGCACCACCCGCGATCCCCAGACCGGCGCGACCGTTGCGTGGCTCGAAAGCATCGGCGCCGCGGGACTCGATCGTTTCCGTTGGACGTTGTCGGCCGACGGCGTGCTCCGCCTCGACTACGCCTACACGCTCGACGGCCGTTTTTATTACCACGGCCTCACTTTCGACCACACGGAGCAAAAAATGAATTCGCTGCGCTGGCTTGGCGCCGGCCCCTACCGCGTCTGGCAAAATCGCCTGCGCGGCACGTCGCTCGGCGTTCACGAGGTTGCGCGCAACGACATCCAGCCCGGCGAAACGTGGATCTTCCCTGAGTTCCAAGGCTATTTCGCCGGTCTGCGCTGGGCGCGTTTCGACACGACCGCCGGTCCGCTCACCGTGACGAGCGCGCAGCCGGAAACCTATCTCCGCGTCGGCACTCCGCGAGTCAGTCATCCCAACACCACGGTCGTCTTCCCCGCCGGCGATCTCTCTTTCCTGCGCGCGATTCCGGCCATCGGAACGAAGTTTACCCTCGCCGAACGCAGCGGCCCCGCCAGCCAGCCCGCCAAAGCCGCCGGAACCTACGCTGGCACGCTCACTTTTTGCTTAGGCAACTAAACCCCCAAATACTCCATGAAAACCATCACCGTTCTATTCAGTCTCACGGTAGGACTTTGCTCACTGGCAAAAGCCCAGGACATTCCGGCCGCAGCCGCGCCGGCGCTGCCGGGCCGCGGCCTCGCCGAGCACGATTTCCTCTATGCCGGCGAATCCAAGGATAGGAAAATCTTCATCGTCAAAAAAGGCGCGGTCGTCTGGTCCTACGACGATCCCGCCGGTCGCGGCGAGATCAGCGACGCCGTCCTCCTTTCGAATGGCAACGTTCTCCTCGCCCACCAATTCGCGGTGAAAGTCATCTCTCCTGATAAAAAAGTGCTCTGGAATTACGACGTGCCCAAAGGCTTCGAAGTTCACACCGCCCAGGCGATCGGCACCGAGCGCGTTCTCTTCATCCAAAACGGCGACCCGGCGCAGCTCAAGATCGTCAACATCGCCACCGGCGTGACCGAAAAAGAACTCACTCTCCCCGCCGGCAACTCGAAGAGTGTCCACGGCCAGTTCCGCCACGCCCGCCTCACCGCCGCCGGCACCCTCCTCGTCGCCCACATGGACATGGGCAAGGTCTGCGAATACGACGCCACCGGCAAAGAACTCTGGTCTTTCCCGGCTCCCGGCATTTGGGGCGTCGAACCGTTGGCCAACGGCAACGCCCTGATCACCGACCGCGTTGGCGTCCGCGAGGTCACCCGGCGCGGCGATGTCGTGTGGAGCTATACCAAAACCGACTCCGATGCCACCGGCTACAAGCTCCTCAACCTCCAACTCGCTTGGCGCCTGCCCAACGGAAACACCCTCATCAACAACTGGGCCAACCAATGGAGCGGGCAGGTCGAAAAAACCGTGCCCACGGTGCAGGCGGTCGAGGTGACTCCCGACAAGCGCGTCGTGTGGGCGCTCCGATCCTGGGATGCACCCAACCTCGGCCCCGCCACGACCATTCAGATCCTTGACGAGCCCGGCGCGCCTGAAAACGCCCGCTTCGGCGAGTTCAAGTAAGCGAGTCCGCGCCCCCTCGACCAACCTGAGTGGCATGCAGCCCAACCCTTCATGAACACGCCTTTGGTCGAGTCCGCAACCACCTCCTCCTCCCCCTCGCCTGCCGGCGTCCTGCGCGGGCGCTACCGCTGGTTTATCTGCGCGCTGCTTTTTCTGGCGACGTCGATCAACTACGTGGACCGCCAGATTCTGTCGCTGATCAAACCGATCCTCGACGAGCAACTCCACTGGACGGACTCGCAGTTCGGCGCGGTCAACGCCGCCTTTCAAGGCGCCTACGGACTCAGCCTGCTCGGCTTCGGCTGGTTCATCGACCGCTTCGGCACGAAGATCGGTTACGCCCTGTCAATCGGCGCATGGAGCGTGATGGCGGCGGCGCATGCACTCGTCGGCAGCGTCGGTGGTTTCCTTTGCGTGCGAATCGGCCTCGGTCTCGGCGAAGGCGGCAATTTCCCCGCAGCGATCAAAGCCGTCGCGTTGTGGTTTCCCAAAAAAGAACGCGCCTTCGCCACCAGTATTTTCAACTCGGGGTCCAACATCGGCGCGGTGCTCGCACCGGCGATCATCCCGTTGATCGCGTTTAAGTGGGGCTGGCATGCGGCCTTCCTCCTCGCCAGCCTCGCCGGTGTGCTCTGGCTGCTCTTCTGGCTCCCCTTCTACGATACGCCCGACAACACCCCCGCGCTGAGTGACGACGAACGCGCCTACATCCTCGGCGACGTGGACGAACCGGCGCACCATGAAAAGGTGTCGTGGGGCCGCCTGCTCGCCTATCGGCAAACATGGTCCTTCATCCTCGCCAAGTTTTTCACCGATCCGGTTTGGTGGTTCTTCCTTCTCTGGCTGCCTGATTTCTTCAAAAAAACCTATCACCTCGATCTCAAGCACAGCTGGCTCAAGCTCTCTACGATCTACGGGATCGTCACGATCCTGAGCATCCTCGGTGGCTGGGCATCCGGCAAGCTGGCGAAACGAGGCTGGACCATCACCCGCGCCCGGAAAACGTGCATGTTCATCTTCGCCCTGTGCGTGCTGCCGGTGATGGCCGCCACCCACGTCGGCGTGTGGCCGGCGGTCCTGCTCATCGCCCTGGCCGGCGCCGCGCATCAGGCGTGGTCGGCCAATTTGTTCACCACAGTGTCCGACATGTTTCCCCAAAACGCCGTCGCCTCCGTCATCGGCCTCGGCGGGCTCGCGGGCGCTATGGGCGGGATGCTTTTCCCGCTCTATTGCGGCCACGTGCTCGACCGTTTTCGCGCGGAGGGCAACGAGACCGCCGCCTACGGCGCGCTCCTGCCGCTCTGCGCGGGCGCGTATCTGGTGACATTCGCGCTTCACCACCTGCTCGCCCCTCGTTTCGAACCCTTCCGCCTGGGCCCAGTCCATAAGACTTCCTGACTCAGCCCGCCCCATGACTCGTCGTTCCTAGTCTTTATCTTTGGCATCGTAAGCCTGGCTCAGGCCGAACCAGCCGGCGCGCTGACGGCCACCGCTTCGACCCCGGACCTCATCCCCTGGCTTACTACGCAGGGTGCCCGCGCAGCGCGAAGGAAACAGTCATCACCGAGACTCCCATACTCTCGGCGGCATTTCGCAGCGTGACTCTGGAAGGAGAATCCATGGAACGAAGGAAAACTATCCGGTGGACAGCCTGTGCAGAGAAAGGGCGTGTATTCAGGGTAATCAAGGGCTCACCCGAAGCCGCAGGAAACGGCTCCCATTCGTCGAAACAGTGGCGACGTCCGTCACTGTGACTGCGCGCGTGCCGCCCGACGTGGTCTCGGATGCAGTGGCGGTGCCGGACCAAGTGTCGGAACCTTGAGCCAACGTGCAAAGCGTCGTCCACGTGGATAAATTGGTCGAGGCCTCAACCGTGTAAGTCACCGGCGCAGGACTGAGACGCTGAAAGGTAAGCGTGAGGGCCGCGTTTCCCGCGCCCAAGCCCAGCGTGGCAGCCGTGCTGTCCGCCTGAAGCGGCGAGGTGGACGTGGCGTATTCGAGGAGGTTGGGAATACCGTCTTCGTCGGGATCGGCCGATGGCCCCGAGATAGAAGAATCGGCCTGTTGTGCAGTGGTGAAATATAACTGCTGAAAGGCGGTGAAGGTGGACCGCACGGTCACGGTGAAACTCCCGCTCACCCTATTTCCAACGATGTCCGTCGCGGAACACTGCACGGTCGTCGTTCCGATAGGAAAAACGGTTCCCGTGGCCGGTAAGGAGACGGGCGTCACCGCTCCGCTCACGGCATCCGTAGCCGTCGCGCTGAAGCTCACGGGAGTGCCGTTCGCCAAGGTGGCGTCGGTCACGATATTCGCCGGCAACGTGAGCACGGGCGAGGTTTTGTCGCCCGCATCCGATGGACTGGAGAGAAGCGCTAGTTCGGAAAGCTGGAGTCCGTAGCCGGAGCCACCACTGTTGGCCGTGATGTTGAGCCGATAGTAATGGTAAGGCGTGGTGTTCGTGAAATCGTAGGTCTTGGTCAAAAGACGTGAGGCGAAAGTCTGGTTGGTCTGCGTATCGAGAGTAGTCCAGGTGGAGCCATCGTTGGATCCCTGGAACTGCCAGTTCTTCGGATCGCGTTGCGACACGTCATTGGCGCTGGAGACTTTATATTCGGAAATCGTCCACGCGATGCCGCTGGCAAACTGATATTGTAGCCAGCCGGTGCCGCCATTTACAGCGTTATACCACTTGGTGCTGGTGGTGCCGTCGAAGGCTTTCGAGGAGGTTTCATTGGGGGGATTTTCCGCGCTGGCACTCGCCGTGCCACCGGAGACGCGGGATACTGGCGTCGTGGAGGAACTGGGGGTGACACTGACTTCCGTCGAGACGGGGCTCTCCACTTGGCCGAGGAGAGCCGTCACCACGTAGTAATAGGCCGTCCCGTTGGTTAGGCCGGTGTCCACGTATGAATTGCCGAGTGTGGAGGACAGCACCGTGGCGTAAGGACCACCGCTGATCGTGGCGCGTTTCAGGTTGCAACTCGACGCGCCCGAGGAGACCGCCCAACTCAATCTGGCAGTGGTGTTGCCCACCGTGGCCGAAAGCCCGGTGGGCGCAGCGGGAGTCCCCGCCGGCATCACCAAATACGTAGCCCCGGCTGTGGTGGAGAAGGTGCTGATGTTGTTATTCGTGCTCAGGTTCACACTGGAGCCGGTCGCCTGATCCACCACGGAGATGGCCGTCGTCGCCCAAGGATTCACCAGGCTGACGTTCCCTCCAACAGTGGAGGAGATCTTGACGTTGCTGATGCGGCTCATGGCCTGATCCGCGGACACTTGAAAGCCGCCGATCGCCAGCAGGTTCGTGAAATGCGCGTCCATGGCCGATGACCAGGCGGGGAAGATGCGGATAACACCTCCGACGCTTTGCAGCAAATACTCGGTGACCAGTCGGGAAATCCCGAACTGCTCGCTGATGTAGTAGCCGTGGGCGTTCCAATAAAACAGGCCGTTGGGCTGTTCGGGTGAATAGGTGGCAAAACACGTCTTAGCATTGCTGATCGCGTCGCTCAGCGAAAGCCGGGCGCGGGAGACATTAAGCATTACGTTCGAATTCGCGTGCGTGGTGATGGTCTCTTCCCGGGTCACCGTTCTCGTAAAAAGATCTTTGTCCGCTTGGCTGGAAAACCAGGTGATTTCGCCGGCCGGGAAAATCGGCTGGGTTTGCGAACCATGGCGATCGGAGCCTTGCAGCCCCGATCCCTGCCACTCCTCGACCACGGTCTGGCTGCTTTGATTCGTATCCACGACGGTGCTGTAAGTCGGCATCTTCGCCAAGACGGTGGCGCAGCGGGTCGCCAGGGTCGTATCGCCATACAGGGTCGCCGCCGCCTGCGTGGCTTTGAGACCGGAACTGATAAACGCGATGTCGTAGGCGGTGTTATACTGGCCGTAATTGCCGTTCTCCGGAAAGAAGCTGGGGCCGATTTTCCATTTCCCATTCAGCGAAGGGCAGAGCTCCACCGACGAGCACAAAAAGGTCCCGAGCTGGCTCAGCACCGGATACACTTTGGCAAGACTGGCGGAGCCCGGGTTGTATTGATAGTATTCCCAAAGATTGAAGATGAGATGTCCTTGTGCGCCCCAAGTGTAGCCCCACGGCAAGTAGGCGAGCTGGTGTTTGTTGGTGGTGGTGCAGTTGGCCGGGTCCGGCTCGAAGGGCCAGAGGTCGCTGTGGTAAAACGCGCCCGAGCAGCCGATGAAATTGGTGCTCGCAAACCACTTGGCGCGATTGAGGTTTCGGGTCAGCGCATCGATCAATGGCTCGATAAACTCGGGGTGGTTCACCGGGCCTCCCGAGAAATAGGTCTGCTGGGTGTTGTAGTTAACTTTGAGCGAATTGTGCCAGCCGCCCAGCGCATCGAAGCCCGCCTTGAGCCCGACGGCGTTCGCCCCGGAGGCGGCGAAGCAGCGGTTGTAGTAAAGCATGCGATACCACCAGCGTTGCAGAACCGCGTCGTCGAGTTGGACGCCGCTCTTCGACCAAAACGCGTCCCATACCGTTTCGTGATCGGCGGTGGAGTTGGCGTCGTTGAGCGTGGTCTGGACCAACGCAACGGCGTCATCGAGCGGGGTGGCCGAGTCTCGGGAAGTGACCACCGCGATGACTTGGGTAGAGCCGCTGCCGCCCGTGACCAGATATATGCTCATCCCGGCCACATCGGCATCGCCCGGAATCGTCTGGCACATGTAGACGTAGCCACCTTGGGTGCCGGTGGTGATGTTGTTCACCCAACCGCTGATCGAGGCTCCGCCGTTGGTCTTTACGATTTGGTTGATCCCGGTGAAGGAGATCGTCCGGCTGGAGTTGATATAAAACACATTGCGCTGCGCCAAAATCCGGATGCGGGTCGTGTCGGCGTTTGAGACCACGGTCGCGAGCGCCTTCGTCAAATCGAGGGTCGATGCGCCCCAGCCGGTTTGCCCCGTCACCGCAGCGAGCGTGACCTCCGCGCACGGCAGCCCGGTGGGATAAACGTAATTGTTCCAGCTCGCCGGAGAGGAGCCGTTGGTTCCCGTAAACGTGGAGGTCGCTGGATTCACCGTCGGCATGGCGGGGTCCGCCGCGGTGGTGATCCGCATGTCCCAGCAATCGTTTTTTGAGACGCGCAGCCGGATGTCGTTGCCCGAAGTGTAAACGATGGCGTTGAGCTCGCCATTGCCGATAACGAGACCCTTCGTGGAGATGTTCGACAGGTCGGCGAGGTTGACGGCCGCTGCGTCGAGCGCGCCTTGGTAGGGAATGCTACCGGCACGGAGGGTGACTACGGGAAGGACGCCCAGAAGAATGCCGGCCCTGAATGCCCTCGGGATACCTTTTTGAAAGCAGAGCATTTGGAAGATCGTCAGGGTAAAACAATGCGGTAAAAACGCCGCGACTAGGCCGGCACTGCATATAAATATCTTATGGCAGCTTCGGCAGAGAGACCTTCAGGGCGTTTTCCGCGGGTTCTCCCTCAATGGCGATTTCCACCTGCGGCGTCGCGCCGACGGGCGCCACCTCGGCGGGGACGACAAAGCGCAAGTCCGCGCTCACATAAGGCTCCAACGGGGCGAGCGGCGCGGTGAGCGTGGCCGGCGCGTGACCGTTGGGGCGAATCTGGAAACTGATCTTGGTGGCGGCCGATTTTGCCAGGCCGAAATTCTCGACCTGCACCGTCAGCTCGCGGGTGCCACCCTTGATGGCCGCCGCCTTGACGACGCCATCGACGCTCAGCAGCGGGTATTCCGCGGGTTCGTCAGGCAGGGCCGAATAACCGAAGACGAAGCCGCCTTTCCGGTCGTGCGCGAGCAGTTTGGCGGTCGTATCGGAGGGCTGAAAGCCGCAATCGGCCGCGGAGAACTCGGCCACCAGCCACGTCCCGCGCATCGAGACGGAGAGCGGGGCGCCGGTCCGGCCGAAATCAACCTTGGACGGCGCACCGAAGCGCAGGCTGGCGGGATCGACGGTCTTGACGGGATCGAAGTCCTTGTCGCCGCCAAGGGCCACTTGAAAGCGATCACCCTGCTTGTGCACCACGATGGTGCGGGGCGATACAACACCGACGACAATGGATTTGGAGCTGTGGTTGTCGTTGGGCTTGTCCACCTCTTTGGCGGCGTCAATGACGGCGAACAGCATGTGGGTCGCACGGCCGCGCTCGTCCTGGAACACGCGAGGGCGCTCGATTTTGTGCCAGTCTTCAATCTTGCCATCCTCGTGACGGAAAATGCCGGGACCGTAGGCGAGTCCTTGATCCCAGTCCCAATGCTGGCCGTCGCGCGAGCGCAGGTAGTAGGCGGCGCGACCGAACCAATCGTTGACGATCAGGTTGTATTGCACGTCGTCCTTCCAGACGACGGGGTCCTCGAAACGGGCTCCGCGCACCGGCGGGTAGGCGGTGTGATTGGAGACTCGGCGGTAGGGCTCCTTGTTGCCATCCTTGCTGATCCACACCTCACCGGTGCGGTTGACCATCAGGTAGCTGCCATCGCTGCGCTGCGCAAAAGTGCAGTTGGTCATGTCCACCCCCTTGCGTCCCCGGGTGTCGAATTCCAGCTTGCCGCGCGTCCACGAGCCTTCAAGCGACGACCCGCGGTAGCAGCCGTTGATGACGTAAAGAATCCAGGTGCCATCCTTCGCCTGATAGGCGGTGACGTTGTGCCCCTTGCCGATTTCCTGAATCACCTTGTAGGGACCGGTGATGTTATCGGAAACGGCGTGGACGACATTGGAATTGGGCCACTCGAAGTGGCCCTTGGGAGAGCTTTCCAGCCAGCGCACGACGAAATTGTGGTACTTGCCGTCGGGGGCCTTGACCACCGAGGTGCACCAATAGGAATACTTCGCATCCTCGACGCCGGTGGCCACGTCGCGCGGCTTGACCGCGTCCACGCCCCAGACGTCGGAACGCAGCGGCGCGTTGGGCTTCATGGGCAGGAAGCGGTCGATGTATTGACCGCCTTTCACGATGCCTTCGGGCACGACATAGGCGGACGGGCCGTTCTGGGCATGGGCGACGGAGGTCAGCAAGGGCAGCGCGGCAAAGACAGTCAGCGGAAGGATCAAGGTTCGCATGAGTTGGGTCGTTAAAGGTAACAAGAGTCGGCGTGTATTGGTTCCCGGGTTACTTGGCTTGGGCATTTGTCCGTCGTTAGGGAACGGGATTCGAGTAAGGTGAGTAGCCGCCGCGGTTGTAGGCGCGGACGCGATAACGAAGCCCGGCGGTTTTTTTCAAGCCGGTGTTTTCAAAGCGGGTGACGTCCGCCGCAAGGTCGGCAATTTCGTAGAAGGGCGCGCCCTCTGCCGAGGACTCAATCTTCATGCCGGCCTGCGTGGAGTTGGAAGCGTTGGCCCAATCGAGTCGCACCACACCCTCGCCGAGGTCGGTCGCCGTGAGCGAGGCGGGCGGCGCCGGCGGCAGTGGAACCGCGCGATGAATCGTGACGTTATCAAAAAGGCCCTGCGCGGGATCGCCTTTCCCCGGCGGTTTACCGTCGGCGCTCACCAGCAGGCCGGCTTGGACGATGCGCGGAAGAACGACAGTGCTTTTGCCGACGATGAACCACTCAATGCCGTCGGAAGATTGAAACGCCGCGACGCTGCCCCCGGCGCGCTGAAGGCGAAACCAAACGGGGAGCCAAGTGTAGTCGTCGCCACGCTGGACGTCGGCCTTGCCATCACCCGCGCGCGCGTGAAAGCGGGCCTGCCGGCCGCCGACTCCGCCCAGGGTCATGGCCAGGTCGCGCGGTTTGCCGGGACCGCGATCGCGCATCATCAGGCCCATCAGCCCGACGGGCCCCTTCCTTTCGACGAGCCGCGCGGTGAGCACGAAGTCACCCTCCACTGGCATGGCGATCAGATTGCCATCGAGGTCCTGCCCGGTGCCGGGCACGCTGAACGAGTGTCCGGAGGCGTTGGTATAAGCCGTGCCTTTGACGGAACCGGGGCCCCAGCCGGAGGGCAGCGGACCGCCTGCGGCGGGCGTGGCCTCAACGGGCGCGGAGGAGGCGCTTTGGCCGGCGTTGTTGAGCGCGGCGACGGTGTAATAATAGGTCTTTCCGGGCTCGACGTCCGCGTCGACATACGAAGGCGTAGTCCACCGGTTGGTCGAGGAGATGGAGGTGTAAGGCCCCGCCTTGGCCGTGGCACGGGAAACCTCATAACCGTGCACGTTGTAGGCACCGGAGGGCGGCCACTGCAGGGACACGCGGCCGAGGCCGGCGCTGGTGGTGACTCCGCGCGGTGTGAGCGGCGGAGTGGCGCGCATCGGCGAGGCGCTGGAGTTCAAGGTGTAGGTGAGCGTGCCGAAACCGAAAATGTCGACCTCGCCGGGCTCGGGGCGGCGGAGTTCGGCGAAGAGCCGGACATGCGGCGCCTTGAGGCCCTTGAGCACGACGTAGTGATTATAAAGCAGCTCAAAGTGCGAGGCAGCGAGCCGGCCGTGATAGTTCTGCGAAATGTAATACTGCTTCGCTTCCGAGCTGTTCGAATAGAAGGTGTAGGGCACGCCTTTCCACAGGTTGTATTGCGCGGTGTATTCTGCGCCGGCCAGCAGGCGGTTTTGGTCGCAGCCAAAAAGATCGATGCCTTGGTTCCAGGCGACCTGGCACATTTCGCTGAGCAGACCCATGCCTCCCATGACGTGCGCCTGGTCGCGGCCGCTCTCCTGCCATTGGCCGAGGCCATCGGGATAACGGAAGGGCACGGCGTTGCCGATCGCCCCCATGCCCCGGCCGTCTTTGAAATAGGCGACGGCTTCGTTGAACTTCGCGCGGTCGTCGCAGAAGACACCGATGGCGAGAACGGCTCGCATATTGCACGCGTCCCAGTTCGCCCAGTGATTGTCGTCATTTGCGCCGTTATGTCGGGTGAGGAAGTCATGGCAAACGGGGTAGAAATAGTCCGTCAGCATCCTCTTGAATCGGGCCTGATCGGCGGCAGACCACTTGGGACACGTCCGCAGCAACTCGGCGGCGAGGGCGAAGCTGCCGATGGAGATTCCACCGAGCCCGGGTTGGTCGGAGCCGTGGGGAACCTCCTTCACCGTGTCAGCCCAGCTGTTGAGTATGCGAACGGCGCACTCGGCGTTGGCCGGATCACCGTTGATCTGCCAGCGCAAGGCGTTCAGATAGGCCGCGACCGCATCGTTCTGCGCGCGCTGACGGCTGGACATGTGGCGCTGCGCCAAAGGTTGATAATCGCTCTGCGCCTTGGACTCCCGAAGGAGCGCGTTCCAGCCATCAATCCAAGGGTGTTCGCCGGCGGAGACCTTGGTCTTCATGCGGTCGAGGTCGGCCTGCGTGTGCAAACCACCGGGATGCACGAAGGCCTGCGCGGACACGTCAGGAGCGAGTCCGGCCAGCAGGAGCAGGATAAGGAAGGGCAACACTCGTTTCATCGACTGTCCTTTTTGAAGGATTTCATTGAGGCGAAGCGTCAGGGACGGGTGAAAAAAGACAGGTCCCACTCGGCGTGCCAGCGCAGCACCGGGCGGTCATTTTCCCACTCGACCGGCAGCCAGACATAGCGGCCGTCGATGGCATTTTTAGGCCGCCAACGGTCGCCCATGTAAATAAAATCCCCGGGACGACCGGACACGGGCAGAACGTAGGTAGACTGGGACGCGAACGTGGTGGCGTTTTCGCGCTGCGTTCCCCGGCATGGATTACCCAGCACGGTCCATGGCCCCCAGATCGAATCGGCCATCGCGGAGCGCCCGGGATTGGGATTCCAATACGTGGTGCCGGAGGCAAACAGGTAGTATTTTCCGGCGCGCTTGAAAAGCGCGGGCGCCTCGTTGGAGGCATTCGGAAAGATACGCGTCCATTTGCCACTGAAGCCGCGATAGTCGTCCGTCAATTCGTGAAGATGGAGTGTCCGGTTTTCCTCCGAGGAGGTCAGCAGGTAACCCTTGCCATCGTCATCCACGAAAAGCGTCATGTCGCGGGACATCTGGCCATCCTGCCGCACGCTATCGCCGGCCTGAATGGCCTTGGCGGATTTCTTGTCCTTGAGCTCTCCGGGATCGGGCACAGTCTTCACCTCCGCGTCGAAACCCAACGGCAGGACCCCTTTGTTGGGGCGAAAGGAACCCACATATTTGTAGGGTCCGGTCGCCTTGTCGCTGATGGCCAGACCGGCGCGGGCCGCTCCGTAGCCCTGCCCCTTCAATTCCAAGTGAAACCACATCACGAACGTGTGGGTCTTCGCGTTGTAGATGACCTTCGGCCGCTCGATGATACAGCCATTAACGATGTCGCTCTTGGCATTGTCCGAGACGGCCAACGCGATCCCTCCGTCGCGCCAATGAACCAAGTCGCGGGAGCTGTAAACATGCACGCCCACATGGGCCACGTTCCCCGCTTCGCCGGCGATCTTGTGCTCGCCGAACCAGTAATAAACCCCGTCATGCGCGATGATGCCGCCACCGTGGGCATTGATGTGGACACCCCTGTCGTCCAGCCACAGTTCGCCGGGACGAAAGCCGCCCCGTCCCGTGTCTGCCGCGAAGGTGATGGGCACGGCGAATCCGAGGAGAATGAACGTAAAGAGTGACCGATTGAATCTCACGCTCATTGGACAGGACTCAGGTTGGGACCGAAACGGTAGGATTCGCCCCGGCGCGTCTGCAGTTCGACCACGCGCTCGCCGAGACGAACCTTGAGCGGCTCGCCGGCCAGCGAACGAATCGTGGCGGAAACGAGGTTTCCACGACTCCAGACGAGACTGACCTCAAAGCCACCGCGGGCCCTTAAGCCCGACACCGAGCCGGCCGGCCAGGCGGCGGGCAGCGCGGGCAGGAGGTGGAGTTCGCCAGCCTGCGACTGCACCAGCATCTCGGCGACACCGGCGGTGGCTCCGAAGTTGCCGTCGATCTGAAACGGCGGATGAGCGTCGAAGAAGTTCGGGTACACGCCGCCGCCGTTGACCATGTCGGTGCCGGTGCTGTTCACCGCGGTGAGCAGGGCGCGAAGCATGCGATAGGCGTGGTCGCCATCGTGGAAGCGCGCCCAAAAGTTGATCTTCCATGCACGGCTCCAGCCGGTGCCGCCATCGCCGCGCGCCTTCAACGAAACCTTGGCCGCAGTGAAAAGCGCGGGCGTGGCCGGCGAGATCTGCCTGCCGGGGTAAACCGCGAACAGATGGGAGACGTGGCGGTGGTTGTCCTTGGGATTGTCGTGGTCGGCCTCCCACTCCTGCAACTGGCCCCAGTGGCCGACCTTGGGCTTGAGGAGCTTTTCCCGCAGCGCGGCGATTTTGTCCCGGTAAGGCCGGTCGATTTTCAGGACGTCGGCGGCTTCGATATAATTGGTGAAAAGATCGTAGATGATCTCCTGGTCATAAGAGACGCCGGGCTCGGTGGGACCATGCTCGGGCGACCACCCCTTGGGCGCGACCACGGTACCGTCGGGCCGGGTGACAAGGTTGTCCTCCCAAAATTCGCAGATTTCCTTGAGCATTGGATAGCCCGTCTTCGCGAGATAGTCCCGGTCCCGGGTGAACGCGTAGTGCTCCCAGAAGTGCTGCGCATACCAGGCGCTGCCGGGCGGATTCCACAAGAAGCTGCCGCCGCCGAAGACGCCGTTTTCCGTGCGCACGGTCCAGCCGCGGGTGTTGGGGCCGTAACCTTTTTCCTCGCGCGTGCGCAGCCGGTAGACCTCGCGCTGGCTCTCGACGTAGTTGATGAACGGGAGGTGACACTCGCTGAGATTGGTCGGCTCGGCCGGCCAGTAGTTCATCTGCACATTGATGTTGGAATGATAGTCGGAGCGCCACGGCGGGTTGTTGGAGTCGTTCCAGAGTCCCTGCAAGTTGGCGGGCAGTCCGTCGCGGGAACTGCTGATGAGCAGATAGCGCCCGTATTGAACGAAGAGTTTCTCCAACTCGGGGTCGGCGGTCTTGTCCTTCGTATAAGCAAGGAGACGTTGGTCGGTGGGATTGGCGGCGAGATTCGGCGCGGTCGCGCCGAGATCGAGGCGGAAACGAGTGAACAGCGACTGGTAGTCGGCGACGTGGCCGGCGAAAAGCATCTGCATGGGCTGCTTCGCCGCATCGTCCACGCGTTGGGTGACGATGGCGTGCGGGGCCGGGCCGCGCCAGTTTTGCGCCCGATCGGGGGCGTAGTCGGTCTCCGCGCCGAGAATCAGAGTAAGCGTGGAGCACCCCTCAAACACGAGACAGGCGGACGGGATTTTGGCTTTGTCCACCCCCGGCACTCCCGCGAGGGGATTGGCGCCAGTCGTGGCCGACGCGGTTTCGATCCGAACCCGGCCGCCGGCGTTCAGGACGAGAAGCTGCGACTCGTAGGCAAGGCCGCCCGACCCCAAGCGACCGGCCGCGGTGAGTCGGTTGCCCTCAGCCGTGATTTTGGCGCCATGCATGTCGGTCAGCCAAAGGCGGCCGGTGTAGGCCCCGGGCTTGGTGGCGGAAAGATGCACGACCATAACCTTCGCCGGATGGCTGGCAAAGGCGGTGCGCAGGTAACTGACGCCTGCACTGGTATAGCTGACACGTTGCACCGCCCGGTCGATGTCGAGTTCACGCCGGTAACCGGTCGGGCTGGCGTGGTTCAGCTCGATGAAGACGTCGCCGAAAGCCTGATACTTGCCGGTGTCATTTTCATCGCCAGTCCACAGGCTGTTGACGTTGAACTGAATCCGCTCGGTGGCCGTGAGCCCGAAGAACATGCCGCCGAGCGACCCGTTTCCGAGCGGCAGCGCCTCGGTCATCCATGAACGCGCAGGCTGCGCATACCAGAGAACATTCGTGTCCGCGGACGAAGATTGGCCGCAAGCCAGTGACGCAAAAGACAACGGAAGCCAAAACAGGAGGAAACGAAGCATGAAAAATCGAGGCGAGCCCCGGGTTTGGCTCATTGGGTCTTGGCCAATTGGGCGGCCGGCGGCTCTTCCGGCAGGCGAATGACCACGACCTTCACTTCGTTTTCCACATCTCCAGCCGATGACAGAAAATATTTGGAGTCGCCCCGGGAAAATATCAGCAGGGTCTGCTCCTTCGGGTTCAGATTAAACAGATTATCGTAGAGTCGCTTCCACTTCCCTCCTTTGCGCACGGCAAGTTCGACGAACAACGACGTGGAGTTTGTCGCCGGCTCGACGACCTCGGCTTTGCCCGCCGTCAACGAGACCGCGGCGTCCTTGTTGCACCGGATGACGAGCGGTTGATTGGTGATATTGATCAACTTGGCCCGTCCATAGGGGAAACCGCGCGGATCGCCGGGGATGACAAAGGCTTCGTAGGCACCCGCCGCTCCGGGAGCCAACAATATGGTGACGTTGTTTTCGTTCGGCGGCAGCGCCGCCTTGGCAACCTCGACTTCGACCCATTTGCCCTCGACTTGTTTTTTGAGGTAAAAGCCCAGTTCGGGTTGCCCGGTGTAGGTTTGAAAACTCGAAGGAGAAAATGCCGGGACCGGTAGTTTTTTAAAACTTCCGCCCGATTTATAGAGAAGATCCGGCATCGGCGCGCCCCAGCTGATCACCGTGAAACGGACGGAGACGGAAACATCGTCCGTTGCTGCAGGCGCGCGGTTCGCCGCCGGCCAGAGGGAGAAGACGAGCAAAAACGCGAGAGCTTTAAACCAATGGGACATACATCAAATATCGTTCGGCCCAAGCCAGCGGAAGGAGACCACTTTGAAGCGGCGACCCAGCTTGAGATTGTTCGTAGTGAGCGCCGTCATGGCATCGTAGGCCTGGTTGCCCGCCGATGAAGCGTCGGTATATTCCGGCATGCGCTGCACCACGGCTTCGCACCATGCCCGTCCCGTGACATTGCCTGTCACGGGGTTTTTCACATCGCCATAGGTCCGCACCAGAAAGGTATCGGAGCGCGCCGACAAAACCGGTCCGAGCACCTGAAGCAGATCAGCTTGGGTCAGCCATCCGGGCGCGGCGGTCGTGCGAAAGCCCTGTTCCTTCTTCCGGCTGGCACCGGTATAAAGCACGGCCTCCGGAGCCGCGCTGGCGGACGGGACGTTTCCCCCGCTCGAATCGGCATAGAGAAACGAAGTGCCAAAGTAGCGCGTTCCGCCAAAATTAGCCTGGTAATCAGTCGCGCTGGTGACCTGAAGCCGATCATCGGTGGCGGCGACATCACTCATGGCGTTCAGTCCGATCCGATCATTCGCCGCAGGATCGTTCGCGACCTGAATCGCCGCCTGCAGCGGACCCATGAGGCCCAGGTCGGACTTGGTGTCGTCGACCGCCACCAAACTTCGATTGATAAAATGGGCCACAGAGACGAATGGGCCGCGCAGCCGGACTTGTTTCACAATCTGGGTGGCCAATTTCTCCAACTGATCGTCGCTGAGCCTTCTGAAGCCTTTGTAGGTATCGTCCTCGTCACCGGTCGGCTTGAGTTCGCCGCTGGCCTTCGCGGCGATTCCGCTTTGCCTGACCGTGCGGGGAAAGGCCGCTTCCGTTTGCGTGTCGCCCGGCATGTTCAGTCCGCGCGTGCCGGCGAGGACGGCTTTCCACGCATCGATGGAGGTGGAGTTGATGTTGAAGGCCCCGTTGATCAGCAGATGACCGGCCGCCTTGTCGAAGTCATGAACGGCGGTCGCCTTGGTGGCCGCCGTTGCACTCGCCAACGAGGCATCGCTGAACAGCAATCGCTTGTTCAATGGTTCGTAGGCCTGACTGGTCTGGGGAATAGTCGAAAAGAAATACTGATCCCACAGGCTGCAGTTCAGCAGGTAGCTGAGGTCGTAATAATTCTTATTCGTCGTTTGCAGCGTATCGGCCTGCGAGATCAGATCCTCGCGAGACGCCACCGTCTTCTGCCAACTCACATACGGATTATAAAACGAATTGCCGATCGCGTAGCCGGGCTGGTGTCCGACGCTCACCGCATCGTCATCCGCCGTCACATCTGCATGCTGCAATTGGCCAAGGGAGAAGAGGGGCATCTCTGCGGTGCTGCTCCGTCTCGGCAGGTCGAAAAGCGCACCCTCCGTCACGCTCCCGGCCTCATGGGCTCGCGCCCAGTGGGCGGTGCTGCCACTGCTGACCGACTGGGTGAAAGAGGTCGTGTCGAGAGTACCGCCTGTTTTTGAGTCGGAAGTGCCAGCTCGGAATATGTAACGGAAAAAGTAGGGAGGCGGCCCGCGCATGCCCGTGGTCGTGCGGTGATGGGTCGCTCTCATATTAAAGTCGGCAAACACGCGGAGCGTGCGATTGACATTCCCGATGGTCGCCGGAGTTGTCGGCCCCGGATCGCCCGGATAGCTGATATTGCTCAGAAAAACGGCGATCGGAAAGGCGCCGTCCGTACGACTCACCGGATAGTTGGCACCAAAGTCCGTACCCGCATTGTTGGCCGGCGTCGTATCCAGATTCAACCTCTCGATATGCTGCACACGCTGGCTTGAATTTGAAGTGTCCGCGGTGTTCGCGCCGCCCACATAGAAGTCTATGTCGATCTCGGTCGAGTTGTTGTCCTCGTCGATGAAGTAGAGGGCGCTCTTCGAGTTAGAGCCCGCGACGGTTTTCCCGAAATAGGAGATGCCCGAGGCTCCCTTCGTCTGCATGTTGACGGTCGTCACATCGGTCTGAGTTCCACTGAGCGAGCAGATGATCGCCTGCCCGGCCGGGATGGTGATGGGACCCGGGATCTTAAACACCACGCCGTCAAGCAGCGAGGTGCGCGTCCCGTCAGGATTGTGGCGAAGCAGGTAGTACTTGGTCCCAATATTTCCGTAGTAAAGCTGCCCCTTGTCTGCGGTCGCGCCGGTTCGCCCGATGGACGACATGCGAAAGACCACGTCCAAACCGGCTTGGGCCCGCAATGCCACCGTGTAGGGATTCGACAGGACAAATACCGGGCTGAAAAGCGCCTTCACCGGCTGGGTTGCATCCGTGCCGCCGGGGTCGAGGCCGAAGAGCAGCCGGATGTCGGAAACGATGGGCGCGATGCCCACTTGAGTCGCCGTAGCCGGACGGACGTCGATCGTCCCGCTGTTGGCGCTGGTCGCCGTGTCGTAGAACGACTTCAACAGATCCCATTGCGGTCCTTGGGAGGGGCTGTAGCTCGTCGGGATGATTTTCACGCCCTTGAGTGCCGCAGGCAAGGAGCCTTGCTCGAAGGCATAGGTGAGATCCTTGCGCAGGCCGCCCGACAAGCTGTCGGCCAACACGCCTTGGGACTGCGTGGTGATACTGTGGAAACGAGCGGCGATGGCGTCCGTTGTGGCGGTGCTGTCGGCGAAGCGAATCTGTCCGGTTTCGACCACGCGTTTGAGCGCAGGTCCATTCACGGGATAAGCCGTGAGACTCGTGAGCGCTTCAATGCCCGTGCGTTGGGCGGACATGAGACGATAACGCGCCTCGGCCTGCGTCACGGGCAAGGTCGAACTGGCGTAATCATCGACCAGGTTATATTGCGCCTTCACCCCTTCATCACCGATCCAATAGGCATAACGGCCGATCGGCGCCGAGGAAGCCAGCCCCGGCACCGTATTCGCGGGTGCATTAATCGGAACCAAGGGAGCAACCACGTAACGATCAGCCGGCTGCTCGGTGGCGCCATCGGCCAAAGTGACGGCGGCAGATCCGGCCGTGTTCTTGCCCACCAATAACACGGCGTCTTGCGATCCCAGCTTCAGAGCATCGGTGGCTTGAGTCGATGGGCTTAAGGCAGGGTTGATCACCAGACTGGCCACATAGGGGCGATAGGGGGGCGCAGTCGTGGCGGTGACCTGTCCATTCTTGGGATCAGGCACGGTGAAGGTGGCCAATTCGTTTCCGCTCACCAACCAGTTGAGTAGCACAGGGGACGGACCGGGCGTCGTGTAAATTGCAGTTGGAAGCGTGTTATTGCCCCACACCCCGGTCCAGTAACGTGTCCCGGCCTGACTACCCACGAGGCCGTTGCTGGTTCCCGCAAGCGACTTGGTATCTGCCGCCGTAGGCGCAGTGGCGGCATTTAACCGGGTTGATGTCGTGCTGCCCCGGGTGAAAACCTTGGCTGCGGCCAAATCCGCGTTTCCCGTCACGCGCTGATCCGGTCCGGCGGTTTTCTGCAACTGGCCGAGCGCGATGTTGAGTGCCATCAGCGCGTTTTGCCGTGCTTGCGCGAGTTGCTGACTGTTCGAGGCAACCTGGGTCTCGACACGCGTGAGCGCCGCAAGGCTCACCAGCAGGAGCACCAAAAACGACAACAGTGTGATCGTGACCAACAGTGCAAAGCCGCGCCGGTCCAGCCGGGAACGGCCAAAGGAACCCGCAACGCGCCTTTTAAAAATACCTGCAGACATTTCATGCATACCCAAAAGGTTTTCCATGCCATCCGATCAGGCCGTGCCTTCGACCGGCACATCTCCATACCCGCTGAAAGAACCCATCCGGTCCCCCAGAGAAATCATCTCAAGGGTCGCGTGCTGGTCGGCCCAATCAGTCAACAGCCACTCGGTGTAAGCGGACATTTCAATCGCCGGGAAAGGTATGATACTCACCGCCTTGTCATCCTTAATCGTGACCGCCATCGACAAGTACCGGATGGCGGCATCGAGGCGAAATGAGAGAAAATACAAGATCTCCGGGCGCGGCGCCAGCAAACCGCCCGTACGCACCAACTCACGGACCGCCGCATGGATAGCCTCTTGGTATTGCTCATGGAGCCTGCACCAGGCGCGCGAAGCCTCTTCTCGCGACTGCATCGAAATATCGGGCCGCCACCAAGATTCACCCGACCCAAGCGCGGCACCCAGCGGCACCTCCAGATCCACCAGTTGCTCGAGCATACGATCCCAGTCCGCGCCATTATTTATGCTATCGCTCATGCCGTAAGGAGTGAAAAATTGATGCGCCCGGCGGTGGCACGGAGCCATCGGCCGACAAAATGCCAGAGTCAGATCGCGGGGGTTTATTCGCCAGAATTTAGCATACGAAAGCGGCAAAATGATATGACTTGTTCCTGCTATCATCGCCCCGCGGCCTCGATGCCGGCATACCTCGCCGCGTGAAAACCCGGGCGCGTCCTCTCACGCTCGTATCCAATCATAAAAGACATCGCTGCGCCGGATAGCTTGGTCGCTTGGGAATGGTAGTTTTGCTGCGCTTCGGCCCGACGCTGCATGCGCATGGGCATCCCGAGCCGGAACCCCGCGCTCGCATCCGCTCGAAACGCCGGCCCATCCATGGCGCTTTTCAGCAATCACAGAACCGTCTTCGGCGGCCGAGCGCTCATGACGGGGGCACCGTCAAGCGGGGTAGGCCATGGGCGGACGATAGCAGGAACAAGTCATATCATTCCCTCTCTTGGATATGCTAAATTCTGTCGAATAAACCGACGTAGGACTGCTCCTGTATTTTACTGATGATCAATGGTGTGTCTGCGAAAGCATCGCGCCTCCGATCACCCCCTACCCTTTGCCTCTGACAGCCGTTCACCGGCCGGTTCCTCGTTTTACCCCCGTTAGCTATCCTCAATTTCCCTCGTATGAAATACCCCCAGCGACCGATTGCTCGTCCCGCCGTAGGCTTACTCCTAGCCTTAAGCGCACTGTCCCTCCTCATCCCCTCCACTCGCGCTTCCACAGTGTCTTGGTCCGCCACCGGCAGCTCCACCTTAGGCGGCACCGGCACTTGGGACACGTCCTCCGCCTTCTGGTGGGATGGCGCCAGCGCGATTGTGTGGACCGACACCACCGGTACGGCCGATACCGCAGTTTTCGGCGGCACCGCTGGCACGGTGACCTTGAATTCGTTACTCGGAGCCTTGAGGCTGCAGTTTCTCATCACCGGCTATACCTTTGAGACCGGCAGCAACACGTTCTCGCTGGGCACCGGCGGCATCGATGCCAGTTCGCTCACCAGCGGCACCACCACCATCAGCGGCAACCTCTCCTTGGTGGGCGCCCAGTCTTGGAATACCGGCGCGGGCTCCACACTGGCGGTCTCCGCGACCATCGCCACCGGCGGCAATACCCTGACCGTGAATGGGGCCGGCACCACCACGCTTTCCGGCATCGTCAGCGGTACCGGTTCCCTGACCCAATCCGGCTCCGGCACGCTGACGCTCACCGGCGACAACACCTACTCCGGTGCCACCACCGTCAATGCCGGCACCCTCCAAATCGGCAACGGTACCACTGGCTCCATTGCGGCCGGCTCAGCGGTGACGGTCGCGTCCGGCGCGACGTTGGGCATCAATCTGGCCTCGGCCGGCACGTTTGCGAACACGGTGGCTAATAGCGGCACGGTCAACGCCAACGGCGCCAATGCCAACACTCTCTCCAGTGCGATCAGCGGCACGGGCGCCTTTACCAAGAGCGGCGCCGGCACTACCACCCTCTCCGGTGCCAATACCTACACCGGTGCCACCACCGTCAATGCCGGCACCCTCCAAATCGGCAACGGCACCACTGGCTCCATTGTTGCCGGCTCGGCAGTGACGGTCGCGTCCGGCGCGACGTTGGGCATCAATCTGGCTGCGGCCGGCACGTTTGCGAGCCCGGTGGCCAACAGCGGCACGGTCAACGCCAACGGCGCCAATGCGAACACTATCTCCAGTGTGATCAGCGGCACGGGTACCTTCATCCAGAGCGGCGCGGGCACGACGACCCTCTCCGGCGCCAGCACGTACTCCGGCGGAACAACCTTGAATGCCGGTCAGATCAAGCTGGGCGTCAACTCGGTAGGTGCCGGAAACGCGGTGACCTCCGGCGCGCTGGGCACGGGGACAGTGACGTTGAGCGGCGGCACGCTCCAGATGAACAACAAGACCCTGGGCAACAATCTCTTCTCCACCGCGAGCACCTCCACCATTATCGACAACGTTACGAACAATGGAACTTTAACGGGTCTTCTCTCCGGTAGCGGCACGATCACGCTGCAAAATTCCAGCGGAAACAATCTATCCATGCTGGTTGGCACTGGCGCCGATGTGGACTGGAGCGGATTTAGCGGCACGTTTAATTATGTGGGCGCGATCGGGAATAACAAAAACCTCAATTTCTTCACAAACAACACCTCCGCCACCGGCGGCTTGAATTTGTCGAATGCCAACGTGGTCTTCAGCAACGCCACCAACAATGCCGGTTCCTCCATGCGTATCTCCGCCGGAGGAACGACCAAACTGGGGGCGCTTTCCGGCGTGGGTTACATTCAGAACAATGGAATACTTGAGGTCGGTAACAAGGGTACGGATACCTCTTTTACCGGCGTAATATCCATGGGCGGCAGTCTGACCAAGACAGGCGCTGGTGCTTTTACGCTGTCCGGAACCAGTACCTACACCGGCACGACCACCGTGCGGCAAGGTTCATTGATCGCAGGGGGCAATGCGGCGGTCAGCACCAACGGTGCGTTTGGCACGGCCGCCTCCGCGATCGCCTTGGGAGATGCGACCAGCATCAGCAGCAATCTTAGCCCCTCGCTCCTGACTGGCGGCGCGTTCACGGTGGCCCGCGCCATCACCGTCGGCTCCAGCAACACGGCAACCACCGGTGTGTATACTATCGGCGGCAACACGGCCAACAGCTCGACCTTTTCCGGAGCCACGACCCTTAATCAAAACCTCTCGGTCACGCAGGTGAGCGGCGGCACGCTGACCCTGAGTGGCATTGCCACCTCCGGTTCGAGCGGCACGCAGACGCTCACCTTTAACAACGTCGGCTCCGTCACCGACTCCGGCGTGATCGGCGGCGGCACCGGTACCCTTGCCGTGACCCAGGCTGGCGCAGGCACCACCACCCTCACCGGCACCAACACCTACACCGGCGCGACCTCGATCACCGGCGGCACGCTGCTGCTGAGCGGCACCGGTTCGATCAACGGCACCAGCGGCATCACCATCAACGGCAGCGGCGCAAAATTTGCCCAAACCAGCTCGGTTGCTGTCACGCCCGCGATCACAGTCACCCAAGGCACCCTCGACGGCACCGGGACGGTCGGTGATGTGACCATGGGCAACGGCACTGGCGCCTTCCTTGCCAACGGCAATGGCATCGCCACGACCAAGCTGACTCTGAATTCGCTCACCTTCACCGGCGGCGCCTCCACGATCAACCTCCGCTTCGACGGCACGCTTGGCTTCTCGGTCACCAACGCGTTGACCACGGCCGGCACCATCACGGTTAACAGCACCGGCTTCGCCTGGGCCAACGGCACCACCTACAACATCATCAGTTATGGCGGCGGATCTGCGGTCAGCCTTTCCAACTTCGCCAGCGGCAGTCTCGGCCTGACGAGCCGTCAGAGCGGCACTTGGGGCATGACCGGCACGAATCTCACCCTCTCCGTCGCGGGTGATTCCCCCAAGTGGACCGGCGTCCAAAGCAGTGAATGGACTACGAACACCATCGGCGGCTCCTCCAACTGGAAGCTGATCACCGGAGGCACGGTCACCGACTACATCGCCAGCGATACCGTTCTCTTTGACGATTCCGCGACCAACAAGACGGTCGATCTTTCCACCGCCAGCGTCGCGCCTACCAGCGTGATCTTCAATAACTCAACCGGCAACGACTACACCCTGACCAGCTCCGGTGCGTACGGTATCACGGCCGGCAATCTCATCAAAAACGGCACGGGTGTCGTGATTCTTGCCAACACAAGCGGTACCAACACCTATTCCGGCACGACCACCATCAACGCCGGCACTTTGCGGGCGGGCGCGGCAAACGCCTTTAGCCCCAATTCCGCAATCACCCTCGCCAACACCGCAGGTGCCACGCTCGATCTCAACTCTTTCAATAACACCATCGGCTCGCTCGCGGGCGGCGGCACCTCGGGCGGCAATGTGACGCTGGGTGGTGGCAATACCCTGACCACTGGCGATAACAACCTCTCCACCACCTTTGCCGGTGTCATTTCCGACGGCGGCCTCGGCGCGGAAGGCAATCTCACCAAGAACGGCACGGGCACCTTCACCCTCACCGGTACCAACACCTATATCGGCACGACCACGATCAACGCCGGCACGTTGGAGATCGGCAACGGCACCACCGACGGCTTCATCGCTACGAGCGGCAATATCGTCGATAATGCCGCCCTCGCCTACAATCTGACCAGCTCCCAAGGCTACACGGGCGTCATCAGCGGCACGGGCACGCTCGCCAAGAACGGCGCGGGCACCCTCACGCTGTCCGGTGCCAACACCTACACCGGCGCGACCACGATCAACGGCGGCACGCTGCAGATCGGCGACGGCACGGGCGGCTCGATCAGCGCCGGCAGCGTGCTTACCGTAGCCTCGGGCGCGACCCTCGCGTTTGACGAAGCGGCCGACTCCATCCAATCCAACGCAATCGCCAACTCCGGCACGGTGACGGGCGCGGAAGGAAGCGGCATCACCAACACCCTCTCCGGCGTCATCAGCGGCACGGGCGCCTTCATCCAGTCCGGCGCCGGCACGACCGTCCTCAGCGGCATCAACACCTACTCGGGCGGCACCACCGTCAACGCCGGCACGCTTACGCTCACCCGCGGCGGCGCCGCCGGCACCGTCCGCGGTACCCTCACCATCAATTCCGGAGCGACGGTGAATCTGACGGCGCAGGATACGCTGGGATTTGGCGCCGGCACCAAGGTCGATACCGTCAATATCGTCGGCGGCACGTTGAACAACGCAGTCAACTTCAACAACGGCTACCAGACGAATTTCGTTCTCACCGGCGGCACGATGGCGGAAACCGTGGCCAGCACCGGAACCGTCGGTTTCAACTTCGATGCAGCCAACGGCTACGGCATCACGACCAACGCCAGTGCCACCACCTCGACGATCAGCTCCCGCCTGACGATCCGCTCCGGTACGCTGAACTTCAACGTGGCCGATGGCGCCGCGAGCACCGATCTCAATGTGAGCGGCGTGATCCTGGTGAATGGAGGGACAGGCATCAGCAAGTCCGGCGCGGGCACGATGGTGCTGGCGGGCGCCAACACCTACACCGGCACCACCACGGTCAATGCCGGCATCCTGGCTCTGGGCGCGGCCAATAGCATCGCCAGCTCCAGCGGGCTGGTGCTCAACGGCGGCACCTTTGCCACGGGCGGCTTTAGCCAAACGCTGAATACGCTGACTCTCTCCAGCTCCTCCACGCTCGATTTCGGTTCCGGCACCTCGGCGCTGGCTTTCGCCGACAGCAACAGCGTCACCTGGACCGGCCTATTGACACTGCTCAACTTCGACGTGGGCACCGACACGCTGAAATTCAGCACGAGCGCAGGCCTCACCGCCACGCAGCTTTCGCAGCTCTCCCTTGCCGGTTACACCGCAGCCCTGGACACGAACGGCTTTGTGACCTTCTCGGCCATCCCCGAGCCTGCCGCCTACGTCGCGATCTTCGGCGGCTTGGCCCTCATCGGCGCGACGATCATCCGCCGCCGCCGTGAACAGGCCGCCTGATTGCATAAAACCAATGGTGTTTTGGACCTGATCACGCGGTCACCACATGGGCCGGGTGCTTGCGGGATTCGGCTAAGACGCACAACGGAAAAGCGCCTCCAATCAAACCCGATTCATCGGAAGGGATGCACGGCTCCGCTGGAACCGCACAGGACTTGGTCTTCATTACCGTTAAAGTGTAGTCCAGTGGTGAGTTTAGCTATCTCCCAATATTTACCCCATAAAAACATGAATGCAAAACGCCATTCTACGACGACGATACTTCCGGCCATTGGCCTCGCCGCAATGCTCATAGGCTTTCAAATACCCAACAGCAGGGCGGCTTCGCCGACACCGTGCGTAGATCAGCTCAGCCGTTTCACCGCGCCGGATGTGCCTGCGATGAGTCCTGCGGAAACGGAGTCGCCCGCCGGCAAGTGGACGAATGCGCCCGCGCCCGCCGACCTGCCGGGCAAGGGTCTCGCCCAGCATCCAATGCTCTACGTCGGCGAGAATTACACCAAGATGTTCCTCGTGAATGACGGCAAGGTGACCTGGACTTATCAGACCGGCAATCGCGAGTTCCCGTGGGAATATGACGACGTCTGGATGCTTTCCAACGGCAACATCCTTTTCACGCGGATGCAATATGTCGCCGAAATCACGCCGGACAAGAAAGTCGTGTGGCGCTACGATTGCAACAACAGCAAGGACGCCAGTCACACGGAAGTTCACACCTGCCAACCCATCGGTTTGGACAAGGTGATGTTCGTCGTGAACGGCCTGCCGCCCCGGCTCATGGTCGTCAACATCAAGACCGGCGCGGTGGAGGTGAATCACGAACTGTCCAGCGCCGACGGCCAGCCGTTCAATCCCAAAAACATTCACGGGCAATTTCGCCGCGCGCGCTACACCGCGCAGGGGACTTATCTCCTTTCCTACATGATTCAAAACAAGGTCGTGGAGCTGGATAAGGATTTCAAGGAAGTCTGGAGCTACCCGATCCCGTCACCTTGGGCCGCCATCCGACTCAAGAACGGAAATACGCTGATCACCGACGAACGCGAGGGACTCACACGCGAAGTCAATCCCAAGGGCAAGATAGTCTGGGAATTCAAGACGTCCGATTTGCCCGAGGCGTATCGTTTTTCCACTGCGCCGCAAACCTGCACGCGGCTTGCCAACGGCAACACCATTTTCTGTTCACGCGGCAATACCACCGGGGCGGGCCCGCAACTCGTCGAAGTCACGCCGGACAAAAAAGTCGTCTGGGTCCTGCAAGACTGGCACGACCTCGGCGGCGCCACGGCTGTGCAAATCCTCGACGATCCAGGTATTCCCGAAAATCCCGGCGAGTCCGAACATTGACCATGACGCGATGAAACGGCTCCTCCTTTTCGCCTCTCTGCTCCTGGGGAAGGAAGTTTATCATGCCGCATTACGGATAACGCGCGAGCAAACTCGGTCGCTTCAACTGGGCTGACTACGAATCGCGAGTTCGAGAGTGCCAACACACCGGAAGCACCAAGGCTACCGAATCCGGGGTAGGATGCGCCCCGGGATTTCGGCAGGGCTGCTCGATTGAGCATCGACGCCAAGTAGCGCAGAGATGGATGCAGTGAAACCCACCGCATCCATGAAAACCACCCACCAAACGTCAGCTCTCACCGGCGCGGACGCACAAGCGTCAGTGGCGCGTTATCAAATCTATCGGCAGAACCGCGCAGGACATTTTCTCCCTGGCTATCGCACAGACTCCGCGCCGGAGGCGGTCGAGGCGTTCCTGCATCAGTCGCCCGTCTTTGAAGGCGGCGGCGTTCGCCTCCTCGATCACCATGATCGGCGGATGGTCGCCTCGGTGGAGTGGCGGACCGAGAAAACCGGCTTCGGCTTTCCCGTGCATCACCGCACGAACCGATTCCATGACGCGATGATCGAGCAACTGGCGGGAGAAGTACTGGCGCGGGAGACGCTCCGGGAACCGGTCCGCCATAGTTTACTGACTGGGATTTGATCACCATGAATCCGACCTCCCGGGCCATTCTCCAATCCGTCGTAACAACCGACTCCTCGCTAACGAGTGGGGAACGGGACCTGGTGCAGCGGTTGATTTCAGGGGAGACAACGGCCTTGAAATCCACTTCCTCGGCTTCCGACGAGCGGCCGAGCTACTCAGCGTCAACCGGATGACAATTTGGCGGATGACGCGGGATTGCCTGCTGCACCCGGTCGAAATCCTGCCCGGCATGCTACCTCCCCAGTCTGTCGCACTACCTTAATGGAGTGAAAAATAAATACTCCACCAAGGGTATTTATTGACATTACTCCCATTAAGTAGTTTCCTGACTGGCATGAACCACCCGGTTTCTACCCCCGCTCAAATTCGAGCGGTGCTGCCTGCCTTGCGTAAGCACCGCGGCCTGACCCAAGCGCAGCTCGGCACCCTCATCGGTGTCAGCCAAAAACGTATCGCCCGTATCGAGGCCGATCCTGCGAAGGCTTCGTTCGACCAGGTTTCCAAACTGATTGTCTTGCTGGGGGGCGATCTCGTTGTAACAGAAAAAGTATCTGAGGTCGCATCCAAGCCTGCCTCAAAGCGCACCTCCAAGCCGGGTGACAGTTGGTAAGATGAGCGCACATGCCCTGGCAGCCTGGATGAATGGCGAACGCGTCGGCCTCTGGTCGGCCCCGCCCGGACGTCCCCAAATTTTTCGGTATGACGACGCCTGGCTGAAGAACGAGGCGAGACGCGTTTTGTCGCTGTCGCTACCGTTCACCGTGGGCAATGAACCGCTGCGCGGCGCATCGGTGGCCAACTTTTTCGAGAACCTGCTTCCCGATAACGACCAGATTCGGCGCCGCATCCAAACCCGTTTCCACGCCGACAGCGGCAGCGCATTCGATCTTTTGGCCACGATCGGCCGCGATTGCGTGGGCGCGATCCAGCTTTTGCCGGAAAACCACGAGCCGCCTGAGATGAAAAAGATCCAGGCCAAGCGACTCGACGAGGCCGGCGTGGCTCAGGCCATTCGTGCCACCCTTTCCACGGGCTCGGCATTGGCCGGAGATAAGTCCGATGAATTCCGATTCTCCATCGCCGGAGCGCAGGAAAAAACCGCCCTACTCTACCACAACGGAAATTGGTGCATTCCAACCGGAGCGACGCCGACCACTCATATTTTCAAACTACCGCTCGGTTTGGTTGGTGGGATGGCGGCAGACATGCGGAATTCCGTCGAAAACGAATGGTTGTGCCTCCAAATCCTGAAAACCTACGGGTTGCCCGTGGCCGAGTGCGAAATGGCGCGGTTTGCGGAACATCGCGTGCTGATCGTGAAACGCTTTGATCGTGCTCCGGCTTCGGGTTGGATCGCCCGACTGCCACAGGAAGATTTTTGCCAAGCCTTGGGATGCGCGCCATCCGACAAATACGAAGCTGAAGGCGGCCCCGGTATGGGCGACATCTTGCGTGTGCTCGTAGGTAGCTCCCGCTCAGAAGAGGATCGTCGGAATTTCCTGCGTGCCCAACTCCTGTTCTGGATTCTCGCCGCAACGGACGGGCACGCGAAAAACTTCTCCTTGTTTCACGAACGCGGCGGCAGTTATCGCCTCACCCCCTTCTACGACGTGCTCTCCGCCTGGCCAATAATCGGAAAGGGGCCGAATCTCCTCGCTTGGCCCAAGGCCAAGCTCGCGATGGCCGTGCGCAGCAAAAACGCCCACTGGAAACTGTCGGACATAAAGCGACGCCACTGGGAGCATCTCGGTCGCAGAAGTGGACTGGGCGACGATGGCACATGGATCGATCAAATGGTGGACACAACCCCGTTGGTGATCGAACACGTGCGCAGTTTAATCCCGGCAGGATTTCCCGGAGCGGTTGCAGAGGCGATTTTTACCGGCATGAGACAGCAAGTGGCTCAACTGACCTCCAATCAGAGAACGTGAGCCTCAGCGCCGGGACATACGGCGAAAAACCGCAACCACGGCATCGCCGGGTTGCGGGTCGTCAGGCTGCGAAGTCGCGCAGCTGCACCAAAGCAGGATACGCGCGCAGGCGCTTCAGTCCGCTCGACCGCAGTTGATGGACGCGCCCGGTGGTCACACCCAGCTCCGACGCCACGTCTCAAAAAAACCGGTGGGGGGGGCAGGTCAATCTCAAGGCCGGCGGGTTTTTATTTTACCGAAGCAAGGTCTTCAATGCCGGCCAACCTCAGACGCCTTCCGCATCCCCATGCGGTGCAACCGCCAGGACTGCCGGCTGCGGCGGCTGGCCGGGCTTCTTGATTTTCCCGAATAACACGGCCGCCAACCACTCGTTGCCCGCCAGCATTTTTCCAGCAAGCCAGCACCCGGAGGCGATCAACAGGCCCGCAAGGCACGCAAACGCGACCCCGGAAAGGCTGCCACCAAAGGGCGGGAAATACCGCGTGGCCAGCAGGGCCAGCACGACAAACAGATGATACTGGAGAATATAAATATAAATCGAATCCCGTCCCAGCGCGCGGACGAAACGATTCACGGATTCCGGCGTTTTCAAATACAGGTATCTTATGATGAACAGCGCCAGAACGGAGGCGGCAAATCCACTTAAGTAGCGCAGCCCAATATTACCATAGTTGCCCCTCACCAGCGCCATCTTGGAGGTGTAGATATACGTATTGTCATTCCACAGCAGGTAACAACCTGCCGTTAACCCACCCGCGACGGCAAAGAGCCCGAACGCGCGCGTCCCTTTCATCGTAAAACCTCCCAGCGCCGCCAAAAGATATCCGGCCTGGAAATAAGGGACCATGTACTTGAAGAGGTACAATATGCCCGTATCCGGCAGGAACAAAATCCCGCAGAACATCAGCGCATAAACGGCCCAGAAATAGCGCCCGAAGGCCCTGGCCGCCGCCGTCATCGCCAGACACCCAACCAGCGCCCAAAGAAACCACAAGCCGCTGAGAAACTCACGGACGAAGGCCTTGGGGAAGGCGCTCCACCCATGTCCCCCGAGGCATATAAAAAGAATGACCTGATAAAGAACGGCCCAGGCCAAAATCGGGACAAGATAGGTTTGGGCCCGCGCGCGCATGAACTTCCCCGGCGGATTCTTCTCCATCCCCGCATGACTCAGAAAGCCGGCGATGCCCATGAACAGGGGCATGTGAAACATATAAATCGCCTTGAAGAAGGGATCCGAAAAAAAATCCTGATTCTGGTACACCGCATATTGAAGCGCGTGGCCGACCGGGACCAAAATAATTAAGATCCCTTTGGCGAAATCCAGAAATTCGTTCCTTTTCATAGGTTCCCGAACATTAGCCCGCTCAGCCGGCTATTGTCGGACTTACCCATCGTAATTTTAGCGGTGGGTTGGCGTCAAAAGACATGCAACCACGAGAAGTCTGAAAACCGAGTGGGGGAAACCTGCTGAGGAGATCTCCCCTCCCCGCCGGCGACTTCGCTATGAACGGCGGTCCTCCGCCATTCGCCCCCGCCGGCAAATCCGCAACTTTCGCTTGGCGAGACGCCACTTGGCCGGACAGCATGGAGATTCATGTCCGCTTCTTCGCGCAAATCCGTCATTCACGACCTCAAAGGCTGGCGCTACCTGGTGCTCTGGCCCTTGGGCATGGCGGTGCGCGCCTGGACGCTTTCACTCAAGATCGAGCTTTCGCCGCTCACGCAGCATCGCTTGGGAGACATCAACGAGCCCGTGGTCTTCGCCCTGTGGCACAACCGGCTCTTCATCGCGGCCGAGATGTTCCGGCGTCATCATCGCCAGCGCGGAGTCTACGGGTTGGTCAGCACCAGTCGTGACGGTGCCTGGCTTGAGGCCTTTTTTGACTTGGTCGGCATTCGCAGCGTGCGCGGCTCAAGCCACCGCCGCGGACGCGAAGCCGCCCTCGGGCTGATCGAGGTACTGAAAGCGGGGCACGACATCGGCATCACGCCCGACGGGCCCCGCGGCCCCTTGTATGAGTTCAAATCCGGCGGCCTGGTGGTGGCCCGGCGGGCGCAAGCCCCGATGGTTCTGCTGGGCAGCGCCTACGAATCCGCCTGGCAACTACCCAGTTGGGATCGTTTTTACGTGCCGCTCCCTTTTTCCCGGGTGCGGGTCGCCTATGATGTGGTGACGAGCGCGGAACTGGCGGATGAGCAGTTCGACGTCGCTTCCCTGCAAACCAAACTCCGCGCCCTCAGTCCCGACGGCCCGATGCCCACATCGAAGCCGGCGGTGATATGAGCGACCTTAGAAGGACGGGCTGAGCAGCGCCTTGGTGCCGGGCTCGGTCACGTAATCCACACCGGTCGACCAGGTGACATCGTTGATGAGGAACTTGTAAACGACGGGCTTCGACGTTTCCGGCAGCTTGATGCTCCACTGGGTGTCGGAAAGGCAGTTGAGCGGAACTCCGAGATCCCAGCTCAAGCCGGGACCTTCGCCACGAATGAAGAGCGCGTTGCCAAAACCGACGTCAACATTGGCCGTGATGAGAGTGACCACCGGCTTGGCGCTGGCTTTGACGGCAGGAGCGGCCGCCTTCTTCTTAACCACCGAAGGAGCGACCTTCTTGACGGCTTTAGCCGGTGTTTTCTTGGCAACAGGAGTGGCTTTGGCGGCTTTGGGCGTGGTCTTTTTCATAACGTGTAATTTTCTAATGATGTTTGGCGTAAAGTCAGAGCGGCACTTTTTGGTCTTCCTACTTTGGCTTCAACAGCAAATTAGAGACCAGTTTGCGTTCCCGGCTGAATTTACCTGTTCGTAAAGGGCCGCCGCAAAAGAATCAAAATTGATGTTTACTCGCAGAAGGCCCTTCCCCAAATACATCCCCTCCTCACTTGGGGCAGTAGCTCAGTTGATAGAGCGCGTCGTTCGCAACGACGAGGTCGCCGGTTTGATCCCGGTCTGCTCCACCATTTTAACGTGACCGGTCGATCATCCGAGGGCAGTTATTCGTCGACGATGGAGGCGAAAATCATCTTGCCGGCCGAGGACGGCAGCACGCTGGTGATCTCGACCGTGGTGATGCGACCGATGTGGGGACGGCCGCCGTTGACCACGACCATCGAGCTATCGTCCAGGTAGCCGACCGCCTGCCCCTCTTCCTTGCCGGGCTTGATCAGCTCGACTTCGATCACCTCGCCGATCACCAGCTCGGGACGCAGTGCCTTTCCAAGAGTGTTCAAGTTCAGCCAAGGCACGGCGTGGAACTCGGCCAGTTTCGCGAGATTGTAGTCGGTGGTGAGCAGTTTGGCGCGCATCGACTTGGCGAGAAAGACCAGCTTGGCATCGACGTCCCCCTGCTTGGTGACCTCGCTTTCATGGATGCGCAGGTCGAGATTTTTGATTTTACGCAACTCACCCAGCATCTCGAGACCCCGGCGGCCGCGCGTGCGTTTCTGCGGCTCGTTGGAATCGGCGATCGTATGCAGCTCCCTCATGACAAACTGCGGAATCACCAGGGCCGAGCTGAGAAATCCGGTCTGGCAGATCCGCACGATGCGACCGTCGATGAGCGCGCTCGTGTCCAGCACCACCAGCGGCACATCGACCTCGTGCGGAACGAAGCGCACGTAGGGGATGACGAGGTTGAACTCATCCTTGCCGCGCAAGGCGATTACCGTGCAGAGATACGTGGCAACGAGGAAGAGCGCGAGCTGCACCAAGTAAATGATCTGGGGATCACCCTCCTTCAACAGCGGCGAGCGGCTGATCATGTACGCGATGAGCGTGCCCACGCCCAAGCCGAAGGTGATCGCCGACAGCCCGCGCAGGGAAAAGCCGCGCAGCATGATGTCCACCAGCACCACCAGCGTCCCGATGCACAAGCCGATGGCCACCGCCCGCAACCACAGGCCGTCCCATTCTTTGATCGAAAAACACACCAGCCATCCCGCGGCCGCACACAGCACGATAAAAGCGAGGCGAATGGGGAGGAGAGTTTTGTTCATCGAAAGATCAGCGAAGCAAAAAAAACAGGACCACGGGCAAGACCACCCCCACCACGGTGCACACGCGTAAAATCAGCAGGTAACGGCGGGCTTTTGCCTTTTCAGCTGCACTTGGCTCCATGTAGTTAACACTGCATGGACCGAGCATTCGCATGACAACCCAATATTGGTTGGTGAAAACCGAACCTGAAGCCTATGCGTGGGACACTTTTGTCCGGGACGGACGCACCGACTGGACCGGTGTCCGCAATTACCAGGCCCGCAACCATCTCAAGGCCATGCGTCCGTCCGACACTGTGCTTTTCTACGCCAGCGTGACCACCAAGGCCGTGCTGGGCGTGGCCAAGGTGACCAAGGCCGCCTTTCCCGACCCCACTGCCGATGACGAAGGCTGGGTCGCGGTCGAACTCAAAGCCGTCCGCCCCTTGGCCCGTCCGGTCACGCTCGAGCAGATCAAGGCCGAGCCGGCGCTCAAGGACATCGCCCTCCTCCGCCAAAGCCGCCTTTCGGTCATGCCGCTGACGTCGGCCGAATTCAAAAAAATCGCCGCCTTGGGCGGAATCTGAAGGCCGGCGCGCTCTTACAGGGCGTCCGTTTCCACCAGAATACGGAAACCCACATGCCGGGCGCGGTCGCTCTTGAGCCGCGCCTCGGAGGGGATCTTCACCAAAATTTCGAGTTCATCCAGATAGCTTCCGCCGAAGACGACCGCCTTGTCATCGGCAGCTCCGGCCGCGGTCCATTCGGAAAGATTGCCCAGCAGATCGTAGAATCCGGCGGTGTTGGGTTTCTGAACGCCCACTTCCTGACTGCGCCCGTTGCTGTTTTGTTTTCCCCAGGCGCCGAGATCACCGTCGCCAAGCGCCACGCGAAATTCATCGGAGGAAGGCAATCGCACCGTCACGCCCAGCAGCCAAGAGAGACGCGCGCAAAATTCCTGCGCGTCGTTCCAGTTGACCGAGTCGACCGGAAACGTGCGCCCGGGATTGCGGCTGGGATTCGTGTTCATCACCAGAACGTAGAGCGACTGAGGAACCTCGGTTTTGAGCAGCAGCCGCTCCGCCACGCCGGGCAACGGCAACAACCGGTCATAGACCTCATCCTGTAACATCCGGAGATCCGCCCGACGCAGCGCGAGGTAGGCGAGCTTGAGCTTGAGCGCCCCATCGATCCGCTGGCTTTTCGGATAATCGGCGAACAACTGGTCCACCCGTTGCACCGCCTCGCCGATTTTCTGTTCGGCGGCGACCACCTGACGCTTTTTCAAATGCTCTCCGATGACGCGATCCAACGTCGCAAGTGCGTCCGCCGTCGCAGTGGAAAGCGCGGTCTGCCGTTTGATCTCCAATTCCTCGATGCGCTCCGAGGACACAAAACGGCTGCGCTTGAAATTCTGGTTCACCTGAAGCTGCAGGTCGCCGGCGGCGGCGAACAATGCCGCCGCTTCGTCACCCTTTCCGCGGACGGCAGCCGCATCGCCCGCTTTTTCCTTGGCGTCGATGTCCGCAACGATTCCGGCGGCGTTGAGCGATTCGATTTCGGCGGAAAGATTGTCGGCGCCGGCCAGGTCGGCAAACCGCGTGCGGGCGTATTCCCGATTGATGCGCTCCTGCGTGTCGCGCGCCGCCGTATAGGCGACCAGCGCGTCCGACCACCGGGTTTCCGCGGCCGCCTTGCGAGCGGCGGCCAGGGACTCGTCCACCTGCTTCTTCAAGGGAGCGGCCTGAAGCGCGGCCAGCGCCTGCACCAGCGACGTCTCGCGCACATAGTTTTTATAGCGGGAACTGGCCGAGCTGGTGTTGATTTCACGCTGCAGGCGCAACGCCTCCGAAAGCTTCGTCTCCGCCAGCGAAGTATCCGGATCCGACTGCAAATCCTCGCCTTCTTTTTCCAGAATTTCGATTTGCTCCATCTTCACCTTGGCACGAGCGCCATCGAGCGTGGTCTCAAGCCGCATCAGACGCGTCGTCTGGTCCAGACCCGCCGCCGGGTAGATGCGGACCAGTTCACGTTGTTTTTCCAACGCCTGGGCCAGCTTTTCGATCGCCTCCGGCGTGACCAGATTGGCATCGGCGGCCTGACGGTATTGTTTTTCCAGATCGCTGACCTCGTCGGACAACTTGGCCACCGCCGGATCGTCGGGAGCCCGGACCGCCGCGGCCGATGACGTCACGTGCTTGGGACCCAGCGTTGCGACAAAATAAAACAGGAAGCCCAGCGCCCCCACTCCCAAGAGGATTAAAAACCAAGGCCAGACAGCCCTGAACAAGGAACCCAGGTGAATCTTTTTCCGGATGGCCGACATAGTGGGGTAAAAAGCCGAGCAAACTATGGCCCGCGCAAAATGCAATGAGATCGGGGCTGTCTATCGATAAACTCGACATCTTCCAGAGGTTGGCGTTTTCACAAAGCGTGCTTGATAACCTCGTCATCCTCGCTCCCGGGCTGCTCGGCGGCTCGGTCGCCAAGGCCGCCCATGCTCGTGGCCTCGCTCGGCGCATCACCGTGTGGACGCGCCGCCCCGAGGCCCGCCTGAAACTCCGCGAACAGCCCTGGTGCACCACCGTGGCCGAGACTCCCGCCGCCGCCGTGGCCGAGGCCTCGCTGGTCGTGCTTGCCGCGCCTGTTGAAAAAATCATCGAGCTTGCCCTCCAAATTGCGCCGCACCTTCCCGCCGGCGCGATCGTCACGGACGTCGGCAGCGTAAAAGGAAGTCTCTCCCGCGCCTGCCACGCCGCCCTCCCCTCCGGCCGGCACTTCGTCGGTGCCCATCCCATGGCCGGCAGCGAAAAAACCGGCTGGGAAAACGCCTCCGAAACCCTCTTCGAACGCCGCGTGTGCTTCGTCACTCCGCTGGAAGGCACCGATGCCGCCGCGACCGAAACCGTGGTGCGCTTCTGGCACGACCTCGGCGGCGAAGTGACCACGGCCACGCCCGATCAGCACGACGAGATTGTCGCGCACATCAGCCATCTCCCGCAGGCGCTTGCGACGACGCTCGCCGACTTCCTCGCCACCAAGCCGCCCGGCTGGCGCAACCTCTCCGGCGGCGGCCTGCGCGACACCACTCGCATCGCCGCAAGCGACGCCACCATGTGGATTGAAATTTTCCAGCAGAACCACGACGAGATTCTCCGTGCTCTGAACAAATTTCAGGACGAACTGCACCGCTTCCAGTCCGCCCTCGCCAACCGAGATTGGCCCGAAGTGCGCGCCCGCCTCGAACGCGGCAAAGCCTGGCGCGACGGCTTCCGCCCCTAACCCCGTCTTCCCCCCCAACCGCACCTCCGCCCCACCTCACCCGCAAACCAACAAGTCAATTAATACTGTACTTCTTGGTTTGGGGCGGCGGAGTGTTAAAATCCCCTTGGCGGGTACGGTCCTTTGCGTGAGCGTCGTTCCTTCCATGTCGTTGCCGCTTCCCGACGTTCTTCCGATCCAGCCGTTCACCCGCCCTGTGCGCGGCACGGTGACTCTGCCCGGCTCAAAGAGCCTCACCAATCGCGCCCTGCTTCTCGCCGCCCTCTGCGACCGTCCGGTCGCACTCACCGGAGCGCTTTTCAGCGAAGACACCCAGCTCATGACCGAGGCGCTGCGCGCGCTCGGCTTCACCGTGGCGGCCGACGAAGCCGCCCATGTCCTCGCAATTTCCGGTCAGGGCGGCGGGTTTAAAAATCCGCAACCGGTCGATCTTTTCGTCGGTCTCGCCGGCACCGCCGCACGATTCCTGACCGCCCTCTGCGCCGCCGCCCCGCAGGGAACCTACCGCATCGACGGCATCGCGCAGATGCGCAAACGTCCGATGAAAGGCCTGATCGACGCCCTTCGCGCGCTCGGAGCGGACATCCGCTGCACCGGCGAAGAGGGATTTTTCCCCATCGAGATTCATGCCCGCGGACTGCGCGGCGGCGCGGTCGCCATCGACGCTCGCGAGAGCAGCCAGATGTTGTCGGCGTTGCTCATGGTCGCTCCGCTGGCCCGGACTCCAGTCGAAATTTCGCTTATCGGCGACGTACGCTGGCCTTTTGTGCAAATGACGGCCGCCATCATGAAATCGTTCCAAGCCGGACCCGCGCCCGCGGTGGAACGCATCAACGAGCACAATTTCCGCGTAAAACTCACGCCCTACTCCGCGCAAGGCGTGTATGCCGTCGAGCCCGACGCCACCGCCGCGAGCTATTACGCAGCCCTCCCGCTTGTCACCAGCGGACGCCTCGGCCTCGAAAACCTTAATCGGGGACTGCAAGGCGACACCGCTTTTCTGGACGTTCTTCGTCGTGTCGGCATGACGGTGGCCGAGTCAGCCGGCGGCTTCGTCGTTTCTTTTGAAGCCGACGCATCCCGTTCCGGAGTGACGGAGAACTTCAACGAATTCTCCGACACGTTTCTCACTCTGGCCGCGATTGCTCCCCTGCTCTCCGGTCCGACGCGCATCACCGGCGTCGCCCATTCACGCAAACAAGAGACCGACCGGGTCGCCGGCATGGTGCGCGAATTGCGCAAGCTCGGCCAGGACGTCCACGAACACGACGACGGCGACGGTCTCACCATCACCCCGCGACCGCTCAAAACCGGCGTCGAGATCGAAACCTACGGCGATCACCGCTTCGCCATGAGCTTCGCCATTCTCGGTTGCCACGACTTTCACGGCGACGGGCGTCCCTGGCTTTCCATCAAGAACCCTGCGTGCTGCGCGAAAACCTTTCCCAACTTTTTCGACGTGCTCGCGTCACTCCGCGAAAAATCCCTTTCTTCCCTCTAATGGCCTCCTTCCTTATCGTCGCCATCGACGGCGGCGCCGCCTCCGGCAAGTCCTCCACCTCCCGCGCGCTCAGCGAGCGGTTCAATTTCCTGCATGTGGACACCGGCTCCTATTATCGGGCGATCACCGCCGAGCTGCTGCGTCGCGGCCTGGGCATCGAGCAGGTGGACGCGGTCAAGGCCGCCCTGCCCGGCCTTGATCTTGGCACCCAAGTCGAGGGCCGCTCCGCCCGCATGCAAATCGCCGGCCGCGTCGTGCCGGAAGCCGAAATCCGTGGCGCGGAGGTAACCGCCGCCGTGTCCCATTTCGCCGCCATCCCCGAGGTGCGCGCCGCCCTTCTCGCTTATCAACGCGGCCAGGCCGACGTCGCCCGCAGGCATGGCTTTCGCGGCCTGGTGATGGAAGGCCGCGACATCGGCTCGGTGATTTTCCCCAACGCCGACCTGCGCTTTTTCCTGCATGCCGATCCGGTGGAGCGCGCCCGCCGCCGGGCTCTGGAAGGCCGGGCCGATGCGATCGCCGAACGCGACCGCCTCGACTCCTCGCGCAAGACCGCGCCGCTCACCCTGCCGCCCGGCGCAATCGCCATCGACAGCACGCACCTGACGCTGGAACAGGTCGTGGACACGATCGGCGCCACCATCGCGGAAAAACTCGGCTGACCGGCCCCGCATGAACCGTCGCTACACGCACGCCACGATGGAGGTCCTCTACGGGCTCTGCCATTATGCGATCATCGCCTTTTACGACATGGCCTTTCGCGGCGAGATTGCCGGGCTTGAGCACATTCCCAAGAGCGGTCCGTTTCTGATCGCGGCCAACCATGCCAGTCACCTCGACCCTCCGTTCATCGGAAGCCAGGTGCCGCGTCAGATCGCGTTTTTTGCCCGCAAGACCCTGTGGAAACCCGGTCTGGCGAGCTGGTGGCTGGACAGCGTAGGTTGCATCCCCGTGGACCGCGATGGCGGTTCGGATATTTCCGCGATCAAGCGCGTCCTGCAAACCCTGCAAAGCGGCAAAGCCCTCATCCTCTTCCCCGAGGGCACGCGCTCGCCCGACGGACAGCTGCAACCGCCCAAGGCCGGCGTGGGCCTGATCGCGTGCAAGACGCAGGTGCCCGTGCTTCCCGTGCGCATTTTCAACTCGCACGTCGCCTTCGGCCGCGGCGGCAAGCTCCGCGTCGGCACGCCGGTTTCGATCACCTTCGGACCGCTCGTGCACCCGCGGGATTACGATGACCCCAAGACCGGCAAGGAGCGTTACCTGCGTGCCTCCGAGGTCATCATGAAGGCGATCGCCTCACTCCGCGAACACCCGGTGACCGTGGTGTAGGTTTAAATCGCTTCGTGCTAGCTCAGGCCGCAAGCCTTGCGAGCGCGGTCGAGGACATCGGCCGAGGTCGTCCGGGCCCGGGCGGCGCCGTCGCGCAGAACGTCGTGCACGTAATCGAGATTGGCCGCCAGTTCGGCGCGTTTCGCCCGGTACGGAGCAAAGAACGTCCAGTAATATTCGAAGAGCGCCTTCTTTAGATCGCCATAGCCCAGGCCGCCGGCGCGCAGGCGGTTTTCGTAATCGGCGGCCACCTCGACGGGGGCGACGAGCCGGAGAAGCTGGATGGCGAGGTTTTTATCGGCGTCGGGTTTGGGTTCCTGCGGCGTGCGGCTGTCCATGACGATCGACATGATCAATTTTCGCACGGCCTTCTCCTCGCCGAAAATCGGGAGCGTGTTGCCGTAGCTCTTGCTCATCTTCTGGCCGTCGAGACCGGGAACGACGGCGGTCTCGTCACGGATCTCCGGCTCGGGCACGACGAACGTCTCGCCATAGGTGTGGTTGAACTTGATCGCGATGTCCCGCGTCATTTCGACATGCTGCTTCTGGTCGCGGCCCACCGGGACGAGGTTGGTGTCGTAGAGCAGGATGTCCGCGGCCATGAGCACCGGGTAGGCAAAGAGCCCGAAGTTGGGCGAAAGGCCCTTGGCGGTCTTGTCCTTGTAACTGTGGGCGCGCTCGAGAAGGCCCATCGGCGTGAGAGTGCCCAAGATCCACATGAGCTCGCAGACTTCGGGCACGTCGCTCTGACGGAAGAGAACGTTTTTCCGCGGATCGAGTCCGCAGGCGAGCCAGTCGAGGGCGACATCCAAGGTGTTCTGCCGGCGCGCGGCGGCGTCGGTGAGCGAGGTCATCGAATGATAATCGGCGATGAAATACGTGCAGTCGCCGCGGGTCTGGAGTTCGACGGCGGGTTTGATCGCGCCGAAGTAGTTGCCGATGTGAAGCTGGCCCGAGGGCTGGATACCGGTGAGGATGCGCATGGAAATCGTTCTCGTTCTCGAAACTCAGGAAAAAGAACGAGAACGCCCCGGAGAACGAGAACGATTTTCCCGCGCCTCAAATTCCATCGGCGACAGGCTGGCTTCCGAGATTGCGCAACAAGACCAGCATCAGGGGATGATGGTGGATGGTGAGGACCGTCGCGTTGATCTGCACGGGGATGTGACGGCCCTTGGCGTCGTGCGTTTCGGAAGCGAGACGCACGGCCGGGTCCTCCTGATCCGGATTGAGCGCGCGCAACCGGTCGATCACAGGGAGCGGAAGAAACTGGCCGAGCCGCAAACCGAGGATCGCCGCCCGATCCAGACCGAGCAGCCGCTCGCCTTGAAGATTGGTATCGATGATCCGGAGGGTGCCGGCGTCACACAGATAAGCGGCGTCGAGCAGGTGATCGAAAAGACAGCGGTATTTAAACTCGGATTGGCGCAGTTCCTCCTCCGACCGTCGGGCGGAGGCTCGCAGGGTCTGTTGCTCCAACGCGTGCTCGATGGCCGCGCTGAGACGTCCCAGCCGATCTTTGAGCAAATAATCGTCGGCGCCACGTTTGATCATTTCCACCGCCGTCTCTTCGCCGATGGATCCGGAAATGATGATAACCGGGGTGTCGAGGCCCTGCTCCTTGACCAGATCGATCACGTCGGCGGCGCTAAAAGCCGGCATCTTGTAATCGCACAAGATTACGTCCGGCTTTTCCTTGAGCTCCTTTAAAAACGCCTCGCGGGTATCTACCCGCACCGCCGTGACCGGCCAGCCGGCATGCCTCAGGATCGCGGCAATCAACTCGGCATCGAGCGGGTTGTCTTCAACAATCAACGCTCGCAGAGAGGTGGTGCGAGAAGGGGCGGCGACGGCGGGCATGGCTGTTGCAAACTAACAACCCCAACCACCCATCCGTCAATCGTGCCGGGGCGATTGTATGACCGTGCCGCGGATGCGAGCGATGGTGTTGGCCGGCAGGTAGCCGGAGAAAGCCACCGTAGGCATGACCAGCGCGCGTTTGCCCAGAACCGAACCCGGATTGAGCACCGCGTTGCAACCGATCTCGGCCTGGTCGCCCAAAATCGCCCCGAATTTGCGCAGGCCGGTGTCGTGCACCTGGCCATCCACACGCACCGTAACGGGTTTCTGGTCGAGGCGCAGATTGGAACAAATCACTCCGGCCCCCAGATGCGCGCCGTTTCCAAAAATGGAATCCCCCACATAGCTGAAATGCGGCACCTGAACACCGTCCATGAGGAGACAGTTTTTAAACTCGCACGCGTTGCCGAGCACACAGCCCTCGCCCACGATCACGTTGCCGCGAATGAATGCGCCCGGACGGATTTCCGTTTTCGCACCGATCCAAGCCGGACCGATGATGGTGGCGTAGGCGGGCAGCTTCACGCTCGGATCAATCCAGACTGATCCTTCAACATGTACACCCGGCGGCACGGTGCGGGTCAGCGCCGGCAGTGCCTGAAGCGCCGGTCCGATTTGCCGCAGCCATTCCCAAGGAGCAACGCCAGCGTCAAAATGGGCCGCAAACCGGGCGAGCGACGGCGGAAGGCTGAAGAAGTCGGAAGATTTCACAGTGCTGAACCCTGCATCGCTGATGCACCTAAGCGCAAGTCAGCGATGCAGGGCAGTTCCAACCGGCTTCATCCGTCCGCTCAGATGGCGCCACGACGCCGCCAGGCCACGCCGGCCAAAGTCAGCGCGCCGAGAAGCACGGCGCAAGCGGCGGGTTCAGGGATGGCCGTGCCGGTGAAAGCGACGTTGTTGTTGAGCCAAGTGGTGCCAGTGTCGCCGATCTGGAAGGTCAGTGTGTTGCTCACCCCCGGCCAAATCATGCTGGCTTCATTGCTTGAAACCGCGCCGTAGAACGTCGAACCGACCACCGTGGTGCTGTTATAAAAGCGCACGGCCATGATCTGCCCGGTGGTCACACTGGCGGTCAACGAAATCGCCGAGTAGTAAAACTGCCCCGCAAACGAGGACCCGAAACTGGAAACGCCATTGATCACGGTGTTGATGGACGGGTTGGCGCTGCCGTCGCCGGTCAGGGCGACCCAGCTGCCGGCAAAGAGATTTCCGGCGGTGGCCCCCGTGTAATACCCAAACTGGACCACATTCCCATCGGCCAGCGCCGTTGTTTGGTCCGAGTTATCCAAGGTGACTCCATTGGCGTCGAAATTCAGACTCACGGTGGCCTGCGCGCGCAGGTGAGGGCCAAGAAACGCGCCCGTGATGATCAACGCAAAAACGAATAATTTTCTCATGGAGTGTAAGGCAATGGCTGGATGACAAAGGCTTGATTGGCGGCAGGAGTGCTTTTCCTGAAAATGAACAGTGGCTGACCGGAAACCAAACTGTAGGCATCCTGATTGAGGGGAGAGCCCACCTGTTTCCAATTGGTGCCGTTGTGGTAGAAAACCAGCCAGGCACTGCCGCTCCACAATTGGAGCGTGTCGGCGGACGTCGCCGTCGTGGCCGTCAGCCAACCGGTCGCGGCGCGCAGGCCGGTGGCCGACAAGCTGCTTGCTACAGGATGCGGTCCCGCCAAAAAAACACTCCCGCCGGGGGTGGTGAACTGGCGGGGAGCGACTTCATGGATACGCCCGACGATGGTGAGGGTAAGTGCGGAGGCCGCCCGGCGAGCTCCCAAAAATCCCGAATCGGGCGCCAAAAGGGTGTTGTTTTGATTTAGCGGCGTGCCGACCTGCTTCCAGTTGATACCATTGTGGTAGAAAACCAGCCACGCACTGCCGTTCCACCATTGGAGTGTGTCGGCGGACGACGCGGTGGCTCCGGTCTGAAACGGCACGCTGGCCGTGCCGAAAAGCGTGCCTAGCGTGTCCAGAGGGAAGACCGCATAAAGATCGCCCGCCGTGACGAGTTGAGTGAGATCAACGCCCGCAGGCACGGCCAGAGTGAGCGCATTGCCGTTGACCGCAGTGATCGCAAACGTCGCGCCGGCGGCATTGCCGGACAGCAGGCGCAGTCCGTAGGGCGCTGCGGCGGTGGCCCAGCTTCCCGCGGAGCCCACCGTGAGGGTGCTGGCGGTCACCCCCTGCACTGCCCCGCGGGATACCGGCGGATCATCCAGCGGGACGGAGAGCGCCGAAGTCGCCGCGCCCGCCATCGTGAGCGTGACGTAGCCTTGCGGGATCGTGCCACGCACGCCGGTGCCAGCGCGCAGGCGAAGGAAACGCCGGGGATTGACGGCCATGGTGACAGTGTCCGTAACCGTCACCGCACGTGGACTGCCGGTCGTCTCGGAAACGACGGCGCTTCCCGTCCATGCATCCGCGCCGGCGGCCAGACTGGCGATGGCCGTCCAAGTCGAGAGATCGGGGGAGGCTTCGACCGTGTAGTCCACCGGGGCCGGACTGAGGCGGTTGAATTGAAGCACGAGCGTGTTGTTGGCGCTGGTAAGAGTGGCCGGGCCGGTCGCGCTGGGTGTTCCGGGCGTCAGGCCTGTGGCATACTTGAGCAAGACCGGCACTCCGTCGTTATCCGGCGTGGCCGTATCGGCGGTGGCCAGCGAAAGCCCGTTGGCCAGCTTCCATTGCTGATAGACACTCAACGGAGTTGCACTCGCCTCGCTGGAGTTGGCGCTTTCACCGGCGGAGTTTGTCGCTGAAACCACATAATAATAGGTCGTGCCGTTGGTGGGACCGGTGTCCGTGTAGCTCGTGACCGCACCCGAGGTGATGACCGTGTAGCTGCCGCCGCTGCTCGTCGTACGCTTGACGTTATAGCTCGTGGCTCCGGTTGCTGCGGCCCAAGTCAGCGCAACTTGCCCGTTGCCCGCGACGGCTGTCAGGCCGGCGGGGGGAGGCGGGGCCAGCAGCACGGAGAGTTCGGCCGAGGGGGAGCCTTGGGTGACAGCGTTGGCCGCAGTCACGACGTAGTAGTAGGTGTAACCGCTGGCGAGTCCGGCGTCGACATAGCCGGTGGTGGTGACACCGCTGGCGACAGTGGCATAGGGCCCGCCGCTGACAGAGGCGCGTTGAACGATGTAGCGGGTGGCGTTGGCAACGGAGGTCCACGAGAGGGAGATCTGGCCGGTGGCCGTGGTTACGGCCAAGTTGGAGGGTGCCGGCAAAGGGGTGACCAACGAGTTGATCTCACCGGCGGTGAGGGCGCGGCTGTAAATGCGGAAATCGTCGATCCCGCCGTTGAAATACGGGTCGGCGCTCCACTGCGATCGGCCGAGATAATTCAGAGGCGTACTCCCCATGGAGGAGGGGCGCAGGGTGAAGCCGGTATTGGTTCCGGCGACAGCGCCGTTCACATACATCGTGGCGGTGTTGCCAGAGAGAGTCACGGCGAGGTGGCTCCAACCTCCCGCCGTGAGGGCAATGGTGCTATTAATTCCCTGTTCACCGGCAGAGACAGTGCGAATGGCAAAGCGCGGCTTGGCACCGTTCGGCGAGGTGCTCGTGTATTGGGTGCTGAGGAACATGTAGCTCGTCGTGCCGGTGCCAAAATCTAAGACCCGCGCCCACGTGGCAAAAGTCGCTGGATTCACCCAGGTCGAGATCGTGAAATCGTTCACCGCGCTGACGACGCCGTTCGGCAGGGTCGCGTATTGCGACGAAGCGCTCGCGAAATTGATCGCATTGTTGAGCTTTCCCGAGGCAAACACGGGGCTGTTGACCAGCGTGGCGTTGTAACCGTTGCCGCTCGAGTCGGCGGCTGTCGCGCCGCTCGTCTCGTCGAATTGCAGGCTCAGGAGCAGATCCGAGGGCGTGCCGGCGATCTCGGCGGAATCGGCAGTCGTGCCCTTCGCGTTCGTCGCGTTTATCACGTAATAATAGGTCACGCCGTTGGTCAGGCCGGTGTCAGTGTAGCTGGTGGTGGTAATGCCGCTGGCGACGGCGGTGTACTGCCCGCCGCTGGCGACTCCGCGCTTTACCGTGTAACTCTGCGCGGCCTGGGAGACATTCCACGAGAGCGCAATTTTGGCCTGCAGGCCTGTCGCGGTCACGCCGGAGGGAATCTCGGGAATCGGATTCGCGATGTCGAAAACCTGGGACGCGGTGAGCGCGTAATTGTAGATGCGGAAATCGTCGAGCTTGCCGTTGAGAAGCGGATCGGCGCTGTACTGCGAATCACCGAGATAATTCACGGACGGCCGGAAATCGTCCGGATTGATCGTCATGCCGGTGTTTGTCCCGACAGCGACACCGTCCACGTAAAGCGTGCCGGTGTCGCCGCTGAGCGTGACGGCGACGTGGACCCAGCGGCCGGTCGCCAGCACGGGGGCGTAGATTTGCTGGTAGACGCCGCCATTGGCGATTTCGAAGCGCATGTTGCTGCCGGTGCTTGGCGTGAGGGAAAGATACTGGGTGGTGTCGTTGCCGAAATCGAAGATGCGCTGCCAGGCACTGCCGCCATTCCAATACACAAATCCGGCGACGGTGATATCGTGGTAGCTCGCCACGTCCGCGGGCAGCGTGACGTAATTGGCGGATCCATCGAACACGATGGCCTGCCCGCTGCGGCCGGCGCCATACGCCGGCGAGCCGACCGCGGTGCCGTTGAAATTGCCGCTGGAGTCAGTCGTGTTGCCTTCGAAAAGATACTGCGAGCGGAGGGTGAAAGGGAGCACGGTGATCGCAAGCGTGGCGTCAACGAACGCGCCGGCGCTGTCGGTGACGCGCACGGTGAAGCTATTCGTGCCCACGTCGCTCACGCCCGGTGTGCCGGAAAGCGCGCCGTTGCTGGCGACGACCAACCACGCCGGGCCGCCGATTTTGCTATAGGCGACCGTATCGCCATAGGAGGTGTCCGGGTCGGTAGCCAGGCCGGTTAGGGTGAACGCCGCGTAGGGTTGGTCGCGGGTGACGACAAGCCCGGTCAACGAGGTGCTGCTCCAGACGGGCGCGTCGTTGACGTTGTTGACGGTGATATAAAGGTTCGCGTCGTCGGAGGCGCCGGCGGCATCGGTCACACGCACGACAAAAGCGTTTTTTCCCACGTCGGCATTGGCGGGAGCGCCCGACAGCGCACCGTTCGAAGCCACCGTCAGCCAGGACGGTCCGCTGACTTTCGCATAGGTGAGTGTGCCTCCGTTGGTGTCCGTCGCGACGCTGGCGAGCGTCTGGCTGCTCGTGCTGTAGTTGATATCCTGCGTTGCCGCGGGCAGATTGATGGGGTTGACGGTGAAGGCCGGCGCGGTGTTGGCCCCACCCTGCCCCCAGAGAGCGTAAACTTCCTTGCCCGTGAGCGTGTAATTGTAGATGCGAAAATCATCGATACGGCCGCTGAAATTCGGATCAGAAGTCCACATGCTCTTGCCGAGGTAGCAGAATGGCTGGGCCAGTAGCGGCGTGACCATCGTGCCCACGGCCGAGGCCACGGGGAGGCCGTTTACATACAGGGTTGCCGTGTCGCCATTGAGCGTGACCGTCACGTGCGTCCACGTCGCCGTCGGCATCGTCGGACCGGTGATGATAAGCGTGCCGTCCGTGCCGCGCGACGTGGTCATCTGGAACGACAATTTGCCCGAGCCATCCTTGACGGTGAGCATCATGTATTTCTCGATCTCGCTGCCGAAGTCGAACACACGCTGCCACGCGCTGCCGCCATTCCAATACACCCACGCCCCGATCGTGATATCGCGATAGTTGCCCGAGCCGACCGGCAGTTGGACGTATTGGTCGCTGCCGTTGAGCGAGACCGCCTGCCCGCCGCCAAAGCCCGTCGTGTAGCCGGGCGCCGACGTGCCGCCCTTGGCCGTCGCATTGCGCGTTCCGACGACATCGTTCGCATTTCCCTCGAAAGTAAACCGCGTCACCAAAGCCTGATTCACCAGCAGCGGGTTGCTTGCGAGATTGCCGCCCGGGGTCACGGCCACCACTTTGTAGTAGTAGCTCGTTCCGTTCGCGACGTTCGTATCGGTGAAGTTCAAACCCGGCTCCACGGCGGTTCCGAGGGTTGTGTAGGTCCCGCTGATGCTCGTCGCCCGTTGGATCTGGTAGCTCGTGGCGGTCGCCGTGCCCCACCAGGTGAGCACCACTTGATTCTTGCTCCATTGCGCAACCAATCCGCTTGGCGCCGCGCCAGTCGTCGTGTCATTTCGCGCGAACGTCAGGCTGCCTAGCCCCAGCCAATCCACCTGCGAGGGGTGAATGTTCGGATCGGGCCGCGGCTCCGGGCGCACCGCGTTCATGGCCAGTTTGCTGTAGGGTGCCGCGACGCCCATCACGTTTGCGTAATGGTTATAAACCAACTCATAGGAGTGGTATTGGCCGAGCCCCCGCTCTGCGCCGGAAAGCGTCTCCGTGTAAGCCAGGTCGCTGTTGCGGTGGAACACCCAGTTCACGTTGTTCCCGAGGTTGTATTTCGCGTTGTATTCGAACGCACGCAGCACCCGGTTGTTGTCGTAGCCGAACAAGTCGTCGCCTTGGTTCCATGCCATCTGACACAGCAACGCCAACGAATACCACCCGCCCAGGTTATGCGCCTGGTCGCGCCCGCTCTCCTCGGTCTGCGCCGTGCCGTCGGGATGGATATACCACGCGGCGCGATCCACCCGGCCGTTGCCCGGACCGTTCTTGAAGAAGTCCAGCGCCTGCTGGTAGATCGCCTTGTTGTCGCAGAGAATGCCGATGGCGGCCATCGAGGCGATGTTGTCCGCGTCCCAATTCAGCCGGTAATGGGTGTTGCCGCCCGTCCGCCAGAACGTGTCATGATGCCTCCACAGGAAATCGAAGTTCGAAGGGTAGAATACACGAACCATCATGTCCTTGTAAGCCTGCTTGTCCACGGCCGCCCACCCGGAGTACGTGCTCAAAATCTCACCGCCCGTCGCGAACAGATATCCACAAATGCCGGCCGCAAGCGATTGGTTCGTATCGCCCGTTACACCCAGCAACCCCGACCATACATTGGCGATCGCAACGGCATGATCCGCGTAGCTCGTGTTGCCGGTGAGCTTCCACCGGAGGGCCAGCTCGTAGATCGCCTGAGCGTCCTGCTGCGAGCGCGTGTAGTTGTTGCCGCTCGAACCGCGCACGATGTAGTCCACGTCGTAGGCCGGCCACCCCGTCTGCGCCCACGGGCTGTTGATGAGGATGTTGTAATCTGAAATCCAAGGTTCCTCGTTCGCCGCCACCTTCGCCTTCATCCGGTCGAAGTCCGCCTGCGTGTGCAAGGCACCCGGATGCGTGAATGGCGCATAGGCCGCCGCGGACGCGGTCATGTTCACCATGAAGACACGTTGCCCTGTCAGCGCCGTGATGGTGTTTCCCGAGCGCGTGTAGGCCGTCCCGCCCGAATACACGCCCGCCGTGCTCGTCCCCAGCCATTCGAAGTAGTTCGAGTTTCCGTTGCCCACGGAGAAGTCGAACCCATAGGTGGTGCCCGGATCCAGGTGCACCGGAAACGGCAGCGTAAACGTGAGGTAGGTGCCGGAACCGTTGGCACTGCTGCCCGAACCGGGATTGCCCGTGCCTCCCGTGTTGAAGCACTGCATCGAGATCACACTTTGTGTGGTCCCGCTGATCTTGCCCATTGAAACAATGAGAGGACCGTTCGTGAAATTAAGATTCCATCCGGACAGGTTGGAGCCGGTGACGGTATTGCTCGTGTAGCCGGCCATACGCATGGTGACGCCCGTCAGGTCGTAGCCGTTCGCATTGCTTCCCGTCGTGAACATCTGACCCTGTACCGGCCGGTTGCTGGCAACGTAAGTCGAGGCGTCGTTGGCCGCGCCGTTGTTCGCTCCCCCGTCCGCATTCACTCCCGAGCCGCCGATATTGGCCGCGTCGAAAGCCGCTCCCGTCCAGTTCGCGATGCTCGCTCCTGTCGTCGCCGGCTGGCTGGAGGAATAGGTGATCGTTGAACTGAACGAAATCGAATGCGCATCGGCTAATGCCGCAGCCCAGATACACACCATCCCCGACGCAAACAGATGAAAAGGGCGCAGCCGGCGATGCAGACGGAGGTCTCCGCCCGTCAATTCGGGCGGAGACTCAGTCGAACCGTTCCGGGCAACGCAGAATACCATGGTTTACTATTCTGCTAGCCAATGGAGAACCATCATGGGTTGGCGGACAGGTTATCGATGACCGCCGGACAGAGAGCGCTCGTGTTGTGGCTGGTCACGGCGAGGCCGATATAGACGTTGCTGGCCATGGTGATCGTCTGTGAGCCGAGAGTCGTCCAAGTGCTGCCATCGGGCGAACTGTAGGCGGTGAACACATCGCCAACGCGGGTGACGCGCACCCAGTAGGGCGCGGCCGGTCCGGTTGTGGTGGTGGTGGCACTGGTGCCGTCGGTGGTGGCGCGACGCTGGAAGGCCACTCCGCTGCTGTAGGAAACCACCGCCGTAGCGTGGCGTGAGCCAACCGCGAGGGTTTCCCGGATCATGACGGCGGCTTTGGCCCAAGGATCGGTGTTGCCGATGCTGGCGACGCGCGCGGTGATGTCGCAATCCCCGCTGGCGGACAGGTAAGTGTAGCGGAAGGCGTCGGCGGTCCCCCAGATGTCGGCGCCGGAACCGATGACGGTGGCGGCGGCGTTGTCATAGAAGGAACCTCCGGAGAGCGAGACCGAACCGATGTCCGCCGAGGACCAGTCGACCGTGGGGACGACGGCCACATGGTCGAACGTGGCCGTGCAAAGCGCCGAGGTGGTATGGCTGGTGACCACAAGACCGACGTAGATGGTGGTGCCCATGGTGATCGTCTGAGTTCCCGCGGTCGCCCAAGTCACACCGTCCGCCGAGCGGTAGGCGGTGAAGGTGCTGCCTACGCGGGAAACTTTCACCCAATAGGGAGCGGTGAGACCGGTGGTGGCGGCGGACGAGGAGGTTCCGCCGGTCGTGGCGCGCCATTGGTAGGTGGCACCATTGCCCGGAGTGATCGCGGACAGGATGTTGACCGCAGTGGCGTCGAGCGTATCGCGCATCATGACGCCGGCCTTGGCCCAAGGATCGGTGTTTCCGATGCTGGCGACGCGGGCGACGATCGTGCCGTCACCGGTGAGGGTGAGCCAGGCGAAGTGAAAGGCGTCCGCGGTGCCCCAGATGTCAGCTCCGGCTCCGCTGACCGCATACGAACCCGAGCCATAGCTGGCGTTGCCGGAGAGGACGACCGAGCCGATGTCCTGATGTGTCCAGGCGTCGGCGACGGGATCGCTGTAGGGAATGGCGGAGACTTGGGCGGAGTTGGGGCTTTCGTTACCTTTCACCGCCGAAACAACGTAGTAGTAGGTCGTGCCATTGGTCAGTCCGGTGTCCGTGTAGCTCGCGCTGGAGACGCCACTGGCGATCGTGGTGTAGGCACCGCCACTGGTCGTGGAGCGTTTCACATTATAGGTGGCGCCGCTCACGGCTCCCCAGCTGAGGTCGACTTCGGTGGGCCAGGCGGTGGCGACCAGGGAAGCCGGCGCAGGCGGGGTCGGTGTGGAACCGGCCTGACCCGATCCGCTGCTTTGGGCCAGCGAGCTGACGGCGGTGACAATGTAATAATAGGTCACACCGTTGAGCAGTCCGGTATCGGTATAGCTGTTACCGGTGAGACCTCCGGCGACGACCGTGTAGGGGCCTCCGGACACGGTGGAGCGGCTGACAATGTAACTGCTGGCGTTGGTAACGCTGGTCCAGTTGATGGTGCTCTGGGAGTCACCGGCGGTGACGGTCACGGTGGGATTTGCCAGGCCGGAGTAGAGCGTGCCGATCTGGGCGGCAGTGAGGACGGTGCCATAGATGTGGAAGTCATCCACCTTGCCGTTGAGATACGGATCGGCGGAGAACTGCGAGCGGCCGATGCGGTTGATCGTGGTCGAGCCGAGGCTGGACGGGTTAAGCGTCATGGCGGTGTTTTGGCCGACCTGCGCGCCGTCCACGTAGAGGGTGCCGGTCGCGCCGTTGAGCGTGACGGCGACATGATGCCAGCCCGCAATCGGCAGCGACGCGGTGCCGTCGATGATCTGCTCGGCAACGGAAGCGGTGCGGATGGCGAAGCGGATCTTGCCGGTGGTGCCGTTCTGCGGGGAGAGGAACATGTAGTTCGTCGTGCCGGTGCCGAAGTCGAAGATACGGTTCCAGTTCCCAGTGGAGTTGAGGTAAACCCAGCTGGTGAGCGTGCAGGTGGTGAGACCGTTGACGACGCCGGTCGGCAGGGTGACGTATTGGCTGGAGGCGCTGGCCAGAGAAACGGCGTTGCCGATCTGGCCGGTGGTCCAGGTGGGCGAATTGACGAGCGTGCCGTTCCAGCCGTTGCCGGTGGAGTCGGTAGCGGTGGTGCCGCTGGCTTCGTCGAACTTCAGGTGGACGACACCGGTGTTGGCGAGGGTCTGGACGTCGGCGGTGGTGAGGGCACCGCGGTAAATGCGGAAGTCGTCAACCGAACCGTTGAGATACGGATCGCTCCGCCACTGCGACTTGCCGAGGTAGTTCTGCGTGGTCGAGCCCAGTCGAAACGGAGAGAAATACACTCCGGTTTTCTGGCCGACGAGCATGCCATTTACATAGATCGAGGCCGTGGATCCGCTCATCGTCACCGCAGCATGCACCCACTGCCCGGTGGGGAGCGCCGCCGCCCCGTCCACCGATTGTTCGCCGGTACCGGTAGAATTCGAAATGCCGAAATGCACGCGGCCCGATCCGCCCTGCACGGTGAGAAACAGATAACGTTCGCTCAGCCAAATCTGATTACCCCAAGGGTCGACGCCGCCATACATGCCGTCGCCATCTCCGAAGTCGAAGACCCGCGCCTGAGTACTGCTGGAGTTAAGATATACCCATGCCGAAACGGCGAAATCGGAGACCCCGGACACCACGCCCGCCGGCAGGGTTACATACTGACTGGAGGCACTGGCCAGCGACAAGGCACCGCCCAGTTTTCCAGTCGTCCATGTCGGCGTATTGACCAGCGTCCCGGTCCATCCATTGCCCGTGGCGTCCGCAGCTGTCGTGCCCGAGGCATCGTCAAGCTTCAGCCGGGCCAGCAGCGGAGTGCCAGTAATCGCCTGAGCCTCATTCGAGGCCGCCGTTTCCCCTGACGAGGTGCTGGCCGTGACCACATAATAGTAGATCGTGCCCGTCACCACCGTCGCATCGGTGTAGGTGTTGGCCGTCAGCCCGGTGGCAATCGTCGTATAGCTGCCGCCCGAGACGGTGGAGCGCTTCACATTATAGCCTGTCGCGTAGGCCGAACCCCACCACGAGAGCACCGGCTGTCCGGCCGTGATCACAGCGGTGAGCCCACTGGGTGCCGCCCCTGCCGCGATCGGAGACAATGACGCCGTCAGATAATCCCAGCCGGGGGAATCACCGTTGTAATACCAACTCGTCCCCATGTTAGTGACGACGGTTTTGGTATTGGGCGCAGCCAACCCCAGGAGGTTGACGTAATGGTTGTAAATCGTGGCCCAGCCGGGGCGCCAGTTCGCCCCGCGGGATTGCGAGCTGGGTGCGGTCATCAGCCAGCCGTCGCTATTCGCATACGGGGCGAAGGGGACATCCTGCCCGAGGTTGTACTGGGCGGTGTATTCGGCGGCCGCGAGGATCTTGTTGTTCTCGTAGCCGAACAGATCCACGCCCTGATTCCACGCCATCTGGCACAAGGTGGCGACTTCCGCGATATTGAGCGTGGCGTGCCCTTGGTCGCGGCCGATTTCCTGGGACTGCCCCAGAAAACCGGGGTGGATGTAATTCACAAAACGATCAATGCAGCCATTGCCCACGCCGTTGTAGAAATAGTTGGTCGCCTCGGTGGTCAGGCTGGTGTTGTCACAAAAAACGCCGATCGCGTACATGGTGTTCATGCCCGCGAGATCCCAGTTGGCCCAGTAGTGGCTGAAGCCGGTGCCGAAATGCCCCGTGAGGAAATTATCGGCCAGCGGGTAAAAGACATTGTAGATCATCGTCTGGAACTGAGAGATGTCAGCCGCCGCCCAGCCTGGGTACGTCCGCATGATTTCCGCGGCGCAGGCAAACTGGTAGCCGTAGAGCTCGGTCAGCATGACATTCGTGTCTCCGGCCACGGAAGTGAGCGTGGAGCCCCAGGAATTAAGGAGAGCTACCGCCTGATCGGCGTACGCAGTGTCGCCGGAAATTTTCCACCGCAGTGCGGAGCCATAGCACACGGCAATGTCTTGGTACAAACGACTGGTGTCATTGAGGTCGCCGGAACGCGTGATCGTCGCCTGAGCATGGGAAGCCCAGCCGCCGTTCTGCTGGCCCATCCAGCTTCCGGTCAGCGCGGTGTAGGCGGAAGCCCAAGGCTCGACTCCCAACGCGACATTGGTCCGCATGCGCTCGAAATCGGCCGCGGTGTTGAGCAAGCCGGGATGCACAAAGGTGCCGGGAGCGGGCGCGGTGTAGGTGGCAAGATCGAGCTGGAAAACGCGGTCGCCGGCCTGAGTGGTGATCGTGCCGGCCGCCACGCCGGAGGCGCCGGAGGTATAGGCGGTGCCGGAGGTATAGGGATTACCGCCGGTCGCACCGTCGCGAATGCCGAGGACTTCGAAGTAGTCGCTGTTGGTGCCAAGGTCGAAGCCATAGGTGGTGTTCGGCGCAAGGACGATGGGCGCCTTGAGCGTGAACGTAAGGTAGGTCCCCGGACCGTTGGCGGTGCCGCCTTGGCCGGGGTTGCCGGAACCGCCGGAAGCGGCGGTCTCCTGACTGAGCGGAATGAAGGTGGTGCCACTGATGCGACCGACGCGCAGCCTGAACGTCGACGTCGTGTCGTTGAGATCGTAGTTGCCGATGTTGGAACCGCTGGCGGTGTTGTTGGTGTAGCCTTGGACCCGCACGGTGACGGCGGAGAGCGTATAGCCGCCCGCATTTGAACCGGTGGTGAAGGTCTGTCCTTGAGCCGGACGATTGGTGGCGACGTAGGTCGTCCCATCGTTGGCGGCGCCGTTGTTGGGACTGCCGTTCGCGTTGGTGCCGGAGCCGCCGACGTTGTCGGCATCAAACGTGGCGCCGGTCCAGTTGCTGATGGAGGCTGTCCCGGCGGTGGGGGCGGAAGTTCCGAACGTCAGCGTCGCGGCGGACATACTGGACGCAGTCAGCGCCAGAACCATTGCCGCGAGGGCAGCCAAAGAAGAAAAGAAAGCCGGGCGCCCATCGAGGCGCGTGCGAGTCGGGGTAACATTTGACCGATGGAGATGCATGGGGATGAGGGGTTTTTCCCAAGTGCCAAACAGGGGTATTTTCAGTAGGTGCAGCGCGTCCGGGGACACGCGCACGCGCAAAGAACAAGACCCCCTTAATGCAATCAGGCCACTCAATCACAATCATCCGTGTGAGGTTATCAGTAATCCCCTTGCGCCCTCCCCAACGGCCCCGCCTTCCGCTCAATTCACCGCCTTCAACACCGCGCAACGAACAAGACCGCCCGCAACATTGCCGGGATGCGGCTGGAAGCGGACCGTGATCCGGTCCTTGCCGGCAAGCAGCTCCGACGGGAGCGGATAATCGACGTTAAAGAATTTGCCGGGGTGCTCGCGATTGAGCGACTGGGTGGCAAGTGTCCGCCCGTCAACGATGATGTCGAAGACGCGCGCACCCGTATCCTCGCCCCAATACGTGCAGCGCAGGACTTGCGGCGCGGCGCGAAGTACCTTGAGCTGGAAGGCGAAATAGCCGCCGTTGCGGGCATCGCGCCATTTTCGGTCGCGATTGTCGCCGGTATACGAACGGTCGGAAGCGAGGGCGTGATCGACTTCGGACTGCTGCTCCCCGGGGGTCAGCTCATCCACGATTCGGGCTTCCTCCTGACGCTGCTGTTCTGCGGCCAGCTGTAGCTCTGCCTCGCGTTTTTTCCAGTCCGTAGGCGAGACGACATCCCAGTAAACGTTATAGCGATCGTAGGTCAGATCCTTGAAGGGACGCAGCGTAATCTCCTGCGGCTTGGCAAGTCCGTCGGTCCGGAAAACCCCCGGCGAACCCGCTACGGGACGCAACGCGCCGGTGAGAGTACGGAGATCGGCCGAAACCAACACAGGGACATCGGCGGTGGGCGCACGGTTGTTCGCGGTGTGATCACCGCTGCTGGGATAGGTGTTCGACGCCGGCACCGGACCGAGATCGCCGGCGAGCACAAGCGGGCCGTAAAGAAAGGCGACTTTGGATGGCGCCCCCTGCAACGGCTCCGTGCGCAAGCCCATCGGGATGGTGACAACGAGCCGGTCGCCTTTTTTCCAAGTACGGCGAATCGCGGCGTAATGGCCGGGCTGCGCATCGACCGTCAGCGGCTGGCCGTTGAGTTGGAACACCAGCGGGCCGGTCGCCCAAGACGGGCTGCGTACATTCAGGGTCAGCGGGCCGGCGGGATCGGACTGCACGGTAAGCGTGCTTCGATTGCCCTGCGGGTAGTCGGTTGTCTGCTCGAGCAAGAGTCTGCGGTCCTTCCAGGTGAGAACGGAGGGAATGAAGAGATTCACGTAAAGACTGTCCTTGCCGTGAAAGTAGATCGCCTCGCCGTATTTGGTGTGATTCTCCATGCCCGTGCCCACGCAGCACCAGAACGAGTTTTCTGGCGTGCTGTAGGTCCGGAAATGGCCGGGTTTGAGCGAAACGAAGTAGGTCATCATCCCGTGCTGCGGCTCCTGCGAAGCGAGGATATGATTGTAGAGGGCGCGTTCGTAAAAGTCGGCGTACTCCACCCGGGGATCCCACTCAAAGAGATGCTCGGTGAGCTTGAGCATGTTGTAAGTGTTGCAGGTCTCGGCGGTCTCGGGACCGAGGTGCTCCTCGGCTTTGTCTTCGGGGAAGAAATGCTCGCGGTCGCTATTTCCGCCGATGACCCAGGAGCGATGGCGCGCAACGCGATCCCAGAAAAATTCGGCGATCTTCCGGCCATCGGCATCGCCGGTTGCCTCATAGGCGCGCGCTTCGCCGATGACCTTGGGAATTTGCGTGTTGGCGTGCTTGCCGGAAAGTTCATCGCGACCGGCCAGCAAGGGGTCGAGCACCGCGCGGTGATAAAACCGGCGGGAGACTTCCAGATAGCGGGGATTACCCGTCAACGAATACAGCTCGACCAGCACGTCGATCATTCCGCCATGCTCCACCTGAAGCATCAGCTGCTGCTGCTCGGGCGGCAGCGGCGCGGTGATGGCATCGACCCAATCGGCGAGTTTAAGCGCCACGTCCTTGGCCTGGCTGCTTCCGCCGAGCACCCACGCATCGACCAAGCCGGCGAGAATTTTGTGCTCGGTATACCACGGAACCCAGGCGCCGCCCTTGAAATTAAAGCCGCCCTGCATCTCGACCTTGCCACTCTTAAAGCTGCGCAAGGTCGACAGTTCGAGCGGAGGCAGCGCGCCGATGTACCCGTCACCATATCGCTTCTGGCACTCCGCCATTTCCGCGATGATGTAGTCGAGCCGGTCGCGAAACCGCTGGTCTCCGGTCGCGGCGAACTGTTGGGAGATCGCGGTCAGATAGTGGCCGAGCGAATGGCCGGCGATTCCCCTCGCCTCCCAGCCGCCGTAACTCTCGCCCTTCGGCGGAAGACCGGCGTACTGCCGGGTGTTGTGCAACAAGCGGTCGGCGCTGAGCGAAAGGAGGTAGCCGGCGTTGCACTCCATCGCTTGTTTAAACGGGCTGTCGAGCAAACGGACATCGCCCAAGGCAAAGGTGCTGGCGGCAAGCGCCGGCCGTTCCGGAGTCGCGGCACCCGCCGACAACACGACGGAAAAACCCATGAAAAACGAGATGAGACCAAGGGGGGTGGGGTTCATGGCTAATCTTCGAAAAAGAGAGGGGCACACGGGTTCGCGAGCCCCTATTTACTGGACAGTAATCCAAATAACAGCCGTGCGCCCGCTTAAAACGCACGACGGCTGTTCACGATCCCACCTGAGCCGGTCAATCAGGGCCGCGTTGGCTCCGCCGTTTCCGTGCGGAGGATCTTGCCATTCTTCGTCTCGACGATGTCGGCCGAAATGTCCGTGCCATCCCCGGCGAAATTCTTGAGGGTGATTTCCTGCACGCGACCGTCAGCCAGTTCGACGCGCAGCTTGTCCGCACCGAGCGCCTCGGCGGATTTCACAACCGGTTTGTCTTCGTACGGCTCGATCACCGTCAGGAAACGCGCCTCCGTGCCGCGCGCGGCACGAATCGCGTACACCTTCCGACGGGCCGCCTCCGGTCCGGGCGGATAATCACCGCCGACCACTACCTTGAAGCGAACCGCATCGACGCCGCTCAGATCAACCTGCAAAAGACCCGGCTCTTTCGCGTTCTCTGGCTCGGCGGCGATGCCGTCCGCATAGAGATTGCCGGCAATTTTGATCGGACCTCCGAAATAGTCCTGCCCCGGTGCTTTCGCCACCGCGACGTTGACACGCTTCACGGGGAGTTGGCCGAGCGGGATCTCTTTGCCGTCGCGAGTCACGATCCGCGCACCGGCCCAGAAAAGCGTGGGCATGCTGGCGAGCTCCGTCTTGGTTTCGAGCTCGAGCTGTTTCACGCCGTCGACGGAAACATCGATGTTCCCCTGCCCCAGGATCCAGGCGCCAAACTTTCCGCCCGCGAGCACCCGGCCGTCGCCGCGCACCGTGTAGAACAGCCGCTTCTCCACGTGGTGAAACTCGGGGGCGGCGCCCACCATGATCTCCTGCGACAGCGGCCAGAGCGAGTGCACGTCCATCTTCAAAACGCCGTCCTCGTTGGCAACGGTCCTGGTTCCGGCGTTGTCGGCGCCCGCGCCCCAGCTCATCTCAAAGCGGCTCTTCGCAGGAGCCGAGGTCGAATACCAGTCGCAATCGGTGACGAATTGCGCACTGCCGACGGGATCGGTGCTCCATTGCGCGTCGTGCCGGAGGATTTTTTTCTGCGGCGCCTCGAGTCCCTTGAAGCCTTTGAGCTGGAGCAAACTCTCGAAGGTGTGCGGCCGGGCGCCTTTGGCGTAGTCCGCCAGCACCACGTAGTCGTCGGTCACAATCATGAGCCGGCGCTGGAGCACGGGCTCAGTAAAATCGGTGAGTGTGCCGTAAACGGGCGCGTTCTCCGGGATCGGCACGTAGCGGCCCTCGCGCCAAGTTTTCTCCTCAAAGGTTTTCACCGGCACGTAATCGTAAACCATGCCGCCGTAGGGCGGATTGGACCAGCGGGCGGTCACCTGCACCACGGTTGCCTGCATCATTTTGCCGGCATGGAAAAACGCGCGCTCCGCCGGCGCGGCCTCCTGCATCTTCTGATCAACCACCACCATGTTATGGTTGAGGGAGGTCTGCGTGTAAAATTTGTACATGAACGGCTCATACACGTAGAAAACCGATTCGGGGTTATAGAAGCTGCGGCCATAGCGCATGAGCGAGATCAGATCAGTGCGGTCAAAGTGGCCGTGCGCCCAGCCGTGCGTGCCATAGTGCAACGTCGCCTGAATCTGCTCGCGGATCGGCCGGTTCTCCGTCTGCGAGCGCAGCGTGGCAAGGCCGACATTGTCGGCATAGGCGGACTTGCGGAAATTCTCCGGGGTCTTCTCCGGCAGCTCGGGCACGCCGTAAAGCAGGTCGCGTTTGCCTCCGCCGAGCTTGATGACGGCCGCATAGGCGGGGTCACGGAAAACATAGTAGGCGAGTTCAAAAGGCTGCCCGACCACCTCCGTGCGATGACCGCCGACCCTGGCCTCGGTCGAGTCGTTCACGCCAAACATCACGCCGCGATAATCGAGAAACGGCAGCAAGCTGTTCCAAAGATCGGTGATGGTGCGGTAGGGACGGCGCACCGGCCCGTAAACATCCGGATCCATGCCGAACGGTTTTCTCCGCTGCTCGGGATCGGCCACCTTGGGCTGATTGCCCCCGTTGAGCTCCGACACCAGCAGCACATGCGGCGAATAGCTGGCAGGCACCCACAGATCCTTGAAATTGATGCCAAACGGCTGATACGCCAGCGCCGCCTGGGTAAACTCGCTCGCGCACCACATGTTGTAGCTGATCGAGCATTCATACCACCAGCCGTCGTCCAGCGTTCCCTTGGAGAGTTCATCCTTGATTCCGCTCGGTCCCGAAAAGAAGCGCTCGGCCGCCGTCAAATCCTGCAGGGCGAGCGCGCAATAAAACGCGCCGGTCGCCTCCGAAAGATTCCAGTTATTGATCGACCCGCTCTGGTGATGAAAATCCATGACCCGCATAAATAGACGAAAGGTTGCCTCGATCTGGCGACGGTCGTCGGGTGACAGGACTCCGGAATCCTGGATCATGTCATAGGCCATCGCGACGTGCTGGAAAAAATGCCCCTCCTGCACCTCGCTTTGATTGCTTCCGCGCCAGGTCGCCGGGTAGCCGTCAGCCGGATTGGACAGACGGCGGAGAAACACCGCGATCTTCTCCGCGTAACGCCGCTCTCGGGTGAGCTGCCAGACAATACCGGAAGCCATGAGCGGAGTCTCGTTGGTCGTCGCAAAAAGATAGGGGCCGCTGCCGTCCTTGGGATCGTTGCTCGGCGCGCGCACGACCTCCGGCACCTTCCAGCCGTCGGCCTGCTTTCGGTAATCAGCCAGCAAATCCTGCGCCCACGGATAATTCTTCACCTTGTCGCGCACCTCCTGCCAGCGCGCGCTCGTGTGCAGGATGAAGGGCGACGGCACCTCCGACACCGTGATAAAGGACAGCTTCGCTGCCGCGACCGCATCCCCATTGGCGACAGCCTGCAAAACCTGCTCTTCGTGTCCACCTGGCGGAACACGTTCGGAAACTTTCACGCGCAACGTGACGGACTTGCTCTCGCCGGGAGCGAGTTGCAACGCGGATGGTTCCGGCGCGGCGGTCATCATCTCCCAGCCATAGTGTACCAGCGAAAGCACGATCGATTGCGTTCGGTCCGTGCAATTGCTCACCACCACCGCGTACTCGGCCTCGTGACCGGCGGCCGCGGCCTTGCCGCGCACCGCGCAGGTCAGGCCGACCGCAGGCGCCTGGATAGCACGGACGTTGTTGATCACGATCCGCCCCGGTTGCCCGCCGTCCGTGAACTCCGCCGACACGCTCACGCCCCGAACGAAGTTCAAAAACACCGTGCGCGCCTGATCGAAGCCAAACGCGGACCACGGCAGCGTCACCGTGTGCCACCCAGAGCCCGTCAGGCGCACAGTGCTTTTAATCGGCTCCGACTCCCCTCCGTTGCGATTCGCGGCATTGATCGCCACCGTCACCGCGATCTCGCGGGCATCGGCCAGCTTCACCTCGCATTGCACACCATAAAGCGAGGTCCAGTTGGCGGTACTGTCGTTTTCGACCGAATACCCGTGCTTGTAAAAGCCGCGCGGTCCCTCGGGAAATCGAAAGGCCGCGACACCGGGCACAGGGAAAGTCGCGCCCTCGGCCGCCGGCACCAGCCCCTTCCACCCGACGAACGCGCTGCCGCCCAAAGATTGCACCGCCGGACTTTCGACTTCGGCGTGAACAGGCGACGCCAAGATGGCCGCGAGCAGGACAAACGACAGGGACTTCATAGAGGGAGGATTATTTGGTAATAAGAAATTCCTGAAAAACCGGACCGGCCGTCTGCACCTTGGGGTTGGTGACGCGCCCCCATTGATAAGCGCCAAGAATGACCTTCACAGGGAACTTGGCGCGCGGCGGCAAGGGTAAAAGCCGCAGCGTGGCGTTGTCATCCTCCTTCAGCTCGACCGGTCCGGAAATCACGTAAAACTGCACCGGAAGGCCGGCGTCGCTGGTGGCCACGAGTTTCAACACTCCCGGTCCGTAGCGTCTGTCGGCGATCTTGTCGAAAGCGATGCTCTGAGGCTTGCCGTCCTTGTTATGCGCATACAGCCAGGGGTGCCCCGGGCGGTCCGCGCGCCGATAGGCGGCATCGCCCGGCTGATAGGCGATAATCCAAGGTTCCCACGGAGAACTTTGACGAAGAACACTCCCGCGTTTCATCCAGATGCGAAACGTGTCGGGGCCCGTCTGCCGAATGGCGCCGCTGCCCGCCTTAAACAGGATCGATCCGGGAGCATGGCCCAGCGGGATGCCACCGTAAATCTGCGACGGAGCCTGATCGAGGAAGGCGGCGGTTACCTTGAAGGTTGCACCATCCTCCATGATTTTGGCCGGGATGCTCGGCCCGCCGCCTTTTTCAAGGGCGCACGGCAGCCCCTTGTCGTCGAGAAAGTCGATGGCTTGGGGTTTCTTGGCCAGGCGCGTAACCATGTAATCATTGATCGCCTGCGCCAGCTCCCGGTCAATGTACCAGAGGGCGTTTTTCGTGTCTCCCTTCCAATCGGCATAGGCAACCGGCCGGCCGGCCGGCGTTCCCAGTTTCGCAGGGTCGATCAGCCAGCCCGATTTGGGAGAGATCGACTTCAACGTCACCGGTCCGTTCGTCGGGGAGGATGCCGGGAGACGCGCCTGTACCGCCTTGCGAATGAACATCGCCACCAGCGGACCTTCCTCGGGATTCCACTCGAAATGTCCGGCACCGATGCCGCCCATCGAGCCGAACAGGCAATCGTCGCCAGCCTGGGTTCGCGCGCGCTGCACGGAATCGCGATCCTTGCGCCAGACCTCGCCCCACTTCTCTCCGCCCACCTCGGCATATTCCGAGGTGATTTGCAGTGCGGGTATCCCCCGGGGCACGCCCATCGTCCAGCCCCGGCAGGGGAAGATCGCCACCACGCGCTCCGATCCCAAAGCCGCGGCCATCCCGTAGACAAACGGAGTCGCGGCGGAGTGAGCCGTGATCAACAAAGGAGCCCCCTGAATCTCCGCGTAACCCGACTCCGTCGCCAGATTGGTCAGAATCTGCTCGATTTCCGCCACGACGTCCTTGCCGGGATTGAAGCGGTGAAAAGGCGAATCCTTGGTATCGGCATCGTCGGCCGGCGTGATCCACACGATGGCCAGACCGGCGTCGGTTGCGGCTTGGCGCACCGCCGGATCTTCGAAGATCAGCTGCTCAAGCATGTTTTGAACGCCCAAAATAACCCCGCGCACGCGCTGGCATTTTTCGGGAATCCAAAGGTAAGCCCGACGTTCCGGATCTTTGCCGACCGGGACGGACCACTGATAGAGCGCATCCGTTGAAGGCGTAAAACTTGAAGCGGGCGGAGGGAGCGCCGGGATGGCCGTGAGCTTCGCGGCGACCGCGGACGGCGCCGGCTCGCCTTTGATGGGAACCACCGATGACATCAACAGGAGCAAGATCAGGCCAACGCTCCGGCAATGAGGTCCGTTAAGGTTCAGTTTCATGGATAAGGTCGGAAATTGAGATTCAGGCGAACGGGTGAATCGCAGGGCATGATCAAAACCTTGAGATTCGAAACCCAAACGCAGCGCACAAAAAAGGCGGCGATGTGATCGCCACCCTTTGGAGTATGCGGAAGTGTGACAGATTACACCCGTCGGCGGCGACGGAGCGCGACCGCACCGAGTGCGAGCGCAGCAAAGATCGCCGCATAGGTGGCGGGCTCGGGGATGGCGGAAGCCGTCAGAGTGATGTCGTTGCCCGTGCCGCCGAGATAACTGATCGTGAAGGTGTTCGCGCCCACATTGACCGTGCTGCCCTCGGCCAAACCTAAGAAGGTGCCGCTGATACTGCTCGTGTCGGTGTTGTTGAGGATGGTGAACGTGCTGGAGCCTGCCCATGAACCGCTGCCCAGCTCGGAAAGCCAAAGGGTCGCGTTGCCCAACGTGACACCGTTGGCGGTGATCGCGTCGAACGTGCCGCTGCCGCTGTTCAGTTTGAACGAGGCGGTCGCGCCCGTGGTGTTGAGCGTGCCACTGAAGGTAAGCGCACCAATCGTGCTGTTATCCACGCCTGCCGCGAGCGTGCCGCCACTGGAGACCGTGGTCGCCCCGCCAATCGTGCCCGTACCGCGCAAGGTGGCGCCGGAAGCGACGCCGACCGCACTGCCGGAAGCCAGGCTGCCAGTGACGGAGAGCGTGCCGGCACCAACCGTGGTCGCCCCGGTGTAGGTGTTCGCACCGGAAAGAGTCTGGGTGCCCGAACCGCTCTTTATCAAACTTCCGGAGCTGCTGATGACACCGGCAAAGCTGTAGGTGCCGCTGCCACCCACGGTGAGGCTACCGCCGTTGTTGAGGACGCTGCTGGTACTGCTGCTGCTATTTAGGCCGGCAAAGGTCATGGTCTTGCCGCCCGCGTCGATGCTCGACGTGGCATCCAGCGTCACTGCCGTCGCGGTGCCGGTGGCGTTGTTGGCACTGAACTTTAAGGTGCCTTTGTTTTGAACCGCGATGTTGCCCGTGTAGCTGCTCGAGCTATCCGCCCCCAAGGCGACAAACTTGGTCGTGGTGGAGCCGCCGTCGATGGTGATGGCGGACGAGCCCGTGATGGATCCATTCAGGAACAGCGCACCACCGCTGGTCGTCTTGAACGTCGCGGCGTTATTGAGTGCGATCGCACCGGACAGCGTGTAATCGCCCGAGCCGGAATCTAGAATCGTGTAAGTGCCGGTGCCGCCACTGGCGATGGTGATGGCGTTCGTATTGGAAAACCCTCCGGTGCCCGAAAGCGTGGCACTATTGCTGGACGAGCCATCACCAATGACGACCGTGACCGTGCTCAGCGCACCGGCGGCGCCGGTTTGACTGAGCGTGCCGTTCTTGATCGTGATGCCGCCGGTGAACGTGTTGGAAGCGTTTGAAAGGGCGAGCGTGCTCGTGGAGCTGTTTTGCACGAGGGAAACCGTGCCGGTGCCATTGGTGATGGCGCCGCTCAAAGTCACGGTGCCGGAGCTTGTGCCGGCGTTGGTGATGGCGGCGGTCGCCCCGCCGGTGATCGCTCCGCTTAAATTAAGCGCGCTCGTGCCGCCCGCATTGAGGGTAAGATCGTGGTTCAAGGCCAATGGCCCGCTGAAAGTTGCGGTGCCCGCAGATGAATTAGTAATGGTGCTGGTTCCCGTGTTGCCTGACGCCACCGTGATGGCGTTTGCGACGGCCAGATTGTTAACATTCGCCGCGATGATGGTGCTGCCGCTTCCGGACGTATTGCCGAGCGTGATCGTGCCCGTGCCCGCGCCTGAGTTATTCGTAAGCTCCAGTGTGCCTTGCTGGACGGCGACACCACCCGTGAACGTATTCGCGGCACCCAAGCGGTTATTCGCGGTGCTGGTGCTGTTAATAATGACTCCCATGCCTGAGGTACCTTCGCTGATGACACCATTGAGACGAATGCCGCTCGTACCGGTGGAGGTCAGGGTCAATGTGTTATTCAGGGTGATAGCACCGCTGAGAATAAACGCTCCGGATGAGCCTGTTCCGGTGAACGTCCGAGTGCCGGAACCGGAGGCGACCGTAATGGCGTTGGCGGCGGTCATGTTCGATCCGGAGCTCAACGTGGCACTAGAGGACGAGCCCGTCGCACCGAGGGTGGTGGTGCCCGTGCCCATCGCGGCCGCGGCGGAAATGGAAACGGTACCGGCGCTGATTCCCAAGCCGCCACTAAAGGTATTGGTGTTGGAGAGGACGAGATTGCCCGTGCCGGTCTTGGTGATGCCGAATCCCGATCCGGAAATCACCCCGCTCAGCGTCAACGTTCCCGTGCCGTTCTGCGCCACCGTCGAATTCACACCAAGGGCGATGGCCGTGCTGATCGCGTTGGCCGCATTGTCACCGCTTGCCACGGTGATACCTGCCGTGGATGAGCCCGTCGTGCCCAATGCGATCGAGGTGCCGCTGCTGATGGTCACGGCCACGTTGTCGTCAAACGTGATGCTGTTGGCGCTCTCAGTGCCGCTGACTGTGATCGTCCCCGTGGTGCCATTCGTACCGGCAGCGAAAAACAGATCGTCCGCCGTGGTCGTCGTCACCGCACTGGTGGCGGATGCACCGGTCGAATCGGTGGTCCATAATGCAGTCGTCCCATCCCAAGTGCCGGTCGCAGCGCCTGAACCCGCAGTAGAGCTGTTGGTGTCCCAATAATAAGGGGTGCCGAGGACGGTCTGTCCACCGGCCAGCGCGAGGGCGGCGACGCAGAATCCCAACAAGACGCGAGAACGAACACGACCGGAGAGAATCGTTTCTGACAACGACGGGATATGGTTCATAAAAACAAAGGGTAAGTACAAAAACGCCAAGACTGAGTCGGGGTATGGAAAGAGAACGGGGACGCTCCCTTGGGGTCATCATGTCATAACGCATCGATTGGCCGCTCCAAGCGGCTCGCTGTTTAAGCGGTTTAACACCATTGACGGTTCGAGCGGAATTGCGCCCTATAGCCGTACCCCTACCCCATGCCGTCCTCCGCCTCCCCCAGGGTTGTGACCCTGCGTGACGTCGCCCATGCTGTCGGCGTAAGTCCAGCTTCAGTATCTCTCGCGTTGCGCAACGATCCGCGCATCTCGGAAGCGCGCCGTCTCGAAATCCAGGCTGCGGCGCAAAAGATGGCGTATCGCCCCAATCCAAGCGCCACCGCCCTCGCCCATGCCAAACGAAACGCCATTCATCAGCCCATCCATGCCACCCTGGCCTGGCTGAACCTCTGGTCGGAACCCGAGAAACTCAGACAGCTTAAAGAATTCGACGCCTATTGGCGCGGGGCTTTGGCCGCGGCGGAAAAAGCCGGCTATCGCCTTGAGGAGTTCGTCGCCAACGACCGCCTGCCCGTATCCCGCCTGGAAAAAATCCTTCTGGCGCGCGGCATCACCGGACTGCTGCTCCCGCCTCATCGCACCCAGCCCGAATGGGAACGCTTCGATTGGGGACGGTTCTCGATTGTTCGCTTTGGCCGCTCGGTCGAACACCCCGCCGCTTACGTTGTCACCGCCGACCATGTCGCGAACATGATGGTCGCCATGGCGGAAATACAGCGGCGCGGCTATGCACGCATCGCCTTCGTCGCCGAACCAGCTGACAAAAGATGGTACCTCTTCGAGGCGGGGTTTCTCATGGCGCAGCAAAAAATCCCCGAGAGCCGGCGCCTGCCCATTTTTCGGGTCAACAAAGGCGCTCCTACCACCAGCCAGCAGGCCATGGAAGCATGGCTTAAAAAATACAAACCCGACGCCGTGGTCACCTCCATCGCCGAGACTCCGGGCATGTTGCGGAAAGCCGGTTATCGCGTGCCGGCCGACATCGGCATCGCCGTCATGTCGGTGCTGGACGGCAATGCCGACTCCGGCATCGATCAAAATCCCGAGGAGATCGGCCGGGCCGCCGTGGAGACGCTCATCGGCCTGATCTACGGCCGTCAGTGCGGCATTCCTGAATACCGCCGCGATATTCTCGTTCGCGGACGGTGGGTGGACGGCAACACCATGCCCTCGCGAAGCTCGCTCGAAAAATAATCACCGGCGGCCAGATCAGTTCCCGTCGGAAGCGGCAGATGGCGGCATTTTAACGTAGTCGAACACCAGACAGCAACTGATGGGCAGCGCATCCTCATAAGCCGGCTTGTCATTGAGAACGATTCCGAACGCCCGCATGTTTGCGGCCATGCGACGTTCGGAACCGATCGCCTGACTCCATGCGTTCCCCTGTTTCACCGCCAGTTTGAGCTGAAGAATTCCCTCATTTAACTCATACGGCGTGATAATGGACTGTCCCGAGGCCGCCGAGGTCACTTGACGGTTTAAGCTAAGGGCAGAATCCAAAGAGGATAGATTTATCAGGCGAAAGGTGCCTGGCTTGTGCTCTTTGGGTATATCCTCAAAAACCACTCCCTGAAATTTGGGCGATGCCTCTCCGGAAAGAGGCGCAAGTAGGACGATACATTGAGCGTAGTCCTTGGGTATCTTTACCTCGGCCACGATTTCCTTGGTGGGTTTGGTTCCAGGCGGTGCCGAAGATGGCGGCGGTATTTCACGATAGAGCGTCAAGGATCCGGTCGATGGACACGGATAGGGCTGGGACAGCGTTGAGGTGGTGGAAAAAACGGGGACCTTTTCCCCGTTCAGATCAAAAACGAGATCTTCCAAAACTCCCTTGGTATTGAGTAGACGAAAAGATCTACCTTGCGGGGGGATTTCAGCGTTGGCGGACGCAAGCCCAGATAAGGCGAAGAGGATGCCGAGGAGAACTATGGTGGCTTTCATATATCGGAAGGGCTTAACCAGCGAAACGACACTACTTGGAAACGTCGTCCCATGGTTTTGTTAAGATTGCTGGTTAGGCTGCCAAGGGCGGTTTCCGCGCTATCGGTGGTATTCACATAATCGGGCAACCGTTGGACCGTGGCTTCGCACCAAGCCCGGCCGGTGACCGCACCGGTCGTTGGATTTTTAACCTCACCATAGGTGCGAATAAGAAAAGTATCGGAACGAGCCGATAAGATCGGGCCGAGCAGGGAAAGCAGATCGGCTTGCGTCAGATATTTGGGGCACAAGGCGACGCGCGTGCGGTAGCCTGTGTTGGTGGAGGAAAGGGGTCCACCCAAGTAGTGTTCCGTAATCCAAGAGCTGACGGGCTTATCTGAAGTCGAGACCCCGGCGCCGCCCGATGTCCAAGAAGACGGATTTACTTCTGCGCCCGTGCCGGGGGTCATATTGTCGATGGCCGCCTGAAGCGCGCCACGGATTCCAGTGTCGCCAGTCGCCACACGGCGGTTGACGAAATCAGACAAGGACATGAACGGGCCGCGGGTGCGGACCTCGTTGACGATGGTGCGGGCGAATTCACTGACGATGGCGGCGAGCGTAGCCGTTCCCGAGGGCGTTGATTGGCTGAGTCCCCGATTACCCAAATAATTACGCGTGATGATCAGCGTTTTTTTCGCCGCGTTTGGAAAATTACCGGACGGTTGGCTCAGATTTGTGCTGATGCGGGGGACGGCCGCTACCGCGCCCACGCCTTCGGCTGCATCGTCATAGGTCGTATTGTCCGGAAGGAGATTGGTGCCGGCCAGCACGGCTCGCCAAGCCTGCTCCGAAGTGGAGTTAATATTAAACGCCCCTTTGACCATCAGGTTGGCGGCAGCCTGGTCATAGGCTTTGTTGGTGCCGGAGGAAAACTGAATATTCCCCAGCGGCGGTTTGACGCCGTTTCGGATATAATAACTCAGCCTCGCGTTGGGCAGCGCACGTCCGGCATCAATATCCGCCTGCGTCCAAGCTGGAATTGCCGGAGGTGCACTGGTGGCGGATGTCGCACTGGGCACGCCTGAAACAAAGTACTTATCCCAAAGAGCCCGGTTTAAATGCCAGGAAAGATCGTAGATCGCCTGTGATGTCGGTGTGCCCACTCCGCTTCCTACATAGGGAGATGGCTCGTAGATGTGGTCCCGCTGTATGTGAACATCGGCGGCGGCATTTCCAAAGGGATAGGTCGAATAAAAACCAAACGGAGCAAGCTGCGCATTCTGAAATTGTCCCAAAGAAAGCAACCGATCAGGCGTGAGAAGTGCGTCGAAAAAAACGGAGGGCGTGTAGCCATTGTTGGCCCATTGAGAAGCGCCTATGGAACTGAGAAAGCCATAAGGCGTAACCATCAGAGTGATATCGGTTCCCTTAGCCGGTGGGCTAGTGGCGATAACCGAGCCGAAAAGCATGCTCCCACGCAAGTTGGCGCTCTCTCCCGAGGTCATACGAATGATCGGCGAGCGAATGTTGGCTGTCACCAACCAGCGCATACGACCGCCACCGCCAGCGTTGCCGGGACCTTTAAGCGCTCCCTTCGGATCACCTTGTGCGCCATCGTCATTATTTCCGCGCTCCTCCATCGTCGTCTGCAGACGAAATGCGGAGCAAGCAGCCGGTGTATAACCCGAAGCCATACTACTGAGCTGGAGCTGAGCCTTTAGAGTAGGGTTCGTGGTTTGGAGGCCGGCATCAACCGCCGCCTGATACCAGCCGGTGGTGGAGGTGGGGCTGGTTACGCTGCCGGTTGTGCCCAAGACAACATTGAGAGTCGGATTGGTCAAAGTTGAGGCCACCTTGAAGGTGCGAGTATCGGCACTGGCCGGAGGCGTCACCGTTACGCCACTATCCCATAAAACATAATTGGAAACGCCGATGGGAGTTCCGCTTCCGGCAGCCGGAGCCCGGGTCATAGTATTGCCGCCCGAACTGTAATTCGACCCTACTTCGCTCGAATCCAGCCGGTAAAGATGGGTTTCTCCAGGCGGGATGTCCTGACATGTGATCTTAAAGCGGACAAATCCTGCCGTACCGGAAACACTGCCGGCGCCCAGTTTTCCCAAGGACATGTCCAAAGTCGCGACGGTGGCTCCGTTAATCTGAATTTGGATGGCTCCGGCAGGATTGACGCGATAGCCAATCTCGTAGGTCGCCGCTTTAAGGGTGGCAGAATACGGATTCCAGAGGCCTACATTGGGAAAGAGAGCCACTTTTATTTTTCCGGCGGTATCGACATAAAAATCCAACCCCAGCCCGGCGTAGTTGATGACCGGATAAATGCCCTGCGATTTCTTGGTCGGGAGGACTGGCGTAACCTTCCCGGACACAGGATTTATACGCGGGAAAGAACGAAGCTGACCCCACGTCGGAATGTTGTCCGATGCATTTTGCCCGGGAAAAAGCGGATCGGTGTCGGCCGGCCGGTTGCCGACTGCCCCGGCCGCCGTGTCAGCGATGTCCGCAGTGATATCCTTCTTCAGTCCGCCCGCGTAGGTATCGGCCAAGACTCCATAGCTCGTAGACGTCAGATCGTGGAACCGGCTCCGACTTGCACTCCGCAGATTGGTTTGCGCGCTCGTGGTGCCGCCGAGAAAGGACAGTTGGCCGGATGACACCATCCTGTCGAGGGTGGACGAGCTGGACGGCGCGGGATAATCGGTGAGCTGCAGCGTGTTGCTGGAATTATAATTCATCATCTCCACGGCGGATCGTTGGGCGGTGATGAAGCTGTATGTCTGATAGGCCGTCTGGTCGGCCGAAGCCGTCTGCTGAAGATAACTGTCGCGCACGTCCACCCGGGCCTTCACGCCCTCATCCCCCACCCAGTAGGCATAGCGGCCAATGGTTGCTCCCGCCGCGCCGGAAAGGCCGGGAATCTGATTGGCCGGCACTTGAATGTCCACCAGCGGGGCGACCACATAGTTCTGGGCAAGATCGCTGGCCGAACCGCCCGAGGTGGAAGCCGGACCGACCAGCAGTATCCCATCAGTCTTAGTCGTTCCAGCTGCGGCATTGGCCACCGGAAAGGTCAACGTGGCGGTGAGCGGATTAAGCCCGCTCGTCAAACCTGTCACCTGCAGGTCGGGAGTGAATTTCGGCGTAGAGGGAGCCGTGGTCTGTCCACTTCCCCCCAGAGTAAATGTCCCCGCTTCGTTTCCGCTCACCAGCCAGCCAAGCAAAGCGGGCGTCGTGCCCGAGCCGGTTATCTGACTCGGCGTAAGCGTATAGCCGATGTTGGTCGCCGAATTTCCCCACACACCCGTCCAACTGCGATTGCGAACTTTCCAGAAGTTGACGTAGGTGGCCGAAGACTCCGCATCCGTGGCCGCAGGACTGTTGGTGTAATTCGTCAACACATCGGCCCTCGCCGTCACGCGTTGGTCAGGTCCGGCGGTTTTCTGCAACTGCCCCAACGCGATGTTCAGCGCCAAGAGTGCGTTCTGCCGCGCTTGGGCGAGTTGCTGGCTGTTCGAGGCAACCTGGGTCTCGACGCGCGTCAGCGCCGCGAGACTCACCAACAAGAGCACCAAAAACGACAGCAGCGTGATGGTGATCAGCAATGCGAAGCCGCCAGTCTTGCGATTGTGCAAAGGCGGAGCCGAACGAAGCGGCGCAACAATGATCGCGGGTTTCATCGATCAGGAAACGGGGGGTATGGGGGAACGGACTACTGACTATTCCCTACCATACTCACCTAGACGAAATTCGCCACCGGCGCTGCTGTTTCCATGGAAAGGACCGGAGCTGATTTCGGCAAATCACCCACGCAAACCTTTGGCACTTCCGTGCGCCAAGTCGTGGCTGTCCCGGTGAACTTAATCGCCAGTTTCAACGCTTCATGAAGCCCAATTCCCAGCGCTTCAGCGGGCAACGTCTAGGTGAGCCGTCCCCCTATTCCACCTCTTTTGACAACCGCTTACTTAAAACAAAAAGGCCGCCCGGTTTTTACCGGGCGGCCTTTTTAACAGCTTAAAAACTTAACGCTCCTGATGGAGCCGGTGAAGTTCAGGCAAACAGTTCTTCGGGTTTGAAGAATCGCGCCAGCTCGATGCGGGCGTTTTCATCGCTGTCCGAGGCGTGCACGACGTTCTTCATCATCTCAGTGCCGAAATCGCCGCGGATGGTACCCTTGGCGGCCTTGCGCGAATCGGTCGGACCGAGCAGGTCGCGAACCTTCGCGACGACATCCTCGCCCTTGAGCGCGACGACGATGACCGGGCGCGAACTCATAAAGGCCTCGATCTCCGGATAGAAGGGCTTGTCGGCCACGTGCGCATAGTGGGCGCGCAGGAGCTCGGGCGTGAGGCGGATCATCTTGGTGCCGATGATCTCAAAGCCGGCTTTCTCGAAACGATCGAACACGCTGCCCACGTGTTTCTGTTCCAAGCAATCGGGTTTCAGGATGATGAGGGTCTTAGACATAAAATCCTCACCTTACCCCGGCTCCCTTTGATGGGAAGCTCGATTTTTCCTGACGGACCAACCGGTTTTTTACCGGGCCGGAGCAGCCAGCGCCACCGTCGTGCCACCGGCGATCGCGGCGAGCAGGGAGGCATTGGCGCGGGCATTCGAGTGGAAGGTCGCGTAAACCACACCGACAAGATTGGCATCGCTGACCAAAGTGCTGTCGGCGCTCGCGTTGTTGTAACCCTGCACCTGCCAGCCGGCCTCGGTCGAGGCGATCACTCTGTGGGCGACCGTTTCATTGAAGCGGTTGGTGTAAACCACCACCATGCCGACCCGGAGCTTGGCCGCCGGCATCTGCTTCACCACCAGCACCGCACCGGAACCAAAGAAAGGCAGCATCGAGTTGCCTTCGACGCGGAGCACCCGGAGATCGGCGCGCGTGGAGGCAATTTGCTTCGCATCCTGCAAGGCCACCGTAAGAGAGACTCCGGAGCGGGGATTTTCAGCCGCCGTCACGCTCGCAACGCATGCAAAACTCGCAAGAGCGAGCAGCAGTCGGCGGAAGAGGTGGGCGGTTGTCATGGCCCCACTCTACGGAAAAGCGGTGTTCCTGGGTATTGAGTCCTCTCCTCAGGAGTTCCTGCGCCGTTACCCCAGGGGAAAGGAAACCTTGTCTAGGGTAACTGAGGTCCGTCCCCCAGAAGCCTAAGGGAAAGCCTGTGCCCAAGACGGGATGCACTGCTTAGGTCGGGACGTGCCGCTGTAGCGGTGTTCAAGCACCACCAGCGGCCATCAAGGCGTTATACCGCGACGTCTTGCCGCGCCTTTTCCGCCAAGGCCGTCGAGAGGTAACGTTCTCCAAAACTGCAGGCCACCGTCACGATCACTTTTCCCTCAAACTCCTTGCGCTTTGCTACTTGCAACGCCGCCCAGACATTCGCTCCCGTTGAAATGCCTCCGAGGATACCCTCTTGCAAGGCCAGCTGGCGGGCGGTTTCAAGCGCCTCGTCATCGGTCACCACGAGAACCTCGTCGATGATCGCGGTGTTACAATTCTTGGGAATGAACCCGGCGCCAATCCCTTGGATGCGATGGCGTCCGGGTTTCCCGCCCGAGAGTACCGGACTGCCGGCCGGCTCCACCGCGAAACTTTTAATGGAGCGACGGGATTTGATAACCTCCGACACACCGGTGATCGTGCCGCCCGTGCCCACGCCGGCCACAAACGCGTCGATCTTCCCCTCCGTCGCCGCCCAGATCTCCTCCGCCGTGGTGCGGCGGTGAATTTCGGGGTTCGCGGGATTCTCAAACTGCTGCGGGATGAACCCGCGGTCGCCATGCTGCGCGAGGAGTTCGTTCGCCTTGCGAATCGCCCCGGGCATGCCCTCCGCCCCCGGCGTGAGCACGATTTCCGCCCCCAGCATGCGCAAAAGGACGCGCCGCTCGACCGACATCGTCTCGGGCATGGTCAGGATCAGTTTGTACCCACGCTGGGCGCACACAAACGCCAGCGCGATGCCGGTGTTGCCCGAGGTGGATTCGATCACCACCGTGTCCGGCTTGATGAGCCCGTCGCGCTCCGCCGCTTCGATCATCGCCTTGCCGATGCGGTCCTTCACGCTCGCGAGCGGGTTGAAGAACTCGGCCTTCACGTAGATGCTCGCGGACAAACCGGCGGCGAGGCGGTTGAGCTTGATCAACGGAGTCCGTCCGACCGTGGCGACAACATCGGGATAGGCGTTCTCGGGCATGGCTTCACCAAGCGTCAATTCGCCCTCGTCCGCAAGTTCCTATGCACGCCCCAAGAGATGGCGCAGCGCCTCGGTCAACGTTGCGTGGCGAAAGCTATAATCCGCCCCCTTGAGTTTGCCGGGGACAACCCGCGCGCTGGCGAGCACGGTTTCATCCGCCATCTCGCCAAGAGCCACACGCAGGCCTGCCGCCGGCACCGGCAGCAAAGCCGGCCGCCGCAGCACCTGCGCCAGCACACGGGTAAACTCGGCGTTGGTCACGGCGTTCGGCGCGACGGCGTTGAGGGCGCCGTCGCAGCGGCGGTCGAGCACCGCATGATAAATCGCGCCCACCAGATCATCGATGGCTATCCAGCTCATCCACATCCGGCCCGAGGCCAACCGGCCGCCTGCGCCCAGTCGGAACAACGGCAGAAGCTTCGCCAGTACGCCGCCCGCCGGCGTGAGCACGATCCCCGTGCGCAACCGCACCACACGCACCCCCAAGGCCTCCGCCGCCAGCGCCTCGCGCTCCCATGCCTCGCAAACGCCGGCCAAAAAACCCGCGCCGGGTGCGGACGTTTCCGTAAGCGTCTCGTTGCCGCGATCACCGTAAATACCCGTGGCCGAGGCCGAAATGAACACGAATGGCGCTCCCCTGGCGAGCGCGCCCATGGCGTTGACCAGCGTACGCGTGCTCTCCACCCGGCTGCGCAAAAGAGCTTTTTTGCGCTCCGTGGACCAGCGGACATCCGCGACGCCCTCACCGGCCAGATTGATGACGACGTCCACTCCGCGGAACGCCTGCGCATCCAGCCGGCCGGCCGCCGGATCCCAGGAAACTTCATCTACCCCGGCCGCCGGCCTCCGCACCAAACGAACCACCGTGTAGCCCTGCGTCCGCAAAAAAGGAATCAACGCGCGGCCCACCAATCCCGACGCTCCCGCGATTAAAAAGCACATAGGCCGCACGGAAAGATAACGCGCGGTGGTTTCGAGATCGGCCTTGGTGACTGCCTGCCGATAGGCAAAAAGCCGCGCCAATTCCCGGCGCGCCAACGCCCCGCCCGCCACCCGGCCAAGCGCGCCCAACGGCAACCGATAGGAAACCTCGTCGGTCAATACACACGCACCGTCCGGTGTTGATTCGAAATAATGACGGTGTTCCCAATGCACAAACCGCCCGCGGCGTCGCCAAGGCGGCATCAATCTCTCAAAGGCCCCCGGACGTTCATGCCAGGCAAAGACCGTGGCAGCCGGTCGCTCGATCCGGACGGAACGTTTAAACGTGGAAAAGGGCATGATCTCAGGATTCTTTCACCCGCCGGGCTTCAAACGGCAATCTCCGGTATTCCCTCCGGTATTCAATGGCTCATTCGCCCGCTATTTTACGATGCGTCCATTGCGGCGCGCCCGAAACACGTATAGGCTTTGCAACCCCTTTACCCCGATGAATTCCCCGTCATCCCTTGCACGGTGGCTGCTGGGTAACGCCGCCATTTTGAGCTTGGCCCAAGCCCAGCCGGACAGCCAGCGGTCGGATCCTGCCGCCAATGAAGCCGCGATCATGCCCGGCGTCTTCAACACCCAATTGCCGCAGACTCTCCGCGAACAGCACCTGCGCTTTACGGTGCGCCCCCACTTCGGCGATCTCATTCACGAAGATTACCTCGGCGTCACCTTTGCCACTCGCTACGGGCTCACTCCGCAATGGGAACTCAACGGCGACGTGGACACCTATGTCGCCCACGGGCTCCGAAACGAACGGCTCCTGAACCACGCCGGTCTCTCCCGTGTTGGCATAGGCGCGAAATACAAATTCCCAAAACTGTTCCGTCCGTTCTGGGAGACCGCCGCCGGTGCCAGTTATAGTTTTCCCGTCGGCCGACCGCCGTCCGATGTCACGGATGGCTATCGGCATTTCAGACCATACCTGACGATGTCTCACACGTTCGAAAACCATCCCAACGTCACCGGCTTCATCAGCTATGGCCTGGACTTGGTCTCGCGCACCTACGCTACAAACATTCCCAATGAAGACTCCTTGAACGATAACAGCTGGGCTATCACGCCCGGCTTCATTTTACATCGCGGGCCCGTGAATTACTCGCTGGAGATTTCGTACTCCAGTACAGCCGTCATTGGAGATCGTCAGGCCAGCAGTGTCAGCCTGCGACCTTCGCTGGAATGGACGTTGCCGCCGCGGTTCAAATTCCACGCCCGGAATCGCTGGGTCATCGGGTTGGGACTGCAGGCTTCTTATGGTTCCGACGGCAGCGACTTCGGCGTGAATGCGCGAATCCAGACGGATTTCGACTTCAAGCGATTTCTCCCGTGGCACCGGCCCAAGCCGGAGACCAACCCGTGAAGTGATTTCCTGAGAATTACCGCAGTCCCGTCCCGTCGTCCGTCAGCCGCACGCCGGCTTCGTCCTTTTGCCTGGCGGCTTCCGCCCGTTCCCGAAAGGCCAGCGCCGGGTGTTCCAGAATGATCAACGAATAGGAAAACGCCCGCGCCTGCAGCAGGTCGGGATGCGTATGGATGAGCTTGGGATGCAAACTGCGGCAAATCGGACGGATCTCGGCCACGCGCCAGCCCTCTTGGATACGCCGGCGATATTCATCCTCGTGTGCGCCTTCGATGACCAAAAAATCCTGGAGCCCGTTGGTGGCGACAAACCCGAGGCGACCGGAACCAGCCAATTCGGCGACGTAGCGAAGATTGAGTGCGACCATCGGGAAAAGGGGACACGCGTAAAGTAACCTGCGCGATGTTCATTGCAACCCTCGCGCCGAAGCCACCGGAAGCGTTTCCTAAGAGCAGGCGGGCTAGCAAAGTGCGAAGCCGAGGCCTGCATAAATATTGCAAATTCAGAATCGCCGACGGGCACGCGACACCCATTCTGCCCTGCATGAAACCTCACGATGTTCGTCTGAAAATTCGCCGCGAACTCGAAGCCCCTCCCGCGCTCCAGCGCTTCGGCAGCGGCTGGATCAGCGGCGTCCTCGGCTTGGTCCTCGGTGTCGCCGGCTTGTTCATCGTGCTGTCCCTGCTTGCCCCCGGAACCTTCTCCATGCCGGAGTTGCAACGTTTTCACGACCGCGCCGCATTCCGCCTCGCCTTGCACGGGCTGCTCATCGGCGCGTTCCTGTGCTCCGCGCTGAGCCTCGCCCTGCGCCGTGATCGCACGCTCGGCACCGCCGGACTTGCGGCCACGCTCGTCGCCGCCCTCATCGGCGGGTCCCACGCCACGGCCGTGGCACCCGATGTCACTCCGCTGTTTCTCGGGTTGGATTTCTTCGTGCTGAACGTCCTCTTCACCGGTTTTCTCTTCGTCCCGGTGGAACGAATCTTTCCCCATCGGCCGGACCAGGCGATTTTCCGCGAAGAATGGAGGGAGGATCTTTTCTATTATCTCGTGAGCAGCCTGCTCGTCCAGGTGCTGACGTTCCTTACCTTTGCCCCCGCCCAGACGCTGCTTTCCATCGTGCCGCTCACGGCGGTGCGGGCATGGATCGGCGCGCTGCCGTTTGCGGTGCAATTTTTTGCGATCATGTTTCTCACGGATGTCGTGCAGTATTGGGTACACCGCGCGTTTCATCGCGTACCGTGGCTGTGGCGTTTCCATGCCGTTCACCACTCGGCGCAAAACATGGATTGGATGGCGGGTGCGCGCATGCATTTCTTGGAAATCATCGCCTTGCGGAGCACCACGGTGATTCCGATGTACGCGCTCGGCTTCAGCGCCGGCGCAATGCAGGCCTACATTTTCCTCGTCTACCTCTACTCCACGCTCGTGCACGCCAACCTGAGCTGGCGTCTGCCGGTGATCGAAAAACTTCTCGTCACGCCGCGCTTCCACCACTGGCATCACGGCATCGAGGAGAAGGCGATCGACGTGAATTTCGCCATTCACTTCCCTCTGCTGGACCGCCTCTTTGGCACCTACTTTTTGCCCCAAAACGAGTGGCCGTCCGGTTACGGCATCCAAGGCCACCCGGTTCCGCGCGGCTACCTCGCCCAGTTAAAGCATCCCTTCCGGCGCGACAAGCCGCCCGCACCTCCCTCCGCTTCATAACGGTCCGAGTTACACCGCCGCCCGCAGGATCGCCTGCACATCCGCCACAAGGTCCAGGCGGCCAGCTCGCGGGTCCTGCGTCAGCGGTTCCGGGCCGGACGTCACCACCGGCCGGTAATCCAGCCCGGCGAGCGCGGCCAGCCGCCAGAAACAAGGATTAAAATAAACGCGGTTGAAAAATTCCACCACCCGCGTGCCGGGCTGGCAAAAGGTCAGATTAGCCAGCCCCGCGCCATGCGGCGCCACGACAATCTTCGCTTCGCGAAAGGCTGCGATCTGTTCCTCCCACGAAAGATCCTCCAAATGCGTCTTTTGAAATCCCTGCGCCTGAAGCACCGGCCATAGCGCCGCTTCGTTGAGCACGCGACGCCGGCCGGCCTTTTCGCGCGAAATATACAGGCGCTCCCCACGCCCGGCGGCGCCGCGCACCGCCTCGGTGAATTCCACCACTCGGCGCAGTCCCTCGCGGGTCGGGCATCCCGGCTCGCCGTTGAGTGAAGGAATCAACAGATGCTCGCAGGCAAAATGGGAAGAACGCCCCGGCTCCAGCACGCGCCCGCGAAAGCCATGGAGTTTGAGCGCATCCTGGCTGAACGGCTGCCGGGTATGCGCGATGATCGTCCCGCAGCCGGCGTCATCGAGCGCAAGCAGCCGGGGCAATTCCTCCAGAAGCCAGTGGCAGTAGCCTGCGCCCAAGGTTGTGGCGATCACCGCGACCGTTCCTTCCAAGACGACCGGCGGGCGAATTTTTTTATAGGTCAACAGCCAGTGCTCCTCAAAAGATTTTCCGAAATCCGGAGAAACGTCACGGGCGATGGACCGACCGTCCGGCGAGAGAACATTGCCCGAACCCAAAACCCGGCCGCCGGGCAGGCGCGCCAAAAAGCCGGCCTCCTCCCGGGCGGAAACAAGGGGACGCAAAAAATCACGAACTTCCGCCGAGGCATGCGTCGGGAGCGAATATTCGACGATGGCATTCCCGCCGGGACGGCGCGCCAACTCGCCTCCGAAGCGAGGAAGGATCTGTTCCAGGCGTTCGCAGGTCAGCGGCGAAGGCAGGTAAGGAGAGGCGGGCACCGGAACGCAGCAGAATGCGGGCATTGTCTCTCTGCAACCTTCGAGCCTGCCGCCCGTATCGGGCAAGTCGGCCCGCCGGTGGACTTTGTCGGGTTGAGCGATAAACTTGGGTCAACCACCCCCGCCCATGAAAGACCCCGTCTATAAACTCGTCGAACTGACCGGCACCTCCCCGAACTCCATTGAGGACGCCGTTAACAACGCGGTGAAACGTGCCAACAAAACCATCAAGAATTTGAGCTGGTTCCAAGTGATCGAAACCCGAGGTAATCTGCTCAAAGGCAAGGTTCACCACTGGCAGGTGACCTTGAAAGTGGGTTTCCTAGTGGAGAGTTGAACCTCCGAATCCACAGCCTCTCTCCATCATGAACCAGCCTCTGGTCATCAAAGGGAAGATCAAGCTGAAGCATTTCGATCCGGATTTTCGCGACGGCCTCGACAAGGAGAAGACCAAAGATCTTACCGCCGGCCACGGCCTTCGCATCGGCGAACTGCAGCAACTGCTCTACGCCAATTCGAGTCACGCCGTGTTGCTGATTTTCCAAGGCATGGACGCCAGCGGGAAGGACGGCGCCATCCGCTCAGTGCTACAGCATGTCAATCCGGCGGGCATCGAGGTCGCCAACTTCAAGGTGCCTTCCGACGAGGAGAAGGCGCATGATTACCTCTGGCGTGTGCACAAGTCCGTGCCTCGGTACGGCAATATCGGAGTCTTCAACCGCTCGCATTACGAGGCGGTGCTGGCCGAGCGGGTGCTGAAGCTCGTGCCGCGCAAGCAATGGTCGCACCGCTATCGGCAGATCGTGGACTGGGAGCGCATGCTCTCCGAAAATCATGTGCTCCTGCTCAAATTTTATCTCCACATTAGCAGGCACGAGCAGGCCGAGCGGTTCCGGGAGCGCCTGGCGAATCCGCATAAAAACTGGAAATTTTCCCACGCCGATCTCACCACCCGGCAGCACTGGGACGACTACATCGACGCCTATGAGGATATGCTGAACGCCACGAGTCATCCCGACGCGCGCTGGCACCTCATCCCAGCCGACCGTAACTGGTATCGCGACTTTCTCGTCGCTAAAACCGTGGTGGAAGCGCTGGAGGGACTGAAGATGCGCTGGCCCAAGCCCAAGGAAGATCTTACCAAGATCCACTTCAAGTAATCGCGTCGGCGCGCTGCGGCGCCCTTTGCCGGCGAAGCGGAAAACAGGGTTTTACGCCCTCGACCGGAGCCGTCAGTCTCCGCGTCCCGACCTCCGCGCATGAACGCCTTTTCAACCTCACGCCTCCGCCCATGAGCCGCGAAACGTGCTACCGCTGTTTCTGGCCGAAGCCGCTGTGCTGGTGTTCCTCGATCCAGCCGATGGCAACGCGCACGCGATTCGTGTTTCTCATGCATCCGAAGGAGTTCAAGCAGGAGAAGGCGGGCACGGGACGCCTCACACACCTCTGCCTCCCCAACAGTGAAATCCACATGGGCGTGGGTTTCGACGAGCACGAGGCGGTGCAGGCCTTGATCAACGATCCTCGTCGCTTTCCCGTTCTCCTCTACCCCGGCACGGAGGCGCGGAATCTTTCCAACGGTGACTTGCAGTCGTCCGATCTCGGCGGGCGCACGCTGCTCGTGCTGCTGCTGGATGCGACCTGGGCCTGCGCCCGAAAAATGCTCCGGCTCAGTCCGAGTTTGCAGCGCCTGCCCCGCATCATGTTCACGCCCTCGGCGCCGAGCCGCTATGTGATCAAGCAACAGCCGCAAGCCGGCTGTCTTTCCACCCTCGAAGCCACGCACGAATTGCTCGTCACGCTGGAACGCTCCGGTCTCGATCGCTACGCGTTGCCGGATCAGCTGCTGGGGATTTTCGCGCGGATGCAGGATTATCAAATCCGCTGCGCCTGCGATCCGGACCGCCCGGGCTACCGCCGGCGCGCCTACAGCCAGCCCGGCGAACGCACCGAACTCCACGGTCGCAGCGGCGCGCGGCGCAGCCGGTTTTTCCGGGAGGCGCCAACGAGCGGCCCCGGCCCAGCAATTCAACCCAAGCCGGCCCATCCGATCGCGCCGGCTCCCGCCGACGCTTCTTCCAGTATCCTTCCTTAACCGACCTGCACAACCAGTGTCTCGCCACCAAAGGAGACCTTGTCGCCCGCCACGATTTTTTTGCGCTTCTGCGTTTCAACCACACCGTTGAGCAGAACCTTCCCCTCACTGATCACTGCCTTGGCTTCGCCGCCGCTCTCGGCCAGTCCGCTGAATTTCAGCAGCTGGCAAAGTTCGATGGGCTGGGCTTTGACGATCACGATACGTGCGGAGGGAGCGCTCATAAGGAGGGTTGTACGGGACGCCCCCGCGGAGTCGAACGCAGAGTGCCTGATGGCAGCCACTATTTGTTCTCCGGACTCTCGACCGGATGCAGATTTTTGTTTGCAGGCCCGTTGAGAACTTTTCCGAGCCGGTCGAAGCGGGAACCATGCGCGGGGCAATCCCACGTTTTCTCTCCGTGATTCCAAGCCACGATGCCACCCAGATGCGGACAAATGGCCGAGCACTCGTGAAACGTTCCGTCCATATCGCGATAGACCGTGATCTTGGTAAGCCCATGACGAACGATTGCCCCGGTGCCGGGCCGGACCATACGGTCCTTTTCAATGTCGCCCGCGGTCAGCCAATCCACGTATTGCGCGGCCATGTTGGCCGTATCGCGCAAGAAGTCCGTGGTAGCCGGAAGTGTCACCCGTGAGGGATTGTAGAGTTCGGCCCAAGGGTTCTCTCGTCCCAAGATAAGATCCGTAAGCAGCAATCCGGCGATGGTGCCGTGGGTCATCCCGTTTCCGGAATCGCCCGTCGCGATGAAGACGTTGTCATGATCGATCGGGTTGCGGCCGATAAACGCGAGTGCGTCCACCGGTTCCATGATTTGCCCGGACCAGCGAAACTTGATGTCGCCGATCATGGAAAAACGTGCGCGGGTCCAATACTCTAGCCGGGCGTAGCGCGCCTCCGCGTCGTCCGCTTGCCCCGTTTCATGATCCTCTCCGCCGACGATCAAAATATCCGAGAATGAGCCGGCGGACGCGGGTGTCGCGGCTTGCAAACGCACATAGTGATACGGGTCTTCCGTGTCCCAGTAGAGAACTTGCGGCACGCTCCCGGCCGGGACCGCCGCGCCGATCACATAGGTGCGGTAAGGACGCTGCTTGGTATGGATCGCCAGCCGGTCGTTCACGGGAGTGTTCGTCGCCACGACGATTGCGTCGCATGAAACCACAAAACCGGCCGTCGTCCCGACGTGCGCCTGCTTTCCTCCGGCGATCTCGCGGGCATGAGTCCCGGTGAAAATTTTTCCGCCGGCACGCACGATTTCCTTCGCCAACGCGGCGAGATATTTCAGCGGATGAAACTGCGCCTGCCGCGGAAACCATAAGGCGCGCCCGGTGTTGAAGGAACCGATCGGCGCACGATCCACAATCAGCGTGTCGATCAAGCCCGCGCGATGCGCCGCCGCCAGTTCTCGATCCAACAGGTCCGGCTCCGCATCGGGGGCGTTGAAAAGATAGCCGTCCACCCGGGCGAAATCGCATTCGATGCCATTCTCGCGGACAATCCGCTCAATCGTATCGATGGCCGCCGTGTGACTCTCCGCCGCGAGCCGCGCGCCTTTGTGGCCGTGCAGTCGTTCCAGCTCGAAAAACCGGTCGTCGAGCGCGTTCACCAAATGGGCGGTGGTACGCTCCGTTTCGCCGGAAACGATGGGGCCGTCATCCAGCACCACCACGGATTTCCCCGCGCGGGTCAGCAAGTAGGCGGTGCTGAGTCCCGCCATGCCTGCGCCAACGACGCACACATCCGCCCGCTCGTTCCCGGCCAAGGGCGCAAACTCCGGCAAGGTCTCCGCCATCCAAATCGAGGTCGATTCTCCCGAATGCGCGCTCATATCGCCGACGGACCGGCGAACGCACCGGCGGTTCGCCCGCTGGGGGCGACATCGGAAAAACCCCTTGGTGAAATCGATGGACCGCGGTTGCGGTGGCGCACACTACCCGGACGACGGCGGCGTGTTGGCGAGCCGGATGCCGTGTGCGGTGATGATGATGCGACGTTGTTTGAAAAGTGCACCGATCGCCTGCTTGAACGCCTTCTTGCTCATGCCAAACGCGGCGCGGATCTCCTCCGGCGAACTGTCGTCATGAAACGGCAGGCGGCCGCCGCCGGCGGCGAGCGCTTCGAGGATTTTGTCCGTCAGCGGCGCGACCCGTTGATAGCCGGCGCGGTCGAGACTGAGGTCTATTTTACCGTCCTCGCGTACTTCACGGATGAAACCGTCGAGTTTTTGTCCGGTCGCGAGCGGGGCGGAGAGATCGTTGTGGTACAGCAGGCCGCGGTGGGCGTTTTCCACGACCGCGTTATAGCCGAGCGGGCTCTCCCCCGTGATGAGCAGCTTGACCGGCTGCCCCTCGGCGTAGGAGGGCGGCGTGAGATTGAGATGACGGTTGATCCGCGTGCTCGCCACGATGCGGTCGGTTTTGGCGTCGAGGTAAATGTAAACAATCACCCAGTCGCCCCGGTTCAGCCGCTCCTTCTGTTCGCGAATCGGCAGCAGCAGGTCCTTCGCCAGTCCCCAGTCAAGAAACACTCCGACGCGCGGATTGATGCTCACCACACGGAGAAAGGCGAATTCGCCCACCATCGCATACGGCGTCTCGGTGGTTGCCACGAGCCGGTCCTCCGAATCGCGGTACACAAAAACATCGAGCACATCGCCGGGTTTTGAGCCCTCCGGAATATACTGGCCGGGCAGCAGAAGCTCCCCGTGTTCGCCGCCATCGAGGTAAAACCCCGGAGGCGCCTCTTTGAGTACGGTGAGCTGGTTGCGTTTGCCGATCAGTGCCATGTGACCCAAGGGTGCGCGAAAGCAGCCGGGGGCGGAAAGGGAATTCGGCGGCCAACGGAGGATTGCACCGCGCCGGCTTTCTTCCGTGGCTAGGGCTTTCATGAAACTCGCCGCGTTCCTTGTCACTCTGGTTCTGTCTCTCGCGGGCTGCACCGCGATCAACACCCGCGTGGAGAAAGAGCATTCGCTGCACCTCTCGGCGTGCCATCATTTCTTCGTCGTGAGCAACCTCAACGACAACCACGGCGTCGACCAGAGCCTCGTTCGCGTCCTGGAGTCCCGCGGCCTGGAAGCCGAAAGCGGACCGCTCACCATGCTGCCCGATTCGGCCCAGGCGGTCATCACGTACGATGACAAGTGGGCCTGGGACTTCTCCGCGCACATGGTTTACCTGCAAATCGGCGCCCAAGATCCGCAGGCGGTCCGGCCGTTTGCCATGGTCGCCTACCAGAAGAGCGTCGCCTTGAGCACGCAGCTCGACGAAGTGGTCGGATTGCTCGTCGACCAGTTGCTGAAAACCGCGAAGTAACGACCTCGCGCCGGCCTACGCACCTCCGGCTTGCGCCTGTCGATTCCTCCGCGCATGGTGACCGGCTCTCCCATGCCCGACTTCACCGATCGCACCTGGCTCTGGTTCGCCACCGCGTGTTACCTCGCGGGTTTTGTGCTGGGCACGGTGGCTTGGTTGCGCGAACGCCGGCATTCGCGGGCCCTGATGTATGCGATCATCGGCGCGGGCTTCGCCTTGCAGACCTTCGGCCTCTACCAACGCGGCCTGGCGGTTAAAGGCTGCCCGCTCGGAAACACCTTCGAGATTTTCCAATTCACCGCCTGGTCGGCCATCGCGTTGTACCTGGTGATCGGCGCGACGTTCCGGCTGAGCCTGCTCGGGTATTTCACGTCGCTGCTCGGCGCCGTGCTGACCTCGGTGTCCCTGGCCATTCCAGGTTGGGATGCCCTGCGTCGCGTCGATGTCTTTGGCGGAAACCCCTGGATCGAGTTTCACGCCGCGCTCGCCCTGTTCAGCTACGGCGTGTTCGCGTTGCTCGCGCTCACCTCCGTCATGTACCTGCTCCAGGTCTTCAGCCTGAAAAAGCACCACCTGTACGGCCTCTTCGCCTTCCTTCCCTCGATCCGCGACCTCGACCACATCAACCTCCGGCTGCTTTCCGCCGGCGTGCTGATCCTGTCCGCCTCGCTCGCGGTGGGTTCCGTCTACTGGTTGCAGGACCCCGCCAAGGTCAACTTGGCCAAGGTCGTCACCACCGCCGCCGTGTGGGCCGCCTACGCGCTCGTGCTTGCCCTCAGGCTGGGCAACCGCCTCGTCGCCAAACGCCTTGCCTGGATCTGCGTCGGCCTTTTCGCCGTCGCGCTGCTGTCGCTCAAACCGGTCGATTCCAGCCGCTCTCGCCCGCCCGCGCCGCCGGTGGCCACCCTGCGATGAGCGCTTCCGCCGCCACGTTTTTTCTCATCGGCGCGAGCCATCACACCGCCCCGATCGAGGTGCGCGAACGTCTTGCGCCCGCCCCGGACAAGCTCGCCGCGTTTCACGCCACGCTCGGCGCGCTGCCGGGCCTGCCGGAAGTCGTGATGCTCAGCACCTGCAACCGCGTCGAATTCTACGGTGTCGCGGCCTCGTCCGACGCGCTCGTGCAGTTGCAGCAAGCTTTCTGCTCGCTTCAAGGCCTTGCCCCCGACGCCTTCGCCGCGATTTGCCGCCAGGCGCAAGGCCGCGACGCGATCGAACACCTGCTCGCAGTCGCCTGCGGCATGGACTCACAGATGCTCGGGGAAACGGAAATCCTCGGCCAGGTAAAGGAGGCCTACGCCGGTGCCCAGGCCCGCCGCACCGCCGGCCCCGTGCTCAACCGCGTTTTTCAAAAAACCTTCCAGTACGCCAAATACGTCCGCACCCACACCGCCCTCAACGAAGGTCAGATCAGCGTGGCCAACGTCGCGGTGGATCTCGCGCTCAAGATTTTCGGCGACCTCGGCTCGGCGCGCGTCCTCCTGCTGGGCGCGGGTGAGATTGGCGAAAAAACCGCGAAGGCCTTTCAAAGCCGCGGCGCCGGTTCGCTCACGGTGGCAAGCCGTACGCTGCCTCGCGCGATGGAACTCGCCACCACGCTCGATGCGACCGCGCTGCCTTGGGAACATGTCGCCGCGCACTTGGGCGATTATTCCATCGTCGTCGGCTCCACCGCCGCCCCGGAAACCGTGGTGACCGCCGAGCATGTCACCGCGGCCATGAAGAAGCGTCCGGCCGATCCGCTCTTCTTCATCGACCTCGCCCTGCCCCGCGACATCGAGGCGAACGTGGCCGAACTCGACAACGTGTTCCTCTACAACCTCGATGACCTCGCCCGCATCGCCGAGGAAAACCGCGCCGCACGCGCCTCCGAGGTCGCCCGCGCCCGCGCCATCGTGACGGCCAAAGCCGAGGCACTCTGGAAACAGATCGAAGCGCAAGCCGGCGCGGCGATGCCGTCCCCGACCGCTCCGGCACTGACGTCGTTTCGCACGGGTCGCACCGAATAAGCCCGCCTCCGGCGAGAGCCGCGGCCGCAGCCGGCTCAGTCCAGCTGACGGGCCAGCCAGTCGGCGACGGTGCCGTTGGCGGAACGGCGCAGGCTGGCGCGCAGGCGCTCCGCCTGCGACTGAGTGCGGATGAGACGGTCGATGTTGCCCAAACAGTCGTCCAGCTCGGCGGCGAGCGCTTTCGGCGTCGCGGCTCCCTGGATGTATTCCGGGTACATGGGCTCCTTGAGGAGCAGGTTGGCGATGCCGAGGTATTCGATTTTCACCAACATGCGTCCGAGAATGTAGGTCAGCGGGTTCGCCCGATAAGCGATCGCGCCGGGAATCGCCGCCAGCGCACAGTGCATCGACATGGTGCCGCTGGACGTAAGCACTGCGGACGCCGCCACCTGTGTGCCCGTGGGCAGCAGCCGCACGTTGGTCGGCGGATTGGCCGCGCGCAGCACGCCGAGGATGTCCTCGCTCGGGTAAAGCACGATGGCATCGCGTTTGCCATAGGCGGTGTGGCCGGCCAGCAGCACCGGAAAGATCCGCGCCACCGCCTGCTTGCGGCTGCCCGGCAGCAACAGCACCGGCGCGTCGGGATCGTAGCGCACCGGCGGCTCGTGATCTTCCGCGAGAAAGGGATGCCCCACAAACTCGACCGGCAGCGCAGTGTCCGCATAACAGGCGGGCTCGAACGGAAAGATCACTCCCATCGCGTCGAGATGCCGCGCCATCGTGAAACGCCGGCCGGCTTTCCACGCCCAAATTTGCGGCGAGATATAATAGAGCAGCTTGATTGCGCCGCCGCCCTTGACCGACAGCCCGCGTTCGCAAAGCGCCTCGGCGAGGCGCAGGTTGAGCCCGGGATAATCCACAAAGCACACCGCCCGCGGCCGGTATTCCGCGATCCAGCGCAGCGTCTCGTTGAACAGTGCCTTGAAAAAGGAGTAGTTCTTCAACACCTCGACCAATCCGACCACCGAGGATGCCGTCAGGTCGTGCAAGACCTGCACGCCGGCCTTCGCCAGCTCGGGACCACCCAAGGCGGCGATGGCCAACCCTGGACGCTTGGCCTGAAACTCCCGCACCATCGTGGCCGCATGCTGGTCGCCCGAATGCTCGCCCGCGATGATGAGCAGGTCCACCCGTCCGCCGGTCGGCGGCGGCAGGCGAAAGGGAAGTTTAAGCGTGTCGGTCATCGCCAAAAACGAAACGGCGTCACTTCGCCGCGGCCTTGATCTGTTCGGTGATGGCGATGGCCACCTCCAGCGCCGTCTTGCCAAGCTTCGCGCCGACTTTCGGCTGCTGCGCGGACGCCACGCTTTCGGTGAAGTGCGCGAGCTCCAGCTTCAGCGGCTCGTCCTTCTCGATGGGAATTTCCTGCACCGGGATCGAGCTGGCGTCGCCCGCCTTGGCGAGACCGACCTTCAGCTTCACGCCATAGGCGATGAGGTCGTTCTTTTTCACCAAGTGCCCCTTTTGATTCATGAAATCGAGCGAGATGTAGGCGTTGTCCTGGAAAATGCGGACCTCGCGATTCTTCTTCAGGCTCATGCGGCTGGCGCTGAGATTGGCCACGCAGCCGTTCTCAAACTCGATGCGCGCATTGGCGATGTCCTCGGTCTTCGAGAGAACGCTGATGCCCACGCTGTCGATCTTGCGGATGGGAGACTTCACCAGCGCGAGCACGATGCCGATGTCGTGAATCATCAGGTCGAGTACCACGCCGACCTCGGTGCCGCGCGGGGTGTAGGGCGCGAGACGCTCGGCGGTGATGTAGCCGGGGCGGTCGATGTGCTTCTCCATGAAACTCATCACCGGATTGAAATGTTCGATATGCCCGACCTGCACGAGGCAGCCGTTGGCCTGGGCGGCGGCGAGAACCTGCTCGGCCTCGGCCAGCGTGGCGGTCAGCGGCTTCTCGATGAGGAGATGGCATTTTTTCGCCAGCAACGGCAGCGCCACCAGCGCGTGCTTGTCGGTCGGCACGACGACGGAAACGGCGTCGCAGGCATCGCCCAGTTCCTCGATGCTGGCGAAGCGGCGGCAGTTATACTTGGCGCAGATCTCCTTCGCACGCTCGTCGCTCGCCTCATAGATGCCCATGAACTCGACATTGGGCAACGACGCATAGATGCGCGCATGGTGCTGGCCGAGCGAGCCGACGCCGGCGACGCCGCATTTGATCTTGGGCTTGGAGGAGAACAGACTCATGGGAGCGGGGGTGGTTCGGAGACAGAGGAAATCGGAGCGGTGCGCAGCACGCCGTCGTGCATGAAAAGAGCGCGCGCCGTCCTCGCCGCATGGGCGACGTTGTGCGTGACCAGCACGAGCGCCGTCTGCGTTTCGGCACACAGGTCCAGCAGCAGGCCGATGACGGCCTCGCCGGTCTTTTCGTCGAGATTGCCCGTGGGCTCGTCGGCCAGAATCAGTTGGGGCGAGTTGATCAAGGCGCGCGCCACGGCGACCCGCTGACGCTCGCCACCCGAGAGGTGGGAGGGAAGGTGGTGCGCCCGTCCGGCCAACCCCACCCGCGCAAGCATGGCCTGCGCCCGGGCGCGCTCGTCGGCGCCGATCCGTCCCTGCATGCGCATGGCCATGAGAACGTTTTCCAAGGCGTTCAGCTCGGGGATGAGATAGAACGATTGGAAAACCATTCCCAGGAATTTCGCGCGACGCGCGGTGCCGGTGTCCGCCGTGCCCCCCCAGCGCACGTCGCCCGAATCGGGTTGGTCGAGGCCGGCGAGCAGGTGCAACAAGGTCGATTTGCCCGAACCCGATTCTCCGCGAATGCTCACACTTTCCCCCCGGCCGACGGCCAGACTGACATCGCGCAACACTTCCAGACGGCGGTCGCCGCTGAGATAGGTTTTGTGCAAACCGCGGGCTTCGAGAATCACCTCACTCACTGCGAAGGGCCTCCACGGGTTTGAGGCGCGCGGCGCGCCAAGCGGGCAGGATGCCGGCCAGGGTGGAGATCACGATGGTGCACACGATGATCATGGTGAGATCCCCCGGCGCGAGATAGGCCGGAACCCGGCTGAACTGATAATATCGCTCCAACGCCTCTTGGCTGTCGGTCAGCCAGGTGAAAAGGCGCAGCACATCATTACGACAGGCCAGAAAACCAAAACCCAAGGCCAGGCCGCTGAGGGTTCCGCTCACGCCGATGAACAAACCTTGAAGGCAAAAACACAGGGCGACTTCGCGCGAGCCGCCGCCCAACGCGCCCAGGAGACCGATCTCGCGGGTTTTCCGCACCACCGAGATGAGCAGCGAACTCGTCACGGAAAACGCCGCCACCACCACGATGAAAATCAGCAAAATGAAGATCAGGTTTTTCTCCAACTGGAGCACAAAGAGGAACTGCTGGTTGAGCTCGATCCACGAGCGCGCCTCGACGCCGGCCGCCGGCGGGAGCACGGCGTTGATGCGACGCGCGGCCTCGTCGGCGTCGAGACCCGGGGTGATTTTAACATCCAGCCCGTGCACCGCTCCGCCCAGGCCGTACAGATCCTGCATGCGGCGCAGGGTCACGATCACGGTGTTGCTGTCGAGCTGCTGGTGACCGATCTCGAAAATTCCCACCACGGTCAGCTCGCGCGGGAGAAACACCTCGTCGCTCTTCAATTTCTCGATGAGCAACGGTGAAGAAATCTGGACCTTGCCGCCGATCTGCGCGCCGATCGAATAGGCCAGCTGCGAACTGAGAATGACGGTGTCGTCGTCGAGATCGTCGAGCGAACCGACGCGAATGTAGCGGGAGAGCGGGATGACGTCGTTAACATGCGTGAGATCGACGCCCTGGATAATGGGGAAAACCGGCTTCCGGTCGTATTCCAGCATGCCCACGCCCTCGGCAAACGGCGTCACGCCGACAACCCCGGGAACCTTGGCGACGATTCGCATGAGCGCCTTCGGATCGTTGATCAGCCCGCCGGCGCGGATCTGCACGTCGCCCTGGGTGTCCACGATCATGCGCCGGATTTCGCGGCCGAAGCCGCCCATCACGCTGATTGAAACAACCAGCAATGCCACGCCCAGCGCCACGCCCAGCACCGAGATCGCCGTGAAAAACGGAAAACGTTTCCCCGTGGGGAAAAGCTGTTTCAGGGCGAGGTAGAGGTACCAGGGCATTTTAAAATGCGGTGAGCGTCAGGGCGCGAGGTGAGGGACTCCCAGGAATTCCGCGGCCTTCGTGATCTCCGTGTCTTCTCAGCTGCCCGGGCGCAATTGAGGGAAAAGGATCACGTCGCGAATACTCTCAGCGCCCGTGAGCAGGATGCAGAGGCGGTCGATGCCGATGCCCATGCCGCCGGCGGGAGGCATGCCGTGCTCCAGCGCGAGCAGGAAATCGTGGTCGATCTTCTGCTGTTCTTCGCCGGCTTGCGCCTCGAACATGGCGCGTTGGACGTCGGGATCGTTCTGCTCCGAATAGGCGGGCGCGATCTCCATGCCGCCGATGATCAACTCGAAAACGTCGATCGTGACCGGATCGTCCTGCGTGATCTTGGCGAGCGGGCAAAGCTCCTTCGGCAGATGCGTGACAAAGGTCGGCTGGATGAGCGTGGGCTCGATGAGCTTGCCGAAAATCTCGTTGGTCAGCTCGAAGTCCTCCCATTTCACATCGGCGAAGAGGCCGAGTTTTTGCACGCCGGCAATCTTCTCCTCCTTGGTACGACTGAACCATTGGGCGTCACCCGTCTTCTCGATGATCAGATCCCTGTATTTCACCTCGCGCCAGGCGCCACCGAACTGGATCACCTCGCCGCTGGCGGCATGCTTGATCTCGGAAACGCCCAGCACGTTCTGGCAGAGCGAACGCAGGAGATCCTGCACCAACGTCATCATGCCACGGTAGTCGCTGTAGGCCTGATAAACCTCGAGCATAGTGAACTCGGGATTATGGCGGCGGGAGACGCCCTCGTTGCGGAAATTGCGGCCGATCTCGAACACGCGGTCGTAACCGCCGACGAGCATGCGCTTGAGGTAAAGTTCGAGCGAGATACGCAACACGAAGTCCACCCCGAGCGTGTTGTGATGCGTCTGGAAAGGCCGCGCCGCCGCCCCGCCCGCCACGTTTTGCAGCACCGGCGTCTCGACTTCAAGAAACTGCCGGTCCTCGAGGAAACGGCGGATATGCGAGACGATCCTTGAACGTGTCATCAGCCGCTGGCGCGACTCGGCGTTGACGATCAGATCGAGGTAGCGCTGACGGTAAACCTGCTCGGGATCGCTGAGACCGTGCCATTTCTCCGGCAGCGGACGCAGTGCCTTCGCCACCAGCGTATACCGCTCCACGCGCACGGTGACCTCGCCGGTCTTGGTTTTGAAAAGCGTGCCGGTCGCGCCCAGGAAATCGCCCAAATCCAGCTTCTTGAAGGCCGCGTAGGCTTCATCACCAACGACATCCTTTTTCACGTAGAGCTGGATCGACCCCTGCTGGTCGAGGATCTTGACGAACTGGCTCTTGCCCATGTCGCGGATGACAACCAAACGCCCCGCGACGGACACCGTGACGGCGTTATCCTGGCCGTCGACATGGAGTTTGAGCGCCTCCGCCGAAAAGTGCGTGGGGGAAAAACTGGCGCGAAACGGATCGAAACCCGCGGCCCGCATTTCATCCAGCTTCTGGCGGCGCACCGCGTGCTGATCGTGGGAAATATCGGTGGGAAGGTCGCTCATGGAATCGTTCAACGTGGGGAGCCCCCCGACGCGGCGCAAACGGAAAAACCTCCCCTGCCCCACCACCCGCAACCGCCCACCATCGCCCTCGCCCGCCGCTTCCCGTCTTCTCTCCCTCGCCTCCCTTCCCCCGCTTTCATCCAGCAACTACCTTCCGCCCTCACCCCAAACCATGAAGTCAAGTATTACTGTACTTCTTGGTTTGAGCGGTGGGGCGCGGGGTCGCGGTGCGTGGGAACTGATGCGCAGGGCGAAAGCGGGGCGGCGGGCGGGCTTGCGAGGCGGGAGGAGGCGGGTTAGGGTCGCCTTCGCCATGCCTCCCCTGCTCGGGCTTATCATCGCGAGCGCCGGTTTGGGCGCCTTGGTGGGTCTCATCCGCCAATGGAGCGATCAGGTTGAGAAACCTGCCAATGCCGTCGATTTCGGCGGGGTTCGCACGCACACGCTTTGGGCGATCCTCGGTTGCCTCGGCGCCATCGCGAGCCGCGATTACGCTCCGTTCTCACTGCCTACTGTCCTGATCGCCGTAGCCGTCCATTTGATCTTTTTGCGACGACAGGAGAGCACCGGCGGCACCGCACCGGGCAGCACGACTTTCGCGGCTTCACTCCTCACGCTTTTCATCGGCGCACTGGTGGCTTGGAATCAGACCCAGTCCGCCATCGTGATCACCGCCCTCACGATGGTGCTGCTCGGGCTCAAGCAGCCGCTGCACGCCTGGACCCGCGCCTTCACCGAGGCGGATATTCGCGCCACCCTGCAATTTGTCGCGGTCACCGGCGTAGTCCTTCCCCTCGTGCCGAATCGCAACTTCGGCCCGTTGGAAGCGTTCAATCCCTACACAACATGGATGTTTGTTGTGCTCATCTCCGGCCTGGGTTTCGCCGGTTACGTCGCCATGCGTCTGCTTGGGGCCCGCGCGGGGCTGCTCGTCACCAGTCTGCTCGGCGGACTCGCCTCGAGCACCGCCGCCACGCTCGCCTTCAGTCGGCGCAGCCGGCAGGAGCCGGCGCTCTCCGCCCATTATGCTTTCGCCGCCGTCATCGCCTGCACGGTGATGCTCGCCCGCATCACTCTGGTCATCAGCCTACTCAACCGCCAGCTGGCCTTGGCGCTTTTGATACCTTTCGCGTGCATGACCCTTCCGGCCGCGGGGTATGGCGGATGGTTGTGGCGCACTCGCCGGTCCGAGTTCCGACAGGTGGAAGCGCCCAACGTGGGCAATCCCCTCGGGCTTCCCACCGCCATCAAGTTCGCCCTACTTTACGCCCTGATTTCGTTTCTGGTCAAAGCCGTCACCCACGCCGGCTGGCAGGCGGGACTGCTTCCGCTGAGCTTCGCGTCGGGTCTCACCGACATGGACGCCATTTCCCTGACGTTGGCCAACAATCTCAAAACCGGCGCAATCCCCCTCTCGCTCGCCACGCAGGCGGTGATCGTAGCCGCGGTGGCCAATTCCGTGCTCAAAGCCGCGCTCGCCATCGGCCTCGGCTCGCCCACTTTGCGCCGTCACGTCGCGGTGGTGCTCGGGTTGACGGCGTTGGCCGGCGCGATCGCAATCTTCATCGTTTGACCGCGCCGTCCGGAACGCCTCTAGTGCTCCCGCCATGACCGTCACCGCCGCATCCGCCACCACCCTCGACTGGGGCCGCACCCGCTACGAGGCGGCTTGGCGTGCACAGGACGAACTGGTGATCGGCCGCATTGCCGAAACGATCGGCGACACCCTCGTGTTCACCGAACACGAACCCGTTTACACGATCGGCCTGCGCAACGGAGCCGACCGGCACGTCGTGTGGGATCCGGCGCATCTCGCCCGCGAAGGCATCGAGGTGGTCAAAACCAACCGCGGCGGTGACATCACCTATCACGGCCCCGGACAAATCGTCGGCTACCCCGTGGTTTCCCTCGCCCCGCGCAAAGACCTTCACGAATACCTGCGCTTCCTCGAACAGGTCATGATCAACAGCCTCGGCGTCCTCGGCCTCGCCGCCGCGCGCCGCGAAGGCAAGACCGGCCTCTGGCTCGCCGACCGCAAGATAGCCGCCATCGGCGTCGCCGTGCGTCGCTGGGTGACCTATCACGGGTTCGCCTTAAACGTAAACGTGAACCTAATGCATTTCCAAGGGATTGTTCCGTGCGGTCTTAGCGCCAGCGAAGGCACCGTCACCTCCATGCAGGCCGAGCTCGGCCGCGAGCTGGATCTCGCCGAAGTGAAAAAGGTGCTCGCGATTGAGTTCTGGTCGCTGTTACCCAAGTTCCTTTCACACAGTGATGGACACCACGCGTAAACCTTCCTGGCTCCGTGCCAAACTCCCCACCGGCCCTGGCTACTCCGCCGTGCGCAAGCTCGTGGACGACCATTCGCTCCACACGGTTTGCCAGAGCGCGCAGTGTCCGAATCTCGGGGAATGCTGGTCCCGCGGCACCGCCACCGTGATGATCCTCGGCAACATCTGCACGCGCTCGTGCAACTTCTGCGCGATCCAAACCGGCCGCCCCACCGAGCTTGATCTCGGCGAACCCGCCCGCGTGGCCGACGCCGTGGCCAAGATGAACCTCAAGCACTGCGTCATCACGAGCGTCGCCCGCGACGAACTCGCCGACGGCGGCGCCGGCGTCTGGGCCGCCACCATCCGCGCCGTGCGCCACCGTAATCCGCACACGGCCATCGAGGTCCTCACCCCCGATTGGAAAGGTAACACCGCCCACCTCGACACCGTGCTCGACGCCAAGCCGGACATTTTCAACCACAACCTCGAAACCGTCGAACGGCTGCAAAAGCCCGTCCGCGTGCAGGCCCGTTACGAGCGCTCGCGCAGCATTCTTCAACACGCGAAAAGCCGCGGCTTCACCACCAAGACCGGCATCATGCTCGGCCTCGGCGAAGAAGAGCACGAGATCGAAAAGACCCTCCGCGACATCGCTTCGGACAAGACCGATATCCTCACCATCGGCCAATACCTCCAGCCCACGCCCCAGCATTGGAAAATCGCCCGCTGGGTGCATCCCGACGAATTCGTCCGCTGGAAGGAATTCGGACTCTCGATCGGCATCGGTGTCGTCGAAAGCGGCGCGATGGTCCGCTCCAGTTATCATGCCGACGAACAGTCGCTGAAGTACACCGGCACGGAGCACCTGAACACCGCCAACGCCCTCGCCGGGGTTTAAACAGGATCGTCTCCGGGCGGTTTTGCCGTGCGCCGGACGGCCATCCTGCTAGAATCGTCGCATGAAGACCCGCCGCGAAATCGTCGAAAACTGGCTTCCTCGCTACACCGGCGTGCCCCTCGACGAATTTGGCGACTACATCCTGCTCACGAATTTTCAGCGCTACGTTAAGCTTTTCGCGCAATGGAATCGCGTGCCGGTGAAAGGCAAGGACAAGCCCATGCCCAGCGCCACGGCAGGACGGATCACCATCATCAATTTCGGCATGGGCAGCGCGACCGCCGCCACCGTGATGGACCTCCTCAGCGCCATCAAACCCGCCGCCGTTCTGTTTCTCGGCAAATGCGGAGGCATCAAACACCGCGCGGAAATCGGCGATCTCATCCTGCCCATCGCCGCCATCCGCGGCGAGGGCACGAGCAGCGACTATTTCCCGCCCGAGGTTCCCGCCCTCCCCGCGTTTGCTCTACAGAAGGCCATCTCGACCACCATCCGCGACTATGCCCGCGATTACTGGACCGGCACGGTTTACACGACCAACCGGCGCGTCTGGGAACATGACGACAAGTTCAAAAAGTACCTGAAGAAAATCCACGCGATGGCCATCGACATGGAGACCGCGACGATTTTCATGACCGGCTTTTTCAACCAGGTCCCCACCGGCGCGCTCCTCCTCGTCAGCGACCAGCCGATGACACCCGAAGGCGTCAAGACCACCGAAAGCGACGAGCAGGTGGACACGACTTACGTCGACGACCACCTCAAGATCGGCATCGATTCCCTGAAGCAGCTCATCAACAACGGACTCACGGTGAAACACCTGCGGTTCTAGCGCCCGCGCTCCGCAAAGCGCGCACGCTCACCCACGCGCTCGAGCCTACCATGAGAAGAGCCGCCACCACCGGATGCAGCAGGCCCGCGGCCGCCAGCGTCATGCCCGCCAGGTTGTAGGCCGCGGCGAACAGCAGGTTTTGCCGCACGCCGCTCGCCACGTTCCGCGCCACCCGGACGGCCTCCGGCAAAAATCGCAGATCTTCTCCGGCAAACACCGCCATCGCCGCCGCGCACGCCAGTTCGCTCCCGCCACGCATCGCAAGGGACGCCTGCGCGGCGCCCATCGCCGCCGCGTCATTCACCCCGTCGCCGGCGAAGAACACGGTACGTCCCTCCGCCACGAGCGCACGAACGCGCGCCTGTTTTTCCGCCGGCGTGAGTCCGCCGCGCACCGGCACGCCCAGGTCGGCCGGCGGATGCGGATCGCCCGTGAGCACCTCAACCGCGAGTCCCAGCGCCTTCAACTCGTCCAATGTATCCACCAATCCCTCACGCCAGGTTTCACCCAGTGTGATTTCCGCCGCCGGTTCGCCGTCCGCCGTGACATAAATTGTCTTCTCCGCCGGGTCCCGTGCCGCCAGTCCAGGATGCAACGCCCGTTCCCCAACGCGCAGCTCAATCCACTCGCCTGCATCGGTTTTCACCCGCCCCACCACGCCCAACCCCGGAGCGTCCCTCACGCCCTCCGCTTCGATCCGTTTGTCACGTATTACGTGACAAAACGCCTTTATCGATTTGGCCACAGGATGATGCGAATGCGATTCCAAGGCGGCCACGGCGGCCTTCAGCCACGATTCACGGGAGGTCCAGGTCGGCGCGGTGCGCCAGGCGAGTACACACCCATTTTCGCCGGAAAGGGTGCCGGTTTTGTCAAAGCACACCATGTCACAGCGGGCCAGCCCGTCGAGAAAGTCCCCTGTGCGCGCCACCAAGCCGAACGACGCCAGCCGCGCCAGCCCGCTCCACACGGCCACCGGCGTCGCCAATCCCAGCGCGCAGGGACACGCGACCAGCAGCACGGCCATCGCATTAAAAAGCGCGCGATCCCATGGGCCCCACGTCATCCAAAAAACAAACGTCGCCACGCTCACCCCGATGACGAGCGGCAGAAACCACGCCATCAACCGGTCCGCTTGCCGTTGCAACGCGCTCGGCGCGACCCGGGCACGTTCGACTTCCACCAGAATCGCGTCCAACCGACGAGGCCCCGGCATGACGCGCAATTCGAATCGGGCATCCACCGAAAACGTTCCCGCAAACACGCGGTCGCCCGGCCCCGCTGACACCGGACGCCATTCTCCGGTCATGGAGGTCGCCTGCACGTAGCCGCATCCGTCCACGATCTCCCCATCCACGGAAATCGCGTCTCCCGGAAAAACCACCACCCGATCCGCCGGCGTGACGGCGGCGGCCGGCTTGGTTTCCACCCGGCCGTCGTCCAACCGCACCTTGCAGGTGTCGAACGTCCGCCGCGTGCGATCCACCGCGCGCAGCGCGGCCAACCGGCTGCGCGCGCCCAGCATCTTGCCCGTGGTGTGCACCACGATGAGCACCGAAACCACCTCGTAATAAACCGAACCGGTGTGCGTCAACGAGCTCACCAACGAACCCGTGAATGCCCCCAGCAGCGTCACCAAAAACAACAGGTCGACGTTGATCCTGCGTGCCCGCAGCGCCTCCCCTGCCGACCGTGCCAAATCTCCGCCGAGGAAGGCGAACACCGCCAGTGCCGTCCCGATCAAGCCGCCATGCACGATCCAATATCCCGCGCCTTCCGCCGGGGTCAGGTTGATCGCCAGACTAAACACCATCGCCTGCGCGGCCACGGCCAGTGCCGCGCCGATTTTCAGCCAAGCCCGGTCCACCAGACGCTGGTCGGCCTGCAATCCGGGCTCAGAGTGATCGGGCTTATTAAATTCACGGGGCATGCGATAAATACCCACCGTGGGCCGCCGTCCATCGGTCGTCAAATCACCCGATACCCTGCATAGGTGAACCCCCAATTATCGAAAACTTGCATCAGGAGCCCGCGCGTCAATGGTGAGGGCTTCCTTATGAAGCGTCTCGCCTTGGCTCTTTGCATAATCGGGACAGCCACCTGCGTCCGTGCGGAACTGCACACGTTTACCGATACGCAAGGGCGCACGATTCAAGCCGAGCTGCTGAGCGTGAAGGACGACCAGATCCGCGTCCGGCGTGAAGACGGCCAGGTGTTCACGCTTCCCTTTGATTCTCTCGTCAAGGAAGACATCACGTACATTGCCACTTGGCGACGCCAGCACGTGGAGGTTAAACTCCACTTCACCGCTAGTCCCTTTCATACGGCTACGGAACACCGTAATACCGAGGCGATACAGACGACTACGGAAAAAGCAGGCTATTCCATCACGCTCTTCAACGACGCAGCGGACGCGGCGTCCGACTTCAAAGTCGATTATATCCTTTTCTATACCCAAAGCGAATCGGGCGTCGGCCAAGGCTCCGACCTCCCGCTCAAACGAAAGACCGGCAAAATCCCGGTCTCACTTTTGGAGGGAGGAAAATCCGTCATTTTAAAAACCGACACCCTAACGCTCCGGAAGAGCAAATATAACCCCGATTGGGGCTACGATAATTCCAAATACAACAAATGGGGCGACGATCTGGCCGGCGTGTGGGTGCGCGTGTCACTCAACGGCAAGGTGGTGGCGGAATTTACCTCGAGCGAACAGATCAAAAAAGCCGGCTGGAAGCCCAGCTCATAGGCTGGTGCCAGGCGCCGTTCACGGCGCCACCTCGAACCAGAACGGCGCGAACACCTCGCGACCGGCGAGCTTCACTTGCGCCCAGATCACATAAAGGCCGCTGCTCGGAAGCGTGACCTTGAACGTGAGGCGCGGACGGACGGCATCAGGCGGAAGCGTTAGGTCGGTTTCATTGGGATGCAGGTGCGCGAAACCGCCTCGATCGACATCGAAGGCCACCAGATGCGCGTAAGCGTCCATCACCGGCTCCATCAGGACGGGGCCGCCATCGTCGCGGGTGAGGGTAAACGTCAGGTTGACGATCTGCCGCGCGACGATGGGAGCGTCGCCGGGAGATAATTGGAAGCGATACCCATCGACGTCCGCCCGCCAGGAAAGCCCATGCGGGCTCGGCGCAACCGATCCCGCGACCGACAGATCCGTGGAAGCGTAAAGTCCGCGCGCGGTGGCCGCCGGCGTGAAATCCGCAAACACCCGGTAAGTCCCCGCCAACCGCGGCGCGAACGCAAAAGTCCACTCGCCCGGCCGGGCCCCCGGCTCCGGATGAACGTGCTGGTAATCACTCAATGTGGGATCCGCGATGAGCAGGTGCAGCTTTCGCGTGTGGGCGACCAGCAGGTCCGCCGGCCCCACCGGCTTCCCCGTCGAAGTCTTCAAAACGAGGACATAGCGGCCGGTTTTTCCGGGCACCGCCGGACCGTCGCCGATCAGCGTCATTTCCACGGGCGAACGCGCCGTGGTCACAGGAATGAACTGCGGATTCGCCGGATCACAGTAGTCGACCATGCCCTTGCCCTGCACGGCAAAATCCACCGAATGCAAATTCGTGCCCGTGGGCAGCGCGCGAAAACCGACGTATAAAACCACGGCGATGAGGGTGATCATCGCAATGCTCCGCCAGCGGGCGGCGTCCAACGTGCGAATGCCGGCGCCGAGGCTCACGTTCCGCCCTTGTGCATTTTCTCGACGAATTCCTCAGGCGACCACTGACTGCCGTCGGTGCGCCAGACGATCTTGCCCTGTTCGTTGATGAGCAGGGTCGCCAGCGTGTGCTTGAGAATGCCGCCGTCGAATTCCGCGATAATGCCGAACTGGGTGAGCAGATCCTTGATCGCCTTTTCCGGACCGGTGAGCAGCGAGAAATTGGTGAGATCGATGCCGCGCGTCAGCGCGTAATCCTTCAGTACGCCGGGCGTGTCGTACTCGGGGTCGAGCGTGATGGAGATGAACTCAATGTTGGCCACGCCCGCCGCGCGCGCCTGGCGCTGGGCCGTCATCATCTTCGCGGTGGACGCCGGGCACATCGTGGCGACGGGACAACGCGTGAAAATAAAGTTGAGCATGATCTGCCGTCCCCGGAAGCGCGCGGCCGAGACCACCTTGCCGTTCTGATCGTAAAGCGCGAAATCGGGCATCGCCTCACCAACCTCGCGATAGGCGGATCTGCCGCGAATGGCGGTCTCCTGCCGAAGGGAGGCCGCGGAGGCCGACACGGTGGACTCCGCCACGGGATCGATCGGCCAGATTTTTTCCAGACGGGCATCGCCAGATGCAGCCATCACCAACTCCGCGCGGATGCGCCGACCCTCGGCGGCATTGGCAATGTCGCCGGCGGAAACGGCGAATTCCATGGTCATCGCCGGCATGAGACCGGGGATGTTTTCGTGCCGGACGAGTAAGGTGTTGTGCGTTGCATCAACCTTCAGGATCTCGCCGACGAGCGGGTAGCGTTTTTCTGACGATTCGTTTTCGGCGGGCGCGGCGGACACATCCCCGCCGGCGCGCTTGCACCCCGGCAAGACCAGCGCAAGCAGGACAAGACCCATGGCGGACAACAGACGAAACCTCGAAAACCCCATGCGCCTACCGATTCGCACCAAGGAAAAAATTGTCAAAGGGATTGCGACCGGTAGTGTCCGCCCTTCCACGTGTCACAACGTCCGCTCATGAGTCTCACGCCTTCCTCCCGCACCTCCGCTTACAAGCCTTCGCTGGCCTGGTTTGCCGCCATCGGCGGGCTCTGGGTTTTCGTGCTGGTGATGCTCGGCGCTTTCACCACCAGCATCGGCGCCGGCATGGTCTTCAAGGACTGGCCCCTTTCGAACGGCTCGCTCAACCCCTCCGGCTGGCTGTCGGACGCCGCCGAATTCGCCGAACACTCCCACCGGCTGAGCGCCGAAATGATGAGTCTCATCACCATCGTCCTCGCCATCTGGATCTGGTGCCGCGAGGAGCGCCGCTGGCTACGCAAGCTCGCCGGCTTCGCCGTCGCCCTGGTGCTGGCACAGGCGGTCGTGGGCGGCTTGCGCGTGCTGCTCGATCATCTGCATGTGGAAACGGTCAACAACAGCGTCGGCCGGCTCTTTGCCATGCTGCACGCCTGCCTCGCCCAGATTTATGTGTGCACCCTTCTCGCGATCGCGCTGAGCCTGTCGCGGCCATGGACCATCCCCGCCTCGTCCGCGACAATCAAGGCCGGTGCCAAACTGCGCCGGACTGGCGTGGTCTGCTGCACGCTGCTGCTCGTCCAACTCGCGATCGCCGCCATCATGCGCCACAGCTACGCGGGACTGGCGATTCCGGTGTTCCCCGCCTCGGCCGCCGACGGAAGCTGGTTGCCCCCGGCGTGGGATTTCCGCGTGGGCATTCATTTTGCGCACCGCGTGATGGCGGGCGTACTGGTGATCGCGTTGCCTTGGTTTGCCCTCCGCATCTGGCGCGAACGGAACACCGCCCCCGGACTTAAAGAGGCGGCTGCGGTGATGGCCGGACTGCTTCTCCTGCAAATCGCCCTCGGCGCCTCGGTCATCTGGACGACGCGCGATCCTTATTACACCACGGCGCACGTGATCGTCGGCGCCTGCACCCTCGCCACGACGTTTGGAATCACGTGGTGGCTGCACCGCGAAACCATCGCGGACGCCACCCCCACCCTCGCCGCATGAGCGAAGCCACCCTCAGCTCCGCCACCTCCGCCCGGCCTTGTTTTGGCGATTACCTCGCGCTCACCAAACCGCGGCTGAGTTTTCTCTCGGTTGTCACCACGCTGGTTGGCTATGTGGCGGCCCGCCCCGGCTGGCATCCACAGGAATTCCTGTTCACGACCCTCGGCACCTCCGCCTGCGCCGGCGGCGTGGCCGCGCTCAACCAATGGATGGAGCGCGACACCGACGCGCAGATGAAGCGCACGGCGGACCGCCCCCTGCCTTCGGGAAAAATCGCGACCGGGTCGGCCTTCGTCCTCGGCTGGATTTTATGCGCGGCGGGGCTGGCGTGCCTTTTCGCCCAGGTCAACGGCCTCGCCACGATCTTCGCACTGCTCACGATCGTCTCCTATCTCGCCATCTACACGCCGGCGAAACGCTGGTCGCGCTGGTCCACGGAAATCGGCGCGGTGGCGGGCGCGTTTCCCCCGCTCATCGGCTGGTCCGCGGCCGAGTATCGGGTCTCCGCGCTCGGCTGGATTCTGTTCGGCATCCTCCTGTTCTGGCAGATTCCGCATTTCATGGCGGTGGCGTGGACCTATCGCCGCGATTATTCGGCGGTCAACTTTCCCATGCTGCCGGTGCGCGACACCGAGGGCCACCGGGTGGCCGCCTGGTCTTTCTTCAACACCCTGGCGCTGGTAGCCGTCAGTCTGCTGCCCTCCGCACTCGGACTTACGAGCGTTTATTACGCGGGCGTCACCCTGCTGCTTGGCATCTGGTTCATCGTCCGGGCGGCGATGTTCTTGCGGCCGGAAAACCGCGATCCGGCGGCACGCAAATTGTTTTTCACTTCCATCGCCTGGCTCCCGTTGCAATTGGGCGTGCTGGTGGCGGACCGCCTGGTTTTCCACCCCTGATTTCCATGACCGTTCACGACATCCCGGCGCTCAACGCCACGCTCAACGGGACCGCCACGGTGCTCATCACGGTCGGCTTCATTCTCATCAAGACCGGTCAAAAAACGGCGCATCGCGCCTGCATGCTGACGGCCGGAGTCGTCTCCGCGGTGTTTCTCATCGGTTACGTGACTCACAAGGCGCTCATTCACGGCGTGCACACGCCCTTCGGCGGCGCAGGGTTTATCCGGGCGGTTTATTACACGATGCTCGTGTCGCATATCATTCTCGCCATGGCTATCGCCTACCTGGTGCCAAAGACCTTCAGCTTGGCGATGAAGGGCGATTATGAACGCCACAAGGCTTGGGCCAAAGTTGTCTTTCCCATCTGGTACTACGTAAGCGTCACCGGCGTGCTGGTGTACTTCTTCCTCTACGTCTGGTGGCCGGCCGCGGCCTGAAATCCCGGCGACAACAGGAAGCCGGCCGGGACAGCCGGTCTTATGAGGGGCTCAAACGCGCTTATGATTGCGCGCCAATTCGAACCATCCTCGTACCCGACGAGCATCTCCGGTGGTTTTATAGCTTGAAATGCCACCTTGGTTGGGGACGCTCTGTCCCCTTGTAAATCCGTCTGATCCACGGGCAATTTTGCATCCGGTCACATGAGTCATTTTTCTTCACACCGCTCCCTTCTGCGTCGCGCCGCCTCGTGCGCGGGCGTCGCTTCAATGCCGCTGTTTTTCGGCGGCTGGCTGAACTGGCTGAGCGGCCCCCAGTCGACCTTCGAAGTCGCCGGCCCCGTCGCCAAGGCCCAGCTCAACGTCTTTTACGTCACGCTTTGGGTCACCGGAATCATCTTCGTCCTCGTGGCGGGCGTGCTCACCTACGCGACTCTGAAATACAAGGCGCGCAACACCGCCGACGAACACGCCGCTCCCCCGCCGCAAGGCCACGGCAACCCGTTGATCGAGCTCGGCCTCATCGCAGTCTCCGTGCTCGCCCTCGTCTTCATCGCGGTGCCCACCCTCAAGGCCATCTGGTACGACTACGAGGTTCCCGCCGCCGAGAAGGAAACGGCCCTGGAGGTCAACGCCATCGGTTACCAGTGGTGGTTTAAATTTGAATACCCCGCCGAGCAGATCGCCGGTGCCGGCACGCTGGTCACGGGCAACGAACTCGTCATCCCCGCCGGTCGCGCCGTCCGCCTCAACCTGCGCTCGGTTGACGTCATTCACTCCTTCTGGGTTCCCAAACTCGCCGGCAAGGTCGACATGATTCCCAACCGGGGAAACCACATGTGGCTCAAGGCCGACGAACCCGGCTACTTCTGGGGCCAGTGCGCCGAGTATTGCGGCGAGGATCACGCCGTCATGCGCTTCCGCGTCATCGCGCTCAGCGAGCCGGACTACGCCGCCTGGCTCGTCCACCAAAAAGCGCCCGGTCGCGTGGTGCCGGCCGACGCCCCGTCCTCCGCGCCCGCCGCCGCCTATGATTACAAGAACCCCGGCCGCAATGCCCCCGGTTATTCGAGCGCCTTCGATGCCGATCCGTTGGGCGCGTGGGTGAAGCTTCAATCCCCCGAAGCCGGCGAAGTTCCCGCCTCGATCGCCCACGGCCGCCAGCTTTTCCAACAAAAGAACTGCATCGGCTGCCATACCGTGCGCGGCCAGGAAGGTGTCGGCGTAAGCGGACCCGACCTCACGCACATCGGCTCCCGCACCACGATCGCCGGCGGCGTGCTTGAGAACAGCAAGGAAAACCTGCACCGCTGGCTCACCGATCCGAACGGCGTGAAACCCGGCAACAAGATGTGGACGACCGGCTACAACGACAGCGCCTCCGGCAAGGAAATCTTCCGCATCAATGACGACGAAGCCCGCGCCCTCGTCGCCTATCTGCACAGTCTCAAGTAATCTCCTCGCACTCCCTATCATGGAAGCACTCGTCCAGGCCGCCCCCGGCAGCCACGAAACCCACGCCGCGCCCAAACGCTCGTGGCTCTTCACCCGTCCCACCGCCAAGACCGGCATCGTGAGCTGGCTCACCACCGTCGATCACAAGCGCATCGGGCTTCTCTACGCCATCTCCGCGCTGTTCTTCTTCCTGGTGGGCGGCTTCGAGGCGCTGCTCATCCGCGTGCAGCTCGCGGTGCCGAACAACACGTTCATCACGCACCAGACCTACAACGAGATGTTCACGATGCACGCGACCACGATGATCTTCCTCGCGGTCATGCCCCTGTCGGCGGCGTTCTTCAATTACATCATGCCGCTTCAAATCGGGGCGCGCGACGTGGCCTTCCCCCGGCTCAACGGTTTCGCCTTCTGGGTCTTCATCGCCGGCGCGATCATCCTCAACATCGGCTGGTTCGTAAAATCCGGCGCGCCCGACGCCGGCTGGTTCGGCTACGCTCCCCTCACCTCCAAGGCCTATTCCAACCAGTTCGGCGGCGATATGTCCACCGACCTCTGGGTCATGGGCCTGCAGATCCTCGGCGTATCCTCGGTCGTCGGCTCCCTCAACTTTATCGTCACCATCATCAACCTGCGCGCGCCCGGCATGACGATGATGCGCCTCCCGGTGTTCACCTGGATGACGCTCGTCACCGCGTTCCTCATCATCCTCTCCTTCCCCGCCATCACGATCGCGCTGGTCGAGCTGATGATGGACCGCTCCTTCGACAGCAATTTCTTCGAGGCGGCCAACGGCGGCCTGCCCATTCTCTGGCAACACCTCTTCTGGATCTTCGGCCACCCCGAGGTGTACATTCTCATCCTCCCCGCGATGGGCATCATCTCGGAGATCTTCCCCACGTTCTCGCGTAAACCGCTCTTCGGCTATCCGATCATCGTTTTCTCGGGCGCGTGCATCGGCTTCCTCGGTTTCGGCGTTTGGTCGCACCACATGTTCACGACCGGTATGGGCTCGGTGGCCACCGCCGCCTTCTCGCTCATGACCATGGCCATCGCCGTGCCCACCGGCGTCAAGATCTTCAACTGGATCGGCACCCTCTGGGGCGGCCATCTCAAGATGCGCACACCCATGATGTTCGCCTTGGGATTCATCTGGATGTTCATGTTCGGCGGCTTCTCCGGCATCATGCATTCCGCCGCCCCCGCCGACGCCCAGCAGCAGGACAGCTACTTCGTCGTCGCACATTTCCACTACGTGCTCATCGGCGGCTCCGTCTTCGCCCTTCTCGCCGGCATCCATTACTGGTTCCCCCTCGTCTTCGGCCGCAAGGTCTCCGAATTTTGGGGCAAGCTTTCCTTCTGGATCATCTTCGTCGGGTTCAACGTCACGTTTTTCCCGATGCACTTCCTCGGCCTCAACGGCATGCCCCGGCGCACCGCCGTTTATGACGGCAATATGGGATGGAACGACGCCAACCTCGTCTCGACCATCGGTGCCTTCATCCTCGCGATCGGTGTGGGTGTTTATTTCTTCGTGATGATCTACACCTACTTCAAGGGCGAGAAGTCCGGACGCGATCCGTGGGACGGCCGCACCCTCGAATGGGCCCTGCCCACGCCTCCTCCGGAGCACAACTTCGACGTCATCCCGACCATCCACGCCCGCGATGCGTTCTGGTACGAGAAACACCACCAGCGCGAGATCTCCCGGGAACAGGCGGTCCACGCCAAGGAAGAGGAATCCCACGGCGGCATCCACATGCCCAGCCAGTCCTGGTTCCCCATCGTGGCCGCCTCCGGCCTGCTCATCGGCAGCATTTTCTTCGTCAACCATATCTACGCCGGAGCCATCGCGGGCGGCGCGCTCATGGTCCTCGGTATCTATTTCTGGGCGGCCGAGGGTCCGGGCGGCTATCACGTCGACCCTGCCGGTCACGATGACGGCAGCCACGGCAAACACTAAGTTCCCGGCCACCCAGTCCTCCACTCCCCAGCTCTCAAATTTCCCAGCATGAGCACTCACGCGGCCACCGGCGCCATCGACCATCATCACGATCACACCACGGCGACGGGCATTCCCAACAAGAAGCTCTTCATGTGGGCGTTCCTCGCCTCGGATTGCATGTTCTTCGGCGCGCTCATCTCGACGCACCTGATCTACCGTCTGCACCCGACGCCTGGCTCGCCGGACCCGAAGAAACTCTTCTCGCTCGATCTCACCCTCTTCGCGACGTTCGTCCTGCTGATCTCGTCCCTGCTCGTCGCCCTGGCGGTTAACGCCACCCAAAAGAGCAGCCTGAAGAGCGTGCGCCGCCTGCTCCTCGGCACGATTTTCTTCGGCCTGATCTTCCTCTCCTGCCAGGTTTTCGAGTACGGCAACTTCCTGCAAGAAGGGCTCACCCTTTCCAGCAGCATGTTTGGCACGACGTTCTACACGCTCACCGGCACGCACGGCTGCCACGTCGCCATCGGCGTCCTCTGGCTCACGCTGATGTACATCCGCACCTTCAAGCCCGCCGATGAAAGCCCGTGGATTCTCCGCTCTCTCGGTCACCTGCTGGTGTTCGCGGTCGTGGTCGTCGCCGGCGTGATCAGCGTCGTCAGCGCCGCGCACGGCGTCGAGGAACACGGATTCGCCCTCGCCACCTTCGCCGAAGTCGCGCGGCATCACCTTGCCGCGATCTTGGTCACCGCCGGCGGCCTCGCCGTTCTGGCTTGGCTCGGACGCACCCGGGCGGCGGTCGATTTCGACGAGCGCAACGCCATCGACGTCGAGTCGCTCGGCCTTTACTGGCATTTCATCGACATCGTCTGGATCGTCATCTTCACCGTCGTCTACCTGCTCGAATTCCTCTGATCCTCCCATGAGCACATCGTCCTCCGTCGCGACCGGCCACGCCGCCCCCCAGGAAAGCAAATTCCATCTCCTCGTGCAGATGGCGATGATCCTCGCTGTCATCACTGGCGTGGAGGTCCTGCTCGTTTACCTGCCCCTGCCCAAGAGTCTCATCCTCACCGGCCTGTTTGTGCTGCTGACGGTGAAGTTCATCCTCGGCATTTTCCTCTTCATGCACCTGAAGTGGGACAAGCTGTTTTGCACCATTCTCTTTTTCATCGGCCTGATCCTGGCCGGCGGCACGGCGGCCGCGCTGCTCGCGATGTTCAATGATTCCGACAGCGTGCCGCTCACCTCGAAAGACGTGTCCGCCGTCACCGTCGTACGGAACATCCAGGCGGTCTGACCGGTCTCCGGTCATCCCTGCACCAAGGCGGCTTTACCGGCCGCCTTTTTTTGCGTCCGGATTTCTCTCAATCGCATTCCTGATTCCATGATCGACTGGCGCCACTGGCACAACGAACCCCATCTCGTCGGCGGCCTCATCCTGCTGGGCTGGCTTTACGCCGTGCTCACCGGTCCGCTGCGGGACAAAATCGCCCCGGGCGCCGCCTATCCCCGCGCTCACGCGATCAAGTTCTATGGCGCGCTCATCCTCTTTTACCTGGCGGTGGGCTCGCCCCTCGATCAAGCCGGCGAACGCTTCCTCCTCAGCGCGCACATGGTGCAGCACGCGTTGCTCATCTATCCCGCGGCGGTTCTTTTTCTCATGGGTCTGCCCGCCTGGTTGGTGCGTCCGGTGACAGCGCGGCCTTCGTTGAAACACCTGCTGGGGTTCCTGAGCCGCCCGTTGATCTGCGGACTCATTTACATCCTCACCTACTCCCTCTGGCATGTGCCCGCGCTTTACGATTGGGCCCTGCAGGACCGCTGGGTGCACATCGCCGAACACATCATGTTCTTCGGCGCGGCGCTGTTCTACTGGCTGCCGCTGCTGAGCCCGTCCACCGAATTCCCGCCGATCCGACCACCGTCGCAGATGCTGTATCTGGTCGCGGTGGTGATCGGGATGACACCGGTTTTCGCCTACATCGCGTTTTCGGACGATATTCTCTATCCCACTTACGAGTACGCCCCGCGCCTGTTTAAGGATTTCTCCCCCGAGAACGACCAGCTGCTCGGAGCCGTCATTATGAAAGGTGTCGGCATGGGCGTGACTTTCATCGCGTTTCTCTGTGCGTTTTACCGGTGGTATCAGACCACCGAACGCAAATCCGGCCCCAGCGGTTCATCGCGACCGCTTCACGGCTTGGCCGATCGCAACCAAGGCTGAGCCCTCCTGCGGCTCCGGACGCGCATGGCGCCCGGAGCCGTGGAGCAGCGAATCCAACTCAAACAGCCGCCGTCGCGCCGATCAGGTCGGCAATGTTGTCGCTCTCGACGTCGACATCGGCGAACAACCACGAGGATAGGTAGCGCTCGGTCGAGGACGGAACGATCACGACGATCTTCTTGCCCTTGTTTTCCGGACGCTGGGCGAGCTGGAGGCCGGCCCAGATGGCGGCGCCGGACGAGATGCCGACGGGAATACCGTCGAGCTTGATCGTCTGCTTGGAGATCGGGCCGGACTGGTCTTCCTTCACCTGGATGATCTCGTCGATGATCTTGGTGTTGAGCACGGCGGGGATGAAGCCGGCACCGATGCCCTGCAACTTGTGCGGACCGGGCGCGCCGCCCGAGAGGACGGGCGAGCCAGCGGGCTCGACGGCGACGATTTTGACGTTGGGATTGCGAGCCTTGAGAACCTCGCCGACTCCGGTGATGGTGCCGCCCGTGCCGACGCCGGAAACGACGATGTCCACCTTGCCGTCGGTGTCGTTCCAGATTTCCTCGGCGGTCGTCTTGCGATGGATCGCGGGATTGTCGGGATTGGAGAATTGCTGGAGGATGACGCTGTTGGCGATCTGCTTGTTCAGCTCCTCGGCCTTGGCGATGGCACCCTTCATGCCCTTCGGTCCTTCGGTGAGAATGAGCTTGGCGCCGAGAATCTTGAGGAGCTTGCGGCGCTCCAGGGACATCGTCTCGGGCATCGTGAGGATGAGCTTGAGTCCCTTCGCGGCGGCGACGAACGCGAGCGCGATGCCGGTATTGCCCGAGGTGGGCTCAATGAGCGTAGTGTCTTTGTTGATGCGGCCGGATTTAAGGGCCTCTTCGATCATGGCGTTGCCGATGCGGTCCTTCACGCTCGAGAGCGGGTTGAAGAACTCCAGCTTGAGCAGCACTTCGGCCTGGGCGTTGTGGGCGGCGGCGGTGCGGTTGAGGCGAACGAGCGGGGTGTTGCCGATCGTCTCGGTGATGTCGTTATAGATGCGAGCCATAGGTGGGTTGGGTTAGGTTGACGTTTTTAATGAAGGATAGGGCGAACAGGCAAAGAGCAAATCGGCGTCAAATGGCATAATCCTCGGCGAAGGTCCGACTCCGACGGACGCGCAGAAGCACGGGATCGTCAATCGCGAGGGCAAGTTCGTCCAGCCGCTGACGGCTGATCTCCACGTCCACGAACTCGCTGGAGCCGCGCACGCAGGTGAGTCTCGCCACGGAGCCGGCCGCATGAATGGTGCGAATGGAGGCGACCTCGCCGTCGACGCCGACGCGGTAGCGCAACACTTCGAGTTCGTGCGGCCGCACATAGGCGACCTTGGCGGAACTGTCGGTGAACGGGCCGTGCGAACCATCGGCATTCGAAAACCCGCGCCATGGGAGCTGGAGCTTGTTCACGTTGCCGAGGAATTGATAGACGAAGGGCGTTGCGGGATGATCGTACACCTCCTGCGGCGTGCCGACCTGCTCGATCTTGGCCTGATTCATGACGACGACTTCGTCGGCGATCTCCAGCGCCTCCTCCTGGTCGTGCGTGACGAAGACCGTGGTGAGGTTGATCTCGTCGTGAAATTGACGGAGCCAGCGGCGAAGTTCCTTGCGGACCTTTGCGTCGAGCGCGCCGAACGGCTCGTCGAGGAGAAGCACCTTGGGATCGACCGCAAGGGCGCGGGCGAGCGCGACACGCTGGCGCTGGCCGCCGGAAAGTTGCGTGGGGTAGCGTTTGCCGAGATTGTCGAGCTGGACGAGCTTGAGAAGCTTGTGCACCCGGTCGGCGATCTGATCCTTGGAAGGACGCTCCTTGCGTTTGAGGACGTTCAGGCCGAAGGCGATGTTGTCGAACACCGTCATGTGCCGGAACAGCGCGTAATGCTGGAAAACGAAGCCCACGCCGCGCTTGCCCGTCGGCACATCGGTGACGTCCTCGGCATGAAACTGGATCCGTCCGCTGCCGGAGTCGGCCGTTTCAAGGCCGGCGATGACGCGCAGCAGCGTGGTTTTGCCCGAGCCCGACGGCCCGAGCAGCGCCACGAGCTTGCCGCTCGGAACGTGCAGGTCCACTCCCGCGAGCGCGGTGTAGGTGCCGAAAGTCTTGGTGATCTGGGTGGCGGTGATGCTCATTACGGAACTGGAAAATCAATCGTGGGTCGCGCGCGACTGGGCGTAGCGCCATTCGATCAGGGACTTGAGAACAAGCGTGACCATCGCGAGCATCGCCAGCAGCGACGAAACGGCGAAGGCGGCCACAAAGTTGTATTCGTTGTAAAGAATCTCCACCTGCAACGGCATGGTGTTCGTCTCGCCGCGAATATGGCCGGAGACCACGGAAACCGCGCCGAATTCGCCCATCGCCCGGGCGTTGCAGAGGATCACGCCATAGAAAAGACCCCACTTGATGTTCGGCAGCGTGACCCGGCGAAACGTCTGCCATCCGCTCGCGCCAAGCGTGATGGCGGCGTATTCCTCATCGGTGCCCTGGGCCTGCATGAGCGGGATGAGCTCGCGGGCGACAAAGGGAAACGTGACGAAGATGGTCGCCAGCACGATGCCCGGGACGGCGAAGATGACCTTGATGTCCTGCTGGTTCAGCCAGTCGCCCAGCCAGGGATGAGTGCCCGCGTCCAAGTAGGGCCCGAGCCAGCCCTGCAAACCGAATACGAGCACGTAAATAAGGCCGGAAATAACGGGGGAAACGGCGAACGGCAGATCGATCAGGGTGATGAGGAGACTCTTCCCTTTGAAATTGAATTTGGTGATGCACCACGCCGCCGCGACGCCGAAGACGACGTTGGCCGGCACCGCGATCGCCGCGGTCAGGAAGGTGAGCCTGACGGCCGCAAGCGTGTCGGCGTCTGTGAACGACTGGAAATACAGGGCGATGCCCTTGCGCAGCGCCTCGGTGAAAACCGCCGCGAGCGGCAGCACGAGAAAGAATCCCAGAAACACCAAAGCCACGCCGATCAGCGACCAGCGCACCCAAGGTGCATCCTGGGTGGCCCGGGATGCGGGGGCGGCGGCGCCCAGCTGGGCTTTGAGGTGAGTGACGGTCGTGGCCATGACTTGAAATTAAGAGGACGGAAAAGCGGGGTCAGACGCGGTGGTGGCGGCGGCTCCACTTCTGAAGCAGGTTGATGAGCAACAGCAGACAAAACGATGACACCAGCATGACCACGGCGATGGCGGTGGCGCCGTGATAGTCGTATTGCTCCAGCTTGGTGATGATGAGCAGCGGCGTGATTTCGCTGTGCATCGGCATGTTGCCCGCGATGAAAACGACCGAGCCGTACTCGCCCAGCGCGCGCGCAAACGCCATCGCAAAGCCCGTGATGAGCGCCGGAAGCAGCTCCGGAAAAATGACGCGCGTGATCGTCTGCCAGCGATTCGCGCCGAGCGAGGCCGACGCCTCCTCCAACTCCGGCTCCAATTCCTCCAGCACCGGTTGGAGCGTGCGCACTACAAACGGCAGGCCGATGAAGGTAAGCGCGATGAACACGCCCGGCCGATCGAACGCAATCTTCAGGCCGAGCCAGTCCTTCCACGAGGCCCAGGGCATCCAAGCGTCGAGCTTCGCCACTGCGGCCGTCCAGACTGGCTCCATCCAGCCGCCTACCCAGCCGTTGTTGGCATAGATAGCGGTGAGCGCGATGCCAGCGACCGCCGTAGGCAGCGCAAAGGGCAGATCGACGAGTGCGTCCACCACCCGTTTGCCGAAAAAGGAATAACGCACCAGCACCCAAGCGACGATCAGACCGAAAAACGAGTTGACCAAGGCGGCCAGAAAGGACGCGCCAAAACTGAGTTTATACGAGGCCAGCACCCGCGGCGACGCCACCGCCGTCACGAAATCGGCCCAGCTCATCTCCGAGGTCCGAATAAACGCCGCCAGCAGCGGCACGAGGACGATCAACCCCAGGTAGGCGAGGGTAAAGCCAAGGGAAAGCCCGAAGCCGGGCAAGACGGAGCGGGAGGAACGCACAGAGGACATCAAAGGTATTGGGCATGGGCGATGAAACCACGGTATTCATCGAGAATTGCACCCAGTGCAGCCACCGCAGCGCGCACTTGCAAGTCACACGGCGCCAGAGCCGGCGTTTCAAAAATAAGATCGAAGGGCTGAGGACGCTGCTCCGGCGGCGCTGCCAGCACGCCTTTGAAACAATGATGGATCACGCCTTCGTTAGCCGCAAAGCCGTCGATCATCTCCGCCCGATTGCGGGACAACACTTTTTCGGAGGCGCGCAACGCGGGCTGGAGCAAGGCCTCGTTGAGCACGCGGCCGTGCGCATAACCATAAAGACCGTCGCTGGTGTCGTCGGCGTGCAGCGTGATCAAGCCGTCGAAGCGGTGGGCGCGCAATTCCTTCTCCAAAATCACCACCTCGGGCTGCGTCGAATCCTTCCAGAACTCGCGGTTCAGGTCGAAGCCGGCCCGGTTGTGGCGGGTGTTGTCTTCAAAGCCGGTGGGATTGCACACAGGATAGACGACCAAATCATAGCCCCTTGCGCGAGTAGGATTTTGGGCAAGTTCACACAGCAATCGCACCGCCGCGGCGCAGCCCGCCGGCTCGTCGCCATGCAAGCCGGCGAAGAGACCGATGCGGATCGGATCATGCTCCGCCGCCGGACCCGCGAACAGAAACCGCGGAATGCCGTAACGACGGCCTTGGTGAGAAAAGATCCCCGCCATGCTTCCGACCAGTTCCGGGCAATGCTCCGCCAGCTCGAAAAGCGGGCGGAACAGCGCGTGCGAATCACGCGCAACCGGAGTCTGGGTCAATTGGATCAAGGAAGAAAAGAAACGTCAGAGGTTCTGACCATAGGCATGGAAGCCGCGGTAACGAAGGATAAAGCCTTTGAGAATCGAGGTGACGGCCTCGCGATGTAATTCGTGAGACCAAGCCACCGGCACACGTAAGGTGAGTTCAAAGGGCTGCAACGGCAGATCGTCTACCAAGGACAACGGCCCGTCGGTCACGACCGCCGACACAGGCTCGGCTTCCCAACGCACCGGCCAAGGCACCACGTCCTCCGAGGAAATCAGCTCAACCCCGATCGCTTCCGCCGCTTGGCCGCGCAGGCGGATGCCGACCACATCATCGTCGTCCGCCGTCGTTTCGATCCGGACAAAACCATGATAGCCGCGCCCCCGCGCATCTTTGGCAAGAAGGTCGATTTCTGGGAACGTCGGATAACTCCAAGAGGCTGACGCGAGATCCCGGGTATCGCCGTGCAACAGACCCGTGACATCGGCAGCCGGGAAAAACGAGAGGTTCAATCCCTGGCCCAGATCGGGAGTCCGCGCAAGACGCTCCACAAAATGAAGCATGGCGAGCGTGCCACGCAGATCGGAAGCGTCGAAGCCGGCGTAAAAAGCCAGGCGAAGCGACTCGTCCGACGTATGCGGTCCGAAATAGACGAAACGCGGAAGATGATAGTGGTGCGCCTGCTGGTAGAATGGCCCGAGCGGCGAGGCAAAAACATGGCGGGAGCGCTGCGACAGCGCATAAAGCGCGGTCAGACGCTCGTTGAATTCAACGGAAAGCGACAACGGCACGGAGGGTGCGAGGGCATGCGTCACCGTTTCGAAACGAGAGGAAACTTGGTTCATGACGATAGTGGTTAAAAACGGAAAAGCCGCGGGAATCTCCGGCGTGCCCTCGTGAACGTGGCCGGAGATTTCCCGCGGAGAGGATGAATTATCTCTTCAGATAGATTTCGTCGAAAACGCCGCCATCGGAGAAGTGGACCTTCTGCGTCTTGGTCCAGCCGCCGAAAACCTCGTCGATCGTGAAGAGCTCGAGCTTCGCGAAGTTCGCCGGGTACTTGGCGAGGATCTGCTCGTTGCGCGGACGGTAGAAATTCCGCGCGGCGATCTCCTGGCCCTCGTCGGAATAGAGGTGTTCGAGATAGGCCTTGGCGACCGCCTCCGTGCCCTTCTTCTTCACAACCTTGTCGACGACGGCGACGGTGGGTTCGGCGAGAATGCTGATCGAGGGAACGACGATCTCGAACTTGTCGGCACCGAATTCATTCACCGCGAGAAACGCCTCGTTTTCCCAGGCGATCAGAACGTCCCCGATGCCGCGTTGCACGAACGTCGTGGTCGCGCCGCGGGCACCGGAGTCGAGCACGGGCACGTTTTTGTAGAGCTTCGCAACGAAGTCCTTGGCCTGCGCAGCGTCGCCGCCGTTTTTCTTGAGCGCATAACCCCAGGCGGCGAGATAGTTCCAACGCGCGCCTCCGGAGGTTTTCGGATTTGGGCTGATGACAGCGACACCCGGCTTCACCACGTCGTCCCAATCCTTGATGTGCTTGGGGTTTCCCTTGCGCACGAGAAACACGATCGTACTCGTGTAAGGCGCGCTGTTTTCGGGCAGGTTTTTCTGCCAGTCCTTCGGGATCAGACGGGCGTTTTCATAAAGCGCATCGACGTCGGCGGCGAGCGCGAGGGTGACGACATCGGCCTTCAGGCCGTCGATCACGGAGCGGGCCTGCTTGCCGGAGCCACCGTGCGACTGCTTGATTGTGACGGTATCGCCCGTCTTGGCCTGCCAGTATTTGGCGAAGGCGGCGTTGTAATCGGCGTAGAGCTCGCGCGTGGGATCGTAGGAAACGTTAAGGATCTCGATGTTCTTGGCCAAAGCCGTGCCAGCGAGAGCAAGAACGGCGAGAAATGCAGTGAGTGATTTCATGGGAGGTAATCGACGGTTGGCGACAGTTGGCCGGGCGAGATCGGTCCGCCCGGCCGGCGCATCAGCCATTGAGTTTTAGAAGTTCAGTTGGAGGCGGGTGACAAAGGCGTTTTCGTCATGCGAGATCACCGAAGAACCGGCGGGCGCGGCACCGGGAGCGTACTTGAAATTGGTGTGGAAATAATCGAACGAGGCACGGACGGTTTTGCTGAGGTACCAATTCAGGCCGACACTCAAAGCCTGGGCTTGATCCGCGCTGACGCTGGGATTGGCGAGCCGCGTCGCGGAGGGGCCGGTAAAAGCGCCATTGTCGATGTTGGCGCCGGCAATGCGGCCAACGACCTCGAACGCGCCCCAAGTATCGTCCGAGAGACTGAAGTTCGTGTTCGGGGTCACGCCCTTGTAGCTGGCGTCCTCGCCGGTAAGCACGTAGCCCGCCGCGATCTGCCAAGCGTCGTTCTGCAGCTGACGCTGAACCACGCCGGTGCTGTTGCGCGCCTCGACCGAGGAGACCACGTATTCGGCAAGTAGGCCAAAGGGTCCGCGATAGTAATAAGCCTGCGGGGAGACGCGGGACACACTGCCGTTGGCGACCACGCCGGCATTGTAGACAAACCAGGTCTGCTGGCCGTCCGTCTTGTAGCCGCTCGTGAGGCCGCCGGTGTTGTTGTTCTCTTTGCCGATGCTGGCGCCGACGCCAAAGCCAAGTCCGGCCAGCACGGAATCCTTGTCGTTTTTGAAAGGCTGCGCGAACAGGCGGCCGGCGAAATTCTTCTCGTTGTTGGCGTCCGTATTCGTCGTGTTGCTGGACGCGTCCGGCACGCCGTTGAAGGCACCGATGGCGTAGCCCAAGGTGCCGTTCAGAAGATCACCCCAGAGCTGAACGCCGATGTCCCGGTTGGGCACGAATTGCGACACGAGTGAACGCTCGGCGAAAAACGCCACCGCATCCGACTGAAGCTGCTCGAGGCCGACCGGCTCGCGGAAGCGGCCCGCACGGACCTGGAACTCGGGCCGCAGGTTCACATTGATGTAGGCGTCGAGCAACGTGAGCGTGCCGCTCCCGCTGGTTCCACCAAACTCGGGCACGATCAGGTACTCGTAATTCTTGGCGAACGCGCCCTCGAAAATGAGACGGGCGCGACGGATCAGGAAGGCGTCGTTGTTATTCGGGCCGTCGGCACCGAAGAACCAGCGGGAATCCGCCTGCACGAGTCCGTGCAGCTTGAGGTAGTTGGCGCCATCGGCGGAAGCCAGGCTCACGCCCTTGTCGTTGATGGTGATCTTCGGCTGGGCCTTGGTGGCGGCCGCGGCGGTTTCGTCCCGGAGCTCCTGATTGCGTTCAAGCACGCGGAGCTTTTGGTCGAGCTGACGGATCTGCTCGCGTAGGGCATTGATGTCGTCCGAGGTCGGCGCTTGGGCGTGCAAGGAGGTCGTCGTAAGACCGACGACCGTGAGGGCGGTGACCAGCGCCGTGCGAGCGGCGGAGGAAAGATTTTTCATGGTAATGGGCTTTTCTGAAATTAGGAAATTCTCCAGGAGTCTGGTTGAAATCCACTGAGTGATGTAGGTCTTGGATGGAAACCGTCGCCGGGGTATGCCGGTGGACGGAAAGGGGAAGGACGCGCGAAGAGATTACTCCGCTGCGTCACGCTGGCCCGGGATCCGGGTCTTTTCGGTGCGCTCGATTTGCGTCACCCGGGCGTCATGAACGACGACTTGGACAACACCGTAGCGCAGTCCTTCGACTTTTTCGCGCACGATTTCGAGCCAAGCAGGGATGCCGGTGTCGGCGATGGGTGATTTGCCAGTGACGGTGCTCATGGGAGAGAACGGACTTAAATGGTATAATCAGGAAAAAGATTGGAGAGGATGCCCTCGACGGGCTGGAGATCGGGTCTGCTGGAGGAGCGGACAGACTGTTTTCGGGCGGCTTGGCCGGGAGTACGCGCCTCGGAAAAAGGCAGAGGCACATTATCGCGACGCATTTTTCGGAGCGTCACCTCGACCACGTCGGCGAGCGAGTAGCGGTCAAGGATGCCGGCGATGGCATTGCGCACATCGAGCATCAGCATGCGCAACCCGCAGTGCGTCTCGTCAGGACAACTACACTTTTCGTAGGCCGTGTGGCTGACGCAGCCGATAGGAGCCAGCGGGCCGTCGATCAGGCGGACAATGCTGCCGATGGTGATTTTGTTAGCCGCGCGGGCCAACCGGTAACCGCCAAATTTGCCGCGCTGGCTCTGAATGAAGCCCTCCTCTTTCAGGAGCTGCATGATCTGCTCCAGAAACTTGACCGGGATCTGTTCCTTTTCCGCAAGCTCTCCGACCTGCACGAGCGAGCGCCCGACTTGGTCGGCGATACCAAGATCGATCAAAGCGCGCAGGGCGTATTCTCCTTTTTTGGACAGCTTCATTTCTCGACTGATTGAATCCACATTCAATCAGTAGGAATTAAAGCGCAAGGAAATATTTTATCTTTATGAAATAACTAAACTAAAGCCTTCATTTAAAATTAAGATCCTATAAACAAGCCTCTTACAATTTAAGTCGCAAGCCATCGTAACCCAAAGCAATGGCGGCCGGGAGCCTCGCATCCCAGTCGGCATGCTCCATCAAATGGGTGATATGCGTGAGATAAGTCTGGGGGGCGGCGATCTCCTTGGCCACGTCAATGGCCTCATAAACGCTCATGTGCGTCGGATGCGGCTCGGGACGCAGGCCATCCAGCACGACCACCGCAGCTCCTTGAGCGAGGGCAAGCGCCTCGCGGGGGAGGCGCTTGCAATCGGTGTAGTAGACAAATTTTTTCCCGCTGCTCTTTTCCGTGAAGGCAAGGCCGAGGGTGTTCACCCCGCCATGCGGAAGCAGCGTGGATTCGATCACGCCCTGCGGCAGCTCCAGCCGGGCGGGCATGGGTAGCAACCGGAAGGCGGCATAGCCTTTGGAAATAGGTCGCTCGGCGATGGCGTAGGGGAACATCGCCAACACGCGCCCAATGCCTTCTTCCGTGGAATAGACCGGCAAGGCCACTCCGCCGAGCAGGTCGCAAAACCGCCGCAGGTCGTCCATGCCGCTGATGTGGTCGGCATGGCCATGCGTCAGGATAAAAAGATCGAGCCAGCGGATGTCCTCGCGAAGGCACTGCAAGCGAAGTTCCGGCGCCGCATCCACCTGAATATGCAGACCGTCCATGACCACGTGAACGGAGGTGCGGGTGCGCTTGTTCCGCGGGTCCGTCGAGGTGCAGACCGCGCAATCACATGCGATAATGGGAACGCCTTGGGAAGTGCCGGTGCCGAGGAAAATGACTTCCATGGGCGACCATGGGAGCGTGAACTGCGGAGAAGTGAAGCCGAAAGGTGGCGACCTCCCCCGCCCCGGGTTAAAGCAATTCGCCCTGCACGCCGCCCGGAGGCGTCACGCCGAGAAACCGCCCGTAGCGCTCGAGCCAGTCATCCAGCTTGTCCGTATAATAACCCGGATCGTACGGCGCCTGCAGTGCGTCATGAAGCACCACGGGACGGGCCCGCTGCCAGTCGCTGGTTTTTCCCTTTTGCTTCGCCGTGATGTAATAGCTCACCCGGTCGCCCATACGAGGACGCGGGTTCAGTTGCAGCGCCGCCTCGGCCGAGGCACGGCGCGGCTTGCCTCCGTCGGCGATGAACCGTTCGTAAGCGTCGGGATTCATGCTCAGCACCTCCGATTTCGCGATCTCCCCCACCGGTAGACGCAGCGCGTTCAGCCCGGCACGATAATTTTCCAAAAGGAGCAACGGCGACTCGGAACTCGCACCCACCAGAAAATGAATGAGCTGATCGCTTAACTTTTTCAGATACGGCTCGATGCCGCGCGAACGCAGCGCGCTGCCGCGAATGATGATTTTTCGTCCATCATACAGGGCGTAATTTTTGGCCTTGTAGCTCCACATCGCCTCGTAACGCCCGTCGTGCTCCAGCTCGATGCCGGGGGGTAGAATCGCCACCACCTTTGCCAGCAAGGTCTCGGGTTCGTTGAAATAACGCTCTGACGACAAATAGATGCCGTCGGTATCGGCCTCCAGAATCGTGCAGCCGTGCTTCGTAAACTCGTCGATGAGCGCCTGGAGCAATTCGCGGCCGCGCCGGGTGACTTCCGCGGCCAGCTCGCCATCGCCGAAACGGGCGCCGGAAAATCCGAGGTAGCCGTAAAACGAGTTGATGAGAATTTTGAAGCTCGTCTGCCGCGCTTGGTATTCGGCGCGCAACTCCTCGGTCTCCGCGGTGCGGGCGAGCTGCTTGTATTTGAGCCGGTAGTCGCGCAGCGAACGCAGCAACGGAATAAAAACGCCCAGCGTGTCGTTGCGCGGATTCCGACCGATGGCCAGCAGCAGGCTCGGGTACAGCGAGGCGACGTCGAAATGCAGCACGTGTCTGAACACGCCTTCGTGAAAGCGTCGCGTGTAACCGCCCTCGAAGGGACTGACCTCCGGCGGCACCGGACACGCCTGCCGGGCGTGGTAGTATTCCTCCAAAAACAACAGGTCGATCTTGCTCGTCGTGCCGCGGAGCGTCGCCTCCTGCAGCAAAATAGGAAACGTCTTCACCTGCTCGAAATAGGTCGGCAGCAGCAAATCGGCGATGCCCTGGGTCTCGCGAAGATCATCGCCAAGATAGGCGAGGAACCGCTCGCGATCCGCGAGAAACGCCTCGTGGATTTTGTCGCCCGCCAGATAGGTTCGCTCGCTGTCCTCGTCGGTGATGCCGAAATAAACCGCGACGTCCTTGAGGCCGTGCGAGGTCAGCTCGCGCGTGGTGATATCGTACAGCTGCACCAGCAGGTAGGTGTCGATCACCGTACGTCCGGGCAGGTCGCAGCGCGGAAAGTCGATCCAGCGCTCGGCCACCTTCAGCCGGCTGTTGCGGAAAGCCGCCTTTTGCCCGAACCGGCCCCACGCGCAGGGCACCTTGAACCGCTTCGCGCGTTGCCGCAGGTAATCGAGGTCGAATTTAAAAATATTATGCCCCTCGATGACGTCCGGATCCTCTGCCGCCAGCACCTCGTTGAGGGCTTCCAGCAGTTTTTTTTCGGCGGCATCGCTGAGTTCATCCAGCGAGAGAATGCGATTTTTCCCGTCGAAACGCAGGCCGATGGCCAACACCCGGTCGCCGGGTTTGGCCGCATCGCTAAACTGTCCGTCGCTCGACGCCGTCTCGATGTCGAGCTGGCACCGGCGCAACTGGCCAAAACTCAAATCGCGATACAGCCGCTCGCGACGTTGCAGTAGAAACTGGCTTTCCAGCGGGCGAATGACGTCCACGCCCCCGGTGTCTCTCGCCGCTTTAAGGAAGGCGTCAAACGCCTCAAGCGTGCTGGCGTGAGCCAGCCGGGTGAAAGTCCCCTCGCCCTTCAAGGGTTCGATAGTAATATTCGGAGCCTCGGCGGTCACCGCAGGTTTCAACCACGCAAACGGCCGAAATGTCTCCACCCGCGTTTCGCGCGTGCCATCGGCCTTGGCCACCGCAGTGTGCACCCGCCCGGCCCCATCCACCCAGAGACCGCAAAGGAGGCCCGTGATCGTTTCCTCTGTCATTCCGGGCAAGAAAGAATGACGGCTGAAAACGTCAGAACGGCTTCGTGTAAACCATCACCACGGCGGTGACGCCGAGCACCAGGGCGATGAGCTTGAGCGCGCACGGACAGCCACGGCGGCGGTAGCCGATACCCGCCAACGACGACAGACCGAGCCAGCAGACCAGTTTCACCATGGCCCAGCCCGGGAAACCGTAGCCCAATTTATGCAGCAGACCGACGCCGCTCACTAGCATCAGCAAACTTGCGACGCCCGTGAAAATGAGCGTCCTGCGCCGGGTCTCCGGAGCGCCCGCGAAGGCAAAAAACGTGCCGCCGAAGAGCGCCAGCAACGAACTGACGTGAAGGATGGAGTAGAAGGTCGGACTCATAGTTAAAAAAAGGACACCCCGCCTGTGCCGTATGCCCAAAGGCTCGAGAACCTTTTTGAGATAGGTGGGCGCCTCCGGACGGTTTTATGCTTTCCGATTTACGGCCTAGCAACCACCGCCCGTTCCGGCTCCCGAATGATTTCAAAGGCAAAGAGCAGTTATTGAAAGCACCTCGAACACTGCAGGGTGTCGCTGTTGACGGTAGGTTCGCCCGGGGCACGGTCAACCGCCATCGGCCGGTTTTCCGGGAGTTTTTTGCTTGAGGAACCCCCGCAGGCTCCACGCCACCAAGGCCAGATTGCCCGCCACAACGCAGGCCGGCGAACGCGTCTGCAGCCCCGCCACCAGCACGCCGCCCAAGAGTCCTACCACCGAAACGTCCACCCAGCGCCGTGCGCCCGCCCGCCACTGCACGACAACCAGCGCCCCCCAGCTCGCCACACCCAACGCCAGCGAACCCATCACCAGCCTGACCGCGACTTCCGTCCGCCCCTCCCGCACGAGCAGCACGGCGAACAACCAGCACAGCAATTCGTTGAAAAGAACAAAGCCCAGCCCGAGCGCGGCCAGCAGTGTCGGGTTGACGGGAAACCGCCCTTGCGCGTCCACCGGCACCCGGCTGGCGATGGCGCAGCCCGAGCAGCAAAAATAATCCCGCCCCGGCTGCACGCGCACAGCGCTGAACGGCAGACCGCAATAATGACAGGCAACCTTACTCCTCATCGTCATCCACGCTCAGCGGGTCGAGGTACTTCAGGATGATCTTCTGCAACTCATCGAGGAACACGAAACAGGCGAACGCCTTTTTCTCGGCCTCATTGAGCTCCGTCATGCTGCTGTTGGCCTCGAGCGCCTCCAAGGCGTCGTCGGAAAGTTTGTCGAGGTAATGACTGCGAAACCGCAGCCGCAACGCGGCGCAGGCGCGCAGCACCGGCTCGGCATTCTCGCGATCGAAAGCCACCACGCCCTCCGTGAAAAACTCCTGGTCAAAGAGCGAAAACAGCCGGTCGCAATCGTCGCGTTGCGACTGGAGCAACTCGTCGCGCCAGACGGCGGACAACTCCGCGTCGGCGCCCGCCAGAGCGATCGGTACGGCCACGTGCTCGCGCAGCTCGTTCGCCACGGCCTTGATCAGGTCGAGCAATGGTGCGACGGCGACGATGCTAAGCCGGACCTCAACCCTTTTCATCGGCTTCGAGAGTGGCGGACAGGTGCCATTGCTGCATGGAAAAAACGTAGGCTTCGGCGCTTTCGCGCTCGCCGGTCCAGACCACGGTGCGGCCTTGTTCGTGCGCTTCCATCATGTGCTGGGTGGCCTTCGGCTCGTCGAAGCCGAAGACCTTGCGCAGCACCATCACCGCGTAGGACATGCGGGTGACGGCGTCGTTGAGAAAAACCACGCGCCAGACGGTTTTGTTTTGCCCGACCAAGCTCATGCCCTGCTAGCGGCCTCGCGAACCGCGGCGGCGATGCGCTCCCCGGCTTCCGCAACGGGGATCTTCACCATGTCTTTTTGCCGGCGCGTCTTCAGCTCGATCACGCCCTCCTTGAGTCCCTTGCTGCCGATCGTGACGCGCAAGGGGATGCCGATGAGGTCGACGTCCTTGAATTTGATGCCCGGGCGCTCCACGCGATCGTCGATAAGGACATCCGCGCCGGCCTGCTCGGCGGCGAGGGCGATCGTTTTGGCGAGGTCCGCCGATTCCTGCATCAGCGGATCGAGCACCACGATGACGACTTGAAACGGAGCCACATTCCACGGCCAGATGATGCCGTCGGCATCGTGGCTCTGTTCGATCACGGCCTGCATCGTGCGGCTGACGCCGATGCCGTAGCAGCCCATGACCATCGGGTGAGACTGCTTCTGGTCGTCGGTGTAGACCGCGCCAAATTTTTCGGAGTACTTGGTGCCGAGTTTGAAAATATGGCCGACCTCGATGCCGCGCTTCGCCTGAAGCGGACGTCCGCCCTTCGGGTCGGGCTCGCCCACACGCACGCGGCGGAAATCGCCGAATTTCGTGATCGCGAGATCGCGGGTCACGTTGACGTTACGCAAATGGAAACCGTCTTTGTTCGCACCGGTCGTGCCGTTGCCGGTGAGGCGGATCGCGCGGTCGGCAAACACGCCGGCGAGGGCGGCCGGATTCTTGATCGTGCCCTTGACCGCACCGAGGCTGCCGGGCTTCGCTCCCAGCACGGGCTCGATTTCTTCGGCGGTAGCCGGGCGGAAAACAGTGAAGCCGAGCGAGCCCAGCTTGGCCTCCTCCAGCTCGTCGTTGCCGCGCAGGATCACGAGGAACGGTTTGCCGTCGCCGATGAAGACGAGGGTTTTGAACTGCTGTTCGCCGGGCACCGAATACGGAGCGGCTGCGAGCGCGGCGATGGTCAGCACGCCGGGGGTGGCAAATTCTTCGACCGGGCCCGCGGGCGCGACGTCGGCGAGATCCGCCGGCACGAGCGCACTGGTGGCCTTCTCACGGTTGGCCGCGTAACCGCTCTCCTCGTTGTAGATCACGTCGTCGTCGCCGATCTCGGCGGGCACCATGAACTCGTGCGAAAAGCTGCCGCCCATCACGCCGGTGTCCGCCTCGACGGCGATGGCGGTCACGCCGATGCGTTTGAAAAACGCCTCGTAGGCGGACTTCATCGCGAAGTAGCTCTTCACCGCCGTCTCGTCGTCGGCGTCGAAGGAATACGCGTCCATCATCACGAATTCGCGCGCGCGCATCAGGCCGTAGCGCGGGCGGATCTCGTTGCGGAATTTCGTCCCGATTTGATAAAAATTCTTGGGCAGGTCGCGGTAACTGGTGATCTCCTGCTTCACGAGCGGCGTGATGACCTCCTCATGAGTCGGCCCAAGGACAAACTCCGGCTCTTTTGATCGACCCTTGCCCGCTCCGGCGCTGTCGGTGCGAAACATGATCTCGCGAGCGGCCGCCCAACGCGGACCCTGTTCCCAGTTCTCGACGGGATGGACATGCGGCATCCAGAGCTCGATCGCACCCGCGGCATCCAGCTCCTCGCGACAGATCTGCGAGATTTTTTTCATCACGCGAAGGCCGAGCGGCATGTAGGTGTAAAGGCCGCCGCCGAGCTTGCGCACGAGACCGGCGCGAACGAGGAGCTTGTGCGAGGCGATCTCGGCATCGGACGGGCTCTCTTTGAGGGTCGGAATAAAAAACTGGGACCAGAACTTCATGGAGCCGGCCAACGAAGCAGCCCGCCCCGCCCGGGGCAAATGTATTTCCGGAGGGAATGAACGGAGCGGGAAGCCCGCGTCCGCCATCTTCTCCGGCAGGCTAAAATTTCATCGTGATTCCCACCAGAACATAGGCGCCCGTGTCGCCATCCAGGCGATAATCACGGTCGTAGTAATCGAACTGGCGGTGAACGAGGACGCCCGCGTCCGCTGACAGCGAAAGGCTCCGGGTGAGCGCGTAGTTCGCGCCGAGACCAAGGCGGATCTCCCGGTAATCGAGATACGTGTGCCCGAGATTGGGAAGCGGCGCGGGGGCGGGATTGCCGTTGATCCGATAGCTGGTCCGCTCGGACGAAGCCACCGCCCGCAAGGCGAGTTTGTCCGTCATTTGGTAACGAATCGTGGTGCGCGGAAAACCAAGGCTGAATGTCCATTGCTCCTCCGCCCGCCAGTTCAGGATCAGTATGGGAACGAACGCCGTATCCGCAAAGGCATCGTATTCTCCACCGAAAACCCACGCGAGCGTGTCGCTTTGCTTAAAATTGGCCAGCAGACGCACCGGCGCGTTGAAGCTGTCGCTGTTAAGATTCTGAAAATCACCATAAAAGCCGGGCCGCACGGAAACACCGCCGCCCCACTCGTCCGAAAATTTATGCTTCACGCCGAGATCGAGCGCCACGGACGAAAGCTGGTTGGGCAACGGCGTGCCCGCGGCGCGGTCGAGCGAATTGACGCCATAGTCGAAGCCAAAGGTAAACAAGGTGTTCTGGTCCAACGGCAGCCGGGCCGAGATGTTGGCGTCGCCGTGGTTCACCGCGACCTCGCCCACCTTGCCGTTGTTGTCCAGACCCGTCCGGGTGGAATAGCCGTAATGGGCGGAAACCGATTCGATAACCGAAGGAGACGACTCCTCCGCAGGGCCTTGCGCCAGCACCGGCGCAGCCAGTAAAAGCAGACAGGGAAGCACTCGAAGTTTCATGGGGTACGGAGGCGGCTCCAACGGGCGCAGTTTTTGCAAAATCGCAAGTGCACCGCCCATTCTTGCGTTGCGCCGCCCCTCCGCTTCACTCCCCCCATGTCCGCCCGTCGAGCGCCCAACACCAAGCCTTGGCCCATGAAGTGGATCGTGATCGCGATCATCGCCGTGATCATCCCCTACACCTGGCTGACACTCCACTATCGGAAACCCGGTCCCGCCTATCGCCCGTACGAAGACGGAAAAGAACGCGCCAACGTCGAACGCCTGCTCTCCGCCGGCTACCAACGCGTCACCGCCCTCGCCCAGCGTCCCGCCGATCCCCAACAGCTTATCCGCACGATGGGCGTCAGTGCCTCGATCGTCGATGCCCCCGGCGGGCTTCCCTTCGGCCTGGCCACTACACTGGTCGAAGCCCCCCTGCTCTCCCAGTCTTTTGCGTCGGTTTCCGCGCCGCGTGAGATCGATGCCCGGAGAGATTATACAATTTTACTCAACTGCAGTCTCGCCAACCAAAAGGCGCAGCTCGGCGGCTCCCAATTGTTCATCAAAGGCAACACCGTGGTGATCGTTCCCCAATTTGAACCCATTCAAGGCGGATTGCTCGCCCGCTCCAATGAGAGCGTGGTCACCATCACCATACCGGGCGGCACGTTCAAACCCGGCCGCTACACTATCACCCTCGCCGCCAGCCAGCACTCCAAGCAATGGACCGTGGACGTAAGGTAGGCGCGCGCTGACTCAGTGCGGCTCGACATTGCCCCCGAGTAAGGAGCGTCCGCGGGTAAGAAAGGCTCCTTTTTTGCCATGCCATGCCGCCTCGAACTGGAGCAGGAAATCACAACCGGCCTCCGTCAGCGGCATATGGCCGGCGGGAATGGTGTCGATCATCGAGGGCACGCCCCTCGCATCGATCCCGTACACGGAGCCGTCCTCACCCTCGGACCGGCTTGGAGCCCGGGCCATTTTAGGCGGTGATTTCAGTTCAAGTGCTGCAAGTGTGTTCATTTGCGGAGTGCCGGTTCTCGTCAATCGGCGCATTCAATCAAGCTGAATGTATTGGAAAATGGTTACTCACGGGTGGTGATAGAGCTTCATAAATGCAGGAAACACGCCGGACCGGGCGATTTTTCCATGAAATTTCGTCCTACCGGACGGCAGGAAGCCGGAGAGCGCTCCCGATCCTGATTTTGACCGGCCGCCGGCACGGAATAACGCGCCGGCCGGCCGATTTCGCCGTTTTATCGCGAGCCCAGCAGCTCCTCGGCATGCGCCAGCGCGCTTTTCGCGGTGCGATCGCCCAACATGCGGGCCAGCTCGCCGACCCGGATCTTCCGATGGGCCTGGATGGGCGAAATCGTCACGATGGCGCGGTCCTTCGACTGATCTTTTTCGACCACCAGATGGCTGTCACCCTGCGCCGCCACCTGCGGCAGGTGGGTTACGCAGAGCACTTGGTGGGTCTTGGCGATCTTCGCCATTTTTTCACCCACCACGCGGCCGATTTCCCCACCCACGTTGGCGTCGACTTCGTCAAAAACCAGCACGGGCACGCCGTCGAGATCGGCCAGCACGGTTTTTAGGGCAAGCATCACGCGAGCGAGCTCGCCGCTGGAGGCGATGCGGTTGAGCGGCAGCGGCGCTTCGCCGACATTCGGCGAGAAAAGAAATTCCACCCCGCAATCGCCCGTCGGCCCAAGTTCCTCCAGAGGCACGAGACGGATCTGGAAGTCCGCTTTCTTAAAGCCGAGCTGGGCAATGCTCCCGGCAGCGATTTTCGCCAGCTCGCGCGCAGCTTTCTCGCGCAGGCCGCGCAATTCCGCCGCCTCCTTGCGCGCGATCCGGGCGGCCTCGGCAATCTGCTTTTCAAGGCGGAGCAGCGCGCCTTCAAGGTCGCCTTGGATTTCCAAGCGCCGGCGCATCTCGTCGCGCGCCTCGATGACCGTGCGCACATCGCCGCCGTGTTTGCGCTTCACCTCAAGCCAGGTGTTCATCTTTTCCTGGAGCTGTTCGGCCTGTTCGGGATCGAAATTGAATTGTCCGGCCAGCGCCTCGAATTCCGCGCCGAGGTCGGCCAACTCGATGCTCGCGGCGGAGAGGCGGTCGGCCAGCGTCTTGCTCGAAGGATCAAGATTTTCCAGCTGACGCGCCTCGCGCAGCAGGGCGGCGACGCGGCCGGTCGCACCCTCTTCGCCGGTGAGGCCATTGGCCAGTGCCGAGGTCAGCCCGATGAGTTCCTGGGCCTTGCTCAACCGCTGGAAATCGCGTTCCAGCGCCTCGATGGCCTCGTCGGTGAGATCGAGGGCGTCCAGACGGACGAGTTGGTTTTCCAAGAACGTGATCTGGTCGGGCGCGAGCCGGGTTTCTCCGGTGATGCGTTCGCGTTCGGCGATCAACGCGCGCCACGCCTGATATTTTTCCTGATAGGCGGCCAGCGCGTCGCCGGCGCGGCCGTAGAGATCGAGCAATTCGAGCTGACAACTTTCCTTCAACAACCGGCGCGGCTCGCTCGGACCATGAAAATCGATCCAGTGCTCGCCGAGACGTTGCAAGGCCGCGAGCGTGGCGAGGCCGCCGTTGACGGTCAGCCGGGGAGCCTTGTCGCGCGGAAGACTGCGCTTGAGGATGAGCAAACCGTCCTCGCAGGGCGGCAGATCGAGACCGGCGAGCAGCGCGTCCATTTTCCGCGCGTCTTCAAAATACAGCGAGGCCTCGACCTCGCAGGCGGACGCGCCCTGGCGAATGACGGTCTTGTCGGCCCGCTCGCCGGCGAGCAGTGACAACGCGCCCAGCAGAATGCTTTTACCCGCGCCCGTCTCACCGGTGACCACGGTGAAACCGGCTTCGAAATCGAGGGAGACTTCTTCCAACAGGGCGAGATTCTTGATGCGAAGCGACTGGAGCATTGGCGGCGCGATGAGTGAGCGTACTCGGCCAAGGCGGGGCAAGTCGGTTTGCGAGGTTTACCTGCTGGAAAAACAACCTCGCCGGGGATGATAATTTTTCTTGCCGAGTGCCGGTCGAGTCGTGCTTACTCCGCGACTCTTCGGACCCTTAGCTCAGTTGGTTAGAGCGTTTCCTTGACATGGAAGAGGTCACTGGTTCGAGTCCAGTAGGGTCCACCATTTTGATAAAGCCGTCCCCCTTAACAAGTAGTCGGCTTTTTCGTTAACGGATCCTGATTTGCAGTTGTCCCCGGTCCGACCCCTCCAGAGTGTTTCAATTTCCATGAAATTGATTTTAGGAGTGTTGCTCGCACTGTCCGTCGCACTCGCAGCGGAAGCCGCCCCTTCATCATTTTGGGACGCTTCCAAAAACGCCGAAATCGCACCAGGCTACAAGGCCTTTGCCGGTCCGGTTTGGAACACCCCGAACAATGACTCGCGTGATCTCGACCGGACCCCGCCCGATTTCTACCGTGTTTCTATCGAGAAAAAAACCGCCCAGGGATGGGAGACCCTTATCGAAAAAAAGTTCGCGTTGAGCGATGTCGATTGGCCCAGATTAAAAACCATCAGGACGGAGCAAATCATCCGTTATCACGAAGCCACTCGCCGGGTAGCGTTCTTTCTCAAGGGAGACCACGCTACATTTGTCCAGCCTCTCCCCTCCTCCGCATCAACGCCCGCCAACGCAACAATCGTGTCCACCGAGGAGGCATTGCCGCCGTCCGACATGGCCGGAAAAACAGATCCGAACGCCCCCGTCGCCGCCGATCTGGCCAAAGCCAAACGCTTTGTCCCCGACGTTGTTTTTTATGTGGAAAAGGGGAAGCGTGAATACCTGAGCAAGCGCTGGGTCACTCGACCGCGCCTTGAGCTCATCAGTCAGGACAAATCACTCTCCGCCACGGCCACCGCGCTGTATGAGGTTATTTTCGAAGCAGCCGGCCCCCTGCCTCCGGGCGAAAACAAAATCACCGTGTATCTGGGACCCGCCAAAGAACTGACGCCCATCCGCAACAAGCTCAGTCCACAAATGAAGGAGAACACATGGTCCTACTGGACGAACTGGAACGCCAAACGGGAATTTACCCAGGCAACGATCTTTATTCTTACGGATCGCATGGATGACTACGCGGCCCGGCATGCCCTCGCACGCTGTTTCATGGGAGCCGTTGGGTTCCCCGACACCAGCAAGGAATACAAGGAATCCATCCTCAATCCTGATAATCAGGCCGGCGAGCTGTCCCCGATCGATAAGCGAGTGATTTCATTTATCTATAAAAACACCGCCCCTGGCATTGGCCGGGAAGCGTTGCTCGCACAACTGTCCCAGCATTGGAAATAATTTCCTCCGGTAGCCCGACTATTGCCGGTCTTCCGAAAACCACGCTAGCGCCACCTCGCGGTCGGCCGCAATCTGGGTGCGCAGGGACTCGACGCCGTCGAATTTGCGTTCGGGACGCAGGAAGCTCAGCCATTCGATGGTCAACGCATCGCCAACGTCGAACGGACAGGGCGCGAGCACGTGGATCTCCAGACGCGGCGCGGTGGCGTCCTCCACGGTCGGGCGCAGGCCATAGTTGGCCACGGCGGGCAGCGCCTCGGTGGTTTTCGCCCCGGAAACACGAACCGCGTACACGCCCAAGCGCGGACGCAAATCCGGCTCCCAAGCGACATTGAGCGTGGGAAAACCGATCGTACGGCCGAGCTGCTTGCCGGGAACAACCACGCCTTCGGCAAAATAGGTATAACCGAGCAGCGCGTTGGCCTCCTCCATGCGCCCTTCCTCCAGATACGTGCGGATGCGCGTACTGCTGATGGGCTCGCCGTTTTGGTTGATACGCTCGGCGCTCACGACGTTGATCCCGTGTTTTTTCGCCTCGGCGACGAGGAGATGAATGTCACCTCGCCGTCCGCGGCCAAAGCGCCAGTTTTCGCCCACATAGATCGTGCTGAGGCCGGGCAATGCGCGCCGGATGTGAGGCAGCAAATCCTCCGCCTCGATGCCCGCGAAGGTGGTGTCGAACGGCTGCATGATCACGACGTCCACCCCGAGTTTGAAGAGCTGACGGTTTTTCAACGCGGGCGTCATGATGAGACGCACGGGATTTTCGGGACGGAAAAGCCGGCTCGGGTGCGGCCAGAAGGTGAGCACGCCCGCGATCCCGCCGCAGCGACGCGCGGAATGCACCGCCGCCTCGATCACCGAGTGATGGCCGAGGTGCACGCCGTCGAACATACCGATGGCCAGGTGCAACGGCTTCCCCGGCAAGGCCGAGGCCTGCTCCAGGTTTTCGAATTGCGCGGGAAAAGTCATGCCGAGGTCGTGAACACGCCCAGAATGACGATGCCTTACCCAAACGCCACACTGGGCGCGGCCTCGTAGGCGGGAATAAGGACCTTATCGATTTCGGCCGGGGTCATTTTTTGCAACTGCTCCAGGGTGACGGCGCGCGAAACGTTGAGGCTGCCCGAGGCGATGCGGCGCAGTGCCTTCAAATGCGCGCCGCAGCCGAGTTTCTGACCGAGGTCATGCGCCAGTGTGCGGACATAGGTGCCCTTGGTGCAGAGTACGCGAAAATCGATTTCCGGCGACTCCCAGCGCAGCAGATCGTACTGTGACACCCGGATGAATCGCGGCTCGCGCTCCACTTCCTCGCCGGCGCGGGCGCTTTTGTAGAGGGGCTTGCCCGCGATCTTGATGGCGGAAAACATCGGAGGCATCTGGTACTGGTCGCCCAGAAAACCGTTAAGTGCGGCGCGCACGTCAGCCTCGGTCAGCGAGGGCACGGGGCGCGTCTCCAGCACCTCGCCCTCGGCATCCTGGGTGTTGGTCACCTCGCCGAGCTTGATCGTACCGGTGTACTCCTTGTCCACGCTCATCAGGTATTGCGAAATACGCGTGGCCTTGCCGACCAGCACGACCAGCAGACCGGTCGCCATGGGATCCAGCGTGCCGGCGTGGCCGATGCGTTTCATGCGCAGAATGCCGCGCAAACGGGCGACCACATCGTGCGAGGTGTGTTCGGAGGGCTTGTCGATGAGGAGGACGCCGTCGAATTCCTTGGCCGGGGCGAGCATCAGGATGATTTTTTAAGCGCGTCCACCGCGGCGATTTGCTCGGTGAGGGCGGCGACGAGCCGGGCTTGAAAATCGGCGATGGTCGCGTTCTTGACGTTGAGGCCGGCCGCGCAGGCATGGCCACCGCCGTTGAAGCGCGCCGCCACTTGGTCGACCCGGTAGGCCGGATCTTTCGCGCGAAGGCTGGCCTTGATCGCCCCCGCATGCTCCTCGATGAGCACGCCTATCTCCACGCCGTCGATCGAGCGGGCGTAGTCCACCAATCCCTCGGTGTCCTCGGCGCTGGTGCCGGTCTCGGCGTAGATGCCGTTGGGCAGCGTGCCGATACAAACGCGGCCGCCGCACTCCTGGCGGAAGGACGCCAAAAACCGCTGAAGCAACTGCAGCTTGCCCGCCGTCTCGCGTTCGTAGAGCTCGGCCGCGGCCGTCGCGGGCTGGGCGCCGCGCGCCATCAGCTCGGCCACAATGAGGAAGGAACGGCGCGAAGTGGAATGAAAGCGAAACTGACCGGTGTCGGTCGCTATGCCCGTGTAGAGAGCCTGGGCGGCCTGCGCATCGATGGGCAGGTGATGATCCAGAAAAAGTCCGGCGAGAATCTCGGCGGTCGCGGCCGAGCCGACATCGATGAAGTTGTGCTCGGCGTATCCGACGTTCGACAGATGATGGTCGATGTTGGCGAACGGCAGCGGGAACCGCGCCTTGAATTTCTCCCCCGCCCTGGCTTGGTCGGCGCAGTCAACGTAGATCGCAGTAAAGTCTCCGGCGGGCAGTCCGTCGAAACGCACGATCGGCGTGTCACCGACGGCAAACTGGATGCGGCGCGGCACCGGGTCCGGATTGGCGCAGATCACATCGAGATCCAGCGCGCGTAGCACGCGAGCGAGCGCAACCTGGGAGCCGATGCAATCGCCATCCGGCCGAGCATGGGCGATGACCACGATCTTCCGCCCTTCCATGGAACGAAGAAACCGCGCGAAGCGGTCGTAAAATTCCGGATAGATTAACTCCACGGCTCACTCCTTTTTTTCAGGCGGCGGCGTCGGATTCCCTGACGTCTCCGTCTTGGTTTTGTCCTGGACGGCGATCTCGTCGAGCACTTGGAGAATGCGGTTGCCGCGCGAAGTCGAGGTGTCGAGGAGGTAGGTGAAGAGCGGCATGTGCTTGAGCACGATGCGCCGGCCCAGCTCAAAGCGGAATTCCTTGGAGTGGTGCTTCAACCACTTGAGACGGTCGGCGGTGAGCTCGTCATCGCCGGTGACCGCCACGAAGACCCGGCCCTCGTGCAGATCGGGCGAAACCAGCACGGCCGTGATGGTGATGGCGACCGCCTCCTCCTGGTACTGTTTGCGCAAAATATCGCTCAGCTCGCGCTGGATGAGCTCGTTGACGCGAAGGGTGCGGGTGGACATGGATGGATTCCTGCGGTTGCGCTCCGGCGGTCACCGGGCATCGCATTTTTCAAGGATGCAATGCGCGACAACCGTCCGGAAACGGGATCAGAGCGCGGCCCTGACCTTCTGGATTTCGTAGCACTCGATGACGTCGCCGATTTCGTAACCGTTGAAATCGCCGATCTTGATGCCGCACTCGAGGCCGGCGCGCACTTCGTTGGCGTCGTCCTTGAAGCGTTTGAGCGTGCTGACCTTGCCTTCGAAAACGATCTCCTTCTTGCGACGGACGCGGGAGGAGGCGTTGCGGGTGATCTTGCCCTCGGTGACGAGACAGCCCGCCACGAAGCCCTTGGCCAGCGGGAAGGTCGCGCGAACCTCGGCGGCGCCGGTCTTGGTTTCCTTGAGATCGGGGTCGAGCAAATCGGCCATCATTTCGCGGACCTTGTCGGCCAGCTCATAGATGATGCCGTAGGTCTCGATGCGGACGTTGTGGTGCTTGGCCACCGACGTGACGCCGTTTTCGAGCTTGGTGTTGAAACCGATGACGACCGCGCCGGCGGCGCTGGCCATAAGGACGTCGTTCTTGGAAACGAGGCCAACGTCGGTGGAAACGATTTCGAGCGAAACCTTCGAGCTCTTGATGCCTTCGAGGACATTGCGCACGGCCTCGGTCGAGCCAAACACATCGGTCTTGATGATGAGCTTGAGAACCTTGGCCTGGGTCGCGGCGATGTTGGCGAAAAGGCTTTCGACCGAGACTTCCTTGGGCGCGGCGTCGGCGACGCCGGTGCTCTTGCGGATGAGGTGCTGGGCTTCTTCCGCGAGGTTTTCGGCTTCGCGGGCGTTTTTGACGGCCTTGAATTCGGCGCCGCTGTCGGGCGCGCCGGACCAGCCGATGACGCGCACCGGCATGGCGGGAGGCGCCTCCTTGATGTTCTTGCCCTGGTCGTCGAACATCGCGCGGACCTTTGCCCAATGCGGGCCGCACACGATGGAGTCGCCGACTTTAAGAGTGCCGCGCTGGATAATCACGGTCGCAAGCGGACCACGGCCAACGTCGATCTGCGATTCGATGATGACACCGCAAGCCTCCGTCTTGGGGTTCGCCTTGAGTTCAAGGACGTCCGCCTGAAGGAGAATCATGTCCAGCAAGTCGGAGATGCCGGTGCCTTTGATGGCGGACACGGGGACAGTCACGGTTTCGCCACCCCAGTCTTCGGGGGCGATGTTGCGCTCCTGCATCTGCTGCTTCACGCGTTCGATGTTCGCGCCCTTCACATCCATCTTGTTGACCGCGACCATGAGGGTGACGGCGGCGTTCTGGGCGTGCTTGAGGGCTTCGTCCGTCTGCGGCATGAAGCCGTCGTCGGCGGCGACGACAAGCACGGCGATGTCGGTGACATCGGCACCGCGGGCGCGCATCTTCGTGAAGGCGGCGTGGCCGGGCGTGTCGAGGAAGGTGATTTTGCGACCGGCGTGCTCGATCTGGTAGGCGCCGATGTGCTGGGTGATGCCGCCCGCTTCGCCGGAGGCGACGTTCGCCTTGCGAATGGCGTCGAGCAAGGAGGTCTTGCCATGGTCAACGTGACCGAGAATGCAGACCACAGGGGGACGGGTCGCGAGATTCTTGATCTCGTCCTCGGCGGCGATCTTCTCCTTGTCCTTGGCCTTTTCCTTGGTCGCCTGCTGATTCTGCTGGGCGCTCTCGCCGCGATGTTTGATTTCGAGAAGGAAGCCGTGCTTTTCGGCGAGCTTCACGGCCACCGGTTCCTCGATGGCCTGATTCATCGAGGCGAAGATGCCCATTTCCATGAGCTCGGAGATGAGCTTGAAGGGCTTCATGCTCAGCGCCGTCGCGAAATCGCGGACGATGATCGGGGGCTTCAGATGGATGATCTTGACGTCACCTTCGGTGGTGATGGTCGCGGTCTGCGCAGGAGGGGTAGCCGGACGCGCGGGATTTCCGGGAGCGGAAACGTGCGTGGGGGCCTTGGGAATCGGCAGGGGCGCAGGCGGAGCCGAGACCGGCGCGGCGGCGGCGGGCGCGGGCTTCGGCGCGGCGGGAGATGCCACCGGAGCGGGCGCGGACACCGGGGTCAACGGGCGCGGAGCGGAAGCGAAAGGCGCCGCCACCGGGGACTTCACGATGGGCGGCGAGACAAAAGCCGGCGCGGACTTCGGCGCGGAAGGAACGGAAGGCGGGGACGAAACCGGGCGCGGGGGCAACGGTTGCGGCACCGAGACCGGACGCGGCGCGGAAACTGCAGCGGGAGCAGATACGGGGGCGGGCGCCGAAACCACCGGGGCGGAAGGCGCGGCGGGCGCGGGCTTGGGCGCGGAAGCGGCGACCTTGGCCTCTTCCTTTTCACGCACGACATCCTGGGCGCTTTTCACCGTGGGCACCTTGTGCACGGGAGCGGACTCAACCTCGGCCACGGGAGCCGGGGTGGCCGTCACGGACTTGGCTGCAAATTCCTGTTCGAGCGCTTCCGCCGAAATGTTGTCGACCGTGCTGGAGGCGCTTTTGACGTCAAATTTGCGCTCCTTGAGCAGGGCCAACAACGCTTTGTTGTCCATGCCGATCTTCTTAGCCAATTCGTGGATGCGGATACTCATTCTACTGGGTTTGCGGGCGTAAAGTCTGCGCGGATGTTTTTAAACTCACTGGGCACTGCCGACCTTGGCGATGATCGCCTGGGCTTCATCGTCGGAGAAACCGGCGTCGACCAAGTCGTCCGCACCGACGCCTTCGAAAGCGGCGGGCGAATTGATGCCGATGGCGACAAGGCGTTCCGCGAAAGTCTGCTCCAAGCCGAACGTTTTCACGAGATTGCCGATCGCGGTCGCGCGCGGGTCGGTGGAAGCGGCGTGGAATTCCTCGATGTCCAGGCGCCAGCCGATCAGGCGCGAGGTAAGACGGGCGTTCTGGCCCTTGCGGCCGATGGCGATGGCAAGATCCTCGTTGGCAACCTTCAGCAGGATGCGGTGGTTCTTATCGTCGAGCTGGATGTCGCGCGGAACGGCGGGCTTGAGCGCCTCGATGATCATCTGCTTCGGGTCGGCGAAGTAATTGATGATATCGATCTTCTCGCCATTGAGTTCGCGCACGATGGTTTTCACGCGCGCGCCACGGGCGCCGACGCAGGCGCCGACCGGATCGACCTTGGAGTCGGTGCTGGTGACGGCGATCTTGGTGCGGTAGCCGGGCTCGCGGGCGAAGGCTTCGATCTTGACCGTGCCGTCGGCGATTTCCGCGACCTCGACCTCGAAGAGGCGGCGGACAAATTTGGGGCTGGCGCGGCTGAGCATGAGCTCGGGACCACGGGGCGTGCTCTCGATCGCGAGCAGCAAGCAGCGGATGCGATCGCCGGGCTGATATTCTTCGCCGGGGACCTGTTCCTTGCCGCTCAACACCGCCTCGGCCTTGCCGAGATCGATGAAGATGTCGTTGCGCTCCTTGCGACGAACCGTGCCGGTCACGATGTTGCCCACCATGTCCTTGAAGTCGTCGTAAATGCGGTCCTTCTCGAATTGGCGAAGCTTTTGCATGACGGCCTGACGGGCGGTCTGCGCGGCGATGCGGCCAAGCGTCGCAGGATCGATTTCCTTTTCAACGGTGTCGCCGAGCATTGCGCCGGGCTTGATCGCCTGGGCTTTTTCGAGGTGAATCTCGGCCCGGGGATTGCTCACGGAATCAACGACTTTGAGCAGCGACCAAGCGTGCAACTGGCCGTTCTTGGGACTGATCTCGATCTTCAGATCCTGGCCGGAGTTAACTCCCTTGAGGGCAGCCGTTTTAATGGCGTTGACGATCGCCGCGATCATGTCCGCGCGGCTGATCCCCTTCTCCTTCTCCATGTATTCCAGGACTGAAAGAATTTCGCTGCTCATAGGGTTGTGATAATTAGAAAAAAAAAGCGGGCCATAGGCCCACCTCTCGTAAAGTGAACGTTGTTAGAAAGGGTCAAGGTAGCTGGTGAGGCAAAATTTTGTCAAGTCCCGCGCCCCTCGAAGGACGAAGGGGACTACGCCGGGTGCGTCAGCATCCAACCCAAAAGCCCCTGAATCGGGCCATGCGCGGACGGTCGCCCGGTCCCGCCGAACACTTCCAGTCCACGTAAAATTCCTACCAGGTCCGCCGGCGCATCCCCGGTGAACCAATGGGCCCATAGCACCGCCGGATCCACACCCGTTTCCGCCGCCAGCAGGGGCAGGAAACCGTCGCACATCAGGTTGTCGAAACGACTGCCGCCCATCGCGCCGGCGCACAAGTCTTCCGCACACGCTTCCCGGAAGGCGGTCAGACGCGCGGTTTTCCGGACGGATTGGGTATTGGCTTCTTCGCCCAAACTCACGGCGGCCGTCAAAACCGGCCGCAGCCGGTCGCCCAAACGATGCAGTCGCTCCGGCCAATCCGGCCGTGCGACCACCCACGAGGCGTACTGCCGCAGTCGCAGCCTGGGATGATTCGCCGGACGCACGCCCCGCAAGGTCCACCGCTCCCGCTGGCTTTCGAAAATCCCGTCCGGATCCGCCCGTCGCGACATCCAGGCGGCCAAGGGAAATTCCGTCGCCACCGCCAGCAAAGGCGCGCGGTTGTAGCGGTAGCCAAGGATTTCCAACGCCGCATGATGACACGCGGCCTCCCACCCCAGGCGGCGGATCCGGTCGCGCGCGAAGCCGACTTTTTGTTGCCAACGTTCCGCCGCGTGCCGGCGAAGCCGCGCGCGCAACGCCAACGGCTCCATCAGACCGAGCACCTCCCGCGCGCGGTCCAGCGGATGATTGGCCAGCGTTTCGACCGCGTCGTCGGCGGCGTATTCCTCCAATCCATGGTGCAGCAACGGCAGCAGCGCGAGAATCGGAATCCGCACCCCGCCCCCGCCGGCGGTCCAAGTCGCGCAGGGCTCGAACAGCACCACATGCAGGACGACGTTGTCATAAGCCGGATCGGCCGCGTGCCGGTGCGCCGCCCAGTCCTGCTCGCGCAGGTGCACCTCGACGTCGCCGGTGATTTCACGGTCCCCGATCCGCAAACGAGCCCCGAGAAAATCAGGACCGCTCAACCGGTTCCAGCGTCCGGGATGCAGGACCACGACCGCGCGGCCGTCGGCCGTGGCCGCCGCGTGACCGGCGAATTCACGGCGATCCCAAATTTTCTGCAGCAGTTTTTCAGGAAATGAAAACGGGCCGTAGAGCCCCTGCATTTCGGCCACGCCGGCCGCTTCTGTCATGAAATCATGGTTATTCATGGCGGTCCCACTTTCGTTGATTGTCGCGATTCAATCCGGCCACGCCGGATGCGATGCGCGTCTCCGCACGGGCAAGCCAGGCGGCCAGATCGGCCGGCGGCACCCACACCGCCCCGGCCGCCTCGATGGTCTGGCGCTCCGCCTGATCGCCCGTCGCGACGTAACAGAGCGAGGCATCGGCCGCCTTTCCCACCAGTTGTTCGATCACATCGTCGGCCGTCAGCGACGACGGCGTATGCAGAACGCTGAAGGTGACGTGCCCCGACGGCCGCTCCACCGTCAGCTCCTCGCCGCGCCCGTCGAACACGAGCGTCACCCGCATTTGCTCCGCATCGTGCACCGCGCCCAAACGCCGGACGAGCTGCGAGCGCGCCGCCTCGCGGTCGCGCTTCAAAAGCGCGCGCAATTCCGGCCACGCATGCAGCAGATTGGCCCCGTCGACGAGCAGATGCTTTTCGAACGCCACGGCCAAGCACCCTGCCCGACCGGCCCGCCGGATCAACGCCGGAGTGTTGAAAAACGCGGCGGGAATGGAACGCGGTTGCGCTTGCGACGGCAGGCCGCCCTGCATGTCATCGGCGGCCATGCATCCCAATTCCATCGGCAAACTTATCGGAGTCGGCCTTATCCTCCTCGTGCTGGTGATCGCCGCCGCCCAGTCCACCTACGTCGTCGATCCGGGTTTTCGCGGTGTGCAGGTCACGCTCGGCAAAGTCAGCGAACAATTCAAACCCGAGGGCTTCGGCACAAAGCAGCCGTTCGTCTCGACCATCATTCCCATTCCCGTGCGACAGCTTACCCGCGAGCTGCCCGCCGAGTGTTACTCCTCGGACCTCCAGCAGGTGAACGTGCAGCTCCGCGTACTCTACCGCATCCCGGAGATGTCCGTCGTGCGCATCTATAAGGAATACTCGGGCGACCCATTTGACAGTCTCATCGCTCCCCGCGTCCAGGAGGCGCTCAAGGAAGTCACAGCCATGCAGAGCGCCGAACAGATCGTGAAACAACGCGAGCACATCAAGACCAAGGCACTCGCCGCGGCCAAGGAGAAGATCGGCACCATCCTCGACGTCGAGGATCTCGTCCTTGAAAACATCACGCTCTCAAAGGAGCTGGAAACCGCGATCGAATCCAAGATGGTCCAGGAGCAGGAAGCCGCAAAAGCCCGCTTCACCCAGCAAAAGGCCCAGATCGAGGCCGACACCGCCATCATCAAGGCCAAAGGCGAGGCCGAGGCCATCCGCATCCGCGGCGAAGCGCTGCGCGATACGCCCGGACTCATCCAGCTCCAGATCGTTGAAAAATGGGACGGCAAGGCTCCGCTCGTGATCGGCGGAAGCGAAAACACCGGCACCAACTTCATCCTGCCGCTCGGAACGCCCGCGAGCGCGCCCGTCCGCAAATGAGCCCGTCCGCCCGGCGCACCCTTGCGGTCTTTATCGTTTTCACCCTGGTAACGATCGCCCTCTGCGCGGCGTTCCCGCGCATGCTGGCGTTTGTGGAACTGGCGGCGCGCGAACTGCGCGTGCTCTGGTGGCTGGTGTTTATTGTAGCGCTGGGCGTGTGGCTGACGTTCTTTTTCGGAAAACGAAAGCCGTAAGGAAAGCTCGACAAATCCCCCGCCCTCGGGGGATTTTTCGCGGTGTCGCCGGAGAGGTGGCAGAGTGGTCTATCGCGGCGGTCTTGAAAACCGCTGGGGCGAAAGCTCCCGGGGGTTCGAATCCCTCCCTCTCCGCCAAGTTTTCAAAGCACTATGAAACGCCCCCTCCTCACCGGTCTCGCCCTTGCCCTCGCGTTCGTCGTCAGCGGCCCCCTCGCCTTCGCGCAGATCCAGATCATGCCTCTCGGTGACTCGATCACCAAGGGCGCGGTCGACCCCGCACCGAGCCTGGCCGGTTATCGTGCACGACTCTTTGATTTGCTCAACGAGTCGCACGTCAAATACCAGTTCGTCGGCTGCACCGACATGAACAGCAACAACGCCATGAAGGCCGCCGGCCAGCAGTTTCACAATGGCTATGGCAGCTGGCGCATGGATGGCCTGCGCACCAATCTCGACGGCGTCCAACAGCCCAACGGCGATGACAACATGGGCGGTTACTGGATGGTCGGCGGCACCGGTGCGCTCCGCCAGCCGGTGTTTCCCGATATCGTCCTCCTCCTCGCCGGCACCAACGACCTCGGGCAAGGCGCCACAGAATCCGTCATGGAAAACCGCATGACCGACCTGCTCGCGTGGTTTCAGAAAAACCGCCCGAAGTCCCGCGTGTTTGTCGGCACCGTTCCGCCTCGAGGAGCGAACTTGGCCGGATACGAAACCTACAATCCCGCCGTGCAGTCCTTCAATGCCTGGCTCTCCAAAAAAATCCCCGCTCTCGGCGACCAGTTTCAGCTCGTAAATATCTACAGTGTATTCGTGAACACCGACGGTACGCTCAAGAGCAAGACCTCACCCGACGGCATTTTTATGAAGGACGGCATTCACCCCTCGCACAACGGCTACGTCGCGATGGGCGACGCGTGGTTCAAGGCGATCAAACCTTACCTCACGCGAAAGTAACCGCGTTCCTTTTCCCTTTTTGGGTTTCCCATCCAAGTTTATGATTTCCTATCTGCCCTCCCGCCTAGCGCGTTTTCTTCTCTTGGCAATGGTCTGTGCCGGTCTCTCCGGGCGGGCCGCCTTGCCGCCGCTGCCGCCCTTTCCGGAAATCCCCGCGCCGCATCCCGTGGACAGCGTGCCGATGGCCGACTCCAAGTCCGCCGCCGAGGTGAAACTCGACCTTCCCATCACCCCTGGGCCCTACGCACCGACTTGGGAATCCATTGAGAAAAACTACCCCGGCACCCCCGCTTGGTTGCGCGACGCCAAATTCGGCATCTGGGTTCACTTCGGTCCCCAAGCCGCCGGCAAGAGCGGAGACTGGTATGCCCGCAACCTCTACAAGCCCGGCACCAGCGCCTACAAAAACCACCTCCGCGATTACGGCCATCCCTCCGAATCCGGCTACAAGGAAGTCCTGCGCGATTGGAATCCCGTTAAGCTCGATCCCGCCAAACTTGTCGCCCTCTACAAGGATGCCGGGGCCCGCTACCTCATCATCCAAGGCGTCCACCACGATAATTTCGATCTGTGGAATTCCCAGTATCAGCCGTGGAACTCCACCCGCCTCGGGCCCAAGCGCGACTTCCTCGGCGAATGGAGCAAAGCCGCCCGCGCCGCCGACATCCGCTTCGGCGTCACCTTCCACCACGAATACAATTGGTGGTGGTGGCAGACCGCTTTCGGCGCCGACAAAGACGGCCCCAAGGCCGGCGTCCCCTACGACGGCCACCTCACCCTCGCCGACGGCAAGGGCAAATGGTGGGAAGGCCTCGACCCGCGCCTGCTCTACGGCGTCGATCTTCGTGAATACAAAGGCGTCGTAGCCGCCGCCAACCACCAGTGGAGCCCCCCGCCCGCCGGCATTTTTCAAAACCACGCCGCCTACGCCAAGTGGTATGCCACCTGGTGGGCTCTGCGTATGATGGACGTCGTCGATAAATATCAACCTGACTTCATCTACACCGACGGTACCAACACCCAACCTTTCAGCGGCGCGGGCACCGGCACCGGCCAAAAATCGGACGCCATGCAGCGCGTCATCGCCGACTTCTACAACAAGACCCTCCAACGCCGCGGCAAAGTCGACGTCTTCAGCATCGTCAAATTCCGCGCCAAGACCAACGGCACCGTCAACACAGAGGAAGGCGGCATCCCCCGCGACATCAAGAGCGACCAGGACTGGATCGCGGAAACGCCCGTCGGCGACTGGTTCTACGCGCCGGGCTTCACCAACGACTCCGGCGCCGTCATTCACTACATTCTCGAAGAAGTTTCCCGCGACGGAAACGTCGGCCTTTGCATCTGCCCGCTGCCCGACGGCTCACTCGACGACAGCACCGTCAAGATGCTCAAGGAGACCGGCCAGTGGATGCGCCTCAACGGCGCCGGCATCTACGGCAGCAAGGCCTGGACGCGCCTCGGCGAAGGCGCCAACGGCAAACTCAACATCCTTCCGGGCGGCAAGATCGGCCGCAACCAGGCCGACCATCGTTTCGCCGCTTCCGACCTCCGCTTCACCGTCGGCAAAGACGGCAACCTTTACGCCTGGTGCATGACCGTCCCCGCCACCGGCACCGAGCTGCGCATCACCTCCCTCGGCTCGACGGCCGGTCTCCTTGGAAGCCCGGTTAAATCCGTATCCCTCCTTGGTTACTCCGGCTCGCTCACGTGGAAGCAGGCAGCCGACGCCCTCGTTATCACCCTCCCCGACACCTCCGCCTTCAAGACCGCCCTCGGTTTCAAGATCGAGGCGAAATGACAAGCAATGGACCCGCCCCGCGCGACGGCCTCCTTGACGAACCACCTGCCGAGTGGCTCGCCGCAACCGTGCGCGTCATTACGGCCACGCGCAGCCCAGGCTTTCTCCCGACTCGCCCGTCCAGTCCTCGCCTTCGTCCTCGCGTTTATTCTCGTCGGCCCCGCGCCGCTGTCCGCCAGCCCCCCGGCCAATGACAAAATCCCCGTCCTGATCATCGACGGGCAGAACAACCACGACTGGGTGCGGGCCACCGCGATCCTCCGCGACATCCTCGCGACCAGCGGACTCTTCACCGTGGATGTCTCGACCACGCCCGACCGCGCCGCGCCGCCCGAAGCGTGGACCGCCTGGCGACCTGATTTCGCCAAATACCGCGTCGTCATTTCCAACTACAACAGCGGACATCAACCCGACGCCCCGCGTTGGCCCGCCGAAGTCGAGACCGCATTCGAGAGCTACGTCCGCGCAGGCGGAGGCTTCGTCTCCTATCACGCCGCCAACAACGCCTTCCTCCAATGGCCCGCCTACAACGAAATGATCGGGCTCGGCTGGCGCGAAAAAACCTTCGGCCCCTCCCTCATCGTGAGCCCCGATCACTCCGTCATCACCCTCCCCGCCGGCCAAGGTCGCGGCCCCGGCCACGGCCCCGAACACGACTTCATTGTCGCCGTGCTAAACACCGAGCACCCCATCACCCGCGGACTGCCGCCCACGTGGTTTCATCCCCACGAACAGCTCACGCACGGGCAACACGGCCCTGCGAAAAATCTGACGGTCCTCGACTACGCCTACTCGAAGGACACCCAGGAAAATGAACCCATGGATTGGACGGTCTCCTATGGGAAGGGGCGCGTTTACACGACCATGCTCGGCCACCTCTGGAAAGACGGTCCCGACACCGCCTTGCGCTGCGCCGGTTTCCAAACCCTCTTCTTGCGCGGCACCGAGTGGGCCGCCACCGGCCGGGTCACCCAACCCGTCCCGCCCGACTTCCCCACTCCCGCCGCGCCCAGCCTGCGGTAAGAAGTCGCCTGCGGCTCCCGTGCGAGCGCCGGACGTTATAGGTGGCGCCGGGGTAAAGGAAGGGTGGTGCCGGACACCCATTTCCCCCTGATCAGAATCTCGCGGAGGACTGACGGAACACCCCGGTCGTTGTCATACATCAGTGAAATCAAGGTCAGCACCGCCACCCGTCCGATTTCTTCCGGATTCTGGTCAATACCGGCATTGGTGATAGCATCGATGTTGCTCACCGAGGCGAGACCGAGGTCGCCAGGCACACTGTATCCACACACCTCGAGCAATTCGCGCAACTCCGGATAAGGTGTGAGGATTGCGTCCGGTTTTTCTCGCTGCAACCAAGCCGTCAGCTCCGGCTGGCTGGTGCGAGGATGGATCGGATGGAGCCCGATAATCGGGAGGCGGTCGGCGGAGGCCATTTCCGATTGGGCACGGAGAAAACCCGCGTCGAAAAGCCAGCGATAATTGGAGGGGTCGTCAAAGGCGACGAAACCAATCCGTCGATAGCCGCTGGCGCGCATCGCCTTGATGGCATCGATGGTGTTTTGAACCTGATCCGCAGTCACCACATGGGCCAAGGGCGCTTGCGGAGTTCGACTGAGACGCACAACGGAAAAGCGCCTCCAATCAAAGCCGCCCCAATCGGGCTGAAAAGAATGCGGCGGCAGAAGGATGCCTTGAATACCACGCGCTACGAGGACGGCTTCCAAACGCGCGGGACTCAGTCGCTCATTGCAAATAAACTCCTCCAGGCGATAGCCGAACTTTTCCGCGGCAGCCTGCGCCCCGAGCCAGTAACGCTCGAATATCGGATAGCTCCTCAATTGCTTCGGATCAGGCCAGCAATTCAACCAGGCCAGTGAGGCGCGAACCTTCGGAGACACGCCGCGCGTTTTCGCACGAACCAGCCCCGTCGCGAGCGGGTCGGGAAAATAGCCCATCCTCTCCGCCGCCTCATGAATCTGTTTCCGGCGTTCTTCCGAAACGCGCGGACTGTTTCTCAGCGCAAGAGAAACAGCCACCTGGGAAATGCCCAAGGCACGGGCGATATCCCGTTGCATGACACGATCAGGAGGAGGCGGGGTAGGATCCATGGAGAAACATACGCGAGAGAGCCCACCCTCAACGGTTGGTTCGATCATGCGAACGCATGTTTCGGTTTTACGCAAAAGCAAAGCTGCAGTCGCGAGACTGATACAGAATGGCAACTGATAAACCCATCGGTGTGTGCGCGAGAACCGCTCTCCACCGATCACCCCTTACCCTTTGCCCCCCGACAACCCTCATCGGTGGTCTCCCAACTTACTTCAATTTCTCTCGTATGAAATACCCCAAGCGACCCATTGCTCGTTCCGCAGCAGGCTTACTCCTGGTTTTAAGCGCGCTCCCCGTTCTGAATCTTTCCACCCGCGCCTCTGCGTTATCCTGGTCCACCACCGGCAACTCCACCCTGGGCGGCACCGGCACTTGGGATACCACCTCGCCCCTCTGGTGGAACGGCACTAGCGCAGTCGCGTGGACCGACACCACCGGCACGGTTGACACCGCGGTCTTCGGCGGCACCGCCGGCACGGTGACGTTGGGTTCTTCGCTCGGAGCCTTGGGACTGCAGTTCAGCACCACGGCCTACACCCTCGCCACCGGAAGTAACACTCTCTCGCTCGGCACCGGCGGCATCGACGCCAGTTCGCTCACCAGCGGTACCACCAGCCTCACCGGCAACTTGTCCTTGGTGGGCGCCCAGTCCTGGAACACCGGCTCGGGCTCCACGCTGGCGGTTTCCGCGACCATCGCCACCGGCGGCAATGCCCTGACCGTCAGTAGTGCCGGCACCACCACGCTTTCCGGCATTGTCAGCGGAACCGGTTCCCTTTCCAAATCCGGCGCAGGCACCCTCACCCTTTCCGCTGCCAACACCTACTCCGGCGGCACCTCGGTCAGCGCCGGCACGCTAGCGGTCGGCAACAACACCGCTCTCGGTACGGGCAGCGTGACCATGACCGGAGGCACGCTGCGCAGCAGCGCAACCATCACCACGACCAACAACGTGGTTGTTAACAGCGCCGTGACCCTGGATGTTTCTGGTGGCAACTGGAGCTTTAACGGCAATCTCTCCGGTAGCGGCGCGATCACGCGTGGGACGGCGGCCACCCTGAGTCTCTTTCTCGGTGGCGACAACAGCGGCTACTCGGGCACGTTCACGATTCAAAACAACGGCAACTCCGTCGTGCGTTTCAGTGCGGCGACCTCTGGCAGTGCCAACGCCCAGTGGGTGGACAATCAAGGCACCGCGACGCGGGCCAGCCTGAACTTCTCGGATGGCACGATCAAATTCGGCTCGTTCACTGGCACGGGCAACATCGCCAACCAAGGCGGCGGGGTGAACACCATGGAAGTGGGCGCCCTTGGTTTGAGCAATAGTTTCACAGGCACGATCACCTCGACCTCCGGCACTTTGAACATGACGAAGGTTGGCACCGGCGCCTGGACGCTTTCCGGTTCCAACAACTATGGCGGCGTGACGACTGTTCAAAACGGTTCCTTGATCGCTGGCGCCAGCGCTCTGGTCAGCACCAACGGTGCGCTTGGTAACGCCGCCTCCGCGATCGCCTTGGGTGACGCGACCAGCATCGGCAGCAATCTCAGTCCTTCGCTCCTGACCGGCGGCGCGTTCACGGTGGCCCGCGCCATCACGGTGGGATCGAGCAACACGGCAACCACTGGTGTGTATACGATCGGCGGCAACACGGCCAACAGCTCGACCCTCTCCGGGGCCACGACTCTTAATCAGAATCTCTCCGTCACGCAGGTGAGCGGCGGCACGCTGACCCTGAGTGGCACTGCCACCTCCGGATCCTCCGGCACTCAGACGCTTACCTTCAACAATGTCGGCTCCGTCACCGGCTCCGGCGTGATTGGCGGCGGCACCGGCACCCTCGCCGTGACCCAGGCCGGCGCAGGCACTACCACCCTCACCGGCACCAGCACCTACACCGGCGCAACCTCGGTCACCGGCGGCACGCTCCTTCTGAGCGGCACCGGCTCGATCAATGGCACCAGCGGCATCACCATCAACGGCAGCGGCTCAAAATTCGTGCAAACCAGCTCCGTTGCATCGACCCCGGCGATCACCCTCACGCAAGGCACCCTCGACGGCACCGGCACGGTCGGTGACGTGACCATGGGCAACGGCACAGGCGCGATTCTTGCCAACGGCAATGGCATCACCACGACCAAGCTAACCCTGAGCTCGCTCACCTTCATCGGCGGCGCCTCCACGATCAACCTTCGCTTCGACGGCACGCTGGGCTTCAGCGTCACCAACGCGCTGACCACGGCCGGCACCATCACCGTTAACAGCACCGGCTTCGCCTGGGCCAACGGCACCACCTATAACATTGTCAGCTACGGCGGCGGATCTTCAGTGAGCGCTTCCAATTTCGCCAACGGCAGTCTCGGCCTGACCAGCCGCCAGAGCGGCACCTGGGGCACCAACGGCACGAATGTCACCCTCGCCATCGCGGGTGACGCACCCAAGTGGACCGGGGCGCAAAGCAGTGATTGGACCACGAATACAATCGGCGGTTCTTCGAACTGGAAGCTGGTCACCGCCGGCACGGCCACCGATTACATCGCCGGCGATACCGTTCTCTTCGACGATTCCGCGACCAACAAGACGGTCAATCTCTCCACCGCCAGCGTCGCGCCCGCCAGCGTAACCTTCAACAACTCGACGGGCAACGACTACACCCTGACCAGTTCCGGCGCCTACGGCATCACCTCCGGCAATCTCATCAAAAACGGCACGGGCGTTGCGATCCTTGCCAACACGAGTAGCGCCAACACCTACTCCGGCACGACCACGATCAACGCCGGCATCTTGCAGGCCGGCACAACAAACGCCTTCAGCGCAAACTCCGCGGTCACTCTCGCCAACACTGCCGGCGCCACACTCGATCTCAACTCCTTCGACAACACCATCGGTTCGCTCGCGGGCGGCGGCGCCTCGGGTGGCAATGTGACGTTGGGTGGCGGCAATACCCTGACCACCGGCAGTAACAACACCTCCACCACCTTTGGCGGTGTCATTTCCGACGGCGGCCTCGGCGCGGCGGGCAATCTCACCAAAAACGGCACGGGCACCTTCACCCTCACCGGCACCAACACCTATATCGGCACGACCACGATCAGCGGAGGCACGCTGCAAATCGGCGACGGCACCACCGACGGTTCCATCACGACGAGCGGCAATATCGTCGATAATGCCGCTCTCGCTTACAACCTGGTCGGCGCCCAGAGCTACACGGGCGTCATCAGCGGCACGGGCACGCTCACCAAGAACGGCGCGGGCACGCTTACGCTTTCCGGTGCCAACACCTACACGGGCACAACTACGATCAGCGCGGGCACGCTGCAGATCGGCAACGGCACGGGCGGCTCGATCAGCTCCAGCAGCGCGCTTGCCGTCACCTCGGGAGCGACCCTCGCGTTTGATCAAGCGACCGGTTCCACCCAATCCAACGCGATCGCCAATTCCGGCATCGTGAAAGGCGCGGAAGGAAGCGGCATCACCAACACTCTCTCCGGCGTCATCAGCGGCACCGGCACCTTCACCCAGTCCGGCGTCGGCACGACCGTCCTCAGCGGCATCAACACCTACTCGGGCGGCACGACTGCCAACGCCGGCACGCTTACGCTCGCCAGCGGCGGTGCCGCCGGCACCGTCCGCGGCACCCTCACCATCAACTCCGGAGCGACGGTGAATCTGACGGTGCAGGATGCGCTGGGATACGGCGCCGGCACCAAGGTCGACACCATTAATATCGTCGGCGGCACATTGAACAACGCGATCAACGCCAACAACGGCTACCAAACGAATTTCGTCCTCACTGGCGGCACGATGGCGGAAACCGTGGCGACCACCGGAACCGCCGCCTTCAACTTTGACGCGGCCAACGGCTACGGCATTACGACCAACGCCAGTGCCACCACCTCGACGATCAGCGCCCGCCTGGCGATCCGCTCCGGCACGCTAGGCTTCAATGTGGCCGATGGCGCTGCGAGCACCGACCTGACCGTGAGCGGCGTGATCTTGGGGAGTGGCGGAAACAACATCAGCAAGTCCGGCGCGGGCACAATGGTGCTCGCAGGCACCAATACCTATACCGGCACCACTACGGTCAACGCCGGTACCCTGGCGCTGGGCGCGGCCAATAGCATTTCGAGTACCAGCGGCTTGGTGCTCAATGGCGGCACCTTCGCCACGGGCGGATTTAACCAAACGCTGAATACACTGACCCTCTCCAGCGCATCCATCCTCGATTTCGGCTCCGGCACCTCGGCGCTGGTCTTCGCCGACAGCCATAGCATCACCTGGACCGGCATCCTAACGCTGCTCAACTTCGATGTGGGCACCGACACCCTGAATTTCAGTTCAAGCACCGGTCTCACCGCCACGCAGCTTTCGCAACTCTCCCTCTCCGGCTACACCGCGAGCTTGGACTCGAACGGCTTTGTGTCCTTCTCCGCCATCCCCGAACCCGCCGCCTACGCCGCAATCTTCGCCGGTTTGGCGCTGGTCGGTGCGACGATCCGCCGCCGCCGCGCACAGGCCGTCTGATTTAAAACCAGCACACACCGGCAACGCCGGTCGAAGCTGCCAACCCGCGAGTTCCCAAAACTCGCGGGCTTTTTGCGTCTGAATATCGCGGGGCTGCCCACGATATTTTCAGCAAATACCCGCCAACCAACTGATCGCCTCTTCAGTTTTGCGCAAAAGCCACGAGCCGGTCGCGCATCCGAAACGAAATGGGGAGTAATCCTCACACTCCGTCCCCCCACCGCTAATTTCCAATCTCAGCCCCTTCGATTTATGAATATGCTCCGGTCCCACCCCCCTCTGCGATACCTCACTTTTACGGCAACGCTTTTGTCGGCCATGACCGCTGGCAATCTCGCCTATGCGAATTCCATTGGATGGACCGGCACCACCGATACCACATGGGCGACTGGCACAAACTGGAGCGGCGGCAGCGCCCCGACCAGCGACCTCACCACGGATATCGCGCTCTTCAACCAGACGACCTACACGAACCAGTCCAATGCGGGCACGACGAGCGTCAACGGCATCCAGATCGGCGACGGCACCACCGTGACGGGCGCGCTGACGTTGAGCGGTACGTCGCTCACGCTTGGCTCCAGCGGAATCTCCATGCTGGCAAATGCGGCCGCGGCCACGATTTCCTCGCCAATCACCCTCGGTGCGGCCCAAAGCTGGACCAATAATTCGAGCAATGCCCTTACCATCAGTGGCACCGTGGCTAACGGCGGCTTTGGCCTCACCAGCACGGGCACCGGCGCCACCACCCTTTCCAATGTGATCAGCGGCTCAGGCGGTCTCACCAAATCCGGCTCCAGCACGCTGACGCTTTCCGGCGCGAATTCCTACTCCGGCGGCACCTCGATCAGCGCGGGCACGGTGCTCTTCAACAATACCACGGCCTTCGGTACCGGGACTCTCACGCTCAGTGGTGGCACAACCAAAGCGTCAGCAGCCTTTACCCTTGCCAACAATATCGCGGTTTCCGGCACATCGACTTTCGACATGGCGGCCAAAAACACCGGACTGAGCGGCAACCTCAGCGGTTCGTCAGCGCTGAATTTCACAAACAGCGCCGCCGCCGCTACCCTCAGCCTAAGCGGGAACAACAGCGGATACAGTGGCACGATTACCTTCAACAACAACAACGCGGTAAACTTTACCTCGGCCAACACCGGAAGCGCCGGTGCCGCCTGGGTATTTAACGACGGCGCCGTGGACCGCGTCAGAATCAATATCAGCGGTGGAGGCACCATCAACTTCGGATCGATTTCCGGAGGTGGTCAGATGCAAAACGACACTGCGGCCACGACATCGATCATCAGTGTCGGCGCGCTTAACACGAACACGACTTTCAGCGGCACGATCAAAAACAATAGCACGGGCGTGCTCGCCCTGACCAAGGTTGGAACCGGCACGCTGACGTTGTCCGGTGTCAGCAACTACACCGGCGCAACCACGATCAACGCCGGCACGCTCGCGATCAGCGCGGCGAGTCGCCTCTCCAGCTCCAGTGCGCTGGTGCTCAACGGGGGAACCTTCGCCACGGGCGGCTTCAGCCAAACTCTGAATACGCTGACCCTCTCCAGCTCCTCCACGCTCGATTTCGGCAGCGGCACGTCGGCGTTGGTCTTCGCCGACAGCAGCGCGATCACTTGGACCGGTACACTGACATTGCTCAATTTCACAGTGGGCACGGATAACCTGAACTTCACTTCGATCGGTGGCGGTATCACCGGGGCACAGCTCGGCCAGATTAACTTGGCCGGTTACTCCGCCACCGGTTTCGACGGAAGCGGCAACGTTGCGTTCTCCGCCATCCCCGAGCCGGCCACCTACGCCGCGATCTTCGGCAGTCTGGCCTTGGTTGGCACCCTGATCATCCACCGTCGGCGCACGCAGACCGCCTGATTTCGCCCAAACACCGGCCACTGCCGGCCGAAGCCTTGCCGCCCGCGAGCCCAAAGCTCGCGGGCTTTTTGCGTCCGAACATCTCCGTGACCGTTACCGAAGTGCCCGCAGCCCGTCGCGGCGCCTCATTACACACGTAAAACCGCCGGAGCACTGGCTGCCGTCCGCCAGTGCGCCTCTTCTGCACGCAAAACACAAATCACCAACCACGGCTATTTGGAGTCACTGCACTTCTCGACGGCTAACCTTACGCGTTACCGATAACACCTGGATTAGCCTGCACTTCTCGACGGCCACCCTTACGCAGGCAGTTCCGCTACGATGCCCCGCAGTAACTCACGTGCCTCAGCAACAACGCGCACGCCTGATCCAAGACTCTCCACGCATAAGGTGCCCGGCATTGGTCGACGACCAAGTGCCACAGCATCGTGTTACCTACATGACGGGAATCCGCATCCAGCCGGTGACAGATTGAGTTTTCCTCAAGCCAAATGAAAAAATACCCCCGTCACTCCCCCCTCCAGTGCATCTGCCTCATGCTCACCGCACTCGTCTTATCTCCGTGCGGTTTGCCCATAGCTCGAGCAGACGTGCTTCAACCGGATCCCGGCAAGGCCCCCATGTCAGCTAGCCAATTATCCATGACCGTGGACCAATCGGGGATGCCTCAAGTCGCGGCGAAGGGCGCTACCAGCGTCAGCAAAGTCCGTGCCCTCACGATCAAGATACATCGTCTTGGACAGTGTGATGGAAAAGTAACGCTCAAGGTCGCCTTCGTCGGAACCGATGTGGCGACGAAACAAAAGGTTATTAACAGGCAGACCGAAAAAGCAGCGGAAGCTCTTCCCGACAAAGACACCGAATACAGCGAAACCTCCGCCCCCTTTGTTTATAACCCGCCCTCGGTAGATCCCAAAACCAAAAAGCCAATACCCGCGAGCGGCACCAAACCATTTGGGTGGGTGGTGCGGGTTTTCCAAGGCGGGAAACTCGTGACAGCCATGGGCTCCAACGCGGACTTGGCCGATTGGATCGACAAGCAATGAGGTTCGATCGGCAGTCTTACCTTCACGCAATTCGCGGATATCTCCATCGGCCCACCTACACCCTGATTTAGCCAATCACCGGCCACTGCCGGCCGAAGCCTTGCCGCCCGCGAGCCCAAAGCTCGCGGGCTTTTTGCGTCCGGACATCTCCGTGCCTTCACCGAAGTTCCGCAGCCCGTCACGACGTTTCATTATACGTAAAACCGACGGAGCAGTAGCTGCTCGATTAGCTTTGTTCATCATTGTCGATAGCCCCCGTTCTTTCCAACCCCCAAACCCCATGAAAAAAGTAGTTTTCACGGTGCTTCTGCTTTCGAGCACCTTTCTTCCCCTCGCCGGAGCCTTCACCCACCCCGGCATTCCGTTGACCACGCAAGATCTCGATACCGTCAAAGCCAATCTCAATGTGGAGCCGTGGAAATCCGGCTACGCTGTGCTCACGGCCGACTCGCATTCCTCCCTGAGCTACACCATGCAAGGCCCGTTCGCGACGGTCAGCCGCGCTCCCGACACCAACCTCAGCCAGTGGCGCAGCGACATGATCGCGATCTGGAATCTTTCGCGCATGTGGTATTTCACGGGCAATACCGCTTACGCGCAGAAGGCGCATGACATCCTGCTCGCGTGGGCGAACACGCAGACGAGTTTTGGAGGCGGGGAGTCTGCCCTCGATCTGGGCGACTACGCTTACCGCTGGGCCGGCGGCGCGGAAATTCTGCGTTACACCTGGTCGGGCTGGACGACCGCCGACACCACGGCGGTGAAAAACCTTTTCGCCACTGTCTATCAGACGATCCAATCCACCAATGCCACGGTTCTCGGGCCGACCAACAAAGGTGCCTTGGCCCTTGCGGCCTCGATGGCTGCCGCGGTGTTCTGCGACGATCAGGTGCTGTTCGACCAAGCCGAGAGATTGATGCGCACGTGTCCCTCCACCGGCTTCGTGAACACGCTCAGCAACGGCGAACAAGGTGAAACAGGGCGCGATCAGGGCCACTCCTACGCCTACATGCTGCAGATGGCCTTCATGTCCGAAATCCTCTGGAAACAGGGCATCGACGTGTTTTCCGAGAAGGACAACCGCCTGCTGGGCATCGGCGAGTATTATGCCCGCTATAACCTGGGCGTGAACACGACGTTCATTCCCATGGGCACGACGGATGAATATTACATCACGAACTGGGGCAGCCCCGGCTACACCGCCGAGCCAATGGCGTTCAGCATTCTCCGCAGCGCCTACGTGCTGCGCAAGGGGATGAGCGCGCCATATCTCACGCAGAAACTGGCTTCGCAGCCGGCCAACGGGGATGCCTTCACCTTCCTGAAGTCCGCCGACAACTCGACCGCCACCGCTCCGACCGCGATCGCCCGGCCCAGTGCAAGCCGGGTGAGCACCGGCCTGACGAACACCGACATCAACGGTGCCTTGCCGGCCGGCAGCGGCACTTACAGCAATGGCACCTGGACCGTCAGCGGCGGAGGCAGCGACATCTGGACCACCGGCTCGGAGCAGTTCCATTACCTCTACAAACAGGTGACGGGCGACTGCACGATCATCACCAAGGTCGAAACCCTGCAGACCATCGGCACCGGCCACAACAAGGCGGGTGTGATGATCCGCTCGGACCTGAACGCGACTCCCGCAAGCAACGCCTGGGTCGCCCTCACCCCGAACACGACCGTGGAAACGTACATGACGGGCTGGACGGACATGTACGGCGGTTCGAACTGGCAGGCCCAAGCCTACACGATTCCGCAGATTCCCTACTGGGTGAAAGTCGAGCGGGTGGGCAGTATCATCACCACCTACGCCTCGCCCGACGGAGTCAGTTGGGCGACGCTGGCGAACGGCGCGTTCGCCAATCTGGGCACCACGGCCTACATCGGCATTTGCGTGACATCGCTGGCACAGGGCACGTCCAGCACCGCGACTTTCAGCAATGTGAGCATCACCAGTGGCGACGGCATCGCTCCGGTCGCCGCCCCCGCCGCCTCACTCGCTTTCCAAGCCTCGCCCGGCGCGGGGCAGGTTCCGCTGCGCTGGGCCGAGTCCTTCGGCGCGACGAGCTACACCGTCAAGCGCTCCACGACCAGCGGCAGTGGTTACACAACCCTCGCCACAGTCACAAACCCGAGCTACGTGGACACGACTGTCACCAACGGCACGCCCTACTACTACGTCGTGAGCGCCACGAACGCCGCCGGCGAAGGCGCCAATTCGGCCCAGGACAGCACGACGCCGCTGCCCCCGATGGTCAACGTCGCCACCGGCGGCACGGCCACGGCCAGCGCGAACGGCACCTCCAGCACGCAAGGCGCGGCCATGGGCTTCGACGCGAACGTCGGCTCGAAATGGTTCAACGGCAACGCGGGCACGACCGGCTGGATCGAATACGACTTCGGCGCCAGTCTCACCCAGACGATCAAGCGCTACACCGTGAGCGCTGCCAACGACGTGCCCGGTCGCGATCCAAAGAACTGGCAGTTCCAAGGCTCCAGTGACGGCTCGACTTGGACCACGCTCGACACTCAGAGCAGCCAGACGTTCACCTATCGCTACCAGGCGAACACCTACACGATCTCCAGCCCGGCGGCCTACCGTTACTACCGGCTCAACATCACCGCCAACAACGGCGACTCGACCGGCCTGCAGCTCTCCGAACTCGCGCTCTGCACCGATCAGGGCCGCACCGTCGCGAACGGCACTTACCGCATTCTCAATCGCCGCAGCGGCAAGGCCTTCGAGGTCTACAACGGGAGCACCGCCGATGGGGCTGCCATCGACCAATCGAGCTACTCCAGCGGGAGCAACCAGAAGTGGACGTTCACCGACCAAGGCAGCGGCCAATACCAGATCCTCGGCGTCGCCAGCGGCAAAGCCGTCGATGTCTCCGGAGCCAGCACCGCCAACGGTGCCGCACTCATCATCTGGCCCTGGAGCGGAGCCAATAACCAGAAGTGGACCGTCACCCCGACCGGCGACGGCTTCTTCAAACTCACCGCCGTCCACAGCGGCAAGGTGGCCGACGTAAACGGCGGCAGCACCGCCGACGGTGCTACGGTCATCCAGTATTCCTACGGCAATGCCACGAACCAGCAGTGGTCGATTTCGACCGCTCCCTGATCACGCATCCATCAACCGGAGCGCCGCGCCCAGCAAGGGCGCGGCGCTCTTGTGCGCGCGCTCTACTGGCTGAAGGATCACGTGGTATCAGCAGTTCAATGACCGATTCGGTCGCATGCGCATGCCTTCATGCTACGCCGCAGTTATACGTAAAATCATCACTGAACTTCTGACTCTCATCTCCTGCCCCTAGCTTTGGATATTCCCCCCTTGGGCTCAAAAGCCGCCATTCGAAGCCCCACTTTGAATCCGCAGATCCACCTCTCGTCCATAATCCTTAGCTACTCCAATCAAAATGGTTATGATGCAAACACCCCCCCAGACGAAGCCCTGTGCAACCATCGGAGCAACCAACGAAAGAGCCTTCAACGGAGCCAAGTGGCATGAGCTTTTGAGCGATCTGCTCGAGCTCCATTCGTCCCTCCGCTTGGCCGACGAACAATCGGCCTCGGGATGGGCTCCGGATCTCAGCCATGCCGAGGCATGGGACGATGCGTGGGATGTCTGGCGCCATCACGAGTCCCGGTTCCTGGGACAGATTCATGCAACGGCAAAAGAATGGGTGCGGACCCATCGGCTCCCGGATTTGCCGGCCGAGATTGTCTATTATCTGGGGCTTCGGTATCGGGCGGCGATCAACCTCGTTGAAAGCTCGTTTTTATCAACGGCGGAGCAAGGTCCCTCGAGTCTCATTTCCTTCCCGCCCGTCCCGACGACAGACGTCGCCGAATGGCTGTTAACCGAATGGGGCGACGCCCACGCGATCTACCTCGCTTTTCCGGAAGTCACCCAATCATGAGCTCGCGTTCCTCCCAGGGAGCAATCGGCCGCTCCGGCCGTGCAGGCGCGTTCCCCTGCGGCCGCCAAGGCTTCGCCTTGTTGATCACGATCACGCTGCTGGCGTTTCTGGTGCTCCTGCTCGTGAGCCTCGCCTCGCTCACGCGCGTGGAGACCCAGGTTGCGGCCAACAGCCAGCAACTCGCGCAGGCCCGCCAAAACGCGCTCATGGCGCTCAACATCGCCCTCGGCCAGTTGCAGAAATATGCCGGGCCGGACCAGCGGGTGACCGCCGCCGCGGACATCGCCGGCCGGGCGGGCGGACTTCGCCTCACCACCGCAACCAGCAGTGCCCCCAATAATCTCCAGAAGCCGGATACCAGCGTGGGCAACAAAAAATATTGGGATGCCACCGGCACGGACAACGGTGCGACGCCGGTGCTGGCAGGCACGCGCTATTGGACCGGAGCATGGGGCAACTCCGATCCCTCGCAGCCGGTTTCCAGCAATGGCAACAGCTACGAAAAAACACCGCGCCCCGTATTGCTCAACTGGCTGGTAAGCGGCAACGAGACGGCTGCCTTTACGCCTATCAGTTCGGGACAAATCACCGCCAAGGGCACCGGGCTTGCTTTTATGCCGACCGGCACCGGGAGCGCGACGAGCGCCGCAGCTGTAACGCCCGCCATTTCCAGCAGCACCACGGCGACCACAACACTTGCGTTTGGTACCGGGAATTCCGCCATTCCCGCCGTTTTGCTTGTCGGTAAAACCACGGCGGGGACGGAGCAGCGCACCAACGGGGCCACCGAGCCCGCGATCGACCGCTATGTCGTGGCGCCGGTGAAGGAAATCCAGGCCCCTGCAAGCCTCATCCCCGGCATGGGCACTGGTTCGACGCCGACCACCATCGGTCGCTACGCTTACTGGGTGGGCGATGAGGGCGTGAAGGCGCGTATCAATCTTAACGATCTCTACGCCACAAACACCACGCCCGCGAGCGATCCACTGGCTCGTGCCCGCCTGCGGACCGCCCCGCGCACCGGGACCGAAGTGGTCGCGGATAGCGGCGTCTCCTCCTCCGATTTCGCCAACACCTCATACGGCATTTGGAGCAGCACCGGTGCATCCGCCGCGAAGGCGCTGAGTTTATCGCAGTTTGGCTTTCTTGATTCCACGAAGCTGACCACGGATGTCCTTGGGCGTCATTTTCAAGATTTCACGACCTATTCGGTCGGCGTCGAAGCCGACTCGTATAACGGCGGGCTACGCAAGGATCTGACGTACTACTTTGAGCAGGCGAGCCTGGCGTCCAACAGCTACAAGGTTCCCGCATGGACCGGTATTGGCGGCACCGTGACCGGCGGGGGTTACGGGATGATCCCCAGTGCCTACAGTCCCAAAGATCTGTCGGTTTCGACTTCGGCGACGATCTTGGATCAACTGGAGCCCAAATGGAATGTCTTGGGCAACTTTTACAGCCTGCCCGCCTCCTCGACCACGACGTTGACGGGATCGTCGTCCGACACCGTCAACATTCAAGCCGCCACCGCCACCCAGATGGGCGTTACGCCCGTGGTTGTTCAGATGCGGCTGCTGCTTGGTATCCGCGTGGACACCACGACCCCCGGCAGTCGGAAGCTCAGAATATTGGCCAACCCCCTCGTGGTTCTGGCCAACCCCTATAACGTCAAGCTGGCCGCTCCCAACGGGATCAATTTTCAGGTCAAGCAGGACAGCCGTGTCCCCGGAGGCAGCGCGCTGAAAATCATCGGTACGAATTACCTCATCTATGGTGGCGGCAGTGTCTTCGATAACACGATCTTTCATGTCCCTGCGTTTACCATAGATCCGGGCAAGGCGATGGCGTTCTCCTACACCGGGGCCGCCGCAAATGTGACCAGTTTCTCATCCTCGAGTCCCGTCCCCTTGAGTCCGGGATTTAACGCCGCCTCGTTCAGCAACGTCTATCGCGAGTATGCCAGCACCACGATAACAACCTCGCCCAACATGAACCTGCGTCTCGACGAGACCAACGCGAATTCGTCGATCCTGATCGAATTCAGCCTGCCGGGTTCGACGCAGTTGCTGCAGCAGGTCGGTTGTATAAACGCGGATCGTGGCGCCGACAGCAGCGGAGGCAGCATGTATCCCTCTTTCAAAAGCCAGGACACTGCGGACGTGGACTATCCCTTGGCGGTTTACGCACTGGAATACAATGCTCCCGGCAGCGCGTTTCCTTCTTTTACCGGAGGAGCCTCGCCGCAAAGCGGGATCGCCAACACCATGCTGCGCCCCTTGGCCGATTTTAATCCGCGCGCCGGTTATTTCCGGTTGATCAAAGGCTCCTTCAGCTCCCCGCCGTACACGCAGTATTACATCGATACGACTGCTCGCACGGCGAACATGCCGCCCGGATCGTTCACCTCGGGACTCTACAGTGCGTCCACGGGCGTGGATCAGTTGTGGGGGCGCGACTGGACGGCGCCGACCTCCGGGCCGCTGGTCACGCAATGCATCCTTTTCGATATTCCGCGCCGGTCCAAAACAGCGAACACGGTGACGCCGACGGATATTCCCGTCCTGTCGCTCGCCGCTTTTCAGCACGCGAATCTCACCGCCGAAAGCATCCCCGCCAGCGCCAATTTTGCCGCCGAGTTTGGAAGCACCAGTGTTTTCCCTCCCAATGCGGGGCATCAACCCGCCTACGCCTTGGGCAACTCCTACGCCAGCGTCTTTTTGCCGCGGCAGTCGACGTGGGATAAGCCTGCCGTGAACACCTCGTCCAATCCGAGAGTTGGCGATTTCTGGCTGGTTACCAGCAGCAGCATCACCACCTACACGCCCGATCCGACGTATTATGATATTAGTTACCTGCTGAACACCGCAGTCTGGGACAGCTACTTCCTTTCTTCGATTCCCCAAGGAGCCGGCGCTTTCACTCCGGTCAACCCACGTCTGACGCTAAGGGGAGACAAAACACCGACCGCCGTTCCCGACGGACAGCAAGCGGCGGCCTACACGCTGATCAACGGCGCCTTCAACATCAATTCCACCTCGGTCGACGCTTGGGCCGCAGTGCTTGGAGGCATGAAAAACCTGCCCGATATTCCCGGGCTGGCCGGCTCCACCAACACCTCCGCCGTGTTCCCGCGCACGCTTTGGCAGAAGACTGCCGCCGGCAACCCGCCCACCGGAACTGGAGCCGAATCCTATGGCGGCTTCCGGCAGCTCACCGATGTCCAGGTGCAGACCCTGGCGGCCGCCATCGTACAGCAGGTGCGGATGCGCGGGCCTTTCGTTTCGCTGGCCCAGTTCGTCAATCGCGTGCTGGTTTCGGCGGCGAACGATGCGACCAATGGTCTCGGTCAGGCGGGGGCGCTGCAAAAGGCGATCGACTCGTCCAGCCTCAACCTGCCGTTTTCAGCGCTCAACGCCGCCACCGATACAGCATCGATACCGACCAACGATGATGGGGCGGCATATGGTGGTGACGCCAACAGCCGAGGCACCAGTCTGCTCTTCATGGATGGCGCTGCCACGGGCGTGCCCACGCCCCTGCAGCGTTCGACCGCGATTCCTGGCTGGCTCACTCAGGCCGATGTCCTCCAAGCCATCGGTCCGGTGCTCGCGGCACGCTCGGACACCTTCGTCATCCGCACCTACGGCGATGTCATGAACCCCGCCACCGGCTCCACCTCGCCCGTCGCCCGCGCCTGGTGCGAGGCGGTGGTGCAGCGCACACCCGACTATGTGGACCAAACCGACAGCGCATTAACCGGCACTAAGGACACAAATAACAATCCACTGCTGAATGCGGTTTCCCCCGCGCTAACCAACAGCACCAATCAGCGCTTTGGCCGTCGCTTCAAAGTGATCTCATTCCGTTGGCTTGGGCCAAACGACATTTGATGCATCCATGAAAACGTTTCTTTTTTTATTAACGGGATGTATCGGCTGCCTGCAGCTGGTGCGCGCGCAAACGCCGGAGGAGCCGGATTCCGGTCCGTCGGTGAACACCGAATTCACCCTCGTGGGCTGGGCGGGCCAAGTCTCGGAACTTGCCTATCGCAAGAATGGACGTCTCCAGCCGGTCAACGCACCAGCGTTTGAGCGCTCCAAAGCCTATAAGTATTCCGGACCGGCTCGCATGGGATTCTATTTGCCAAAGAATCCCGCTGCGAAGCCCAAGCCGGATTCTAAAGACACCGAAACCCCCGTCGCGACCGTCACCTTCGAGCCGGGAGTGAAGCACTACACTGTGCTGTTGGCTGAAAAAAACAGCAACTATCAGGCGCAGGCCATCGCCGATGACGACGGTAAATTTCCCGTCGGCTCTGCCCGGGTTTTTAATCTTTGCCCCATGCGGCTGGCCATACGGTGCAACCAGGCGGGCACGACCACGCTTGCGCCCGGTAAATGGGAAATTCTCAACCCAGGCGCCGATCATGTGCTCGCGGCGGAGAGCGCCTACGAGGCGAAAGGAACTTGGTTGCGAGCCAACATGGACTACATCCCCGTGCCCCCGGAATGGCAGACGTCCGTCTTCTTCCTTCTCAGCGATGCCAACTACTTCAAGTCCATCGACGGAGTCGGCAGCAGGGTTCAGATGATTATTTTGCGTGAAAAGCCTGCGGATCGGGAGAAGCCGCACGACGGCGAAGGACGTTAACTCTTGCCGGTCCATTTTCGTCATTCGTAAGGTTCCACCTCCCCTGCATCCCCGGGGGTGCGAACCTGATGCCCCACGTTTTTCACGCCAATTTCTCCATGATTCCTGCTCGTTTCATTAAACCCTTTTTTTTAAAATTGAGCCTTATCCTGTTGGCCGGCGTCGTTGGCTCCACCTCATTGCCCGCGCAATCCGCCCCCGCCGGGGCGAGCGACACGCTGTGGTACAAGGCGCCCGCCTCGCAATGGATCGAAGCGCTTCCCGTGGGCAACGGCCGGCTCGGCGCGATGGTCTTCGGCGGAACGGCCAGCGATCGACTCCAGCTCAACGACATCACCGTATGGTCCGGCGGACCGCAGCCAAACGCGAACCGCCCCGATGGCTGGACGCATCTCGCCGAGATCCGCAAGGTGATCCGCGAAGGCCGCTACGCCGAAGCTGAGAAACTCTGTAATTCGTTTCTCACCTGCCAGGCAAACTACGACGTCAACAAATACCAGATGCTCGGCGACCTGAATTTCGCGTTCCAGTTGCCGCCCGGCGAGATCACCGGCTACCGCCGCTGGCTCGACCTCGATCAAGCGACTGCCGGCGTCGTATTCCAAGCCGGCGGCGTGGGTTTCCAGCGCGAAACCTTCTGCAGCGCGCCGGACAAGGTGCTCGTCCAGCGGATTTCCGCCAGCCGCCCCGGCACGCTCAGTTTCGAGCTCAAGCTCAACCGCCCCGAGAAATCACAGACCCATTTCGAGGCGCCCGACATGCTCGTCATGACGGGCGACACCGGCCCCAGCCTGAGCTTTCAGGTCAACGTCCGCGTGCTCCTCGTTGGCGGGAAAATCACGAACCAGAACGGCGCGCTCAAAGTCGAAGGTGCGAACGAAGCCGTCGTGCTTGTCGCCGCAAACACGTCGTACGTGATGGACTACGCCAAGGGCTACAAAGGCGCCGATCCCGCGCTCGCCGCCGCTCAGCTCCAGGCCGCCTCCGCCAAAAACTACCAGCAGCTCAAGGCCGCCCATCTCGCCGACTACCAGCCGCTCTTCCGTCGCGTGCATCTCGATCTCGGCGCGACCGAGGCCACGAAAAAACCGACCGACGAACGGCTCAACGCCTACGGTGACGGGAAGGCCGACCCCGCGCTCGCCGCCCTGTTTTTCCAATACGGCCGCTACCTGCTCATCTCGTGCAGCCGCCCGGACAGCCCCGCCCCCGCCAATTTGCAGGGCCTCTGGGCCGACGGCCTGAATACCCCGTGGAACGGCGATTACACGATCAACATCAACTTCGAGATGAACTACTGGCCGGCCGAGCAGACCGGCTTGAGCGAGATGCACACGCCGATGCTCCGCCACATCCAGAGCCTCGTCGCCCCCGGCACCAAGACCGCACAGGCGTATTTCGGTCCGAACACGCCCGGCTGGGTGACCTCGGCCAAGAGCAATGTCTGGGGCTGGACGAGCCCCGGCGCGCGTCTCTCGTGGGGCGTCTGGTTCGGTTCGAGCGGATGGCTCTGCCAGCATCTCTGGGAACATTACGCCTTCGGCCGCGACACCGCCTACCTGCGCTCCGTTTACCCCACGATGAAAGGCGCCTGCGAGTTCTGGCTTTCCCAGCTCGTCGAAGGCACCGACGGCAAGCTCATTACCTCCCCCTCGTCCTCACCGGAGAACTTCTTCATCACCGATTCCCACATGAGAGCCAGCGTCTGCGAAGGCGCCACCATGGAACGGGCGATCGTTTGGGATCTTTTCGACAACGCCGCGCAAGCCGCGGCCGTGCTGGGCATCGATCCTGAATTCCGCAAAAAAGTCGAGGCCGCGCGCGACCGCATCCGTCCGCTCCAGATCGGCAAAGCCGGCCAGCTCATGGAATGGAGCGGCGACTGGGACATGAACTCGAACGACATGCACCACCGCCACGTGTCGCATCTTTATCCGCTGCATCCGGGCCATCAGATTTCCGCCGTCTCCAACCCCGCGCTCGCCGCCGCGGCAAAAAAGACCCTGGAGCAACGCGGGGACGACGGCACCGGTTGGAGCAAGGCGTGGAAGATCAACTTCTGGGCTCGCCTGCGCGACGGCGACCACGCCCTTAAAATCCTCTCCGAGCAGCTCCGCCCGACGGACGAACTCAAGGTCGTCATGAGCAAGGGTGGCACCTACCCGAACCTCTTTGATGCGCACCCGCCGTTCCAGATCGACGGCAATTTCGGCGCGACCAGCGGAATCACCGAGATGCTTCTCCAAAGCCAGGACCGCTACAACGATCCCGCGGCCCCCGCGCAGGACCGCTATTACATCGATCTTCTGCCCGCGCTGCCCTCCGTCTGGGCCGACGGCTCGGTCAGCGGTCTGCGAGCCCGCGGCGGCTTCGAAGTCGCACTCAAATGGAAAAACGGCCGGCTCGACAACGCCCGCCTGGTCAGCCTCGGCGGCACCCGTACGCGAATCCGCTACTCGGGCAAGACCTTCGATCTCTCCTGCAAGCCCGGTGAAACCATCCTCCTCGGCTCCGATCTCGGGCGGCACTGAAAATCGTCCGTGCGCAACGCCGTTCACCCGCAGCGGCCTTCTTCCCTACCTCTTCAAACCGCGGCGCCAACCCGGCACCGTGCTTCTTCCTCCCCATGCGTCTTTCCTCCCTTCTCCTGCGTCTTCTGCCGGCAGTCTGCCTTGGCCTCGCTTTCTTTGAAGCAGCCGCCCAGGAACCGGCCGCGGCCGCTTCCCGCCAAGTCCTGAACTTCAACCGCGACTGGCGGTTCATCCTCGACGATGCGAAGGGCGCGGAGGCGCCGGATTTCCCCGACGCCTCCTGGTCGGCGGTCGGCCTGCCCCATTCGTTCAGCCTGCCCTATTTCGCCGCGAATTCAAAATTCTACATCGGCTACGGCTGGTACCGGAAACATTTTTCAGTCCCCGCCGCCTGGGCGGACCGGCGGCTGTTCCTCGAATTCGAGGCGGCCTTCCAGGATGCCGAAGTGTTCGTCAACGGCGCGTCCGTCGGCCGCCATCGCGGCGGTTACACCGGTTTCTCCCTCGATATCACCGCGGCGGCCAAACCCGGCGACAACGTCGTGGCTGTCCGGCTCAACAATCTCTGGGACGCTCGCCTCGCTCCCCGCGCCGGCGAACACGTGTTCAGCGGCGGCATTTACCGCAACGTGTGGCTGGTCTCGGCCGCCCCCCTGCATGTCGCGTGGTATGGCACGTTCGTGACGACACCGAAATTGTCCGCGGCCGCCGGCACGGTTAACGTCAAAACCGAGGTCATCAACCAATCGGCCGCGGAGAAGAGCTGCGGCCTGCGCACCGAAGTGCTCGATCCGTCGGGCAAGGTCGTCGCAAGCATGAGCTCGACCCGGACGATTGCCCCCGCCCAGACCGTGACGTTCGACCAGACGAGCGCGGCGATTCCGAATCCGCAGCTGTGGTCGCCCGAGACCCCCACGCTCTACCGCGTCGTGAGCACCGTTTTCGACGGACAAAAATCGTCGGACCGTTTTGAAACGCCGTTCGGCTTCCGCTGGATCGAGTGGACGGCCGACCGGGGCTTTTTTCTTAACGGCAAGCACCACTATTTCAAAGGCGCCAATGTCCACCAAGACCACGCCGGCTGGGGCGACGCGGTGACAAGCGCGGGCGCGGCTCGCGACGTGAAGCTGATCAAGGACGCGGGCTTCGACTTCATCCGCGGCTCGCACTACCCGCACGCCCCCGCGTTTGCCGATGCCTGCGACCGTCTCGGCATGCTTTTCTGGTCGGAAAACTGCTTCTGGGGCACGGGCGGCTTCAAGGGCGACGGCTATTGGAATTGCAGCGCCTATCCGGTGAAGCCCGAGGACGAGAAACCTTTCGAGGAAAGCGTGAAGGCGAGCCTCCGCGACATGATCCGCATCCATCGCAATCATCCGTCCATCATCGTCTGGAGCATGAGCAACGAGCCGTTCTTCTCCGAAAAGAGCGTCATGCCGAAGGTGCGTGAATTCCTCAAACAACTGGTGGCGTATTCGCACGAACTCGACCCCACGCGACCGGCGGCCATCGGCGGCGCGCAACGCGGCGACATCGACAAGCTTGGCGATGTGGCCGGCCAGAACGGCGACGGCGCGCGTCTTTTCATAAACACCGGCGTACCCAGTGTCGTCAGCGAATACAGCTCCGTCAGCGCCGACCGCCCGGGCAACTACGCGCCGGGCTGGGGCGACCTTCTCACCACCCCCGGCCTCGATAAAACCAAACCTTACCCCTGGCGCTTCCCGTGGCGCAGCGGCGAATCGATCTGGGCCGGCTTCGACCATGGCAGCATCGCCGGACGCAAATTCGGCGCCATGGGCCTGATTGACTACTTCCGTCTGCCCAAGCGTTCTTGGTATTGGTATCGCAACGAATACGCCAAAATTCCCCCGCCCGAGTGGCCCCGCCAAGGCACGCCCGCCGCGCTCCGCCTCACCGCCGACAAAACCACGCTCAAGGGCGTGGACGGAACCGATGATACCCAGCTCGTCGTGACCGTCCTCGACGCCGCCGGCAAGCCGTTGAGTAACTCCCCCGCGGTCACCTTGGCCATCGAATCCGGCCCCGGTGAATTTCCCACCGGACCGTCCATCACCTTCGAGCCGCAGTCCGACATCGCCATTCGCGACGGCCAGGCCGCCATCGAGTTCCGCTCCTATCATGGCGGCGAGACCGTGATCCGCGCCACCTCGCCCGGTCTGCGCGATGCTACCATCAAAATCGTGTCCACCGGATCCCCGCTCTTCGTGCCCGGCCAAACTCCGGCCGTGCAACCGCGCCCTTACCAGCGCTTCGAAGGCCAGCCGACAACGGTCGCCGCCACGCAAGTCGCGGTCGGATACGGCCGGGAAAACCCCACGCGCGCCAGCAGCGAGGCGCCCGGCCACATCGCTTCCGCCGCCAACGACGGCAATCCCGCCACCTTTTGGCAGGCGGCGACGGCGGCAAATGCCTGGTGGCAGGTGGACCTCGAACGCGTTGTCACCCTGGAAAAAATCACGCTCTCGTTTCCCGAAGCCGGCAATTACGGCTATCGCGTCGAGGTCTCCGATGACGGCGAAAATTGGAAACTCGCCGTCAATCAGACCCAGTCCGCAGCGACCGCAAAGACCCGGACCGACGCCACCGCGTCCGGCGCGACGGGACGTTTCGTGCGCGTGACCTTCACCGGCACACCCGACGGAAAACCCGCCGCGATTTCCGAGCTGACCGCCACAGGCCATCTCTCCCAATAAAGTTTCCGGCTGCGCCGTCCTATTGGCCACTCGGGGGAATCCCGGTGATTGGACGCGCAGCCCTGCGGGTTGTCAGCTCGATGAACACTGCCCGTTTTATATCGGCTGGATCGTAGCGCCTGGCCGGTACACGCTGGCCCCTGAATCGTTTTCCGCAGACTTGCCGCTGCGCACGTCGATTCAAATACTCCGAACCTTTTGGGAGCCCAAAACCATTAACGCCATGTATTCCGACTCGTCGCATTCCTGCTGTTGCACCGTTCAACGCCCGGCTCGTCCGACGTCTGCGCCGCGAGGACGATCCCCCCTCGTTCGTCCTCTGTTCGCGTTGCTCGCCGCTTGCGCGATGAATTGCGCTTTTGCCGCCGAGCTTGCCCTGTCTCTGGACAAGCCGGGAGTGGCCGTAAGCCCCACGCTTTACGGTGCGTTCTTCGAGGACATCAACCGCGCCGGCGACGGCGGTCTCTACGCCGAGATGGTGCAAAACCGCTCGTTCGAGGACAATTCACAACTGATCGCATGGACGCCGCTGACGAACGCGAACGCCGTGGCGACCTTCGAGCTGGACCGATCGACTCCGCTCAATAGCAGCAATCCGACGAGCCTTAAAATCCATGTCGAAAAAACCGGTGGCGGCCGCGCCGGCGTTTTCAACCAGGGATTCAAGGGCCTCCCCGCCACCATCAAGGGACCGGAAACATCGGCCGCGTGGCAGGAGAAGTTCGCCGCGGCCCAGCGGAATCCCGCGAACGGTCTCGCTGTGGAAAGCGGCACGGCCTACCGCTTCAGCGTTTATGCACGCGCGGAGAGCTCTGCGCCCGCGCTGGACGTTTCGCTCGAGACTCAATCCGGCGAGGTCCTCGCGCGAGGCCGGGTGACCGGCATCGGCAAGGAGTGGAAAAAGTTCGAACTCCTGCTTGAGCCCGGAAAGCGCGAGGTAGATGCGCGGCTTGTCCTCTCGGTGGACGCCCCCGGCACGCTCTGGGTCGACATGGTTTCCCTGTTTCCGCGCGACACATGGAAGAACCGCGGCCTGCGTTCCGATCTCGCGCAAATGATGGCCGACATGAAGCCGGGCCTGCTGCGCTTCCCGGGCGGCTCGTTTTCCGAGGGCCACATCCTGGCGGACGCCTGGCGCTGGAAGGAAACCCTCGGTGACGTGGCCGAGCGCCGGGGCTCCTGGAATATCTGGGGCTATCGCTCCACCAACGGACTGGGCTTCCATGAATACTTGCAGCTGGCCGAGGATCTGGGCGCGGAACCGCTCTATGTCGCCCACGTCGGCATGGCGGAAAAGGATTTCGTGCCGGCCGACCAGCTGGAGCCATGGATTCAAGACGTGCTCGATGCCATCGAATACGCCAACGGGCCGGTGACCTCCCGCTGGGGCTCGTTGCGGGCCAAGCAGGGTCATCCCGCGCCGTTTAATTTGAAATACGTCGAGATCGGCAACGAGAACGGCATGGGCTACTCGTGGGGCGGCGGCACCCGCGCGGACTACCTGCCACGTTACAAAGCATTTCAGGAACGCATCAAGGCAGCCCACCCGGACATCATCACCATCGCCAACATCCACACCGAGCCGAACGCACCCGCCGATGTGGTGGATGAACATTATTACGAAGACTCCAACTGGTTCTTCAAGGCGGCGACGCTCTATGACCATTACGACCGCGCGAAACCGAAGCTCTATCTCGGCGAATACGCGGTCAAGAAGGACGCCGGCCATGGCAACATGCTTGCCGCGATGGCCGAGGCGGCCTTTCTCACGGGTCTCGAACGCAACGCGGACGCAGTGCTCATGAGTTCCTACGCCCCGCTGTTCACGAATCCGCAATGGGAGAAATGGAAACCGGACGCCATCGTCTTCGACAGCACCCGCTGCTACGGCACGCCCAGCTACCACGTGCAGCGGATGTTCGCCGGAAACCGGCCCGACGTGACGCTGCCGGTCTCCCTGCCGAAGTCCGACAAGGGGGACACGATGCTCTTCGTCTCCGCGGGACTGAGAAAAGACACCGGGGACTTGATTCTAAAGGTGATCAACCGCGGCGCGGCTCCCGAAAACCTGAACATCACCATCGCGGGCCCGATCCGAAAATACCCGCGGGGCACCTGCATCGAATTGTCGGCCGAATCGCCAACCGACGAAAACTCCTTCGCCCAACCGAATAAAATTTCGCCCAAGATCAGCGCGCTACCCGTGCTCGGTGCAAAGTACAGCCGCGTGCTCCCACCGTATTCCGTGACCGTGTTGCGCTGGTCGAAATAATAAACGGCGCCCTTGCCGATTCTTCCTGCCGTGGCGGCGGCCAGCCCGCAACGCCACGGCAGATCCCCGGCTGCCGCCCAAGGCCCTGTCAGCCGCCGCTGTCCGCTCCTCGCTCCAAACTCCTGCGCCAAAACTGCGGCGACTGCCCATAGGCCTGCTTGAACGCAGCGGACAGGTGGAACCCCGAGCTGAACCCCACCCGCGCCGCCACGTCGTCCAGCTTCGCATCGCTCGACGCCAGCAGCCGCCTTGCCCGCGTCAGCCGCAAGTGCACCACGTATTTCCAAGGCGCGGACCCCGTCTGCGCCCGAAAGGCCCGGCGAAAATGCGAATACGCCACCCCCAGCCGTCTCGCCAGCGCCTCCATGTTCACCGGTTCGGCGTGATGCTCCGACAAATACCGCTCCGCTTCACCCACCGCTCGCTGGATCCGTGACGGTCCCGACCGCTCCGTCGCCATTTGCGCGCAGATCGCCAACGCCTGCAGCCCGGCCGCCGCCAGCTCCGGCTGAAAACCCGCCGGCCCCTTCTTCACCCGCCGGCGCACCCGCTCCAAAACCTCCTCCAATCCCGCCTCGATCGCACCGCGGCGCAGGATGTCTTTCGCTGAAAAAATCCTCCCGTCCAGCAGCCGGTCCACCACCGCCCCCCGCAACTCGATCCAGGCCTCCAGCCATCCTGTCCTCGGATCCGGACGGTAACGGTGCCATACGCCGGGCAGGAGCAAAAACGCCATGCCGGCGTCAACGCGAGTTCGTCCCGTTTCGCGCGTCTCCAACCATCCTCGCCCCTCCGTGATCAACACGATCTGCAACGCATCCAGTACCCGGCCCCGCTTCCAGTCGAAGTGGTGATCCGCCGGATGCTTTTCCGGCGGATAATTCACACCCGCCGCTGTTCGCGCCATTCCGCAGGATGTCATTTCCAACCCCCAGCGCCCCGCCTCTGCGGACAAAGGAAAGTAGCGATGATAGTTCTCGGAAATAAGGGTCATTTTCCATATTCTAATGATCATTCTCCCGATTCAGTCCAGTACGTCCTCTGTTATTCTCGTGCTTGCTGCCGGTCGACCTCCCCCACGGCCCCGCCCTTCTCTTTTTCGCACATGAGCAACCCCCTCCTCGGCGTCTTCTACCATTGGCTTGGCGGCCTCGCCTCCGCCAGTTTCTACATCCCTTACCGCGCCGTTCGCAAATGGTCGTGGGAAACCTACTGGCTCGTCGGCGGCTTCTTCAGCTGGATCATCGCCCCGGTCACTCTCGCCGTCTGCCTCGTGCCCGGCCTCTGGGATCTTATCGCTTCCGCTCCAGGAAAATCGCTCGGCTGGGCGGTTTTCTTTGGCGCCATGTGGGGCGTCGGCGGCCTCACCTTTGGCCTCACCATGCGTTATCTCGGGATCGCGCTCGGCATGGCCGTCGCCCTCGGCTTCTGCGCCGCCTTCGGCACCCTCGTTCCGCCCCTCTTCGCCGGAGAGCTCGGAAAAATTTCCGGCACCCCTTCGGGCCTTGTCATTCTCGCCGGCGTTCTCGCCTGTCTCCTCGGCATCGGCGTCAGCGGACTGGCCGGCATGTCCAAAGAAAAGGAACTCTCCTCCGAGCAGAAGGCGGCCACCGTCAAGGAATTCAACTTCGGCAAGGGCATGCTCGTGGCCACCTTTTCCGGTGTCATGAGCTCCTGCTTCGCCTACGGGCTCGCCGCCGGCAAGCCCCTTGCGGATCTGACGAAGTCCTCCCTCCTCGCCCATGGCCGCAGCGACCTTTGGCAGAACCTCCCCGTCCTCGTCGTCGTCCTCTGGGGCGGCTTCGCCACCAATTTCGTTTGGTGCGTCGTGCTCAATCTCCGCAACCGCAGCGCACACGAATACATCAACCTGCCCCGGACCGCTGTCGCCGAGATCAGCGCCGCCGAAGGCCTCATGCTTTCCGCAGCTCCGGAGGAAAAATCCATCCGAACCACCTCCGTCGCCTCGACCCGCGTCGGCCCCGCACCACTCCTCCGCAACTATCTCTTCTCCGCCCTCGCCGGCGTCACGTGGTACCTCCAGTTTTTCTTCTATAGCATGGGCCAGACGCGAATGGGCAAATACGAGTTCTCCAGCTGGACGCTCCATATGGCCAGTATCATCATTTTCAGCACGCTATGGGGCATCGTACTCCACGAATGGAAGGGCACCGGGCTTCGTACCCACGTCCTCATTGCTATCGGCCTCGCCATGCTCGTCAGCTCCACCGCAATCGTGGGCTACGGTAACTACCTCGGCGCCGGCCATTGATTTTTATGGGAACGAATATCGAACGCGCCTACCTCCTGGCCCGCGAACGCTACGCCGAGCTGGGCGTGGACACCGAGGCAGCCTTGCAGGCGCTCGCCGCGATACCGCTCTCGCTTCACTGCTGGCAGGGCGACGACGTCGGCGGGTTCGAGACGTCGGCCGACGGCAGTCTGGGCGGTGGCCTGGCCGTGACCGGCTCTTATCCGGGCAAGGCCCGCTCTCCCGAGGAACTTCGCGCCGACCTCGATCAGGCGCTCGCGCTGATTCCCGGCCGGCACCGACTGAACCTCCACGCCTGCTACGCCGAACTTCACGGCCGCAAGGTCGAGCGCACCGATTACGGAATCGAGCATTTCCAAGGCTGGGTGGACTGGTGCAAGGCGCGCGGCCTGGCTCTCGACTTCAATCCGACCTATTTCGCCCACCCGCTCGCAGCCGATGGGTTCACGCTCTCCCACCGCGACGCCGGCGTACGCCGCTACTGGATCGAACACGGCATCACCTGCCGCCGCATCGCCGCCGAAGCCGCGCGCCAGTTGGGCTCCACGGCGGTGACGAATTTCTGGATTCCCGATGGTTCCAAGGATCTTCCCGCCGACCGCAAAGCACCGCGCGAGCGCCTCGCCGCCTCGCTGGATGAAATCTTCGCGGAACCCATCGATCCCGCGCTCAACCTCGACGCCGTCGAATCAAAACTTTTCGGCATCGGGAGCGAAAGCTACGTGGTCGGCTCGCACGAATTCTATCTCGGCTACGCGGTCGCACGCCAGAAGCTCGTCTGCCTCGACGCGGGCCACTTCCACCCCACCGAGTCGCTCGCCGACAAAATTTCCTCCGTGCTTCAGTTTGTCCCGGGCCTGCTCCTGCACGTCTCGCGCGGCGTGCGATGGGACAGCGATCACGTCGTGCTGCTCGACGATCCCACGCGCGCCGTCATGGAGGAGGTCGTACGCGGCGGATTCCTCCCGCGCACGCACATCGGCCTCGATTTCTTCGATGCGAGCATCAATCGCGTTGCCGCGTGGGTGATCGGATCACGCAGCACGCTCAAGGCCCTTCTCCTCGCCCTGCTCGAACCCGCGGCAAAACTACGGGAGTGCGAAACCGCGGGCGATCTCACAACGCGACTGGCGCTGCTGGAAGAATTGAAATCGCTGCCGTTCGGCGCGGTGTGGGACGAGCACTGCCGCCGGCAAAATGTCCCTGTGGGCGCAGCCTGGCTTGAGGACGTGCGGCGCTACGAGCGCGACGTCCTCTCCGCGCGTGTTTCCGGCGGCACGCCCGGACGCTCCTTCGTATAACGGCACCAACCCGCGACAATCCGCTTCGCGATCATCGCCGGCTTTTGAGCGCCGGTGCAGCCACGTCGTCGAGCTCCTGCCGCGTCTTCAAAAAACCCATCGGCGAGAGCCCGTGCACCCGCTTGAACGCCCGGGAAAAATGAAACGGATCCATCCGGAAAACGTCCGCCACTTCCCGAACGATCAGCCGCCCCTCCTCCAGTAGCGTCGCGGCATGATTCATTTTTAATCGCATCAAAAATCGATAAGGCGTCTGTCCAGCAAATCGCATGAACAACCGGCTCAGGTAAGCCGGTGCGACATGGCAGGCGTCCGCCGCCTCCTCCGCCGTTCCCACCGTCAGGTAGTGTTCCTCCAAATAAGCCCGGCAACGGGTGAATGTTTGAAAGGCCTGCTGCGTCCGCGTCGCCGCGGGTACCCGCGCCTCGGCGATCATCAGCAGGAGAATCTCCACCTGCAAAGCCGCGATCCGCCCCGCCGCCTTCGTACCCCGCCGGCCGGTCACGAGCAACTGCTCAAAAACCGCCTGCACCTCGTCCACCGCCATCACCGCATGGCAGGCTCCCGGAGCCAGCCCCGCCGCCCGCATCGCCGTCAATGCGCTCCTTCCGGAAAAGTTGACGAAGTACTTGGACAATCGGTCCTGCGGATCCGTGGTGATCACATGCCGCACCCCGGGGCCGTAGGCGAATACCGTGCCTCGGGAAATCGCCTGCGATCGTCCGTCCATTTCCAGCGAACCGCTCCCGCCCGCCACCAGCTCCAACGTCAGATAGGGAAACCGTTCGCGCCGGATTTGATAGTCCGCCGAGCATCGCTCCCACCCGCCGCACACCACCATCAAATCGCCACCCGAAGCGAACAGGGGATCCAGGTAAAAACGCCGCGCATCCGCCACCTGGCTCGAAATAAAGGACGGCATCGGCGAGCGGCGGATCGGCATGGCGCGAACACGCTGTCCCGAGGCCAATAAAAGATCAAGAATCGACATGCGTTGGGCAAGAACCGCCATTCATTCGGTTGGCGACATGAGCTAAACTGGTCGCTTTCCCCGTTTATCGCATGCTTCGCACCGGCATTCTCAACCCCGCGGTCCTCAACCTGCTCGCCCGCGTCCGCCACACCAACACGCTGGTCATTTCCGACCGCGGCTTTCCCTTCTGGCCACAGATCGAAACGGTCGACCTGTCCTTGGTCGATGACGTCCCCACCGTGCTCCAGGTTCTCGACGCCCTGCGCGGCAATTTCGTTTTCGGCAAGGTCTTCGCCGCCGAGGAATTCCTCGCGCACAATTCCCCGGAAAAACTCCAGGCGCTGACCGCGCGCCTGGGCTCCGTGAAGCCGACCTTCGAGTCGCACGTCGAATTTAAGAAACGGGTCCCCCACGCCATCGGCCTCATCCGCACCGGCGACACCACGCAATACGGCAACCTCATTCTGGAGTCCGCCTGAGCTCCGCGTGAAAATCGACGCCCACCAGCACTTCTGGCGTTATTCAGCCAGCGACTACGGCTGGATCGACGACACGATGCAGGCCCTCCGCCGCGATTTTCAGGTGGCGGATCTCGCTCCATCGCTCGCCAGCGCCGGCATTGAGGGCACCGTCGCGGTCCAGGCCCGCCAATCCCTGATCGAAACCGATTGGCTGCTCAGCCTCGCCTCCGCCCACCCGCTCATCAAAGGCGTGGTCGGCTGGGTCCCCTTGCGTGAACAGGGCTCCTCCGTCGGCGCCACGCTCGACCGCTACACGCGTCATCCCGCGTTCAAGGGCGTGCGTCATGTCCTCCAAGGCGAGGCCGACACCTACATGGCCGACGACGCCTTCAATGCCGGCCTGCGCGAGGTCACCGCCCGCGGCCTGACCTACGACTTGCTCGTGTTGGCCCGCCAGTTGCCCGCCACCGAGGAATTAGTCGCCCGCCATCCCGAACAGTCGTTCGTGCTCGATCATATCGCCAAACCCGTGGTCCAAGGCCCGCCGCCGGCCGAGTGGTGCAAACACATCCGCGCACTCGCCCGGCATCCCCGGGTTTTCTGTAAATTTTCCGGCGTCGTGACCGAGGTTCCCGGTCGGGAATGGACGTCCGAGTTGCTCCGCCCGTATTTCGAGGTCGTGCTCGAGGCCTTCGGTCCGCACCGGCTGATGTTCGGTTCCGACTGGCCCGTCTGCCTGGTCGCCTCCGACTACCTCCGCTGGCATCGCTTTGTCGAGGCATGCACCGCCAATCTCACGCCCGCCGAGCGCGCCGCCATCCTCGGGGGCAACGCCACGGCTTTCTACAAACTCGCCGCCTAACTTTTCCCATCCCCGTTCCCCATGCATTATCGTCAGCTCGGCCAGACCGGCCTCAATGTCTCGATTCTCAGTTACGGCGCCTCGCCGCTCGGCAGCGTATTTCGTCAGACCGATGACAACGAAGGCATTCGCACGGTTCACACCGCGCTCGACCTTGGCATCAATTTCATCGACGTCTCGCCCTATTACGGCGCGACCAAGGCTGAGACCGTCCTCGGCAAGGCCCTTCGTGAGATCAAGCGCGACCGCTACTATCTCGCCACCAAGGTCGGCCAGTACGGCGAGGGCACGTTCGATTTCTCCGCCGCGCGCGTCACGCGGAGTCTCGACGAAAGCTGCGCACGTCTCGGCGTCGATTACATCGACCTCCTCCAGTGCCACGACATCGAGTTCGCCGAGGCCGACCAGATCGTCAACGAAACCCTGCCCGCTCTCCTCAAGCTAAAGCAGGCCGGCCGCATCGGTCACATCGGCATCACCGGGCTCCCGCTGAAGGTGTTTCCCGCGATCATCGACCGCGTCCCCCGCGGAGTCGTCGAAACGGTTCTCTCCTTCTGCCGCTACGAGCTCAACGACACCGCCCTCGAAACCCTTTTGCCCTATTTCAAGCAAAAGGGCGTCGGCGTCATCAACGCCTCGCCGACCGGCATGGGGTTGCTCACCGAACGCGGCGTCCCGTCCTGGCATCCGGCCCCTCCCGCGCTCGTCGCCGGCAGCCGCCGAGCCGTGGAGTACTGCAAAGCGATCGGCGCCGATATCGTGAAGCTCTCCATCCAGTTCGCCGTCACCCATCCGGACATTGCCACCACGCTTGTCGGCAGCGCCAATCCGGACAATATCCGCCAAAATATCGCCCACGCCGAGGCGCCTATTGACTACGAGCTCATGGCCCGTGTCCTTGAAATCCTTAAACCGATCCACAATCACAACTTCACCCGCGGTCTGCCCGCCAACGTAGACCCCATCATCGCCTGATCAGCCGCGGCCCGCCCCAAGCCCCATGTCGCTCCTCCTCCAAATCAATCCCTCCGATAACGTCGCCGTCGCCCGCCAGCCGATCGCCGCCGGCACCGTGTTGGAGACCGGACCGCTCGCGACCGACGTGCCCGCCGGCCACAAGATCGCTCTCCGCCCCATTCCTGCCGGCGGCGTCATTCGCAAATACGGCTTCGCCATCGGCCTCGCCACCCGCGACATCGCCGCCGGCGAACACGTCCACGAGCACAACGTCCGCTCCGGTCTCGGCGCCGACACCGTGCTCGCCTACACGGGATCGCCCTCCATTCCGGCCGACCGTGCGGCCGCCTCCCTCGGCCCGGCGACCTTCCTCGGCTATCGCCGTCCCGACGGCTCCGTCGGCACGCGCAACGAACTCTGGATCATCAACACCGTCGCCTGCGTCAACGTCCCCGCCGAGCGCATCGCCCGCCTCGCCGCCGAGAAGTTCGTCCGCCCCGGCTCCAACATCGATGGCGTCCAGTCCTTCAGCCACCCCTACGGCTGCTCCCAGCTCGGCGATGACCTCGTCCACACCCAAAAGATCCTCGCCGGCCTCGCCCGCCATCCCAACGCCGGCGCCGTTCTCGTCCTCGGCCTCGGCTGTGAAAACAACCAGATGCGCGCCCAGCTCGAGGCCATCGGCGCGACCACCCCGGGTCGTATTCAGTTTTTTAATGCCCAAGAGGTCGGTGACGAGATCGAGGAAGGCCTTGTGCGCATGGAAAAACTCGCCGCCTACGCCGGCCGTTTCAAACGAGAGCCCGTTCCCGTCTCCTCGCTCGTCCTCGGCATGAAGTGCGGCGGCAGCGACGGCTTCTCCGGCATCACCGCCAACCCCCTCGTCGGCCGCGTCTCCGACTGGCTCACCGCCGCGGGCGGCACCGCCATCCTCACCGAGGTGCCCGAGATGTTCGGTGCCGAGGAGCCGCTGCTTTCCCGCGCCGCCTCGCGGGAGGTCTTCGACCAAGGCCTCGCCATGATCAACGGCTTCAAGGATTACTTCCGCTCGCACAACGAGCCCATCGGCGAAAACCCCTCCCCCGGCAACCGGGCTGGCGGCATCACCACGCTCGAGGACAAATCCCTCGGCTGCGTGCAAAAAGGCGGACGCGCCTCCATTGCGCAGATCGCCGGCTACGGCGATCCGGCCAAGCCCGGTCTTGGCGGACTCTGCCTGGTCAACGCCCCCGGCAACGACGGCGTTTCCTGCACCGCCATGACCGCCGCCGGCGCGCACGCCATTCTCTTCACCACCGGACGCGGCACCCCCCTCGGCGTTCCCGTCCCCACGATCAAGATCGCCTCCAACCACGATCTCGCCGAACGCAAAAAAACGTGGATCGATTTCGACGCCAGTCCCGTCCTCACCCCCGGCGTCTCCATCGACGAAGTCGCCCGCGAGCTCATCGCCACCGTCATTGCCATCGCCTCCGGCCAGCGCCAGGCCCGCAATGAAATCAACGGCTTCCGCGAAATCACCCTCTGGAAAGATGGCGTCACGCTTTGACCCCCCTTTGTCCGCCCATGTCAGAAACCATCCTCCAGTTCGGCGCCGGTAACTTCCTCCGCGCCTTTGCCGACCTCATTGTCGCTCAGGCCAATCGCGACCCCGCCACCGCCGTCGGCCGCATCGTCGTGGTGCAGTCCACCGGAGCCGAGCGCGCCGACGCCCTCAACCGGGTTGGCGGTCGCTATCATGTGGCCCTTCAAGGTTTCGCCGACGGCCGCGTGATTGACCAGATCGAGACCGCGGATTCCATCAGCCGCGCTCTATACGCCGGCACCCAATGGGAAGAAGTCCGCGCCGTCGCCCGGAGTCCGCGCCTGCGCTGGATTTTCTCCAACACCACCGAGGCCGGCTTCGCCCTCGACGCCCGCGATGCCGAACGTCCGGCGAACGCCACCGCGCCCCATTCCTTTCCCGCCAAGCTCCTCGACGTTCTTCTCGCCCGCCACGAAGCCGGCGGCAACAGTCTCGCCATCGTTCCCTGCGAATTGATCGAGTCGAACGGGCAGAAATTGCGCGACCTCGTGCTCCAGCAAGCCGACCGCTGGCAGATCGCCCCCGCAGTTCGCGAATGGATTGTCCGTGACTGCCAGTGGGTCGACAATCTCGTCGATCGCATCGTCCCCGGCGCGCCCGACGCCCATCCGCTCAAGGCTCAGGACCCGCTCCTCTTGAGCGCCGAACCTTTCGCGCTCTGGGCGATCGAGAGCAAGCACGCCTTCATCCGGCACCCGGCGATTGTCCTGACCGATAATCTCCAGCCCTACTATCTACGAAAAGTCCGCATCCTCAACGGAGCGCACACCGCCCTCGTCGCCCATGCTCTTCCGCTCGGCGTCAAGACCGTGGGCGAGTGCGTCGCTCATCCGGAGATCGGCCCCTGGCTGGAACGTGTGCTTTTCGAGGAAATTGTCCCCGTGCTCGAAGGCCGCGTGGCCGACCCCGCCGGCTTCGCCCGCACCACGCTCGACCGCTTCCGCAATCCCTTCCTGCGCCACCAGCTTTCCTCCATCGCGCTGAACCACGAAGCCAAGGTCAAAGTCCGGCTCTTGCCCACGGTCGAAGATTATCGCCTTAAATTCGGCAAGGCCCCGCCCCTGCTCTCCGCCGCCCTCGGCCTCTGATTCCCATCGTCTGCTTTTCATGAAGACCCTCATTCTCGAAACCCCCGGCCGAATCGCGGCTGCCGACACTCCCGAACCAGGCCGCCCCGGCGCCGGTGAGGCTCTCGTGCGCGTGCATCGCGTCGGCGTCTGCGGGACCGACATCCACGCCTTCAATGGCAAGCAGCCGTTTTTCAACTACCCGCGCATTCTTGGCCATGAGCTTGGTGTCGAAGTCGTCGCCGTCGGATCCGGAGTCGCCAACGTCAAAGTCGGCGACCGCTGCGCCGTCGAGCCCTACCTGAACTGCGGCAAGTGCATCGCCTGCCGCCGCGGCAAACCCAACTGCTGCACGGATCTCAAAGTCCTCGGCGTCCACACCGACGGCGGCCACCGTGAGCGCATCCTCCTGCCGGCCGCGAAGCTTCATCCCTCCGCCAAACTCACGCTCGACCAGCTCGCCCTCGTCGAAACCCTCGGCATCGGCGCGCACGCCGTCGAACGCGCCACCCTCGACGCCGGCGAAACCGTCGCCGTCATCGGCGTCGGCCCCATCGGGCTCGCCGTTATCCAGTTCGCCCTCGCCGCCGGCACGCGGGTCATCGTGATCGACGTCAACGAAGGCCGCCTCGCCTTCTGCCGCGACCGCCTTGGCATCGCCACCGCCGATCTCATCGACGCCCGGTCGGCCGACGTCGTTGCCAAGCTGAAGGAACTGACCAACGGCGACCTGCCCACGGCGGTCTTCGACGCCACCGGAAACCCCAAGTCCATGGCCGCCGCCTTCGAGTATCCCGCGCATGGCGGCAAGTTGATCTTCGTCGGCCTCTTCCCCGGCGACGTCACCTTCAACGACCCCAATTTCCATCGCCGCGAGCTCACCCTCTTCGCCAGCCGTAACGCCCGCTCCGCCGATTTCCCCCGCATCCTGCAACTCATCGAGGAGGGCAAGGTGGACACGACGCCTTGGATCACCCACCGCGCCCCGCTTGCCAACGTCCCCGCGCTTTTCGAATCTTGGACCAAGCCCGAGGCCGGCGTGCTCAAGGCCATGATCGAACTCACAGACTAAACGCGAGCGCGCAGCGCCATTCCCCACTTAACCGGCCGCTCAACTGGCCACCACTCCGTCTTCCACCCTTAGCCTATATCCCTCATGCCCACTACACCGTTCCCTACCAGCAGCACGTCTGCGAACACCTCACCTCCCACTCAGCCCCGCCTTTTCCAAATGCCCGGCGGCGGCAGTTACCTCGTCCCCTTCCTCCTCGTCAGCACCCTCTTCCTCCTGTGGGGCTTCTGCAACGGAATGATCGATGTGATGGATCAGCACTTCCGCAAAGCGCTCAACCTCACGCTCGCCCAGTCCGCTTGGGTCCAGTTCGCCCACTACCTCGGCTACTTCCTCATGGCCATGCCCGCCGGCTGGCTCGCCAGCAAATTCGGCTACAAGGGCGGCATCATCGCCGGTCTTCTCCTCGTCTCGATCGGCGGCTTTTGGTTCATCCCTGCCACCCACATCGCCACCTTCCCCGCCTTCCTTCTCGGCGTCTGCCTCATTGCCTCCGGCCTTACCTTCCTCGAAACGGTCGCCAATCCTTACTCGACCGTCCTCGGCCCGAAGCAATTTGCCGCCACTCGCATCAACCTCTCTCAATCATGCAACGGCATCGGTTGGATCTTCGGCCCCATCGCCGGAAGCATGTTTTTCTATGGCAAGGACGCCGCCGGTAACAGCACCGGCTCCGAAACCCTCTGGATTCCCTATGCCGCCGTCGGCGTCTTCGTGCTGGTTCTCGCGATCATCTTCGCCTTCACCAAGCTCCCCGACGTCAAGTCCGAGGATGAATTCCACATCGACGACACAAACAAGGACGTCGCCTACGCCCCCGTGGCCCACGGCGGTCTCGCCGTCAGCCTGATCTGGTTGAACATCGTCGTCCTCGCCACGGCGATCGGCATGATCGTCTCCGCCGTCGTCGCCATCCCCGCCGTCGGCGCCAAGCTCGGCATGACCGACAACCAAGCCCTGCTCTACACCGCCGGCATCCTTGCCGCCATCGGCTCCGCCATCTTCTTCACCCAAAAAAGCAAGGTCACCAATCACAGCATCTGGAGTCACCCGCACTTCTCCGGCGCCACCCTCGCGCAGTTCCTCTACGTGGCCGCCCAATGTGGCATTTTTGCCTACTTCATCAGCTACATGACCTCGCAGATCCCGTCCGTGCCCGTCTCATGGAAAAGCGGCTTCTTCGAAAAATGGTTTGAGCTCCACACCGACGGCCAGATGGGCCTGAGCGACGCCGGAGCGGCCAATCTCGCCTCGTTCGGATTCTTCTGTTTCCTCGCGGGCCGCGTGATCGGCGCCGGCCTCCTCAAGAAATTCGCCGCCCATAAAGTGCTCTGCACCTTCTGCGGCGCCGCCGCCCTGTGCAGCCTCCTCGTGGTGATGAAACTCGGCTGGATCTCCGCCGCCGCCCTCTTCCTCGCCTACTTCTTCATGTCGATCATGTTTCCCACGATCTTCTCACTCGGCATCCATGGCCTCGGCGCCCGCGCCAAGAAAGCATCGTCCTTCATCGTCATGGCTATCATGGGTGGCGCAGTCATCCCCAAATTCATGGGCCATATCGGCGATACCCACGGCCTGTCTCGCGCCTTCATCGTGCCGCTGATCTGCTTCTGCCTCATCGGCGTGTACGCGCTCATGTGGTCCAAGCTCAGCAAATCCGACGGCCTCGTCGGCCTGTCGGCCAGTAAGAGCCATTGATCGTTACGCCCATCGCTCCGGCGTGATGGGCTGCAAGCCGGGGCCGAACGTGATTTCACTCCGTTCGGCCCATCAACCAACCGCCGGCGGAGGCCGAATCCACCGTGCGGTGAGCGAAGGATGGACCGCTCAACGAGCGAGCGTGATCTTAAAAGCGCACGCTTCGGTGGTCGGTACGGCGGAGGGCGCGTCGATGACGAGCTCCGCATCGGTCCGGTTCCAGTGCACCGACTCGGTCGATCCGACGAGTTGCACGCCGGCGATGGCACGGTCGAGCAAGGCCGCGGTCTTGCCCAGCGCGCCCAGCTTGAGCGGCGTCGTCGGACGTCCGAGCACGATCACATAGAGCACGTCGCCTTTTTGAGTATAGCGCACGTCGGCGGCGGTGAAGGGCTTGCCCTTGCCCTCGTTGAAACCCTGCGCGTTGATCGCCGCGCCCTCGCTGGCGGGGCCCTCGCCAAAGCGCTTCCACGGGCGGGTATCGTAGATCGCCTCGCCGTTAACCTTCATCCAGGCACCGATCTCCTCCACGATGGCGGTTTCCTTTTCATCGATCGAACCATCGCCGCGCACGGGAATGTTCAGGAGGAGGTTTCCATTTTTGCTGACAATATCGGCCATCATATGGACGACGGTTTTGGCGCTCTTGTAGCCGTTCTTATTATAGATCGCCCGGCTGTAATGCCAGCCGCCGATGCAGGTGTCCGTCTGCCAGGGCAGCGCTTGGATTTGGTTGGGTACGCCGCGTTCGACGTCCCACACGACGGCTTTTTTCTGAGGCTCCGTGAGAACCTTGCCAAAGAGCACCGCGTTCAAGGCGCCGGCGTGCGCTTGCAAATTTCGATTGTAGAAATGGGCCGCGATTTTCAAACCGGCGTCGCTGACGGGCCAGAGCGGCAGGGCGGTGTCGTCAAAATAGAGCAAATCGGGTTGGTACCGGTTGATGAGGTCCATGGTGCGATTGTAGAACTTCTCACAATACGCGGCGTCGGGCGTGCTCGCGCCAGCGCCCCAATTCCAGAGATCGTTCATGCCGCCTCGGCTGAGCGAATGGTTTTGAGCATAGAGATCCTGAGGATCGAGTCCTTCCCACCACTGGCCCGCGCCGTCGGCCTTGGTCAGTTTCCCGTCATAGGGCACGCCGGCGTGCGCACCGGTCTTGTCCGCGCCTTGGGCGGTTTCATACCAGGTCCAGGCATGCGCGGCATGCACACTGAGACCGAGGGGCAGACCGTTTTTGCGCGCGGCCGCCGCCCACCCGGCGATGAGATCCTTCCCGGGCCCCACTCTCACGGAGTTCCAGGGCTGGTATTTGCTGTCCCACAGGTCGAGATTGTCGTGATGGTTGGCCATCGCGAAAAAATAACGCGCGCCCGCCCGTTTGTAGAAGGCGACCAACTGGTCGGGATTCCATTTTTCCGCCTTCCAGTCGTGGATCACATCCTTGAAGCCGCTCTTCGACGGATGCCCATAATGTTCGAGATGGGATTTATATTGTCCGTTGCCTTGTGAATACATGTTTCGCGCATACCAGTCGCCATCCTCCGGCTGGCACTGCGGCCCCCAATGGGCCCAGATGCCAAATTTGGCATTTCGAAACCAATCGGGCGCATGATAATCCTCGAGCGACTCCCATGTCGGCTTGAAGGGGCCGGACGCAACCGGCTCACGGGAGGTGTCGATGATGCTCGCAGGTGTCAGCGTCTCAGGAATCGCGGCTGCCATCGCGAAAGCGGGCAGGACAATGAAGATCGGAAGAAGCCGGGCCAGGGTAAAAGACTGCATAGGGGAGGTCATCAACGTAACAAATCGCGGCATAAAAGACTATGCATAGAGCGGTCTATTCCATGTATAAAATGTGCATGGCGAATTCCATTTCCGTGCATACCCGCTGGCACAAGGCGCAAACGGCGACCGCCCCCCAGCTCCTCACCTGCGCCTATTGCGTCTTGGTGAGGTGGGATCACGACGATCTTTCCGCCCCTTACTGGCGCTGGTATTGGAACGACAAGCCAGGGGCTTATCTGATCCTTAAGGGCAAGCGCATGCCGCTCTTGCCGGGACGGGTGACCTTGATTCCTCCGCACACCGCATTCAGCACCGGCTGTGACCGGCCGGTCGGTCATTTTTTTATGCATTTTACACTCGGCCTCGATCGGGCGGTCACACCCGGACAGATTTTCACCCATCATCCGCCCGCTTCGGAGCAAGCCCTGATCCGGCGCCTGATCCGCTTTATTCAACAAGACACCGGAGCCCATGCCCTTTCCATTTCTTTTCTGGCCCAGGCGGCCGTCAACCCCGCCTTGGCGGCGGTGCCCGCAGCTTATTGGAAAGGACATCGGCCGGACCGGCGGATGGAACAGGCGCTCAATCGTATTCGCGGAAACCCCGCAGCCATCGACGCCAATGTCGCGCTCGCGCGCGAGACCGGGATGAATGTCAGCGCGTTTACCCGCAAATTCCGGCAGGCCGTCGGACATACGCCCCACCAGTATCGGTTGCGACTGCGTGTCGAGCATGCCCGCGCCTGGCTGCGAGAGGGAATTATGACCATAGAAGAAGTCGCGACGAAGTCGGGCTTTTGCGACCGGTTTCACTTCTCCCGGGTGTTCAAGCGCGTGATGGGCGTGAGCCCGGCCGCGTTCCGCCGACAAATGACATCCGCCTCCCCGCGTTTGGTCGGCCGGCGCACGAACCCCGTGAAAAAGAAAAACTTCCCTTGAGACGCGGCAAGCCAGAGCGTTCTCCCATCCCGCCGTCGCGCCCTTCATGGAAACCCTTCTCTCCTCGCTCATCACCCGGCTCGGCACGCACAACGTCCTGACCGCCCCTGAAGACATCCTGCCCTACGGCTTCGACGGCACCGCCGTTTTGAAGCAGCGGCCCGTCGCCGTGGTGTTCGCCCGGGACGCGCAGGAGGTGTCCTTCGTGCTCAAGCTCGCCCGCTCCCATCGCGTGCCGGTGGTCACGCGCGGCAGCGGCACCGGTTTGTCCGGCGGCAGCGTGCCGGTGGCGGGCGGCCTTGTTCTCTGTCTGGTGAAAATGGACCGCATCCTTGAGCTCGACGCGAAAAACCTGACGCTGCGCGCCGAGGCCGGCGTCATCACCCAGCAGGTTTACGACGCCGCGGATGCCGCCGGTCTTTTTTATCCGCCCGATCCCGGCTCGATGAAAATCAGCACGATCGGCGGCAACGTCGCGGAAAATTCCGGCGGACTGCGCGGCCTCAAATACGGGGTCACTCGCGATTATGTGATAGGCATGGAAGTCGTCCTCGCCGACGGTTCCCTCTGCTGGCTCGGTGGCAAATGCGTAAAAGATGTCGCGGGCTACAACCTGCGCGATCTCTTCATCGGCAGCGAAGGCACCCTCGGGGTCGTCACCCAGGTTCTGCTCAAACTCCTGCCCAAGCCCGCCGCCCGCCAGACGTTGCTCGCCACCTTTGCCCAGATGGACGCGGCCGCCGAGGCGGTGTCGTCGATCATCGCCGCCCGGATCATCCCCTGCACGCTGGAATTCCTCGACCGCAAAACCATCCACTGCGTGGAGGATTTCGCGAAAGTCGGCCTGCCTCGCGACGCCGGCGCCATCCTGCTCATCGAAACCGACGGCCATCCTGCGGCCGTGGCCGACGAGGCCGTCCGGATCGAAGCGCTTTGCCATGCGCATGGCGCCTCGTCCGTGCGCCGCGCCACCACCGCGGCGGAGGCTGCCGCCCTTGCGACCGCGCGACGCAGCGCCTTTTCCGCGCTCGCCCGCCTGCGTCCCACCACGATTCTGGAAGACGTCACCGTCCCCCGCAGCGAACTCGCCGGCATGATTCGCGCCGTCGAAGGCATCGCACTGAAGCACAATCTCAACATCGCCACCTTCGGTCACTTCGGCGACGGCAACCTGCATCCGACGATCCTCACCGACGAACGCGACACCGCCGAGATGCATCGCGTCGAGCTCGCCTTTGCCGACATCGTGGACGAAACACTCAAGCGCGGCGGCACCCTCACCGGCGAACACGGCGTTGGCTTGGCCAAGAAGGCGTTTCTCCGCCGCCAGCTCGGCGACGCCTCGTACGACCTGTTGCGCCTGGTGAAACGCGCACTCGACCCCGATGGCCTGCTCAACCCCGGGAAAATCTTCGATCAGGCGGCCCGATGAACGCCCACCCCTCGCCTGCGCGGAACGCGGCCTCGCCCAACCTGCTGAAGTCACTCGACTACTCGATCCTCCAGCAATGCATACATTGCGGCATGTGCCTGCCCGCCTGCCCCACTTACGCGGAAACCAAGCAGGAGCGAAACAGCCCGCGCGGTCGCATCGCCCTCATGCGCGCCATCGCCGACGATGAGCTGCCGTTGACCAAGGCTTTCGGCGAAGAAATGGCGTACTGTCTCGGTTGCCTGGCCTGCACCACCGCGTGTCCCGCCGGCGTCAACTACGCCGAGCTCCTCGAAACAGCGCGGGCCGAAGTGGAGCGCCAGGGTGTGCTTGCCTCGCCCAAGCGCGATTTTTTCCGCTGGTTGTTTCTGCGCATCCTCTTCACCCGTCCCCGCCTGCTTCGCTTCGCCGGCCGCCTGCTCCGCTTCTGGCAGGTCGGCGGCGGACAAACCGTGTTTCGGAAGCTGGGCCTTCCGGCTTGGTTGCCCGCCGGTTTGCGCCCGCTCGAACCGCAGGCGCCCGCCGTGCAGGCCAGGTTCTCCCACCAGCTGATCAACCCGGTCGAGTGGCCCGCCGGAGTCATTCGCCACCGGGTCGTTGTCCTCACCGGCTGTGTGCAGGACCTTGCCTTCTCCCACATCAACCGCGCCACGGTGGACGTCCTGCTCGCCAATGCCTGCGAAGTCCACACGCCGCCGGTACAACCTTGCTGCGGTTCGCTGCATGCGCACAACGGCGACAATGCTTCCGCGCGCCTGCTCGCCCGCCGCCTGCTTGACCAGATCGATCCCTTCGCCTTCGACGCGATTCTCAGCAACGCCGGTGGCTGCGGCTCGCATTTGCGCGCCTACGGCCACCTGTTGCACGACGAGCCCGCCTACGCGGCGCGCGCGGCGGAGTGGTCGCGCAAGCTCCGCGACATCCACGAGTACCTTGTCGAAATCGGCTTCCGTCCGCCGCAGGGCCCGGCGCCCGGCGAGCCGCTCGCCGTCACCTATCACGAGTCCTGCCATCTCTGCCACGGACAAAAAATCAGTGCGCAGCCCCGTGCGATCCTACGCACGATTCCAGGCATGGAGCTGCGCGAATGTGCGGAAGCCCAGTGGTGTTGCGGAAGCGCCGGCCTCTACAATTTCACGCAACCGGAGACGTCCGCACGGTTGCAAGAGCGCAAGGTCGGCCACGTCCTCGCCACCGGCGCGTCCCTCGTGGCCACCGCCAATCCCGGCTGCCACTTGCAACTGGAAAACGGGCTGCGTTCCCGCGTCACTTCCGCCGGCCCGTCGGTGCAAGTCTCTCACCCCGTGGAACTGCTCGCGGCCGCCTATCGGGCGGAAAACGCCGCGAACCGCACCCAAGGCTAGCCCGGCGTTCCTGCGCGCAGCCGGTTTTCCTTGGGATGACGTCGGATTATCAGCCCCGAAAATTCCCCATGAATGGCGTCGGGGCGCGCGCCTTGGCCGGAGCTCTCTCCCTCGTAAGGGCGATTTGAAAACGGACGTCTGATCGGCGTCGCAAGGGATTTTTTTCATTCCCCTATCCCTGATGCTTGATCACCTTCCTCTTGCAGACTTGCTGACGACCCCACCCCGCCTCAACGTCGCCCCACTTTTTATGAAGAAAGCGCTCATCACCGGTATCACTGGACAAGACGGTTCTTATCTCGCCGAGCTCCTGCTCGCCAAAGGCTACGAGGTTCACGGTGTCATTCGCCGCGCCTCCACCTTCAACACCAGCCGCATCGATCACCTTTACAGCGACCCGCATGTCAACGGCGTCCGGCTGTTCCTTCATTATGGTGATCTCGCCGACTCGGTGCAGATGGTGAAGCTGCTCTACCAGCTCCAGCCCGACGAGGTCTATAACTTGGGCGCCCAGTCCCATGTGCGCGTGTCCTTCGACGTGCCGGAATACACCGGCGATGTCGTTGGCGTCGGCGCCGTGCGCATCTTGGAGGCCATTCGCGAAGCCGGCCTGGTCAAAAAAGTCCGTTATTACCAAGCCTCCTCCTCCGAGATGTTCGGCAAGGTCCAGGAAGTCCCCCAGACCGAGACCACCCCCTTCTGGCCGCGCTCGCCCTATGGCTGCGCCAAGATGTACGCCTACTGGCTCACGGTGAACTATCGCGAAAGCTACAATCTTCACGCTTCCAACGGCATCCTTTTCAACCACGAGAGCCCCCGCCGCGGCGAAACCTTCGTCACGCGCAAGATCACCCGCGCCGCCACCCGCATCAAGATGGGGCTGCAAGACTCGATCTACCTGGGCAACCTCGAAGCCAAGCGCGACTGGGGCTACGCCAAGGAATACGTCGAGATGATGTGGGTCATGCTCCAGCAGGACACCCCCGACGACTACGTGGTCGGCACCAACGAAACGCACAGTGTGCGCGAGTTCTGCGAGGTCGCCTTCGACCGTCTCGGCCTCGACTGGGAAAAATACGTCAAGTACGACGAGCGCTATGAGCGCCCCGCCGAGGTCGAGCTCCTCATCGGCAATCCCGCCAAGGCCAAGCGCCAGCTCGGCTGGGAACCCAAGGTCCGCTTCAAGGAGCTGGTTGAACTCATGGTCGATCACGATCTTGAGCTCGCCAAACGCGAAGCCCAGATCGCCACGCTGCCCCAGCCCTGCTGATTGCCCGGCCGAAAAGCAGCAAACCTCCGAAGTCAAAGCAGCGACGGTCATTCCCGACCTGCTTGCCTTTGGAGGGTTTGACGCCGGAGGTCGGCCTTTTCCCAATGAAACTCTTCATCGCAGGTCACAATGGCATGGTCGGCTCCGCGCTCGTTCGCCGTTTTCAAGACGAGGCGGACACATCGCTGCTCTTGCGAACGCGCAAGGAACTCGACCTCACCTCGCAGGCCGCGGTGGACGCGTTTTATGCCGCCGAAAAACCCGACGTCGCGATCATCGCCGCGGCCAAGGTCGGCGGCATCCACGCCAACAACACTTACCCGGCGGATTTTCTTTACGAAAACCTGGCCATCGCCGCCAACACGATCCACAGCGCTTACCGCCACGGCGTGAAACGGCTGCTCTTCCTCGGCAGCTCCTGCATCTATCCCAAGCACGCCCCGCAGCCGATGCCCGAGAGTTGTCTGCTCACCAGCGAGCTCGAGCCCACCAACGAGGCCTACGCCATCGCCAAGATCACCGGCCTCAAACTCTGCCAATACTACCGCAAGCAATATGGCGTGATGTTTCACTCGGGCATGCCCACCAACCTCTACGGGCCGGGTGACAACTATCACCCGCAAAATTCGCACGTTCTTCCCGCCCTCATCCGTCGTTTCCACGAAGCCCGGCTGGCCGGAAAGCCCGAGGTAACCGCCTGGGGCACGGGCACTCCCCGCCGCGAATTCCTTCACGTCGACGATCTCGCCGACGCCTCCGCCTTCCTCCTCAAACAGGAGAATCCGCCCGACTGGATCAATGTCGGCACCGGCACCGACGTGACCATCAAGGAGCTCACCGAAACCGTGGCCGACGTGACGGGGTACAAAGGAAAAATCCTCTGGGATACCACCAAGCCCGACGGGACGCCACGCAAGCTCATGGACGTCTCCCAATTGGCCAAGCTCGGTTGGCGCGCCCGCATTTCCCTTCGCGAAGGGCTGGAGAAAACCTACGCCTCGTTCCTCGCCGAACAGGCGGTCGGTGCACTTCGCCAGTAACGAAGTCTTCGGCGGTTTCGCGTCTTCCGGTTTGCGAAAGCCGCCGCCGCCGCAACATTGGTGGCATGAACCGTTTCACCCCCTCGTTCACCGCGCTGCTCGTCGGCGCATGTTTCTTTCTGGCCGGCTGTGGCCCCCAGAAAACCGAAACCGCCACTCCGCCTGCGCCCGCCGCAGCGGGGGCCAAGGTGATCGAGATCACCGCGGGGGATAACATGAAGTTCAACCTCGCGGAAATCACCGCCGCTCCCGGCGAAGAGATCACTGTCGCCCTGACCAACATCGGAACCCAGCCGAAAGTCGCCATGGGCCACAACTGGGTGCTCCTGAAAAAAGACGTGGATGCCGGCGCCTTCGCCACCGCCGCGATGCAGGCCCAGTCAACCGAGTACCTTCCCGCCAGCCAGCAGGACAACGTGCTCGCGCACACCCGCCTTCTCGGCGCCAAAGAAAAGGACAAGGTGACCTTCAAAGCCCCCGCCGAACCCGGCGAGTACGTTTATCTCTGCACCTTTCCCGCCCATTATCAGATGGGCATGAAGGGCGTGTTGATCGTGCGCTGACCGCCGACGTGGCGGCGGCTTACAACCGGGCCGCCGCCGCCTCGTCCACCAGCCACACCACGCGGTCCGAGCACGTCGAGAGAATCTGGGCCGGCGCCTGCATCGGGTCGAAGGGGCCGCGCATCACGCGGTGCAACGCCTCCGCCTTGCCCGCGCCGAGCGTCATCACCACGATCAGTCCGCAGGCGCGCAGCCCCGCCGGCGTGATGGTGAGACGCCAACCCTTGCCCGGCACCTCAAGCGCCGCGAACGGCAGGTTTCCGTCATCCTGCAGCAGCGGACTCCCGGGGAAAAACGAGGCGGTGTGCGCATCATCGCCCATGCCCAGGAAGCAAACCTCGTAGCCTTTGCCCGGGCCGGCCAGGGAGGCCATCGTTTGACGATAGGCCTCCGCCGCCTGCTCCGGCGAGCTGTCCACCGCCCACGGATGCCAATGCGCGGCCGGTACGCCGGCGGGCGTCAACAGCAGGCGCTCGGCGTTGCCAAAATTGCTCTGATCGCTGGCGAGCGGCACATGGCGCTCGTCGCTCACCGTGAAATGCGCATTCGCGAGCACGTTCTCCGGCAACGCCTGCGTCGTGGCGGCCCAGCGATACCAGTCCTGCGGCGTGGAGCCGCCCGTGAAAGCCCAGGTAAAGGACTTCGCCTTCGAGCGCGCGTAGGCCTCGACCGCGAGTTCGGCGGCCTTGATAAAAAGCTGTTCCTTGGAGCCGACGATCAGGCGGCCGTAATCAGTGGATTGCTCGGTCATGAAAAGTAAAAGAGTGAAGCCCGACGCTTCCGCGCACCTGCGGCCAAGCCGCCGGCGTTCAGAAGAACATCGCCTCGCCGAGCGCCGCCTCGGAATTGAGGAGGCTCACGGCGGTGGGCAGGGTCGTGCGACCCGTGCCGAAATCCGCCTCGAAGTGGCCGGCGCCATGCGCCAGATCGCCCCGCCAGTGGAAGTGGTGCGCGTTGCCGTAGGTGAAGTTGAGCTCGAACGAAACGCCCTTCTCGCTCGCCTCGGTGCGAATCGCCACCTGGCCGGTCTTGGCACCGCAGGCTTCCAGCCGGGTTTTCAACCAGCCGGCAAGCACCCGCGCCTCGGCCGCCGTGGATGGATGATGCAGCAGCGTCACTGTCTGAAGTCCGTCGATCAACTTCGCGGGTTCATAGGCGCTGAGGAATTGACCGAGCGTCTGACGCACCGGCAGCAGGCGGGCATACGCAAGATCGCGCACCGCTTCGCGCCGCGGCCAGGGGAACGTCAGCGCGTCATCGGGCACCAGCGCGCTGTCGATCAGCACGCGTTTGGCGCGGCTGAGGAGGTACTGGAAATGATTGATGCGCGCGGTGGAGACGAAGCGGTGCGCCCAGTAGTAAAGCGGCAGATCTGTCGAAAGACAGATGGAGACTTGATCCTCGATGAACGGCCGGGCGCTGAAGGAGTACGTCAGCATCACGAACTCGCAGCAACGGGTGTCGCCCTTGGATTTCCCGAGATGGCATTCGCCGTAGATCTTGGCGCGCACCTCGATGGCCGAGGAATCGTCCGCCATCGGACAAAGCACGACCACCCGACAGGGATAGCGCTTGGAAAACCGCACCGCGGTCTGGAACTGCACGACCGCGTCCTCGGCCGTCGTGCCGAGACCGAGATGCATGACGAAGTTGACCTGCGTGGCCTTGGCGTCGTCGGACGCGGGCGCGGGACCGCCCTTGGAGGCGGTGTCGTCCCACATGCGCGTCAGGCTGTGTTTAATGGAGCCGACGGGCACCTCGATTCCGGGCAGGGCGTTGAAAATGGCGGACATCTTTTTAGAAAAATCCAAATCCCAAAGCCGCCAGCGCGGCTTCGGGATTATTGGGCGTTTGGCACGGGTGGCGTTGCGGCGCGGCTTACGGCTGGCGCCAGACGTGGTTGCTCTTGGAGAGAAGCGCGTCGGCCGAGGGCGGACCCCACGAGCCGGCCGGATAGCTGTCCATGCCTTCACGACCGGCGGCGGCCCAGGCTTCGAGCACCGGCGTGTACAGCTTCCAGGAGGTCTCGGCCTCGTCGCCACGGATGAAGAGCGTGCCGTCGCCGATCATGGCATCGAGCACGAGGCGCTCGTAGGCCTCCGGCGTGTTGGAGCCGAAGGTCGTGGAGTAGCGGAAGTTCATCTTCACCGGCTGCGTGCGCGTCTCGAGACCCGGGACCTTGCCGTTGAGGACCAAGCCAAGGCCTTCGTCGGGCTGGATCTGGAACGCGAGCGTGTTGGGCGCGAGGTTGAAGCGCTCGCTCTCGGCGAACAGAGTGCCGGGCGGACGCTTGAACTGCACCGCGATTTCGGTGACGCGGCGGGCCATGCGCTTGCCCGAGCGCAGGTAAAACGGAACGCCCTGCCAGCGCCAGTTATTGATCGAAAGACGGATGCCCGCGTAGGTCTCGGTCGCGGACTGCGGGTTGATCCCGCCTTCCTGCAAGTAACCCGGGACCTGTTTGCCGCCCATCATGCCGGCGGCGTATTGGGCGCGAGCGACATCGCCGCCCGGACCGGTGTTGAGCGGCTGGATGGCGCGAAGCAGTTTGACCTTCTCGTCACGGATGGCCTCGGCGTCGAGCGACACCGGCGGCTCCATCGCGGTGAGCGCGACGAGCTGCATGGTGTGATTTTGGATCATGTCGCGGAGTGCGCCGCTCTGCTCGTAATAACCGCCGCGCGTGCCCACGCCCACCTCCTCCGAAACGGTGATCTGGACGGAGTCGATATAGTTGCGATTCCACAACGGCTCGAAAATCGAGTTGGCGAAACGCTGCACGAGCAGGTCCTGCACGGTCTCTTTGCCGAGGTAATGGTCAATGCGATAGACCTGATGTTCCTCGAGCACTTGGCGGATCGTCTGGTTCAACGCGAGGGCGGAGCCGAGGTCCTTGCCGAAGGGTTTTTCGATGATGACCTTCGAGTGATGGGACTTGCCTAGGTATTTCGAGGCGAGGCCGCTGGCGCCAAGGTTGAGCAAAATCGGGGCGAACACCGATGGCGGCGTGGAAATGTAGAACAGCGTCTGCACCTCGCGACCGAGTTTCTTTTCGATGTCGGCGATGTGCTGGGCGAGGCGGTCGAAGGCGGCCTTCTCGTCGTAGCCGCCCGAGACATAGCTCGTGCGCTCGGCGACGCGGCCCCACACCTCGGCGTTCAACTCACGACGGGAAAACTCCTTGATCGCCGCAGTCGCGTCCGCGCGAAACTCCTCGTCGGGGATCGGCTTGCGGCCGTAGCCCACCAGATAGAAATCAGCCGGCAGCAGATTGTCGTAGCTGAGATTGTAGATCGCAGGAATCAGCTTGCGGGCGGTCAGATCGCCGGACGCGCCAAAAATAACGACGACCGTCGGCGGTGCGCCGCGATGCTTGCTGAGTCCTTGCAAAAAGGGATGACGTTGAGCTTCGGCCATGAGAGGTAAAACTTGGCCAAGAGGAGCATAACGAAGCAAGGCTAATGCTTTGAATAATCCGCATCAAAAGCATCGGCTCGGCTCATGGATGAAAATGTTTCGTGAACAGCGGTATATTTTCAAAATGCCGCACCTCCGGCGCGAGGTCGCCCCGTGTCGTCACCTCCACCACGTCGAGCCGGAAGGCCGCCGGCGGCGGATGCAATTGCCGCAGGTAGGCGGCGGCCGCCCGGCGCAGGACTTTTTTCTTCCGCCGGTCGACTGTGTAATAGCCGGGCACCAGCGCGTTCGCGGCGCGGGTTTTAACCTCCACGAAAACCAGCGCCTCCCCGTCGCGGCACACCAGGTCGATCTCATCGCGACGGTCGCGCGGATTGCGCCAATTGCGCGCAACGATCGCGAAACCGCGGGCCGCCAAAAATTTCGCCGCCAGCCGTTCGCCCTGATCGCCCGTGGAGGGCGGCGCCCCCGGACGAAGGCGGGCAAGCCAGGTTTTCAGTCGTTCCCACATAGATCGTTCACATTCAACTCCGCCAACGGTTGGTGATTGTCATTGCGACCCTGTGCCACCGGTGGCAATTCCAGACTCAGCCCGCCTCGGGCGCATCCTGCTTCACATGGCCTCGGCTTCCCTCGCAAACACCCTCCGCCGCTCTCTTCTGATCAAGCTCATCTCGAAGCCCGCGCCGAGCCGCGAGGACATGGCTTCCGTGATCGAGCTCACCGCCTCCAAAGTCGTCGAGGCCCTCCAGGCGCAGTCGATGACCCTGTATCTGGTTGAGGGCAACGACATCGTTTTCCGCCAAGTTTATTATTCGCCCACCCTTTGGGGCGCCGACAAGGCCCGCGAAACCCATTTCAAGGAAACCGCCGCCAAGCTCCTCACCCTCAAGCTGCCCCTCGGCAAGGGCATCGTCGGCAAGGTCATCGCCGAGGGCAAACCGGTCTTCTTCCGCAACACGGGCACGCAGGCCCCCATGATGCTCTCCATGGCGCAGACGACCGGCTTCGAGGTCTGCTCCATGCTCACCGTGCCGCTCAAGACCAACGTCGTGATCGGCGCCATCCAGGTGCTCAACAAGGAGCCCGCCGCCGGCACCAACGGCGAGTTCTCCGACGAGGACCTCGCCCTTCTGCAGGAAGTCGCCGAATACTCCTCCAGTCTCATCCAGCGCATGCTGGATCCCAAGTACCAGCTCAGCGCCGAGGACACCGCCAAGTTCATCGCCCGCCTGACCAACCACCCCCTCGTCACCAAGGCCGAGGACATCACCATCGAAGACAATCTCGTCGAGGCCATCGGCGACGCGATCATCCGCCGCGAAGGCATCTTCCCCCACAAGCGTCTTTCGCCCAACTCCATCGCGGTCCTGATGACCAACCCGCTCGACTACGCGCGGCGCGAGGCGTTTCAGCAGGCTACCGAGCTCATCATCGAAGAGATCCACGTCGCCTCCGCCACCCTCATCGAGTCGCTCGTCAAAAAACATTTCAAAAACGACGCCAAGGCCGGCGGCGGCGCCGACGATGTCGACATCTCCAGCGTGGCCGAGGTTATCAGCAGCGCCTACACCACCGACGGCGGCGAGGTCAGCGCCGCCGACTTGGAGAGCGAAGATTCCGCGCCCGTCATCCAGCTCACCAATCGCATCATCGAGGACGCCTACATCTCCGGCGCGTCCGATATCCATATCGAGCCGCAGGAAAAAGAGCTCATCATCCGCTACCGCATCGACGGCCTCTGCCAGGAAAAACTTCGGCTGCCCAAGCAGGTCGCCAACGGCCTCGTCACCCGCCTCAAGATCATGTGCAACCTCGACATCGCCGAACGCCGGCTGCCGCAGGACGGGCGCATCGTCTTCAAGAAATACACCAAGAAAAACATCGATATCGACCTGCGCGTCGCCACCGGCCCGATGAACCATGGCGAGAAGGTCGTCATGCGCATCCTCGACAAGACGAAGAGCACGCTTCCCCTCCCCGCGCTCGGTTTCTCCGAGGAAAACCTCGCCAAGTACCGCGAGTGCATCCGCCAGCCCTATGGCATGATCCTGCACTGCGGCCCCACCGGCTCCGGCAAATCGATGACCCTCTACTCCGCCCTCGGCGAAGTGAACACCCCCGACGTCAACATCCAGACCGCCGAGGATCCCATCGAATACACTCTCGCCGGCATCAACCAGATGCAAATGAGCCGGCAGATCGGCCTCACCTTCGCCCGCGCCCTGCGCTGCTACCTGCGCATGGATCCCGACATCATCCTCGTCGGCGAAATCCGCGACGAAGAGACCGCCCAGATCGCCGTCGAGGCCGCCCTCACCGGCCATTTGCTCGTCTCCACCCTCCACACCAATGACGCGCCCTCCACTATCGCGCGCATCGGCGAAATGGGCGTCGAGCCGTTCAACATTTCCGCCTCGCTCGTCTGCGTGTGCGCCCAGCGCCTCCTCCGCCGCGTCTGCAAAAACTGCAAACAGCCCTACGAGCCCGCCGGCCGCGAAAAGGACATCATCGAAAAAGCGCTCGGCTGGAGCGGCCAGATCTTCAAGGCCAATCCCCAAGGCTGCCCGATGTGCAACGGCACCGGCTACAAGGGCCGCGTCGGCATCCACGAGCTCATGATCAACAACGAGGAGCTCACCGAGGGTATCAACAAGGAGGTCGAAGTCGCCGTCCTCAAACGCATCGCCATGAAAAACGGCATGAAGACCCTCCACCAAGATTCGATGCTCAAGGTCAAAATGGGCCTTACCACCATCGAGGAAGCGCTCTCCAACGTTCCTCCCGATTTGATCGGGTAGGCGCACCGCGGATTCCTGAACCACCGGGCAAAGGCAAACCGCGAAGCCTTCGTGCTTCCGGCCCTTTTTGCCTCGTGCTCCAAGCTCTTAGCTCTGGACTGTACGCCCCCGGCGCTTAGCTTCCTCCGCTCTTCCCATGACCTTTCTCGAAGACCTTCAATGGCGCGGCCTCCTCGCCGACTGCACCGATCTGGATGCGCTCGCCAAGCGCCTGAACGAAGGCCCCGTCACGCTTTATTGCGGCTTCGACCCCACCGGCGACTCCCTCCACGTCGGTCACCTCATGGGCCAGCTCACGCTGAAACGTTTCCAGCTCGCCGGTCACCATGTGCTTCCCCTCGCCGGCGGCGCCACCGGCATGATCGGCGATCCCTCCGGCAAATCCGCCGAGCGCAATCTCCTCACCCGCGAGCAGCTCGCCCACAACGTCGCCAGCATCAAGGGCCAGCTCTCCCGTCTCCTCGACTTCGACACGCCCGTGAATCCCGCCCGGCTGGTGGACAACGCCACTTGGACGAGCGCGCTCAGCTACCTCGATTTCCTCCGCGACATCGGAAAATATTTTTCGATCAACATGATGATCGCCAAGGATTCCGTGCGCTCCCGCATGGAGGGCGACCACGGCATCAGCTACACCGAGTTCAGTTACATGCTGCTTCAGGCGCATGATTTCTACCACCTGCGCAAGGAGTATAACTGCGAACTCCAGATCGGCGGCAGCGACCAGTGGGGCAACATCACCGCCGGCACCGACCTCATTCGCAAAAAACTCGGCGCGCCCGCCTGGGGCTGGACGTTCCCGCTCATCACCAAAAGCGACGGCACCAAGTTCGGTAAAACCGAGGGCGGCGCCGTCTGGCTCGACCCGCAAAAGACCAGCCCGTACAAGTTCTACCAGTTTTTCGTAAACACCGAGGACGCCATGGTCGTCCCCTACCTCAAGAAATTCACGCTCCTTCCCCGCGAAGAGATTGAAGCCCTCGAGACGAAGCATCTCGCCAACCCTGGCCCGCGCGAGGCGCACAAAGCTCTCGCCCGCGAGGTCACCCGCCTTGTTCACGGCCAGGCCGCGCTCGACGCCGCTCTCAAGGCCAGCGACATCCTCTTCGGCGCCGAAATCGGCGACACCACCGAGGAAACCTTCCGCGACGTCGTCGGCGAAGTCCCGACCAAGCCCGTCACCGCCGCCCAACTCGTCGCGCCGGGACTCCCGCTCACCGAAGCGCTCGTTCACGCCGGCTTGGCTCCGTCAAAAGGCCAGGCCCGCAAGGATATCGAAGGCGGCGGCATCTACGTGAACAATCTCAAGTCCGACCCCGCCGCACCCGCCCGCGCGCTCACGAGCGCCGACCTTCTCTTCGGCCGTCACATCCTGCTCCGCAAGGGCAAGCGCACCTACGCCGTCCTCAGCCTCGATTGAATTGCGGCCGGTTTTTTATCCGGCCCGCCACTCACCACTCACTCGTCGTAGGTAGACTCAACCAAACGCATCCGGAACTCACGCCGGCATGCCGGCATTGATCCAATCGATGATCGTCTGGATATCGGCCTTGGCGGCGTAAGGCCCGTTAAGCGGCATCTGGCCGTTGAAATCCACGCCGGTGGAATTCGCGAGAGCGATGACCAGATTGGTCTGGGCGCCCTTCCCATTGCCAACCAGCGAAGGATCTATCAAAGGATAACTCGGTTCGGTCCCCGGACCGTTCGGGCGAACGACTACGCCTTTGAGCTGGGCAAGCGTCACCCATCCGAAAGTGGGATCGCCATGGGCCGCTTGCATGCGCGCCACGCTGCGACCGGCGACGAGCCGGTTTAAAATGGCTTGGATCGCCGGAAATCGCGGGGCGGCCGCGGTCGCCCGCAGGCCCTTCGCTTTTTTCACCGCTGTTTTCTTTGCGACGATCTTGGGGCTCGGCTTGGCCAATGGCTTCGCCTTGGCCTTGGATTTCAATCGAACCTTGGGTTTGGACTTCATGCTTTATTTTTCCTGCGTTGAGTTGAGCCGGCGGGTGACATCGAAAATCGTGCGGGTGATGACGGATCCGAGGCGGCCTGATTCCGCCGCCGGCAATCCGCCCAGACGCTGGCTAATCGTCTGCAAGGTCGTGATCGAAACCGGGATTTTGGCCGAGCGGGCGGCGAGACCGAGAGTGGCGATGGCTTCGGCACGGAGCCCAAGCGGCTCGGCGGCCTCGACCGCAATATCCAGCGCGAAAGCGAGAGCCGCGCTGTCCGCCGCACCGAGCGAGCGTAGCGCGGCCAGGCGAACCTCGACCGGCTGAACTCGGTCGGCCAAAAGCCGCAGCAACAGTGGATGGCTTTCCGCGTCTCCGCCCAAGGCGACGACCGCCAAGGCGCGCAACGCCGGATCGCCATTCGCAAGGTAGGGCCGGATCAGCGGCGCGTTGACCGTAGCCTGATGCGCCAGCGTCAGACCGCGGATTGCATCGGCCGGCTTGAAGGGCGCGCCTTCCGCGGATTGCAACGACTGCGTCAACAGGGCGGTTGCCGTCGACGAATGCCCCATCCCGACCAGCGACCATAACGCCGCAAGACGAACCGGTTCCCGAGGATCGGCGAGCGCACGCTCAAAGGTATCGGTGATTTTGCCGCGTTGCGCACTGCCATTTGCGGACAGCATCATCGCCTCGGACAACAGCCCGATGGTATCCACCGCCATCTGGGTGGAGCCCGGATCGCGATTCGCCAGGATGACAAGCGCCTCATCAAGCCAGTGCGGGGCGTCCAGTTGTTGCGCTGCCCGCAACGCCGCCAAGCGCACGGCGGAATCCTCATCCTTTGTCCGTGCTACGCCGAGCACGGTTTCGACTTCGGCGGGAGTAGCTTGCTCCAGCTGCCCCAAGGCGGCAACACGCTGATCGGGACCCAGCTTGCGGTTGGTCAGCACGCTCAACGGAGCGGTCGGTTGAACTTCGGCTTTAAGGACAAGGGCGGGCTTGGATGCGGTGCCGTAAGGCGTGTCATCGTAGCCGAAGCCCATCGGCAGACGCCCCGGCGTGACGCCGAGATAGTCGATCATGTCGCCGGGCGTGGGCCACGCCGCCGCCTGCGGCCACAAACCCGGAGCCAGCGCGGCCGGAAACGGATGCAGCACGGGTTGCGCAAAATCCGCCTGCGGCAGACTTCCCTTCATAGTCGTGCCTTGACCGAACTTGCCGCTCCATGGCCAGAGATTGTCGGCGATCCGATGGGTGATTGGCACGCAATTATTGGGCGTGGTGATGTCGTCGCACTCGCCCGGACCCGGCCGGGGTGGCGCGGGATGGTTGAAGTCGCCCAAGGGGGCATAGCTGTCCCCTGCTCCACTCGGATCAAAACGGCCGTAGAGGTATTGCCAGTGCGCCCACTGGCGGTCGAAACCCGCATGGAAAACCCAGAAGATCGGGTCACGCGGTGAAGTCTGGCAATTTTGCATCCACGGACCGGTCCAGTTGTGGCCGATGTTGTGCGGATTGGATTCCATGGCATCGACGAAACCGCCGCGTTGGGGATAGAGTGAATAGCGGGTGAGCTTGAAAAGATCGCCGTCGATGGCAAAACGCGGAAAGCCCGGACCGGGTATTCGCGTGACGACGAAACGCTGCACCGGCTCGTTATGCGCTCCGTCGATGTCGGCGGTCCAGCCATAGAGAGGATTGTCTGCGGCGAAACGCGCGGCCATCGGTGTCGGCGAAGACGAGCCTATGACATCGTTAGCGCCCATGAAGTCCTCGGAAAACAGCTGCGAAGGTTCAGGCATCACCCAATACGGCAGGGCCACGTCGGGAAACGTCTTTTGAATCTCGCGCTCGAACTCGAGCAGGAAGGCACGATGCCACGCGATGAATCCAGGGCCTTTGTGCGCCAGATCGGGCCAGTAATATTTGATGTCCGGCCGGCTGCCAAAATCGAGTCCGACGGCGGCCGCTTGGTGCAGACGAACGAAATACATGTAGCGACTCTCGCCATCGGGGCCGATCACCTTGCGATTGAGATAATCAAGCGCCTCCAGGAATCGCTGGCGTTCGTGCAGAGTCAGCGTGCGGTGATCCTTGCGAACGCGCACCATAAGCGCCTGCTTTTGCAGGATCGGACCGTCAGGCGTTGTTTGATGCACCTCGATGATGGTGTCCTTGTCCTGCGTGCTGGCCCTCGGAAATTTCCCGGCGACGACAAAAGACACCCAGGACCCGTCCTTCGGCAGCGTCAGAGCCAAGCGATCACCCGTCGGGACCAAGCCGGGAGCGACCGCGGCAGAAAAAGCCACGTCGCCATCGAGCGGTTGAGTGCGCCCCGCCGGCACCGGCTGGGCAGGATCGTTGGTGAGCACGATGGGAAGATCGGCCGCGCCGGGAGCCTGACGGATGCGGCACGCAACCGGAGACCAGGCAATGTAATCGTCTTCGCCGGTCGCCGTGTTGCGCACCTGCACCTCAACCGCAGGCCCGGAGGAAGCCGCGGGCGCAGCCGTCAACACGGACGGCGTCGCCGGCGCGGCAAGCTTGTCCGCCTCAAAAAAGAGCAGTCCGACTCCGGTGAAAGGCGTGGTACCGATCGTCTGCCAGCGCACCTGCCCGGCGGCATCGAGAAGAAAGGTGCCGTGCAGCGGCTCCGTCCCCGCACAATGATACTGGCGGAAAACCGACAATCCCGAATCGGACAGCAAGGGAAACGGACAGGGCTCCTCGGCGAGCGCCTCACGAAGCTTCTCCGGTGTAGTGGTGCTTACGCCCACCAACTGGATCCCTTTTGCCGCAAATTCCTTCACCCGGGCGGAAAAAAGCCCGAGCTGCGCCACGCAGTGCAGACAGCTCCGATCCTTGAAGAAAAAAAGCACGGTGGGATGTCCGTGGAAATCCTCCAGCTTCCAAATTTTCCCGGTCGCATCCGGTAATGCCCATGAAGGCGCCGCATAAGGCTGGGTGATCGACCCGGCGGAGGGTTGTTTCGCCGGTGTCGTCGTAGCCGCGGGATCGACGATCTCCACCAGCTCCATCATGCCTTGGTCCTCGTGATCGAGAATGTGGCAGTGCTGCACAAACGTGCCCGCAAAATCGGTGTAGTGCGTGCGCACCTTCACGACCCATTTCTCGTGCAGGATGATCGTGTCCCGCCAAATCGGCTCCTTCAACTGCTCCACGCCCTGGTCGTCCACCATCGAGACAACCTCGAACGGATTGACATGAATATGGAACGGATGGCTCACCGCACCGACTTGGTTGATCGAGGTCAGCGTCCACTCATCGACATCGCCGAGTTTAAGTTTTCGGACATTGGCTGCATCGAAGGGCTTGCCATCAATGGTGAACAAAACGCCGCCGGCCGGATTTTTTAAAATACCGTAAGCCGCGCTCTGCGGCCCCGTCACATCGCGAGCGGGAATCGATTTAAGGCGATAGGGCGCGAGTTCTGCATCCCTTGGCAGCGTCATCGGCAACGGATCGCCTTCGACGATCACACGCGCGATGTACTTGCGGCTTTCGTCTTTTCCATTGAGCGACACCGCCGCCGCCGTGCGTTCATCCAGGAGCAAATATTCACCGGGCTGGTTCGGCGCCTGCACCAGCACATCGGCGCGATAACCGGGCCAAAGCTCGACCGTCTGGCGAGTGTCGACTTTGCCGAGCGGCAGACCGTCCTCGGCGATGACGTGCAGCGGCAGCGTCGCCGGCACTCCACCCGGCCCGGCCTTGACGCTCTCCAATTTCAGCTCAATGCGCTCGCGCATGCCACTGTCGACCAGCCGCCAGCGCTCCACCGCGCCGGGCCGGAGGCGGATAACCGGAAGCTGAACCCCGTTGACCGTGGTGAAACGGCCGAGGGCGTCCCAAGTGCCCGGGCCGAAAATCCAGTCCTCGTATTTCTGCTCGATCACTCCTTCGGGCAGGTCGAAGCACTTCTGACCCGAGGGAGAACTTTCGTCGGGGAAACAGTTTTTGTAGAGATAAGCGATCTGTTGGAGAACAAACACCCGCTGACGCGCACGGGCGATTTCCGGCACGGTATCAATGCCGCCCTCAATAATCAGCGCGCCGGACATGCCGCTGGCGACCTGGGCGGCAGTCGAGCCGTGCTTGTGCGCATGATACCAAAACGTGCCTGCCGGGTGGTCGGGCGGAATGACGATTTCATATTCCTGCGTCGCTCCCGGCGGGATTTCCAGCAGCACGTTGTCGCTGATGCCCGAAGGTGAAACATGCAGCCCGTGCGTATGCAGGTTGGTGGTGTTGAAATCGTGCAGCGTGTTGTGACCGCCATCGTGCCCCGGTTCGGCCGTAAGATCGTTTTTGAGCGTGATGTACAGCGTTTCACCCGGATGGGCGCGCAGCGTGGGCCCGACCAGCCTGCCATTGTAGGAGCGCAGGAAGACGGGATCGTCACCGATGTGATTCCACGCCTTCATCACCACGAGAGTAACGCGAAGTTTGCCATCCACGGACCGGATTTCCTCGGGCTCTTGAAACGATGTGGTTGCCGCCATCGCCAGCGCCCTCTGCTGAGGCGCGGGCAAAGCGGACTCCGCCGGGGCCACCTTCAGCAGTTGTGCCCCGCCGGTGCGAGGACTCGCGGGTGTCAGCAAGGCTTCCCAGCTTTGCTGCAAGTGCTGTTGCGCTTCCTGCTCCGTCGGCTCGCGTGAGATCGTCGAAGCCGGAGGCTGACTCACTGCGGCTGTTTGAGCCCAAAGGGCGTTGGCATAGACAATAAAAGCAACGACCCAAACAGCTCGCCGAAGTGGATTTTTCATAAACGCAGAAAACGAAGGAACGGGGTTGTTTTTGGCTATCAGCCTCTCAACAGAGAGCTTAGGCCAAACGAATCAGCGCAAGTCATTGGCTGGAGCTATGCCCAAGTGCAAGTATTTAGCGCAATTAATCTGAAATTACGGACAGTTCGATCCCCTCTTGCCGCCAGTCCGATTTCACTGACGGCAGGCTAGGCCTACGGGGTTCGCAAAACTCAGCTTACTTTTCCCGACACTCCACCCGCCGCCCGGTCATCGCCGGACGGCGGATGAATTTTTAGTCGGCAATATACCAGCGGCCTTGGTTATCATCCGTGTAGGCCCGACCCTCGACATGATAAACCACGTCGAAGGCCACGGTGGCGCCCTTGGGCACAGGAATGCCACCGGCGGGGGAAGACCAGGTTTTGGCGGTTGAACTGGTCGCAGTAGCCACCAGTGGCGTGACCTGACGCGGAAAGGCAGGGTTGGAGGTAATGCGCCAGCGAACCTCGACGGCCTCGACCTTCGTCTTGGTGCTGATCTCGAATTCAAGCGCGTCTTGGGCGACGCCCTTTTTCTTGGCGGACTTTACCTTGGCCGACTTGATGGAGAGGTCGGCGAGACCAAAACGAAGCCAGTGGTTTTTGCCGAAGTCGGAATCCCAATGGGTTTGGCCGTCCTCGTGGGTGCAGGAGAACCAGACTTCGAGTTCATCGGCGCCCTCAGGAATTTCGAAGGTGGTCGTGAGCATGATGCCTTGACCGGTGGGATCGGCGAGATCGGCTAGCGGGAGACCGGCGGGCAGTTCGAGCACGCCCTGCCACTCGGTGCCGCCGGGGTGAAACCGGACGTAGGCGCGGATGTGGTGGCCTTCTTGCGCGGCATCGCCGAGCGAGACGAGCCGCAGCGGATCATAGCGCAGGACGCAGGGTCCCGGAACAAGATCGCCTTGGACGAGCTCGTGGAAATCGGAAGTGAAGGTGATCTGGGGGCGGGCGCCCTGGTTTTGACGAAGTTGCATGGGTATTTCCTCAGTAGGCGGCGCTCACGGTGGTGTCGGCGCGGTTGTCGTAGATTTTGACGAAGACGATATTCAGACTCTGGTTCCAATACCAGCAGTCGGCGGGGGAGGATTGGAGCGAGGCCGGATCGCCGACGTTGGGGAGCACCGTGCCATCGCGGTTAACCTGATTGGCGGAGGTAATGCTGCCAAGGATGGCGATATAGTTGAACGGAGCGGGCGGCGCATAGTTGTCATTCACCCGGGCGATGCGGATCTGACGCGTAGTGCCGCTGTTGGTGAGCGTCTGCTGATAGATTCGGGAAAGGCGATATTCCCCGTTGTTGGCCGCGTTTTGCGTGATGCCGTCGTCCTGATACAGTTGGTAGGCCTGCCCATCGGTCCAGCGATCGGGACCGGGGTAGCAGTTGATCGTGAGCGGATTTTCGGCCAACTGCCCGACCCATTGTTCCAGTTCCTGGAACGGCAGGATGGCGCCGGCGCGGACGTAGATGGGAACAAGATCCAAGCCCGCGGTGTAGGAGATGACGGTGCCGCCCTGAACGGCACCGAGGAGCGGGGCCTCGTTGTTTTGGAAGGCGTACCAATTGCTGCCGGCGGGGAGATAGAGGTCGCGCGTCGGCGAAATCGGCGGACTGGCGGTCTCGGCCTGAAAGAGAATGGGCGCGACAAGGAAGTCGTCACCAACGAAGAGCTGCGAGTTAATGTAGTAGTTGTTATTACCGTACACAGCTCCGTCCTGCGGAGCACCAAGGAATAGCGGACGGCAGATCGGAAGGCCGGTCTGGGTCCACTTGTACATGGCGTCATAATAAATCTGCAGCATGCAGTAGCGCAGCTCGACGTAGGTGCGGCAGTTCGTGGGAACGGGTTCACCATAGGCGAAGGCCTCTTGAAACTGCTTGTTGTAGCCGTCGTAGTGGTTGCGGAACCAAGGTAGGAAGGAGCCAAGCTGCATCCAACGGGTGAAGAGCTCGTAGTTGGTGATGCCGCCCACGATGGTGCCGCCCACGATGCCGGACTGGCTGGTGGTGCCGGAGCCGGTGGCGAAGCCGCCGATGTCGCAGCCGCTGATAGGCACGCCGGAGAGGCCAAGGTTAAGCACCTCCGGGAGGTTGATGTTGAGGAAATCCCAGCTGGAGGCAGAGTCGCCGGTCCAAAGGCCGGCATAGCGCTGCATGCCGGCGTAGCCTCCTCGGGCGATGATGAAATTGCGCCGCTGCGGAGCGAGCTGGTTGATGCCGTCCCAAGTGGCGTGGAGAAGGTTGTTGACGTAGCTGTTATGCAGCTGGGCATTCGGCAGGTAGTTGACACTGACAACCGCACCAGTGGCGGGATTAACCTGCTCCTGCGCCATCATGAGGTCTTGGGGGAACGTCTTGTAGTACTGCTGGGAGGGCGGCAGGTTGGCGTCGATCGCAGGACAGGTCATGTCCTGCCAGATCATGTCGAGGCCGACGTTCTGTATGAGATCCTGATATTGCTGTCCCCAGACGGTGCGAACCTGGGCAAGTCCGAAATCGGGGTAGTTGCCCGGAGCAGTGAGCGGGGTCTGTCCCTGGTTGTTGGGCTGAAGCGGCGGATACGGATAGGGATTGTTGCCGTAGTTGATGCCGTAATTGACGCCGCCTTGGTAGGGATTGGGATCCTCTCCGGATTGATAGCGGGTGTTATAGATAAGGGCATTGGCGGCAACGAGAGCGTCGCGCTGCACGTAGGGAGCCTTCACACCTTCCTGATTCAACACGTTGGTGGTGATGACCGGAGTGATGTTGGTGCTCATCTTGAATCCGATGAGGTGCAGATCGTCGAAGAGCTCCTTGGTGTTGGGGAACTTCATCTCGCTGTGGGTGAAGGTCCGGTAGTTGTCCTGGAAATCGACATCGATGTGCAGACCGTCGCAGGGAATGCGGGCGGCGCGATAGGAGTTCGCGGCGGCGGCGAGCTTGTAGCGGTCGAAATAACCATAGGCGCCTTGGTGAAAACCGAAGGCGTAGCGCGGCGGCATCGGTGCGCGGCCGGTCAGCGTGGTGTACTGACGGAGAATGTCGGCGATGCCGTCGCCGGCGAAGAAGTAGGTGTCGAGCTCGTTGTAGAGGGAGCCAAGATAGTACTTCCCGCCCATGTCCGAGTAATCGTTGGCCGATACGTTGGCATAAGTCTGGGCGGGATTGTCCAGAAAGAGACCGGTGGCGTAGGCGGGGCCGGCGAAAGGCCGGCCCGAGGTGAGCATTGGGTTGTTCTCGATGAGAACGGGGATGGAGCAATAGAGCGGCTCGGTGGGATTGAGCGGGCCGGGGGAGCCTTCGGAGGGACCGTTGTAAGTATAATTGTCGAAATTGAAGAACGTGAAGGTATAGTTGTTCTTCTGGAGCGCGGCGCCGGCTTTTTCGCCGAGACCATAATAATTGGCGCCGCTCGGCGCGGTTTTCATGATGGCGATGACCTGCTGGCCCGGGATGTAAAGCACGCCTTGGCCGGGGGCATCCTGATTGATGAGCTGGCTGCCGCGATAAACCTGCACGTAAAAAGGCGCGAGCCCCACTTGGATGGTGAGCGTGCCGGTATTGATCGCGAGCTGGGTCGAACTCGGCTGGGTGTAGGTGACCTGGAGTCCGGAGACGCCCAAGTCACGGCTGACCACCGCGGTGGAAGTTTCGGTCGCGTAAGAGGCTCCGGGCGTGGGGTTGAAGCGCAGCCGGTAAGCGGTCGGCCCCAGCACTTCGATATAAAGGGAGTAGGCGTTGCCGGCTCCGAAGACGAAGGTGAAACGGCGGCCGGTGGAATCAACGGACCACGAGGCAATGTTGCCGATGGTGCTCCAGCCCGGATTATTGGGCGTGAATTGACTGGGATAAACAAAAGGGAAATTGGCGCTCATGATAAAAGGACGATGAAGGATGCTGGAAATTGAGGCGCGCAGCGGCGGCAAGCCGCTGCGCGCAGGCAAGGACCAACGCGCAGTTTAGCGCGCCGGACAGAGCTTCTGATTGTTCGGGACGAGAACGGTGGAGATATCCACCGTGTCGGTGCCGGTGTACGGCGCGGACTGGGCGCGGAGCTGAAGAAGCCAGGAGAAATCGGCGTCGCCCATCATGCCGCGCACGGCGTTCTGACCGAAGACCGGTATGCGATATTTGATACCATCAACCGTCTGGGTGACGTAGCGACCGTAAGGATCCTTCTTAAAACCCACGCAGGCTCCGGCGGAGAAGTGGCAACCGGCGCAACTCTCGGTCGCGAAGACAGTGTTCGGATCGGCCAGAAGTCCAGCAGGCAGGCGATAATCGTCGGCCACGGGACCGGCCGCCTGATTGCCGTTCTGGAAGAACGTTTCCATCGTGGTGTTCACGAGGAAAGTCGGGATGACCTTGCCCGGAATCTTGAAGAGGATACTCTCGGAAGAAGACGGCAGGAGACGGCCGTCAGGCTGATTGGCGACGCCATTGGTGAAGCCGGGAGAGGACGGAGCGGCGGGCCACTGGGTGCCGATGAGTTCATAATATTGAAAGACAGAACCGAGCTCCTTGAGCATCGCCTGCACCTGCGCGTTGAGCGCGGCGGTGGCCTTGGGCACGGGCAGGACCATCGTCACTTGGGTGGGATTGGTGGTCTTCGACTCGTCCCACGAGGTGAAGACCGCGGGGCCGTCGTCCTGACCGGTTGCGGGGTTGTATTGATTGACGGGGGCCGCGTTCTTGGACGCGAGGACGTTGACCGGGATGGTCGGGTTATTCGTATTGAAAAAAGTAGGACTGCGGTGACGGCCCTTGGCGTCGACCTCGAGGTCGTTGGCGTTGGTGTTGTCCACCTGCTCGAAAGTCGCCCAGATCCACGTGGGCGAGGACTCGGTGCGGGCGGTGATGTGCATGCCCACCAAGCCAAAGTCAGCGGTGTAGGGCTCGCCGGTCAGCGGAACAACGCGGGCCTTGCGGACAAGAAAGCGGGAGGGATCGTCCTGATCGCTCATCTGCTTCCACGACATTTTAATCTCCATCGAGCCGTGCTTGGTGCCCTTGTTGACGGGGAAGGAAATCTGTTTTTTGGCGGTGTAAGCCGCCTGGCCTTCCAGATTGTAGAGCTTGTTTTCGACGATGTAATCAAACTCCACGTCGTTCATGGCCGCCTGATAGCGCACCCACTTGCCCTGCTGGTCGACTAGGGGGCCGGTGAACGCCTGGAGACTGCCGCTACCTCCGCTGATCACGGGGATGACATAGTCGCCATCGCCGGCGTTCTTTTTATCGGCCGGAGTGCCAATGGCCATGCCGCTCATCCAAAAAACCTTGTTCTGACCGGCGGTGACAGCGTCCTGCCAGCCGAGAGGAGCGGCACCGTCCTTGCGATACACCTGCCCGGCATCCACGTAGAATTCCCACACGCGCGGGGCCAAGGCATCCGCAATGGTAAGCTTCGAATTGGGCTGACCATTGGGCAAGGCCGGCCAGTTCAGCGCGATAAACGTCTGCCAAGAGAAAATATCAAACAAGCGCTGAGCAGCCGGGATGTTATCATCGGGAATGGTGAAAGGAGGACGCGCCTTTTGCGGCGTATCGCTGAGAGCACGCAGCCCCTCGATGTTCACATCGTAAGGCAAATCAGCGCTAAAAGCCGCCGGGAAATGCAAATCAATGCCCTTGGTGGGAGTAGAAGAAGCCGGAGCAGCGAGTGCCACCGAGCAGGGCAGCACGAGAGAAACAAGGGCGAGGAGACGGCAATGGAGCATAAATATGACGCAGACTACAAAACTCAGGTTAAGAACTGATGACTGGAATGTTACGATTAGCAGACAAAATGCCAAACTACTGCATAATTTCGTATTAACCTCAAAAATAGATAATTATAAATGTCCAGTTTTCTATTTTCGGAGTGTTTAAAACCGCAACGAAGCCGATCCGTAACTTTTGAAAAACCAATTCGTTACAACATTTTGTATTTGACCATTAATTTGCAACTCACTGATGTCGCCAAGTTGCGGAAACAGTCCGAGAGGGCCTTTCTCAATGCTTTGCGCTCGGTCGGCTTTGCCGATGCGGGCTTTTCGGCATTAATCATAAAAATCTTAAGTTACTTCAGATAAGGTAATAAAATAATAATAATCCTATGGCTGAATTCTACATGGGGCAGCTTTTGCCCTTCGCCGGCAATTTCGTGATTCGCGGTACGGCCGCTGCCAATGGCGCTCTGTTACCAATAAGTCAGTACAGCGCTCTCTTTGCGCTTCTTGGCACCACCTATGGCGGCAACGGCCAGACGAACTTCGCTCTTCCTAATCTTCAAGGTCGCGCGCCCATCGGCTACGGTCAAAGCCCGGGCACCAGTTTCTATGATCTGGGCCAAAACAGCGGTGTCGAAAACACAACGCTCACGATTTCCAATCTGCCGGCCCATAATCATCCGGTTAGCACCAGTGGCTTAACGGTGAATACAAGCGGCCTGACCGTTAATACGAGCGGTCTCACCGGCACGCCCAATCTGACCGCCAATATCAGCGGCTTGACGGCCACGTTGAAAGCCGTCGCCACCGCCCCCAACACCACCGATCCGGATGGCGACGCCCTCGCGCAAGCCAATATTTTCACCGACAGTGGCACCGCCCCCGCCACGGCCTTGGATGCTCGCTCCGTACAGCTCGGAGGATCCATTGGCATCGGCGGCACGGTCAGCGTCGGCGGAACCGCCAGCATTGGCGGAACTGCAACGGTCAGTGGCACCGTTGTCACCGGTACGACGGGAAGCAATCTGCCGTTTTCCGTTCTCAACCCTTATTTGGCTATCAATTGGTTGGTAGTCACCGAGGGCCTTTTCCCCTCCCGAAATTAACCCTTAAACGACCACGCGCGTTCGTTAGCATCAACGAACGCGCGTTCTTTTATTTCGTGTTACAACCCGAGGACTTCTCAGACTATAGTGGCGCGACTTTCCAAGTGTATTTGCCCGAAGGCGGTGAGCCCGTCCCCCTGGCCTTGCGGGAAATCAAACTCCACCCCGAACGCACGCAAACGTGGCTGCGCCAGCGTCCGTTTTCACTCGTCTTTCATGGACCCGCGGCTCGCGCCTTGCGGGCATCAACCTATGAAATCTCCTGGCCGGATGAAGCTCAACGCCATGCGGTGTTCATACAACTCATCATGGGCAGTGGCCCGCAAGGGGCGGTTTACGAAGTCATCTTCAACTGAGAGCGCTCCAAGGCAGCCCCCTCCCGCCCTGCATCCCACTCCATGAACCAATGGGTGTGGCGATCCTCAATCACGCGAAAACCCAGCCTCTGATAAAATCGTCGAGGCTGCCGTAGATTATATTTCTCTGCATGCAGGCGAAGCGGTCGCTTCGATTGCCGAGCTTGGGCCTTAAGTGTATCCACCACCGCTGAGCCGAGACCCAAGCCGCGAAAAGCCGGGGCAATGGCGAGTTCAGCCAGGCGGATTTCCTCGCGATTTCCCCAAAAAACCAAACGGCCAGCCGGGTTCCCTTGGGCAATGATAATACAATGCGTCGCCTCTTGATCGAGAAGACGATAATGCCGCTGTTGTCCGGCAAATTCATGCCGGACAACCGTATTGAACAAATCGCCTGTTAATCCTGAAAACGCCAGGCGCTCCTGTTCGGTAAACGCAAAGAGCTGCGCAAGAAATGGCTCGTCTTCCGCCCGAACGGGACGGAGCTCCAGCAACGCTACGGCACTCACAAGTCGGTAAGTTTAGATTTTCCGACGACGCAGACGCAGCGCCAAGCCGAAGGATGCCAACCCGGCCAAGACAACATAACTGGACGGCTCGGGAATCGCCGTCACCGTGAGGCTGGTCGTGCTGGAGGTATATCCGGCGGACGTTGAAACGTTCCAATTCGTCGTATCGTTCAGGATGGCTTCCCATGCCGACTTGCTGTTGCTGCTGGAAATGGTTCCACCAATGGAACTGAATTTAAATTGAGCATACTTAGCCGTTGCAAAATCGAAGCTCAAAGCGCTCGTTCCATCGGCCAAACCGGTGGGCAGCGCCGACTGGTTGACCCCCGTTGCACCGCTCGTCCACCCGCCCCCTGAGACGTCGTCCAACGCAGTGATAAACGTAGGCGTACTCGTGGCCGAACTCGCCGTATAGGCAATAAGGGAATCGCCTGACTGACTCAGAAGAAGGCTCGTGCCCGCGGCCCCAAAAGGGCTTCCAGTAACCATAGTCACCGTTCCTGTTCCGTGGAGCAACGAGGTCGCGCCAGCGGAGGTGTAGTCGTTTCCAATGGTGATCTGGGTGCCGGCAGCCACGGTACCGGACGTAGTGTACTGAATGGCCGATTCCCGCGCTGAGCCACCGGCAGCCAGAAAAGCTCCGGTGTTATCAACACCTACATCCGTAAAATAAATCGTCGTTCCGGAAGCCAGACCCACAAGCGTGACAAAACTGAATTCGTGCTGGGGTGTCGTTGCACTGCTGTTTGGGCCTGAATTATACATCGTGAATGCGATATCGCCGGCGCTCAAGGTGGTCTGCGCGAACACCTTCATCCCTCCCGTAAAAATCAGCACTCCGACAAGAATCCGCCGCATCATGAACTTTTTCATAGAGTATAAGATAATGACCTGCAGAAAAATCTCCGATTAATTGCAACTTGAATGCCCAATAGGATGACGCAAGCCTGAAGGGCACTTGCATTTAAGAAGTATTCGCCATCCATGAACCCCTCCGCCCTGCCCTCCAGTTTCAAACTCCCCTTTCTCTTCGAGGCCAAACGATTGCAATCCGACCTCTCCGGTATCGTGACCAGCGAGTTCATTCCGCACTTCAACACGCGGTATTACGAGGGTGACTGGAGCGTCGTTTCACTGCGGTCCGTGGGTGGCAAGGCCGACCAAATTTATCCCGATCCCACGCGCAGTGATTTTTCCGATACATCGCTTCTGGACCGCTGCCCTTATGTGCGCGAGGTGCTCGCCGCCTTTCCGTGTCCTCTGCTCTCCGTCCGGTTTCTCCGCGTCAAGGCCGGTTCGACCGTCAAAGAACACCGCGATCACTGCCTGAGCTATGAAGACGGCGAGTTGCGACTGCACATCCCTATCACGACCAACCCCGATGTGCACTTCATCGTCGCGGGCCGGCGCGTGGAAATGTCTCCCGGCGAATGTTGGTACAACAATTTCACCGAACTCCACAGCGTCCATAACCGCGGTACAACCGATCGTATCCACCTAGTGATCGACTGCGTCGTCAACGACTGGCTGCGAAAGACCATCCTGACGGCTGCAGGCACCCCGCTCGACGAGAGCCCGCCGGCCGTCATCGCCGCGAACTAGCCGACCCGCCGCCGCGCATCCGCCCGGTCCAGAGCCTGCTTAGGCGTCTTGTTTCCAATTCCCGGTACAGATCGGTCAGCCAGGCCTTCTCGAGTTCGCGCAGGTCATCTCCGGCCTCCCGCTGCTTGGCTGCGGTGTCATCTGCGTGCCGCACCTTCGGATTCTTAGCATTGAACCTGGAGGCGTCGCTCATACGACTCCGTTCTTCTTCGCTGTAATCGGCTCCAAAAAATTCCGCGAGGTCTCCCCATATCGCCCCGGGCAATTCCGAGAAATTCACCAGCCGTCCGGCAGGCGACGTCTCGTGGGTCCGGAGCGCATTCTGGCAAATGCACGCCAAAACCCGGGCGGCGTATTCGTCGAACGAAAGCGTCGCGAGGTCCTCGCGGACGAATCCGAAAAGCCGCAGGTCCACCACGCCCGGCAGCATGTGCGCGCCGCGCAATCGTCGTTGCGAGACCAGCACTTCGAGCGGTTCGCGATAAAGAAAAATCCAAGGAGTGTCGGGAAACGCCTCACGGATGAGCGACAGGTGCAGCAGGTGCCAGCTGTCGAACTTGATGTAGAAATATTTTTCCGCCGCAAAACGCCGCCGGCCCAGCGCCCGCACCAGCCCGCGCAGCCAGACGACCTGTTGCGCGTGGGTGATCCGTGGGTCGCGCAAGCGCGCCCCGAGCAGATGTTCGATGGGCGGAGCCTCGGAGACCACCAGGTTGCATGGCACCGATGCCAGCACCTGCGAGATGAGCGTCGAGCCGCAACGCGACAGATGAAAGACAAAGCCCGTGGGCGCGAGGTCGGGCGCCATCTCCGCAAATTCTTCCAAGATCGAGATCGGCGTCTGCGGACGGAATAACAATTGCGCGGGATTGCGCAGTGCTCGGGCGACGCTCTGCTCGAAAAAAGGCTCGCTGAGCGGTTGATCTCCCAAAAACAACCAGTCCACCGTGGGCTGTCCCTCGCGCCAGTATATCCGGATCGGCACCCAGCCCTTCAGTTGGTCCACTGTCGTCATAGTATCCCGCGTTCCAGCCACTCACGACGGGCGGCGTTCAGTCCGTTGACTACATCATCCGTGGTGAAACCGCAGCCGTGCTCCCGGCCTAGTTCCACCATCCGGGTGACGAATCCCTCCCGTTCTTTCTCCGCGCACAACCGGGCGAACAACCCCGGCGTTGCCAGCACATGTTGATGAAACCGCCGCAACGCCTCTGTCGCAGATTCTCCCACATGAGCCACGGATACCGGATCGGCAAAAGGCGGTTTAGATTCCATGGGAAGTGCCAGGCGATAGGGGCAGGAAGGACCGACGATTCAAGAGAGGGAGGATTTGACAGATATTAGATGCCTTTCAATAAATAGTTATATAATTTGCAATCGAGATGCCCTCCGATTCAGGAAGGATTTTATCCAGAGCACGCGCCACTTTTTCCGTCCGCTTCAACGTCACTCGTCGTTCATCGCTTCCATGAAAACCAACAAGATCCCCACGCTTTTCCTCATCGCGGTCATCGCTGCCTTGGGACTCATCGTTTGCAAAAGCGTCGTGCCGGCCTCGCTCAGTTTTAAATCCATCGACATGCCGGTCATCGCCGGGTTGCTGGCGTGGCTTTTCACCGTCGCCCTGTTCGTCGAACGCTCGGTGGAGGTGATCATTCTCGTCGTGCGTGACGAGGAGGCCGACACGCTTGAGGCGGCGGTCGGTATTGAACAATCCAAGATCGACGCGGCGCAAAAAATCGATGCGGCCATCCCCTCCGTTTCCGCCGGACTCATCCAAGCCCAGGATGCGCTCACTCGTTATCGGGCTGCGACCAAAGAGCTCGCGCTCTGCGTGGCGTTCGTGATCGGCATTCTCGTCAGCCTGGCCGGCGTGCGCGCGCTGGGCAGCCTCGTCAGCGCGACGGACGGCCACACTTTGTTTATCGCCGTCGATATTCTCGTGACCGGCTCCGTACTCGCGGGCGGCAGCGACGGCGTGCATAAAATGGCCAACGTGTTTTCCAACTTCATGGACGCGCTCGCCAGCAAGGCCAAGAGCAACTGATCGCCTGGCGCTTCCCAACATGTCCCATTTCTTCGCGCTGAAGCCGCTCTATGGCCGCCTCGTCACACGCCCGAGTGTGCCCGTCCGTTTTCTCAATCCTTCCGGACAACTCGCGAGCGAAATTTCTCTCCGAAGCTTCCAAGATATTGAGGTAGAAATCTGGGCCGGACATTTCCTGGCCGACATGGATCGGTTCCTGACCATGGCCCGACTGCCGGTCTTCGCCTCCGATTCCGCGCTTCAGGCCTGTCTGGCCTCGGTGCAAAAAGCCAAAACGCAACTCTCCGCGAGCATCCCGACCTCTCTGGCCCCGGTTTTTCAAAGCGCCTCCGTGCCTGCTGAATCTTCGACTCCGCCCACCGAGTATGATGCCCTCGCGCCCATTCAGACGCTCCTCGCCCAACAGCTCGGACTGGCGCTGGCACCTGCGTATAACACGTCCGTCATCGCGCGATGCGAAGGTCAGGATACCACGCCGTGGATTGTTTCATGCGATCAGCTGGGCGCCACTGTGCCTGCGGCTACAAACGCGCCCGCTTTCACCGCAGCGCCATGGGTGGTGACCGCCTCCCGGATGTTTTTCAAGACACCAGCTCCAGAGCTCATCCTCTTCGCGACCGTCCTGCCCCCGGTTTCGCCGACACCGCTCACCCCGGTGCAAATCCTCACGGGGTCCCCATTTCCGTCCGTACTCCATCCTGCCACGCCGGCCGAGTTGCCGGTCCCGCTTCGCACCTGCCCGCCGTCTCCCACGCTGATCGCCCAAGCGGCCCTTCCCTTCCAAGCCGCAGAAACCGCAACCGTCACACTCACGGACGCAGCGCGGTGGACCTATCGCTTCAACTACATCCAGCCAACCGCGCTGCAGGACGAGGTGCTCATCACCGTAAGTTTCAATTCCGCGCCGGAAGCCATAGCGTCGGCCGACGGATCGCCTCCACCCGCAGACGACGATCTGTTCGACGCGTTGGCCCAATACAACAGCATTGCCGGCGCGCTCTGGAGCAACCTGACGGTCCCAAATGGCACCCTAACCCCTGGAGCCGTACCGGAACTGTTTCGCAACACCGCCGGCGCTTTCGCCATGCTCGCCGAAAATACGGCTCGTGTTTGGACAACGCGATCCGTGCAGCCTACCGTCATCACCGACTCTTCCCACGCCGATGAGGCAGCGACATTTTCCTTTCTCGCTCGGGTCATTTATCGCACGGACAGCGAAGGCAACATCCGCGTGGACGCGCTGGTCCTCACCCGTCAGCAGGAGCAGCCAGGCCCGGCAAAACAATGGCCACTGGTGCTGACCGCCAATGGCGTTGCGCTCGCTTTCGAAAGCGAATCCGAGACCAGTGAGACGCGGGTTTATCGCTTGCCACCGGAGGCTGGCCTCGCGGCGATGACCACGCCGCCAAACTTCACGCTTTCTTGGGCGGACTTGAACATCGCGGCGGTGCAGAACGCGCGCGGTCAGCTCAAAATCAGACGCAATGCCTATCTGAATCAAACAGCTGGTGTCGTCACCAACCCCGACTTCATTTTTGAAAGCGCCACCGTGGCGCCGGCCGTCAACGTGACGCCACTCGTCACTTGGGCGCGCGATTTCACCATCGAGGGAACGACGATCGCAGACGCGCTGACCACGGCGTTTGCGGCGCTGTTCGAAACGACCGACGACCTGCTCCTCGGCTTTGAGATCCGTTACCGCTATCCGCTTATTCCGGAGCAGGACCAGACCGCCACTGGCGCCGTGCTGCCGGTGATGCTCTCGCCCCCGCGCCTCTTGGATGCGAGCCTGCCGGAAGCCATCGCCCAGGCGGCCGAACAGTGGCGCGAACAGATCCAGCCCGTCACCACCGGCGCGGAATGGCTCTTTTCATTTTCGCTTCATTCAACGGCCACCCTGCATAACACGCCGACACCGCCGTTGATGGAACTTAGCCAACTGGTGCTGCCCGTTGTGCCTGTTGCGCCCGCAGTGTCGGAAGCTTGAGCGGAAAAGCTCCATCGCTGGCGCCACGGGCAGCGCCGGTTATGTTTCGGCATGCCTTCGCCATCCCGCGCCGTTGCGGTTGAAAAATCCGGAACCGCCGCCCGGTATCTGCCGCAGAATCCGAGCGATTGGACACTCGTTGAAATCAAGAAGCGGGCGGCACGATGCCGGGCTTGTCCGCTGTACAAGCTGGGGACCCAGACGGTCTTCGGCGAAGGCTCGCCGCACGCCCGCATCGTGATGGTGGGCGAGCAACCCGGCGGCCAAGAAGACGTGCAAGGCCGGCCTTTTGTGGGGCCCGCCGGGAAACTGTTGGACCGGGCGTTGGCGGAAGCCGGCATCGACCGCGCGGATATTTATCTGACCAATACGGTGAAACATTTCAAATGGGTGGGCGCCGGCCGGCGTCGCCTCAATAAAAAGGCAAATGCCCGCGAAATCGCCGCCTGCCGGCCTTGGCTGGAAGCGGAGCTGGCGATCATCAAGCCAGGAATCGTCGTCGCACTCGGCGCCACCGCCGCTCAAGCGCTGCTGGGGAAAACGTTTCGCGTGACGCAGGCGCGCGGCCGGCCCTTTCGCGATACACGCTGGGCGCCCCTCGTGTTTGCAACCGTCCACCCTTCGTCGATTTTGCGAGCCTTTACCGAAGATCGGACATCTGCCTTCGCTCGCTTTGTCGCGGACTTGAAAGCCGTTCGCTCACATCTTTAGCGCACTCAATGCCGGGAGCTTTTGTTTAAGCGTCAGCACCGAAGCGAAGAGGTCTCCGATTTTCCCCACGCGCTTGAGCACGTCGCCGGCCTCAAAAAAAAGCGCGCGTCCGTTTTTGGCTTTCTGCACGGCGGCCACCTCCGCCCATGTCACCGGCGTCGATACCGTCGGCCGGTCTTTCGCACGCAAGGAGTAAACATTCACCGTGGTCTTGTGCTCATCGTTCTGACTCCAGTCCACGAACACCTTCCCGCGCCGCAGCGCCTTCTGCATTTTGGAGACGACGGCGTCCGGTGAACGCCGCTCCAGCAGCTCGGCCACTGCACGGGCGAAGGCTTTCGTTCGCTCGTAGGTCACCGGCGTGTTCAACGGCACGTAAACCTGCAGGCCTTTGGAACCTGAAGTCTTGGGAAAGCTTTTCAGCCCGAGAGCGTCGAAGACTGCCTTGAGCCAGAGTCCGACCTGACAACAGTGCACGATCTCCGCCGGCGGCCCCGGATCGAGGTCAAAGGCGAGCGCGGTGGGCCGCCCGAGGGCGGGCGCCTTGTGCAGGAACGTGTGCAGCTCCAGATCCGCAAGGTTGGCCGCCCACACCAACGCCGGAAGGGCGTCGATCACGCAGTAATGAATTTGGGAGCCGTCGGACTTGGGGACATCCGTCGTCTTCACCCAAGAGGGACGATGCGGCGGGCATTGTTTCTCATAAAAGAAAAAGCCGGTCACTCCGTCGGGATAGCGTTTCAGGGTGATCGGCCGGTTTTTAAGATGAGGAAGAAGATGGGGCGAAATGCGGGTGTAATAATCGATGACATTCGCCTTCGTGAAACCGACCTTCGGATAGAGCACCTTGTCCAGATTGCGCACTTCGACCGGCGTTCCCTCCACGTCCAACTGCGCCTTGGTCGCCATGGCTCACGTCCTCTTTCCCGGGTTGGTTCCGCGCAGCTTCATTGGTTTTCAAACTGTAATCTCACAATGCCGATCCGGCCATCGGAGTCCCTTCGCCAGCCTTCATCGGAGGATTTTCGCCTCGGCGGACTTTGGTGATTTTCGGTTTGAAGAAGATGAACCGCCCTCGCGCGGTGTTGTCCGCTGCGGGCATGCGCCTCGATCTGATTCCCCCGATGCTCGGCAAAAGCGATTTGCGCGTCGTGATTGAAACCCCCAAAGGATGCCGCAACAAATACGCCTACGATCCCGAACTGGAGGCGATTTGCCTGCGCAAACTGCTTCCGGAAGGCATGGTTTTCCCCTGCGACTTCGGCTTCATTCCCCAGACTTCCGGCGAAGACGGCGCGCCGCTGGATGTCCTGGTGCTGATGGACGAATCCGCCTGGCCTGGCTGCGTCGTCGGCTGCCGGTTGATCGGCGTCATGGAAGCGCAACAAACGGAAGGCGGGGAACGCAGGCGCAACGACCGCTTTATCGCCGTCGCCCAAGCATCCTTGAATTTCCAACACATCCGCCGGCCGGAGGATCTGCCCGCCCGGTTCGTGGAGCAGATCGAGGCGTTTTTCGTGAGCTACAACAAACTGGAAGGAAAACGCTTCAAGCCTCTGCGCATCTCAGGGACGGGGCCGGCTTTGAAATTGATCGAGGCACGGAGAATCAAGGCGGACTGAAGACGTCCGACGTTTCTTGAAAGCTCAGGCCAGGTTTCTCAGCTCGAAATAATCGAAGTCGGCCACCGCGCGTTCGCCGGCGGTGTCGTGCGCGGCGAGACCCACCAGTGCGCCCGTGAAGTGCAGGCCGGCGCCATAATCGTCGGAGAGTTTGCTCGCATCGAACGCCGGGCCGATGAATTCCCAAGCATTGCCATCGGGCGAAGCCGCGAACTGCAAGGTGGCGTGGTCGATCTCGGCCCGAAGATGGACGGCCGGCCAGTCGTTGATGACGACCTGGCTCTCCGTCAGCTCGTCGTAAACGTTGTCGTCGGTCAGCACGATGCCCAGCACGCGCCCGAGTTTTTCGTCGTGGGTGACGCGCAGGTAGTAGTGCATTTTCGTGTCGTACCAGCACACGAGGCCGGCCATCTGCGAAAAGCGTTGCGGCGAAAATTCCAGGCGCGTCTGCGCGACCGCGTGAAACGACTCCAGCCGTTTCGCCACGAGGCTCTGCTCGTGCAGCGAGTGCGGCGTCTCACGCGCATACAGGCGCAGCCAGCCGGGCCGCTCGGTGAGCGACAACCAGGAGGGATCGGCCGGCACGCGGAGCGTCTGCCAGTGGGAGCCGAGCGCGGGCGCGTCAAATTCATCGCGCGGCGGCACGACCGGCCAGGGATGCGCAACGAGTTCGGCGGGGGCGGCAACCTCGACGTCGGGGAGAACTCCGCCGTTGGCGAGGCGCAGCCAACCGTCCGCGGACCAGACCACGCGCTGCAAGGACGTTTCTCGGCCGAGCAGACAGCGGTGGCCGGCATGCGCTTGGGCGGAAGCGGAACGGTCGGGCGAGCCCGCGTAAATTCCCGCGTCGGTGGCCAGCGGACGGCTGCACAGGTGGGCGAGCCACCACTCGCCGGTGGCCGTTTGCACCAGTTCGCCATGACCGGCTTTCTGCAACGGATGCTGCGGATTGTGACGCGTGGTGAGGACGGCCTCCTGCGGATCGAGTTCGTAAGGGCCGGTGATGGAGCGCGAACGCGCCATCGCGATGCCGTGGTTCCAACCGGTGCCGCCTTCCGCGAGCATGAGATAATACCAGCCGTCCCGCTTATAGATATTCGGGCCTTCACAGAGGACGGTCTTGCGCAGGATTTCACGGGTGGGCCCGATCAACTTGCGGGCGGCGGGATCGTATTCCTGCACCACGATGCCGGCGAAGCGGGAGCGACCCTTGCGGAAATCCCACTGCATGTTGGCGAGCCACTTGCGGCCGTCGTCGTCATGAAACAGCGAGGGGTCAAAGCCGATGGCGTTGAGATAAACCGGCTCGGACCACGGCCCCTCGATCGCCGGGGCAGTGACGAGGTAAACGTGCGTGTCCTTGAACGGCCGTCCCATGGCGGTGGTGTGGACGTTGGTGTAAATAAGCCAGAACTGGCCGTCGGCGTAACTGAGCGATGGCGCCCAGGAGCCGGCCGAGTTGTCCACGCCGCGCAGGTCGAGTTGCGAACGGCGGGTGAGCGCATGGCCGACGACGCGCCAGTTCACGAGATCACGCGAATGATGGAGCTGCACCCCGGGGAACCACTCAAAGGTGCTGGTCGCAAGGTAGTAGTCATCACCCACGCGCACGAACGAAGGATCCGGCCGGAAGCCGGAGAGAACGGGATTGCGAACGAGAGCGGAGGCCATGTTAAAAACGCGGATTTGAAACGTCGCCGGCCAGACGGACCGACCGTCCCTTTTCACGGGGAACACGCGATGGATTTTGAAAAGTTATGCCGGTTTTTCAGCCTTGGTCCGGTAGTGCCACACCAGCAGCAAGCCCGTGCCGAGCATGACGCCGCCGCAGAACAGGAAGGCGAGCCGGCCCGTGAGCGAGTTAGGAATGGCCACCAGCAGCGTGACAAACGCGCCGTAGATCACGCAAAGACGGCCGATGGAGGCCTCGATGGTGGTGTTTTCCTTCACGTCCTTGTCCTTGAGCAGGGGCGTGCGCAGGTTGCTGAAAAACTCCTCCACATTCGCCTTATATTCCGGCGTCGAGCGCTCGTAGAAAAGGGAGGTGAAGAAAAACCAGCCGATGCACACGGAGGAAACGATGGCCACCGTGGCAAACAGGGTGAAGGTCGTCTTCTCCTCCGGCATGTAAGGACCCGCCAGACTCGGAATCCAGGCGAACATCTGCGGCGTGACAAAGAACTTCACCACGAACGCCGTCAGCAAGCCGATCAGCACCGTCGTCCAAGTGGACCACGAGGGCGTGCGCTTGAAGAAAAGACCGATCGAAAGCGGCACCGCCAGCGGCAGCCACAAGCTCACGCCCAATTGGTTGAGCACGTCGAAAAGACCGGACGTACGGTTGAGGCTGAAGATGATCGCCACCGTGATGATGATGGCGCCGAAAGCCGCCGTGCACAGTTTGCTGGTGATCAGCAGCTTCTTTTCCGAGCACTGCGGATTGACGATCGGCAGGTAGAAATTACGGACGTAGATGCCGGCCGCCTGATTGAGGCTGGCGTCCATGCCGGTGAGGGTGGCCGCAAAAATGCCGCAGATCAGCAACCCCAGCATGCCGTTGGGCAGCACGTCGAGCGCCGTCGCCAGAAACGCCGCTTCATGCGGATAACTCAACTGGGGAAACATCGCCCCCAGATCGTGGTGCATCACCGACGAAACCATGGGCGGGATGATCCAGATGATCGGGCCGAGCAGCGTGCCCACGATGGGGATGATCAGCATGAGCCGGGCATGCCGGTCGCTGCGCGTCATCAGGTACTTGGCCGAATTTTCCATGCTGTTCTGGGCGAAAATATTGTTCGCCGTGAGTGCGATGAACCACAGGAAGATGAACTCCGGACGGGCGATCTCGCCCCAGTTGAAATGCCGGGTCGGAACCTTGTCCAGCAGACCGGAAACCCCGCCCACCCCCGGCTGACGCAGCGCCAGCACCGACGTCACCACCGTGACCGTGACCACGAGGAACATCTGTACGAAATCACTGGCCGCCACCGCAAACGTGCCGCCGAGCATGGACACAATCACCACGATCAAACCCAGCGAGATGATCATCGTCGTGACATCCACGCCAAACACCGCCGCCATGAATACGCTCACGGAGGTCAGGCTCACGCCGCCGAAAAACAGCAAAAACGGCAGCCGGATCCACGTGTAAAACTGCTGAGAGACCGGACCGAAGCGCAACCGCACCGCCTCCAGGGGCGTGACCACGCGCATGCGGCGAAACCGGTAGCACGTGTAGGCCAGCAGAACGAGCAGGGTCGGAAACCCGGCGAAATACAGGCACAACACATAGGGCCCGGTCTCGTAAATCTTGCCCGCCGCTCCGGTGAAGGTCCAGGCGCTGAAGCTGCCCATCCATGCCGCCGCCCCGGTGATCCACCACGGCATCACACCGCCGCCCCGGAAATAGTCGGAGGTGTTTTTGCTTTTTCGAGAGTAAAAAATGCCAACGCCCACGATGAAGGCGACGTAGAAAGCGATGTTGAGGTAGTCGTAGAACGAAATCATCAGAGGGGGCGTAAGGGGGAGGCCGGCAGGGTTGAAGGGGATCAGTGGCGCGTCAACAACAGCACGCGACCGCTGAAGTCACCGGCGGTCGGGCAGACCAGACGCCCGCTATCGATGGCGGCTTTTTTGGCGTCGGATGAAAAATCATCCGCAATCCGCCAGTTGCCCGCGGGCAGCGGCAACTCGACCGAGGCGGGGGCCTGCGCAAACGCATGCACCACCACGAGCGCGCTGGCCCCGTCGGCGGCCACGCGCACCACGCCCTGCCAGCCGCGCGGGTGGCGCCAGCTTTCGCCGGTCTGCCCATGACGGCGGCTCACGCCGTCTTTGATGATCGGGGCGGCTTTGACGTAGAGTTTCTCCGCGCGCCACACGAGCGCCAGTTGCGCCTCGCTGAGGCCCGCCAGGTCGCCGGACAGCGCCATGCGCCCGAGGAAAGTGGCCGCCAGGCTGTAAACCAGCCGCTGCTCGCTATCCGTCGGGTGCAGCACCGCCCAGATCTGGCTCTGGCGCGGCAGCATGAGACGATGAAGGTTGGCCGCGATGATCGGAATCTCCACCAGCTCATGCGCATCGGAAAACGATGACATCGCCGAACGCGCCAGCATCGAAGGCTCCAGGCGGTGCCCGCCCGAGGAACAGTTTTCAATGACCAGATGCGGCAGACGCGCCCGGATGCGTTCAAAAAAGCGATGAACGCCCAGCACGTACTGACGGAGACCCTCGCCCTGGGACTCGTGGCCGTCGCAACCCAGGCCGGCGGTCTCGTTATAATCGACCTTCAAATAACCGAAGCCGCAGCGGTCGAGCAGACCGATGACACGTTCCGTCAGATAATCCACCGCGACCGGGTCGTTGAGATTCCAAAAACGGCGGTTGCGCACCGTGACGGGGATGCCGTCGCGCTTGAGCATGTGGTCGGCCAGCGAGAAGGCGACCGACTGGTCGCCCACCGTCTCCATTTCGAACCACAGTCCGGGGATGAGTCCCTGGGCGCGGATGTCCGCGGCGACCGCTTCCAAGCCGTTGGGGAATAACTTCGTGCTCGGCACCCAGTCACCGTGACCCGAACTCCAGTCGCTTTTCTCGCCCTTGTACCAGCCGGCGTCGATCACGAGGAAACGGGTATCCGTGTCCTTGAGACGCTTGGCGATGGCCAGAAGCTTCTCGTGCGAAGGATCGCCCCACGTCGTGCACCATTCGTTGAAAACAATGGGAAGATCCCGCTCGACCGCCGGATGCGTGTCGGCCGCGCGCTGCTGCACAGCCGTAAGACGGTCGCAGAGTGCATCCAAATCCCCCTGCACGCAGGCCAGCGTGGCCGGGGGCGTGACGAGCGTCTCGCCCGCCGCCAAAGTCTTCATCCAGTGACCGAACTCGCGATCCGCCAGACCGCCGGAAATGCACACGTCGTCGTGCTGGCGATAGATCTCCATCTGCCACGAACCCGCCCAGGCGAGTTGCGCGCCCCAGACGACGCCCGCGACCGTGTCCTCCACGGCTACAAACGGAAACCACCGGCGCACCGGCATGGAGCCGAGCTGGCCGAAGCGTTCGCTGAACGCACCCGCGCCGCTCCACGAACGCTCCAAGTGCAATTCCTCGATGCTGCGCGACTCAAGCCGGCCCTCGGCGCTCCATGCGGAACGGAACCGGTGGGCACGCAACCGGCCCTCGGCGTCGGCGGCGTCGAACGGCGTGAGCCCTCCCAGGGAAAAACTGCTCAACATTTCGAGTGTCACCGGAGCGGTGGACCCGTTGATAAACGCCGAGCTGATCTCGACCGCCGCATCCCCCTCGTGCCAGGAAAGCCGATGCTCCAGCCGGTGGCCGACGGCGCTCGTCAGCGTGGTGAGAATTGTCGTCTTCGCACCATCGCAAAGCCGGGTCTGGCTCTCGTAGGCAAAAGCGTCGACCGAAGGCGAATTGCGCAACGTGTGCCCTTGGGCGAAGGCGCCCGGATAGGAATCCCCCACCCGCTTCACCTGCACCAGCGGATCGAGCACGAAGGCCGGAGGATTGCCCGCATCAGGAATCGCGTCGATGTAGGGCAGCCCGCGCAAGGTGGTGCGCCGCTTCGCCAAGTCGCCCATTCGCGAGGTCGGCACGAGTTGCAGGCCCACCCGGCCGTTTTTGGCATCGCGCAGGTAGCGGATGGTCGTGTCGGCAACGGTCCAGGAGGAGAGAACTTCAAAGGGCATAACCGGAGAAAAAGGATTGGGCAAAAAAGAGTTCGCGGAGATTAAACGGGCATTGCGCGCAATGTCTGTCTCCCCCGGCGGTTCACCAAACGGGAGAGCACGGGACGAGGTCAAGCCATGCGCGCGACCATCTGCTCATTAAGCTCCCAGCTCAACGGACGGCCTTCCAGATAGCGTTCAAATTCATCGACCATCGCGTCTCCCATGCGCTTGCACTCCGGCCCCAGAGAGCCGGCGATATGCGGGGTGAGCATGACGTTGGGTAGGTCGAAAAGCGGATTGTCCGCCGACGGCGGCTCCGGCGAGGTCACGTCGAGCACGGCCTGCACATCGGGGCGAATGCGCAAAAAATCGATGAGCTCCTTTTCGCGGACGATCTCACCGCGCGCGGTGTTAATGAAGGTGGCAAACGGCTTCATCCGCCCGAAGTGCTCCGCGCCGAGCAGGCCCCGGGTGGCGGGCAGCGAAGGCGCATGCAACGAAACGACATCCGATTCCGTGAACAGCGTCTCCAGCGAAACCAGTCGCACGCCCTCGCGCGCCGCCTCCTCCGCGCTCAGGAACGGATCGTAAACGAGCACCTGCAAGTCGAAGCATCGCAGCTTGTCGCGCACCATCCGGGCAATCGTGCCATAGGAAATGAGACCGACCTTCGCCCGATAGGCGCCGACCACCGGACGCTCCTCGATGAACGTGCGCTGCTCGCGGGTAAGCCGAGCGTAATGCCACACGTGTTTTAAACCAAACAAAGCCGCCGCCACCGTGTACTCGCTCACCGGCACCGCGTTCATCGCATAGGCCGAGGTCAGGCGAATGCCCCGCGACCAAAACGCCGGCGTGGTGAAGTAGCGGACCGAACCCGCGGCATAGAACACCACTTTCAGTTTTTTGGCAGCGTCGAGAAACTCCTCGTCCATCAGCGGCGCGCCCCAGCCCGAAAAAATCGCCTCCGTATCCCGCAGCAGACTGGCATGCTCGCGCCAGCGCGATCCGGGGAAAACCGGTCCCTTCACTTGGGAATGACGGCTGACGCGGGCAAGCGCCTCAGGTCCATAAATATCGGATAACTTGTCGGGGGAAAGGGTGTAGCAGGCTTGGATCATCGCAATGGAGTGAAAACTTTGCGTTTTCCACCCTAGCCCAAGGGAAGGCCGGCTGAATGAGCTTTTCAGTTCCACTGGAAACCTGATTCCTTCCGGTACTTCCCCAATGCCATTCGACTCCAAGCCCCGCCCTTCGCTGCGCGACATGGCCCGGCAACTGGGCATGTCCCATGTCGCCGTCTCGCTCGCCCTGCGCGATTCTCCGAACATTTCCGCCAAGCGCCGCCTTGAGGTCAAAGCCTTGGCCGAAAAACTGGGATACCAGCCCGACCCCATGCTCACGGCCCTCACCGCCTACCGGCTGGCGAAGCGCTCGACCAAGGTCCACTCCTGCATCGCCTGGCTCAACCTCTGGGCCGCCCCCGAGGAGCTGCGCACCTACAAGGAATTCGACGGCTATTGGCGCGGCGCGGCACTGGCGGCGGAAAAGCTCGGCTATCGCCTGGAGGAATTTTGCTGGTCCAACGAGAAACCCGGAGGCCGCCTGCAAACCATCCTGCAAACCCGCGGGATTCGCGGCATCCTGCTCCCCCCTCATAAAAACGGTTTCCACCTGTCCGATTTCAACTGGGACCTGTTTTCCGTGGTCCGTTTCGGCGCCTCCGTGGTCGTCCCGCGTGTCCACGCCATCACCAGCGACCAAAGTTTTTGCGGGCGCCTGGCCTACCAAAAAGCGCATGAAAAAGGCTACCGGCGCATCGGCTATATTTCCTCCGAGGTGGTGCACCGCAACACCAGCGGCCATTTCCGCGAAGGTTACCTCAACGTTCAGAAGGAAATCGCTCTTAAACCAAACCACCTCGAACCCCTCGAACTCGATCGGGAGACCCCGAAGAAACATCCGGCCCAGCTAAAAGCCTGGCTGGCTCGCCAGCGCCCCGACGCCGTGATCACGACCGAGAATTATCTGCGCACCACGCTCGCCTCCCTGGGCCTGCGTATTCCCGAGGATCTTGCCGTGGCCGGCCTCAGCATGCTGGATGGCAATTTCGACAGCGGCGTGGATCAAAACCCCGTGGAAATCGGACGCGTGGCCGTGAGCACGCTGGCCAGCCTCATCGTGGAAAACGAACGCGGCATCCCGCCGTACGCCCGCCGCATCCTCGTCGAGGGAAAATGGCACGACGGCACCTCCCTGCCGTCCAAAACCACCGACGCGCCCGCCTCAGACCGAAAGCCGCGCCAGCGATCCCCACGTCACGCCCAAGTTGCCGCCAACTCGCGAAAAACTCCGGGCGCAAAAAAACGCCGGTAGCCCGGGCCGAACGATTGATCAGGGCGCGGGAGAGGGAGGATACGGAGCGACTTCCGCCGCGCGGAGCTCGGCACCATTGACCGTCTGGCGCAGGCCGAGCATGAGGACGTTTTTCCGGCCTGAGCCGAAGTTCAGCCAGCACTCGGGCAGATAATACTCCCGCTGCGGACCGATCTCCCAGTGGCGGCCGATGTCGTGGCCGTTGAGCCACATGAAGCCGTTGCCGGAAGCGTTGATCAGGAGCCGCCACGGGATCGACGCGGCGGCGGCAGAAGGCTCGGGCAACTCAAACTCGATACGATACCAAGTGAGGAGGCCGTCACGCTGCCCGTGGGGCTGGATGCGGTTGCCTTTGCGCGCGAGGGGGTGAGTGGTATCGAGCGCGACCGCTTCCCAGCCTTTCGCGGCAAAGTCGGGGCGCGTCCAGCCGGCGGCGACGCCGCCGAGGTCGAGGGCAACCTGCCAGTCGAGCGGCTTGGAGATCGCCGTCTCGTCGGCGGAAAGGCCCGCTTGCCGGATGCCGCTCAACTCCTCCATCGGGATGTAACCATGCTCGTGGCCGATGTTTTCGTAGAGCAGCACGATCTCGTTGTCCCCGGCGTGGAGAAGGCTGCCGATATCGAAGCGGTTATCGAACTCGTCAGGACGTATCCGGGCGAAAGAGAGCTTCTTGTTGCGCGTGGCGGCGGCGGCATATTTCTCATCCGGATAGAGGCGGCCGGCGAGGCGGCCATTGACCTGCGCGGTGACGAGATCACGGCTGAAGGAGTTGACGAGCAGCCGGACGAACTTGGACACGTCCGCCTCCGCGAGCGAGAAGCGGGCCCGGTAGAGCACGTAGCGCTGGTCGCTCACGCCCAGCTCAGGCAGGGATTTCCCCGCAGGCAAGGAGCGCCACGCGCCGTCGAGTGGATCGTGGTGCTTGAGCGCGGAGGCGATGCGCACCGGCGCGGGCAAGGGCGCGGGAGGCGCGACGTCTTGGACCTTCGGATACCAAACGCCTTCGGCGGCAGTCTTGCCGGGAGCAATGACGAGCACCTTGGCACCGAGATCGGCGAGAGCGTAGTCCACCTCGAAGGGCGGGAGGTCCGGCGACTGGCCGACCTTGGCATCGGCCTTGATGAGCACGCGATTGCCGTTCTGGTCCATGTTGTAAATCGGCCCGGCCGGCTTGGCGATTTTCCCGGGGACGATCGTGACTTTTCCGGAGACGGATTTTTTGGCGTCGGTGTTGTGAAGAAAGACGAAACGAGTGCCGTCGGGCGCGACACGCACGCCGCCGAAGAGAGAGACGGGCGCGCCTTGGAGTTCACAGGGGCCGCCCTCGGCCCGGACCAGGCGGTCCGCATATTCACGGACGAACTCGTTCACACCTTTGGCGACGTAGTATTTCGGACCGAGCGCGCCCCATTCGCGGATGGCAGCATTGTAGTCGTAGGTGGTGGTCTGCCCGCGCGCGCCCCAACCGCCGAAGTGGGTGCCGCCGACGAACATGTAAGGGTTGAGCCCGGTCGCTCCGCCGAGCAGCGACATCCAGTGGATCGCGTTGAAGTGGCGCGCGTCGGAGTAGTTCTCCTCGCTGAGGCGCTCGCTGACGAGGGAGAACCAGCCGCCTTGCAGCTCGGTGACGAAGCCGGGGGCGTTCGGTTGTTGGGCGCGCAAGGCCACCATGCGCTGGGCGCAGCCGGGGGCTCCGTCGAGCGCGACGTAAAGGTTCTCGCAATCGAAGACCTGCGAGAGCACCGGATCGGTGCTGCCGCGCGTTTCCTCGGTGCGGCAGGTGAAGACCGGCACATCCACGCCGGACTTTTTCACCGCGCCGAAGAGGGCCCGCAGCAGCTTCGGCTTCTCGGGGGTCTTGTGGTAATCGTATTCGTTCTCGATCTGGACAAGGATGATGCCCTTGGAGCCCTTCGGCTTGCGGGTGATCTGCTCGCGAGCGAAGACCCGGCACACGGCCTCATACCAATGGACGCTCCAGGCGATGTGCGCGTCGTCGGCGCTGCGGAGCCAGAATTCCTTGCCGGTCCAGGGATCGAATTTCGCCAGCCAGCGCGGGTAACCGCCCCCAGCCCACTCCGCGCAAATGAAGGGGCCGGGACGCACGATGGTGTAGAAACCAAACTCGTCCTGCGCCATCTTCAGCCAGGCCTCCAATTCGGAGAGATCGACTTTGGAAAAATCGTCGAGGCCGGAGGGCAGGTCGCGTTCGTGCCAGTTCCAAGGGACGTAGGTTTCGACCGTGTTGAAGCCGGCGTCCTTGATCTTTTGAAAGCGGTCGCGCCACAGCTCCCGCGGAGTCCGGAAGTAGTGGAACGAGGCGGAGGAGAGAAAGAAATCCCGGCCTTCGATCTGAAGGCAGTGGCCGTCGTAGCGGATGCGCTCGGGATGCGGGAAGAACGGCGCGGGCGCCTCGGCCCGGGCGGGCGAAAACGTCGCGGCCAAGGCGGCGAAGACGAAGGCGCACCGAATGAGGGATAATGGGGATTTCATAACACGAGAGAGGGATGGGCGGCTGGGGTTGGCGGTCATGCGGGTGTCATTTGGCCTGGGGCGCGGGCGCGTCCGGAGCGACGTTCGAATAGGCCGAGTAGCCTCCGGTGTTGTAGGCACGGACGCGGTAACGGAGGGCCGCGGGGCGCTCGATGCCGGTGTTTTCGAAACGGGAGGCGTCGGCAGCAAGATCGGCGATCTCATAGAAGGGCGCGCCGTCGCGCGAGGCCTCGATCTTCACGCCGCTTTGCGAGGTGGAGGATGTGTTTTTCCAGTCCAAGCGGATCACGCCGCCATCGAGTGCAGTCGCGGCGAGCGCGACAGGAGCGGCGGGCGGGGCAGCCGGTTTTCGCTCAATCGAGACGTGGTCGAAGATGCCTTGGGCCGGATCCGTCGCTTTTCGTCCGGGCGGAGTCACACCGGTGCTCGCGACCAAGCCGACCAGCACGGTGCGGGGCAGCGCGACGGTGCTTTTGCCGATCTGGAACCATTCGATGCCGTCGGAAGATTGGTAGGCGGTGAACTCGTCGCCCACGCGCCGGATGCGAAACCAGACGGACAGCCATGTGTAGTCGCAGCCTTGCTGGACGGTGGTCTTGCCGTCGGCCCGCGTGCGAAAACGCGCGAGGCGTCCACCGACTTCGCCCAGCGTCACCGCCATGGCGCGCAGCTTGCCCGCACCCGGTTCCCGAACCGTCAGTCCCGCCATGCCGACCGATCCCTGCCAGTCCGCCAGTCGCGCGGTGATGCAGAAGTCACCATCCAAGAGTTGGCCGGCGAAGCTCCCGTCCAGTTCGCGGCCAGAGGCGGGCACGACGAACGAATTTCCGGCCGCCCCGGAATAAAGCGTGCCCGCGGCGGAGACGCGCCGGCTGTCGGGGGGCAGCGCTTCCCCCTTGGCCGGAACGGCACGCACGGACGCGGAGGGAACGCTTTTGCCGGCGTTGTTGAGCGCGGCGACCGTGTAATAATAGGTGGTACCGGGCTTCACGTCCGTATCGACGTAGGAGGGCGTGGTCCATCGAGTGGTCGAGTAAAGGGAGGTGAAAGGGCCGCCCGGTGCAGTGGCCCGGCTGACCTCGTAGCCATGCGCGCTGTAGGCACCGGAGGGCGACCATTTCAGCTCCACTCGCTCCAATCCCGGCGTCGCGGTGACCTCGCGCGGTGTCGGCGGCGGCGCGGGCTGCAGCGGAGACGCGGCGGCATCGAGGGTGTAGGTGAGCGTGCCGTAGCCAAGGACGTCGATCTCACCCGGCTCGGGGCGCCGCAACGCGGCCAGGAGTTGGACGTGCGGCGCCTTCAGCCCCTGCCGCACGACGTAGTGATTGTAGACCAGCTCGAAATGCGAGGCGTCGAGGCGCCCGTGATAATTTTGGGAGATGTAGAACTGGTTGGCACCGTCGGAATTGGTGTAATAGGTGTAGGGAACGCCCTTCCAGAGGGTGTATTGCGCGGCGTGTTCGACGGCGCCGAGCAGGCGGTTGTTGTCATAGCCGAAGAGGTCGAGCCCTTGGTTCCATGCGATCTGGCATAACTCCATGAGCAGACCCTGACCGCCCATGACGTGCGCGTAGTCGCGACCGCTCTCCTGCCATTGAACGAGGCCGCCTTCGAAACGGAAGGGCGCGGCGTTGCGGATCGAGCCGGTGCCGCGGCCGTTTTTGAAAAACTCGACAGCTTCGTCGAATTTCGCGCGGTCGTCGCAGAAGACACCGATTGCCATGACCGCGCGCATATTGCAGGTGTCCCAGTTAGCCCAATAGGCCGAGTCGCTGCGGCCGTTGTGACGGGTGAGGAAGTCGTGGCAGACGGGATAGAAGTAATCCGAGAGCATATGCTTGAAGCGAGCTTGGTCGGATGCGGACCAGCCGGGATAGGAACGCAGCAGCTCCGCGGCGATTGCGAAGGTGCCGATGCCGATGCCGCCCAAGCCCGGGTAGTCATTGCCGCGAGGAACTTCCGTCACCGTTTCAGACCAAGCGTTGAGGATGCGCACCGCGCAGTCGGCATGCGCCTTGTCGCCGGAGATGGCCCAACGCAGACCGTTGAGGTAGGCGGCGCTGGCGTCCCGTTGTGCCCGCCCCCGGTCTATCATGTTTATGTGACGGGGCGGCAAGGGCCGGTAATCGCTCTGCGCTTTAGAGTCTCGGATGAGCGCGTTCCACCCATCGATCCACGGGCTCTCGCCCGCGGCCACCTTGGTTTTCATGCGGGCTAGGTCGGCCTGGGAGTGCAAGCCGCCGGGATGAACGAAGGGTTGGGCGAAAGCCGGGGAGGCCAGGCCGATGGCGAAGAGGAGCAGGAAAAAACCGACGCGCTTTAAACGAAACATGGGTTGAGGAAAGGATATGGCCGGCGGGAACCATCAATTACGGTCTGTGCCCCTCGTTCCCCCTTTTGAGCGGCATATATCGAAAATTTAAACCCCTTGATCGAAACCTTGGCGAGTCCCCATGCGCAAACATGAAACGGGCGCGCCCCAGGCGCACAAAAAAGCGCCCGGTGTCGTGACCGGGCGCTTATCTAAAATGGAGCAGGCGAAGAGACTCGAACTCTCGACGTCCACCTTGGCAAGGTGGTGCTCTACCAACTGAGCTACGCCTGCTTGAGAGAGGTGGGAGCACAAGACTCCAACCCCCCGCCGTCAATAGCTTTTTTACAGAAGTTCCAAATCAAAGATCTGCTGGTTGCGCGCCTGCACCGGCAGGGGGACCAGACGGGCATTCGCCCACAGCGGAGTCGCCTCCTCGCTCAGCAAATAGCGCAGCACCACCTGCAACGACTTGGCCTTGTCCTTGCGAAAGACCAGATACAGCGGCAGGCGCACCGGATAATCGCCGGAATGCACATTGTCCTCCGTCGGGCCGAAGGCCACGTCCTTCGGTCCGCGCGCCACGAGCAGGGCCTTCAGACCCGGCTGGCTGGAAGGAAGCAGCGGCATGATGGCGATCCCGCCCTCCTCCCCCGTGATGCGGCGCAAGGCCGCTTCCGCGCTGTTCTGCACGACCACGGTGGGTTTGAGCGCGGGCGAGCGCAGCACGGTGTAACGAAACAGATCGTAGGTGATGCCGACATCGGCGCCCGTGATGTTGGGCAGGATATTGCGGTTGGCCCACTCGCCTACGACGCCCAAGTCGCTCCAGCGCTTGAGCGTGGACTCCGCGCCGTCGGCATAGATCGCGTTGAGCTGCGCAAAGGTGATCTGGGTGAGCGGCAACGAGGCGGGGACCACCACCGTTATCGTGTGGTAGGCGACGGGAAGCGCGAGGAACGGCGCCTCCGGCAACTTTTCGCCGGGAGCCAGCATGATCAGCGCGAGATCGGCCCGGCCGTCCTGGAGCTGCTCCCAGCCGCTGGCGCTGCCGGTGAGAGCCAGCGTGACGCCAAGATCGCTGCGCCGGGAATATTCCGTCAGCGAAGTGGCGAAGGGTTTGCCCAAAAGATCACAACCCACCACGCGGACTTCCGCGCGAAGCGAAACCAACGGGGCGAGCACGAGAACCAGCAGGATAACAAAACGCATGGGTATTAGTTTTGAGCAAACGACGGCCCGGCGGTGAAGCAACCCCAACTTGCTAGCCGCGGTCGATGACATCGAGCTCGGACCACTGGGCGAGCTTGCGATGCAGCGTGCGGCGGCTGATGCCCATGAGCTGGGCCGCCTTGGTGCGATTGCCCCGCGCCTTGAGCAGGGCCTCGCGCAGGAGCCGCTTCTCGTTTTCCTCCACCGAAAGCGAGCCGCCCGCAAATGCCGCCGGCGTCGCGTTCTGGCCGGCGGACAGCGCTCCACTGGAAGCCGCCGTGGCTCCGGCCGGGGACGGCAGTGCCGGCACTTGGCCACGAAAGCGCGGGTCGAGATCGTACTCGGTGAGCTTGCCGCCACGGTGCATCACCACGGCGTTTTCAGTGAAGTTGCGCAGCTCGCGGATGTTGCCCGGCCACGCGTAAGCCTGCAGGTAGCGCAAGGCGCCCGGCTCGACCGTGAGCGGAGGGAGGCCGTTTTCCTGGGCGAAAAATTTGAGGTAATGCGCCAGCAACAACGGAATGTCGTCCGGGCGGTCCCGCAACGGCGGGAGCGTGATGCGCACGACGTTGAGGCGAAAGAAAAGATCCTCGCGAAACTTCCCTTCGCGCACCTGACGCTCAAGGTCGCGGTTGGTCGCGGCGACGAGGCGCACGTCGAGCGCGATGGGCTTCGATCCTCCCACCCGCTCGATCGATTTGGTTTCGAGAAAACGCAGCAGTTTCACCTGTGTGGACGGCGAGATCTCCCCGATTTCGTCGAGGAAAAGCGTGCCTGTGTCCGCTGCCTCGAAACGGCCGATGCGTTTTTCCATCGCCCCGGTGAACGCGCCGCGCTCGTGGCCGAAGATTTCGCTTTCGAGCAGGCTTTCCGAAAGCGCCGCGCAATGCACCGCGATGAACGGCGCGCGCGCCCGCGGACTCGCCTGGTGGACCGCCTGCGCGATGAGTTCCTTGCCCGTGCCCGACTCGCCATCAATCAGGAGGGTGGCCTTCGACGGGGCGACGAGCTTCACGCGGTCGATCACCTCCTTGAGCTTGCCGGAGTGGCCGATGATTCCGTCGAACTTGAATTTGTCGTCCAGCCGGTCGTGCAGCTGTTTCACCTCGACTTCGAGCGTCTTGGTCTTGAGCGCACGCTGGATGAGCACCTCGAGGCGCTCGATGTTCACCGGTTTGGTCAGGAAATCGACCGCGCCGCGTTTCATCGCCTCGACCGCGGAATCGATGCTGCCGTAGGCGGTCATCATGATCACCGCCGGTTTGTTCGGCAGGGCGAGCGCGCGGTCGATCACCTTCAGGCCGGATTTTCCCGGCATGCGAAGATCGGTAAGGATCACATCAAATTCCTGCGCCTCGATCTGGTTGAAGGCCTCCTCGGCATTCGCCGCCGTGGACACGTCATAATTCTCCTCCAACGCCTGGCGCAGGCCGTCGCGGGTGTGTTTCTCGTCATCGACGATGAGCACAGAGGGAAGCATGGAAGCATGAAGCTAACGAGTGAGGGGACGGGTCAACGGGAAATTCTGTCACACCTCGATCCCGTCGTCCGTCGAGGGCGTGGCCGGACCTCAGGTCTGCGTGATTTCGCGTGCCGCCCGCAGCCCGCTGGCAAGCGCCCCCTGCACCGTCCCGAGCTCATCCGACGTCGCCTCGCCGGCAAAAAATAAGGTCCGCGCAAGCGGCTTCGCGAACATCCGCGGTCCGTTTTCGCATCCCGCCACCGAGTAGCTGTAGGCGCCCAGCGCATGCGGATCGCGGCTCCAGTCGTGCCCGTGCCAGCCCGCGATTTCCGCCGCCACCGCCGCGGGCGTCGTCTCGAAAATATGCGCCAGCGACCGCACTGCCGCGCGCAGCTGTTCCTCCAATGGGCGTTTCGCGATGCGCTTCGCCGCCGCGCCGCCGACCCAGCCGGTCAACACCGGTTCGGGAGGCGTCAACGCCCACCACGTCGGGAAGGCTTCGCCGGGCGCATTGACAAAGCCGAACCCCCGCCCCTGCCGCGCCCGCAACACCGCCGGCGCCACCGAGCGCGACCAGAAGCCGTCACGAAAGCGGATCGTGATCCGCGCCACGTGGCCCCAACCGAGTTTTTCGATCCACGCCTGCTTTCGGCCCAAGTCCGGTGAAAACGCCACCGTCCCCGCCTGCAGCACGCCCAAGGGCAACGTGACCACCACCGTCCGCGCCTGATAGGTCTCCCGCCGGGGCGGATCGGCGGCGTTGACCATCACTATCACCGAACCGCGTCGCCAATGCACCGTCGTCACCGGCGAGCACAGGCGCAACGCCACCGTTTCCGGCAGCCGTGCCTGCAAATGCGCAGCCACGGCGTCATAGCGGCCGACGACCTTAAAATCCGTGTCGTCCGCCCCTGCATGGTCGGCGCGCAAGGCCTGCGCGCTCAACGCTCCGATCGGCGCCGCGTTGAAACTGCCGGCGTAGTTTTCCACCAACCACCGGTCCTCCTCCGAAAACAAATGTCCCCGTCGGCGCAAAAAATCCTGCAACGACCAGCCGCGGTTTTTCACCGGAATCCGGTCGATCACACGGGCGACCCGTTCCCAAAAATCCGGGATCGGACGCAGCTCGCCTTGTTCACGCCACCAAAAGGTCGCGGTGACCGCACGGGTGCGGAGGTGTTCGCGCCGAAGAATGGCGCGCAGAGCCGCGTTGCCGCCATGAATGAACTCCGCCCCGAGTTCCACCGGCTGCTTCCACTCGGGCGGCGATACCGACCACAGCCGGCCGCCCACGCGATTTCTCGCCTCCAGAATCAGCACGTCTTTTCCCCGCCGGCCCAGTTCCCCCGCCGCCGCCAATCCGGAGACACCCGCGCCGATGACAATCACATCCGCGTCCATCCCCGACATGGACCCGCGACGTGCGTCTTGGTGCGCCCGGCCGCTTTAAATCCGCACGGTCCGCCGGATCACTGCCGCGCCCCGAGCGTTTTGATCTCCCGGGCAAGGAGGAGATAGCTCGTCTGGCGAATGCGCGCGACGAAGTCGGCGTCGGAGGGATACTTTTCCAAATAGTCGTCGGCCCCGAGTTCGCGGGCCCGCTGCACATCGGCCGGCCAGTTCGACGAACTCATGACGATGATGCGCAAACGCTCCAGAGCCGGCTGTGCGCGAATCCAGGCCAGCACCGAAAAGCCGTTGCAACGGGGCAGATTCAGATCGAGCAGCAATAAATCAGGCAGCGGACAGCCCGCGGTTCGCTGACATTTTTCCAGATAGGCGATAGCCTGTTCGCCATCGGTCACCACCTCAACGGGAGCCGTGATTCCCGCCCGGTCAAGCAGACGTCGAATCAGAAAGGCGGCATCAGAATCGTCCTCGACAATCAGGATGGATGCGACGGGAACATACGGGACTTTTTCCTCGGACGAACTGTCTGTTGAGTGCACGCCAAGGACGTCGTTGCAAATCATCGGAGTGTCCAGCCTCCGCCCGCTCATTTACCGGATTTGGGGGATTATCCGATGAGCCCCTTTGGGGATTATCGGATGAGTGAAAACACCGGGCCGAAGCGGAGCATTTCGCAACACCCGCGCAGGCCGTTTTGCATTGTGCAATGAACGCCGGCCGTTTCCCCGCAGGCGCCTCTGGCGCAAGCCTCTCGTGCGCAAGCGGCGCGGGAGCTTTGGGAAAACTGGCCCGCTTCCGGCGAAAACCACGGCGGAACCCCCTGAACCCTCAATCCCTCCACCCATGTGCGCCTCCATCAATCCTTCATCCGCCAACGCCGTGCCCGTCGTTGAATCCCCGTCGTTTCGCCCGCTCTCCTGGGGAGCGGTTCTGGCCGGCACCTTCACCGCGCTGAGCCTGCATCTGCTGATCACCCTTTTCGGAGCCGGACTCGGTGTCCGAATGGTCAATACACTCAGCGATCCCGATCCCGCCAAAAAGCTCACCATCGGCATGGGAATCGTATGGTCGGTGAGCGCCTTGCTTTCACTTTGGGCCGGCGGCTGGGTCGCCGGCCGGTTCACGCCCGAGGCCAGCCGACGCTTCGGCGCGTTGCACGGATTTCTCGTCTGGAGCGTGGCCACCGTGGCCATGGTGTTGTTCGTCGGCGGTGGCGCGGGGCTCTTGCTCGGCGGCGCGGCCAAGGCCACCGCCAAGGGTGTCTCCGCCGTCGGTCAGCAGGCGGGCAATCTCCTCTCCAAAGCCGACGGCGGCCTGATCGGTTCGTTCATGGAAAACAACCGCGATCTCCTCGGCGGCTTTGTGAAGGAGCTCGCGCCCGTGGAAAACAACGCCAACTCCGGCGGCGGCAACCGCCCGGGCGGGCTCTCGCCCCGCGGTCAACGCGAGGTGAGCTGGGCGCTTTTCCGGTTGTTCACCCAGGAGGAGCGCACCCCCGCGAATCGCGATGCCGTCGTCAAGGCGATCACCGACAACACCGGGATGAGCGAAAGCGACGCCCGGCAGCGCGTCGATGAATGGATCGCCGCCTACGACCGGGCGCAGGAATCGCTTCGCGCCGCGGCCGATACCGCCGAACGCAAGGCGCGCGAAGCCGCCGACAAGGCCTCCCATTATGTCACCAAAGTGTCCGTGTGCCTGGTCATCGCCTTCATCCTCGGGGCGATCGCCGCATCCTTCGGCGGAGCCCAAGGCGCCCGACCCGTGGTCGTCACCACGCGCAACCCATGAGATCCCCGCCTCCGGCCGGCGGCAGCCGCCATGAACATCTGCCTCATGACAAACACCTACCTCCCGCATGTCGGCGGGGTGGCGAAATCCGTCAGCACCTGCGCCCGCAGCTTCCACCGGCAGGGCCACGGAGTACTGGTCATCGCGCCGGCCTACGATGAGCCCGCCCCGGCAGACGACGAGGCGCTGGTGGAGCGCGTCGTCGCGATCAAGCGATTCAACCACACCGATTTTTCGGTGCGCCTGCCCTTCGCCACCGCCTGCCTGACCCGCCTGCGCCAGTTCGCGCCCGACGTAGTGCATTCCCATCACCCGTTTTTGCTGGGCGAAAACGCACTGCGCCTGTCGATGGCCCGGCGCGTCCCGTTGATTTTCACCCATCACACGCGCTATGAGGATTACCTCCATTACCTGCCGTTTGAGGCGGTGGATCTGAAGGCGTTCGTCACCTCGTTGTGCACCTATTACGCGAATCATTGCGACGCGGTGATCGCGCCCAGCGCGAGCGCCGCCGCCCGGCTGGCGGCGCATGGCGTGCTCCGGCCGGTCGAGGTGATTCCCACCGGCACCGACACCGCCCGATTTGCCCGGGGGGACGGAGCCGCCCTGCGGCGCCGGATGGGAATTCCAAAAGATGCCTTCGTGATCGGCACCGTCGGACGCCTGGCTCCGGAAAAAAACCTGGAGTATCTCGCCCAAGCCGCGGCCCGCAGCCTCCGACGCCTGCCCGGCGCCCATTTTCTGGTCGCGGGCGACGGTCCCGCCGGTCCTGCCTTGCGCCGCATCCTTGAGGAAGCCGGCGCCGGCGAACGTATTCACTTATGCGGTACTCTGGAAGGGTCCGATCTGGTCGACGCCTACCACGCGATGTCGGTGTTCGCCTTCAGCTCGCTGACGGAGACGCAAGGACTGGTGCTCACCGAGGCCATGGCCGCCGGCCTGCCCGTCGTTGCCCTGAGGGCGGACGGCGTACAGGATGTGATGACGCCCGGCGTTGGACTCATGCTGGAAACGGCGGCCTCCCCGGAGGTGTTCGCCCGGGCGTTGTTAAAACTGGCGCAAGAGCCCGGTCTGCGCACCCGGATGTCCGGCACCGCGCGCCGGGTGGCCGCGCGCTACGACCACGAACGGTGCGCCCAAGCCGTGCTCGACGTCTACCGCGAGGCCGGCCGGCGATATCGCGCCCAACGCTCGGCGGCCGGACAAAATCATCTGAAGTCACTGCAACGCCGGCTCTCGGTCGAGTGGAAGCTGATCACGAACAAGGCGAAGTTTGCCGTGAAAAGCCTGCCCTCCGACATGAGCCTCCCGGAAATCCCGCTATGCTGACACGCTGGGGCAGCCGCTGGCGGACGTTGCGCGAATGGACCAGTGTGGAGGAGTGGGCCGTCCGCGGTTTGAGGCTGCGCAGGCCACCGGAGACGGGGTTTCAGCCGGGGCTGCTCATCCTGGAACTGTCGGGCTGTCCGCGACCAGCTTGGCGGCAGGCCCGGCAACGCGGCGAAATGCCGTTCCTCGAATCCTTGTGCTCCCGGCAAAATTATCGGGAGCATCCGTACTACGCGGGCTGTCCGCTGGTACGGGCTGCTCGCGAAGCGGAATTGTTTTACGGGGAGTCCGACCTCGTTCCGGGCGAACGTTTCCTGGACCCGGACGGCCGCGAACGCGATCTCGCCCGACCGGAAGACGGTCAGCGTTTCAACGAAATCTTGAATCTGCGCAAGGAGGGCTTGCTGACGGGAGGCAGCGCCTGGCATGCGCTGATTCCGGGCGGCGCCGCCCCTGACGATCATCACCCCTCCGCGCCGCCTGCACGCGCCCCGCTCGCCACGCGCATCCGTCGCGAATTCGGCGCAGTCCTCGACCTGCGCCGGGGACTGCCCGTCGTCTATCATCGCTTCTGCGCACCGGCGGCGACGGGCAATCCTATCGAAGACCGGGAGCAATGGACGCGTTACGACCGAGGTCTGGAAGCCTTGTATCAAAGCGCCCGTTACTCCCGCCGCCGCGATTACGAAATCTGGATCCTGCTCACGCCCGAAGTCCCCCTTGCGCCCCTCCCCGCTCATTTCGCCGCCCGCCTCCAGACAGCGCTCGGCTTTGCCTGGCGAGTGACTTCCTCCGCCTCGGAAACAATGCCCGCCGGTGTCCGCCCCGTCCTTCGCATCGTGGAAAAAGCGGGCATCTGCCACCTGTACGCCGGGCGCAGCCGTCTCTCCAACGCCGAAAAAAAACGGCTGGCCTCCCTGATCGTCGTGTCGGGACTGGCCGCCTCCGTCCTCTGGCGCGATGACAACGGACTCGTCTGCTGGAGCGACCAGACGCTCAAGCTCCGGCGGGACGACTTCGTTGCGGGCACGCGACCGGTTGCCTGGCTCCAGCACCAGATTGACCATGATTTGACCGCGCTGGCAGCGCATCCCGCCGCCGGCGATTTGGTGCTGGTGCGAACGCCCCTCGCGCCGCCGCAAACGCCAGAAGAGGGCGAATCCCTGCTCGGCACCGCACTCCTGCCGAAGCGCACGCGTCTCGGCGTTTCCGCCAACGGGGAATTGCGCGCCGCCCACCTTTACACCGCCGGCCGCCACGTGCTGGGGCGCGCCGCCCTGCCGCCGGTTACGGAGGCCTCACCGTTACGGCCACACCTCCGATTGGTCACCTACAACGTGCATCGTTGCATCGGCATGGATGGGCGCCAGTCGCTCAAACGCATCCGGCGCATCCTGGCGGAACTGGATGCGGACTTCATCGCGATCCAGGAAGTCTCCGCGATCGGCGGCAATCAGGCCGAGCTCATCGCCGGCGAACTTGGCATGCAGTGTTTTTTCTGCCCGACCCTGACGGGCACCCAAGCTTACGGGCATGCTTTGCTCAGCCGTCATCCGCTGTCGGCCATGCACATCGGGCTGCTCCCCCTGACCAGCGACGCCCCGTGGAAGGAGCCGCGGGGCGCGGTCTGGGTCCGCGCCTTCGTCGGCACGCGCCCGCTCAACATCATCGCCACGCATCTCGCCCTCGGACGCTCCGACCGGACGGCGCAGATCGACGCCCTGCTCGGCGCCGAGTGGATCGGCCGGGTTCCGCCCCACGAGCCGCTGGTGCTCTGCGGAGATTTCAACCTCACCCCGTCCGGCCGCAACTACCGCCGGCTGACGTCGCGGCTTCGGGACGCCCAGCTGGCCCAGAGCAATGGTCCCGTGCTCAAAACTTTTTCCACCCTGCAGCCGCTGGCGCGTCTCGATCATGTTTTTCTTTCCGCCGGGTTTGTCGTGGAGCGCGTGCAGGTGCCCCGCACGCATCTCACCGAGGTTTCCTCGGATCATTTTCCGCTGGTCGTGGACGTGAGCTGGCATCCGCCGCAGCCATGACTGCAAGCTGCCAACCCGGCCGCCCGGCACGGTGCAAATTGCGACGGCGTCCCGCCCCGCCCGCACCGAAGGAATCCCTGTCTCGATTTTTATTCCCCTCCGGCCGGGCGGCTTAACCCGGCGACATTGCCGGTGGCATGTGCGCTGCGAACTTTTCTGTCCGCCCCTCCACGCCTTCGTTCGATCAGGCGCCGACCCTTCACCACCCTCCTCACCATGCTCCGAAATTCCATCATTTTTCTCATCATCGCGCTGATCGCCGGCGCGCTCGGCTTTGGCGTCATCTCGGGCATGGCCGCCATCATCGCCAAGGTCCTCTTCGCCCTGTTTTTGCTGGCCTTCATTTTCTCGCTGCTTCTCGGCCGCCGGTAGGCCGACCCGAAAAGCGAGCCATATCAACCCAAACCCCCGTTCGTCATGCCCAAACTCGAAAATCTCCACGACCTGCTCATCCTCGAACTCCAGGATCTCTACAGCGCGGAAACGCAGCTCGTCAAAGCCCTGCCCAAGCTGGCCAAAGCCGCCTCCGATGAAAATCTTCGGACGCTGTTCAACGACCATCTCGAAGAAACCAAGGAACACGTGTCCCGCCTCGAACGCATCGCCGATCTTCTCGAATTTCCCCCCAAGGGGCAGAAATGCCAGGGCATGGAAGGCCTGATCGCCGAGGGCGCCGAGCGAATCGACGACGAGTCCCAGCCGTCGGTTCGCGATGCCGCCCTCATCTGCGCCGCCCAAAAGGCGGAGCATTATGAAATCTCAAGCTATGGTACCCTGCGCACCTTTGCCGAGCTGCTCGGCTACGACGAGGTCGCCGAACTGCTCCAGGAAACCAAGGAGGAAGAAATCGCGGCCGACGAAAAACTCAGCGGCGTGGCCGGGGACATCAACGTCGAGGCCGAGGAAGAGCCGGAAGAAAACGATTAATCCTCGGTTCAAACTCGTTCGCCCCTCCGGTGGCGGACGAATTTCAAACGACGCCTATCAGGGTTTGACCGGATTGCGGTAGGGGAAATCACACCCCGCCGCAACGGCACGCCTCCGATAGGCGGGCTGCCGTAATTGTGCGATCATGGACGAGATGCGAATTCCCGCTCATTCCATAGAAGGCAGGACCGCCTTGGTAACGGGAGCCGGCTCCGGCATTGGAAAAGCCACCGCCAAGCTGCTCGCCCAGTCCGGCGCACGGGTGGGACTGGTCAGTCTTACCGAAGAAGAGTTGGAGGAAACCCGGCACGAAATCCTGAAGGGCGGCGGCGAAGCGTTCATCGCCGTGGCGGATGTCTCCGACCCGCCCGCGATGGAACGGGTCTTACAACAGATCCGGGACCAGTGGGACCGACTCGACATCGTCGTGGCCAACGCCGGCATCAACGGATTGTGGGCTCCCATCGAGGAGATCCCTCCGGAGGAGTGGGACCGGACGCTCGCCGTGAATCTTCGCGGGACCTTTCTCACCGTGCGCGCCTCCCTGCCGTTGCTCAAGGTCCGCGGCGGCGCCGTCGTGATCGTCTCTTCCGTCAACGGCACGCGCATCTTCAGCAACGCCGGCGCCAGCGCCTATGCCGCCTCGAAGGCTGGACAGGCCGCCTTCGCCCGTATGGCCGCCCTTGAACTCGCCCCGCACAAAATCCGCGTCAACACGGTGTGCCCCGGTTCCATCCACACCAAGATCGACGACAACACCGTGCGTCAGGATTTGGAAAAAATCCGTCCCATGGTGGAGTTCCCCCAAGGCAATGTCCCCCTCACCCGGGGAGAGCCGGGGACTTCCGGTCAAGTGGCCGAGCTCATCTGGTTTTTAGTCAGCGACGCCTCCAGCCATATCACCGGCGCCGAGGTGTTTATCGATGGGGGAGAATCCCTCGTCCAAGGCTGATCCCGATCGTCGTCCAACCCGCCCTATGAATGTCACCGCCCGTAATTCCGAAGTGCTTCACCGCTACCTCAGCGACATGCGCACGCTTGAAATCTACATGATCGAGGCTTTCCAGGTCCATGAACGCGAAAAGGACCTGCAAGCCAACGAGAATGCCTCCGCCCTGATCAGCCGGGCGCTTTGTATTCTCGGACAACACATCGATCGCATGGACCGGCGCTTGGGCGAACTGGAGGAGCAAGCCGAGGACAACCAGGCCGCAAGCCCATCCACCATGGGCCTGTTCGTGAACTTCATGACGCGTCTTCACTCCGAGGAAGTTTCCGAGATACTCCGGGATGGCTATACCATGATCAACCTGGCCGCCATCGGCTACACGATGCTGCACACCGCCGCGCTGGCCATGGACGATGTCGTCACCGCCGAGCTTTCCCTCGGCCACCTCTGCGAATTCACCCCGCTCGTCCGCGAGGTGAATCAGATCATGCCCTCCGCTCTGATCGACGAACTCGGGCGTGAGTTTCCGTTGCCGAATCCCAACGCAGCCGAGGCCGCCCGACACAACACGGAGCAGGCCTGGCACCTCTCCGCCTAGCGTTGGGCCGGGCAGGAAGTTTCACCCAACCGGCTTTGGGATCGACCCCTGATGGCAAGGAACACCGCGCCTGCTATTACTTTTAGTGTCATGAAAAAATACCCCGTCCCCACCTCCCCCACGACTCCCGCCATGCCCGCCGCCTCCACTGAAACCCGACAACGCCCTCTTGAAGAGGACATCGCCCGTCGCGCGAAAGAATTGTGGGAACGCTACAACCGGCCTTCGGGCCGGGATGAACAGATCTGGCTGGAAGCCGAACGCCAGTTGCTGGGGAGCGACTCCCAAATCTTCGCTCCGGCAAACAAATCCATTTCCGCCCCCGAGCTTCAAAAAACGTCCGCCTCCATCAGCCCGCCCGACGGCGGCGAAGCTCCGCAAAAACCTCTCGCTTTCCAGCCCCAAACCGATGCCCGCCCCAGCCGGCGACGCGCAAGTTGCTAACAGTCGTACGCTCCGCATCAGGGAATCTACCGATGTCGTTTACGGTAATCCAACCACGGCCGCAGAAGTGACACACCAGCCGGCTCCGTCATCATGGACCGGCCATGCGGTTCCTGCTTCAGCTCCATATTTCTCCCGAGGAACGGCCCCGATGGCTGCGCATCGGCATCGTGGTCGTGTGCCTTTTGGCGGCGGTTGGCTGCCGCCTGTGCTTGCAGCCATGGCTGGGCCCGAAGGCGCCGTTCGCGCTGCTCATGCCCGCCGTCCTCGTCAGCGCTTGGTGGGGTGGCATCGGAGCCGGCTTGGGCGTCACCTTCCTCGGCGGACTTTTATCCGCCTATCTTTTTCTCTATACGGAAAAATACCCGATCTACGCTGCGCCCGCGGACCTGATTACCTACCTGTTGTTTGTGATGCAGGGCGTATCGATCAGCCTGCTGATCGGCGGCCTCCATTACGCGATCGCCAAATGGCGGAATGCCCTGCAGCAAGCCTCCCTCGATTTCCAAAACATGGCCGACCACGCCGCCGTGCTGGTGTGGTCCACCGACGAAACCGGCAAGACCGTCTTCGTGAACAGAAACTGGCGCAACTTCACCGGTCGCAGCCTGCCCCAGGAAATCAGCGACCGCCACGCCAGTATCCATCCCGACGATCTGGCCCGCGTCCGCCCGATCTCCATCCGGGCCATGGCCGATCGTCGTGATTACCAGGTGGAATACCGCCTGCGCCGGGCCGACGGAGTCTATCAATGGCTGCTGGAACATGCCGTCCCTCGCTATAATCAAAACAGGGCCTTCGAAGGCTACATCGGATCCTGTTCCGACATCTCGCAATCCAAGCGCGAACGGGAACGCCTCGCGTTCATCGCCAATTTGCACCGCGACCTGGCCGCCTCGCGCAGTTTTGAAAACGTCGCCACCGCGCTGGTGAAAAGCCTCGTGCCCTCCCAAGCCGACTGGTGCTGCCTTTATCTCGCCGACGTCGAAGGCGGCCTCCGGCCTTCCCGCCTCTATCACCTCGATCCCGTCCGCGTCCGCAACGCCGAGGCGGCGGAATCCGCCTACGATCTCGGCTCGAAACAAACGGACGGCATCGGGCGCATCTTTCGCGAAAACGAACCGCAGCTGGTGACCACGGTCACGGACGATTTTCTGCGGGCTTCCGCGGTCAACGACGCGCATTTCCACTACCTCCATTCCCTGAAGCTCGTCTCCTTTATCGGCGTGCCCTTGCACGTACGTGGCCGGGTCATGGGTATCCTGACACTCGCCACCGCCGATTCGGAACGGAGGCTGGGGGATGATGATTTCACTCTGGCGAAAAAAATCGGCGTTATCGCCGCCTTGGTCCTCGATAACGCTCTTCTCTACGAGCAAGCCCGCACCGCGCTGGAGGCCGAAAAAAGCTCGAGCCGCCGGCTTGAGGCCAGCGAACGCCGGTTCCGCTCCGTGTGGGATTCCAATCTGATCGGCATTTGCTGCACCACCGCCGATGGCCGGATCACAGGCGCGAATAACGCCTTCCTCGATCTGATCGGCGTCGGCCGCCAGGCGCTTGAGAACAACCATGTCGACTGGCGCTCCCGCACTCCTCCCGAATGGCGAGCCCAGGATGAATACGCCATCAGGCAGCTTCAAACCGCCGACCGGTACCTGCCCTATGAAAAAGAATTTGTGCGGCCCGACGGCACCCGCAACCAAGTGCTCCTCTTCGGCACTCATCTGGCCGGGACGAACGAAAGCGTTTCCCTCGTCCTCGATCTCACCGAGAAAAAGGCGGCCGAAAGCGCGCTGAACCGTCAGCGCATCCTGCTCAAGACCATCATCGACGCCGTCCCCGCAATGGTGGCCTACATCGGCCCGGATGAACATTTCATCGTCCACAACCGTCAGTACGAAAAGTGGACGGGCCTCACCCACGACGAGATTCAGGACAAAACCGTCCGTGAAGTGTTCGGTCAGGAAGCCTATGTCGAAATGCAGCCCTACCTTCGGGCCGCCCTCGACGGGCAGCATGTACGCTGCGAAAAAATCATCCATTCGCCCCGCCGCTCCCGGCATGCGATGATCACTTATCAGCCCGATTTCGACGCGACCGGCCGGGTTGTCGGTGTCGTTATCCATGCCTACGACATCACCGAAAGCCGCCAGATGGCGAACGCCGTCGCCCGCAGCGAAAAACGCTATCACACGCTCGTCACCACCACCGCCGCAATCGTGTGGGTGGCGGATTCGTGCGGACGGGTGGTCGAGACCACCGGCTGGGAACGCTTCACCGGCCAGACCGAGGCCCAATCCCAGGATAACGGCTGGCTGGAGGTTCTCCACCCGGAGGATCGGGCCGCGGTGGCCGCGCGCTGGCAACGCACCTGGGAAACCGGCGGCACCTGGGACTGCACCTATCGGCTGCGCTGCCACGACGGCACGTATCGCCACATCCATTCCCGCGGCGCACCGGTGACCGGCCCGGACGGGATCATCCAAGAGTGGATCGGCACCATCACCGACATTCATGACCGGGTGGAGGCCGAGAACGCTTTGCGCGCCAAGGAATCCGAGTTCAAACTCATCGTCAACGCCATGCCCGCGCTGGTGGCCTACGTGGATCGCGACCATCGCTACGGCCTCGCCAATCAGGCCTATGAAAAATGGTTCGACCTCGATCCCGCATCACTGCGCGGCCAGCCGGTGCGCGAGGTCATCGGTGAGGCCGCCTACACCATGGACGCGCCCCGCCTCCACGCCGTCATGGCCGGCCGGGAGGTCCACTTCGAAAGTCGCATGGATTATCTGCACGGTCCGCCGCGCTGGATCAGCGGCGCCTACATCCCGCATGTGGACGAAACCTCCACCGTGGTCGGCTGCATCGCCCTGCTGATCGACATCACCGAGCGCAAGCAGACCGAACAGGCCTTGGCCGACGCCCTGACCCGCTACCGTTTTCTCGCCGACGCCATGCCCGAACTTGTCTGGACCGCGCGTCCGGACGGAAGTATGGATTATGTCAACAGCCGCTGGGACATCACCGGTCTGGATGAAGCCCAACTGCTCCAGCCAGGCGGCTGGCTGGAGACCCTTCACCCCGATGATCGCCTGCCGACGCAAAAACGTTGGGAGGCGGCGGTCGCCACCTGCCAGCCCTGGGAGCACAGCTTCCGGCTGCGAATCTCCGCCAACGGCTCCTATCGCTGGCAGCTCGTGCGCGCCATTCCCCGGCGCAATGGCAGCGGCCAGGTGGAACAATGGGTCGGCACCGCCACCGACATCGACACCCAACGCCGGGCCTATGCGGAACTCGCCGACGCCCGTGAACAACTCCGCCACCATGCCGATCAATTGGAGCACCAAGTGCGCGTCCGCACCGCCGGCCTTCAGGAAATCAACGCCGAGCTCGAGGCCTTTTCCTACTCCGTTTCACACGATCTGCGGGCTCCGCTTCAATTCGTAAGCGGCTTTGCGGAAAGCATCCTGATGGATGCCGGAAACCACCTTACGTTCGATAGCAAGGACCACCTCCGCCGCATCCTGCGCTCGGCCGGGCGCATGGACACGATCATCAATGACCTGCTCGCCTACAGCCGCCTGTCGCGGGCCGAAATGCATATCGGCGATCAGTCGCTGGAGAGCATCGTGGCCGATGTCATCGCCACGCATCACCTGCCCATTCAGGCCAGCGTCGGTGCCCAGGTCAGCGTCGCGTCACCGCTGCCCAGCGTGCGGGCGGACAAAACCGGACTCTTTCAAGCCCTCTCCAACCTGCTGTCCAACGCCCTCAAGTTCACCAAGCCCGGCCAGCCGGCCGTCATCCGCATTCGCGCCGAATCCCGGGGACCCAAGGTGCGCCTCTGGGTCGAAGACAACGGAATCGGCATCGAGGCCAAGAATCACGAGCGCATCTTCAAGCTTTTCGAACGGCTGCACGGCAACGCGAGCTACTCCGGCAGCGGCGTCGGCCTCTCGCTGGTGCGCAAGGCGGTCACCCGAATGGGCGGCGCCTGTGGCGTGGAATCCGCACCCGGCCAAGGCAGCCGCTTCTGGATCGATTTCCCAGTGCCCCAGCCTGCCTGAGGCCAATCTCTTCCCGACCCCGTCGTGCATCGCGTGGCGGGCCGGGATTCTCCCGCCCGCCGCCGTCCTTTTTGCTCCTCAGGTCAGGCTCTCGCTGCGCACCCACTGGATGGCGTGCCGCACCAAATCGGAGCCCTTTTCCAAACGCAGCTTCAGCTTCAGGTGCTCGCGGTAGGAATCGATGGTTTTGACGCTGAGCGTGAGCTTCTCGGCGATCTGGCGCGTGCTGAAGCCGTTTCCGATAAGTTGGAAAACCTCCATCTCGCGATCGCTGAGCGTGTCGATGGAAAACACCACCTTCTCCTTCCGGCTTTTGACCAGACGGTGCAGCATTTTCTCCTTCATCTTCTCGCTCAGATAAAGATCTCCGGAAAGCACCTGACGGATGGCCGTGAGAATTTTGTCACTCGCCTCATGCTTCATGATGTAGCCCTTCGCGCCGGCGCGCAAAGCCCGCTCCGCATAGAGACTTTCATCCTGCATGGAAATCATCAGCACCGGCATGTCGGGCAGCAGGGCCTTGATGTTTTTCATCAGCTCGATGCCGCTCGTCGTTTTCAAGGTGATGTCGAAAATCGCCAGGTCCGGCGCGTCCTGCACGATGAGCTGCGTCGCCAGCGGCGCGCTGTCCGCCTCGCCGGATACGATCAGGTCGGGCTCCTGATTGATCAAAACCGCCACGCCTTGGCGGGTGATCGGATGATCATCGACGAGAAAGATCCGGCGCTTGACCGGAGCAGGAATGGAAGGGGCGGAAGGACTAGCTAAAGCAGAACTGGTTTTCATAAGGAATAGATGCTGATTGCTCCAAAAGACATTCGATGCGCGCACCCTCGCCCGGCGCGGAATGCACCGTCAGGACGGCGCCGATCATGGCCGCCCGGTAGGCCATCAGTTTCAGCCCGCGGCTGCCGAAGCCATTTGTCCGGCGGGGATCGAAGCCCTTGCCGTTGTCGATCACCTGCAGGCGGCAGGCGGCCGGCGTCGACACCATGGTGACCTGGATGCGCGTGGCTTCACCGTGGCGGACGGCGTTGTGGATCGCCTCCTGGGTAATGCGGTAAAGATGGATGGAGGTCATGTGATCGCACTCGGGCGCCTTTCCCTCCAAGGAAAAGGTGCACTCCACGCGATGCAGCCGCTGGGACTGGAAGGTAAGGTCCTCCAACGCGGAGCTGAGGCCGTGCTCCTCCAGTTGCACCGGGCTGAGGCCCCGGGCCAGAGCCCGTGATTGCTCGGTGGCTTCATTGGCCAACCGGGCGATGAGACCCGCCTGCTCGGCCTCGGCGGGATTGCCCGCCTTCAGACGATCCCGCAGCGCCGCGGAAAGACAGGCAAGCCCGGTGAGGTGCTGGCCCAGCCCGTCGTGCAAATCCGCGCCGATCCGTCGCTGCTCGGCGTCGCTCACCGTGAGCAGTTGTTGCTCGAGACAACGGCGCTCCGTGACGTCGCGACCGAAAAAAGTGGCGCCGCCGCCCTGCTCAGCGGCATACGACACAAAAAAATCCATGTGCCATTCCTCCCCGCCCTCGTGCCCGTTCAAGGTGAAGTTGACCGCCTCGCCGCGCAGAGCCGCCGCGATGGATTCCCGGCAATGCGGATAAAGCTCCGTGAACACGTGGCCCGGCAGAATTTTTGGACCGATCTCGTGGTTCGCCAGCCCCGAGCCCTGCACCTCGACCACCCGTCCGGAAGCATCCAGCCGGCCGGCGATCACCGGGAGATTGTTCAGGACGCTTTGCAGCAGACGCGCCTGGCGGTTGCGCTCCTCCTCGGCCTCCACCCGCGCCGTGACGTTGACGGAAAACCCAATGGCCTCCCGGCCGCTCTCCTCGTCAAAGCGGAAATAGTTGTCGAAATAGTGCGCTTTGCCGCCGTGTGAAATCGTCCAGGTAAAGTTGGCCTCGCCGCCCTCGGTGGCCCGCCGGATGTCCGCCGCCACCGCAGGGTATGCCTCAAAAATGTTGGTCCCCACCAATTCCCCCTCGCGCAGGCCGATGATCTCCAGCCCGTGGCCGCGGGACTCCAAGACCTTGCCATCCCGATCCACCCGCGCCGCCATGACCGGGAGACTCGAAAGAACTCCGTTTAACAGCCGCGTGGTCCGGCGGAGTTCCGACAACATGGACGCCTGCCGGACCGCATAACGGATCGCACGTTCAAGCTCGGTGGTGGTCAGCCCGACCTTGCACAGATAATCCGCCGCCCCCGTCCGCGATGCCTCATGGTCCACCTCGGTGCTGTCATAACCTGTCAGCAAAATAATGGGCATCTCGCAGTCGTGCTCATGCACCTCGCGCAGCAAATCCAGCCCCGTCCCGCCGCCCAGGCGATAATCGAAAAGCCCCACGTCATACCGGCCGCTCCGCACCGCCTCCTTGCCCTGATCATAACTGGAGGCCCAGCCGACTTCATAAGACCCCGGCACCGTCGCCCGCAGAAGCAACATCGCGAGATAGTGGTAGTCATCCTCACTATCTTCCACGACAAGAACTTTGACAGGTTTGGGTGTGTGCTCGGCCATTCGAAATAAGGGCGTTCTTCGGGGATTAAATGAAGGTAATCTGCACTATAGGTGAATCCTAATTGGGGGGTAATCCGTGCCCGCCCCCAACAGACCACCGGAAATAACCCGATGGCCGCTCCGACCCTTTCTGATTACGGAATGATTGGCTCTTTGGCTGGTGTTGCGAATCGCGCAGGCACTTTTTCTCAAGCACTCGGTGCGCCAACCAATGGCCTTCGCCAAGGCTTAATTTTCATACGGACGAAAAGCTTATTGAGGGGAAAAATTTATGAATACCGAGACATGGGGAAACACCCCATTGCCCCTGCCTGAACCCGCTCGGTGGCCGGTCTGAAAGTCGTGTGCTACGGTGCGGCGTTTACCCCCTTGAAACAAAAACCCGCAACCCACTAAAAATCATGAAAATAAACCCCTGTTACTTCGCCCTCCTTCTCGGCGCCACCGCGAGCACGGCAGTGATCAGCGGCTGCGCTGGTACCGCCACCCGGGAAAGCACCGGCGAATACGTCGATGACTCCACAATCACCACCAAGGTGAAATCCGCCTTGGTCTCCGATGAAGTCGTGCGCGCCCGGGACGTCCGCGTCGAAACTTTCCGCGGCACCGTGCAACTCAGCGGTTTCGTCGACACTCCCGAACAAAAATCCCGGGCCGAAGACATTGCCCAAGGCATCCCCGGTGTCCGCAAGGTGAAGAATAACATCACCGTTAAGTAACCGTCAGAAAAAAACCTCCACCACCGACCATCGCCTGCGCCGCGCCTCTGTCGGCGCAGGCTGCGTTGCGGTGTCCTGTCCACCCAAACCCCGTCAAATCCCATGTCCAAGAAATCCGTTTTCGCCATCGCGACCAGTCACAGTCAGGCCGAGCGCATCGTGAACGACCTGCAGGCCGCCCATTTTTCCAGCGACGACATCTCCGTCCTCTTCCCCGACAGCAGCACCACCCGTGACTTTGCCCACGAAAAGAACACCAAGGCGCCGGAAGGCGCCGTCACCGGCGCGGCCACCGGAGGCGTGCTCGGAGGCGCGTTCGGCTGGCTCACCGGCGTGGGCGCCCTCGCCATCCCCGGTCTCGGCCTGTTCGTCGCCGCCGGTCCGCTCGTGGCCGCGCTGAGCGGCGTCGCGGTGGGAGCCGCCGTCGGCGGCATCGCCGGCGCTCTCATCGGCATGGGTATTCCTGAACTCGAAGCCCGGCGCTACGAGGGCAAGGTCAAACAGGGAAACATCCTCATCTCCGTGCACACCGAAAAATTCGAGGACATCGACCACGCCAAGCGCATCTTCAAGGATGCCGGCGCGGAAGATATTTCCAGCGCGAGCGAAGCCGCCCCGCCCAAGACCTCGAAAACCGAGGACACCGGGACTCCGTCCCGTTACTGAAATCAACTCGCTTCCCCGCTTCGACCAGGCCCGCCTTTCCTTGGCGGGCCTTATTTTTTTCCGTTCGCAGCGGACGCCTCCTCCAGCGGACGGAAATCGCGTCCGCCGCCGGTAAGCGCGGTGATGCGCGTGAATTCCGCCCCGAGAAACACGATCTGCGCGGCATAATAACACCAGAGCAGCAGCACCACCAAAGAGCCGGCCGCGCCATAGGCCGACGTCACATGGGCATGGCTGAAATAAATTCCCAAAAGCACTTTCCCGGCCGTAAAAAGCAGCGCGGTCACGCCCGCCCCCACCCACACGTGCCGCCACTCCACCCGCAGGTCCGGCAGCAGTTTGAAAATCATGGCGAAGAGAAACGTGATGACGACGAGGGAAACCAACAGGTTGACCGTTTGCAGCACGAACGGCGGCAGGCTGAACCGCTCCATGGCATTCGTCTCTAGCCAGCTCAGGGCCGCGCTCACGATGAGCGAAACCAGCAGGAGGAATCCCGTCGCCATCACTGTCGCCATGGAAAAAAGCCGGCGGCGCCACCACCCGCGGCCGCGATAAGGAGGAACGTGCCAGATGGCGTTGAGCGCGTCCTGCAGATGCGAAAAAACGCCGAACGCGCCGATCACCAAGGTGCCGACCCCGATGAGCGTCGCGACGACCCCGCCGGATATTTCCACGGGAGCATGGATGGTCCCGAGCGCCTTGCTCGCCTGCGGGCCCGCCAGGTGCTCAATCTCGCCCAAGACCCGCGCCCGGGCCGCGCCCTCCTTGAACACCGCGCCGGCGACCGCGATCGCGAGCACGAGGAGCGGCGCAACCGCCACCGTCGTGTAGAAGGCCAGCGCGGCACCGAGCCGGCCGACGTTGTCCGTGGAAAAAGCGCGGACGGAAGCCAGCAGGATGCGGCCGGTACGCCAGGCGAGCGACCGAGGCGACACCGGGGCGTGTGACGCAATCAGGGACATGCTAAAGAAAGCCGGCGGCCATGGCCGTACAAACGACGGCCGGGCGCGACGTCAGGCGGAAGAAAGGGTCGCCCGCTTTGGCGGCGCGTCCTCACCCGTCTCGATTCGCCGCGACTTCGGCAGCAGCCGGTTTATCTCTGAAACCACTTCGCCAAAAGAGAACGGCTTGGATAGGGCCGCGCCCGGCCCGATTATCTCCCGCAGCACCGGCTCCGCAAACGGCAGCCGTCCGGAAACCAGAATGGCGGGCGTATTCACCGAAGCCGCCCGCATGCGCTTGATCAGGCCCAGTCCCGTCAACCGCGGCATCTCATGATCCGTGATCAGCACGTCGTAGGACATGATGCCGAGCGCCTCCCAGCCCGCCTCGCCATCGGCGGCGCAATCCACGTGAAATCCCAGCCGCCGCAAGACCAGCGAGCTGAGCTGGCGCAGTTCCGGGTTGTCCTCCACGACCAAAATGCGGCCCGCCGGCGGCCGGCGGCCCCCGGCGGAAACGCGCGAGAGAGCATTGGCTGAGCTGACCGGTTGAGCACTCATTAATCGTTCGGGCAATTTGGAGGCGAACCGGCCAGCGCCGGCCCGCGAATTCCCGTTGGCGCCATCCTATACCTGCGCTGACGGAGAAAATATCAGGGACCCTCCCGCTGCCGACATCGGGCCGGGCCGACGTGCACGACCGGCCAAGTGACCGGAGACCGTAGGCACTTCCGGGTGACGCATGGGGAAAACACTCAGGCCCGCGCCGTGCATGGCCTTGATAGGCAAAAAGGCGGGCCTCGCCTATGGTGAAAGGGCGATGAAAGACGCCCCCTCTCCTCTGGACCTGCTTTCCCAACCGGCCGTCCATGAGCTCGCCCAAGTCGTGAGGCAACGCAGGGCCACGCCGCATTTTCTCCCCGACCCGGTGCCGGAGGACGTCTTGAACGCCGTCCTCAGCTTGGGCGCGGAAGCCCCCTCGGGTTTCAACTTTCAACCTTGGCGCTTTCTGGTCCTGCGCAGCCCGGAACAACGCGCACGCCTGCGCGCGGCCGCCTTCGATCAAGCCAAGATCACCGAAGCCCCCGCGGTGATCGTCGCCCTCGCCGATCGCGTCGGCTGGAAGGGGAAAGTCGATGAAATCCTCAAAACGAAAGCTCGGCGTAAGGGCCGCCCGGAAAAAGGGGTCGAACAACAAAAGCGCGACGCGCTGGCCTTTATTGACCAAAGCTCGCCCGCTGTGTGGCTCACCCGCCAGGTGATGATCGCGTTCACCTACCTGATGCTGACGGCGGAGTTCCTGGGCTGGGACACCGCCCCGATGGAAGGTTTCGATCCCGTCGCCGTCCGCGACATCCTCAAGCTTCCCGCGACCACTGAAGTGATCGCGCTGCTCGCCATCGGCCGTGCCGCCGACCGCGAGCAGCGGGAACACCCCGGACGCCTGTCCACCGATCAGATCGCCTTCGACGATCATTATGGCACGCCCTGGCCGTTCCCGCCCGTTCCGGCGGGAGATCCGGCCAGTCCGGCCAGCTTTATCAAACAGTCAGCGCTGCCGGTGAGTATACAGTTTTGAGCGACGGATGCGGCAGCAACGGCGCGCTGTACGCCGGCTTGCCGATGCCCTCGGCACGGAAGCCGATCTGCCGCAGTTCATCCAACGGCAGGATGTTGCGCCCGTCGAAGATGAACGCCGGTTTCGGCATGGTCGCGTAGATCCGCTCGAAATCCAGGTGCTTGAACGCGTCCCACTCCGTCACCAGCACCAAGGCGTGCGCGCCGTCGGCGGCCTCGTAGGCGTTGGATACCACCGTCAGCAGCTCGTTTTCGCCGTCCGGACCGCGCACCTCGCTCCGGATTTGGGATTCCGGCACCTGCGGATCGTAAACCGACACACGCGCACGCTCCGCGAGCAGATCGCGCACCACGCAGATCGCCGGCGACTCGCGCGTATCGTTCGTGTCCTTTTTGAAAGCGAAGCCAAGCACCGCGATTTTTTTGCCCGCCACGGTGTTGAAGAGCGTCCGCACGATCCTGGCGGCAAAACGCTGCTTCTGCCAGTTGTTCATGTGCACGACCCCGTTCCAGTAGGCGGCCACCTCGCTCAGACCGTAGTACTCGCACAGATAGACCAGGTTCAGGATGTCCTTTTGAAAACAGGAGCCGCCGAAGCCCACGGAGGATTTCAGGAATTTCGGGCCGATGCGCGAATCCTTGCCGATGGCGTTTGCCACCTCGTCCACGTCCGCCCCCGTCGCCTCGCACAAAGCCGAGATCGTGTTGATCGATGAAATTCGCTGCGCGAGAAAGGCGTTGGCCACGAGCTTCGAGAGCTCCGCCGACCAGAGGCTGGTCGTGATGATCCGCTCGCGCGGCACCCAGCGGGCGTAGATATCCACCAGCGCCGCCACTGCCTGGTCGCCGCCAGGCGTGTGCTCGCCGCCGATGAGCACGCGGTCCGGCTCGAGCAGGTCCGCGATCGCCGTGCCCTCGGCGAGAAATTCGGGATTGGAAAGAACCTGGTGCGCCAGCCGGCGTCCGCTCGCGGCGAGGATGTCCTTGATCGTCTCGGCCGTTTTCACCGGCATGGTCGATTTCTCAATGATGATCTTCGGACTCTCCGCCACCTCCGCGATGCTGCGGGCCACGGATTCCACGAACCGGAGATCCGCCGCCCGGCCAGCGCCGATGCCGTAGGTCTTGGTCGGGGTGTTCACGGAGACGAAAATGAAATCCGCCTCGCGGATCGCATCTTTCACTTCGGTCGTGAAGAGCAGGTTCCGGCCGCGGCACTCCTTGACGATCTCCGCCAAGCCGGGCTCGTAAATAGGCAGGTCATCCGAATTCCAAGCGGCGATGCGGGCCGCGTTAACGTCCACCACGGAGACCGTGATGTCAGGTGCTTTCAAGGCGATCATGGCCATCGTGGGCCCGCCCACATAGCCGGCTCCGATACAGCATATTTTAGTCATAGGGAAAATCGGTTTACACGTGGCGCCGGGGGGCTTCAGACGGACACGAAAACAAGTTGGCCGGCGCGCACGCCAAGCCGGGATGGAGTGAAGACGTCGCGATGGCCGTCATGGCCCGTTCCCGGCAGAAGAAAGACTCGATGGTTCCAGGTGCTGTCGGCGCGAGAGGCGAATTCACAATAACCTCATCATAGCAGCGGGCATGGGCTTCTCACCATCAGGCCGAGCCACCGGCAATCCGGCCTTTTTTCCCGCAGCGCAATCGTGGGGAAATTCACCACTCGTGCTCAGAATGTTTTCCCCGAAGAATCCATGGAGTCGGAATAGATGCCGTTCCGGGCGGCGGCGTTGCAGCTCGCGCGATGATACAAGGCCTGGCGGGCCGCCGCGACGTTGGCCGCTTTTCCCCGCCAGATCCGGAGCGCCCGATCTTGCAGCGCCCGTCCGAAGGAAAAACTCAGCTCCCAGGGCGCGGGCACAAAACGGCTCAACGCCTGCAGGTGCTCCGTCGCACGAATGTCGTCCTGGCCTCCGGAAAGAAACACCACTCCCGGCACGGCCGCCGGCACGGTCGTTTGCAGGCAGCGAAAGGTCGCGATCGCCACTTCCGCCACCCCGGCCTGCCGCGGACAATCCTTTCCCGACAGCACCATGTTCGGCTTGAGCAGCATCGCGCGCAGATTCACCCGCTGCGCGAACAGCGCCTCGAAAACGCACTGTTGCGCCTGCTCGGTCACCTCTTGGTGCCGCTCGATCGGATGCGCGCCATCCATGAGCACCTCGGGCTCGACGATCGGCACGAGGCCGGCCTCCTGGCAAAGCGCCGCGTAACGCGCCAGCGCGTGGGCGTTCGCCTCCAGGCAGAAACGCGTGGGCGCGCCATCCGTGATCGCGATGACCGCGCGCCACTTGGCAAACCGCGCCCCCAGCCGGGAGTACTCGGCCAGCCGCTCGCGCAAGCCATCCAGACCTTCCGTGATTTTTTCGCCGGGAAAACCCGCCAACGGCTTGGCTCCCAAATCCACCTTGATGCCCGGTATCATGCCGGCCCGCGTGATCGCCTCGGGGAAAGGCACGCCGTGATCGGTTTTCTGGCTGAGCGTTTCGTCGAAGAGAATAATGCCGCTGATAAACTCGGCCAGTTCGGGCGTCAGAAATAACAACTGCCGGTACGCCCGGCGATTCTCCTCGGTCGCGGCCACCTCGACCGCATTCAAACGTTTTTGGATCGTCGGGAGGCTTTCATCCGCCGCGAGAATCCCCTTGCCCGGTCCGACCAAAGCCCGGGCGGTCGCTTCCATGTCATGCACGGCCATGGAGCCAGTGTACACCAACCCGCGCCCGCCTGTCATCGGGCCGGTTTCTTTTGTCCGGTTCCGGCAATCTGCCTGCGTACCCGTCCGCGCCGCGCGGCCGCCGAACGCCGACGCAACAACGCCAGCACGCCCGCTTCGGCGGAGCGCAACTCCGGCAGGCCGGCGCGCCCGGTCACCAAGTCTCCGCGCGGCGGCGGCCCGATCGTCACGCCCTTCAGATAACTCTCCAACACGCCGGGATGAATGTAGGCTTTTCGACAGATCGCCGGCGTGTTCCCCAAGCGATCCGCCACCCACGCGATCGCCTGGGAAACGCGCCTCCGCGCGTCCGTCGCGCTGGAAAAAGGCCCGGCCTCCCGCAACGCCATCGCGGCCAGCACCGTGCCGGCCCACGTGCGAAAATCCTTGGCCGAAAATTCCTCCCCGGCGATCTCTCTCAGATACGCGTTCACATCGGCCGATTCGATTTTCTGGGGAGCGCCCTTGTCGTCCACATATTGAAAAAGATCCTGGCCGGGCAGTTCTTGGATGCGCCGGACAACGCGGGCCAGTTGCGGATCGCCCAAGTCGATCGCGTGCCGCTTGCCGCTTTTTCCGCGAAACTCGAAATGGATCATGCCGCGGCCGACGGCCACGTGCCGGCTGCGCAGCGTGGTGAGACCGAAGGATCCGTTTTCCCGCGCGTACTCCTCGTTGCCAATCCGGATGAACGTGGTCTCGAGCAACCGCACGACCGCGGCCAGCACCCGTCGGCGATCGAGATCCGGACGAGCCAGATCGCGCGCCACGCGACGGCGGATGCGCGGCAAAGCCCGGGCAAAGGCCAGCATGCGCGTGAATTTTTCCTCATCCCGGGTTTCCCGCCAGTCGGCATGATAAAGGTATTGTTTGCGCCCCCGCGCATCGCGACCGGTCGCCTGGATGTGTCCGTTGACGAGCGGGCATATCCACACGTCCGTCCAGGCGGGCGGGATCGCGAGATGCCGGATGCGTTCCTGCGTCGCACGGTTTCGGATCACGCGGCCGGCCGGATCCAAATACAGCCATCCTTCGCCCCGGCGCCGCCGGGCGATGCCTGGCGCCTCGTCCGTGACGTAGCGTAACTTGGCCGAACGGACCGCTTGCACCACGTCCGTACGGATTGCCGGGGGCGGACGCCGCCGGCCCGTCGGCTTGATCGCCGCCACACGACCTGAGGAAGCGGCAGGCATAAGCCCAGAGACTCCAACCGCCTCCCTCATGTTCCCGCTCTCCTTTCCCGCGCTCCTCCGGACAAAGGTACTCCATGGTTTTTGACGGCGACCCGACCGCCACCCTGTGGTGTATCCCGGATTTCCTACCGATGATAATTTGGGGAGCCTCGCAAAGCCTGGACTATTGTCGTGCGGCAGCCGCTCGGGAAAATGGGGTCGCTCCTCCAGCGGCACTCGCACCAAACCAACAAAAATGAATACACAAAACCTCATCCTCAAAGGCGGACTGCTGTTTTTGGCGGCGGTCCTTTCCGTCAGCGCACAAACCCGGAGCGACTACACCACGAGCTACACCCGCAGCACCTACGGCGCAGTCGCCGGCGACAAGGAGCTGACCCTTGGTGGCAGCGGCATCAGCAACAAGGATTTCAACAACTCGTCCGGCGGAGTAAACGCCTCCCTCGGTTATTATTTCACCGACACGCTTGAAGGCACGATTCGTCAATCGGTCAGCTACGCCAATCCGGAAGGCAGCGGCGGCGCGGACTGGTCCGGCTCGACTTTCGTGGCGCTCGACCAGCATCTCTTCGCACGTGGCGCCCTGCGGCCGTTTCTGGGAATCAACTTCGGCGGCTTCTACGGCGACAATGTGAGCGATACCTTGGCCGCCGGGCTGGAAGCCGGCGCGAAATTCTACGTTCAGCCGAAGACGTTCCTCTTCGCCTTGGTGGATTACGCGTGGGTCTTCCACAATTCGCATCAGGCTTCGGAGAACTTCGACAACGGCGCGTTCCAGTGGACCGTCGGCATCGGTGTCAACTTCTGATCTCCATCCTGCCCCGCAGAGATTCCTGCGGGGCTTTTCTTTTTCAACGCGTCCCCGCGGCGCCCGCACGTCATGAGCCGGGACGACAATCCGCGCCGCCCTCCGGGCCTATCCCGGCGAAAACGGCTGGCTTGGTGGATCGGCGGCGCGCTGCTGGTGATCCTGGCGTTGCGCGTCGCCGCCCCCGTGGTCCTGAAGAACGCCGTCAACCGGCGGCTGGCCCGGGTGGAGGGCTATACGGGCCATGTCGAGGATATCGATCTCGGGATTTTTCGAGGTGCCTACCGGCTGCGCCAGATTTCAATTTTCAAACGGGAGGGCGCGACCACCGTGCCTTTTTTTTCGGCCGAGGACATCGATTTCTCCCTCGCCTGGGGGGAACTCTTTCACGGACGGTTCGTCAGCGAAATTTATTTGGACAAGGCCCGGCTTCAGTTGACGAAGGCGACCACGCCGCCCGCCACCGCAAAGGAGGAGGGCCGGCGCTGGCAGGAAGTGGTGAGGGATCTTTTTCCCATCGACATCACCCATCTCGAACTCTCCCAGAGTGAAGTTCACTTCATCGATGAAACGAGCCGGCCGCGGGTGGACCTGGCCATCCGCGATCTTCACGCCGTCGCCACCGGCCTGCGTAACCGGCCGACGCCGAAAAGCGGCCCCTATCCCGCCCGCCTCAGCATCGAGGGCACCACGCTGGGTAACGGCCAGCTCAACCTGTGGATCAACGCCGAGCCGCTGGCCGCCCAACCCCACTTTCAGCTCAAGTTCGACCTGCGCGGAGTCGATCTGCGCGCGTTGAATGATTTTCTCGAAGCCTACGCCAGCGTCGACGTCTCATCCGGAACTTTCCAGGCCTATGCCGAAATGGCCGCCGAGGGCGGCCGCTTCGAGGGTTACGTGAAACCGTTCGCCGAACACATCGAATTCAAGAATCTCGAAGATCGCACCAAGGGCCCTCTCCGCCGGCTATGGGAGTCGTTTGTCAGCGGCTTGACCGCCGTCGTGAAGAACAAAGAGCGCGACCAGGTTGGCACGCGCGTCCCCTTCTCCGGCGAATTCGGCCGGCCCGAGGTGGGCCTGTGGGCCACTCTCGTCAATCTGGTGCGCCACGGCTTCGTCCGCCCCTTGTCTGAAAAACGCGACGACGAGCCGGCCAAGGCCGCACCCTCGCCCTGATCCCGCCATGCCTCCACCCGTCCTCTTTCCCTCTTTCCGGCCCGGGCGAAAATACGCCGGCCTGCTCGTGCCCGCGTTCGCACTGCGGCACGAGCATGACTTCGGCATCGGCGACACGCTGGCCCTGCGCGAGGCGATCGATTTTTGCGCCGATCAGCGTTTCGCTGTTTTGCAAATCCTGCCGGTGTACGAAACCGTCGGCGATCACAGTCCGTATAATGCGATCAGCACCACCGCGCTGTCGCCCGCGCTGCTGGCGCTGACCGAGGAGGACGTGCCCGGACTCACCGCGCAGGACATCGAAAGCACCGCGCCTGAATCCTGGCTCGCCCGTCTGCGCGTCGGCGGCGTCAGCTACAACTCCGTCAACCCGCTCAAGCTCCAGATCCTCCTCGGCGCCCACCGTGGTTTTTTAGAAAGGATTCCCGCCGGCGATCCGCTCGCCCGGGAGTTCGCCGATTTCCGAGAAAACCGCAAAGACTGGCTCGAGCCATACACGCTTTTCCGCCTGCTCATCCGCGAATATGAGGGAAACCCCAACTGGACCGACTGGAGGCCGGAGCATCAGTCGTTCGCCGAAGCCTCCACCTGGCTGGAACGCCATCCCGAGCGCGAACGCCTCCTCCGGATCCGCGAGGGCTTCGCGTTCATCCAATGGGTCGCCCACCGGCAATGGCTAAAGGTGCGCGCCCATGCCGAGGAGCGCGGCGTGATGCTGATGGGGGAAATGTCCTTTGGCGTGGGCCGGTGCAGCGCCGACGTCTGGAATCATCCCGAGTTGTTCGATCTCGACTGGAACGTCGGCACGCGCCCGATCACCTACTTCGACACCAACAAGGACTCTGAACGTTGGGGCCAGAATTGGGGCCTACCCGCGTATCGCTGGGAAAACCACCGCTCCACCGATTTCGCCTGGCTGCGCCGTCGCGTGGTTTCCGCTCGCCAATACTTCCATGTCTGCAGGCTCGACCATCTCCGCGGCTATTTTCGCGCCTACATGTTTCCCTGGCCCGGCGGAGCCCGGCACGCGGAGTTTTCGAAATTGACGGAAGAAGCCGCCAAGCAGCTCACCGGCGGACGGCTTCCCCGTTTCGTTCCGGGTTCCGATGAGGATCCGGTTTCCGCCAAAATCAACGATCTGCAAGGGCGCAGTCTCATCGCCACGATTCAAGAAGCGGCGGGCGACATGTATCTCTTCGCCGAGATCATGGGCGAGATGCCCGGCTACATGCGCGCCGCCCTCGACGATCTGCGCCTGGCCAATCTTACCTTCCCGCAATTGGAACGCCGGCCCGACCGCTCCCTCCATCCCAAGGATTCCTTCCGCGTCCTCAGCCTCGCCACGTACGCGAACCACGACCACGCTCCCCTCGCGGCTTTTTACCTGCACCTGCGGGAAAACGCGCGGCAGGATCCGCAAGGCGTCGCCGCCAAGGATCTGGAAAATCTCCTCGCCTTTGTCGGCTGGAACCAGCCTCCGCCGGACACCCTGACGGACGATCTTCTCACCGCGCTGGTGCGCACCCTTTTCGAAACGCCCTGCCAGCTGGCGGTGCTGATGAGCAGCGATCTCCTCGGGATCGCCCAGCGCTTCAATCTCCCCGGAAGCTACGGCGCGGGCACCTGGAGCGAGCGCCTGGAACTCCCGCTGCCCGTTTACGCCACGCACGCCGGCTATGCGGGCCGCATCGCCACCGCGCGCGCGCTCATCGCGGCCACCGGCCGCGCTCCCGTTTAAAATCATGGCCTTCGACTCCCATAATCAAAATCCGTCCGTGAACCCGCGGAAGCGCACCACCAAAGTCAATGTCGGCATGGTGATCGGCATTTTGCTTTTTTTTATTCTGACGGGATGGGTGATCTGGCGCGTCGCACACCGGCCGCCGCAGAGCCCCGCGGATATCATCAAACCTCACCCCTGACCGGTTCGCGCGTAGCGCGTCCCGATCAACCGCTCCCGATCCGATTCGTCGGGCTCAGCCCCCACAGGACGTTGCTGAGCGGCCCCCATGGTGTGTCGAAAATATCGGGCTACATTACCGGGCCATGAAAACATCCCTAACCTCCCATCGTATCAAAATTCTCGGTCTCGCCGCGCTCGCTTTTTCCAGCGCGGGACTGTTTGCCCAGAACATGCCTGAAACCTCGTCGACCACCGGTACCGACCGCAATTCATCGACGACCAACACCGATCGCAACTCATCGACGACTAATACCGATCGCAACATGTCCTCTTCCGAAAAGACCAGTCGCTTCGATCGGCGCTTCATTGAAAAGGCCTCCAAGTCCGGCCACGAGGAAGTCGTAATCTCGCAGATCGCGGTCGACCGCACCGCCAACTCCGAGGTGAAAAGCTTCGCCCGCCAGATGGTCGATGATCACGAAAACGCCAACAAGGAGCTGCGCGACCTCGCTCTGAAAAAAGGCGTCGCCCTGCCCGTGGAAAAACGCGACTCCAGCGATATGAAAAAGTGGAGCGACAAGAAGAGCTCCGATTTCGACAAAGATTACATCAAAGACCAGGTGGACATGCACGAGGACGCCATCGACCTGTACGAAAAAGCGGCAAAGAAAGCGGACGACCCCGAGGTCTCGGCCTTCGCCAACAAGATCCTCCCCACGCTGCGCGCCCATTACGAACACGCGAAACAGCTGGAAAAATCCCTGAAGTAATCACGGCCGCCCTGCCCCGCGGCTTTTCACCCGAACAAAAAAAGAAGGAGTCCGCCGTCCGGACTTCCTCAACCAAGGACGTCGTCGCGCCATGCCAACACGCTCCCTTGCCTCCGCATTGGTTTTCCCTCCAAAGGCGACAAGGCGCGTCCGCAGACGCCACCATCGCATTGCCCTCAGTCAGAGCCGGCGCGCGCGGCGCGTACTCCGCTATATCACCGCCTCGATCATGCTCTGGCTGGGAGCGCTCAAGTTCGTCTCGTTATCCGGAAGCATGGCGGAAGACTTGATCCGGCGCAGCCTCCCCCCGCTGCCGCCGGATCTTTTTTTCCTTTTGCTCGGCGGGTGGGAAACCGTGATCGGCGTCTGCCTTTTATCCCGGCCGCTTCAGCGGGCGGGCGCGCTGCTTCTGCTCCTGCAAATACCGTTTCTCCTCCTGCCCTTGATGACCATGCCCGGTGAATGCTTTGCCGGCTCCCCGTTTATTCTGACGGCACAAGGCCAGGAAATCATCAAAAACGCTCTCTTCGTCGGCGCAGCCCTGGTCATCAACAGAAACCGTTCTGCGCTCCAGCCCGGCGACGAAGTCCGTGCGAGCAAATCATCCAAATCCCATGAAAACCTCACGTAACTTTAACGCACTCGCCGCTCTTCTGTTGATCGGTGCCGTCACGCCCGTCCTTGCCCCCGGCTGTGCCGGTAGCGCCACGCGTCAAAGCACCGGGGAATACGTCGATGACGCCAGCATCACCGCGAAGGTGAAAACCGCGTTCATCGCCGACAAGCTTGTCAAAGCGGGTCAGATCGAAATCGAAACCTTCAAGGGCACCGTGCAACTGAGCGGTTTTGTGGACACCCCTGAAATGAAAGAGCGCGCGGAAAAAATCGCCGAGGGCGTCCGCGGCGTGCGCAAGGTGGTGAACAATATCATCGTAAAATGACCGCGTCCCTCAGCTCCCGACCGGCGCAGAAATCCGCCCTAGCGGCGTTTCAGGGAAACTCCCATTGAGCGCGCCGCGTCCTTGGCGTAAAGTAAGACAACGAAAACGACGGCTGACGCGGAACGGAGATTTCCCGGTGCAGTCGGTCCCGCCAAGGCGGACGTTTTACGATCCACTTCCTTTGCTTCAGTTCCATGAATCACGACGACCACAAACCGGGTAAAATCCTCGTCCACGGCAGTGAGACCGGGGAAATCACCGCCGAGCTCATCGAGCGGCGTGCCCGGGAAATCGCCGTGATCGACGGTCGCTCGCCCGATGAAGTCACCGTGACCGATCGCCTTCAGGCGAAGCGTGAGTTGAGCGGAGAGTCTCTCCCGCCGACCACGCAGGAAGACGCGGTGAGCACCGGCGCGCTGAGTCGCGACCCCAGCGAGCCGCCCTCGATTCCGGGCCGCCAGGTGCCCCTTCAAAACGAAGCGGATGATCAGGACGTGACCGAGCGTCTGGCCGTGGAAGGCGTCGAGGAAGCGCAACACGACCAAATGCTCGCCGCCCGTCGCCGCCGAAATTCTTAACTCACGTCAACGCTTCAACTCCGCTTCTCGTTCCTCATGTCAACCAGCCCCGTTCTGGCCGCACCTCAGCCGGCCCTTCTGAAACACGCCTCGACCACCACCGCCCACGACCGCGATGTCTCCCTCGTCGAGCGCTACCAACAAGGCGACGCCGCCGCCTTCACCGAAATCGTGCGCAGCTATCACGCGCAGGTTTTCGAGCGGGCGCATGAGGTGTTGCGCAACGTTCAGGATGCGGAAAAAATCACCCGAATCACCTTTCTCCACGCCCAGCGGGATCTGGCGCGCAGGGAAGGCACGCTGCCGCTCGCCAGCTGGCTGTTTGCCACCGCACGCACGTTTGCCCGGGCCCATTACTGGAAAATGGCCCGCATGGCCGCGGCCCAATCCCGCCGGCACGGCTGGCCTAAAAAAAGCGCCTGAGCTTCGCTCGCCTCCGCCGGACGCGAACTACCGGGACTCTTTTTTCTTGATGATGCTGATGCTGCCGTTGCGCTCCAGCCAAGCCTCGGCAACGTCCTCCGGTCGTCCGGCATTGCCGTTGAGCCGGATATTTTCGAGCAAGTCATCCTCGGTCATCTTATTCTTTCGCAGCTGGCTTTTTTCGACCTTGCCCGTGCGAACGAGGATCTGCGGCACTCCCTTCACCCAGCGGGAAAAGACATGCGAGTGGCAGGCTGCGGTGGCCAGTAGATGATGAAGCACCACCAGCACCAGACACGCGCCCAGCGTGGGAAAAAACGCGGCCTGGCCATTGATTCCGCGACTCAGCACCGAGCCGAGTACCACGCCCAGCAGGACATCGAATCCGGCGTTGCGGCCCAGAAAACGCCGGTCCGCCAGCCGCATGAGCATCACGCCGAAAACGAAAACAACGACGGACCGCCATGCCATGTGCGAAAACGTGAGATGGCGGGCCTCCACCTCCAGTCCAAGAAGACGATTGAGGAAATCGAAGATCATAAGGCTGCTGAGTTAATGGCTTCCATCTTCCGTCGGTGGCGAAAAAACCAGCCGGCCGTCAGCAAGACGCCGACATAGCCCGCGATCGCCGCGATCTTCGGCGCCCTCGGAAGCGCCACCACCTCGCCGATGAAGACCGCCGGAAGCGCAGTGAAGAGGTGGGCTGGAAACGCGCCTAGCAGATAGGGGCGCCACCGAGGCACAGCCAGGGCCAGACCGTAATTTTTAAAAGCATAAGGAACGGCGGGCAGCAGCGCGGCAAGGAAGACGAACCAGGCGTTCGCCCCCGCAACCAAGTCTTGCGCGAACTTCGCCCGTCCGCCCACCCAGCGGGCCAGAGGCTCCCGCAACCATCCGGCCAGCAAATGCGCGACCGTCAGATGCGCCGCGATCGCCCCCATGATCAGGACCATGGCTCCGGCGCCGCCCCAGCGCAGGCCCGCGGCAAAATAAAGCACCGACACGGGAAAACCCGCCATCGGCAGAAGCACGCAGGCGAGCAACAATCCCGCGGACGGCAGCTTCCCCGCGAGCACGGCCGCATGCCCGAGCAGCGCCCGCAAAACATCGCGATTATCCAACAGCAGAAGGCCTGCGGCTATGGCCAGCAGGAGATATCGCCAGCCGGCGCGCCGCCCGTCTCGCAAAGACTCAGGGCTTTTTTTCAAGACCGCGCCTTTCCATTTCCTTTTCATAACGCAGGTGCAGCTTTTTGAATTCTCCGCAGTAACGGGTGATCTCCTCCTCCGTCAGGTTCTCCAGATCGATCATCTCGTTTCGCGCCCCGTGCATCGCCCGCAGCAATTCGTCGAGCTTGAGCTGCATCGCCTTGGCGTCGCGGTTCTGCGTGTTCTGAATCAGGAAAACCATCAGGAAGGTAAGGATGGTCGTCCCCGTGTTGATGATGAGCTGCCAGTTTTCGGAGTAGCCGTACAACGGCCCCGTCGCCGCCCAGATGATCACGCTCAGGAGCGCGAGGACAAAGGCCGTCGGATGCGCCAGCCAGATGGAAACGAGCCGGGAGAAACGTCCGAATAAATTGAGCATGTCCATGCCTCGCATCGGCCATGCCATGGCTTTTCCCCATGGAGAACTCGGACAATCGCGGGGGCAAACTGCCACGCACGCTCCCCCGGGAGTGCAATTTGCCACGCCCGCGACCTACCTCTCTTATTTTCCGGGGTCCGGAGCGCGCGCTCCAAACTCCTCCGACTCCTTCCACGTGGTGATGGGTTTGCCCTCCTCCCGTGCTTTGGGAAGACATTGGGGATAGTGCAGGTGAAGGAACTCGACCGCCTTTTCTCGCAACTCGCATTGCAATTGAAAAGCCGAGGCCCCCGTGGGCGCGCCGATGAGAATGCGGATTTCCATACTCTCGTGCCGGACATCGGTCGTCTGCACCGCCAGCGTTTTCTGATCCCAAAGCGGCGACTGCCGGACCAATCCCTCGACATACTCGCGAAGCGGCGGCACCGGCAGGGAGAAATCCGCCCGCAACAGCACCTGCGCCAGAACCGCCGAAGATCCCCGGGTGTAGTTGACGACCGGATTCTCGATGAAATGGGTGATCGGCACGATCAGGCAGGAACGATCCCACCGTCGCACCACCACGTACGTCAACGTGATCTCCTCCACCGCGCCGGCCTCGTCCTCCATCTTGATCTGGTCGCCGATGCGCACGGGCTGGGTCAGCGCGATCTGCAAACCCGCGAAAAGCCCTCCCAGGCTCCGTTGGGCCGCCAGTCCCAGGATGATTCCGGCCACGCCGGCCGAGGCGAGAATGCTACGACCCACGTCCCGCACCTCGTCAAACAACATTAGCACCGCCGCCAGCGCGAAGACGCCCACGAAGACCATCGCGATTTTGCGCAACAGACTCACCCGCGTAACCAGCGCCCGCCCCTCGTAGTTGGTGACCGACTTCAGCTCCTTGCGCCCGAGCACCACCTGCTCCACCACCCCCGAGGCTCGCACGATGAGCCAGGCCAGCGCCAGAATCAGCGCGACCGCGATGAGCTTGTGCAGAAGCGCGAGCGTCCCCGGTGAAAACGGCCACAGGTGCACGAGAAAAAAAAGCGCCACCACCGGCAGGACGATCCGAAACGCCAATCCCAGCAGCGGCAGAAAAATATCGTCGAACGCCCCCGGCGTCGTCGTTGCCACCGTTCGCAAGCGCGCATCCACCACCCGCGCCGAACGGTGCAGCATCCACAGGGAGGCGAAAAAAACACCCGCACCGGCCACGTTCGGAACCCATGATCCCCAGCGATTCCACTCCTTCTGCAGCGAATACGCCACCAGCACACGTGCCGCGAGATAGGCGCCGTAATACCAAATGAGCAGACGAAGCGGCGGCGAAAGCACCAGCAGCCCGTGCCGCCAGGAACGCCCGCGCGGGGCGGCTCCGGGCGCCGGTTCTTTCAGCCACTGTTTCATCAACCTGCGCAGCAGCCAGTCCGCCAGAAAAGTCACACCCAGCAGCAAGAGCGCCGCCTGCACCGCGGAATCGGCGAAAAAACCCGAAAGCATCCGCCATGATAGACGCGTGGCCTCATTCCATCCATCAGGATCGGGCCAGTCCCGCTCTGGGAAAATCCCCCCGGCACCCGTCCGCATCGGCTCCGGTAGGCGTTTTTCCGCGGGTGTGACATCATGCGCCGGCTCCCCTCGCGGCCTTGTCCGGCCCGTCACCTCCATGTCTTTTTCCACGCTCTTCGCGCTGGGATACTATATCGTCTCCGCCATCGCGCTGGCCCATCTGTTCTGGCTGCGCAAACGTCCCGCTGCCACCCTCGCCTGGGCTTGGGGCATTCTGCTTTTCCCCTACCTGGGCGCCTTGTTCTACTGGGGCATCGGCGCGGATCGCCTGCGCCGGAAGCGACTGCATCGGAGAGCTGGCTTTCATTCCTTGTGGGCTGGCCAGCCCGCCGTGGACGATGTTTCCGAGCTGCCGGAAGAAGACGCCGTTTTCTCACGGCAGATTTCCCGACTGAACGACATCCCCGCCACGCAGGCCGCGCAGGCCTGGCTGCTGCCCGAAGCCAACACGTTCTACGATGCGTTGTGCGCCCGCATCGCAGCCGCGCGCCATCATGTGCACATTCAATTTTTTATCTGGCGGGCCGACCCCACAGGCGACCGCCTTCGCGACGCCCTCCTCGCGGCCGCACGGCGCGGCGTGCGCGTGCGCGTACTCCTCGACGAAGTGGGCTCCGTGACGCTTTCCGCCCGCTATTTTCAACCCATCGTCGCGGCCGGCGGAGAATTTTCCTGGTTTCTCACCATCAATCCGCGGCGCCACCGCTATCTTTTCAATCTGCGCAATCACCGGAAGCTCCAGATCATCGATGGCCGCCACGCCTTTGTCGGCGGAATGAATGTCGGCCGAGAATACCAAGGCCTCGATCCGGCGGTCGGCCCGTGGCGCGACCTGCAGGTTGAGCTGGAGGGCCCCGTCGCCCGGATCCTGCAGGAGTCGTTTGCCGACGACTGGTATTTTTCCACCGGGAAAAAAATCGGCGAGCCCGGCTATTATCCGCAGACCTCGGCCGAAGCGGCCTGGCCCGCCTTGGTCATCGCTGGCGGGCCCGACTCGCCGTCCAGCCCCATGCAAAAATCGCTCATCGCCGTCATCAACCGCGCCCGCCGCCGTCTCTGGCTTGCGACCGGATACTTCGTGCCCAACCAGGCCACCTTGATCGCGCTCCAGCTGTGCGCGGCCCGCGGCGTGGACGTGCGCCTGCTCATCACTGAAAAAACCGACCATCCGGCCCTGCTGCGCATCGGCCGATCCTTCTATGACGATCTGCTTTCCGCCGGCGTCAGGATTTTCGAATACTCGCCGGCCCTCCATCACACCAAGGCGGGCGTCATCGACGACGAATGGCTGCTGGTTGGCTCGGCCAATATCGACAACCGCTCCATGCACGTGAACTTCGAGCTCAGCGTGCTGCTGCGCATGCCTCCGCTGGTCGCCGCGCTGGCCGGGCAGCTGGAAACCGACTTCGCCGCGTGCACGGAAATCGACGCGGTCACCTTCGCACGGCGTCCGCTGAGGGAAAAAATCTACGAGTCCATCTGCCGCCCGTTCGCGCCGCTGTTGTGAGCGGCAACCGGATTCAAATCCGTCCCATGATCAGCATGATGACCAAAATCAAAAAAATGAGGCCGAGCACGCCGCTGGGACCGTAGCCCCAGCTCCGGCTGTAGCCCCAGGCGGGGACGGCGCCAATCGCGAGCAGCAGGAGAACTATCAACAAAACAAGCGAGGTATTCATGGTGGGGGTTGGGTAAAAAGCGAAGCGGCCCTGCTTATCCGCCCGAGGCGAGGTCGAGACCGGAGTCGAAGGCCATGACGCGGTTTTCCGTGCGCTTGCGGTGGCGGTACAGGGTGGCCTTGTCGATTCCGAGCACGCGGGCGGCATGGCCGTAGTTCTCGGCCCGCTCGATCACCCGGCGAATGTGCGCCTCCTGCAACGCCTCCAGCGTCACGAAATCGCCGACCTGCGGACCGCTTTCAACCGCGGCGCCCTGCAGCTCGGAGAGATCGCCGACGTCGATCAATTCACGATCCACGAGAATGGCCACCCGCTCGATCGTGTTGCGCAGCTCGCGCAGGTTACCCGGCCAGGGATGCCGTTGCAGCGCCTCCCGCGCGAGTAGGGTGAACCCGCGATGATGCCGGCCGAGCGAACGCCCCATTTCCTCCAGAAAATGCTCGGCGCTGGGCACGATGTCTTCCACCCGGTTGCGCAGCGGGGGCATCACGAGCGAGATGACGTTGAGCCGGTAAAACAAATCCTCGCGAAAGCGGCCGGCGATCATCTCGGCCTTGAGGTCGCGATTGGTCGCGGCCAGCACGCGAATGTCGGCGAGGCGGGTGCGCGTTTCACCGACGCGTTCGTAGCAATGATCCTGCAGGAGCCGCAGCAACTTGGGCTGGACCGCGAGGGGCAGTTCGCCGACTTCGTCGAGGAAAAGCGTGCCGCCCTCGGCGGCGGCGACTTTCCCCACCGTGTCGCTGATTGCGCCGGTGAAGGAACCGCGCACATGTCCGAAAAGTTCGCTTTCGAGCAACTGCGCCTGGAGACAGGGGCAGTTCACGGTCACAAAGGGGCGGTCGCGGCGGGCGCTTTGCTCGTGAATCATCCGCGCCAAGCGGGTCTTGCCGGTGCCGTTTTCACCCAGGATCAGAACGGTGGCGGGTGTGGGCGCCACGCGGCCGGCCATAGCGAGCAGATTCTGAACCACCGGGCTCCGCGTCTGCAGCGGTTCCTCGTCCGGCGCTATTTCCGCAACGGCGGTCTCGGGCGCCGGCTCGGGGACGGAGGCGGCCTCCGGCATCGCGGGCAAGGGAGTCCGCGCATGGTGCTTCAAAACGTCCTGAACGGTGTCGATGTCCAGCGGCTTCAGCAGAGCCGCCACCGCGCCGGCGGCCTGGGCGGCGGCGCCCCGCATCGCTGTGGTGGTACCCGCCACGACGGGCAGGCACGGGGCGAGCCGCCGCAGTTGCGACAGCACGGCCGCCGCCGGCTCGCCGCGCATTTCCCAATCGATCAGGGCCACGTCAAAGCCGCGCAGTGTTTTCAACTGCATCAGCTCGGCTATCGAGGTGATCGCGGCCGGTTCGTCGGTCTCCGTCGCCAGCCCAAAGGCCAGGAGCCGGCGGTTTTTTGCTTCATCGCCCACCAGGAGAATTTTCATGGGATTAAGGGGATCGGACGTCGAGGATTCCACCCGCGCGCGTTGGATAGGCCCATCCGTTCTGCGTCTGCGGAGACCCCGGTTTTCTTGGTGTGAACAGACTTCATGGGACGACAGAAGTATGCTCACGCCGTGATTTTCCGAAATCAGGCGCGGTGCCACGCGGCCATTGGTGGAAACTCCGACCCCTCAGCCGCAATCTTCCGGAGATCAGCTTTCCCGCAGGAGAACCGCACCGGGCGCGACAAGATGAAAGCCCGCCTCGTCCATCCAGATGGGCTCGGTTTCGTCGGTCCCTCCGAAACGTCCTTCATTGCTGGCCAGCCGGATTCGCCAACGACGCCCGCCGGCGGCGCGGGTGAAATCGTCCTCCGGCACAACCACCTCGTGCCCGGAGGTGAAGTCGACCAAAAGCAGCCAATCGCCCGCCTCCTGCCGCCAGCGCAAAGCCACGACCGCCGGCCCCAGCGCGCGCGCCTCCCAGCACGTCCGCGGAGCGGATTGGAAAATCGGCTCGCTCCTCCGCAGGCCCAGACACTCGCGATAGAACTCCCGCATGCAGGCGTGCGCGGGCTCGTCGCATTCGCGCCAGTTCAGCTTCGAGGCCAGAAACGTCCCCGCCTCCTGCGGATTGGGGATCTGCTCCCTGACCTCGGGCTCGACCTCCACGCCGTAATTTTTAAATTCGCTGAGCCGGTTCTCCGCCATGTTTTCGCCCACGTCGCCGGGATGATCGCTGAAAAAAAGAAACGGCGTGGCCGCCGCCCACTCCTGCCCCATGAACAGCAGCGGCGTGGACGGTGCGAAACAGAGCAGCATCGAGACCGCGCGGTAATTTCCCGGATGAAGCCCCTCGTGCAGACGGTCGCCGAGCGCTCGGTTGCCCACCTGGTCGTGGTTGGAAATGCACACCACGAAACTTTCCGGCGGACGATGCGAGGCATCCGTGCCGCGCGGGCGGCCCCAATGAGGAAAATGCTGCCCGCGAAAAAGCCAGCCGTGCGCGAGCGCCTCCGCGATTTCCGCCGCCATGCCGCGATAACTCCCGAAATGCGACTCCCGCTGCCCGGTGATGGCCACGCGCACGGCGTGATGGAAATCGTCCGCCCACACCGCGTCCAACCCGAGGCCGCCCGCCTCGGTCGGAGTGATCACCTCCGCGAGATTGCGCTCGTCCTCGCCGATCACAAACGCCCCGCGCGCATGCGCCTGCGTGCTGATTTCCGCAAGCAAGTGGACCGGCGATTCGTCGATGATCGAATGAATGGAATCCAGCCGGAGGCCGTCGAAACGAAATTCGTCGAACCAATAGGCCGCGTTTTGCACAAAGAAATCGCGCACATGACGCGAATGCGGACCATCGAAATTCAGCGCCCTCCCCCAGGCGTTTTTGCGCTCGAGGTGGAAATAGCACCGGGTGTACCGCTCCAGATGATTGCCCGTCGGCCCCAAGTGGTTGTAAACCACGTCCAGAACGACCGCCAGGCCGCGGGCGTGCGCCGCATCCACCAAGGCGCGCAAATCATCCGGCGTGCCATAGCACCGTGCCGGCGCATACAGCATCACGCCGTCGTAGCCCCAGTTCCAGCGGCCGGGAAAATCCGCCACCGGCATCAGCTCGATCGTGTTCACCCCCAGTTCCACGAGCGCATCGAACCGGCCGATGGCGGCGGTGAACGTGCCTTCCGGCGTGAACGTGCCGACGTGTAACTCGTAGATCACGCGGCCGCGCAGCGGCGGACGACGCCACCCGGTCGTGCGCCAGACGTAGCGTTCCGGATCGACGACACGGGAAGGTCCGAACACGCCGAAGGGCTGGTGCCGCGAAACGGGGTCGGGCAGAAACAGCCGGCCATCGAGGTGAAAGCGGTAGAGATCTCCCGCCGCTCCGACGGGATCAACCCCGCTGAAGAAGCCCTGCCCGTCACGGTGCAGTTCGACAACGCGAAGCGGAGCGGACGAGCCGCCCACGGCGACGCGGACGGTCCGGCGATCAGGTGCCCATACCCGGTAGGAAACCCCGCCGGGCTGGACGTGCGCACCGACGGGAGGGCGGGGCGTGAAGGTCATGATGAGGAAAACTAGCGGCGGGTTCGTCGGGCCGGACGCCGGGCCGGGCGGGTTTCCCGTGCGCTGTCGTCCGAGCCCGTTTCCTGCTGGAAGAGGAGAAGACTGCGCGCCGAAAGCTTGCGACCGCCACCGCCGGCGCACGTCCCGCCGTCTTCGACAAATCCGCTCTCCTCCGCCGTGTTGAGGATGAGCCGCCACACCACCGCCTCCGCGCCCGGCAGGACCACCTCGCGGTCCTCGTGGTGCGTGTTGAAATAGAGGAGGAAGGTTTCGTCGCGGATGAGTTCGCCAAAGTAAGTGTAAAGATCGAGCGAGTCTCCGCAGAGCATCACACCGAGAAGCTTTGAGAAATGGGCGCCCCAGGCATGGTCGTCCATTTCCCGGCCTTCGGCATCGATCCAGGTGATGTCCTTCACGCCTCCGCCGCGCAGCGCTCGTCCTTGAAAAAAACGCGGTTGGTGGAAAATGGGATGCGCGAGGCGGAAGCGGATCAACCGGCTGGTAAAATCGACGAGCGTCGCGGCCCGCTCGTCGCGCTTCCAATCGAGCCAGCTGATCTCGTTGTCCTGGCAATAGGCGTTGTTGTTGCCTTGCTGGGTGGCGCCGTACTCGTCGCCGCCGCGCAGCATCGGCACGCCTTGGGAAAGAAACAGCGTGGCGAGAAAATTGCGCTGCATGCGGCGGCGCAGGACCTGGATCTCTTCGGGGGCGTCGAGCCCCTCGTGGCCGCAGTTCCACGAGTTGTTGTTGCTCTCGCCGTCCTGGTTGTTTTCGCCGTTGGCGGCATTGTGCTTTTCGTTGAACGAAACGAGATCGCGCAGCGTGAAACCGTCGTGCGCGGTGATGAAATTGATGCTGGCGGCGGGCGTCTTCCCGTTGTTCTCGTAAAGATCCGCACTGCCGCAGAGGCGATAGGCGAAGTCTCTCATGAGCCCCGAATCCCCCTTCCAGTAACGGCGCAGCGTGTCGCGGTATTTCCCGTTCCACTCCGCCCAGAGGGTGGGAAAATTGCCCACCTGATAGCCGCCCTCGCCCACGTCCCAGGGCTCGGCGATCAGCTTCACGCGGGAGATGACGGGGTCCTGATGGATGACGTCGAAGAACGCGCCCAGCTTTCGCACCTCGTGCAGTTCGCGGGCCAGCGCGGAGGCGAGGTCGAAACGGAAGCCGTCCACGTGCATCTCCGTCACCCAGTAGCGCAGGCTGTCGGTCAGGAGTTGAAGCACCCGGGGATGCGGCACGTTGAGCGTGTTGCCCGTGCCGGTGTAATCCATGTAATAGCGCGGATTGTCGCCGACCAGGCGGTAGTACGAGCGGTTGTCGATGCCGCGAAACGCGAGGGTCGGCCCGAAGTGGTTGCCCTCCGCGGTGTGGTTGTAGACCACGTCGAGGATCACCTCGAGGCCGGCGGCATGCAGGCTGTGGACGAGCGATTTGAACTCGTTGACCTGCCCGCCGCGGTCGCCCGAGCTGCTGTAGCCGGCCTCCGGCGCGAAGAAGCCGATGGTGTTGTACCCCCAGTACTCGCTCAGTCCTTTTTCGACCAGATGCTTGCTGTCCACGTGGTGGTGCACGGGCATGAGTTCGATGGCGGTCACACCCAGTCCGAGAAAATACTCGATGGCCTGCGGACTGCCGAGGCCGGCATAGGTTCCCCGCAAGGCCTCCGGCACCGCGTCCCAGACTTTGGAAAAGCCCTTCACATGCACCTCGTAGATGACGGTTTCGTTGAGGGGCCGCTCGGGATGGCGGTCGGTGCCCCAGGTAAACGCGGTGTCGACCACCACGCTTTTGGGCATGAGCTGCACATTGTCGTGTTCATCGAAGGTCACGTCGCCGTCCGCGTGCCCCATGACGTAGCCGAACATCTCGTCACCCCAGGAAATGCGACCGGCGATGGCCTTGGCGTAGGGATCGAGAAGCAGCTTGTGCGGATTAAACCGATGGCCGTTCGCCGGATCGAAAGGCCCCTCCACCCGGTATCCGTAGAGTTGCCCCGGCTTCACCTCCGGCAGAAACCCGTGCCAGACATGATCGTTGTGCTCGCGCAACCGGATGCGCGTCGCTTCCGGCTGGTTGAGATCGTCGAAAAGGCAGAGCTCCACTCCGGTGGCGAACTCCGAGAACAGGGCAAAGTTGACACCGTTGCCCATCCAAGTGGCGCCCAAGGGATACGAATGCCCCCGCCACTGCCGGGGGACCGTCATGCCCGCGCCCTTTCCCGATTCGGCAAATTCATCGCTCCAGCCTAGCCTGAAATCCGGCCGGCGAGAACCGAGCGGAGACCCGACACCCCCGTGGGGTTTTATCCACCTTTAACCGGGAGCCCTCCGGCGCACACGGAGCCGTCCTTACACGATGCTCTCGCTGCGCACCCACTGGATCGCATGACGCACGAGGTCGGATCCTTTTTCGAGATGCAGCTTCAACTTCAGGTGCTCCCGATACGAATCGATGGTCTTGACGCTCAGCGTGAGCTTGGTGGCGATCTGCCGCGTGCTGAACCCGTTTCCAATGAGCTGAAACACCTCCATCTCGCGATCGCTCAGCGTGTCGATGGAGAACACCACCTCGTCCTTCCGGCTCTTGACCAGGCGATGCAGCATTTTCTCCTTCATCCGGTCGCTCAGATAAAGTTCGCCGGAAAGAATGCGACGGATGGCGACGAGGATGTTTTCACTGGCCGCCTGCTTCATCACATAACCCTTCGCGCCGGCCCGCAGGGCGCGTTCCGCGTAGAGACTCTCGTCATGCATCGACATGATGAGCACCAGCAGGTCGGGCAGGATGGCCTTGATATTTTTAAGGAGCTCGATGCCGCTCGTCGTCTTCAGCGTGATGTCGATGATGGCTAGGTCGGGGGCAGCCTTCGGAATCAGCTGAATCGCCGCCGGCGCACTGTCGGCTTCGCCGCAAATCATCAAATCAGGCGTCTGATTGATTAAAACCGCCACGCCCTGCCGGGTGACCGGATGATCATCGACAAGAAAAATACGGCGTTTAGCCGAGGCGTCAGTCCCCCGGCCGACGGGGGGACTGGAATCTGAAGTGGTTTTCATTTTTGAAAGTAAATATATCCAAGGCCGGAAATGCGCCCAAACAGGAGCCACCAACGGCGCCTCGAGAGCGGGCGGCATGGCAACGGCTTGCTTTCTATCTCCGCAGTCGGCCCTGTTGGCTGGCTTCGAAGGCTTGGGCTGAACGATCCAAGGCCATTGACGCAACTATAGAACAACTGAGCCTCGGGAGTAATCCGTAGCCACTCCCAGCATTTCATCCGCAGTCAACCCTACCCTGCCGAAATCCGTCCGTATTCATGCTTTCGGTCCGCCCGGCACCCTCATTTTAATCCCGATCCTCTTCCCCGGGGGAAACCCCAGCGACAAAAAATCTCGTGCATTGACGCCACCTTTACGGAACCGTTTTCTCGGTGGCATGAGTGACTCTTTATCAGCCTCGCCGGCAACCCGGTACAAGCGCATCGTCCTCAAGCTGAGCGGCGAAGTTCTGAGCGGCAAATCCAACAATCCGATCGACGCCGGCGTCCTCGAGCGGGTCTGCTCCCAGGTTAAGGAGATCCACGCCATGAACGTGCAGGTCTGCGTTGTGATCGGCGGCGGCAACATCTTCCGCGGCCTGCAAGGCGAGAAACGCGGGGTCGACCGCACCACCGGCGACTACATGGGCATGCTCGCCACCGTCATCAACTCCCTCGCCCTCATGGATTGCCTCGAAAAGATGGGCGTCAGCACCCGCGTGCAAAGCGCCATCCCCATGAACCAGGTGGCGGAGCCCTTCATCCTGCGCCGCGCCATCCGCCATTTGGAAAAGGGCCGCGTCGTCATCTTCGCCGCCGGCACTGGCAATCCCTATTTCTCGACCGACACCACCGCCGCCCTCCGCGCCTCCGAAATGCACGCGGACATCATCATGAAGGCGACCAAGGTCGACGGCATCTACGACAAGGACCCCAAGAAGCACGCCGACGCCGTCAAATACGACGAGATCACCTTCATCGACGCCCTCCGCCAGCGCCTCAACGTGATGGACTCGACCGCCTTCTCCCTCTGCCTCGACAACAACGTGCCGATCCTCGTGTTCGATCTCAACGATCCCCACGCCATCCAGAAGGCCGTGCTCGGCGAAAAAATCGGCACGCTCGTCCGCAGCTGACCTGCGCCTCAGCCGCGCCCCTGCGGTCAACGCCTCCCCCTTCCGATTCACGATTTTACCATGTCCCAATCCATTATCACCGAGACGCAGGCCAAGATGAAGAAGGCCGTCGATCACACGCTGCACGAGTTTTCCAACATCCATACCGGCAAAGCCAACCCCTCCATGGTCGAAAGCATCATGGTCGAGGCCTACGGCTCGATGATGCGCATCAAGGACTGCGCCGCCATCTCCACGCCCGATGCCCGCCAGATCGTCATCCAGCCTTGGGACAAGGGACTCACCCAGGCCATCGCCAAGGCCATCCAGATCGCCAATCTCGGCTTCAACCCCTCCGTCGATTCCTCCCTCGTGCGCATCCCCCTCGCCGACATGAGCCGCGAACGCCGCCAGGAATTCGTCAAGGTGGCCAACCGCCTGGCCGAGGAAGGCCGCGTCCATGTGCGCAACGTCCGCCGCGACGCCCTCGAGTCCGTCAAAAAGGCGAAGCTGCCCGAGGACGAGGCCAAGCGCACCGAGAAGGACATCCAGACCCTCACCGACAAGTCCATCGAGGACATCAACAAGCACCTCGCCGCGAAGGAAAAGGACCTGCTCACGGTTTGAACCCGGCCCGCCGCCCGTGAAAAATCCCGCCCCCAGGCGCGTCGTCATCAAGCTCGGCACCGGCGTGCTCACCTCGGGTATCGGACAGCTCGATACCGCGCGCATCGCCGCCATCGCCGCGGAGATCGAGGCCCTGCGCCGCGCCGGCACCGAGGTGATCGTCGTCTCCTCCGGCGCCGTCGGCCTCGGCATGGGGCGTCTCGGCCTCAAGAAAAAGCCTTCCGAGCTTTCCCGCAAGCAGGCCTGCGCCGCCATCGGCCAGTCGCTGCTCATGCAGACCTGGCAGCGCGCTTTCGACCCGCACGGTCTCACGGTGGCGCAGGTGCTCCTCACCCACGAAGACCTGCGCGCCCGCGGGCGCTATCTCGGCGTGAAGGACACCCTGGAGAAACTCATCGATTACGGGACCATCCCCGTGATCAACGAAAACGACACGGTGAGCGCCGCCGAGATCAAGTTCGGCGACAACGACACGCTCTCCGCCATGGTCGCCAGCCTGGTTGACGCCCAGCATCTCGTCATCCTTTCCACCGCCCCCGGCCTCATCGACATGAAGGGCACCGGGCAAATCGTGCCCGTCGTGGAAAAAATCACGCCCGAGATCGAGGCCATGGCCGGAGGCACCACCAGCGAAACCGCCACCGGCGGCATGATTTCCAAGATCAGCGCGGCCAAGCTCGCCACCAAGGCCGGCTGCGGCGTGTTCATCGCCAGCGGAGCCGAGCCGGAGATCCTCGCGCGGCTCTTCAGCGGACGCAGCCCGGGCACGTTCTTCGTGCCCAGCGGCCTGCCCATGGAATCGAAGAAACGCTGGCTGGCCTATTTTCAACGTCCCTCCGGCAACATCCTGATCAACGATCGCGCCGTCCCCGTCCTCCGCGAGCAAGGCCGCAGCCTTCTCGCCATCGGCGTGACCGGCGTTTCCGGCGGTTTCGCCGCCGGCGACATCGTCAACATCCTTTCGCCCGAAGGCCGGATTCTCGCCCGGGGCGTATCCGCTTTCACCGATGCCGAAGTCAGGGCCGCCGCCGGCAAATCGAGCGAGGAGCTGAAGCCGCTCTTCCCCGGCCGCAAGCGTCTCGAGGTCGTCCATCGCGACAACCTCGTGGTGTTGTAAGTCAGGTGCAGCCGGTGTTCCGGCCTCCGGCCGATTCCCATTCCGAAGATCGGGTGGATATGCTTTGCGCTGGGGCGGAATTGCCGCCATAGCCTTGTCGTCCCGTTTCTTGGCTGCCCCTACCCCGTGAACACGTCAACCGGCGCGAGAAAGTTTCTCATTTACGCAGCGCTTCTCCTTGCCCTGATGACGGGGATCGCCCGCGGCGTGTGGAGCCTGACCAAACCGGCGCCCATCAAGGTGGGAATTCTGCATTCCCTCACGGGCACGATGGCCATCAGCGAGACCTCCGTTCGCGACGCGACCTTGCTGGCAATCGAGGAAATCAACGCCGCCGGCGGTGTGCTCGGCCAGCAGCTCGAACCCGTGGTGGCCGATGGCTGCTCCAACTGGCCGGTATTCGCCCGCGAGGCCGAGCGCCTGATCACCCAGGAACGGGTCGCGGTCGTTTTCGGCTGCTGGACATCGGCCAGCCGGAAAACCGTCAGACCGGTGTTTGAAAAACACGATCACCTGCTGTTCTACCCCGTGCAATACGAGGGACTCGAGCACTCCCCCAATATTGTCTACACGGGGGCGGCCCCCAACCAGCAGATCACTCCGGCCGTGAAATGGAGCTTCGATCATCTGGGCAGGCGATTCTTTCTGGTCGGGTCGGACTACGTTTTTCCGCGCGTCGCCAACGCCATCATCCGGGCGCAGGTCGTTGCGTTGGGCGGGGAGATTGTCGGCGAGGAATACCTGAGTCTCGGCAGCCTGTCCGCCGAGAAAGTCGCGGGGGAAATCGTGCAAGCCCACCCCGACGTCGTCCTCAACACCATCAATGGCGACAGCAACGCGGCTTTCTTCAAGGCGCTGCGCGAGGCGGGGATTACCCCGAAGGCGATTCCCACCGTTTCCTTCAGCATCGCGGAGAATGAACTGCGCCAGTTCCCCCCCGAGCTGATGATGGCGGGCGACTATGCGGTCTGGAATTACTTCCAAAGTGTGGACAGCGCGGAAAACAACCGTTTCGTCGCCGCCTTCCGCGCACGTTTCGGCCGGGATCGTGTGACCAACGATCCCATGGAGGCCGCCTACTTTGGCGTCCACCTCTGGGCGCAAGCGGTGGGCATCGCCGGTACGACTCAAGTGACGGCGGTGCGCCAATCCCTGGGCGGTCTGAGCCTGGCCGCCCCCGAGGGAATCGTCACCATCGACGCCGCCACCCAGCACACCTGGAAGACCGTGCGCATCGGGAGAATTCGTCCCGACAGCCAGTTTGACATCGTCTGGAGCTCGACGAATCCCATCCGTCCGCTCCCTTATCCGTCCTTCCGCAGCGAGGCGGAATGGGATGCCCTGCTCAAGAATCTGCAAGACCGCTGGGGCGGAGCCTGGGCACAGCCCGTAAAACCATGAAATTTTCGATACCGTGGCGGCTCAAGCGGATGGATGCCCGGCTCGCGGTGGTCTTCATTTTGATCGGACTGCTGCCCATGGTCGTCACGGGCGTGGTGACCACCCTTCTCTCCGACGCCTCCCTGCGCCGGGAATTGACTCGTCAGCTTCAGGCCACCGCCGATGCGGAAGCCCACAGGATCGAGGACTACTTGAGTGAACGAAAAGCCGACGCGACCGCGATTTCCTTGGGTCCCTTCCTGCTGGAGGAATTCGAAAAGCTGCAAATCGCCTTTCATGGCTCCGGCGTGCATTCGGCGGGTTACGAGGCCGCCACCGCGGCCGCATGGCAGAATCTTAAGCGGTACGTACAGGCTTATGATTATGAAAACATCCTTTTGATCGATGCCGGCGGCGATATCGTTTTTTCCGCGGTACCAACACCGGAATCCCTCGGCAATCTGAAGGCCGAACCCCGGCCGGCCGGGGAACTCGCGAAGATTTTCAACACCACCAGCACGCTGCTGGAAACCGATGTCACGGACTATGAGCTGAACCCGGCCAACGGCGATCAGCGGGCATTCATCGCCGCTCCGCTCCTGAAAGAGGGAGTGCTGGTGGGCGTGCTGGTGCTCCAGATGAACAATCGCGAGATGTTCAGGATCGCCAAAGATTACTCGGGCTTGGGCGAGACGGGCGAGACCCTCGTCGGCCGCCGTGACGGCAATGAAATCCTGTTCATGTCGCCTACCCGCCACGACCCCTCGGCGGCTTTTCGTCGCCGCATTCCGATGGGATCTCCGTTCTCGCTTCCGCTGCAAAGGGCGGTCACCGGCAACTGTGGCGTCGCCCAGGCCAAGGACTACCGGGGACAGGAAGTGCTCGCCGTCTGGAAATACCTCCCGTCCTTCCGCTGGGGTCTGGTCGTCAAGATCGACATCGCCGAGGCGTTCGCCCCGGTCCAGTCGCTGCGCACCCTCACTCTCGTGCTCGCCGCCGGCGTCGTCCTGCTGGTGCTTCTGCTGGCCCCGGTCCTCTCCCGCATGCTGGCCGCGCCCATCCGCGACCTGGCCCGAACCACCCGAGCCTTCAGCGCCGGCGATCTGACACGCCGGAGCGCCATTGCATCCAATGACGAGGCGGGTGACCTGGCCGGCGCCTTCAACCAGATGGCCGACACGATCCAGCGGCAAGTCCAGGCATTGCGAAAGGCCAAGGAAGAACTGGAACAGCGAGTGCGGGAACGCACCGAAAAGCTCCAAACCTCCGAATCCTTCCTCAATTCCCTGCTCGAAAATCTTCCAGTGAACATTTTCCGCAAGGACCTCGCGGGACGCTTCATCTTTGCCAACCGACGCTACTGCGAACGCCATCAACGAAAGCCGGAGGAAATCATCGGGCTTACGGATTTCGATCTCTCACCGCACGAGCTTGCCCAAAAATACCGGGCCGACGATCAGGTCGTGGCGGAAACACTCCTTCCCTTCGTCGCCGAAGAACTCCAAATCCTGCCTGGCGGAAAAAACTACTGGATCCAGACGATCAAGGTGCCGGTTCTCGATGCCGACAATCGCTGTGTCGGGGTTGAGGGCATGTATCTGGACATCACCGAACGCAAACAGGCGGAAGAGGCGCTCGCCAATTCGATTTCCCTGCTCAACGCCACCTTGGAATCCACCACCGACGGCATTCTGGCCGTTGAGTTTTCCAGCGGAAGGATGTCCACCAACACCCGGTTCCTGACCATGTGGGGCATTTCTTCCGAAATGCTAAAAACGCAAAGGGATGCCGACGTGGTCGCCTGGAGTGCGGAGAAAACCAAGAATCCGGAAATTTTTATCTCCCGTATCCGGGAAGTGTATGCCCAGCCGGAGCCCGAGGCTTTCGACGTGATCGAGCTGAAGGATGGCCGGATTTTCGAACGCTATATCAACCCGCAGAAAATCGACGGCAAAGTTGTGGGCATGGTCGTCAACTTCCGAGACATCACCGAACGAACGAAAATCGAAACCTCCCTGTCCTATGAGCGCGAACTCTGGCAGGCGCTGCTGGATAACTCTCCCGACCATATTTACTTCAAGGACACCCACTCCCGCTTTATCAAATGCAGCAAAGCCCAAGCGCTGCTGTTTGGCGTCGCCGACCCCGAGGAGCTGGTGGGCAAGACGGATTTCGACTTTTTCGACGAAGTCCATGCCCGCAGCGCCTTCAAGGACGAGCAGGAAATCATTCGCACCGGCCGGCCGTTGATCGGCAAGGAAGAGCATGAAGTCTGGCAGAATGACCGTGGTGAAACCTGGGCGCTCACCACCAAAATGCCCTTCTACAACAAGGAAGGACAAATCATCGGTACGTTCGGCATCTCCAAAAACATCACCGAGCGCAAACAGGCGGAAATCGCCCTCAAGGCGGCCAAGGAGGCGGCCGAGGAGGCGACGCGCACCAAGAGCGAGTTTCTCGCCACCATGAGTCATGAAATCCGCACGCCCATGAACGGCGTCATCGGCATGACCGGCCTGCTGCTCGATACCCGGCTGGATCCCGTCCAGCGCGAGTTTGCCGAGACGATCCGCCATAGCGCGGACAACCTGATGACCATCATTAACGACATCCTCGATTTCTCCAAGATCGAGGCCGGCAAGCTCGTGTTCGAGTTCCTCGATTTCGATCTGCTGGAAACCGTCGAGGGCACGCTCGACATGCTCGCCGCCCCGGCGCAAGGCAAAGGCATCGAGTTGATCGACGACATCTCGTCGGAGATTCCCACCCGTCTGCGCGGCGACCCCGGACGTCTGCGCCAGGTGCTCTCCAATCTGGTGGGCAACGCCGTCAAGTTCACCGAGCAGGGCGAAGTTGTCGTCCGCGTCACAAAGGAGAGCGAAACCGACACGCACGCGCTGCTCCGCTTCGAGGTGACCGACAGCGGCATCGGCATTCCCACGGCCATGTGCGAGCGCCTGTTTCAACCGTTCACCCAGGCGGACAGTTCCACCACGCGCCGGTATGGCGGCACCGGCCTCGGCCTGGCCATTTCCCGCCAGCTCGTCACCCTGATGCAGGGGGAAATCGGCGTAAGCAGCACACCCGGCCAAGGCTCCACCTTCTGGTTCACCGCCCGGTTCGAGAAACAGACGACGGATGCCCCTCCTGCTGATCCCCGCGGCTCCCGTCTGTTCGGCCTGCGCGTGCTCATCGTGGACGATAACGCCACCAGCCGCCAGATCCTGCGCCACCAGCTCTTTTCTTGGAAAATACAAAAGGGCAGCGCGGCCAACGGACCCGATGCCCTGATCGCCCTGCGGGAGGCGGCGGACGAAGGAAAGCCCTATGATCTCGCCCTGATCGACATGCAGATGCCGGAAATGGACGGCCTCGCCTTGGCGCGGGCGATCAAGGCCGACCCCGCCATCGCCGATACCCGTCTGATTCTCCTGACCTCGCTCGAACTCACCTTGAGTTCACAGGAATTCAAAGCCGCCGGCATCGAGTCCTGCCTCTCCAAACCCGTCAAACAATGGCTGCTCTTCGACTGCCTGATCAGCGTCGCGGAACACGCCGGGGCCGATGGCGGCAAGCCGGTGGCCCCGGTCATTCCTTCCGGTGAACTTTTCTCCGACTCGACCGCTCCGTTCGCCGGCCTACGTGCGCTCCTGGCGGAGGACAATCCCATCAACCAAAAGGTCGCCTCCCGCCAGCTGCAGAAACTCGGCTTCACCACCGATGTTGCGGCCAACGGCCAGGAAGTCCTCGCCTCGCTTACCCAATTTCCCTACGACGTGATTTTCATGGACTGCCAGATGCCCGAGATGGACGGTTACGAAGCCGCCCGCGCCATCCGCAAACGGGAAAACGAGCACGACTGCCCGTGGAAAGCGCCGCTGCACATCATCGCCATGACCGCCAACGCCATGATGGGAGACCGGGAGAAATGCTTCAGCGCCGGCATGAACGACTATGTCAGCAAGCCCGTTCACCTGAACGACCTGATGGTGGTTCTTGAGCGCTGGAAATCCGTAGCGATCAAGCCGCCGGCGTCATAGCGTCAGGCTCGGGGCGATCTCCAGTCCGGCCAAGTCCGCCTCCCGCACCGACGGATCTACCCAGGCCGCGAAGGCGATCATGCCGGCGTTGTCGCCCGTATGCTTCGGTTGCGCCGCCAGCAAAGGAATGCCCTGCTCCTGCGCCAGCCCGCCGAGCGCCGCGCGCAAGACGCGATTGTTGGCCACTCCGCCGGAAAGCCCGAGGCTGCGAAAGCCGTCCCGCCGCAAGGCCAGCGTCGTCTTGCGCACCAGCGCGTCGATCACCGCCTGCTGGTAGCTGGCGCAGAGATCGGGCAAACGCTCCGTGATCGCGGCCGGCGACATTTTCTCGAGTTGATAGCGCAGGCTGGTCTTCAGTCCGGAAAAACTGAAATCGAGATCACTGCGCGGACCAATCCCCCGTGGAAAATCGAACGCATCGGCCCGGCCGGAGAGTGCCCGCTGCTCGATGAGCGGTCCGCCGGGATACCCGAGCGCCAGAAGCTTCGCGCCCTTGTCGAGCGCCTCGCCGGCCGCGTCGTCTTTTGTGGACGAAATCACATTGAGCCGGCGCTCGCGGTCGAGGGTGAAGAGCAAAGTGTTGCCGCCCGAGACGACAAGGCCGAGATGCGGCAGCAGCCCGTCGAGCCGCGTGGAAAACTCCGCCGGTGCCTCCGCATGCACCCCGATGAAGGGCGAGAACACATGGCCGCGCAGATGATTGACGCCCACCAGCGGCACGCGCCACGCCAGCGCCAGCGCCTTGGCCGCCGCCACGCCGACGGCCAGGCAGCCGGCTAGCCCCGGGCCGTGGGTCACCGCCACTTGCGAGACGCCGGAAAAACCCACCTCGGCGCGAGCCAGTTCAAACAAGGGCGCAAAATTCCGCAGATGCTCACGGGTGGCCAGATCGGGCACGACGCCGCCATAGCGGCCATGCAGCGCGATCTGGCTGTGCACCCACTCGCCCGCGAGACCGCGCGCGGGATCAAAGAGGGCGACGGCGGTTTCGTCGCAGGAACTTTCCAGGGCGAGAATCATGCCTCAGGGTTTCGCCGGGGAGGCCGGGGCCGCCGGAGGGTTGGCCCCCAGCAGCAACGCCGCGCGCAGCACGGCCTCGGCAGCGGCTAACTGACGGTCGGGCGCGGCGTCGATGTCGAACCGCTCCTTGAAGTCGGCCGGATCGCTCACGTCGTCGCGGGAATGCTGCAGGCGTACATTCTGGTCGTCCGCCTGGCTCATCACGACCTCCACATCCGGCACGACACCGTGCTCGTGCAGGGTAATCCCACTCGGCGTGTAATAACGCGCGGTGGTCAATCGCATGCCCTCGCCGTTGCGCAGGTCGATGATCGTCTGGACGGAGCCTTTGCCGAAGGAGCGCTCGCCCACGATGACGGCGCGATGCGTGTCCTTCAGCGCGCCGGAAACGATCTCGGCCGCGCTGGCCGTACCCGCGTTGATCAGCACGGCCACCGGAATGTCCAGCGGCGGCTCGGGCGCGCTGGCCCGGTACTCGTCGCGATCCTCGCGGCGGCGCCCCTGCGTGTAGACGATGAGCTCGCCTTTTTTGAAAAACGGCTCGGCCACCTCGACCGCCGCGTCGAGCAGACCGCCGGGGTTGTCGCGCAGGTCGATGATGAGCGCGTTCATGCCCTGGTCGTTGAGCTTGTTGAGCGCGTTGATGAACTCCTCGCCGGTGTGCTCGGAAAACTGGGTAAGCTGCACATAGCCGATGCCGCCCGGCAGGAGGTGGACGGCGCGGACGCTCTCAACCTTGATCTTCTCGCGCACGAGCGTGACGGTGAACTCCTTCTTGGTGGACGGACGGAAAAAGCTCAGCGTGACCTTGGTGCCGGGCTTGCCGCGCAAGCGGCCGACCACGTCGTCGATGGACGGTTTTTCGATCTTCGCGCCCTCGATGCGGACGATCTGGTCGCCCCGCAGGACACCCGCGCGCGCGCCGGGCGTGCCGGCGATGGGCGCGATCACCACGATGCTTCCGTTACGCAACTCCACCTGCACACCGATGCCGCCAAATTCGCTGCTGATCTCCTCCGTGAGCGCCTTGTACTCGCGGGCGTCCATGTATTCGGAATGCGGATCGAGCGATCCGACGATCCCACGCAGGGCCGCCTGGGTCAGCTTGGGCAGGGACGCTTCGCCCGCCTCGACATAGTTTTCGTTGACGAGCTTGAGCACCTCGCGGACGTATCCCGAGGATTTTTCCAAGTCGCGATTCGGCCAGAACCCCCAGGCCGCCGCCATCCGGGCCGCCCCGAGGGACAGGACCGTGCCCAGAAAAACACCGGCGGCAATCGCGAGAATGCGTTTGAGCATCCCCGGCACTGTGGCCAACTCATCCCTTTTGTAAATGGGATCGTCAGCCATACTTTCACCCGCCTTCGCCACCGCCTTCCTCGCGCGGGCCGGCGCGGGCGCACGCCTGAGTTTCGCGCAGTTCATGGACCTCGCGCTGTATCACCCCAAGCTGGGCTACTATCGCCGCGACGCCGCCCGCGTGGGCTACGGGGCGGGGACGGATTTTTATACCGCCAGCACCTCGGGGACGGTTTTCGGCGAAATGGTCGCCGCCGCTTGCACAACCTTGTTAGACGGGGCAAAGCCGGCGGATTACACGTTTGTCGAAATCGGAGCGGAACCCGGCGGCGGCATCCTGACGGGCGTCACCCATCCTTTCGGCGCCGCGAGAACCGTCCGGGTGGGCGAGCCAGTCGCGATCACCGGGCCGTGCGTCGTGTTCTCCAATGAACTCTTCGATGCCCAGCCGCTGCGCCGCTTCGTGGGCCGTGAGGGGGGCTGGCGCGAACTCGGCGTGGAGCTGCACGGGGATGCCTTGCGCGAGGTGGAACTCGCGCCGGCGACGGAGCCTTGGCTGCCGTCCGAAGCCCCCGAGGGTTACGTCTTCGACGCGCCGCGCGCGGCGGCGGACTTGGCGGCCACCCTCGCCGCACAACCTTGGACCGGGCTGTTTGTCGCCTTCGATTATGGAAAATCCTTCGCCCAGCTGGCCGCCGAAACTCCCCTCGGCACGGCGCGGGCGTATTTCAAGCACACCCAGTCCAACGACCTGCTCGCCCAACCGGGTGAACAAGACCTCACCGGCCATGTGTGCTGGGACTGGCTGGTGGACGCGCTGACCCAAGGCGGATTCCTGAAACCGGTGGTCGAGTCGCAGGAATCATTCTTCATTCATCACGCCGGCGAGTTCCTCTCCCGGACGATGGCGGCGGAGGCCAACCGGCTGAGCCAGCGTAAACTTAGCCTGATGCAATTGCTGCATCCCTCCCATCTCGGGCAGAAATTTCAAGTGCTGCATGCCCGGCGGTAAAAGGTCGAAATTTGCCCTTGCCTCACGAGAACCCCGACTTTTATCTCTGACCCTTTAACCAACTTCCACCCATGGCCAGAATCTGCGCAATCACCGGCAAACGCCCCGTCAAGGGCTCCATCATCCACCGCAAAGGTCAGTCGAAGAAGAGCGGCGGCATCGGCACGCACATCACGACGATCACCAAGCGCAAGTTCCGCCCGAACCTGCAGCGGATCCGCATCAAGACCGCCAACGGCGGCACGAAGCGCGTCCTCGTCTCGGTCAAGGCCATCAAGGCCGGCCTCGTCGAGAAGGCTTAAGCAACGCGCTTTCCTTTTAAAGCCGTCTCGTTGATCGAGACGGCTTTTTTTGTGCCCGGCCGCGGGAGAGCTTCCGGTCGACAAAAAAGCCGCCGGGATTTCCGGGCGGCGCTCAGGGACAGTGGCGGACGAACGCCGGCCCTCCCAGCTTAGATCGCCTTGAAAACCACGGCGGCATTCTGGCCGCCGAAGCCGAGGTTGTTGCTCATCACAACCTTCACCTTCGCCTGACGGGCGACATTCGGCACGTAGTCGAGGTCGCACTCCGGATCGGGCTCGTGGAGATTGATTGTCGGAGCAATCGACTGGCTCTGGAGCGTCTTGACGCTGATCACGCTTTCGATGCCGCCGGCCGCCCCGAGGAGGTGGCCGGTCATCGACTTGGTGGAGCTGATCGGCAGTGATTTCGCCCGATCTCCGAACACGCGCTTGATGGCGAGGGTCTCAAACTTGTCGTTGTAAGGCGTCGAAGTGCCGTGGGCGTTGATATAATCCACCTGGTCGGGCGCGACGCCGGCGCTCTTGAGCGCACGGGTCATGGCCATGCCGAGACCTTTGCCCTCGGGATCGGGCATGGTGATGTGATGCGCATCGGCGGTGGCGGCATAGCCGGCGATCTCGGCGTAGATGCGTGCGCCGCGTTTTTGCGCGTGCTCCAGCGACTCCAGGACGAGCACGCCCGCGCCCTCGCCCATCACGAAGCCGTCGCGACCCAGCGAGAACGGACGGCTCGCGGTGGTGGGATCGTCGTTGCGCGTGCTCATGGCGCGCATGGAGCAGAAGCTGGCGTAGGCAAAGGGCGTGATGGCCGCCTCCGCGCCGCCCGCGATCATGATGTCCGCATCGCCGCGCTTGATCATGTGCATGGCCTCGCCGATGGCGTGCGTGCCGGTGGCGCAGGCGGAAACGACGCCGAAATTCGGACCGCGCGCGCCGATCTCGATCGCGAACATGCCGGAGCAGATGTTGCCGATGAGCGCGGGGATGGTGAACGGCGAGACTTTGCGGGGGCCGCCTTCGGCGAGCTTCTTAAGCTGCGTCTCGTAGGTGAACATGCCGCCGATGCCCGAGCCGATGACCACGCCGACGCGATCGGGATCCTCCTGCGCCATGTCGAGGCCGGAGTCCGCAAACGCCTGCTTGGCCGCGCAAAAACCGAAGTGCGTGTAGCGGTCGTTGCGACGCGCCTCCTTCGGGTCCATGTGCGCCTCGACATTCCAGCCCTTGACTTCGGCCCCCATCTGGGAGGCGAAAGGCGCGGGATCAAAAAGGGAAATGCGATCGATGCCGCTTTTGCCGGCCAAGAGGGCGGCCCAAAAAGAATCGGCCGTCTGGCCGAGGCCGTGAATGGCGCCGAGGCCGGTGACAACAACGCGCTGGGAGGCAGGGAGGTTTTCCATGGAGCGAAAGAAGACGGACGTTAAAAACAAAAAGGCGTCCTACCTGAAGTCTCGTGAGAGGCTCGGTAGAACGCCGGAGAAAAAACGTCGCTTACTTGGCGGCGGCCTTGGCGGTGATGTACTCGATGACCTGGCCAACGGTGGTGAGCTTCTCGGCGTCGGACTCGGGGATCTCGCCCTTGATCTCGTCCTTGAACTCTTCTTCGAAAGCCATGATCAGCTCGACGGTGTCGAGCGAGTCAGCGCCAAGATCGTCCAGAAAGGAAGCCTGGGGCGTGATCTGTTCTTCGTTAACGTTGAGCTGGTTAACGATGATTTCCTTGACGCGTTGTTCGATGGTTTTTTGGTCGGCCATGATAAATGTTATCTAGGGGTTTGAAGGGGTCACATCGCCATTCCGCCGTCAACGGTAAAAACTTGTCCGGTGACGTAGGCGGCTTCCTCGGAAGCGAGGAAAGCAACGGCGTTTGCGATGTCGGCGGCCTCGCCGAAACGCTGCATGGGAATCAGCGCGGTCGCGCCTTTCTGAACGTCTTCGCTCAGCTCGGCGGTCATGTCGGTTTTGATGAAGCCGGGGGCGACGACGTTGGCGGTGACGTTGCGGCGGGCGAATTCCTTGGCGATCGACTTGGTGAAACCGATCATGCCGGCCTTGGCGGCGGCGTAATTGGCCTGGCCGGCGTTGCCCATGATGCCGGAGACGGAGGAGATGTTCACGATGCGGCCCCAGCGGTTGCGGCACATGGGCCAGCCAATGTGCTTCGTCCAATGGAAGCAGCTCGTGAGGTTGGTCTGAATCACGGCGTTCCAATCGTCCTCCGACATGCGCGCGAGCAGGCCGTCGCGGGTGATGCCGGCGTTGTTCACGAGGATGTCGATCTTGCCGAACTCCTTGATGATCTCCTCGGCGGCCTTGGCGACGGCGGCGCCGTCGGCGACATCCACGGGACGGGCGACGGCCTTGCCGCCGGCCGCGGTGATCGCGGCGGCGACCGAGCCGCAGGTCTCGGCGGATTTGGAGACGCAGATGACGGTCACGCCTTTGGCGGCGAGAACCTCGGCGATGGCTTTGCCGATGCCGCGGCCGGCTCCGGTCACGATGGCGGTGCGATTGGTAAAGGTCATGGGTAAAACAAAATCCTAAATCCCAAGCGGCTAAATCCTAAACGGCACAGGACCGTCACGTCGGACTTCTCCGCGAGGAATACAGGATTTTTTAGAATTTAAGGGGTTAGGGTTTGGGATTTAACCGGCGCGGCGGCGGCTCAGTAGACGTCGCGCTGGTAGCGCTTGTCTTTCTTCATCTGTTTCACGTATTCGCCGGCCTGCTCGATGGTCATGCCACCCTGCTCGGCGATGATGTCGTGCAACGCCTGGTCGACGTCCTTGGCCATGCGCTTGGCGTCGCCGCACACGAAGAAATAGCCGCCATTCTTGATCCAGGCCCACAGCTCGGCGGCCTTCTCGCGCATCTTGTCCTGCACGTAAACCTTGAGGATCTGGTCGCGCGACCAGGCGAGGTCGAGATGGGTGATCTGGCCCTTGGCGAGATAAGCGTCCCATTCTTCCTGATACAGGAAATCAGTGTGGCTCTTCTGGTCGCCGAAGAACACCCAGTTGCGACCGGTGGCGCCGGCGGCGATGCGGTCCTGCACAAAGGCGCGGAAGGGCGCGATGCCCGTGCCGGGGCCGACCATGATGGCATCCTTGGTGATGTCCTCGGGCGGACCGAAATGGGAGTGGGACACGAAGACGGGCGTGGGCGTCTCGCCGACGCGCGCGCGATCCGCGAGGAACGTGGAGCACACGCCGTGACGCTCGCGATGGTTGGTGGTGTAGCGGACGATCGCGACGGTGAGATGGATCTCGTCAGGATAAACCTTGGAGGACGACGCGATCGAGTAGAGGCGCGGCATCAGCTTGCGCAGGTGGTCGACGAACTCCTGCGGGGTGAGCCGGGCGTTCGGGAACTCCGCGAGGATGTCGACGTATTCGCGTTCGTCGAGATAACCGGCGAGTGCGTCCTTCGCCTCGGGCTTGATGAGGGCTTCGAGCTTCGCCTTTTCGCCGGCGTCGGTGGTCTTGGCGAAGAGCGTGTTGATGATCTTCGAAGTCGGGCTGCCGAGGGTGAGCTTGTGCGTGAGCGCCTCGTGCAGGGTGATGGGCGCGGGCAGTTTCAACATCGCCGGGGAAACCGGTTCGTCGCCGGTGGCGCCGAGGCGCTCGAGGATTTCCGCGACCTCGGTCGGGCGGTTGGCCGGGAACACGCCGAGCGAGTCGCCGGCCTTGTAGGAGAGGCCGCTGCCGGAAAGGCTGACCGCGAAATGACGGGTCTCCTTCGCGGAGCCGGCTTTGTTCAGCAGGCGGTTCTCGGTGATTTTCGCCGGGAACGGATTGTCTTTGGAGAAGGCGGAATGGACGGCAGGAGCGGACATGACTGGTTGAATTGAGCGGAACGCCCAACCACCCCGCAAGCCTTACTTTTGCGACGGAACCGGCCGCCGCGCGGGCTTGCACAAGCGGGAACTTTGCCGCCAACTGCCTCCGCCCATGAGTGATTCCGAGCCCATCCGTCTGCAAAAATATCTCGCCGAGACCGGCATCTGCTCGCGCCGTAACGCCGAGGTCATGATCCGCGAAGGCGAGGTGTGGGTGAACGCGAAACAGGCCATACCCGGCCAAAAGGTCACTCCCGGCGTCGACAAAATCACCGTCAACGGCAAGCCCATCAAGCACGCCGCCGCCCAGCCGAAGATCACGCTGGCGATGCACAAGCCCACCGGCCTCGTGTGCTCCAACGACGACCCGTTCAACCCCGACACCGTTTTCGATCTGCTGCCGCGCGAACTCTCGAAGTTCCGCTTCTTCTGCGCCGGACGTCTCGACAAGGACAGCGAGGGCCTCCTCATCCTCACGACCGACGGCGACCTGGCCAACCGCCTGATGCACCCGCGCAACGTCGTCATCAAACGTTACTTCGTCGCGCTCAAGAAACCGTTTCCCCGCACCCGCATTCCGCTGCTCCTGAAAGGCATCACCGTCGACGGCGAACGCCTCAAGGTCGAGCACGCCACGCTCGTCAATCCCAACGTGGAAGGCATCGGCGCCGATCTCGACGTGCACATGCACCACGGCAAAAAACGCGAGATCCGGCAGCTCTTCAGCGTGCTCGGCTACGACGTGAAACGGCTCAAGCGCTACCAGATCGGATCCTTCCCGCTGAAAGGAATTCCGTTGCGCGCGATGAAACAACTTTCCACGAAAGAAATCAACTTGCTCTTCAAGGTGCCCAGCCTGCATCCGCACGCCGCGGCCCTCGCCAAACGAACTGCCAAAAAACATGAAGCTTAATTCGCTCCGTCTTACCGCCGTCCTTGCCGCGGTCATCAGCACGCTTAGCGCCGCGCCGCTCGCCGAGACCACCGCGGTCCACACCAAGCCCGACGCAGCCTCGCCCGCCGTAGCCTTCCTTAAGGCCGGCACCGAGCCCGTCGTCGCCGCCGACGCCACCGCGCCCGCCGGCTGGCTCGCCGTCACCCTCGCCGGACCGCACGAGGTCTACGCCGCCAACAAGGACATCAACAAGGCCCTCGACGTCCGTCCGGGCGCTCCCTACCGCACCGCACCCAAGCCCGACGCCCCCATCCTCGCCCTCGCGGCCGCCGGCGACTCCGCCGAAATCACCGGCCTGCATGGCAAGTGGACCCAGCTCAAACTCGCGAAGCCGGTCGTCGGCTACATCCAGTCGAACAGCCGTCCCGCCGCCGCCGCGCCCAAACCCGCCGCTCCCGCGCCGGTTGCGGCCCCCGCCGTCACCGTCACGCCCGTGACGACCACCGAGGCGCCCGCCGCTGCCGCCGCCATTGTCGTCCCCGGCAAGGCCGCCCCCACGGGTGACGGAGGCTCCAGCGCCCTCCCCCGCCTGTTCCAAGGCAAACTCGTTTCCACCTACAGCGCCTTCCACCCCCGCCGTCCGTATGACTTCCAGCTCAACGACAGCTCCGGCGTGCGCTACGCCTATCTCGACGTGAGCAAGCTGCTCGCGACCGAGCAGATCTCCAGCTATCTCGAGCGCACCGTGGTCGTCTACGGCACCGCCAAAGCCGTGGCCAATTCAAAGGACATGGTGATCGAAGTCGAAAGCCTCCAGCTGCGCTAAAAAGCCATCGGGCCGCTCCCGTGAAAATCCAGAGCCTCCGGCCTCGCGCCGAAGCTCTGGATTTTCCGTCTCCACCCCGGCACCCGCCCCTAATTCCCAAGCCCCTCCTCTCATGGAACTGATCGACGGCAATCAAATCGCCACGGACATCATCGCGGAACTCAAGACCGAGGTCGCGACCTTCGCCGGTCGCAAGCCTTGCATCGCCCTCGTGCGCGTGGGCGAGGATCCCGCCTCCGTCTCCTACGTCAAAAAGAAGGAGAAGACTGCCGCCAACATCGGCCTCACCAGCCGCATCATCCTTCCCCCCGCCACCATCACGCAGGCCGAGCTGGAAAAGCTCATCGACGAACTCAACACAGACCCGACCGTCGACGGTATTCTCGTCCAGTCGCCCCTGCCCAAGCACCTCGACGAACCCGCCGCCTTCCGCCGTCTGGCCGCGCACAAGGACGTCGACGGTTTCCACACCCTCAACATCGGCAAGGTCGCCCAGGAGGATGACACCGGCTTTGTCGCCTGCACCCCCGCCGGCATCATGGAACTGCTCGCCCGCTCCGGCACCGACTTAAAGGGCAAGCACGTCGTGGTGCTCGGACGCTCCCTCATCGTCGGCAAACCGGTCGCCCTCCTCGCCCTGCAGAAAAAGGCCGGCGCCAACGGCACCGTCACCATCTGCCATTCCGGCACCGCCAATCTGGCCGCCCTCACCCGCCAGGCCGACGTGCTTATCGCCGCCATCGGCCGCGCCGAGTTTGTCACCGCCGACATGGTGAAACCGGGCGCCGTGATCATCGACGTCGGCATCAACCGCGTGCCCGATGCCACCAAAAAAACCGGTTACCGGCTCACCGGCGACGTGCATTTTCCCACCGTTTCCCCGCTCGCGAGCAAAATCACCCCCGTCCCCGGCGGCGTGGGTCCGATGACCGTGGCCATGCTCATGAAAAACACGGTGAAAGCCTACAAACAGGCCGGCGCCTGAACCGGGCACCCCAACAGAACGGCGCCGGCGCCGGACAATGGGAGCCGCTTAAAGATCATGGCATAAATGCCGCTTTAGGAGGCGAACGGAATGAATTCTCGCGCAACCGTTTCTTGCTTCGTAAGCCGTTTGCACCCTTATTGATTTCACGATGCCCGCCCCAAAAATCCTGGTTGTCGACGACCAGCCGATCAACGTCCAGCTCCTCAAGCGCAAGCTGGAAAAATCAGGTATCGAGGTCGTTCCCGCCTACAACGGCCAGGAAGCGCTGGCATGCGTGGAACGCGACAGACCCGATCTCATTCTTCTCGATGTGATGATGCCCGACATGGACGGCATCGAGGTCTGCCAACGCCTGCAAGCCAGCGAAAGCTCGCGCTCCATCCCGATTATTTTCGTCACCGCCCGCACCTCGAAGGAAGGCAAGCTCGAGGGCCTCGGCGTCGGTGCGGTCGATTATATCACCAAGCCGATCGATTTGGACGAAACCCTCGCCCGCGTGCAGACGCAGCTCCGCTTCGTCGCCATCAACCGCGAGATGATCGAGCTGCAGCGCCGCCTCGTGGAGTCCCGCCGCGCGGCCACCATCGGCGCCGTGACCCAAGGCGTCGCGCACAACCTCAACAACCTGCTGGGCGTCGTCATCGGTTATCTCGACCTCATCAAAACCCATTACGACAAGCCGGCGCAGGTGCAGCGCAACGCCGCTCATGTCGAGGCGGCCGTACAGCGCATCGTCTCGATCATCCGCCAGCTCAGCTCCCTTGTCATCAAGGCGCGCCTGCCGCTCGTGCGCTGCAAACTCAACGAGCTGCTCGCCGGCGCCAGCGAACGTTACCGGCACGATTTCAACATCGCCGCTCCTGTCGTCATCGACAACCCGCTCGGCGAGCAGACCATCGACACACACGTCGAGGTGTTCGAGGACATCCTCGGCAAGATCTTCATCAACGCGTGGGAATCCTATGGGGACAAGCCGGCCGACCAGCGCCCCATCTCGCTGCGCACCGAGCTGCTGGAAAAACCCGAGGGACGCTTTGTACGGATCATCATCGACGACGCGGGCAACGGCATCGACGAGAGCATTCGCGACCAGATGTTCGAGCCGTTTATCAGCAGCAAGCACACCGTCGGCGTCGGCATGGGACTGACCGTGGCCCGGCATGCCCTGCGCAACCTCGGCGGCGAGCTTGCGCTGGAAAGCCGGCCCGGCGGCGGCACGTCCGCCATCCTCACCCATCCCACCGAGTACAAGGTGAAGAAGTCCGTCCGCAGCGTCTGACCCGCTCCCTTTTTATGCCCAAGATCGCCTTCCTCGGGGCCGGTCGCATGGCCTCCGCCATCGTCGACGGCCTCCTCGCCAAAAATGCCTGTTCGCCCGCCGACCTCGCCTGCCTGAGCGGCGCCGGCACCAGCGCGCAGACTCTTGCCGCGCGCACCGGCATCCGCCTGGCCTCCGGCCTCGACGATCTGCTGGCCGGTGCCGACGTGGTCGTCATCGCCTTCAAACCCCAGCACCTCGCCTCCGCCGACCCGCGTCTGGCCGAGCTCACCGCCGGCAAACTCGTCCTCTCCGTTCTCGCCGCCAAAACCCTCGCGCGTCTGGAGAAAACTTTTCCCCGCGCCCGCAATCTCGTCCGCACCATGCCCAACACCCCGAGCGCCATCGGCGCCGGCATGACCGGCTGGTGCACGTTGAAGTCGCTCTCCGCCGAGGATCGCGCCGCGGTGCTCGCCCTGCTCCGCGCCATCGGTCGCGAGGTGGAGATCCCGGAGACGCAGATCGACGCGTTGATGGCGGTGAGCGGTTGCGGCCCCGCCTTCGTTTTTGAATTCACCGCCGCCCTACGGGAAGCGGGCATCACCGCCGGCCTTGATCGCGCCACCGCGCAAATGCTGGCGGTTGAAACCGTGCTCGGAGCGGGCCGCCTCATGGCCCGCACGCAAACCGAGCCCGAAGATCTGCGCAATCAGGTCACCTCACCCAACGGAACAACCTTCGCGGGATTGAAGCGCATGGAGGCGCGGGATTTTCGCGGACTCATCCAGGAAACCGTCCTCGCCGCCAAGGCCCGCTCGGAAGAGCTGTCCCGGGACAGCTGATTCGTAATCACGGGTCGCCACCACCGACAAAAAAGCCCGGTCGCAGGACCGGGCTTTGAAATTTCAAGGTGCGCGCAACGCACTTCGCGCCGTCACTTGATGGCTTCGAGTTCTTCGGCTGACCACGGCTTGGCCCGGCCGGCACTCTTCTCGCGGATTTCCTTCACTTTGTCGGCGGAGATTTCCGCGGCCTTGTTGCCCCATTCCTGACGAATGTAGGTCAGCACGTAGGCCACTTTTTCGTCAGTCAAATTGTAGCCGCCACCAGGGCCGAACGAGGGCATGTTGCCGTTGAAATCCTTGCCTTCGACTTTCACCGGGCCGGCGAGGCCGTGGAGCATGATGCGGACAAGCTGCTCTTCGCTGCCATTCACCCATTCGGAACCGGCCAGCGCCGGATACACCCCAGGGACACCGGTGCCGGTCGCCTGGTGACAGGCCGCACAGGTCTGGAAGAGGCGTTTGCCCTGGGCCACCGGATCGATCTTGGCCACCTGCGCGTTGGCGCCGGCCTTGGACGGATCATAGCGCTCGTCATAAACCATGGGGCTGAAGCCGCCGCGGTAATGAATGAGATAAAGGCTGCACACGAAGATCATCACCGTGATGAAGCCGAGCAGGAAGAGCGGCATGGGCGTGTAGCCTTCCTTGGGCTCGGGCTTTTCGCGCAGCAGGATCGCATGGACCTTCTGGATGCTCTCGTCGGAGGCTCCGGCCTGCTCAATGCGGGGATCCTGGGGAGTGGGAACGTCGCTCATTTTTTCTCCTCCTTGCCGGCTTCGGCGGCAGGTTCCACATAGACGTTCTTCGTCTCGGGATAGGCGTAGGTGTCCTTCAAGCTGAGAAGGTATGCCACCAGAGATTCGGCGCGCTCGGTGGGCACGATCTCATAGCCGGCGGGAGGGCGGGCCGAGGCCGGGAGCTTGTCCTGAATCGCCTTGGGCGAAGGCTGGCCGATGATCTTGCGCGTTTCGAAAAGGAAACGGTGCGGCGGCATGATGGAGCCGGCCGAGGTGATCTGCGGATCGTAGAGATGCAGGTATTGCCAGGTACGGTCGGTCTGGCGGGCGCCGATGTTGCGCAGATCGGGGCCGGTGCGCATCGAGCCGAGCAGCACGCGGCTCTCGCGGATGTAATCGCGGGGCACGCTCTGGCGCTCGCCCCAGCCGCGCTCGATGTCGGCGCCGTAACCGGGCCGGCGCACCTGCTGGCTGTGGCAATAAATGCAGCCGAGATCCTGGTAAACAAGCTTGCCCCGTGCCGCGAGACCTGGGGTCTGCTGCGGGAAGGATTTGCCTTCGGTCTCGTCGTAAACGGGCTGGAGCGAACCGTAGCTGATCTGGTTGGTCAGCACGATGCCGGTCCAGGAAAACGCCAGGGCGAAAAAGATACCGAGGAAGATAAGGGGGGCGCGATTCATTGGGCGGCAACCTCCATGTCAGGGGGCGAGCGGAAGAGCGTGGGAGCGGAGGCAGCGGGCTGGGTGCTCCGGATGATGATCCATGCAAAGTTGATGGCGAAGGCGATGTGACCCACGGTCATCAGCACACCCGCCACGCTGCGGCTGACGAGATAGGGAATCGTGCGGCGGACGATATCCAGAAACGGCACCGGATCGTCGGTCGGCTGCAGGCCGAGCTTATGCGCCAGCACGGGCGTGTTCATCAACAGCCCCTCCAGCACGCCACCGATCGAAAGTCCCACGACGTAGATGATAACACCGACCGCGGTGGCCCAGAAGTGCACGCTGATGAGCGTGGCCGAGGGCCATTCCTTAAGCAGGATGCGCGGCATGATGTAGTAAATGCTGCCAAACATCACCATGGTGAAGAAGGCGTACATACCGATGTGCGAGTGACCCACGGTGTAGTGCGTGAAATGCGTGACCTCAGCCCAGCTGCGGATGGCCATCGAGGAACCTTGGAGCGAGGCGAGCGTGTAGGACACCGCGCCGAAAACGATGAAGCGCAGCGTAGGGCTGTATTTCAGGGCGTTGAAGCTGCCGACCATCGTCATGTGGTGGTTGATCGCGACGACGATCACCGGCACGACCATCATGAAGGAGGCGGCGATGCCGGCCGACTGCACCCAGGCGGGGACGGGGCCGCCGATCAGATGGTGCACGCCCGCCCAGTTATAGAAAATGGCGAGCGACCAGAAGCCGAGGACCGAGAGGTAATAGCTGTGGATCGGTTTGCCGAGGACCTTGGGCAGGAAATAATAGACCGCCGCGAGGCCAATCGGCGTGAACCAGAGACCGAGGACGTTGTGCGCAAACCACCAGTTCACGAGCGCCTGCACCGTGCCGCGCGCGGGGGTGAAAACGATCATGATCTCCGCCACCGAGTAGAGCCACGGAAACCAGAAGAGCGCCGCCAGGATGTACCACTGCGAAACGTAGATGTGCGGCGACTTGCCGAAACGGAAGGTGATGATCGCCCAAGCCCCGACCAGCGCGTAGGCGAGGAAGAGCAGCGGCGTCGCATAGAGGGGCATCTCCAGCCATTCGATCGAGGTCGAGTCGCCGGCGAGAATGCCATAGATGCCGAGGGTCACGCCGACATTCCAAAACACCGCCGCCACGATGAGCAGCCCGCTGTGGCGCAGCACCGAGCGCGACAGGCGCGCCATCAGCCAGAAGGCGACCGCAAAGGACGCGTTGACGCTCCAGCCATAGACCACGGCATTGAGGTGTGCCGTGCGCGCCCGGCCGAAAGTGAGCCACTCGTAATTGCCGAGAAACTCCGGCGAGTGCATCTTGAAGGACGAGATGAGGGCGAACACCGTCCCGATCAGCAGCCAGCCGACGGCGGAGCCGAGAAGGAAAAGCGCCGGCCATTTCGTGGAGGCGTCGATCTCGCGAAGTTCCGCACGCTTCACCTCGGCGGTGGAAGTCGCAGGATTCAGCGAGGTGGCAAGACTGGGAGCAGGGACCATCATCGGAAATCAGGATTTGGAGGCGGGCGTCCGTCCGGGCGCCTTGCCGGGGAAAAAATCAGTGGGTTGGCCGACGGGCTCCTCGGCGTCGAAGATCGACGCGGCGCCTTGGTCGAAGTCGCGCAACTGACCGCGGCGGGACGCCCAGTACAGCGCGTACACGACCGAGGCGAGAAACAGCACCGCCATGGGCAGGGCGACGGCGTAAAAGAACCAGTCCATGGCCGGGTTATTTCCGGGCGGCGAGATCGTTGAGCGTGAGCTCGACCGCGCGATCGAGCGGGAGCTGCACGACGCCTTTCGACTGGTCGATCCAAGCGTAACCGGCGGCCGCCTTCGCCTCGTGGGCGCGCAGCTCGGCCAGCGCAGCCTTGCGCTGCTCGGGCGTTTTCGCGCCTTCGATCAGCGGCGCCGCCTGCCGGGGCAGATAGGCGACCAGCAGGATGACGACGAAAATCGCAAAACCGCCGATGGCGGCCACGAAGGTGAACCAAAGACTGGACTTGGAGGGAGCGGCGTCACTCATGGTACGTAATGCATTCGACGATGCGCGGGTCGCGGATCGGAATGAGTTTGGTGGAGGCAAAGCTCTTGAGGTAGGACCAGGCGAACACGCCGCCCACGCCGATGACGGCCGTGACGATCCATACCAGGTTGAGCGAGAGGAACGGCTGCGGATCGCCATGCGCGTCCTTCAGGACCGGGACGATGTTGTAAACGAGATCGAGAACCACGGTGCCGAGGATCCAGGCGGCGATGGGCGCGACTTTCGCGGGCGTGATCTTGTGCTTGTAGGACAGCAGGAGCAGGAACGGCACGAGGAAGTTGAAGAAGACAAGGCCGAGGCCGACATACCACCATTGGTTGGTGGATCCGTCGTGGTTGAGTTCGCGGAGGTTATACCAGAAGGTTTCCTCCGGAATGTCGGCGCTCCAGATCAGCAGGTATTGGCAAAACGCCACGTAGGCCCAGAACGCCGTGAAGGCGTGCATGAACATGCCGATGCTGTGGAGATGCTTTTTGTTAAGGATGCCCTTGAGGTCGCCCCGGTTGTAGAGCCAGAGCTGCACCAGCAGGCCGACCGAAAGCGCACCGCGGATGCAGTCCGAGAAAAACCACATGCCGTAGATCGTCGAGCCCCAGTGATACTCCAGGCTCATGATCCAGCAGAGGGCGCCGGCGGTGAGGGTCAACGCGGTGAGCGTGATGCCGGAGGCCGAGGTGCCGTGGTTCATGGCGGACCACTTGGCGTCGCCGTCGAGGTCCTGCGCAAACGAGGCTTTGCGAAGGCGGGCGGAGATCCAGATCCAGAAGGCAAAAACGGCAACGGAAACAATGCTGAACGTCCGCAGATTCAGCAGCGCGGATTTTTTCTCGTAAAGCGGATCATGGCCGACGGTGTGGCCGCCGTGCATGACGTGGTTGAGATTGCCCCAAGGCCAGACGATGTCGCCGGCGCCGAGCCACGAGGCCACGAGCAGCGGAATGAAGAGGAGCAAAAGCCATTTGAATCCGGAGATGCCGTGCTCGAACTGGCGGCGCAGCACGACCGACCAGCCGGCGTCGGTGAGATGGTGAATCATCACCAGCATCAACATGCCAATGGCGACGGCAGTCCAGAAGACGACGCCCACCAGCCAGGCGACGGCGACGGCGGAAGCGTTGCCCGGGACGAGCAGGCCGAGGGCGGTCAGCGCAAGGCCGGCGAGGCCGATGCCAAGCGCTTTGCCGGCGTTCGCCTGGGGGGCGGGCGCGGGGGCGGCCGGAATGGCGGCCGGAAGAACCGTGGGAGCGGGGGCGGCGTGGGTGCTCATTATTTAAGACCTAGCTCGGATTGATGGCTGGGCGGGACGTCCGCCGCGGTGCCGTTTTGGGCGCGCTGGAGGGCGCGCACGTAGGCGATGACCGCCCAACGGTCCTCCGGAGTGATTTTGTCCGCGTAGGAGAGCATGTTGCCCTTGCCGTTGGTGATCGTGTTGTAGATCTCGCCTTCCGCCATCTGGCGCAGGCGGACATCGTGATAGCTGGGCGTGGCCCCCATGCCGTATTGCTTGGTGATGCCGTTGCCGTCGCCCAAAGCGCCATGGCAGGGCGCGCAATAAATGGTGTAGCGATCCTGGCCGCGCGCCATGAAGCGGGCGTCCACCTTCACCGCCGGAGGAAAGCCGTGCAGCCATTCACCCGAGGCGTTCTTGCCCTGGTAGAGGGCGTCGTCCGCGGCGAGAAACACGCCGTCGGCGGCGGTGCTGGAGCGGCCGTAGGCGACAACGCCCGCCGGCAGCGGACGGTCGGCGCGGCCGTCGGCGAAGAACGGCGACTCGGCCTGCGGCTTGTACTTGGCCTGGTGATCCATGTCGGGGATCAGCTCAAGCGGCGGCTTGGTCGAGAGCGTGCCGCGGAAGCCGAGGACGGAAACCGTCAGGATCGCAATGAAGAAGGTGGCGAAATAAACGTAACGCATGGCTCAGGCTTCCAGTTCCTTGACGTCCTGGCCGCCGATTTTTTCGAGCAGGGCCTTGGTCTGGGCGAGGTTGAATTTCGGATCGCGGGCCTCGATCACGATGAGGAATTTGTCGTCCAGCGCAGGCACGATGCGATCGCTCTTGAGCACGGGATGGTAGTGCATCGGGAAACCGCACATGAAAAAGAACCCGAGCACGGTGCCGATAGCGGCGCAGAGGATGCCCAGCTCGACGGCGATCGGAGTCGTGGGGATCGGGCTGAAGAAGGGTTTTCCGCCGACGATGATCTTGTAGTCGACCGCGCCGGTGAAGAACGCGAGGCCCATGGCGGAGGAGAAACCGAGCACGCCGCCGGCCAGCGCGAAGCGCGGCACGACGGAGCGTTTCACGCCCATCGCGCGGTCAAGACCGTGGACGGGAAAGGGCGTAATGCAGTCCCAATGTTTGAAACCCGCGTCGCGCACCGTTTCCGCGGCGTGGTAAACGCCGGACGCGCTTTCGAAGGTGGCGATCAAGCCGTAAGGTTGTGCAGCCATGGTCGGTTTAAATCAGGAGTGCTTGCCGTGGACGTCCGCCTGCGGCGTGACCGATTTGACCTCGGCCATCGGGATGATCGGCAGGAGGCGGATGAAGAGAAGGAAGAGCACGCTGAAGACGCCGAACGTGCCGAAGAAGGTCAGAATCTCGACGATCGAGGGGCTGTAATAACCCCAGCTCGACGGCAGGAAGTCGCGGGCCAGCGAGGTGACGATGATCACGAAGCGCTCGAACCACATGCCGATGTTGATGAAGATCGTGAGGATGAACACCCAGGCGAAGTTGGCGCGGACCTTCTTGAACCAGAGGAACTGCGGGGTGACCACGTTGCAGGTGAACATGATCCAGTAGGCCCAGGAATAGAGGCCGAAGGTGCGGTTGACGAAGGTGAAGCCTTCGTTGGGGTTCGCGCCGTACCAGGCGATGACGAACTCCATCAGGTAGGCGTAGCCCACAAGGGTGCCCATCACGAGGGTGATCTTGCACAGGCAGTCGATGTGATAGGCGGTGATGAGATCCTCGAACTTGAAGATCGCACGCATCGGCAGGAGGAGCGTGAGCACCATCGCAAAGCCGGAATAGATCGCGCCGGACACGAAGTACGGGGGGAAGATCGTGGTGTGCCAGCCAGGGATCAGGGAGGTCGCAAAGTCGAACGACACGATGGTGCACACCGAGACGACCATCAGCGTGGAGATGCCGGCGAGCAGCAGGTAGGCCATCTCATGGTTGACCCAGTGCCGGTTGGAACCGCGCCAGCCCATCGCGAAGAAGCCATAGATGGCCGAGCGAATCTTGTCGCCCCGCTTGAAGAAGCGGTCGCGAAGCGTGCCGAGGTCGGGGATGAGGCCGACATACCAGAAGAGCACCGAGACCGAGCCGTAGGTGGAAACCGCGAACACATCCCACTCGAGCGCCGAGCGGAAGTTCGGCCAGATGCCGTTGGCGTTGGGGGCCGGGAACAGATAACCCGGCAGCACGGCGAGCCAGACGCGGCCGACGTGAAGAGCCGGGAAGAGACCGGCGCAGGCCACGGAGAAAATCGTCATGGCCTCGGCGGTGCGGTTGATCGAGGTGCGCCAATTCTGGCGCGCCAGACACAGGATCGCGGAGATCAGGGTGCCAGCGTGCGCGATACCGACCCAAAAGACGAAGTTGATGATGTCCCACGCCCAGTTGACCGGGTTCGCGTGGCCCCACACACCGACGCCGGTGGAGACGAGGTAGGCGAAGCCGATGACCGAGCAGGACGCGACGGCAGAGGCGACCGCGAAGCAGATCCACCACCAGAGGGGGGTCTTGCCTTCGATGACGCCGCAGACCTTGTCGGTGATCCACGCATGGCTGCGGTTGTTTTCAACGAGCACGGGGCGCGGCAGCACCGCCGGCTTCACTTCGTCGAGGATCGCCTGCGTGGCGACGGATGTTTGAACCTGTGACATTAGCTAAGTCCTCCGAAGAGCTTGGCGTTCGCGAGTGAGGCGGCGCCGTGCTCCTTTTTCCCGCTCTCGTGGCCGGGCGGGTTGATCTTGGAATTGTACTCCTTGCGGCTGAGCGGCAGATCCGCGTAGTCCGGCATGGCGGGATTCGGGTTGCGCAGCTTGCCGAGGTAGGAGGTGCGCGGACGGATGTTCAGGTAGCCGAGCAAGGCGTAATCCTGCTCGCGGGCCTTGGCTCGCGAGACGGCGCTGTGCTCGTCCTTGATGTTGCCGAACACGATGGATTCGACCGGGCACACCTGCTGGCAGGCGGTCTTGATCGTGCCGTCGGGCACGGCCACGTCGGCGGAGGCGCCGGCTTTGACCTTCTGCTTGATCTTGGCCTGCTGGATGCGCTGCACGCAGTAAGTGCACTTTTCCATGACGCCGCGCATGCGCACGGTGACATCCGGATTCTTCACCATCTTGACCAGCTCCGGCATGCCGGAGTGTCCCAGCGGTCCGAGGTAAACCTCGTCGGTCTGGCGCTTGTTCCAGTCGAAGAAATTGAAACGGCGAACCTTGTACGGACAGTTGTTCGCGCAATAACGCGTGCCGATGCAGCGGTTGTAAGCCATCGTGTTGAGGCCTTCCTCGTCGTGCACGGTGGCGTTGACGGGGCACACGGTCTCGCAGGGAGCGAGCTCGCAGTGCTGGCAGGCGACCGGCTGAAGGGAAACCTGCGGATCCTCGGGGATCTCCTTGTTGATCTCGCCGCCGAAGGTCTCGGCGGACAGGTTGCCGTCGGAGTAATAACGGTCGAGACGGATCCAGTGCATCTCACGGCCGGCGCGGACCTGGTCGCGACCGACGATGGGGATGTTGTTTTCCGCCTGGCAGGCGACGACGCAGGCATTGCAGCCGATGCAGGTGTTGAGGTCGATCGACATGCCCCACTGGTGCACGCCGTCGAAAACCGGCGTATCGTGCAGAGAGCCGCCGCGCGGCTGGGTCGAGGCGCGTTCGGCAGTGATCTTGGCGCGTTCCTCGGGGGAAAGCTTTGCAAACTCCTCGGCAGTCAGCTCACCGTAAATGGCGGGAGAATGCGTCTCGACGCCAAAGGCGGCGACGAAGCCCGGATTTTCCTGATAGCTGTTCGGGCCCTCGTAGTTGGCCTCGCGCACGATGTCGCGGCCTTCCATCGACCAATGCTCCTGAGTGTTGGCGAGGGAGTAACGGTCGGAGGTGATGGCCAGCTTGGCGCCGGTCGCGAAACCGGGGGTGGCGGTGGTGCGAAGCGGATAGAAGTTGCTGCCCACGCCCGTGCCGACGTGGCCGGCGGCGGTGCGCCCGTAGCCAAGCGGAACGACAATGGTGTAGTTGGCGAGGCCGGGCTGGATGTGCACCGGACCGCGAACCGTGCGACCGTTGACCGTCACTTCGCCGATGAACGCCTGTTCGACGCCCTGCTTGAATTCGGCGGTTTCCTTGCGCGAAACCTGGAAGAGCCAGCCCTTGGGATCGATGCCGAGCTCCTTGCCCAGACGGGGGCTGACGAGGATGGCGTTGTCCCAGGAAATCTTGGTGATCGGATCGGGGCACTCCTGCAGCCAGCCGTTGTTGGCGAAGCGGCCGTCGTCGACCTTGGCGTCGGCGATGAAGCGGACCTCGAGATTGTCCTTCGACAGTTTGATGTTCTTCGTCAGCGAGGCGGGGTTGTACATGCCGCCGCCCTGGGGACGGAGCGTGACGTCGGCCACGGGATAGGCCGAACCGGCGAGCACGCCGTCGTGCAGGAATTGGTTGAAGCCCTTCTGCGCATCGCCGCCGGCCAGCGCGGTGATCGTGTTGTAGACCAGGGTGTGCGAATCCGTCGTGGCTTCGCCGAGGATGCGGGCGATGATCTCGAGTTCGGTGATGCCGTTGAAGAGCGGCAGAATCATCGGTTGGACGGGCACGATGGTGCCGTCCGCGGTGCGTCCGTCGCCCCAGGATTCAAGGTAGTGGGCGGCGACGATGTGCGCGCTCGCAAGCTGCGAGGTCTCGTCGACGTAGTAACCGTGGCGCACGACCTCGGGCACGCGCTTCACGAGTGCGGCGAAATCGAAATTCGCGGGGAAATCGTAGGCGGGATTTCCGCCGAGGATGACGAGGGTCTTGATCGCGCCGCCCTCGATGTTCTTCGCGAGCACGCCGATATCGGCGGCCGTGGCGGAGGGAATTTCAACGAAATCAACCGTGTTGCCGATCGCGCCGAGGGCGGCGTTGATGCGGTAGGCCAGTTCGTGAACGTCGGCCGGCTGGTGCGAGCCGACGACGACGAGGGATTTGCCCTTGTTGGCAACGAGGTCGGCGGCGCAGGCGGCGATCCACTTGGGATCGACCTCGAGGCCTTCGGCGAGGCCAGAGTAGGTGTCGCCGTCGATGATCCGGCCGGCGAGCGCGGCCAGAAAGGCGCGCATGTGACTGCTGGCAAGACGCAGGCGATGATCCGCCATCGAGCCGACGAGCGTGAACGTGCTCTCGACCGCGTAGAGGCGGTTCATCGCGTCGTCCTTCTTCGTCACGCGACGGCCCTTGGTGAAGTCGCGCGCAAACTGGAGGGAGCCGGCTTCGGAGTGGAAGAAATCGGCGTCGATCGAGAGGATGCGGCTGGCCTTGGCGAAATGGTAGAGGGGCTTGACGGTGCGGCCGAAGGCGGCCTCGGCGGCGGCCACGGGCGGCTCGTCCTGCACGGCTTCATGCTCGGCCCAGACGGCCTTGGGGAAGCGGGCCTTCAACTTGGCGACAAGCACGGCGCGGGTCGGCGAGCTGGATTTGCCGGCGAGAAACGCGAGACCGGCGCCTTGTCCGGCGGCGGCATCGGCTCCGATTTTCGCCAGGAGATCCTGGATGTCGGCGGACGAAACAGCCGTTCCCTTGATCGTCGAAGTGGTGGCGCGGTCCGGATCGTAGAGATCGAGGACGGAGGCCTGCACGAGGGCGTTGGTCGCGCCGCCATAGGGAGTGTAAGTCGGATTGCCCTCGATCTTGGTCGGGCGGCCTTGGTGCGTCTCGGCGAGGATGGGCACCGCGCCGTTGCGCAGGGGCATGGCCGAGGCGAAATAAAGCGGGAGGCCCGGAATGGTGCTCTCGACGGACTTGCCGTAGGGAAGGATGTGCGCCTCGGGACGGCGGCAGCCGGCGGCCAGACCCACGCCACCGAGGGCGAAGGAGGCGGCCATGAGCTTGAAGAACTGGCGGCGATCGACGCCGTCCATGTTGGACGCGCCCTCAGGGAATTCGCGATCGACCTGGGCCTTGAAGCCCTCGGTGGTCGAAAGCTCGTCCAGACTGCGCCAGTAGCGCGGGCCGGTCAGTTCACGTTCCGACGGAGCGGGATGTTCAAATTTGCGTTTCATCAGCGATGGCAGCCCGAGCAGCTTTGCGGAGGTTTGACGTTCCAGTCGTGAACGAATTTTTTGCCCTGTTCGACCTGGGCCGATTCACCCTCGGGATGTTTCCAATCGAGGTTGGTGACGAGCTTGGGGTCGCGGATGAACTTCTCGGGAGCGCGGTGGCAATCCAGACAGAAGCTCATCGTGAGGGACTTGTCCTGGTGCACGACGTCCATCTGGTTGATGGCACCATGGCAGGAGACGCAGGAGACGCCGCGGGCCACGTGGACGGAGTGGTTGAAATAAACGTAGTCCGGCGCCTGGTGGATCTTGATCCAGGGCACCGGATCGCCGGAGGCGTAGCTGTCGCGAACCGGGGCGAGCAGCGGGCTGTCGACCTTGATCTGGTTGTGACAGTTCATGCACGTCTGCGCGGTCGGCACGTTGGCGTGGCCGGATTTTTCGACGTTTGAGTGACAGTAGCGGCAGTCGAGGCCGAGCTGGCCGGCGTGCAGCGCATGGCTGAACGGCACGGGCTGGACCGGGGCGTAGCCCACGTTGGCATAGCTGTTGGTCGCGTAATAAGTGATGCCGGCGGTGGCGAGACCGCCGACAAAAAACAAATACACCAGGATTTGCAGCGGCAGCTTATTGGCCGATTTCGGGAAAAGGTTCGACATGTCCGGAAGGATTTTCGCCGGGAAAAGGGAGGCGGTTAGACCGAATCACCCGAGCGGGCGACGGTGCGGGCGTCGTTGCGCACCACGAATGGCGATGCGGGCGAAACAGGCGCGACGGCGGCGACCGCGGATTTCGCGAGCAATTTGGGGGCCGCGCCGGCGACGGCGAAAAGGCCGAGCAACTTGGCGAAGAAGTTTTTTCGCGAGTGTTGGGTGCTCACAGGTGGTCGTTTTGAAGATGGAATCAGCGGGTGAAAGAAGGGATCGGTATTTCCAAAGTAAAACAAAAACTCTCCCAAGCGGAGTTTCGGCGGAAAAATTAGCCCGAGTGCAGTCCGACTGCGTTCCACCTAATCGTTTTACCAGGTCGCGTCCTCATGCAGGCGGCATGCCGGGTCGGCCATTTTTACGTAAAGAAACTTGTTCGCGGATCGCTTCTGCGCTGTGGTCTCCCCTCATCCGATGATCACGTCCCGCGCCGAAGTCAGCGTTCGCTACGCAGAAACCGACATGATGGGCGTCGTTTATCACGGCAGTTATTTGCCATGGCTGGAAATCGGCCGCACCGCGCTGCTCAAGGAACACGGCCTCCCCTACCGCCAGCTGGAAGCGGAGGGTTATTTTCTGCCGGTCCTCGAAGTCAGCCTGCGCTACCTCAAGCCCGCGCGCTACGACGATACCGTGATCATCACCACGATGCTCCGCGAAAAGCCCGCCTTGCGCATCCGCATGGAATACGAGCTGCACCGTGGCGCCGACCTCATCGCCACCGGCTCCAGCCTGCACGCGTTCATCGACCGCGAAGGACGGCCCGTGCGCCCGCCGGCGGCCTTCGCCGCGGTCATGAAACGGCTGTTCGCTTAAACCGGCGCCAGCTCCGCCGCGTACTCGGCCAGCACCAGCGCGTCCGTTTCGCCCGCCCGCGCCGTTGCGAGCGCTTCGTCCGCCCCCAGCCGGCGCACCGCCCAGACCGCGTGCGCCCGCACCACCGGCGACGTATGCGCCGCCAGCCGCGCCAGCACATCGAGACAATCGTGCGCCGCGGTGTTGCCCGCGACCACGCAGGCGTTGCGCAAGAGTCCGGCGAGCTTGACGCGCTTGATCGCGGTTTTCCGAAAAACCTCCGCGAACCGCTCCGGCGTGAGTTCCAGCACATCGCGCAGCGTAAGATCCGCGAGGTCGTAGCGCGCCGCCAGCAGCACCCGACGGCCCGCTTGGGCAAAGCGATTCCACGGGCACACCTCCAGGCAAACGTCGCAACCGTAGAGGTGATTGCCGATGCCCGCCCGCAGTTCGCGCGGGATAATGCCCTTGTTCTCGATCGTCTGATAGGAAATGCAGCGGCGCGCATCGACCACTCCCGGACGCGGCAGCGCCTGGGTCGGGCAGGCGTCCAGACAACGCGTGCACTTGCCACACAACAATCCCGGCTCCGTCTCGCGCCCCGCGGCCGCCGGCGTCACCGGCTCGTCGGCGGCAAACGCCACCGTGGTCAGCACCTCGGCCAGAAACAGCCAGTTGCCGTGCCGCCGGGAGATCATCATCGAGTTTTTGCCGATAAAACCCAGTCCCGACCGCGCCGCCCAGCCGCGCTCACTCACCGGCCCGGTATCCACATAATAACGATAGTCGGCCCGCGTCACCCCGCAGAGCTCCTCCAACACCCGGCCGGCCTGCACCAGCCCTTCCTTGATCGTGTCGTGATAATCCGCATGCAACGCATACCGCGCCCACAACGGCCGTGGCGTTCCCGTCGAACTCCCCGCTCCCGCCGTTTTCGGCGGCAGATAATTCACCCCGAGCATGATCACGGAGCGCGCGCCCGGCTGCACCAGCCCGGGATCGGCGCGCTTTTCCACGGTGCGATCCATCCAGTGCATGTCCGCCTGATAACCGGCGTCCAGCCAGGCGCGCAGACCCGCGCCGAAACCCGGGCCGACTTCGGCGAAACGCACTTCGTCAAAACCGAGCGCCAGCAACCGCGCCCGCACCGCCTCGCGATCAGCGGCCATGCGTCTTCGCCGTCCGCGCGAACTCCACCGCCTCGCGGCGATAGGCGCGCAACACATGTTGCACGATATCGAGCATCGTGCGCCCGTCGGTAAGGATCACCGTGCCGGACTGGTTGTAGATCGGCTCGCGTGCGGCGTAGAGCGCGCGAATGCGCTCCATCGGATCCTCCACGTCGAGCAGCGGCCGGTTGCGATTGCCCTGGGTTCGCCGCAAAATGGTTTCCAGAGAAGCGTGCAGGCAGATGACCACGCCCTTCTCTTTTAATTTGGCCAGCATGCCCGGTTGCACGACGAGCCCGCCGCCGCACGCGATCACCGTGCGCGTCGCCGGATGCCCCTCGTCGACAAAGGCGCGCTCCATGGCGCGAAACGCCGGCTCGCCCGCCGTGGCGAAAATCTGCGGGATCGTCTTTCCCTGCTGTTTCTCGATTTCGTGGTCGCTGTCGAGCACGGCAAAGCCCAGCCGATGGGCCACGGCGCGACCGATGGTGGTCTTGCCCGTGCCCATGAAGCCGACGAGATAAAGGTTAACATCGCCCGGATGCATGCGCGCATCCTCAGGCAATGCGGCGCGGCGTCCGTTGCCAAACATGAAAAAGGTTTAGCGTTGCGCCCATTACCTGCTTTTGTCCGCTGTGGCCGCTCCGTCGGCGGCCCGACACCTGCTAACGTTCCTTTCAATGAAGATTCACGTCTCCCATCTTTCGCGCTACGAATACGATCGCGAAGTCTCCTTCTCGCCGCACCTCCTCTACATGCGGCCCCGGGAAAACCCGCTTCTTCGCGTGAACAGTTTCGGCTTCAACATTTCCCCCGAGGCCAAGGTGATCTGGACCCGCGACTCGCACGACAATCTCCTCGCCTGGGCACATTTTTGGGAACGCTCCCACACTCTGAGCATCCGCTCGGAATTCGTGGTCGAGACCTTGGACGTCAACCCGTTCGACTTCATCCTGAAACCCTACGCCCTCACTTTTCCGTTCGAATACGAAGCGCTGTACGCCTTCAACCTCACGCCCTACCTCGCCCCGCCGTTTCCCGAGACCCGGGCCGCTCTGCTCAACTGGCTGGACGAGCACTTCGTCGATCGCCCCAAGGAAACCGTCCCGTTCCTCGTCGCGCTCAACAATCTCGTCCACCAGACGCTGATCTACAAACGGCGCGACGAACGCGGCATCCAGCCCTCCCTCACCACCCTCCAGCTCGGCACCGGCTCCTGCCGCGACTACGCCGTGCTCTTCATCGAACTCTGCCGCACGCTCGGCATCGCCGCGCGTTTCGTGAGCGGCTATCTTTTCGATCCGGCGACCGACTCGCCCTCCACCGGCGCCATGCACGCCTGGACCGAAGTTTATCTGCCCGGCGGCGGCTGGAAGGGCGTCGATCCCACCCACGGCATCTGGTGCGACGACGCCTTCGTTCCCGTCGCCCACGCCGCCGTGGCCGACAGCGTCAACCCCATCCAAGGTTCCTACTACGCCCCCGAACCCGTTCCCTCGAAGCTGACCCACTCCGTGCTGGTCGAAAAAATGGTCTGAACCCATTCCCTCAATTTTTCATGACGCAACCTTACCGCCCCGCCACCTGGTCCGCCATTCGCGCCTGCGCCGACGCCGTCGAGGCTTCCTTTGCCCGCAGCGGCCTGCTGCTCACCATGGGCGGCGAACCCACGTTCATTCCCTATGATCCGCAGGGCCCCGAGTGGAACACCGCCGCCCTCGGCCCCACCAAGCTCGACTACGCCCGCCGCTTCGCCCGCCAGCTCATCACCGACGCCTATCCCGGCTCCGTCATTCTCGAAACCTCCGGTAAACACTATCCCGGCGAACCGCTCCCGCGCTGGGCCCTGCTCGTGCAATGGCGCGCCGACGGCCAGCCGCTCTGGAAGGACATCACCCGCCTGCGCGGCGACACCCAAAAGGGACGCCACACCCTCAAACACGCCTCCGCCGTCATCACCGCGCTCGCGAAAAAGCTCTCCGTATCCGCCGCCGGCATTCTCCCGGCGCACGACCAGGCCGCCCCCGAGGCCGGCGCCGGTTTTGTCCTCCCGCTCGATCACGACGGCTCGGCGTGGATCAGCGACAACTGGCGCGCCGCGCTCAAGCAGGACTCCGCCGTCCTGTTCCCCGGCGAAAGCCTCATCGGCCTGCGCCTGCCGCTCGGCGGTCTTGGCGAAAAAAACCTCCGCCGCGCCCTCACCGTCGAAGTACGCGAGGGCGCCGTCACGATTTTCATTCCGCCGCTCACCGTCGAAGCCTACTTCGAGCTCATCCCGGCCATCGAAAGCGTGTTCACGGCCCTCAAGCTCCGCGACGCCGTGCTCGCCGGCTACGCTCCGCCCACCGATCCGCGCCTGCCCACCATCGGCTACGCCTCCGACCCCGGCGTGATCGAGGTCAACCTCGCCGTCTGCAACGACTGGACCGACTACGATCTCCAGCTCACCCGCCTTTACGCCGCGTCCGAAAAAACCGGCCTCACCGCGCGCAAGCTCCAGTTCAACGGACGCGAAACCGGCACCGGTGGCGGAGCGCATCTTGTCTTCGGCGGACCACTCGGGCTCGCCTCGCCGTTTTTCACGTTCCCCGCGCTTCTCCCCTCGGCCATCCGCTATTTTCAGCACCATCCCGCGCTCAGCTACGCCTTCACCGGCCAGTACATGGGCCCCAGCTCGCAGGCCCCGCGCATCGACGAGTCCACCTTCGAGGCGCTCTACGAACTCGAAATCGCCTGCCAAGGCGCGGAGCAGTTCGGCTCTCCCCAAAACTACGCCCTGTTTGACCTGCTCTTCCGCGACCTCCTCATGGATCGCTCGGGCAACACCCACCGCGCCGAGATCAGCGTGGACAAGCTCTGGAATCCTTTCGCCGGCAACGGCCGTCTCGGCCTCGTTGAGTTTCGCGCCTTCGAGACGCACCCCGACCGCGCCGCCATGTCGGTCGCCGCGCTCCTCGTTCGCGCGATCTTCGCCCGGCTCGCCGCCGATCCGCTCAAGGCACCCTTCATCCGCTGGGCGGGCGAACTCCACGACAAATTTTTCCTCCCCGCCTTCGTCTGGCAGGATCTCGCCGCCATCTGCGCCGACCTCAACGCCCACGGCATCCCCTTCGAGCTGGAATGGCTGCGCCCGCTCTGGGAATTCCGCTTTCCGAAGTGCGGCGAATTCGCCTTCACCACCACCCCGCCCGGCAAATCGAAAGCCAAGCCGCTCACCTACACGATCGGCTTCCGGCAGGCTCTGGAAGCCTGGCCGCTGCTCGGCGAACAACCCAACGGCGCCGGCACCTCCCGCAGCGTGGACGCCAGCATGGACCGCATCGAAGCCTCTGTCAGCGACCCGGCCGCGCTCGAACTCGGCGTCCTCCTCGTCAACGGCTACCCCTGCGAATTCCGCGCGCTCGATGCCGCCGACGCTTTGCCGGCCGCCGCCGCAGGCATCCGTTATCGCGCGTTTTTCCTGAACCCCGCGTTGCACCCGCACGTACCGGTGCACGCGCCCCTGCTCGTCGAGTGGGTCGACAAAGCCACCCTCACCGTGGTCGCCGCCGCCCGCTGGCATGTGTGGAACCCGCGCGGAGTCCCCTACACCAGCCGCCCGACCGCACCCAAGGCCGCCCGCGAACGCTTCAACGAACGCTGGGAAACCTGGCCGCACACCGTGGGCCAGCCGCGCTTCATTCCCAAAATCGATTTCCCGCCGGAAGGCCGCCACACCCTCGACCTCCGCCGCTATCCCGCCCAAGCCCGCTGAAAAGCATCCGATCCCCATTGCCATCGATCGGCGAATTCCCCATCACCCCTCCGCGACTTATAACTCACCTCGCTCCGGGGACGTGATGGGGCGAAGCCATCTCGGGATTCTAAACTCCATCCAACGGACTCCGTAAGCCCAGCCCCGTCGCGGCTCTCATCTTTAACGTTGGGTAAATAAAAATTATGCACCTTGTCTCAAAGACCGTCTGCTGGCTCACGCTCTGGGTGGATGCCTGTCTATTGCTTGGCGTTCTCTTCACCCACACGGACGCCACGCACAGCGTGTCGGCATCGATGGCGTTTGGTGCTTTTACCGTCTCAAGTTTGGATCGCGGAGGCTCATTTTTTATCCTCGCGATCGCTGCATGGACTGCAGTCCTCGCGATCTTTGCGCTCCGTCGTGACTCCGAAAGAAAGAAGAAGCACGCAGGCTGAGCCCTAGCTGAGATGAAACCTTCGCTGTCACGTTCCATGCCCGAGCCGCATGGACCGCGCCAGCGAAGGTCGCGGCTCATCTTGAACGTTGGGCAAAATCATGAATCCGTTCGCATACTTTTTTAAACCAAAGATCGGTCCAGAGCTTTCGACGGTTATCAAAGCCGCCCACGAGCGCGCTCGGCGTTATTCACATGATTATGTTGGCGTTGAGCATGTCTTTCTCAGTCTGCGAGAGTTGCCAGAATTAAGCCCTGCCGTCGTTATACTTCGTCATTTACCTATTGATCAGAGCGCATTTTGGGCCGAGCTCGAAAAGGAAGCCCAAGTTATCACTGGAAGGCCGGTCCCTGCCACGTTGCCACACACTCCCCGCCTTCAATTTATTTTAGAGCGTGCGGGACGCTGGGCTAAACAAGGCAAAAAGAAGGAAATCACGGCCTCGCATTTTATAGCCTCCGTATGCACCGAAAGAACCAGCTTTGTCGCGCATATATTCAGACAAGTTTCGGAGCGAAATCAGAATTTATTTTCAGACGCTCACGCCGCAGCGGCCTACTTCGCGATGCTTATGACTAATCGGGAGTCTATAATATTTCAGACCAAGGAGAATAGTTTCAAATTTGAAGTGCGACACCAATAGTATCAACGGGAGGGGTAGCCGAGGGGCCGCTTCCGAGGACAGGAGCGAAAAGCTTGCCGCAGGAAGCGGCCCATCGGCGGTCGAGGTCTTTACGTTCATAGT
>JAEKKV010000009.1 GCA_019510185.1 Verrucomicrobiota bacterium | reverse complement strand
GCCCGACGAAGGCGGGCACTGGCTCCTCGTCGAGCATCTCGGCGTGAAGCGGGCGCTCGACTTCCTGCTCCGCAAGCGGATCGTCACGGGCGACGAGGCCGCCGAGCTCGGCCTGGTCAACGACTCGGTCGACGACGAGTTGCTGATGGAGCGCACCATGGAGCTGGCCCGGGAGCTGGCCGCCGGCCCGCAGGTCGCCATGCGCCTGCTCAAGAAGGCGGTGTACAACGCCGCTCACCTCACCTTCGACCAGGCCGGCGATGACATCGCCACCAAGACCGCCTTGAGCGACTTCCACGACGACGCCCACGACGGCTCCAAGGCGTTCTTCGAGAAGCGCCAGAAGCGCCCGCCCGTCTTCAACCAGTGGTTGGAGCAAGGCGGGAGCCAGACCCCCGAGTAGCAGGCAGGTCGGCCCTGTTCGGCCCGGCCGGCATTCCAGATCGGGTGCTACTCCAGCGGAAGCGCAGGTGGTGGTCGTCCGGGCGGCATGCTGCGGAGGACCCGACCATCGGGCGTGGTGACCACCAGTTGCGTGTCGGGCAGGAGCTTGTGGCTCCAACCGTCTCGATGGAGCAGGCGGTGGTGACGACGGCAGAGCAGCACGAGGTTCACCGTCCTTTGTTAATCTGCCCTCTATGGCGATCGCCCGCTCTGCTGCTGTGTACGCCCGTATTTCGTCGGACCAGGAGGGCACTTCCCTCGGGGTGTTGCGGCAGTTGGAGGACTGTCGACGGCTGGCTCGGGAGTTGGGCTGGGAGGTGGCTGAGGAGTACGTCGACAACGACGTGTCAGCGTTCTCGGGCAAGCGTCGTCCTCGCTATGAGGAGATGCTGGAGGACCTGCGGAGCGGACTGAGGGACGCGGTGGTCGTGTACCACGTTGACCGCTTGACTCGTCGGCCGATCGAGCTAGAGCGGTTCGTGGAAGTCGTCACGGATGCCAAGGTCCGTCATGTTCGGTTCGTGGCGGGCGGCGACGTGGACGTGGCGAATGGTGACGGGCTGTTGGTGTTGCGCATGCTGTCCGCGGTGGCTGCGAACGAGTCGGCGTCGAAGAGTCGCCGGGTGCGCCGCAAACTGGATCAGGTGGCAGCGGAGGGACGGCCCCATGGTGGGAGCCAGCGGCCCTTTGGCTACGAGGCCGACAAGGTGACGGTCAAGGCGGACGAAGCCGAAGTGATCCGTCAGTTGGTGGCTCGGTTCTTGGCCGGCGAGAGCTTGCGGTCGCTGGCGACGTGGTTGGACGCCGAGAGTGTGCGGACGGTCAAGGGCGGGCCCTGGCGGACGCCGACGCTGCGGGACTTGTTGTGCTCGGGGCGGATCGCGGGCCTCCGGACGCATCGTGGCGAGGTTGTCGGCCCCGCGGTTTGGGAGCCGATCGTCACTCCTGCTGATCGGGAGCGGGTTCTCGCGGTGATGGAGGCCAAGAAGACATCGGGCCGGCGTGCGCCTCGTCGGTATCTGTTGACCGGTCTGTTGCGGTGCGGCAAGTGCGGCGGTGTTCTCTATTCGTCGGCTCGGGCGACGACTCGCCGCTACGTGTGCTCGTCGGGACCGGACCATGGAGGTTGCGGGAGGCTGACGGTAGTGGCGGGCCCGCTCGAGGAGTTCGTCGCCGCCGCGGTGCTGTATCGGCTCGATACGCCGGAGCTTGCCGACACGCTTGCGGGTCGGGGCGCTGCTGACGAGGCGGTGGCTGCGCTGTCGGAGTCGTTGTCGGCTGATCGTGGGCAGTTGGACGAGCTGGCGGGCATGTGGGCGGCAAAGGAGATCACCCGCGCTGAGTGGCTGACGGCACGGCGCTCGGTTGAGGAGCGGATGCGTGACACCCAAGGGCGACTGGCTCGTGTCACTCGGACTGACACGCTCGTCGGGCTGCCTGGCAATGGCGACGGGCTGCGTGATCAGTGGGGTTCCCTGAACCTGACCCGTCAGCACGCGATCGTGCGGGCTGTGCTCGACCGTGCAGTGATCAGCGCCGGCGCTTCGGGAGCACGCGAGTTTGATCCTGCTCGGGTTGAGCTGGTGTGGCGGGTGTAGTTGTTCGAGGTGTGCGGCCCGACCCGGCTTCGCCACGGGTCGGGGCCCGCACGGTGCCATCGGTCAGCAGCGCGGCGACTTCGGTGATCACGCGGCGGTCGGTGATCTTGACGGGGATGCCTTGACGTTCGCAGGAGGCGGTAACCCAGACGGCAAGTTCGTCGGCGGTCATCCTGGCCACCGGACCCAGACGGCGGGTGGTCCTTGCCAGTCGGTGACTTGGTCGGAGGTCCAGACCTGTTCGGGTGTGCGGTTGCCGACGAGTTCGTTCGCCTGGTCGATGACGGCTTCTCGGGTGCGCCCCCAGACTTGGACGATCTCGGGTTGGAATCGTTGGGCGACCTCGTAGCGATGAAGGCCGGGAACGCGGTCGTTGTCGAAGGCTTTGCCGACGTACTTCGACAGATAGCCCGCAGCGCGTCGCGCTTCTTCGACGGGACCGGAGCCGACGGGCAGGTCGCCTAGGAGCTTGATGTGGACGAAGCCTCGGTCCCATGCCTGTTCGATCAGGGAGCGTTGGATGTAGCGCCCGACCGCGAAGTGGACGTGGAGACCGTGGCCTGTCTTGTGCCATTCCGCTGTCCAGAGGTACGGGAACGGGCCACTATCAAGCAGCGCCCGCAGTGAGCGAAAGAAGGCGGCGACGTCTGCACGAAGGACCCGCGGGTCGTGGCATCCCTCGCCCCGGTAGGTCAGCGTGCCGAGGCGGTTCAGTCGGTTGGCGGCGCAGTAGCGACGGACCTTTCCTCGGGCTCGGCGCGCTGCCTCCATTGCGGCCCGCTCGGGATCGGCTGTGGGGCCCCCGCGGATCGGCGGCTTCCGCACCGCGTACCGGAAGGAGCCGCCGGCTTCCAGGGCGAGGACGCAAACCGAGAGAACCCACCCGACGACGGCACCCTCCGACCGCGATGGGCGCTCACTCGCTGAAATGCGAGTAGGGGTGTCGGGGTCGGCGGAGGCGGTGACGGCCATGACACGTCAGCGGACCTTGACCCAGGTGCCGTTCGACTCCCGTGCCCAGTTCCAATACGCCTCCCGGTCGAGCTTCACGCCGGGCAACTCGAAGTCGTCAGGGTGCTGGCCGGTCACGACCCGGAAGCGCTTGACCTTGCGCCAGACCGTGGACGGGTGCATCCCCAACTCGACCAGGCCCTCGAAGCCGCCGTGCAGATGCCACGCCACCCAGAAGCCGACCATGTCGACTGACATCGATGTCGCCAGACGGCGGATCGCCGGCTCCAAGACCGGCAGCGTCACCGAGTTCACGGCCTTGGCGTAGGCGTCCCAGGCACGGCGAGCGCGGCCGCGGCCCTCGGGGCTCGGGCTCGGGTCGCTACGGAAGTCGATCGCCACGCCCGAACGATACTCGCGTTCCTGCAAGTAGAACAACAGGCGTGTAGTTCCAGATGGCCGAGGCTTGGCAGGCCTCGCCTGGCGGCGAGGCCATCTCAATCGTGACGACGACCAAGGCTTCGGCCCGTCAACCCACTCGCTCCGCTCGGGGTCGGCCATGGCCTTGACGGTCCTGGTCCGCCCTACTGATACGGGTTCAGGCGATTTGGGTACGACGGCCCGCGATGAGCGGGCCCGAGCGCGACGACCTGAATAACCAGATCGCGGACCGTACGGCGAAGTTGCTCCAGCAGTCTCGGGAGCTCCTCACTGAGCTCGACGGGCAAGTCGTCGGGGATTCTGCCGAGCCCGCAACGGCGGGCGGTCGCTCCGCGCCCTAGTCGAGCGCCTCGGTGTACGGCCTCACCGCCGGACCCCGTCTCGCCAGTGGCGCGAGACTCGCAACATGGCGATGACCGCCCTTGGAGGCGACTACCAGGAGCCGCCGGCCGCTTCCGGGTGCTGGTGCTGTGGCGACCGAACCGTCCGAGGAAGCCTGCTCCACCTTGGGGACCATCCCGAGGTAGGCGTCTGCTTCCGGTGCGTGAAGGTGCTCGCCAAGCGCAGGCGCCAGATCGAACGTCAGACCCGAGCCGCCCCGTCCGGTTGGCCGTTCTGGCGGCGGGTCAGCTTCCGGGCCGGGTTCAGCCGGTGCTAGCCCTGAAGCGCCTCCTCGGACGAGCCGCGGCCGGTTACCTGGTGTTCGCCATCATCGGGAAGTACGTCGAGCGCATGGGCGCCGTCCGGTGCGGCTGTCGGGACTCCTGCTGGTGCCGCAAGCCCGGGCTGTCCACGTTCCGGTGGGTCGCCCCATTCGGACACGACCAGATGACCGCCGACGAGAAGCGCCGACTCGACCCGAACGCGACGTGGGCCTGATGCTCTGCGCCGACTGCGGATGCGAGGTCGATCACGGCGTCATCGTCACCCCATGCGCCAAGCACCCCGACTGCTGCTGCTCCCAGCTTCCTGTGCAGAGACCCGACCTGCACAAGAACTAACCCGATTCACCGGGTTCGAAGCGCAAGGGCCCGCTTCCGAGTTTCGTTGCTACTTCAAGTAAAGAGCACCCCGCCCGATGGCGGACTAGGTGCTGGTGTTGACGCCGGGTGAGCCTCAGTCGCAGCAGCCAACGCATCGAACGGACCAGGGTTCGCGGACCGAACGGCCTCCATCATTGAACTGAAGTCTTGGAGCGCCTTCCGCACGCGATCCTGTGCCTTCAAGCCAAGGTCCGTCGCTGGCTGGAGCTGCGCCGAGAACGAGAGTGCTACGTCCACCACTGGCTGCCACAGTTCCCGCGCCTCAGCCGGTGAGATGTTCTTTGTGAACTGCAGTGCGTAACGATCGGCGGCGGCACGGCCAAGAACGGTCTCGATGCAGTCGCCGAGGGCCGCTACGAGGAGGTAGTTCGAGCCTCGTGCGCTGAAGAACAGCGCATGACGACGTTGGGCGTCGGTGCGGTCCGCAACACCGATCTTTGAGTTCACTTGCTTCGCATTCTCAATCGCCTTTAGCAAGCTGTACGTGAAGACGATGTGCCGAGCCGTGACGTTCTCCCGGAAAATCCTCGCGTACACGGCATCGCTGTCCCAGATGCTGCGCGTCTCGTTATAGGCGAGGTTCGGATCACCATGGAATGCTGCGAGCGACTGAGCGACTGATGAATCCGGCAGGAGTGTCTTGATTCGAAGGATCGCGTCGCTCGCTCCTCCTCTCCTGCCACCGCGGTAATCCGCGTCGGGTACTACCTCGAACTCGGTCCTCAGTCGATCCTGGATGGGATCCTTGCTCCTGAAGTCGGTCGCCTCGACCTTGTTCTGGGTGTTGTTGTAACGGACGATGTCTCCAAGAACTGCGGTGTTCGAGCACTTGACAAAGCGGGCCATGACCATGGCCGAGGCAGCCCCGACAGCCTCGCTGTCCTCCAAGCTGCCGAGGGCGCCTGTCGTCTGGCCGCCATTGACGATTCCAATCCCTTCGACCGTCAGAATCTCCCGCTGCTCGCCCCCCTCGCCCTCTTCCCACCTTCGCCGGTAGTCGTGCACGAGGACGGTGATGCCGTTATTGAAGATCGCGAAGTTCTCAGGCTGCCCCTTCGCTGTCTCCTTGATCCCGAAGTTGATGTTGCTGCTCGACCGCACGACCCCCAAGTAGTCACGGATATTCGGCGACATGAGCTTCGTCTTGTGGTCCTTCCAAAGGTCACGCAGCGCACCGGCCGCGACCGCCGTTGAAAATGCGCTCCACTCGCCGGCCTTCAGTTCGAATCCTCCGGGAACCTCGAAGTCAAAGCTCTCGGCGACGAGAATCGGCACCTGAGTACGCCCGTACTCCTCTTCAAGCGTGCTACGTCCGATCTCAACGAACGAGACATCCACGTCAGCGTCCGGGAAGTCTCGGCGGATGATGCTGTCGGCCGTCGCTGCGGCTTGCAACAACTCCGACTGGACGTTCACTGACTCAGGGAGGTTGTGCACGTACCAGAGCTGCAGTTCTCGAACCTCTCCGCTACCGAGCGCCTCTCGGACTTCCTGGGCGGCTCCGCGAAGCGTCTCGGGGAGGGACTCAAGCGGGCCCGCTAGCAGCCAACTTGCTCCGGTGTTGAGGTCGCTGGCCTTGTTTGCGGGCGCTGCAGCAACGTCCTTCGTGCCCATGTAGCCCTGTGCCAGCACGATCCGCTGACCGTCACCGGTGACCGCGACGAGATCGCATTTCTTGTCATTGCTTCCATCGGTCAGGCTGTTCGCGGCGAACGAGTCCACGTCGTCGAACCCAAGCCTGAGCTGCGCGACGAAGAGGAGCAACGCGTTGCTCCCGTAAACCGCAAGGTCATCCCGACTCTCAAACGCCGTCAGCCCAGGCAACTCGGGAGGGATTGGCACGGCTGTCCCATCGCTCATGGCCACGCCCTCGCTTCCCTCCAAATAGGTCCCGGGAGAGTAGTTCTGCGTTTCACCCCGGGGAGGGGACACATTCGGGATGGACGAGGTTGTCGAGCCGGGTCGGACCCTTGTCGGGCCACCAGGGCACGACGTGGTGGGCGTCGCACCAGTGCGCAGGACGGTCGCAGCCCGGGAAGCGGCAGCCGCGGTCGCGCACGCCGAGGGCGTTGTACTGCGCCACCGAGGCCAGGCGCCGGGAGGTGCCGTAGTCGAGGATGGCCGACGGACCGTCGACCAACACGCGGTGGAGGTTGGCCTCGCACAGGAGCTGCTTGAGGTCGGATCGGGCGATCAGTGCGCCATCGAGGCAGCACGCTCCCTCGCCATTGTCGAGCCCGGTGATGTCGATGGTGATGTTCAGGTGCGGTCGACGGCGGTCGGTGAGGACCGTGTGCTGGTGGTCGAGGAAGAAGCGGCAGATGTCGACTAGCGCGTCAGCTCGGCGTTGGGCAGGCGTGCGTTCGGGCTCGCCTTCGAGATCGGGTCGCTGGGCCACGCGGAGGGCGGTCAGCAGCGTCTCGCCGTCGAGGGTGTCGAGGGAGCCCGACACCTCGGTGCGGCCGTCGAGGATGGGGGCGGCATCGAAGCGCGACGGCGGTTGTTCGGGCTCGTCGCTGTGGTCGAGGGCATCGGCGTACTGGCGCCAGGCCTGCATGGCGATGCCCGTCTGGGCCACCGACAGCCCGATGAAGGTGGGCACCAGTTCCGCCTCCTGGGAGGCGAACAGGTCGATGTTGCGGTCGTTGAGCTGGGCGACGACGGCATCGACCTGCCCGCCCGACACCTGTCCCGACGACCACGCTTGAGCAAGGACCGGGAGCTGGGTCAGTCGACGCGATCGCCGCGTCAGCGATTGTGCCTCCCTGCCGGACACCGAGGCGTGATGCCGCAGCCAACCGGTCGCCGACGCCGCACCGTCCGCCTCCCACCCACCAGCGCGATCGAACTCGGCGACGGCCGCAGCGAGCTTGGCGTTGAACCGATCCCGGATGGCGAACGCCTCGCGCAGCCCGGGCGCCGTCGCCGGAATCTCGACCTCATCGAGCGCCTCGGCCAGAACGGACAACATGCACGAATCGTACATATGTTCGACCCGATATGCAAGCAAACAACCAGAAAGGTCCGAAAGTGACGATAGGTTCCTTGGCGTACCCATAGGAGGGAACCGAGGCAAGGGGGGTTTAGTGAACTTCGACCAGGGCTTTCGCGAGACGCTCAATTATGCGATTGAGCGTTTTGGCTGGTCGCGGGGGGTGGCCGCGTAAACAGATGTTCCAGCAAACGTCGCCAAACTCGCTACAGTCACCATGTCGAACTGCTGCTGACAGAACTAAGTAGTACAGCTCAATCGTGCGGCCGGCGGCTGCACGGAACAAAACCAGCAAGGGAGACCGAGCGAATGCCCGGTCTCCCTTACCTACATATGAAGGACCGCCCGTTCGACTCCGGGGTCGCACCCCCGGAACTTCCGCAGGAAGCCAGCGACCTGCTGGGCCGAAGCTTTCTCGGGTCACCTGGTCCGCTGATTGGCCTTCGTTCACAACCGTACCGGAGGGTCGGACAGTGACAGACGGACCGTTTAGTCCGCAGCGTCGCCGCCACCGCCGGAAGGACACCGGACCGACGCCCGAGCAGCTCGCGGAGAGGTTCAGGATCGACGGGGACCCCGAAGACGCGTCCTGCTTGGCGTCAAGGAGGAAGGGGCGGGGCAGGACTCCGAAGGCTGACGGTCAGGCCGGACCATACGACGCCCGTTATCGATAGCCTCCCTCGGTGCCCAGGATCGAAGCTGCGTTCCTCGCTGACGGGGCGAAGGAGTACAACGGCCTGGTTTCGGTTCTTGGGGCCTTTGTCTCTCGGCTCTCTGCTCCCGAGCTACCGATCCGAGCTTCGATCTTTCTCGTTGGCCGAGTTGCGTGGGAGCCTGACGATGAAGGCGTAGCCCACACTGTTCGGGTCTCCGTTGAGCACGCCGACGGGGAGCAAATCGCGCGTCTTGACGGGGCTATGCCGCCGCTGCCCACGAGCGACCCCTCCGGGCCGTCACCGGGAAGCAACGTAGTCCTGCCCCTGAACCTCGACTTCCGCCGCGTTGGCGTCTACTCCGTGATCCTGGCGACAGACGGCGAGGAACTGGCGAGGTTGCCCCTGCATGTCCAGACGCTGCTTCCGCCGGTCTAGGAGTGGATGGCTGGACGGACCACATCCGTCAGCGGATGGCCGAACGTGGGATAACCGAGGAGGACGTTCGGATGGCGCTCGCGCGGGCCACCGGAGGGTTCCGACCTGGTAATAAGCCGGGCACAATGGTAAAAATGGGTTACGCGATGAACGGCAAACTCCTAAAGGTCGTAGTCTCCGCTGCCGACCTAGGCGTGTTCATTTCTGCGTTCTGGAAGGACGAGACATGAGGTGGACGTACGACACCCAGGCCGACGCCTTCTACGCGTACGTCCGCACCGCTCCGATCGATCGCCAGGTTGAGACACCGGGCGGACTGATCGTTGATGTTGACGCAAACGGTGAAGTCGTTGGGATCGAAGTCCTGTCGCCCGGTCGCGATGTGGACTTCACGGGTCTCACCGATCTTCTCGATGCGACCACGCTGCGGACCCTGAGATTCCTCATGCAGCCGTTTGGTCGGCCTATGGCTGCCAACGGTGGCAGGTCGTCGCAGCCGACCCCTGAGCCCGAGGCCGACTTCCAGCTAGAGCGCGTAGCGGTTAGCGCCTGACTCGCCTTTAGCTGTCACACCCGCTCTTCATAATGAGGGGGTGGAGCGGATGACGACCCTCGGCCTCATGGAGCGGATTCCCGACGAGGCGGCGGCGTGGGAGTTCATGGAGCAGCTTCGGTGGAGCGGCCGGCCCGTCTGCCCGCATTGCGGCAACGACGCGCGGAGCTACTACCTCACCCCGAAGAACGGTCATCGGACCACTTCGACCGGCAAGGCCAGCTACCGGCGTCTGTGGAAGTGCGCCGAGTGCCGCAAGCCGTTCTCGGTCCTCAATGACACGGTCATGCACGGATCGAAGATCCCGCTTCGGACCTGGATCATGGTCATCTTCGAGATGGCGTCGAACAAAAACGGGTCGCGGCGTTTGAGGTATTCCGCCGCTACGGGCTGACGAACAAGAGCGCGTGGTTCCTGCTCCACCGCATCCGTGAGGCCATGAAGGCAAGCCCACTGGACCTGCTCGGCGGGAACGGTGGGATCGTCGTCGCTGACGAAACATTCATCGGCGGGAAGCCGAAGAACAAGCACCAGCAGGGACGACCGACAGGAGGCGCTCCAACCGTCGCAAGGGTGGCGGCACGGCACATCTTCAGCCGGTCCTGTCACTGGTGGACCGCAGGACAGGAGAGGTTCGGTCCCGCGTGGTCGCCAACGTGACCGGAGCGACGTTGCGCAAGGTGATCTCAGAGCAGGTCGATCTGGCCGGCTCGATCCTCCATACGGACGCAGGCATGCAGTACCGCCACATGGGCCGCGAGTTCATCCAGCACGAATGGGTGGACCACGGCTCAGGCGAGTACGTGCGAGGCAACGTCACCAGCAACCAGGCAGAGAACTTCTTCAGCCAGCTCAAGCGGTCGTTGGATGGGACGCACCATCACGTCAGCCGCAAGCACCTTGACCGCTACCTGGCCGAGTTCGACTTCCGCTACACGACCAAGAAGCACTCAGACACGGAGCGCATGCGTCAGGTCATCGACCAGGCTGCAGGACGGCGGCTTACGTATCGACCCCTCGTCGGAGGTTCGGTGTAGTTCTCAGGCTGGACTGAGCTAGAGGCCTAGTTCGGTCAGGAAGGTCGCCACCACTGGAACCAGGGGGGTCGCCATCGCCATTGCTCCGGCCTTAGCTGCGCCCTTCAGGTTCCGGGTCAACGTGTATGTGCCGGCCGACACCAAGCCCATGGCGACTGCCATTGCCAACGGACTCGGGCCGTCCTTGCCACCAACTGCGGTTCTCGTCATAGGCCCCAAGGCTACGACCGACGTGTGACAGCACACAGCGCAGGGTCGATCGGGCAGTTTCCCCGGCTGTCTGTCCGGTTGTGGCGGAGACCGTCCGGACCGACCCTCCGGGAAATTTCCCGCTGCTGGGCCGGGACTCCTGCCGGTCAGCCCATCGGGGCTACCACCAGCGACGGACCCAGTTCGGGGGTCTGACCGGATTGCCGGCGTCCGCCCGATCAGCAAGGAAGAACACGACCGCTGTCGCGAGACAGCCCCAGAGCGCACCCGCGTAGACGTTCGCTCCACTGGTATCCGCGACCGCGTCGTAGATCGCCCACGGGATGAAGAACAACCACCATCCGGCGACGGCTCCGATCAGGTACTTCATTCCGACGAACGGTAGGCGTGATGGGAACGCCAAGTCACCAGTCACCCCGAAAGTCGGGGTCAACCCGAGGCTGGTCGCCGGGCCACAGCGTCGGCGAGCATGGCTCTGATCGCCAGCCGGTCGGGCTTGCCGGTGGCCAGCCACGGCAGCTCGTCCTCCCTCGCCAGCACCACGACGCGGGGGACCTTGAAGTTGGAGAGCTCGGCCCGGGCCCGCTCCCGCAGGTCGTCGGGATCGGGGTCGGCGCCGTCGGCCGGGATCACCAGGGCGGCCACGAGCTCGCCCCGCTCGGCGTCGGGCACGCCCAGGACATGGGCGTCCTTGACCTCGGGGAACGACCGCAGCACGGCCTCGACCTCGGGCGGGGCCACGTTGTTGCCCGAGGTCTTGATCATCTCGGTGAGCCGACCCTTGAGGTACAGGTTGTCGCCCAGCAAGTAGCCCTTGTCGCCGGTGTTGTAGAAGCCGTCGGGCGTGAACACGTCCTCCCGCTCTCGCTTCACCATGCCCTGCATGACGAAGTAGCCGCGCACGAGGATGGCGCCCTCCTCGCCGTCGGCGAGCGGCTCGAGCGTGTCGGGGTCGGCGATGCGGACCTCGGCGCCGTCGATGATCCAGCCCATCGATCCGGTGTGCCCCTCGGGCAGCGGCACGGCCTGCTGCTCGGGGGTGGCATAGGTGTACGACGCGATCGTCTCGGTCATGCCCAGCGAGCTGTGCCTGGCGCCGACCAGCGACAGCGGGCGGTGGAGGGCTGGGATCCCTCGATCGGCAGCGGTGGGATCGGTGGTGATGGGGCCGATCACGCCGGGCCAGCCGGTGAGCTTGGTGGCCGCCTCGCGCTGCATGAGGTCGAGCGAGCGGATCGGCTCGGTCCTGTCGATGCAGAGGAGGGCGGCACCGACGTGGAGCGATGGAACGACGGTCATGCCCACACCGCCGACCCAGAAGAAGGGCATGCCGCAGAAGATGCGATCGTCGGCGGTCCATGCCTGGAGCGCGGCGAGCTGCGCGCCCTTGCGGACGAGGGCGCCATGGGTGTGCAGCACTCCCTTGGGCTCACTCGTCGTGCCGGAGGTGTAGATCGTGATGGCAACGTCGGCGGGGGAGACCTCGGACTCGACGGCGTCGAGCAGCTCGTCGGAGATGTCGGCACCCGCGCTGTCGTCGAGGTCGAACCAGACGTCGCGCAGGTAGGGCAGCTCGGCCAGGTGTAGCGGACCGGGCGCTCGGTCGGCCAGGCCGGGCACCGCGTCGGTCACGAACCCCCGGTGATCGCTGCCGAAGAGGGAGCGAGGTGCGAGCAGCAGCGCTACGTCACCGTGGCGAAGCGCCTTTCGGAGCTCACCCGGCTTGAAGGCGGTGCTGAACGGCATGTACACAGCCCCGATCCGGGTGACCGCGAGCCACGACACGATCCAGTCGGTGCCGTAGGGGAAGTGGCCGCCGATGTGGGCGCCCTTGCCGGCGCCGTGGGCAAGGAGGCGCTTGGCGAGCGCACGTGACCGCTCGTCGACCTCTCGGTAGGTGAGCCGATCGACGTCGGTGACCACGCAGTCGCGATCGGCGAAGCGCCCGGTCATGTGGCGGAGCAGACCGGGGATCGTGGCCGGGTAGTCGAGCTCAGGCTCCCGCACTGCGGGAAACGGTACTCATGGGGTCGGCCACGGCGCCGGGGCCGACGGCCGGGCTCCGGCGCCCGCCGTCGATTCGACCGATGTGTACGGCGGGTGGACTTTGGGTAGCTGCGGGGCGCCATGGCGGACCCCCTCGATCCGCAAC
>JAEKKV010000042.1 GCA_019510185.1 Verrucomicrobiota bacterium | reverse complement strand
CCTGCCCGACAAGGCGGCGCACATGGCGTGGCGGTTGTAGCTCAGTTGGTTAGAGCATCGGTTTGTGGTACCGAGGGTCGCGGGTTCAAGTCCCGTCATCCGCCCCACCTCTCCAGCGGTCCGAATCACTCTTGATGTCGGCCGCAACGCATTGATCCTCCTTACAAAAATTCCCAGAGATGGTTGGACCGAGCTGGACTCGGCTTGCCCGGATTGGACACCTCTTGTGCCCGGATTTGTGCCTGGCTTTGGTGATTTTGTGCCCGGGTTTTCATGGAGCGGAAGTGCCCGGCCGACGGGAGTCGGTCCATGCCAAGGAACAATGCCTTTCTTCCCGCCGCGATCGAACGCCTCGGATCGGTTCCGGGCGTGCGAAAACTGGACGATCCCGAGACGAGGGGCTTGTCGATCGAGCTGATACGGTCGGACAGGCGGCGATGGATTTACCGGCGCCGCATCCCGGCCACCAATGTCATCGTCACCATACGCGGCGGAATCTTTCCCGCGGTAAGTATCGGTGACGCGCGGCAATGGGCTACCACGCTCAATGCGCAAGTCGAGGCGGGGATCGATCCACGCGCGTCAACCGGCCGAACAAGCCGCGCACGATCCAGGACAAGATCTATATCTACGAAAGCGACATCGCGCCCGCGTTGGCGGACAAGCTTATCCACGAGGTGACCGAGGCCGACCTCGTCACCTTGGTGCTCAACAAGGGTAAGCGCGCTAAAATACGCGCCAATCGGCTGGCGGCGGAATTGAATGTTTTCTTTGGATGGTCGGCCTCGCTGCGGGGGCTGGAGGTCGGGCTGCCGGAGAATCCTGCCCGGCGTCTCAGCGACCTCAGGTTTCCCGAGACGCCGCGGTCGCGGAAGCTCAGTCTCGACGAGATAGGCTGGTTTTTGCGCGCGGTGGCGCTTGAGCCGCTTCAGTTTCGAAGAGGCTGGCTGCTGTGGCTGCTGACGGCCGTGCGGCGCAACGAACTGACCGAAGGCAGGTCGTCCGAAGTCGAGCAAGGCGTATGGACCATTCCGTCCGAGCGTTCAAAAAACGGCGTCGAGCATGTCATTGCGCTCGGTCCATGGGGCGCCTCCCTCATACGATCTGAAAACGAATGGATCGTCCCTAATGAAAGAGGCGATGGGCCTCGGATTTGGGGATGGCCGAAATCCCGTGATCGGATCCTGGCACGCATGACCGAGTATGCGGGGCGTACCATCCGGCGCTTCTCGCCTCACGATTGTCGGCGGACGGTGCGCTCCAACACGAAGCGTCTGCGCGTCGACTACGAGACGGCTGAGGCCATGCTCAACCACACCAAGAAGGGACTCGAACGCACGTATGACGCCTATGAGCTCG
>JAEKKV010000008.1 GCA_019510185.1 Verrucomicrobiota bacterium | reverse complement strand
GACCTCGGCGATCATGCGGCGAAGGCTCTCGCGGCCTCGCACGTTGAGACCGCTTTTACCCGAGTCCTCGAACACGCGCACAATCTCCATGCCCCGGCGCGCCGCGTATTCCTTGATCCGGTCGAGCTGGTTCTCGGTGGAATACTGCTGATGCTCGGTGGACATGCGGACGTAAGCCGCCGCAGGGATTGCGGCGGCGTCCGGCTTCGGAAGCGGGAGTTGGGTCGCCCCGCTCATGACTACGCGCGGAGCCGAGGGTTAGTGAGGCGCAGCGGTATGCTGGCCGCTTCCGTTAACGGTTGAAGGTGGGAGGGCAGAGAGGATGGCATTTCCGCTCAGCATGATTTCACGAAGATCGCGAGCGATGGGATCTTGTAACGCAAGGTCGGGGGCATGGCCCCCCAAGCGCCCAATCAGCCCGACAAGAACAACGACATACGGCGGCCAGGAATCTTGTAACGCATCGCAGGAATCTCGGGTGAAAAAGGTTTCGAGAACCGTGCGCAGATCAATCGAGCCATCGGCAGTGGGCGCGGCGGCGGTGCTTACGCGACGCCAGTAGCCTGGATGCGCGACACGCCAATCTCGGACACGATGCACCCCGGCTTTATCCGAATGGTAGGTTTCTCCATCGGGGCCTTTGAGCCAACGGCGCTGGCTAGCGCGTTTGCTAACGGTGCGGCACTCGGGCTTGCCGCAAAATCGCTGGCGACCGGCAGACCGAGGTTCAGGGATGAACGGCGCACCGCAAGCGGCACACCGGGGACGTGAGTTAGTTTTTTTTGTGTGATGATTTCACGTCCTTAGAATTGCAGGTCGTGCGCATCGACCCAACCCGGAGCCAATTCCGATGCGATGGTGGTAACGACCGCACGAGGACTGGATTTAAGAGGTGGGATGCTCGCTGCGCTCGAATTTTTCTAGCGGGGGCCGCTCCGGAGGAATGCCAAGGCTAGCACCTGCGACGGCTGGCGGTCCTGCGGCGCAAGCGCCTCGTCCCGTCCACGCCTCAAGGAGTTCTCGGGCTGCGCCCTGCGCTCCTCCTTGCGCTGCCGGTGCTTGCCGGAGGCATCCCTCCGGGACGGCCTTTTTTAAGGTTTGGCCTGACAGGGGGCCGCGCGGCGCGGTTCGCCGCTCCCTTCGCGCGCTCGTTGGCGCGCACGACTCCCAAATCCCATGCGTGACTTATCCCGCGATCCGGTTCCTCAACCCGGCGACGTAATCCACCAGCCCGGCCACCCGCTCGACGGGTTCGTGGTCGTTTCCGTTTACACCCGTGCGCAGGCCATCGCCGACGGCGTCATTGTTGACGCGACCGGCGGTGACTTGGCCGCGATCTCCGCCCAGCACTTTCCCGGCGTGCATGTCGCCATGACGGCGGCGGTCGCCGCGCTCATCCAGAAGGCCGTTGACCACCCCGACCACGGCAACGACTGGAAAGGCGTTTGGCACGATGTGCTGTGGATGTCCCGAGTTGCCCCGGTGAAATCCTTTCCGGGCGGGCGCCTGTTCAAGGTCATTATCACCGGCACCGGTCGCCGACGCCTGCACACGCTGAAACTCCAGATTCACCCCGGCGACAAAGGCGAGCCGTGCGCGACGGTCATGCTGCCGGAGGAGGATTGACCGGCACCACGACGCGGCGTTTGCTTCGCTCAAAGAGGCAGCGCCGCGTTTTCGAGGTCGTTTAGGTTGTCCAAAGGTTGCCCAAACCTTTGTTTTTGGCTTCACTTCCCCGCACTTTTCTGCATCTTAGTTCTCGTTCTAAATTATTAACCATCAACTAAGTCCGCATAATTAGGCGACTTAGCTTCACCCGGCGGCAGAGGTTCGAATCCCCCCCTCTCCGCCAGTTTATCCTTTAAAAGAAGGACTTACTGAAGCCAGCGACAACGCCGCCTCGCCGATGGAGCGGAATTTGGCGACGAACATAGAAGTGAACGTGTGGCGCATGGTGTCGTGCGAGAGGCTGAAGGCCGCGAAGAGGGGCTTTGCCGTCGAGCCCGACGCGGTAGCAAAGGCCGGTGCCGTCGGAGACGACCAACGCGTGAGCTTGCCGTCGGGCGAGCTCACGCGCTGGTCGGCGACGGACGCGAGGGATGCCAGCAGGGCGGTAGCGGTGAGTAGGACGGGATGAGACGCATGGAAAAGGGACAGGGTTGGCGGACGGTGATCAGGGGATGACGATCCGGTAGAAGCGTTTGCTCTGCCCGGCCGCACCGCCGTCGGTGACCCGAAAGATGCCGCCGGTGCCCGTGATATTGTCCTGCAAGACGGACCATGAGCCGGCTTGGAGCGTGTCGGAGCGTTCCACGCGGTAGGTTTTTCCGGGTACGGTGGGGAAACTCACGGTGATGTTGCCGCCACCAACTGCGATGTCGGTCACCTTCAGCACACTGGACGTGTTGGTCGGATCGGTGCCTGCGGCGAACTCCTGCCCATTGGTCAGGCCGTCGCCGTCGGGATCGGCGCTGTCGGCCGCGTTGCCCGCATTCACGGTCGTGCCGAAGTTCGCTAGCCGCCATGCTTGCAACAGCGTAAGCGGTGTGGCGAAGGCTTCCCCGGAGTAGGCTCCGGTGCCGGAGGCGTTGGTCGCGGTGACGACGTAATAATAAACCGTGCCGGCGGTGAGCCCGGTATCCGTGAAGTTCGTGCCGGGGATGGTTTGCACCACCGCGTAGGGCCCGCCACCGGCCGTCCCGCGCATCACGGTGTAGCTCGTGGCATTGGCGGCGGCGGACCAGCTCAACGCAGTCGCTTCCGCAGCGGCGGTCGCCGTGAGATTCGTGGGCGCACCGGGGAGGCCCAGCGGAGTGGCCGCAGCCTGCGGTGAGTTGCCACTGTTACCGGCGAGGTTGCCGGCGACGACCACGTAGTAATAAGTCGCTCCGTTGCCGGCCAAGGTATCGACATAACTGACATTGGCGGTGGAATTGAGCGTGACGTAACCGGAGCCGTTCACGGTCGAGCGTTTGACCGCATATGACGCGGCTCCTGCACTGGTGGACCAGGTGAGCGCCACCTGTCCATCCCCGGCGGTTGCCGCAAGGCTCGCGGGCGCGGATGGCGCGGTGGTCGGCGCGGTCATGGCGGCCAGCGCGGTGATCTCATAACCGGCAAGCACGCGGTCGTAGTAACGCACATCGTCGAGCGCACCGTTGAGCGAGATATTAGAGGTGCCTCCGGAAGAGACCCGCCCGAGCTTGAATGCGATGGGCGAGAGCCGCGCGACTCCTGCGCCGGATGCGTCCGCGCCGCCCAAGGTCCCGTCCACATACACCGCCATCGCGCCGGTGGACGCGGTCCAGGTCGCCACGCAATGGTGCCAGAGGTTATCGTTGATGCTGGCGCCGGACAGAACGGTGACGTCGCTGGTCGCGGTGGTGGCGGCGCCGATACCGAAGGCGAATTTGCCGTTGGTAATCGACGTGCCCCAGTCGGCGGCGTTGCCGTTCTGGTCACCATCCACGAGGCCTTTGCCCGCCCACCATTGGCTGGCCGTCGTGCCGGAGCTGCTGCCGGACGTGGTCTTAACCCAGAGCGCGACGGTGAAATCGCCCGAGGTCGCGAGGGAGCTGCCGACATACGCGGTGGTGCCGTTGAAGTTGGCCGCTTTACTCCCCACTTTTCCTGTCACGTAGGTGATGCCGCTCGCCGTGCCGTTGTTGCCGTTGCCACTGGTGTCGGCGGCATTGTTCTCAAACGCATAAAGCGTCGTCGCTCCCGTCGCTGCCGCCTGATAAAATTCGATCTCGGACACGTTGCAGCTGCCGCTCGCCGGCGAGAGATAGCGCACGTAATGGAAGAAGCCGGCGTTCGAAACCTCCTGCGTCGTGAACACATCTACGGTCGGCGTCGAGGTGATGGTGTATAAATCGACCGCATCGCTGAAATCGACCGAGTTCGCGCCTTGGAACTTCCCCCCGACCATGCGGGCGGCGTTACCAGTGCGCGGGCAATAGCGCACCTTTGCGATGCGCGCGCCGGCCTGGCTGCCGAGGTCGAGACCGACCCACGCGCCGTTCGCGTTGGATGCGTCGAAATAGGTGGTGAGATCGCCGTCCATCGCATTTTCCCGCACGTTGCCCAAGCCGCTCCACGAACCGGCGGTGCCGATGATGGTGCCGCCGAGCTGGGCGGCATTAAACGTGAGTCCCGAGCCCCCTCCGACGGATACTTCGGCGAGACCGGCGGGAAGCCCGGGCGGCAGGCCGGTGAAGCGCACGCGCACGACTCCGATCCCGGTGCCAAAATTCCCCGTCGCTACGCGTGTCTGCTCGGTGCTGGTGGTCTGGCTCTGGTCCACCGCAGTGACGTAGTTCACGCCGTCAGTGGAGACCTCGATTTTGTAGCGGTAATTGCCCGCCGTGGGAAACGTGAGCTGGATGCGGTTAACTTGATAAGCGACCTCCAGCTGCACCAGCCACCAGGCATTCGGGTTCATGTCCGCCGCTAGCCAGATGGTCGCGGCATCGCCGTCATTCGCCACCGACGAAACCGAGCCCGGCGCGGTGCTGCTGGCCTGCGTGGGGCGGTTGAGAGCCAGCGTCATGAAGGAAACCGGCGGTTGGGTGATGGTGCCGTTGAATCGGGTGTAGGGCCGTGAGGCCACCAGCGGGGTCGTGCCGGCGACGAAGGCCGGGGAGCCTTGCGAGGTGATCGTGATCGTCGCATCCGTGAGCCCCGGTGACGTGGCGCGGATCACCGAGGAACCCGCCTGATACGCGCGAAACTCGATGGCCGCCCAGCCGTCGCGCATCGCGATGTCCGAGGCGTCGCCGCTTCCGGACGGCGTGAACGTGATCGAGCGGCCCGTGGGGAACTCTCCCGGCCCGGACTCGATCGTGAGCGTGACTGCGGCGGTGTTGCTGAGACGATTGCCCGAGGCATCGAGGACCGAGACCTGAAGCTGCGCGTCGTCGGTGCCGTCCACAGCAGTGAGCGTGGTATTGTCGGCCGCCAGTCCGAGCTGCGTCGCCGTGCCGGCAACGGGCCACACGGGCGGCGCGATGCCTTTGTAGGCGTTGCGATACCAATACCACGCGCGCTTGGGCAGGCGGAAATAATCAACCACACCCATCGTCTCCAAGTTCGTCCCGGCAAAGCTGCCGTGGTCGAACATGCACCAGATCGCCTGTCCGCTGCGCCAGGCATATTCCGTGGGAAAGCCGTTGGTGAGCTGGCTGGAGAGGTTGCCCCACGCCGGATCATAGGGGCCGGGACGGACGGCGACGGGGCTGCCGTATTCGGAGACGACGCTCGGGACGCCGGAGTTCTGAAAAACCGATTGAGTCGCCCCGTCGCCATTGTAGCCGGCGATGTCGCCGATCTTGTCGATGCGCGTGCTGTCGAGCGGGCGCTGGGCGCCGCCGATGGCCGCCGGGCGCGTGGGGTCGAGCTGGTGCGCGAGCGCCACCTCGGAGGTGAGCAGATTACGCATCCCGGTCAGGGCGGCGGTGTCGCTAAAGAACGCCTCGTTGCTCATGCTCCACGCCACGACGGAGGGATGGTTGCGATGGATGCGGATCATGTCGGTGAGCGTGGTCAGCACACTCTGATCGAACGGAGCCTGATCGCCCGCGACCGTCGGATACGCGCTCGCACCCCAGTGGCCATCGGTGTGGCCGCCGCCGATGCCCCAGAAACAGTTTTCCGACCAGAAGAGGACGCCGAGTTCGTCGCACGCATCGCCGAAGGCCGGATCTTTCGGGTAATGCGAACCGCGGATGAAGTTGAAACCGGCGTCCTTCACCATCTGCACGTCACGGCGAAAGCCCGCGTTGGTCACGCCGTCGCCCCACCCGGCGTGGTCCTGATGCACATTCGCACCGTGAAAATAGTAATGCGCGCCGTTCAGAGAAAAGCCCTGGCTCGCGCTCCAGTTGAACCAACGGAACCCGAAACGCGTGTCGAAGTCGTCCACCGCAGTCGCCCCGTCGGAGATAGTGGTGAGCGCATGGTAAAGCCAGGGGTGGTCCGGGTGCCAGAGCTGGGGGTTGGCAATGGTGGGAGTCGTCTGATCGACCGTCACCGTGGTGTTGGCGGCAATCGTCTGCGTGGAGGAAACGGTCGCCACGGTGACGCCGTTCGGGGCGATGATATCGGTCTTCACCGTGCAGGAGCGGCTGGTGGCGTTATCATTGCGAACCTCGGTCTTGATATTCACCGTGCTGGAAGCACCGGCGTTTGCGGCGACCGTAGGCGTGGTGGCAAACGTGCCATACCAGGTGACATGCAGGGAATCGACCACGACTAGGTTCACATCGCGATAAAGTCCGCCGCTGAAAACGTGGTCGCCCGCACGCGGGGCGACTTGCGCGTTCCAGCTGTTGTTCAAGCGCACCGCGATGACGTTGTCACCCGTGACGAGCGCGCTCGTGATGTCGTAGGAAAAGCCCGTGTAACCGCCGAGGTGCCGGCCGATTTGCGTGCCGTTCACATACACTTGCGCGTCCTGAAACGCGCCCTCGAACTCGATAAAAATTCGCTTTCCTCCCCACTCGGGCGGGACGATGAGATGCCGCCGATACCAGCCATAGCCGGTGTAAAACTGCGTGGACAAGAAATACGGGAGACTGAAGGAATGCGGCAGGTTCACCGCGTTCCAGAGCGTGTCACCGTAGCCGCTCACCTCGGCGCCGGCGTAGTCGCCGAGCTTGAATTTCCAGTCGCGGTTAATGTTCTGCCGCTGGCGAATCGTCTCCAGCGTGGCGGCGGCACCCGGGGTTACCGACGCCAGCACCAGGCCCAGAGACACTGCGGTCAGCAGAAACCAAGCGGTGAGACGATGATAAGGAACGGCGCGAGTAAGAGGAGTCACGTTGGGGTATTAAGCTTTAAGGGGCTAGGTTGGTCAGAAGACAGTCCACTCGATGAGCGAGATGTCGGAGCCTTTTACGTCATCCGGAAAAACGAGGCGCAGATAGCGCGCGGTCACGGGCTTTTCGCTCACGATGGGCGAACCACTCACCACTTGCTTGGAAAAATCCTCGACCGCGGGTCATGCTCGGCGAGGGCGAGGCAGCGGCGCGCGAGCAGGATGCCGTGATCGGCGCCCTTGTCGGGGGACGACAATGACGCGGCGGACTCGACGGGGCGCGCGGGTGAGTGGGCAGGGATGGAAGCGATTGGGGGAGCGGCGGGCGACGCGAGCGGACGAGGTGCAGCGACGCGGTGCGCAACGAGGCCCACCGCGCAGGCGAGAACGACTCCGAAGACAACGTGGTGGGCGGGACGCATGTTTGGAAAAAGAGAGCCGCCCCGCGCTCCTTTGATCGGAGCGCGGGGCGGCGGGGGTTAGTTACGGAGCAATGGAGATCTGCCACAGCTGGTTATCAGCGCCGCTGTAGGGCCACAAAATTCCCGAAATGTGATTGAATTTCATACAGCGGTGAAGAGCTCAATCCACTCATCCAGCTTGGCCGTCCAGCTGGATGAGTAGGGATGAGATTCTCCGGCCTTACGGCTGGATGGTAAAGTGCCAGTGCTGGTTCAGTCCGCCATTCAAGATCCACTGGTTAACATTTGCTCCGTCGGCAGTGCTGGAACCTGAGACATCGGCCGCCTTGCCGCTGTGGACAGCCGTGAGGCTGAAATAGCCGTCGCCGACAGGCGTGACGATCCATTTCTGGTTATTCCCGTTCAGCGAATCCCAGAGCTGGATTTTCGCGCCATTGGCAGTGCTTGCGCCGTTGACATCCATCACCCTGCCGCTGGCCAAGCCGGTAACAGTGTATTGGCCATTGCCGAGGTAGGCAAATGTCCACTTTTGCTCGTTGCCCCCGCTGTTGCTCCACTGAACGAGCTGCGTGCCATTGGCCGTGCCTCCGTTCAAGGCCGCCAACAGTTTGTTGCTGTTGCGATTGACGACGCTGTAGGTGCCGTCCGGGATGGTTTGTCCGCTGTCGCCCCACAGGCCGAGTTCGGCGATCCCCAGATTGCCGCCGTTGCCGGCGGTGATATTGAGCTGGTAGTAGCGGTAGGCGGTAGTGTTGCCGATGTTGTAGATTTTCTGTAGATACCGATCGACGAAGGTCTGGCCGCTCTGCGTGTCGAGCGTCGTCCAGATCGAACCGTCGTTCGAGCCTTGAAATTGCCAGTCTTTCGGGTCGCGATTAGCCACGTCGGCGCTGTTCACCGTGTAGCGCTTGATGACATACGCGTTGCCCGAGCCGAAGTCGTAGCGGAGCCAGCCGGTGGGGCTGGGGTGGGTGTTGCCGTTATACCATCTTGTCTCGGGTTCGCTGTCGAAGGCTTGGGCGGGTCCATCCCATCCGGAGCCGCCATCGTTGGAGCTGGCCGTGCCGCTGAAGGCAATATTGACCAGCGGCGGGAGCAGAGCAGCACTGAACTCGGGTGAATTGCCGCTGGTGCCGGCGGAGTTTTTGGCCTGAACAACATAGTAATAGGTCGTGCCTGCGGCCGCCGACCCGTCCACATAACTCGTCGTGGCTGTGGAGAGATTGCTGGCGATGGCGGCATAGCCGCTACCCGATGTGGTGGAGCGCAGCACATTATAGGCGGTGGCGCCAAAGGAAGGCAGCCAGCGCACGGTGATGGCTTTGCCGGAGCCGGAAGCAAACACGGTATCCGGGGAATCCGGAGTTGTCACAAGGCCACCGCTTCCGCCGGTGAACGCCACATTGGCGAAGGTGGCGGTGTTGGCCGTCGTATTCCCACTGCAGATGAACAGGCCAATATAAACGGTGGATGGAAGATTGCTGTAGTAGGAACTGGTAACGGCCCCCCAACTGGTGCCATCTTGTGAACTGTATGTGTTGATCATGGTCCCTCTACGTTCAATCTTGAGCCAGTAAGGCAAGCCGGGAGGATTTGTTTGCCAACGGGTGTCCCGGTTGGTCCCTCCCCAGTTGTCCGTCCAGCCATTCTCGCGGGCTTCCAACACGGTGTTGCCTGTTGAGGTGGGCGTAGTCGAGACCCAGGCGCGATGCGAAACGGTGTTGCTGAGATTGTCCCGAAGCATCAACCCCGTTGTGCTGTTTTGAGCCCCCGAATAGGTGCATGAGATGACCTTGGCTACCATGGCGCAATCGCCAGTCATCGTCTGATAAGCAAACTGGCAGTCGTCACTCGTATCGCTCCAGACCCCATTCCCAAGTCCGGTCAACGTCCACACATTGTTTGCATAAGAAACGCTGCGTCCGGCGGAATTGCCGCCAAGGGTTGTCAAAGTCAATCCGCTCGATGCCAGTGAAACCGCTGGAAAGGTAACGGCCGCCGGCGAGGTGGCCGTGGTGAAGTCGGCGGTCTTGGCAAACATCCAGTTGCCACCGTCCACCGGCTGGGACTGAATTTTACGGTCCATCCAGGGAGTGGGAAGGCCTTTGCGATTTTTATACGCGTTTTGAAGGAGGAACATGGCGCCGGCATTCGCGATGTAAGTTCCCACGTCCGCATTGTTGGTGTAGTAGTTGTAATCAACCGTGCCAAAAGGAACAAAAGGATTATCGGTCATGAGCGTGTTGCGCGCGTAGTATTCGCCGCAGGCCAGCAGCCGGTTGTCCAATTCGGAATACAGGTCCACACCTTGCTTCCACGCGACTTCGGCAGTGAAGGCCATGCTCCAGAGGGTGCCATAGAAGTGGCCTTGGTCACGGCCCGTCTCACCCATCTCGCCGGTCGTCAGGGTATTGCGCAGGTTGGAGGCCGGGAGTGTGCGGTAACTGTCAATGACGTGGTCGAACTTGGCCGTGTCGTCGCAGAAAACGGCGATGGCAATACCGGACTTCATATAGATGGCGCCTTTATTGGCGGGGCCAATGGTGTAATGTCCGGCAAGGCTGGCGGGCCAGTAAACATTCAGGAAAAGGTTTTCAACCGCCGTCGTATCGGCAGTTGTCCAGCCGGGCCAGGTGCCGCGTAAAAGGTCAGCGCCGCCGGCGTAACGGTCGGCATAGTCGCCCAGGTCGAGGTCGCCTTCCTGTCCGCCGAAGCTCGTCTGCGTGTTCGCCCAGGCGAGCAGGATGTCGTGCGCTTTCTGGCCGTAAGCGGTGTTGCCGGTGAAATACCACATGAGCGCGAGATTATACACAGCAGTCATGTCACCCTCCCATTGGCTGAGGTTTAAGTTAGGGTTGCGAGTGACCGTCGCGAACGGTCCCTGCATCGTGTAGTTCAATGAAGAGTGGCTGTCGCGCGCAAGTGCAGCATAGCCTGAACTCCACGGATTCTTGTTGGTGTTGGCCTTCAGGGTGTTCAGTTCTTCGATGGTGAACGGAATAGATGGATGGGTGTAGGCGAGGGCTTGGGGTTGTCCGAAGGCTAACAGGAGCAGGGATGCTCCGATGGTTAGAACTGAGTTTATGGGGTTCATGTTTTTTTTGGGGGGGGTGGGAGGAAAGCAGGTCGGACGGAAAGGCTCTAGGGGGCGCGGGCACTTGCGAGGAGCGCGAGCGCGGTTGGGACGAGCAGGAGCGTGAGGTGCATGAAATCAGTTTTTCCAGACGTTGCTGACGGGCTGATCGTAGACCACGGCGATGACCGTGTCGGCGGGCGAGGATTCGCGGTCGATGCCGGTCACCGTGATGCCGCCGTCGCGCGGCGTGAAAGCCAGCGGTTTTCCGGTGTAAACGTCGTGGACGCTCACGACCTTGAGCCGGCCCATGGGCGGGATCAGAAAGCTGTCACCGGCGTAGCCCTTGAGGAGGTGGGCGAAGACCGTGGAGTCCTTGTAGGTGTAGCCGTATTGGCCATCGGCCGGCTGCCAAGGGCCGCCGCGCGTGCCGTAGAACGCGTCGCCGGTCTTCTTGAGCCAGGCACCCACCTGGCGGAGCTGCTGCTGCTGAAACTCGGGGATGACGCCGTGGCGATCGGGCGAGACGTTGAGCAGAAATGTCATGTTGCGCACGGCACAGTTGGCGAGGTAGCCGACGAGTTCGTCGGCACTCACGGTCTTGCCCTCGCTTTGGGCACGTTTGTCGTAGCCCCACGCACCGCGCTGGAGGGTCATGCACTTGTCCTGATAGACGGAATCACGAATAGGCCCCTTCGTCTCGCGGCCCCCCTCCTCCTCGGTGATATCGCCCACCCAGCCGTAGCGGAGGTTGGTGATGGCGTCGGGTTGGTATTTGCGGACCATGCCCATGATGCCGAGCGGCTTGTTGGTGCCGGGTTCGAGGTCTTGGTATTTGGCCGGGACCGGCCACTCGTTCCGCGGATCGAGGTATTGGCCGGGCTCGTGGAAAAAGGCCCCCGCAGCGTCGGTGCCTTTCTGTCCAAGCCAGCCGCCGTCCCAGAAGAGATGGTCGATTTTGCCGTAGCCGGTGAGGAGCTTTTTCACGTTCACATAGTTCTCCTCCTTCATCAACCGGGCACTCTCCTTGTCCGACGGGTTCTGCGTGTAGCCAAATTTGTTTGGCAGCATTTCCTGGCCGGTGACGTCGTAATAGCCACGGTAGCGCCAACTGAGCGGCGAGTAGTAGAGGCCCACCTTGAGGCCGGCATCGCGGACGGCTTTCACGTATTCGGCGACGAGGTCGCGGCCCAGGGTCTGCTGGCTGGTGAAGGCGTTCGGGTGCGGGCTGTCGAAGAGACAAAAGCCGTCGTGGTGGCGGGCGGTGAGGCACATCCACTTCATGCCGGCTTCGCGGGCGAGCGCGGCCCATTCCTCGGGGTGAAAATCCTTCGCGTCGAAGTAGTCATTACCGCTCTCGGGTAACGCGTATTTGCGGTACTTTTCGGGAGAGATGCCTTGGTTCTCCATCAGCCACTCGCCTTTGCCTGGACCTGAATAGAGCCCCCAGTGAATGAACATCCCGAACTTCGCATCGAGGAGCCATTTCATCTGCTCGTCGGAGAGCTGGGTGACGCCCTGCTCCGTCTTCGGCACGCGCACGGGCGGGAGCGGCGGCTTGTCAGGCACGGGGGCGGCGGACGCGATGCACGCGAGAAACACAGCGCCAACCGGGACCAGACGGAGTAGTCGGGGAAGTGAATGCCGGATCATGTGGAGTGTTTTCATGGATTCTCGGATGGTAGCATTCGTTTCACCGACGCGTGAAAACCGACAGGTCCCACTCGGCGTGCCAGCGGAGTACCGGGCGGTTGTTTTCCCACTCGACCGGGAGCCAGATATAACGGCCGTCGATGGCGTTTTTCGGCCTCCAGCGGTCACCCATGTAAATAAACTCACCGGGACGGCCGGGCACGGGCAGGACATAGGTGGACTGGGACTCGAACGTGGTGGCGTTTTCACTTGGCGTGCCCCGGCACGGATTTCCCAACGCGGTCCAAGGTCCCCAA
>JAEKKV010000017.1 GCA_019510185.1 Verrucomicrobiota bacterium | reverse complement strand
CCTTGTTGGCGGCCCGCAGGAACGCGTTGGACAGCGAGTGCTCCTTGTGGGTGAGCGCGTAGGTGAGGATGCGCGCCACGTAGTCCGGGCTCTTCTTGCCGAGCTGCACCGCCCCGTCGACGTCGCGGCTTTCCACCAGGTCGAAGATCTTCTCCACGACCTCGGGCTGGCGAGTCGTGTTTTCCTTAATGAGGAAAATCGTGCGCTCCACCACGACCGTCACCGCCAGGAACGACACGATCAACACCGGCCACATGATCGGGCCGCCGTGGGTGAAAAGTTCCATGGGTGTCTGTCCCATCAGAAATGCGAGGGTGGGGGAGGGGGTCATAGGCCGGGGGGAAAAGGAGTTTAAGGCACCTGCTCTAGGTGCTTCGTTTTTAGACAAAATATACGGACAAGTTTTCGGCGGGCGGGAATGTTTTTGCCGAAGGCCGTTGGGACTTTGGCGGAACAAGGGCTTCGGAGGCCATGCGTTTTTATAAGAAAATGCGGGCTTGCGCCATTCATGGACGCAAGCCCGCAATCTTCAGTCCGGCATTCCGGCTGGCGGAAACACGGCGTTATTTTCCGGCAACCGCTCCGTTGCCTTCGTCGAGATAACGCACGCCATTGACCTCGCTGATCTGCAAGTACTGCGTCCAGGTCGTGTCGGCGTTTTCGCGACGCGCGGTGATGCGTTTGAGGTCGTAGGAGCGCAGCGGGGGCGACTCGCCCGAGAGCGCTTCGCCGAGTACTCGGCCGTCGAGTTGGGCGGCTTCATCCTTCAGCCCGAGGATCCACAGGATGGTGGGGGTGAGATCGGTGTTGGCGCTGGGTAGCGTGTCGACAATGCCGCGCCGGAAGTCCGGGCCCGCGGCGATCAGGGTGTTGTGCATGTCAAAGGGACTGAGGCTGGCATGATTACCCTTTTTGGGCGATGATTCGGCCAGATCGGAGGTGTGCAGTCCGGGCGTGCCGTTGGCGCTTTTATCCTGACTCCATCGGTAGGATACAACGAGGTCGGGTGCTTGGGTGGAATCAATATGGGCTTCGGCGAGAGGGAAGGTGCCTTTGTCCGCCTCATGGGAGAAGATCACGCCGGTCCAGTCCTGCTGCTGCAGGTACGAGACGAGGCGCTGACGTGTATTGGCGTCGTGCCCACCGATGTAAAATAATGAACTGCCTCCTTCGCCGATGACCAGAACTTCGCCCGTTTTGAGGCCGCCGAGAGCGGCGCGTTTGGATGCGAATCCGGCGATGGAAAGCTGGGTGGCGACATCGACTTTGCGGCCGATGGTGGAGAAGCCGTGGTCGGAGACGACGAGGATGTCGGTGGTGTCGCTCAGGCCGCGTTTTTCGATTTCGGCGAGCACGAGCCCAAGCTGGATGTCGCTGTTTTTGATCGCGGTGATCGCTTGATCGGAGCCGGGGCCTTCGGCGTGCTGGGTATAATCAGGCTCCGCCAGCCAGAGGAGCGAATAAGGAGGGATGCCGTTTTTCCAGAGCGTCCCGACGAGGGCCCGGGCGGTCCAGGCATCCTGTTGCGCCTTGGGGGTGTTTTTGGGAACGGAGGGGAAAGCCCCGAGAGTTTGCACGAGGCTGTCGGCGACCGCAGCGGGCAGGGTCTCGCCGGCGTAAACGACCGGAGAGACGCCGGGGGTGTTTTCGCGAGGGGCACGATCATGAAGGATGGCGACGTCTTTGGAGCCGGCGATAGCCGTGCCGTAGCCGCGGGCATGCAGGATTTCGGCGAGGGTCGGCGCGTTGAGGTAGTGCCCACCACTGAGTTTGTCGCCTTTGGCAACGACCTTGGGGTCTTGGATGTCGACGGGTTTTTGCGGATCGATTTCCGGACGGAAATCGGTGTTGGCGATGACCGAGCTGTGTCCGGGATAAGCGCCGGTGGCGATGGCGGTGCCGTTGACTTCGGTCGAGCTGAGATAGACGGAATGATGATGGGCGAAGACAGTTCCTTCGCCTGCGAGTTTCCAGAGATTGGGCGTGTTTGCGGACGAAACAAAATCGGGGCGCATGCCGTCGAACACCACGACGACCACGTGGTGGGCGGGGACGGCAGGTTCGGCGGCGGGAAGGAGGGCGGGGCTCAGCGCGAGAGCGGCAGAGACCAAAATGAATAGACGTTTCATGACGAGATGAATGAAGCGGTGGCGGGACGGCATAAAAGCTCTCCCAAGCCGGGGCTTGGGAGAGCGGAGGAGAACAGAAGCCGGACGTAGCTTAGAATTCGGCGGATACGGTTAGAAAGTAGTTCCGCACGGGCAGGACGTTGAAGGTGTCTTTGGTATAGGCGTTGGCGGGATTGCTATCGATGGTATCCAGCACTTGGACCTTTTGATTGAAGACATTGCTGATTTGAAAGCGGACCTTGAAGCTGCGGATGAAGCCTTTGAGCTTCTGGCTGTACCCGACAGAAAGATCGCCGAGCCAGTAACTGCTGCTGTTCGCGGAACGCGAAGCGCCGGCGCCGGCGACATCGGGGTTGGAAATGGTGTTATACACCTTCCAGCTGCCCACATATTTTTCCGTGAAGGAGCCGAAGAAACCGGCGTTTTCAAAGACCAGACCGAGGGCGGCAGTGGCATCGGGTACGGTCGGCACGTCCATCTTCGACTTTTTGAAGGTCGCGTTGTTAAGCGAGCCGTTGCCGTATGCGCTGAAGCCATTTCCAAGGTAATAGGTGGCTTCCGATTCCACGCCGCTGTAGTAAGCCCCGCTGGCAATGCCGTAATAGGTGGGGTCGCCTGAAACATCGGTGGGGCCGCTGTACGGGTAATGTTTGAAGTCGATATAGTAGGCATCCACGTCGGCATTGAAACGGTCCTTCTTGAAGACGGTGCCGATTTGATAGTTGGTCGAAAGCTCGGGCTTGATGTTGATCAGGGACAGATTGCTATTGCTCACATAAAAGGCGTTGGCCTCCGACGGTGCTTGGAAGCCTTGGGCCACCTCGGCATAGGCGGACCAGTTTTGGGTGATCGAATACCGGGCGGTGAGCGAAGGGGTGAGCTTCGAGTCGGTGCGGTTGGCCTCCAGTGCCTGGCGGCCGGCGGTCTGGTTGACAGTGGCATCGAAATCACGGGTGAATCTCTGGTACCGTGCGCCGGCGTTGAGTCGGAGATCGCGGGTGATTTTCCATTCGTATTCCGCGAAGGGCTGGAACGAGGTGTTCTTGTCAACGAGCAGGTACTTGTAATCGTAGGCGGAGCCACCGGGCAGCGTGGCGGGGTTTCCGCCGGGAGCCGGCGCCTTGTAAAGGGCGGACGCGCTCAGATCGATTTGATCGGCGCCGGTGGTGTCATAGTTGACGCCGTAGGTCTTGCGGTGGTTCGTGGTCGTATCGTACCAAAGGCCGGCTTTGAACGTGCCAGTGTCGGTTTCGTTGGTGAGCACGACGCTGTCGCCATAGGTGCGGTATTCGTTGCCTTTGACGGAGCCGAGCATCTGGCCGGCGGCCGCGCCGGAGCCGACCTTAGGCTTTTCGTGGCTGATGTTGTCGTAGGAGTAAGTGTAGATTTTGTTTTCGAGCTTCCAGCCGCCGCCCAGCTTGGTTTCAAGGCCGATGTATTCGAAGTCGGCCGTTTTGTCCTGATAGTTGTATTTGCGGTTGAGGAGATCGAGGTGGTTGGCGGCGTTGTTGTCCTTCAGGCCGAAGTTGCGGCCGAATGTGTCGATTTGCTGCTGCGTGACAGTGCCGGGATTTCCGAAGCTGATTTTATTCACGCTGCTCAGCACGGTCAGCGTGGTGTTCGTGCCCACGGGCTGGAGGTATTTGACGTAATACGTGTCACGCACCATGTCCGAATTGGTGCGGTAGCCGTCGGTTTCCATGCGCTGGTAGCTGGCGATGGCGGAGGCTTCGTTGATCTGATGCAGGAGGCCGGTATTGGCCTCGAAGTGACCGAGCTTGGTGTTATAGCTGCCGTAGCTCAGGGTCGGGATGAACGACATGGCGGTGGTCGGATCCTTGGAGAACAGAGCCATGGTGCCGCCGAAGGTGGCGTTGCCGATGGTGCTGGCGGTGCCGGGACCACGATCGACCACGACCTGGCCGATCAGCTTCGCGGGAAAGTAACTCGTGGTGTGGTGGGTGAAGGTGTTGTAATCGCCAAACGGAATGCCGTCGAAGGTGACATTGTAGCCGCCGTCATCGATACCGCGAATCGTGGTGTGCTTGGCTTCGCTCAGGCCGGGGCCGTTGGTTTCGACATTGGCCACGCTCGGTGCGATGTTGGCGATGGTCGCGTAATCAGCGCTTGGCGCAACGGAGTTGGCGATGTAATCTCGGCCGATCACCGACTGGGGCTGGATGACGTCGAGCTTGCTGTCCGTCGGAGCTTGGGTGATCGCCGAAGTGGCGTTTTCAATAACTTCCACCTCGGCGAGGCGGATGGGCTGGTCCTTGCCGTCAGGGACGGCGGGGGAATTCGTGGGACCCGTTTCTGCGGAGAGGGCCGCAGTGGCACAGGTGAGACTTAACGCAATTAGCTGGAGGAGTGGACGTTTCACTCACCAGTTATAGGGAATGAAAGTGCCAATCCGGCGGAGACTGGGTAACGATGCTGAAAATCCCGCACTCCAGAGGGAACTCATCCGTACCGATCGTCGCCGTTTAAAACGTGCGTCGGGACATTCCTTGTTTGTGGACTCATTCTTCATGACGGCCATGCTGGCCGCTCAGGAGGTATGGAAAATTGGCTGCCCGACTAGGACTCGAACCTAGACAAAGCGAGTCAGAGTCGCTTGTGCTACCATTACACCATCGAGCAGTGAAAATCGCGGAACTGGAGCGGAGCGAAGCGAAGGCTGGAGCCGGCGATGGGATTCGAACCCGCAACCGCCTGTTTACAAAACAGGTGCTCTACCATTGAGCTACGCCGGCGCAAAACAGCCGACACGATCAAAACAAGGAATCAAAGAACCGCTATCGAAAACCTCCGCCGCAGGGGCCGGCTGAGGAAAATTTGGTGGTTCCCCCGGGACTCGAACCCGGAACCAATTGATTAAGAGTCAACTGCTCTACCATTGAGCTAGGAAACCAAAAAATGAAGGAGGAGGAACAACTCAAAACACGACGGGTGTTGTCAACGGCCATTTTGAATTCGATGCATTTTTTCGCACGAACGAATCGGATCTCGTAAAATAAACGGCTTCATCGGCTGGCGCAAACCGGAGCTGCGCGCGGCGTTTTGCCAACTTTCCCCTTGCCAAGGGGGAGCGCACCCCCTGTTTTCTTCCGCTCCCTCCATGCAAAAGACCAAAAAGTCCGTAGCCAAGCGCTTCAAGCTCACCGCCACCGGTAAGCTTATTCGCCGCACGCCCGGCTTTCGTCACCTGCTGGCCTCGAAGAGCACGAAGCAGAAGCGTCGTGCCTCCAAGGACAAGCTCGTTGCCGAAGGCCACGCCAAGCCGCTCAAGCGCTGCTTGCCGTATGGCCTCTAAGCCAAGGCGCTCAACCATAACCTGTCAGGCGGGTGAATCCTAACGAGACGACCCGCCGGCACCAAAAACACACATACCAACATGCCTCGTGCAACAAACTCGCCCGCTTCCCGCAAGCGACATAAGAAGGTCCTCAAATACGCGAAGGGTTACTTCGGCAACAAGTCGAAGCTCTTCCGCTACGCCAAAGACGCCGTCCAGCATGCCTGGCAGTACGCGTACATCGATCGCAAGAAGAAGAAGGCCAATTTCCGCGGCCTTTGGATCGTGCGTTTGAACGCCGCCTGCCGCGCCAACGGCATCAGCTACAGCCGCTTTATCGAGGGCCTTCACGCCGCCAACATCCAGCTCGACCGCAAGGTCCTGTCTGACCTCGCCATCCGCGACGAGGTGGCATTCAACGGCATCGTCAAGCAAGTGCAGGACGCGTTGAAGACCAAGGCCGCCGCCGCCGCGAAAGCCTGATTCTAAAAAACGCGAGCCCGGCGGCTCGCTCCAAAGGCGGGGCGCGTCGCAAGACGCGCCACCCCTCCCACGGACGGGCCTCATTTTTTGAGGTGCCGTCCTTTTTGTTTTTTATCGCTCCCGGACTGTCCGTCTCCGCTTTTTCCTTCCATGCAAGATCAACTTTCCGCCCTCCTCGCCAAAGCCGGGACCGAGCTCTCCGCTCTCGCTACGCGCCCCGAGTTCGAGGCCGCCAAGGCCCGCTATGTCGGCCCCAATGGCGCGCTCACCGCGCTCATGAAGCAGATGGGCTCCGTGCCCAAGGAGCAGAAACCCGTCGTCGGCAAGCTCGTCAATGAGGCCAAGACCCAGCTTCAGGCGCAACTCGACGCCGCGCTCGGCCGCATCGAGGCCGCCGAACTTGCCGCCCAGCTCGGGCCCGCCGTTGATCCCACGCTGCCTTCGCCCGACCGCCTTCCCGGCACGCATCACCCGCTCACCCTCGTTCGCGAGGAGATGACGCGCATCCTGCGCAAGGTTGGCTTCACCGTCGTCGAAGGTCCCGAGGTCGAGACGGAGTACTATTGTTTCGATGCGCTCAACACCCCCGCCGACCACCCGGCCCGCGATGCGCAGGACACGTTCTACCTCCCCGCGGCTGCCCGCGTCGGCAACGTTTCCAAAAAGAATCCCGACGAGAAATATCTCCTCCGCACGCACACCTCTTCCGTGCAGATCCGCACGATGCTCAAGGGCGAGCCGCCCATCCGCATCGTCTCGCCCGGCCGCGTGTACCGTCGCGACACCACCGACGCCACCCACTCGGCCAACTTTCACCAGCTGGAGTGCCTTTACGTGGACAAGAACGTCACCGTGCGCGACCTCAAGGCCCTTCTCGATTACATCTTCGCTTCGCTGCTCGGCAAGGACACCAAGACCCGTTTCCGGCCGCATTACTTCGGCTACACCGAGCCCAGCTTCGAGGTCGATCTCTCCGCCCGGCACCTGCCGAAGGTAAACAAGGAATGGATCGAGATCGGCGGCTGCGGCATGGTCGATCCGGTCGTGTTCAAGGACGTGGGCTACGACCCCGAGGTCTGGAGCGGCTACGCGTTCGGCATGGGCCTCGAGCGCCTCGCGATGCTGCTCTACGGCATCGATGACATCCGCTATTTTTACCAGAACGACATCCGCTTCCTCCGCCAATTCGCCTGAGCGGCACTTCCGCATTCCGACTTCCCTCCCGTTCGATGAAAATTTCCCGCAATTGGCTTCAGGCCTACGTTGATCTCGCCGGCATCGCCGACGCCGACATTTCCCGCGCCATCACTTTCCTCGGTTTCGAGGTCGAGCAGGTCATTCGCACCGGCGCGCCGCAGCTCGACAACGTTTTTGTCGGCGAGGTTCTCGTGCGCAACAAGCACCCCAACGCCGACAAGCTTTCCGTCTGCCAAGTGGACGTCGGACCTGTCCATGGCGTGAAGACCATCGTATGCGGCGCGCAGAATTACAAGGCGGGCGACCGCGTGCCCGTCGCCCTCGTCGGCGCCGTGTTGCCCGGCAATTTCGTCATCAAGGAATCCAAGATCCGCGGCGAAGCCTCCTCCGGCATGATGTGCTCCGCCAAGGAGCTCGCCATCGCCGAGGACGCCGCCGGCCTTCTCATTCTCGACGGACGCCCCGAACTGGGCGCGCCGATCAACGCGATCCTGCCCCCCGGCGATGTCGTGTTCGACATCGAGATCACGCCCAACCGCCCCGACTGCCTGTCGCACCTCGGGGTCGCGCGCGAGCTCTCCGCTTGGTTTAAAAAAGACCTCGCCTATCCCGCGGTCAGCTTCACGCCCGCCGCCGTCAGCGCCGCGCCGCGTACCGACTTGCTCAAGTCCGTTCGCGTGGAAGCGACCGAGGATTGTCCGCTTTACACCGCCACCGTGGTCACCGGCGTGACGATCGCGCCCAGCCCCGATTGGCTGCAGCAGCGCCTCGCCGCCGTCGGCCTGCGCCCGATCAATAATGTCGTCGATATCGGCAACTACGTGATGCTGGAGTACGGCCAGCCCGTGCATGCGTTCGATGCCCGGAAACTCGCCGGCGCCGAGATCGTCGTCCGCCATGCCGTCGCGGACGAAAAGATCACCACGCTCGACGCCAAGGAGCGCGCGCTCACCGCCGGCATGCTCGTCATTGCCGACGCGCAAAAACCCGTGGTTGTCGCGGGGATCATGGGAGCGGAAAATGCCGGCGTCTCCGCCGGGACGACCGACCTCATCCTCGAAGTCGCCTTTTTCAAGCGCCAGTCCGTCCGCGCGACCTCGAAGCGCCTCGGCCTTTCCTCCGACTCGTCCTACCGCTACGAGCGCGGTGTCGATGTGCATTCGCTCGACGAGGCCCTTCACCGTTTCATCGATCTGATTCTCGCGCATGCCGGCGGTCAGGTTGCCGGCCCGATTCACCGTGTCGGCGGGGACATCCCCTGGCAGCGGGAGATCACCGTCACTCCCGGCTACATCAATCAAAAGCTCGGTTTTGACATTCCCGCGGCCGACATGAAGGCCGCCTTTGAGGCGCTTGAGCTTGCGATCGTGCGCGAAGCGCCGACCGAAAATCAAGGCCCCTCCTGGACGCTGGCCGTGCCGAGCTGGCGCGATGATCTCGACCGTCCGATTGACCTCGTCGAAGAGGTCATGCGTCTTCACGGCACCGAAAAAATTCCCGCGGCCGTTGTTACCGCGCCCGGCCTCGTCGGCAACGACGACCCGATCGTGCTTTTCAACCGCCAGGTTGCCGACGCCCTCGTCGGCCAGGGCTTCAACGAGTGCGTCAACTACACGCTTCGCGCCGGCAAGGAGATCGCCGCGTGGGCGCCGGCCGCTGTCGTTGCGGATCTCGCGCTGGCTAACCCCTTCGTCGAAGACCAGTCGCATCTGCGTCCGACGCTCGTCTCCGGTCTGCTCGAATCGCTCAAGCTCAACCAATCGCGCGGCGTGGCCGCCTCGCATTTGTTCGAAACCGGACGCGTGTTCGTCGAGCGCAACGGTCAGCTCGTTGAATGCGTGGCCGCCGCCTTCATCATCGCTGAAGCCTCGGGTGAGCGCACCTGGCGCACGCGCGAGCCGGCTGATTTCTACACCGCCAAGCGTCACACCGAGACCATCGCCGCCGCCGCCGGTATCGAACTCGGCCGCCAGCCGACCGCGTTGGTCGCCGCGCCCGCCTTGGGCTGGCAGGAAGGTCAGGCCGCCGCCGCCGGCGATATCAAGCACGGCTGGACGGCCACCTTCGGCCTCCTCGATCTTGCGCATCTCAAGAGTCTCGGCATCGCTGGCAAAGTCTACGCCGGCTTCTTTGCGATTCTGCCCGAGAGACTCACGGGCGAGGGCACGCGTCGCCGCTACCAGCCCTTCAGCCTCCAGCCTGCCGCGCTGCGCGATCTCGCCCTGGTGGTTGACAATGCCGTGAGCGCCGCGGAAGTCCAAAAGACTCTCGCCAAGATTGCCCGCGCCGCTGTGAACAACGCCTTCGCACTTGAGGCCGTGAACGTGTTCGATGTTTACCAAGGTAAGGGGCTGCCCGAAGGCGCCAAGAGCCTCGCCTTCTCGCTGGTTTTTCGCTCCGCCGAGCGCACTCTCACCGACGACGAGGTCAACGCCGTCTTCACGAAAATCCAGGACGAGCTCGTGAAGACGACGCCCTACCAGATTCGCAAATAACGCCCATGTCCGCCCCTACCGATCTGAACATCGACCGCATCGCGACGCTGGCCCGACTCGCGCTCACGCCCGAGGAACGGGAGAAGTTTTCCGCACAGCTCGTCGATGTGCTCGCGAATATCGAGAAGCTGCGCGAGGTCGATGTCACCGGCGTCGAGCCGACGGCCCACGCCTTTCCGGTGTACAACGTCTGGGCGGATGACGTCGCCCAGCCGGGCCTTTCGGTCGAAGACGCGTTGCGCAACGCCCCCGCTCAGCGCGACAACATGATCGTCGTTCCCAAAGTCGTCGAGTGAGCCGTTCGCCCATGTCCTCCGAAATTTTCAACAAATCCATCGCCGAACTCGCCGCGCTGCTTGAAGCGAAGGCGATCACCTCCGTCGAGCTCACCCGGGCCGTTATCGCCCGTACCCAGGCCGTCGAGGAGAAGGTGAAGGCGTTCAATTCCTACGATCCCGCCGACGCGCTCGCGCAGGCCGCCGCGTCCGACGCGCGTCGCGCCGACGGACAGGCGCGGGGGCCGCTCGACGGCATTCCGATCGGTATAAAAGATGTCATCGCGGTCACCGGCCAGCCGCTCACGGCCTCTTCCAAGATGCTCGCGAATTTCGTTTCGCCCTACGACGCGACCGTCACCCAAAAGCTCAGGCAGGCGGGCGCGGTCATCTGGGGCCGGCTGAACCTCGACGAATTCGCGATGGGATCCTCCACGGAAAACTCCGCCTTCCACACCACGCGCAATCCTTACGATTTGGAGCGCGTGCCTGGCGGCTCCTCCGGCGGCAGTGCGGCGGCGCTCGCGGCGGGCGAAGCCATTGCCACGCTCGGCTCCGACACAGGTGGCTCCATCCGCCAGCCCGCGGCGCTCTGCAACGTGGTCGGACTCAAGCCGACCTATGGCTTGGTTTCCCGCTTCGGCCTGATCGCGTTTGCCTCGTCGCTCGACCAGATCGGTCCGTTCACACGCACGGTGGAGGACGCCGCGATCGCCCTCCAGGCCATCGCCGGCCATGACGAGCGTGATTCAACCTCCTTCAAGGTGGAGATTCCTGATTACCGGGCCGCGCTCAAAACGAAAAAAGGCCCGTGGCGGCTCGGCATTCCCAAGGAATATTTTGGCGAAGGTCTCGATCCTGAGGTCGCCGCCGCTGTGCAGAAGGCCGTGGATTATTACCGGTCGCTGGGTTGTGAAATCAAGCCGGTGTCCCTGCCTCACACCGAGTACGGCGTGGGCGTTTACTACATCATCGCGACTGCCGAATGCTCGTCGAACCTCGCGCGTTATGACGGCATTCGTTACGGCCATCGCTCGACCGAGGCGAAGGATGTCGTTGATCTGTATTTCAAATCGCGCGCCGAGGGCTTCGGGCCCGAGGTGAAGCGCCGCATCATTCTCGGCACGTATGTGCTGAGCAGCGGTTACTACGACGCGTATTACCTGCGGGCGCAGAAAGTCCGCACGCTGATCCGGCAGGATTTCCTCAACGCCTACAAGGAGGTGGACGCCATCATCACCCCAACGACGCCCACGCCCGCGTTCAAGCGCGGGGCGAAGGCCGATCCGCTGGCGATGTATCTCTGCGACGTCTACACGATCGGGGTAAACCTGGCGGGCCTGCCTGGTATCAGCATCCCCTGTGGTTTTTCCTCCGGCGGCCTGCCCATCGGCATGCAATTGATCGGCCAGCCGTTCCAGGAAGCGGACCTGCTGGCTATCGCCCATGCCTATGATTCGAAGCATGACTGGAGCCGTAAAACTCCGAATCTCTGATTTTTGACACAGAGGCAGACGCTCTGTGCATCCTCCTGCCCGCCTCCGTGACTAAAATCCGATCCCGCCTCCTCCGATACTCCCTCTCTCAATGAAATACGAAGCCGTCATCGGTCTTGAGGTTCACGTTCAGATCAAGACCCGCTCGAAGATGTTCACCCGCGTTGCCGCTGGCTACGGGCATCCCGCGAACACCCTGGCCGATCCCGTGGTCCTCGCGCTTCCCGGTGTTCTCCCGGTGATGAACAAGGCCGCGCTCGATGCCATCATCAAGGCCGGCCTGCTTCTGGGCTGCGACATCGCGCCCGTCTGCAAGTGGGACCGCAAAAACTACTTCTATCCCGATTCGCCGAAGAATTATCAAATTTCCCAATACGATCAGCCCATCTGCCTGAACGGCTCCGTGGAGATCGAGCTGCCTGGCTCCGCCCGCAACATCCAAGGCGAGCACAAGTCCATCGCGCTCACCCGCATTCACCTTGAGGAAGACGTGGGCAAGTTGAACCATGAAGCCTTCGATTCCCTCGTGGACTACAACCGCGCCGGCACTCCGCTCATGGAAATCGTTTCTGAACCGGTGATCAAAAGCGCCGACGAAGCCTACGCCTATCTCACTTCGCTTCGCGCAACCATGATCTATGGAGGCATCTCGGACTGCGATATGGAGAAAGGCCAGCTTCGCTGCGACGCCAACATCTCCATCCGCCCCGTTGGCGAGACCAAGCTCGGCACCAAGGTCGAGTTGAAGAACCTCAACTCCATCGCGTTCGTCCGCGACGGCATCTCCCACGAAATCAAGCGCCAGATCGCCGTTGTCGAAAATGGCGGCACGATTGTGCAGGAGACGCGCGATTACGACGGCCAGGCCGGCACCTCGCAGTCGCTCCGCACCAAGGAAATGGCGCATGATTACCGCTATTTTCCCGACCCCGACCTGATGCCGGTGAAGGTGGACGAGGCTTGGAAGGCCCGCATCCAAGCCGAATGCCCCGAGCTTCCGTTCGCGAAACAAACCCGGTTTCAAGCCGAGTATGCGCTTCCTTACACACTCACGTCCGTCCTGGTGTGGGACAAGGCGCTGGCTGACTATTTTGAGAAAGCGGTGGCGCTTGCCGGAGCCGACAAAGCCCAGGCGGTTGGCAACTGGATCGTCAACGACCTCCAGCGTGAGCTCGGTGCCGCCAAGATCGGTCTCGCGGACTCCAAGGTGCGTCCCGCGCACATCGCCGAGCTGGTGAAGCTGATCGACGCCGGCACATTGTTGTCCAATGCCGCCAAGGAAGTCTTCATCGACATGGCGGCCACCGGCGAAAGCGCCGCCGCCATCGTCGCCCGCAAGGACCTGGCCGCCGCGCCGACCGACACCGTCGAACTCGAGGGCTGGTGCCGCGACGCCATCGCCGCCAACGCTAAGTCCGTGGCCGAGTTCAAGGCAGGCAAGGAGAGCGCGATCAACGGCCTCAAGGGTCCGATCATGAAAGCGTCGAAGGGGAAGGCCAATCCCAAGCTCGTGGACGAAACCCTGCGCCGCTTGCTGGCCGAGGTTTGATTCAGGACTCGGTTTCACTCCCTCAGTATCTCTTCCAACCGCAGTGAGATGGCGGCTGGACTTGATTGCAGGTGCCGGGCTAGGCTTCGCGGTGATCCGCGTTTGCAACCCCGTCCTCGCTCATCTCATGAAAATCGCGTGCGCCCTTTCGCTGTTGGTGGTTCTTGCCCTGCCTTTATCCGCGGTAGAGATCGGTGACAGCTACGAAAAAGTCATAGCTGAAAAGGGAGCCCCGGTCGCCAGACTGGAGGCCGGTGAGACTCTGGTGCTCAACTATGCCGACCAACGCATCAAGCTAAAATCGGGCAAGGTCGTGGAGGTGAATGCCAAGTTATCCGGTGTGACCATCGCGGAGCCTTCGGCTTCGGCCCCGACCGTCGCTTCGGGGGTATGGACCACCAACTATCAGGCTGCGCTGGCGCAGGCGCGTGAAACCGACGGCAAGGTGTTTCTGTTTTTTACCGGTTCCGATTGGTGCGGATGGTGCAAGCGACTCGATCAAGAAATTCTGTCCACGCCTCAGTTCAAAACCTACGCGGGGCGGAAGCTTATCTTGGTGAAGCTGGATTTTCCTCGCACCCTGCCGCAATCCGACGCGGAAAAAGCGCAGAACGAACAACTCTCCCGGAAATTTAAAATCGAGGGATATCCGACGGTGGTCGTGTTGAATGGAAAGGGGAAGGAAGTGGCCCGCCTTGGGTATCAAGAAGGCGGCCCGGGCCCGTTCATCGAGGCTTTGAAAAAGCTTTAGTTGAAGGCGTGTGGAGCGCCTGACAATTTCCTGACATATTTATGACGCGCCGCTGACAACTGCGGCGCGTTTGCGATGCATCCCGGGGAGGTGCTCACGCGGGACGCGTTGTTGAACGCGGTCTGGGGTGTCGGGTATTTCGGAACACGCGCACTTTGGACCAGCATGTGGCGCAGTTACGGAAGAAGCTGGAGGGGGCGGACGGCGGGAAATCGCCCATCCGAACGGTGCATGGCGTGGGTTATCGCTACGACGCTTGAGCCGCCGGCGCTGTCCCGGGGCAAACAAAAAGCCGCAGCCCGAAGGCTGCGGCTTGGAAAACGATCCGAGTCTTTGGCTCAGGAAGCGTGGGCCATGGCCGGCTGGCGAACGGCGGCGGGCGCGGTGGCGAAAAACTCCGCCATATGCGAAACCTCGCCGTAACCCTGGGTCTTGAGATCGGCTTCGATCTTCTTGATCACGGCCCGGAGCTCGGCGGTGAGCTCAGGGGAGAGGGACTCGACGGTGTTGTCGGTCTTGCTGACGACGTGGTAGACCGGCTCGCCGCCCATTTGGATTTGGTAAAGGCTGGTGCCGTTGTGGAAGTAAGAGCGACGGACGAGTCCGAGTTCTTCAAAGGCGGCCAAGCAACGGTAAACGGTGACCAAGTCGCACGAGCTGTTCGTGAGGTCATCGTGGATCTGCTCGATCGTGGCGGGCTGGGAGCGTTTGAGCAGCGCGGAGAGGATGGCGATGCGCGGCTGCGTGATGCGAAGCCCGGCGGCCTTCAGTCGGCCACAGGCCTGCTCGAGGGAACTCTCGACCGAGACATTGGACTGAATCAGCGGATTTGATGTTTGCGTAGTTGCTATCATGGTGACTTTAAATTCATGCAATTGTTACACATTTGGAAAGTACTAATGTAAAAAAGGCGGTATGCTTTACATATTTTTTACGTTTAACTTACAAGTTGGGCTTTGAAAGCTCCTGAAGCTTGCGAGTTGCGCCCTTTCCGGAGCGTGTGCACATTCCGCCACACCGACATGCAGGATCTGGATTTCACCGAAATTGTAGGGCTGATTTGCAAGGAAGACACGCGTTACGATCGTAAGGCGTATGACTTTTTGCGGGAGGGTCTTGATCACGCGGTCAAGGAGCTGAAGAAAAAAGACGCCGACCGGGCCAAGGGATCGCTGCACGTATCCGGCGCCGAACTGCTCATGGGTTTGCGCGTGTATGCGCTGGATCAATTCGGGCCGCTGACGATGACGGTGCTGGGCGCGTGGGGCATCCGTTGCTGTTCCGACTTCGGAGAAATCGTTTTCAATCTCATCGACTATAAAGTTTTCAGCAAAACAGAGAATGACCGGCGGGAAGACTTCGCGGAGATTTACACGTTTGAGGATGCGTTCGTGAAACCGTTTTTGCCGCAAAATCCCCGACGCACCGGTTTGTCCCCGATTTCCAAGGTAGAGTCCGCGTAGGGCGAGTTGAGCGTGTCGGCCGTGACGCTTCTTGCCGATCTCAGCGCACTGGCTTTATAACCCGGGTTCATGTCCAAGCCTGCCGCTTCGTTCGCCGCCGATCTTAAACTGCTTGAGTCTTTCTGGTGCCGCCCGGCCGAGCGCATGGTCTTGCCCAACGGGCTGACCCTTCTCGTGCAGCGCGATGCGGCCGCGCCGGTTGCCTCCGTGCAGGTTTGGGTGAAGACCGGCAGCATCCATGAAGGTGCGCTATTGGGCGCGGGGCTTTCGCATTATCTTGAGCACATGTTGTTCAAGGGCACGGTGCGCCGGGCCGGCCGCGAGATTTCCACCACGGTTCAGGCCCATGGGGGCAACATCAACGCGTACACGACGTTCGATCGCACCGTGTATTATATCGACCTGCCGTCCACCCACGTCGGGGTGGCGATCGACATCTTGGCCGATGCGGTGCTGCATTCCACGCTTCCGGCTGACGAGGTGGCTCGGGAAAAGGACGTCATTCTGCGCGAAATTGCCATGGGACAGGATGATCCCGACCACCGGTTGGGCGAGACGCTCTTCGACACGGCGTTTCGCCAGCATCCCTACCGGCATCCGGTCATCGGTCACCGGGATGTTTTCTCCGGGGTCACCCGTGAAGATTTGCTGGCGTATTACCAAGCTCGTTACGTGCCCAACAATCTCGTGGTCGTGGTGGCCGGCGACGTTGACCTGGCCGGGGTGCGCGCCCTCGTCGAGCAGCACTTTGGCGGCACGCCTCGCGGACGGCTGGCGCCGGTGGTGGTGGCGGAGGAACCGGCGCAACTGGCGCCGCGGACGGTGCATCGTCATGAAGACGTCGAGCTTACCCGCGCGGGGCTGGCCTGGCAGATCCCGGGTCTCACCCACGCCGACGCCCCGGCGCTCGATTTGCTGGCGACACTGCTCGGCCATGGCGACAGTTCGGTGCTCTGGCAGGCGATTCGTGAAAAACAGCGTCTGGTGCACGCCATCGACGTCCATTGCTGGAATCCCGGCAATGCGGGGCTGTTCTATGTTTCCTTCACCTGCGAGCCGGGCAAACGGGAGGCGGCCGTGGCCGCGGTTCACCGCGAACTCGCCCGCGTGGCGGCGCGGGGTTTTACCCCGGCGCAATTGCGCAAGGCCCTTCGCCAGTTGGTGGTGGGCGAGATCAACGCCCGCAAGACCATGTCGGGCCAGGCCTCGCGTCTCGGCACGGCCGAGGTGGTGGTGGGTGATCTGGATTTCAGCCAAACCTACTTCAATCAACTGGCTCGCGTGACGAACGCCACGCTTCGCCGCGTTTTGAAAGAGCACCTGGTGCCCGCCCGCCTCACGGAAATTTCCCTTAATCCCAAGAGCGCGGCCCAGCCGGCGGCCGCCCGTGCCGAGACCGGGAAATCGACGAAGAAATTTGTTCTGCACACGCTGCCGAACGGAGCCCGCCTTTTGCTGCTGCCGGATTCGCGTCTCCCCAACCTGCACCTGCGCCTTCTGCTGGAGGGCGGGCCGTTGCACGAGTCGCCGAAGCAACGCGGCGCCACATCCTTGCTGGCGACGCTGCTGACGCGCGACACCCGCAAGCGCTCCGCGACCGAGGTGGCCCGGTTTATCGAGGAAGTGGGCGGGGCGTTTTATCCGTTTTCAGGCAACAACAGTTTCGGACTCGCCGCCGAGGTTCTGCCCGGCGATGTGAACCGCGCCCTGACGCTTTTGAACGAGGCTGTGCTGACGCCTGCCTTTAATCGGGCCAGCTTCGAAATCGAACGCGAGGCCCAGATCGCCGATTTGCAGCAGGAGGCGGACGATGTCGTCGCGCTGGGGCGCAAGCTCGTGCGCAAAAAATTCTTCGGCGGGCATCCGTTTGCGATCGACGCGCAGGGTACCATCGAGGGGCTGAAGGCGCTCAAGCCGGCCGATCTCGCGGCTTTATGGAAACGGCTCGGCGTGGCGGGCAACAGCGTGCTGGTGGCGGCGGGCGATTTCGACCCGAAGACGCTTGCGCCCAAGCTCAAGGCGTTTCTCGCCCGCCTGCCCAAGGGCAAGGCGCCTCTGCGCGCCGTCCCGTTCAAGGCGCCGGCGGAAGTGGGTGATTTCACCGAACATCAACCGCGCGAACAGGCGGTGGTGTTTCAGGCGTTTCCCGGACCGGGATTGTTGGGCGAGGATTATTATACGGGCGAGGTGGCCGATGAATTGTTTAGCGGCATGTCGTCGCGCCTTTTCGAACGCGTTCGCGAAGAAAAAGGGCTGGCGTATTTTGTTCGCTCCAGTCGCGTGACCGGCATCGAGGCGGGCATGTTTTTATTTTACGCGGGCACGGCGCCCGCCACGGCGGAGGCCGTCCTGACCGAGATCGACGCCGAGATCGCCCGGGTGCAGGCGGGCGAGGTTGCGATGGAGGAATTGCAGCGTTGCCAGACACGGCTCAAGGCGGGGCGTCGCATGGGCTTGCAAACCAACGGGGCCCGGGCGATGCACGCCGGGCTCAACTTGCTTTACGGACTGCCCGTCGACGATGAGGTGCGGTACGATGCGCGTATCGACGGCGTGACGATTCCGGATTTGCAGGCGTTCGCCCGGCGGCGTTTTCAGCGGACGTTGCGTACGCAATTGGTGGTGCGTCCGCCGGCGGGCTGAGGCTCAGGATTTTCCGCCGTGGTCGGCGAGGCCTCCGCTCCACTTGAGTTTTGCGCGCACGACTTCGAAGTGGGAGTAACCGAGCCGCTGGGCCAGCGGCAGCCGGGTCGCCGCCATGGAAATTTCCACAGGCGAGCCAGTGCCGGCCATGAACGTGCGCTGCCCGTCCATGGCGACCAGAAGGCGGGTGGCCTGGTTGCAGTTGTGCACGCGCAACTTCACGCCTTCGCGAAAAATGATCGAGCGGTTGCTCAACGTGTGCGGGCAGATGGGGGTCATCGCGATGACGTTGGCGCCGGGGTGGATCAATGGTCCGCCGGCGGACAGATTGTAGGCGGTCGAACCCGTGGGCGTGGCAAAGATAAGACCGTCGCAGTGATAGTCGGTGACCAGCTCGTCGTCGGCGAAAACTTCGAGGCGCACGAGACGCGAGCCGGCATCCTCTTTTATGAGAATGTCATTGAGCGCGAGATCGTGCTGGCCGGCCCCGGCCGAACATTCCAGCAGGGTGCGGTAGGTGACTTGAAATTCTCCGGCCAACAGCGCATGAAACTGGCTGCGGGCTTCATCCGCCGCGAACGTGGTGAGAAATCCCAAGCTGCCGCGATTGATGCCGATGAGGGGAACCTGTTCGCGTGCGGACTCGCGTGCGGCCCCGAGCAGGGTGCCGTCGCCGCCGATCACGCAGCAGGCATCCTGACCCTTGAGGAAACCGTCGGGAATGGGAAAGGTGGTGGAGGTTTTCACCGTCACCCCGGCGGCCTGGGCGAGCGGGATCAGCGTTTCCGCCAGTTCCGGTGCGCCGGATTTCTGTTCGTTGATGACGAAGGCGAGATGGCGGATGGGCGGCATGGCGTGAGGGCTGATTACGCGGATAAAGATCGTTTACGCAATCCCAGCAAAAACTCCCGGTTTCCGTCCGTGCCGGTGATGGGCGAGTCCATGGTGCCGATCAGCTCCGCTTCCGGAAGCGCGTCGAGCGCGAAGGCTTGGATGCCGGCGAGGACGGCATCCTGGACTGCGCGGTCGCGGATGACGCCTCGTCCTTTGTCCACCTCGGCCTTGCCTGCTTCGAATTGCGGTTTCACCAAGGCGACAAGACATCCGCCGGGCGTCAAAAACGGCCAGACGGCGGGCAGGACGGAACGCAGCGAAATGAACGACAGATCCATCACGATCACGTCGAAGGCCGGGCGCGGCAGGTCGCCGGCCTTGAGATGGCGGGCGTTGATTTGCTCGAGATTGGTGACGCGCGCATCGCCTCGCAGACGCGGATGCAGTTGCGCGCGGCCCACGTCCACGCAGACAGCGTCGCTGGCGCCGGCTTGCAGGGCGCAGTCGGTGAAGCCGCCGGTGGAGGCGCCGACATCGAGCAGGTGGGCGCCGCGCAGATCGAGGGCGAAGCGTTCGATGAACCCCTGGAGTTTTTCGCCGCCGCGGGAAACGAAACGCGGCGGCTGTTCGATCGTGAGATCGATGTCCGCCGGGAATTCCTTGCCGGGCTTGTCGAGCCGGGCGGTGCCGTGAAGCACGCGGCCCGACATGATGAGCGCCTTGGCTTGTGAGCGCGTCTCCACGAGACCGCGGGCAACGAGGAGTTCGTCGAGACGTTGTTTTGGGGAGGCCATGATCAGTGCAAGATTTGCCGGGCGGGCGACCAGCAGGTGGTGCGTCCGCCGATCGTTTCACGTACGAGCGGCGCGCCGGTCCGGGGGCACTTGCCGCCGTTTTCCCAGCGGTGGGGAAATAACCATGTTTTGGGCGGATCCTTGAACGTTTCACCGATAGTCTTGAGCGCGTGATCGGCGACCCAGCGGGTTTCGCGATGGAGCGTTTTGATTTCGCCGGCCGTCAGCGAGCCGGCGGGCTGCTTGGGATGAATGGCCGCGCGCCACAGGATCTCGTCGGCCATCCAGTTGCCGATGCCGGGAAAACGCTCCTGCATGAGCAGGACGGCCTTGACGGGCGTACGGGCGCGGCGCTTGAGAAAGCCGGCCACCGCTTTGCTGGTGAACGCGGCCGAGAGCACGGGCGGCGCGATGTTCGTCCACCAAGCGGGCGCTTTGGGGCCGGTGGAAAACTGCACGCGGCCAAACATGCGATGATCGGAAAAAACGAGATTTTGCGCGGCCTGAACGAGCACGAGATGATCGTGTTTTTTCGGAGTATAATCCGGTGGCTGAAGGCTGAGTTCGCCGGTCATGCCGAGATGAATGCCGAGCCATGTTTCGCCGCTGGCGCGGAAGAGCATCTGCTTGGCGGCCGCTTCGGATGACAGGAGCGTTGCGCCCGTCAGGTGCCGGACGATGGATCGGGGGTCGCTGGTTTTGAAGACGCCGGCCCGGGCGTGGAGGAGGACGCGTTCGATGACCTGGCCGAGTCCGGGATTCCAGCGTTTCCGGAAATAATCGACTTCGGCGAGCTCAGGCATGGTCAGCGCAGCTCCCATTCATAGGGAGCGGAGGAGAGCATCTTGGGTTTGCCGTCGGTGACCTGCACGACGTCTTCGATGCGACAGCCGCCGAGTCCGGGATAATAAAGGCCGGGCTCCACCGTGACGACGGAGCCTTTTTTGAGAATGTAATCCACCGCGCCGGACATGCGCGGCAGCTCGTGCACGTCGAGACCCAGTCCGTGGCCGGTGCCATGGAAAAATCCCACCGAGCCCCGGGGCGTGTGTTTCGTCTCGTAGCCGTGGCGCGCGAAAACATCGAGGCACTGTTGGTGCACATGACGGCCGTTGACGCCGGCGCGAACCACGGAGAGCGCCGCGAGCTGCGCGGTGTGCACGGCCGCGACGAGGTTGTGTTGGGCTTCGCTGGCGCGGCCTTTGAGAAAGGTGCGCGTCATGTCGCCATGGTAACCGGTGGCGGTCACGCGCGGAAACACGTCCACGATGATCAACTGCCCGGCGCGCAGCGGGCCGTGGCCGCGTTCATGCGGGTCGCACGCCTGGTCGCCGCCCGCGGCGATGGTGTCGATGGAAAGCGCGCCGGCTTCGAGGCAGGCGATCTCGATGGCGGTCTTGAGGCGCTCGGAGGTGAGCACGGCGCCGCGATGAACGAGCTTGCCGGCCTTGATTTTGCTTTCGCGCAGGATCTTCTCGGCAGCGGCGATGCCGAGGGCACTGCAGCGGTTGCCCTCGCGGATCGCCGCGATTTCCTCACGGGTCTTGAGTTCGCGCTCGGGAAAGAGCGTGACGACGGGCGTGAGCGTCAGGCCGAGCGCGCGCAGCCGGTCGCACAGTCCGGCGGGGAAATTCTCGGGCACGACAAAGGCTTTTTGCCGATAATGACGCGCGAGCAACGCGATCACCTCGGCGATTCCGACCTTGGCTCCGGGATGGGTCTCGCGGGCTTTTTTCAACCAGGGCTCCAGCGGCAGCACGACATCGAAGCCCGAGTCCTTGCGGGCGCGGCCGAATTCGAGCGCGTTGAGGACGGCGATTTTTTTGCGACCGATGCCCAGCGCGATGAAAGGGTCGGGCGCGTTGAAGCGGCCGAAATAAAGCATGTCCGCGCTGCGGGCGTCGGCGTAAAGGAGGAGGGAGGGGGCGGTGCGGGCCACGATGGAAGTTGTGTTTGCTTGGAGGATGACTACTCAGCCTCTCCGTGAAAAACGCAAATCCGGTTTCGTCGTTCTTGCGCCTGCTGGCGGTGCTCGCCGCGTTTGGGGCGGTGACGGGTTGCGGGCGCGGCGACGCGGCGCGTGAGCAGGTTGTCTTGAAAACGGTGGCGGACTTTTTCCCCATCATGGTGGACGGTCAGCGCGTGCAGATGCAGATTGCGGTGCGCTTGGATGAAATGCAGCACGGGTTGATGGACCGGCGCGATCTCAAGCCGGATCAGGGCATGCTTTTCGTTTACGAACGGCCGCAGCAACAGAGCTTTTGGATGCGCCATACGCCGACGGCGCTCGACGTGGGGTTTTTTAACGCGAGCGGGGAGCTGGAGGAAATTTACCCGATGTACCCGTTTGACGAGACGCCGGTGCGCTCACGGAGCGAGGCGTTGAAGTTTGCCCTGGAGATGAATCAGGGCTGGTTTTCCGCGCATCAGGTGAAGCCGGGCGCGAAACTCGACCTGAAGGCGCTGGCAGCCGCACTGACCGAACGCGGATTCGACCCGCGTTCGTACGGGCTGGAGAAATAATCTCAGCTCAGCCGGCGGCGACGGGTGTCCTTGTCGGTCGCCTCGGTGGGGATTTCGTTGTCCGTTTTGAGCATGAGGACGGGGGTCTTGGTCTTGATGAAGACGCCGGCCTCCTTGAAGTGCTTGGCGGGGACGTTTTCGATGGCCTCGCCCACCGTTTTCACCGGCAGAAGGCGGCCCTTCTTGGTGGTGTTGAATTCGTAGGCGCCCTTGAAAATGCGTTCCTGCGTGGTGAGCACGCTTTCGTTTTCCGGGACTTGCACGACCCAACCGGCAAAGTCGTTGCCGGCGGGGAGGCGGCCTTCGGGATCGGAGATGAGGATGGCGAATTGTTTCTTCAGCGCGGGCGGCTTTTCTTCGTCGACCTCCGGCTGCACGAGCATGTTCATCTCCTCGACGATCTGGCGGAGGAGGGCGGGCTCGACCTCGTTTTTCTTCAGGATTTCAGCTACCTTGTTGACGTCGATTTTCGGCATGGAACTTTGGGTCGGTTTTGACACACGAAAGGGCACGCCTCATCTGAGGCGACACAAAAACATGGACATGGCCTTAAAAGCGCAGCGTGACGACGAGGTATTCGACGTGGTCAACGACCGCGACGAGGTGGTCGGGCAGGCCACGCGCCGGGAAACGCATGCCCGCCGGCTCTGGCACCGGGCGGTGCACGCCCTCGCGTTTGACGCCGCCGGCCGGGTGTTTTTGCAGAAGCGCTCCCATTTGAAGGACACTTCGCCCGGTTGCTGGGATTCGTCGTGCTCGGGGCATCTCGACAGTGGCGAGACCTATGACCTGGCCGTGGTGCGCGAACTGGGCGAGGAGATCGGCCTGACGGTGACGCCAGCGCACGGCCTGACACCGCTTTTCAAGGTGGAGGCCCGGGCGGAGACGGGCTGGGAGTTCGTGTGGGTCTACCGCCTGCAAAGCGAAGGACCTTTCACCCTGCATCCAGCGGAGATCGAGCGCGGCGAATGGTTCAGTCCGGACGAAGTGAACCGCGGGATCGTCGAACGGCCCCGGGAGTTTACCCGGGCGTTTAAATTTATCTGGTCGGCCCAGGCTTCGAGACGCGAGGCAGGAGCGTAGGCTTGTTACGCAACCCCTCGATCTCGGCGAACTGCTTCGGCGAGATCAGGCGGCGGGGGACGCGGCGGTTGGCCTCATAAATGAGTTTGTCCCAATCGGCTTCGGTCGGAGGGCCGTAGGGTTCCCACGAGGTGTGATGTCCCTGCTTACGCGTCCACACGGCATTGCCGCCGTGCACGCGTACACAGATCTGATATTTTCCGTCCTCGGGGGTTTTGTCCCACCAGCCAAACTCCATCGCCATATCGGGCACTTAAGCCCGGGTCTGTTTAATCCGCCAGCGGAAACTCCGCGAGCGTGCGGCCGGGAAGGAATTTGCCTGCTCGTTTTTCGATCCGCCGCACTTTCACAAGTTCGTCTTGCAGCTCCACCAAATGACCGCCCCAGAACCGGCTAAAGGAGCCGGTGTTGACCACCACGCGACCACTTGGCCGGCGCCAGACGCCGGGATAATGCGTGTGACCGACGAGGACGAGACGCGCGTCCGGCCGATGGCGGGAGGCGAGTTCGTCGGCCAGGCGCGGCGTATCGCGCCAAGCGCGCAACATGGCCAGCGCCTGCCGGGGCGGCAGCAGGGCGCGGGTGATGCGCAAGAGGCGTCGGGCCAAATCGCGGCTGGAGATGTCGTGGCGTTCGGGCAGGGCATGGCAGGCCAAACGGTTCAGGCGCAGGCGTGTCTCGAGCCGGGCCAGTTCCGGCGGAGCGAGATCGAGGGAAAGCGCCGTCAGCCGGCGGACGAGTTCTCCGCGCAGGCTGCCCCATGGCACGATGTCGTCGAAAAGCACATCGCCATGGGTGATCCAGACGCGTCCGGTGTGCAGGGTGTGTTCGACGAGCGGCGAAATATCCGGGTCGTGATTGCCGCTGATGAACGTCGTCCGGGCGACGGTGGCGGCAAAGAACGCCCGGACTTCGGGTAAATGATCCCGGGTTACGGCGCTCTGGGTGTCGAGCGTGTCGCCGTTGAGAATCACCTCGTCGGCACCCTCGAAAAGCGGGGCCAGAGAGGCGAGCGTTTGCAGATGGCTTTCCGCATCTCGAAAATGCAGATCGGAAAATACCCGGATCACACGAGCGGCCATGCGGCTGAGGCAACGATCCCGGCCGGCGGGCGGCAAACCTTAATGGTGCGGGCTTGTCGCCGCGGGAAATCCATGCCGGAGTCGGCCTGTGCGCTACCCCTGGATTTTGGTTTTTGTTTGGATGGCTTTGCCGTGGGCATCCCCCCTGCGGGCGGATTTTGCCGCCGATCTGGCGCGCATCCATGTCGAGGCGATCGGCGGTCATGACAACGTGAAGGCCCTGAAGGCGGTGCATGCGACCGGGATCACGCGCATTCAGGGCAGGGAGCTGCGGTTTGCCCTGTGGGCGGCGCGGCCGAACTGGGTGCGAACGGAAGTCACGGATGAAGGCCGGGTGATGATCCAGGCATACGACGGCGGGAACCCGCCATGGATCATGGATTCGAAAACGGGAAAGGTTTTTGAGATGGGCGTTGCGCCGGCGCGCGCCTTCAAGGCCGATGCGGATTTCGACGATCCGCTGGTGCCGGCGGGACGCGGACGCAACGTCTCCCTGGATTACGCGGGCGAGACGGAGATCGCCGGCCGGCCGGTGTTCAAAATTTTGGTCACGCAGAATTTCACCGAGTCAGCCTTCGTCTATCTGGACCACACGACGTATCTTATCATCCGTCGTGATGCGGTGAGGATACGCTCGGGTGCAGCGGAGACGGTTGAAACTTGGTATGACGATTTTCGCCCGGTGAAGGGCGTGCTGCTGCCGTATCACCTCACCGAAAAATTAGCCGGTCAGGTGCGGTCGGAAACCGTGCTGGAGCGCATCGACGGAAATCCTGCGCTCACACCGGGATTGTTCACCCGGCCCGCGGTGACGGCGGGCAAGTGAAGGATCAGCGTCCGCCGAACAGGTTGAGCCCTCCGCGCAGGAGGATGCCCACGTCGATTTTCTGATAACCGGCGGGCGGGGCGAAAAAGCTGTCGGGCAACGGTTGTTTTTCCATCGAGACGACCTCCATGCGAAAATGCGCCGTCCCGTCCGGAGTCCGGCCGATCACGCGCAACGGGAAGCCTCCCTGGGCGAGCAGCTCGCGTTCGGCCGGAGTGTGCGCGAGGGATTGGAAGGCGCTGCCGGCCAGCGGCGAGCCCAGCGCGGCGGCCGTCCAAATTTCGGTCACGCCCTCCTTGCTCTTGGCGACATATTTGACGCACGCATAGCCGAGCACGACGGCGGTCTCAGTGGTCTTTTGGAGGGCGCCCTGGCCCTTGCGGACATCGCCGAGTTTGGCGACCGCATCGTCGAGCGACATCACGGCGTAGAGCGGCTGGCCGGGGAGGATCGCGGAGATTTCCTTGCGGCCGAAATCGACGAGCGAAACGATCTTGGCGCCGTTATCGGAGGGGATTTCCGCGCGCAGGTGCTCCGCCTTCATTGCGCAAGAGACGGCGCGCGTGCCGTCGTCATCCTGAAGGCGGACGTTGAACCGTCCCTCGAAGGAGGCCGCCGGCGCGAGCAGCGGGGCGAGCCCAAGCAGAAGCAGGCCGGTCAGCTTGGAAAAAGTTTTCATGATTCCGCAGCCAAGGGAATAGCTGGTGGCGCGGCAAGCGGGTGTTTCGGCACTTGCCAGCGTGCGCCAGGGCGGGTTGGAGTCGCGGCATGGCTCTCTTCGGCTCTCTTTCCACCGTTCGCGCGCAACTGGCGGCTTCTCCGTCCTTTCAGCGGGCGTTTGCCTACGTGGAGGAATGCTTTGTCCCGGGTTCGCCCGCCTTCAAGCGGTTGCAGGCGGTGGGCCTTGGTCAGACGGAGCGAATCGAGCTAGGCGGGGGCGTCTTCGCGCTGGAGCAGGCCTATTTGACCAAGCCTCGCGCCGACGGCCGCTGGGAGTCGCACCGCGCCTATGTCGATGTGCAGGTGATTTTCTCCGGTGAAGAGTTCATGGAGGTGACCGATGTCGGCCGCCTGACTGTCGCCGAGGATTTTACGCCGGCGAAAGATCTTTTGTTTTATCATTCTTTCGCGGACAGCTCGGTGCTGCGCATGCAGGCGGGCGGGGTCGCGGTTTTTTTTCCGGTCGACGCGCACCTGCCGTCGCTGGCCATCCACGCGGCCACGCCCGTGCGCAAAACGGTGGTTAAAGTGCCGGTCGTTTGAACTACCGTCATCAGTATCACGCGGGCAATTTCGCGGACGTGCTCAAGCACGCCGCGCTCGTGCGGCTTGTGCGGGCAATGCAGCGGAAGGACCGGGGGTTTCTCTACATCGACACCCATTCCGGTCGCGGCCGCTACGATCTCGCCGCCGCCGCGCATGGCGACACCTTGGAGCGCACGCCCGAATGGCCCGAGGGTATCGGCCGGCTGTGGACGCGTTCCGATCTGCCGGAAGCCGTCGCTGACTACGTCGAGCAAGTGCGGGCCTTTGACCGGCGGGAGGGCAACCGCGAGCCGATTCCTCGTTTTTATCCCGGCTCGCCACGTCTGGTGCGGGCGCTGGCCCGGCCGCAGGACCGGCTTTCGCTCTTCGAAAAACAGCCCGAGGAAGCGGCGGCCCTGAAAACGGAATTTGATTTCGAACGCGGAGTCGGGATCCAGGCGGCCGACGGCTACACGGCGATGCGCGGGCAATTGCCGCCGCCGGAAAAACGCGCGCTGGTGCTCATCGATCCGCCGTTTGAGGCCCAGGATGAATTTGCGCGCATCGTGGACTCGGTGGACGAAGGGCTGACGCGGCTGCCGGCGGCCACCATCGCGCTTTGGTATCCGCTGACCGAACGTGCGCGGATCGATGTGTTTTTCCGGGAGCTGATCGCGCGGAATCTGCCGCCGACTTTCGCGATCGAGCTGACCGTGGTCGGACCGGCGCATCCGATGAAAATGAAGGGTTCTGGGCTGGTGGTGATCAATCCGCCGTGGCAGATAGATCGTGAGCTTGCGGCTCTGGCCTCCTGGCTGGCGGAGGCTCTGGCCCAAGCACCCGGCGGCGGGGCTGGTTTGCGCTGGCTCGTCAACGAGCGCTGAGCCGCGCGCAGGCTTGCGGCGCCCGAGACCCGCGGACAGGGTCTGGCGCATGACTTCCCTTGTTCGCGCCCTTGTCCTTTTCGTCGCCGTGTTGGCTGCTCCGGTTGCTTTTCCGGCCGAGCCCGCTCCGGCGGTGCCTGCGGCGCCGGCCGGTCTTTCCGATTCCGAACTGGCGGCGGGTTTGAAATCCGCGCTGGGTTCGGCGCTCGAGAACGCCCTCGGCAAGCTCACGCAATCCGGCGGGCTCAAGCTTTCGCCGCCTCCGGCGCTGGCAAAAATCGAAGCGGCGGTGGGCAAAACCAATCCGGCCGAGGCGGGCGGGGTGAGTTCCGCCCTATCGAGCGTTGCCGCCAAGCTGTCGCCGCAAATGGCGGACCTCCTGCGCGAATCGTTTAAAAATGTGAAGATCGAGGACGCCAAGGCGGTGCTCTCGGGCGGTCCGGATGCGGGCACGCAATTTCTCCGCAAGGCGATGGGCGCCACTCTTCGGGAAAAACTGCTTCCGCTGGTGAAGGAAGCGACGGCATCGGCCGGCGTGGCGGCGAAAGCCAAGGACATGCTCTCCGCCGCCGGTCCGCTGGCCGCGCTGGGCGGCAACAAAGGCATCGCGGATCTCGACGGCTACGTCTGCGATCAAGTGATCAACAAAAGCTTTCAACTCCTCGCCAAGGAAGAGGCGGCGTTGCGCGCGAATCCGGCGCTGCTCACGCAGCCGCTTGCGCAAAAGGCCTTCGCGCTGTTCAAGAAGTGACCGTCGCGCCGCGTGCGCGGCGTCCGCTCAGCGGGTCTTGCGAACGTCCGTCACGCGAAGAGGCGTGAAGGTGATTTCGCTGGAAACATTCACGCGCGCGGGCAGATCGGGCGCGCGGAAAACGGGCTTTCCCCACAAGACGTCGCAGTGCGAGATGACGACGGGGGTGGAGAGTTGCGACGAGGCAGGGGCTGGGATGGGGGTAAACATAAGGGTAACGGGGTAGGGAAATTCCAAGCGCTTATGGGGGCTGAAGACGACACGATTTTTTCGTATTAACGAAATAAATGCGGCGCGGCGCCTTGGTGCAGGCAAAGTGCACGTGGCGCCGCGCCGGTTTGAAGGAGCGATCAGGCGACCTTTTCCAACCGTCCGTGGCCGTCGGTTGCCGTGTCGGCTTGCTTCTTGGGAAGGGTCAAGGTGAGCACGCCGTCGCGGATTTCGGCCTGCAGGGCCTCGTAATCGAGCCCGCGGCCCAACCGCAGCCGCAGCTGATAGTCGCGCTGGGCGCCTTCGAGGTGGAGTGCCTGCCAGTTGACGCGCACAAAGTGGGTCTTCCGGGCGGTGACGGTGAGGTCGGGGCCGCGCGTGGTGATTTCCACGCCGGACGCGTCCACGCCGGGCACGTAGACGACGACCTTGAGGGCGTCGCCCTGCTCGCGGCAATCGTAGTGCGGCTTCCGGGCCGCGACGGTGGTGGCCGTGGCGTTCGGGCTGCGGGTGCTGCGATTGGCGGGCTTCAGCGGGTGGATGATCGTGTGCATGGGAAAAAGGAAAATGAAAGTTGGGATTGGGAATACGCGGTGGCTTCCTGGGGCTCGTGGCCTCGGGCTTCATCAGGTGTGGCTAAACGTTATTCCGTTAGACGGAGGTTTAGGCCTGAGAGCCCGTGCCGTGAGTGGATTTGGACCACTGTTGAGCGACGGCCGGACGCATCTGGGCGCAGCAAATGACGACAGCCTTCGTGATCGAAGTGCTGGCGAAACTGCGGAGATGTTGGTGGGTCCGGGTCATTGAGACGTGAGCTACCATGCACAATGCAGCCGTCGTGCCAAGTCTCGCGTTGATTTTAACTCTGATTCCCCCGGAGAAACCTGCCTGCACGGCGTGGGCGCATCGTCCGCCGCCGGCAATGATCATCCGGCCACGGGGCGCGTTCCGGTGGAGGAAGGATGAGTCTCGGTCACCTCGGAAGTTTCGTCGTCCAAGGGGAAGATTTTCCTGAAGTCGGCGAAATCCAGCAGTTCGAAGCGTCCGTCGTGGTGCTCGACGATGGCGGTGAGCGACTCGACCCAGTCGCCAGAATTCAAGTAATGAACGTCGCCAAACATTTTATCGGCGGCGGTGTGGATGTGGCCACACATCACGCCCACGCAGTCGCGGCTTTTGGCGAGCTTCACAATGTGCTCCTCGAAGTGGGAGACGTGATTCACCGCCTGCTTGACGCGGGCCTTCACGGCTTTGCTGAGGGAGTAGTATTCCTTGCCCTGCCAGGCGCGCCAGTGGTTGTAGAGGCGGTTGAAGCGCATGAGCGCGCGATAGCCCCAGTCGCCGATGTAGGCGAGGAAGACGAAATTTTTGGTGACGGTGTCGAACACGTCGCCGTGAAGAACGAAATAACGGCCGCGCACGCCTTCGTGAACATAGTCTTCAACGATCTTCAGGTTCTCGAACTCCATGGGCAGGAATTTGGCGAGAACGTCGTCGTGATTGCCGCGCAGGTAGATGACCTCGGTGTCCCGCTTTTCCAGTTTCTTGAGAATGAGGCGAATGAAGCGCGTGTGGGACTTGGGCCAGAAGCCGGTCTGCTTGAGGCGCCAGCCGTCGATGATGTCGCCGTTGAGAATCAACTTCTCGCAGTGGGTGTGCTTGAGGAAATGATTCACCTCCCGGATCTGGCAGTCGAGGGTGCCGAGATGGACGTCCGAGATGATGATGGTCTTGAATTTGAGCGGCTTGGTGTCCATCGGCGGGGAGGTTAGCAAAATTAGTCGGGTGCGCCTAGGGGGCGGCGGGATTCGTTGCGCAAACGTTACGCGGGCGAGGGAACTTCCGGCACCATAATGCGCAGGCTGAGGGGATGGACAACAATGTCCACCGTTGCGCCGGTTTCGTGCGTTTCTCCGTCGGTGTGGATGAGGCCGGGCGCGGGGCGTTCGATGGTGAAATGCGAGCCTTGGAGGCGGAGCACGCTCGGGCTGCCGTCGATGCGCCGGGTGAAGAGGCGTTCGATGAGGGGCAGGGTATTGAAAAGATTGGCGCGTTTGATGACGGTGAGATCGAGCCGGCCGTCATCCACACAGGCGCCGGGCGCGATGAAGCAATCGTTGCCGTATTGGTCGGAGTTGGCGACGGCGACGATGAAGGCGCTCGTGGTCAGTTCGGCGTTGCCGTTGAGAATGCGGTAACTCTGCGGACGATAGCCGAAGAGGGTCGCCCAGGTGGTCTGGACGTAGGCTTGCAGGCCGCGGCGGACGAGCCGGTTGAAGCGATGGCTGATCTCGGCGTCGAAGCCGAGGCCCATGGCGTTGAAAAACGGAATGCCGTTGGCGCTGCCGGTGTCGATGGTGCGCACGCGTCCGTTCAGCAGCGTGCGGAAGGCGCCTTTGCCGGGGCCAGGGATGCCGAGATGGCGGCCGAGGCCGTTGCCCGAGCCGCAGGGGATCAGCCCGAGGGCGGCTTCGCTGCCGACCAGGGCGGCGGCGACTTCGTTCAACGTGCCGTCGCCGCCGACAGCGACGATCAGACCGCAGCCTTCGTCGATCGCGCGCCGGGCGAGTTCGGTGGCATGGCGCGGGCGCTCGGTCAGCACGAGCTCCGCAGGCAGGTCGTGTTCATGGATGAAGGCGCGCGTGCGGTCGAGCAACGCCGGGTTCCGGGCGTTGTGGCCGGAGCGGGGGTTGAAGATGAACCGGGTTTTGACCACGAGGTGAAGCGTGACGCGGAATCAGGCGGTTGACACGGCCAAACCGCCGGCGGGCAGGCGGGCCACGTCGAGCAAGTCGCGTTCGAAACCGTCGATCACCTGCGGCCAGGAAATGCCCTCGGCGGTCAGGCGGGCGGCCGCACCGAGCCGGTGGCGCAACGTAGGATCGGCGGCGAGCCGGAGCGCGGCGGCGAGGAAGGCCTCGCGATCATCCAGCGGGACAGGCAGGCCGTTGGCTTCGGCGCGAAGATAACGGGCGGCGGCGGCGTAATTGAATGCGACGACGGGCAGGGCGCTCGCCATCGCCTCGGTAAGGACATTGCCGAACGTCTCTGTGAGGCTCGGATAAAGAAACAGGTCGGCCGAGGCGTAGTGACGGGCGAGCTCGGCTCGCGACAGAAAGCCGGTGAAGTGAATCCAAGGATGCCGGCGTTGAAGCTTTTTCCGCAACGGGCCATCGCTCGCCATCACAAAGCGGGCGCGGGGATGGTGTGCGCGAATCGCATTCCAGGCTTCGAGGAGCAGCGCGTAATTTTTTTCGGCGGCGAGGCGGCTGACGTGGATCACGACGAGGTCGTCGGGTGACGCGCCCCAGCTCAGGCGGAGGCTTTCGTCGCGATGGTGCGGCGAAAAAACCCCGGTGTTCACACCGCGGGAAAGCAGACGCATGCCGTTGAAACCATCGCGGGTGAGCTCGTCGTTGAGGGCGGCGGTGGGTGAGAGCGTGATCCGGGTGCGGTTGTGAAAATGCCGCAGATAGGCGAGGGCGGGACGGGTGAGAAATGCGAAACCGTAGTGCCGGCTGTAGCTATGGAAATTGGTGTGAAAGCTTGAGCTCAGCGGAAGTCCGAGCCTGCCGGCCGCGGATAGCGCGGCATAGCCGAGCGGTCCTTCGGTCGCGATGTGGACGAGGTCGGGCGGGGCGGCGCGCCAAGCCCGGAGCAGCCGGCCGCGCACGGGCAACCCGAGACGCAGCATCGCGTAGCCGGGGATGGGGAGGCCGGGGCAGAGCATTTCCTCGTATAGCCCGTCGGAGCGCGGCCGGTCGGCCTGGCCTTGGCGCGGGCGGATGACGCTCACGCGGTGACCGCGTTGCGCGAGCCCTTCGACGAGGTGCCCGAGGGTCATGGCGACCCCATTGATTTCGGGCGGAAACGTTTCGGTGACGAGTGCGATGTTCAACGGATGGGCTCGGTTGGAATGGCTTGGACGGGATGGCGCGAGGCGAAAATCTTCCGGCCCGATGGAAGTCACGCGGCCGTAACAGAACTAATGTCTCGCGCAGGGCGCGCGGACCCGAAGAAATACCGCGGTCAATGACGCCGACTCTCCATGTGCTGACCGGACCGACCGCGGTTGGAAAAACCGAGCTGGCCTTGCGCTGGGCGGAGGCCAACAACGCGGAGATCGTGTCCTGCGACGCCCTGTTGTTTTACCGCGGCATGGACATCGGCACGGCGAAGCCGACCGAGGCCGAGCGGGCGCGCGTTCCGCACCACCTCATCGATCTTTGCGACGTGCGCGAACGGATGGATGTCACGTATTACGTGACAAAGGCGCGGGCGGCGGTGGCGGACATCACGGCACGAGGACGCCGGGTGCTGGTGGCCGGCGGGAGCGGATTTTATCTCAAGGCGTTTTTCGCGCCGGTGGCCGACGAGGTCGCGGTTTCGGCGGAACTGCGCGCGGAGATCAACGCCCGACTTGAGCGCGAGGGAGTTGCGGCGTTGGTGGCCGAGCTGCGCGGGCTGAATCCCGCCGGGCTGGGCGCGCTGGACACCGACAATCCGCGGCGGGTGACGCGGGCGCTGGAGCGTTGTCTCGCGTCGGGCCGGACGCTGGCGGAGCTGGCGGCGGAATTTGCGCGGCAGGCGCCTCCTTTTGTCGGCTGGCAGGTGAGGTGCACGCGACTGGATCGCGACCGTGAGGAATTGGAGCGGCGCATCACCGCGCGGGTCGAGGCGATGCTGGCGGCGGGTTTGGTGGCCGAGGTGGAACGGTTGCGCGGCGCGGGGCTGGAGGAGAATCCGAGCGCGGCGCGGGCCATCGGTTATCGTGAGACGCTCGCGATGCTGGACGGCACGCTGCCGCAAGCGGAACTGGCCGCGGCGATCATTCAAAACACCCGGGGGCTGGTGCGGAAGCAGCGGACGTGGTTTCGCACGCAATTGCCGGAGCATCGCGTCGTCGCGGCGGCGGACGCCGAGGTGGCGACGCTGTTCGGCTAACGTGCAGGATCGCTCCGCCTTATTCGGCGAGGGTGATCTTGTAGCGTTCGAGCGAACTGGTTTCCAAGCGGGCGAGGTCGGCGAGGGAGAGGCGCAGGTTGACGCGGGCCTGGAGCTCGTTGACGCGAGCGGTGTCGAGATCGGCCTGGGATTGTTGCACGAAGCGGAACGTGGAAAGGCCGGCTTCGTAGCGGGCTTTTTCGGACTCGAATTGTTTTTCGCTCAGCCGGGTGGCGAGAGCGGAGATGCTCACGCTTTCGCGATTGGTGGCGACGGCGAGCACGGCGGCGCGTACCTGTACGAGGATGTTCTGGTCCAGCTGGCGCAGGCTGGTCTCCTGCTGGCCGACGCTGGCGAGCGACTGTCGGTAACGGGCGTTTTCGGCGCGCAGTCCCCAAGGGAAACTGAGGGTGAGATCGACCTCCCAGTTATAGCCGTCGCCCGACCAGGCATTGCCGAGGGCGCCGCTGGCGGTGGTGCTGTCTTTGCTGTTGTAGCCGAGGGCGCCGCTGAGGTCGATGGACGGCAGGCGGTTGTTTTTCGCGGTAAGAACATCGAGTTTCAACTGCTCAACGAGCGTCTTGCCGGAGGCATAAGCGGGTTCGTTGGCCAGAGCGAGGGCGTAGGAATGATCGAAGGAAACGTCGGGCACAGGTTCTTCGACAAGCTGGATGGCGCCGGGCGCGGTGGAGAACTCGAATTGTCCGATCAGCTGGAGCAAGGCATCCTCGCTGTTGCGCACGGTTTGATCGGCGAGCAGGAGGTTGCGCCGGGCGTTGGCCACGCCGACCTCGGCCTGCAAAACGTCGAGCTCGGTGGCGACGCCGGCGGTGCGGCGGGCTTTGTTCTCCTCGAGGAGCTTTTGCGCAACGCCGAGACTGAAGCGATAAACGTCCCGCTGTTCGCGGGCGAAGGCCAGATTGTAGTAGGCGCCCTCGACCTCTCTCACGACGGTGAGGACGACGTTCTTGAAATCTAAATTGGCGCGGGTGATGCCGAGTTTGGCGCGGTTGATGGCGGCACGGTTGATCGTGATGCCGGCGCCCTTGAGCAACGGCTGGGTGACGGTGAAGGTGACATCACTATTGTAAACGGGATTGTAGAGCGGCGGGGCGCTGTAGGGCTTTTCCCGGCTGCGATCGAGCGAAGTGCCGACGGTGAGGGACGCTCCCGTGATCACCGGCTGGACGACGCTGAAACGGCTAGAGGTTTGCGCCGAGGTCTGGGTGGGCGAGGCATTGGCATTCTTGCTGCCGGCCATGCCGGCGCTGAGGGCGAGGGTGGGATCATAGCCGGCGTCGGCCACGATCACATCGTCCCGCGCGCTTTGGATGGAGAATCGCTGGATTTTAAGATCGAAATTTTTGTTGAGGGCGCGGTCCACGCATTCCTGGAGGGGCAATGGCGGAGGCGCGGGCCGCTCTTGGGCGAATGCCGCAGAGGCGGCGAACAGTGCGAACACGACGGGAAGCGCGGACGGGCGGATCATGATGGGAGGAGGCGGCCGGGGCAGATTACTGTTTTTCGAAGTCGCCGTTGGAGGTGCGTTTCAAAATCGTGAAGCCGGCCTGTTTGGCGCTGGAGACGGAAAGCGGCGCGAGAAGTTTCGGCGTGTTGACCGCTTGTGCGACGGAGCGAGCCACGGCCTGGCCGCAGGTGGGGCAGGCGGTGAGCGCGGGATCGCCGGAATTCTGGCGGTGATCAAACCCTTCGCCGCATAACTTGCAGGGCGTTTTGGCGGGGATGTAGCGATACACGGGCATCAGCGCACACCCCACCATGCCGGGGCGGCTTTGGCCAGTCGCTTTATGGCACCAAGACTGCGCAAAAAAGGGCGGACCTTGCGGCCCGCCCTTGGAATGAGAGAGAAAACCGGCGTTTACGGCTGCAGCGAAGGGGCGGATTTGGACAGTTCCCGATCGACGATTTCGCCCAGGTACTCGCTGCCGTTGCGCGAGGCGGTGATGCGGGCGAGCTGGGCGCGGGTCTCGGCGAACTTCGCTCCGGAGGGATCGAGATCGGGGAGTTTCTTGTCGGCGGCGTAAACGATCAGGCCTTTGTCGCCGGAGATCACCATTTCGGAGAGCTGGCCCTTTTGCAGGGATTCGATCGCACCATACAGGCTGTAATCGAGATCGGCCGGCGGAGTCGCCAGGGTGAACGCGGGCCAGGTCTTGACCTCAAGCTTGGCGGTGGAGGTGCCGGCGGCGGCAGCGACCGCTTTGTCCAAAGTGTCACCGGCTTTCAGGCGGGCGGCGAGAAGGCCGCGAAGGGTGCGGCCGAGTTCGACGAAGCGCTTGCGCTTTTCGTTCTCGCGATAATCCGCGGCGACCCGGTCCTTGACCTCGGTGAGCGCGGGCTTGCGGGCGGGCAGGGTGTCTTTCCAGACGAGAATCGCCGCGCCGTGGCCGGTGGAAACGACATCGGAGAAGAGATGTTGCGGGCCGAGCTTGAAAGCCTCCGCGCCGGTCTGGGCGCCGCCGCCGAGCACGGCGGGCACGCTGGTGCGGTCGAACGGAGCGACGGATTTCAGCGCGAGCTTGCGGGTTGCGAGGAAGTCGTTGAGGCCGCTGGCGGCGATCTTGCCCTCGTAAAGCGCCACGGAAAGATCGGCGGCCGTCTGTTCGGCGAGACGCTGGGCGCGCTCCTGCTTGAGGGCGGCCTCCACCTGCGCGCGAACGGCGGCGAAATCGGCCTCGGGGCCGGCGGTGGGGGCGAGGAGGGCCGGCGTGGTGGCTTTGGCGTCGGCGGAGGGCTTGGGGAAGCGCGCCGGATTGGCGTCGTAATAGGCGCGCACCTCGGCGTCGGTCACGTTGACTTTGGAAATGAAATCGGCCGTGGGGAAATCGATGTAATCGACGCTGACTTTGGGGGCGATTTCGTAGCGAAATGCATTGTCCTCAAAATATTTTTCCAGTTCGGCGTCGGAGACGGTGATCGCGGGGTTGAAGCTGGGGTAGTCGACATTGACCGCCGAGAGGGTCCATTGGGACTCAACGCGGATGAGCTGGTTTTTGACGTCGGCGGGAAGCACGTAACCGGGGCCGGAAAGCAGTTGTTCGACGTTCTTATAGGTGACATCGTCAACGAGCACGCGGGTGACATCGCTTTCGTGAAGGCGCGGGTTCGTCTTCAGGCTGTCGCGGAATTCCGCATACCGCTTGGCGTCGAACTTGCCGTCCTGGCCGGCGAAGGCGCGCAGTTGTTGCACGTGGGCGATGACCTCGGCGTCGGTCGGTGCGGGCAGGTTGAGCTCGGTTGCGAGGTGCAGCGCGGCATAGCGCTGGAGCGCGTACTGCTGGAGACGGTCGTTCTGCAGGGCGTTGTATCCGGCTTGGAGCAGCACGCTGAGGCTGGCGTCGCCCATCAGGCGCTCCTGGTCTTCCTGCGACCCGAGGTTCAGATCGAAGAAGGTGCGCTGGGCGACCTTGTGCCCGGCCTGACCGATGCCGGGTGAGGCACCGATGGTGAAGACGAACGAGATGATGATGATGGCCAGCATCACCAAGAAAATGGTGCGGAAGTGCTGCTGGAAGGTTTTCTGAATCCAAGAAATCATGGAGATAAAGGGGCGATGCTGGGGTGGCCCGAAGGGGTGTCAACCGCGCGCTGAACGCGTCGCAACGAGGGAAAGCCGGGCGGATCCCCGTGGCCGGGCGGCTTTCCGCCGCGGGGAAACTACGGGACGAGCGGATGCTCGGTCAGGAGTTGGTCGAGCGGTTTTTGGAAAAACTCGGAGCGGCCGAGGTCTTCCAGCGTCTCGTTGTAGAGCCGCACGATGGGATCGAGTTCCGAAAGCTGGGGACCGGTGGGATCGCCGCCGAAGTCGTCGTCGAGCTGCTTGAATTCGCCGAGCGTGATACGGCCGAGCGGGCGAGCGGGCTGGAAGAGGTAATCGGTCGCGTCGCTTCCCGCGGCGGGCGGGATGGGCGTGACCAGGTTCATTTTCACGAGCCGGTTGATGCATTCGTTGAGGATCTGCGTGGGAACCTTCAACTGGCTGCCGAGCTGCGAGGCGGTGCAGGGCGGCTGGCAGCTTTGGAAGCGCCGGCCGATGGTGAGGAGCACGACGAGAGAAAGGCGTTCGCGCATGGATTCCGCAAGGCTGCTCCAGACCGCCTGGCTGTTGCGGAAGTTCACGTTTTGCACCGCGTAGCTCACCTGACCGCCGAGCAGTACGAAAAACCAGAACACATACAGGCCGAACATGAGGATCGGCAGGATGCCGAGGGAGCCGTACAGGCTGCGCTGGAGCACCACGCGCTTCAGGTAAAGGAAGGCGAGAAAGTTGTTCAGCACGAGCAGCGCCGCCACCACGAGCGCGCCCACGAGGGCGGCGCGCCACCACACGTGGGTGTTGGGAATGGTGCGGTAAAAGATCGTGAGCACAGCGATCAGCAGCACGAAGGACCCCGCCGGCAGAAAGAAGCGAAGGAGAGAAACGACTTCGCCGCCGAAGGGGATCTTGTCGAAAGCGTTGAACAACGCGCCCGCCGAAAGTCCCGTCACGGCCGCGAAAAACAGCACCGCGCCGAGCGTGAGAATCGTCCAATAAAACACGATGCGCATCATCCAGGAGCGTCCGCGCCGCACGCCCCAGATTTCGTTGAAGGAGGTTTCGATCGAGGTGAACAACTGGAGCACGATGATGATCAGCGTGAGCGCACCCAGCGCGCCGACGGCGCCGTTCTTGGAGCCTGCGATGAAGCCGTTGATCATCTGCACCAGGTCGGAATCGGCGGGACTGGCACGGGGCGCACCGGCCACATCCGTAGCGGCTGCGACGACGGTATTGGGCGTCGCCTGCCGGTCGGCCGGAAGCTGGCCGGAGCTGTGCAGCTGCTGGATCTGCGGGGCGACTTTTTCGATGATCCCGCTGAGTGTTTTGGCCGCGAGATTGGGGTCCTGTTTGTCGAGCATGAAGCCCGCCACGAGCATGGCGATGGCGACGAGCGGACCGAGTCCCAGGAGGGAGCTAAAGCTCAGGGCGGCTGCGCGGCTGGCCGATTTGGTTTCCTCGATGCCGGTGATCGTGATCGAAACGATGCGCAGCACTGCGTAAAAGCGGCCGCGCAGGGAATGGTCCGCCAGGTATTTGGGCTGCCAGATCTCGTGTTGATAAACGCCGGCCAGTCGGGTCCAGGGCGGAACAGGGCGTGACATGGCGGCGCCGGAGAATCAGGTCAGGGTGTAGAACGCGTAGCCGAGCATGCCAGCGAGACCGAGGCCGGCGGCGACGCCTACGCCCACGAAGTTTACAAACACCGTGCAGAAATAAAGTCCGACCGAGCCGGCAGCGAGCGCCGTGAGTGGGACGAACTGACCTTGTGTCCAAAGAATGAAGCCCGCAAACCCGAGGCCAAGGGAGGCGATGAAGCGGACGATCGGGTAGGCTTGCGTGACTTGCAGGATAAGCAGCAGTGCGAGCAAGGCGTAGATCCCGCCCAGCAAGGCGAGCGGATGCTGGAGCAAGGTCACGACATCCGGTGTGGTGAGGACGTCGATGGAGGGCAGGATCATCGAGGCCGCGCCGATGAGCAGCAGGAGGATGGTCGAGTAGAGCCCGATGCTCGCGGCGCGTTCGAGGGCGAGCGCGGGGTCGAGCTTGTCCTTCGTGTCGGCGGTGCGGCCCTCGGCGGCGGCGAGCATGTCGTCGACCGTGATGGGAGTGTCGGTGTCCTTCTTGACGTTGAGGGTCTTGATGTCGGACCGGCTCTTGAGCTTGAGGTTTTGTTTTTCCGGGAAAACCAACGCGACGACCTCTGGGTTGTCGCCGATCCGCACCCATTGCTCGGTGGCGGCGTCGTAGAAAAGCGTGTCTTTTGTGATCTGGCCGTTGTCGGCCAACGAGAGCAGGTGTTCCTGGGTAAAGGGACCCCGCGCCTCGGTTTCGGACGCATTGCGGACGTAAAATTCCTGCGTGGCCATGGGATGGGTGGAGAAGGTGCGCCCGACGCCAGCGGGCGGCAAGAGTGTTTTGAGCCGCGTTACATGCGGTTGACGGTGCGCAGGCCGAGAAGGCCGAGGCCGGTTTCGAGCACGAGCAGGGTGCGGGCGCAGAGCAGGAGGCGGCGGGCGCGCACGGGAAGTTCGTCGACCGCGACTTTGTCGGCGGCATAAAAGCCGCTGAACTCGCCGGCGAGTTCGTAGAGGTAAAGGCAGAGGAAATGCGGCCGCAGATTGGCGGTCGCGAGGGCGACGGCGTCGGAGAACTTCGTCAGCTTGCGAGCGAGGGCGAGTTCCTCGGCGGTTTCGAATGCGCCGGCGGCGGTCTCCGTAGATGGGTCGCCGGGCGTGGCTTCGAGTTTGCGGAAAATCGAGCGGATGCGGGCGATGGCGTAGAGCAGGTACGCGGCGGTGTTGCCGTCGAGGGAGATCATCTTGTCCCAGGAGAAAAGATAATCGCTGGAACGGTTTTGGGAGAGATCGGCGTACTGGACGGAGCCGACGCCGACGACCTCGGAGATCGCGCGGCGCTCGTCCTCGGGCAGCCCGGCGCTCTTTTCGTCCACGAGCCGGCGGGCGCGATCGACCGCTTCGGAGAGGAGGTCCTTCAACTTGATGTTGTCGCCGTTGCGGGTCTTGAGCGGACGTCCGTCTTCGCCGAGCACGGTGCCGAAGGCGACATGCTCGAGGTGCGGGAATTTGCGGTGGGTTTTTTCAAACCACTTTTGCGCGGTGAGGAAGAGCTGCTGACAATGATCGCCCTGGCGGGAGTCGATCACATAGATCGCCGCGTCGGCGTGGAATTGTTCGCTGCGGTAGAGAATGGTCGCGAGATCCGTCGAGGCGTAGTTGGCGGCGCCGTCGGACTTGCGGATGATGAACGGCTGCTCCTTGAAGCGCGGATGTTCGGGGTGAAAGACCACAAGGGCGCCCTGGCTTTCGACGGCGAGGCCGCACTCGGTCAGTTCGCGGTAAACGCGCTCGACCTTGTCGTTGTAAAAACTCTCGCCGAGCGTGTAGTCGAAACGGATGCCCAGCTGGTCGTAGATTTGTTGAAACGCCGCCACGCTGACTTCGCCGATTTTTTTCCAGATTGCGGTGTTTTCGGCGTCGCCCGCCTGAAGTTTTACGAGCTCCTGCTGCGCCTCCTTGAGCACGGCGGGATCGGCGTCGGACGCGCTGTTGCCCACCTTGTAGAGGCGCTCGAATTCCTCCAGTGGATCGCGGGCGAAGGCGGCGGTGTCGAGCTGGCGTTTGTAGGCCCAGATGAGTTTGCCGAACTGCGTGCCCCAGTCGCCAATGTGATTGTCGCGGATGACGCGGGCGCCGCTGAACGCGAGCAGCCGGCTGAGCGCCTCGCCAATGACCGCGGAGCGCAGATGGCCGACATGCATCTGTTTGGCGGTATTGGGTGAGCTGTAATCCACCACCCAGGTCTGGCCGGCGAAGGCGGTGGCGGCGCCGGCGGCGAGCTGCTCGCGCGTGGCGAAGGCGCGCAGCCAAGCCTGCAAAGCGGCGGGCTGGAGGGTGAAGTTGATGAAACCTGGGCCGGCCACCGTGACCGTGCAGGCGGCGAGCACGTCGGCGGAAAAGGCGGCGACGAGTTTTTCGGCGAGGGCGCGGGGGTTTTGCCGGGTGCGTTTCGCGTACGGAAGCACGCCGTTGGCCTGAAAGTCGCCGTGCTTGGGATCGGCGGTGCGAACTTCGGGGGCGAAGTCGGCCGCGTCGAGGCCGATGGCGGTGGCGGCGGACTTCAAGGCCGCGTCAAACAGGGCGGCAAGGTTGAACGAAACGTGCATCTCATCACTCAACGGAGCCGGTATGGAACGGCGCAAGCGTGGAATTGCGCCGGCTTTACCTTGGTAACCCGGGCAATTTTGGCTCGACTTTTCAGGGCGGTAAGTTCTCCTTGTAAACTTTTACGGTCCGCCGACCGGTTGGAATTACTTACACCTATACAATGACTAAACGCACGTTGCCTCCCCGGAGGTTCATCAAGCCGTCGTTCAACGCCCTCATCGAAAAAAAGCGCGACGGACAGGAGTTTACCCAAGAGGAAATCCGCTACATCATTGATTCCACCTTGGATGGCGACATGCCCCAGCACCAGCTGGCGGCCTTGTTGATGGCGATTTTCTTCCAGCAGATGTCCGCTCAGGAAACTGCGATTCTGACCGAGGAAATGATGCTGTCCGGCGAAGTCATCGACCTTTCCTCCATCGCCAAGCCCAAGATCGACAAGTACTCGACCGGCGGCGTGGGCGACAAGACGTCCCTCGTGCTCGTTCCGCTCGCCATGGCCAGCGGAGTGGTCGTGCCGATGATGTGCGGCGTGGAGCATGACTATATCATCAGCCCCTTGCAAAAGCTGGCGGCTTTCCCGGGTTTCAAGAGCCATCTTTCGATCGAGGCGTTCACCTCCCAGCTGGCCAAGATCGGCGGCGCCATTGTCGCCCAGGATGAAAAACTCGCCCCGGCCGATGCCAAGTTCTACGAGCTCCGCAAGGAAACCGGCACCATCCCCAGCCTCCCCCTTATCACCGGCTCGGTGCTCTCGCGCAAGCTGGCCGAAGGTTCCGAAGGTCTCGTCATCGACGTGAAATGGGGCAACGGCTCCTTCATCAAGGATCTTGAGCAGGCTAAGCAGCTCGCCCGCTCGATGACCCGCGTCGGTCGCTCCATGAAGCGCCGTTGCGTCGCATTGGTCACCGACATGAATCAGCCGCTCGGCGACACCGTGGGCACCGCTCTCGAGGTCAAGGAAGCCATCGCGCTCCTCAAGGGCGAAGGCCCCGAGGATATGAAGGAGCTCGTCCTCAAGCTCGGCATGGAAATCGTGCGCCTCGCCGGCGTCGCCGGCTCGACACTCTCGGCCAAGCAGACCGTGCAACGTCATCTCACCGACGGTTCGGCCCTCGAAAAATTCAAGGAGCTCGTCAAAGCTCAAGGCGGCGACACCGCCTTCATCGATCACCCGGAGAAATTCCCGGCGGCGAAACACATCCGCAAGCTTCCCGCCCCCAAGCGCGGCTATGTGCACACCATCAACGCGGCGATGATCGCCCGCGGGGTGCACCTGCTGGGCGCCGGCGTGGAAAAGCATGGCGACAAGGTCGATTATTCCGTCGGCGTGTCGGAAATCAAAAAGGTCGGCACCCAAGTCAAACAGGGCGAGCCGCTCATGATGATCCATTACAACGACGAGTCGAAGCTCGAGACCGCGCTCAACTACTTCAAGGACGCCTATCGTCTGGCGCCGAAGCGGCCGACGCCTCCGCCGCTCGTTGTCGAACGCGTCGCTTAAGCGCACGCTTTGTCACGAAATCACCAGCCCCCGGCCTTCCTGGCCGGGGGCTTTTTTGCGTCGCGCCGCAACCCACTCCCGATTCTTCGGTGTGGACATCGGCGGTCACTTCCAAACCTTGGCAGCATGGAAACCTTGGACCACCTTTTCGCGCAGAACAAAACGTGGGCGGATGAGATTTGCGCCATCGATCCCGAGTTTTTCGTCAAGTTGTCGCGGCAGCAGAATCCGCAGTACCTGTGGATCGGCTGTTCGGACAGCCGCGTGCCGGCCAATGAAATCGTGGGTCTCCTGCCCGGAGAGCTTTTCGTTCATCGCAACATCGCCAACGTGGTCGTTCACACGGATCTCAATTGCCTGAGCGTGATCCAGTTCGCCGTCGATGTGCTCAAGGTGAAGCACATCATCGTGGTTGGCCACTATGGCTGCAGTGGCGTGCGCGCCGCCTTGCGGTGCGAAAAGGTCGGTCTCGCCGACAACTGGCTGCGCCATGTGCAGGACGTGCGCGAGAAGCACGACACTTGCCTGTGCAAGCTGCCCGATGAAACCGCCCGCAGCGCGCGCCTCTGCGAATTCAACGTCATCGAGCAGGTGGATAACGTCTGCAAAACCTCGATCATTCGCGATGCTTGGGAGCGCGGCCAGACCGTGACCGTCCATGGTCTCATCTATGGTTTGCGCGACGGATTGCTCCGCAATCTGAATTGCTCGGCCGGCGGCGTGAAGGAGGCGGCCGACAGTTATAAAGCCGCCGTGGCCGCTTTGAACGAGTGACGGGGCGTTCGTCGTCTCTCGCTGATAGAGTCCGCAAAAAAGCCCGCAGTGCGTGAACTGCGGGCTTTAAAAATCCGGATTCCGGGCGGCCGGATCGCGGAAATTTCAAGGTGTTGAATCAGGCGCGGCCCATGTAGCTGCCATCGGCGGTGCTGACGCGGACGATTTCGCCTTCCTTGATGAAGAGGGGCACTTGGATCACGAGGCCGGTCTCGAGGACGGCGGGTTTCTGGACATTCGAGGCGGTGTCGCCCTTCACGCCGTCGGAGCTCTCGGTGATCTTGAGGTTGACGGAGGAGGGGAGCTCGATGGTGAGCGGTTTTTCGTCCACGAAGAGCACGTCCACTTTGCCGTTGGCGGTGAGGTAGTTTTTATTTTCGCCGATCAACGTGGAGCTGAGCTCGATGGTTTCGAAGCTCTCGGGATCCATGAAGGCGAAGGAGTCGCGGTCCGCGTAGCTGAACTCGAGGGTCTTCTTCTCAGTGGGCAGCACTTCGATGGTGTCGGTCGAGGCGAAACGTTGGTCGAGCGCCTTGCCGTAGCGAAGATTGCGCATCTTGATCTGCACGAAGGCGCGGAGATTGCCGGGGGTGCGGTGCTGGGTCTCCATGACGAGATGAGGCTCGCCGTTGAATTTGATGACTTGGCCTTTGCGGATGTCGTTGGCTGCGGGCATGGCGGTAAACGGTGGGTTTTGAGTTGTGAAAGGGGTAGGGTGTAAGGCCCGGCGCAAGGCAGTGTCAAGGCTCGGCCCACATCGGGACTTGCGCTTTGATCGCGGTTACTGAGACTCCGCGCCAAACCCTTATGAAACAACGCACGCTCGCGCGCGCCGTCTCGATCCAAGGCAGCGGCCTCCACACCGGCAATCCCGTCACGGTGACTTTCAAGCCTGCCGCAGTGGATCACGGTATCGTGTTCAAACGCATCGATCTCAGCGGACAGCCGGAGGTCAAACCTGCCATCGCCCTCGTGGGCGATCTCGTGCGCAACACCACCGTCCAAGACGGCCATACGAAGATCCATCTCGTCGAGCATGTGCTCAGCGCCCTCAGCGGTTGCGGCATCGACAACGTCCTGGTCGAAATCGATTCCTCGGAGCCCCCGATCATGGACGGCTCCGCCAAGCCCTTTGTGAACCTCATTCTTGAGGGGGATCCCGTCGAGCAGGACAAGGATCGTGAGTACTTCGTGCTGGAGGAGCCGGTCTCCGTCACGCGAGGCAACTCTTCCATCATCGCGCTGCCGTGCGATGAGCTGAAGATCACCTGTACTTCGTCCGACGACCGCGGGATTCACACGCAGCATCTCACACTGACGATCGACCCCGACGTTTACATGACGCAGGTGGCGGCGTCGCGTACCTTCACCGTTTACGAGGACATCGAGGAGTTGCTCAAGCTCGGCAAGATCAAGGGCGGCTCGCTCGACTGCGCGGTCGTGATCAAGGGCGACAAGATCATCTCGAAGGAGCCGCTGCGCTTTAAGGACGAGTTCGTGCGTCACAAGATTCTGGATATCATTGGCGACATCGTGCTCCTAGGGCTCCCGCTCAAGGCTCACATCGTGGCCACGCGCCCCGGCCATGCTATCAACGCCGAGCTGACCAAGCTGCTTTTCGCGAAACTCGAGGAGAAGCGCAAAGGCCCGAAGAAAAAGCCCCGTCCGTCGAAGGTGCTGCCCACCGAGACCTCCCTCGATATCCGTCGTATCCTCGACACGCTGCCGCATCGCTATCCTTTCGTGATGATCGACCGCGTGATGGAATTTGTCGGCGAAGACGAACTGGTCGCGATCAAGAACGTCACCATTAACGAGCCGTTTTTCCAGGGACATTTTCCGGGCAATCCCGTGATGCCCGGCGTGCTCCAGCTCGAGGCCATGGCCCAGGCGGCCGGCATTCTCATGCTCCGCCGCGGCAGCAGCGAGGGACGCACGTCCCTTTTCATGAGCGCCGACAAGGTGAAGTTCAGGAAGCCCGTGCGTCCCGGCGACCAGATCATCATCAACGCGAAGCTCACCAAGTCCCGCGGCAACAAGCTCGCCCAGGCCGAGTGCAACTGCACGGTTGACGGCACCGTTGTCTCCTCGGCCGAGCTGATGTTCGCCATTATCGACAACAGCGAAGTGGATTGAGCGCCATGTCCGCCCGCATTCATCCCACCGCCATTATTGAACCCACCGCCTGGCTCGGGGCGAACGTCGAGATCGGCGCGTTCGCCTACATCGGCGGGACTGCGTGCATCGGCGATGGCACGCGCATTCATCATCACGCCTCGGTCGAGGGAAACACTGTCCTCGGCCAAGGCTGCGAGGTGTTCCCCTACGCCAACCTCGGCGCGAAGACGCAGGATCTCAAATACAAGGGGGGCTCCCCCGGCGTCCGTATCGGCGATCGCAATGTGTTTCGCGAGTACGTGACCGTCCACGCCGCCACCAATGACGGCGACTTCACGGTGATCGGCAATGACAATACCATCCTTGCTTACAGCCATGTGGCGCACGATTGCGTGCTGGGAAACCACATCGTCGCGAGCAACGGCGTGATGCTGGCCGGCCATGTGATCGTCGAGGATCACGTCGTGATCGGCGGCTACGGCGGCGTTCACCAGTTCTGCCGCATCGGCGCCTACGCGATGCTCTCGGCCACGGCCAAGCTCGTGCATGACCTGCCTCCCTTCTTCATCGCCGACGGCACCCCTGCCGTGGTACGCGCTTATAACAAGATCGGACTCGAGCGCCACGGTTACACCGTCGAGCAGCTGGAGCGGGTGCGGAGTCTCTATCGCATTCTCTATCGCGACGGACTCAACCGTACGCAGGCGCTTGAAAAGCTCGTGGCGCATCCGCAGGCCGGAAGCGAGGAGGTCCAGCGCATCCTCACCTTTGCCGCGAAGAGCGAACGCGGCCTGGCTCCCGGCGGCGGGAACTGACCGGAGCGGCCGGCCGTGACGGTCACTTTTTCTTATACACGGTCGCCGGATCGAAAAGGCGCTCGGCGGTGTAGGAGAGTTGAAAACTGGTACCGGTCGCGGCGGCGTCCAGATCGGTCAGTTTCCGATAAAAACAGCTCTTGTAGCCGTTATGGCATGACGCGTTGGCCGAGCCGGTCTGCTCGACTTTGACGAGCACCACGTCCTGGTCGCAATCGGTGTAGAGTTCCTTCACCCACTGGACATTGCCGGACTCCTCGCCTTTGACCCAAAGCTTGTTGCGCGAACGGCTCCAATAGGTGGCCTTTTTCGTCTTCAACGTGTGGGTGAGCGATTCCGCGTTCATGAAGGCGAACATGAGCACCTCACCGGTGGTGGCATCCTGCGTGATGCAAGGGATGAGACCATCGGGGCCGAATTTGGGTTGGAGCGTGGTGCCGAGTTCGATCTCGGCGAGGGCGCTGCGGGCGGGGAAGGACATGATGCGAATAGAGGTGGCCGGTGACGTTGGAAAAGGGATGCCTTAGTGGGCGGCGGCGAGATCGCGCAGGTAGGCGTAGCTGTAAAGTCCGGTGCGATGACCGTCGCTGAAGTCGAAGCGCAGGGCGTAATTGCCCACCTGTTCCCAGCCGGTGACGGTTACGCCGGGGAATTTCTTGGGGCCATCGCCGCCATACTGGTTGCCGAGGATGTCGCGCTCCCCGATGTTTTCCGCGCTGGGCGAAGCCGCGCGCAGTTTTTCCATCGGGAAATAGGTTTCCCGGCCGTCGCTCCAGACGATGGCGACTTCTTGTCCGATGAGCTGGATATTGGCGGGCGTGATCATGACGGGAAACGGCACGGTAACTGCCGGCGTCTTTCCACGAAAGGGAAAAATGGGCCGGGGGAGCTTGCGCTGGACGCGGCCGGTTCCGGCAGTCAGGGTGCGACGGCAAATTTCATTATGTTCGTCCACTCCGTCTTCTTCTACCTCCGTCCCGATCTCACCTCCGCGCAGCGCGAGGAGTTTCTCAAGGAAGGCCTTGAGTCGCTCCGGGCCGTTCCCTCGATCAAAGCCGCTTACATCGGCGCGCCCGCGGGCATACCGCCGCGCCCGGTGGTGGATTTGAGCTTCTCCTTTTCGCTGACCATCCTGTTCGACGACGTGGCCGGGCACAACGCCTACCAGGCTGACCCTATCCACCTTGCGTTCATTGCCCGTTTCAAAGGCTGCTGGTCGCGCGTGCAGATCTACGACGCGGAATAATCGGTTTCGCCCGCAGGCGAAATCTGGTGCGAGCGCCGGGAGTCGAACCCGGATCAATGGCTTCGGAGGCCACTACACTATCCATTGTGCTACGCTCGCAAAAGGAGCCGTGAAACTCGGAGCCACCGGGCGCTCTGTCGAGTGCAAATCAAGCTGTCTCGCGGGCCGCGTTCGTCCGGCTGGGTTTCATGTGACGGTGAACGAACAGGTAGTAAACCACGCCCAGTACGAGGAAGGCGGCGACGGCCCACAGGGTGACGCGGTGCAGTTCGCCGCGCATGAGGGCGGCGTCCTGGCCGGCCTTGATTCCGAGCCAGGCCAGGATCGCGCACCACAAGGTCGAGCCGAGAATGGTGTAGAGTGAATAAAGCCCGAACGGCATCCGCACGATGCCCGCCGGAATCCCGATGAGGTGACGCACAACCGGGAGAAGGCGGGAAAAGAACACCCCGAACGCGCCAAAACGGGAGGCCCACAGTTCGGCAGCGGCGATTTTCGCGGGCGGGATGAAAACATAGCGCCCGTAACGTTCCGCCAAGGGACGGCCAGCCAGCCGGGCCGTCCAGTACATCACGGCTGCGCCGATCCAAGAGCCCAAGGCGCCGGCCAAAACCACGCCCCAGACGCTCATGGTGCCCTTGGTGTGGGCAAGGTGGGCGGCGGGCGGAATGATCAGCTCGCTCGGCAGCGGCACGATGGAGCTTTCCACGGCCATGAGCAGCCCGACGAGCCAGTAGCCGCCTTGTTCAAGTTTGTCCGTGTACCAGAGAATGAGATCGGCAAGCAGTGCTTTCATTGGCGCGTAAGGACAGGAGATCGAGGAATGAGTGCAGAAAAAAGGGCAGGAGGTTTAAAACCTGCCTGCCCGGAAGAAAACGGATAGTGCCGACTCAGACGTCGGGCTTGGTCTTGCGAAGGCCGGAGACGCGCTCGCCTTCCTTCCACTGGCCGCGCTTCTTGAGAATGGCGACGCGTTCGAAGCGTTTGAGGACGTTGCGCTTTACGACGATACCGGAGGCGCCTTGGAGGCTTTTGTGCTGTGACATGGCTTTAAAAAAGAGGATTTCGACTCGTTAAAGGGACAGAGGGCTAGAGTTCGCCAAAGCCCATGACAAGTATTTTTCTGCAACATGTTCAGCCCGGACCACGACCCACTCGGGCGTTTCGTACGGGTGATGGGCGTGCAACCACGCGCTGAGAGGCGCCAATTGATTGGCCATCAACTTGAAGGTCAGGCGGAATTCCTCGGTTTTCTCCTGGGCTCCCTGCCAGCGATAATGGGAGGTCACCGGCCCGTCGACCTGTACGCAGACGGCGAGGGCGAGCGAGATGGCTTCGGCGGCGAGATGGTGCGCCGTCTCCCGGCTCCCTACGGTGGTCCATCCGATCAACATGAATCCTAGCCAAACTTTTCCGGGGACAAGCGCAAGGTCCGGTCGGGAAATAAACCCTTGACCGGGGGATGGGCGGTCTGTGCTATCGCCCTTTAACGCCAAAGCCCACGCCGACCATGAGAGACGACTACCTTAAAGAAGCCCACAAAGTCATCACCGACGCCAACCTGCTCATCAACGTGGTTTCCCGCCGAGTGAAGCAGCTCCGCCGTGGCAGCCGTGCGCTGGTGGAATCCCTCGAAAAGCTTTCGCCGGAAGACATTGCCTTGCGCGAAATCATCGAAGGCAAGATCACCTTCCAAGAAGCCGCCGAGTAATCGGCCCCGGGCGCTTCGCCCCTTCCGTTTTCGTGTCACTTTGCGCGAAACCAAGAGTTCTCCGGGTGTTGTTCCCGCGATGAATCTTGGATTCGCTTAGAGTGACATTTTTTATACCTGTTTTCCAAGGCGGGTGACGCCCGCTTGCCGCCATGTCCGCCAAGAAAAAAGACGCCGTCCGTTTCACGGAGATCCGCAACGCCAAGGCGCTGCGCGATTTTCACGTGGAAGAGCGCTTCGAGGCGGGGCTCGTGCTCCACGGCACCGAGGTCAAGGCCATCCGCGCCGGCCGGGCGCAGATCGGCGACGCCTTCGGCAAGTTTGAAAAGGGCGAGCTCTGGCTTTTCAACGCGCACATCGAGGAATACGCGTTCGGCAACATCAACAACCACGCCGCCCGCCGGATTCGCAAGCTGCTCCTCAACAAGCACCAGATTCGCAAGATCGCCCAGGCGATGCAGGTGGGCGAGCGCACGCTCGTGCCGTTGCGGCTCTACTTCAAGGAGGCGCTGGTGAAGGTGGAGGTCGCCCTCTGCACCGGCAAGCAGCTCCACGACAAACGCGCGGATCTCCGCAAAAAAGCCGAGATGATGGAAGTGAAACAGGCCCTTAAATTTCGACGCACCTCATGAGCACGCTTCCCTCCTCGGTCACGGTTCGCGTGCCCGGCAGCACTTCCAATTGCGGCGCCGGCTTCGACACGCTCGGCCTCGCCCTGCAGATCCACAACCGTGTCACGCTCGCGCGCGCCGACAGCGCCGCCGCCCAGCCGGTTTCGCCGGCCGACGGTCGCGCCCAAGCCATGGTCGAGGCGGCCGCCGCGGCGTTTTTCGCGGCGTCGCGCACCGCGCCCTTTGGCTTTACGTATCAAATCCGTGGCGACGTACCGGCGGCGCGCGGGCTGGGTTCGAGCGTCACGGTGATCGGCGGCGTGCTGGGCGGGCTCAACGCACTCTCCGGGGCCGGTCTTTCCCGGCACCAGCTTGTGGCGGTGGCCACCGCGCTGGAGGGGCATCCGGACAACGCCGCCGCGGGCATCCTCGGCGGATTTTGCGTGGCGCGCTGCGACGCGGTGACCAACGCCTATGTCGACACGGTGCGCATCGCGTTGCCGGCGGATCTCGCGTTCGTGGCGACCTCGCCCTCTGTTGAGGTGCTGACCAAAGAGTCGCGCGGCGTGCTGCCGGCCGTGTTGCCGTATTTCGACGCGGTGAAGAGCATCAACAGCGCGTCCTATCTCGTGGCGGCGATCGTTTCGGGCGAGTACGCCCGCCTGAGGCATGCAGTGACCGATTTCATGCACGAACCCTACCGTCTGCCGAAGATTCCCGGCGGGCGTCCCGCCATCGCGGCGGGGATCGCGGCGGGCGCTTACACCGGCTGGTTGAGCGGCAGCGGCTCCACTGTGCTCTGTGTCGCACCGCTGGCAGAGGCCGCGACGGTCGCCGGAGCGATGCGCGCGGCTTTTGCCGCGGTGGAAATACCCAGCGAGGCGCGCGTGTTGTCCGCGGACAACACCGGGCTGGTGCTGGAGTAAAGGGGCGGGCGCCGGCTCGAAGAAGCTGCGGTCGGCTCACGGGAAGGATTGCCATGCGGGTGGTCCTTTTGTGACGTGAGCAGGTTCGCATGCTGCATATCGTCCTATTTCAGCCCGAGATTCCGCAGAACACCGGTAACATCGGCCGGATGTGCGCGCTCACGCGTTCGCGGCTGCACCTGATTCATCCGCTGGGTTTCGAGATCACGGATCGTCATCTCAAGCGGGCCGGCATGGATTATTGGTATTCGCTCGACGTGCATCACCACGCGGACTGGGCGGCCTTCAGGGCGAGTCCGGCCGCGCCGAAGCAGCTGTGGCTGTTCACCACGAAAACCACACGGAGCTATTGGGAGGCGAAATTCGAGGACGGGGACGGCCTCGTCTTCGGAAACGAGGGACATGGGGCGCCGGCATGGATGCATGAGGAGATCGGCGTGGCCGGCAGTGTGACGATTCCGCATGCGAACCGGGAACTGCGCTCGCTCAACCTGAGCACGGCGGCGGGCATCGCCTGCTACGAGGCGCTCCGGCAGACGAATCTGCTCGGGTAAACCGGGCGCTCAGATTTCCCCGGCCCGGATGCAGGCGACTTCGCGATCTTGAAAGGCGGCGAGCGGCGGAAGGGCGGCCTTGCAACGTTCCTGGGCGTAGGCGCAGCGCGGATGGAACGGGCATCCGGCCGGAGGGTTGATCGGCGAAGGCGGATCGCCCGGGAGCATGATGCGTTGACGGGCGCGTTCCGCGTCGGGATTGGGCAGGGGAATGGCGCTCACGAGCGCGCGGGTGTACGGGTGCTGCGGGCGATCGATGACGTCGACGGCGGTTCCCAGCTCGACGATTTTCCCCAGATACATGACGGCCACCCGGTCGGAAATGTGTTTCACGACCGACAGATCGTGCGCGATGAAAACGAGGCTGAGCCCCATTTGCCGGACGAGTTTGGCGAGCAGATTCAAAATCTGGGCCTGCACGGAAACGTCGAGCGCGGAGACGGGTTCGTCGGCGATGATGACCTTGGGCTTGAGGGCGAGGGCGCGGGCGATGGCGATGCGCTGGCGCTGTCCGCCGGAAAACTCGTGCGGATATTTTTGCATCAGGCTCGGGGCGAGCCCGACGAGCTCCATGAGTTCACTGACGCGGGCGCTGACCTCGGCGGGAGGACACACGCGATGGACCAGCAGCGGTTCGGACAATGTGGCGAACACGGTCATGCGCGGGTTGAGCGACGCGTAGGGATCTTGAAAGACCATCTGCAGATCGCGCCGGATTGCGTGAATGGAGGAGGCCGAGCCCTCGGTGAGATTTTTGCTTTCGAGCAGCACGGAGCCGCCGGTGGTCGGCAGGAGCTGCATGATGGTGCGGGCGAGGGTGGATTTGCCGCAGCCGGATTCGCCGACCAGTCCGAGCACCTCGCCGCGCTGCACGGTGAGCGAGACGCCGTCGACAGCCTTGACCGTCCCGGTCTGCTTGCGCAGCAGAATCCCTTGGTGAACGGAAAAGTGGGTCTTAACGTCGCGGAGTTCGAGAATGGGATCGGACATGATGACGGTGGTCAGAGTTCGCCGGCTTGCACGCGGAGGCAGGCTTGGTCGTGGCCGGAGGCGACGGGGAGCAGGCCGGGATCACGGGTTTTGCAGAACTCCGTCGCATAGACGCAGCGTGGCGTGAAGGCGCAGCCGGCGATCGGTTTGGAAACGTCGGGCGGCAGGCCGGGAATGGTGAAGAGTTCGGCGCCCTTGGGCTGGGTCGATGGAATCGAGCGTTGCAGCGCGCGGGTGTAGGGATGCTTGGGGTGATAAAAGAGCGTGCGGGTGTCCGCCGATTCGACGATCCGCCCGGCATACATGACGAGCACGCGGTCGCACAGGCCGGAGACGACGCCGAGGTCGTGGGTGATGAAGATCACCGCCATGCCCAGCTCGCCCTGCATTTTTTTTATGAGCTCGAGAATCTGCGCCTGGACGGTCACATCGAGAGCGGTGGTGGGTTCGTCGGCGATGAGCAGTTCGGGGCGGGTGATGAGGGCCATCGCGATCATCACGCGCTGGCGCATGCCGCCGGAAAATTCGTGCGGGTAGGAATGGATGCGGCGGGCGGCATCGTGAATGCCCACGGCTTCCAGCATGGCGAGGGCGCGGTCGAGGGCGGCGGCCTTGGAGATCTTTTCGTGGATGAGCAGCGGTTCGATGAGCTGATCGCTGACGCGCAGGTAGGGGTTGAGCGACGTCATCGGGTCCTGGAAAATCATGCTGATGCGTTTGCCGCGGATGGAGCGCAACGCGGCAGGAGGGCAGGCAAGCAGATCGACGCCGTCGAAAACCGCCGAGCCGCTTTCGATGCGGCCGGGCGGGCGGGGAATCAGGCCCATGAGCGAGTGCACGGTGACGGATTTGCCCGAGCCGGATTCGCCGACGATGCCGAGGGTTTCGCCGCGTTCGAGATGGAAGCCCACTCCATCGACCGCCCGATAGACGCCGGTGCGCGTATGGAAATAGGTGCGGAGGTCGGTGACCTTCAGAAGCGGCATGAGTCCAAAAAGGGCGGCAAACCGGGCCGGACTGCAAGCATTGTGAAGGGGAAATCCGGCGGTGCGAGGGAGCTTGCGGAGCGGCGCCGGGGGCGGCAGTTTGCCCGCCTTACCCATGCCGGCCGTTTTCATTACTTTGACCCATTCCGATCCGGGAGCGCTCCCGGCCGCATCATGAGTACACGGACGCCGTCTTTTGGCCGCCGGCTGCAATGGCGGCTGGAGTATGCGGTTTATCTTGGCATGGAGAAAATGATCGGGTTGCTCACACCCCGTCAGGCGGCATGGACGGGCGAGCGGCTGGGCGCTCTGGTCGGCCGCGTGTCGGCCCGCCACCGGAGAATCGTGGAGCGCAATCTGCGCATCGCTTTCGCGGGGGAAAAATCGCCCGAGGAAGTGGAACGTCTGGCCGGCGAGGTTTTCCGGCGGGCCGGGGCCAACCTGATCGCCTCCTTATGCACCGCCAGCCTCGATGCGAGGGAGTTGGACAAGGTCGTTGAAATCGAAAACGCCGCGGTGCTGACCGACGCGCTGGCCACGGGCAAGGGCGTGGTGGCGTTGCTGGCGCACATGGGCAACTGGGAGGCGCTGGCGCAGAAATTTCCTCAGGTCATGCCGCCCGGCGTGCAGGCCGGGGACATTTATCGTCCTTTGAGCAATCCGCTGCTCGATGCCCGGCTCGTGCGCACCCGGGAACGCACCGGTTTGAAGTTGTTCGCCAAAAGCGTGAATCCGCTGTCGCTGGCTTCGTTTGTCCGCGCGGGCGGCGGCTTGGGTATCATGAGTGATCAACGCGCGCTGGGCATTGGCGAAATTGTGCCGTTTTTCGGACGGTTGACCGCCTGCACGCCTTTGCCCGCCGTGCTGGCCCGCCGGACTGGCGCCACCGTGGTCGGGCTTTCCGTCGTCACGCAAGCGCCGGGAAAATGGCGGATCAAATTCCATCGGCTCGTCGGCGAGCCGACGACCGAAAATTGCATGAAGCTGCTCGAAGTCGCGATGCGCGAGAGCCCGTCGGATGTGTTTTGGCTGCAGGACCGGTGGAAGATCAGTCATCACAAACCGCAGTGGGAACCGGGGCGCACGCCGAAGGAGGGCATCCACCGGGCCGCCGCCGGGAAGCTGCGGCGCTGTCTGGTCTGGTTGGAGGACGCGTTGACGCCCGTGCCCGCTTTGCAACAGGCCGAGCCGGATAACCTGGCCTTCGAATATTCGCTGCCGATGGAGGCGCCGCATCCGGCCTGGCTGGCGGCGGATGCGATCATTTATCGGCGGCCGCTTCTGGACCGCCGCCGTCTGATTCAGGCGGAGATTACCCGCATCGATCGAGCGACCGCCCTGCCGCTCGATTTTGTTTACGTTCCGCAGGGTCCGGGAAAGGTGGCGGCGGTCTGCCGTCAGATGGGCATGCCGGTCGCGACGAAGCCGGAGGGCGGGGAATGAATACCGGATTGGCGCATCTGCGCATCCTCTCCGACGGACGTCCGGGCCATGAAAATCAAAGCTTCGGTTTGGCCGAGGCGTTGCAGCGCCGCACCGGCGCCGCCGTGGAGTACGTGCGGCTCGATTTGAAACGCGGGCTGGTGGCGCGGGTGGGGCAGGCCCGTGCGTTGGCCGCGAACGCCTCGCCGCCGCAATTACTGATCGCGACGGGGCACCGGACGCATGTGCCGCTGTTGTTCGCGTCCCGGCGTTTTGGCGCGAAGGCGGTGGTGATCATGAAGCCGTCGCTGCCGTCCTGGCTTTTCGATCTGTGCTTCGTTCCGCGGCATGACCTGCAAGACGGCCGTGCGCCGGCGCGGTTTTTCGCCACGCGGGGCGCGCTCAACCGCCTGCCGGAAACGCCCGGGTCGAAAACGGAAACGGGCGTGATCCTCATCGGCGGGCCCTCGAAGCACCACGATTGGGCGGGAGCTCCGCTGGTCGCTGCGATCGCAGAGATCGTGCGCCGTCGCCCCGGGCTGGCGTGGACGGTGGCTAATTCCCGACGCACGCCCGGGGGATTTCTCGCCGAGATCGCGGCGTTGAACCTGCCGATCGAAATCGTGCCGCACGAGCAGACGACGGCCGGCTGGCTGCCGTCGCGGTTGATGAATGCAGCCGAGGTCTGGGTGACGGAGGACAGTACCTCGATGATGTTCGAGGCGGTCACGGCGCGGGCGCGCGTGGGTTTGCTGCCTTTGCCTGCCCGGCGGACCGACAGCCGGGTGGTGCGTTCCGTCAATGACATGGTGACTTCGGAGTACGCGACGCGTTACGCCGACTGGCTGGCCACGGGCCGGCTGTCCGCGCCGGTTGCGCCCTTGCACGAGGCGGCCCGTTGCGCCGACGAAGTGCTGCGGCGGTTCTTTCCTTTTGCCTCATGAAAATCCTCCAGATTCTTCCCGAGCTGAATGCTGGCGGCGTCGAGCGCGGCACGCTGGAGATCGCGTCCGCGCTGGTCGAGGCCGGGCATGAATCGGCGGTTGTTTCCAACGGCGGCCGCCTTGTTCCGGCTCTGGAAGCGGCGGGGAGCCGGCATCTCGCGCTACCGGTGCATCGCAAAAGCTTTTCCTCGCTGTTGCAGGTTTCGCGGCTTCGGAGGATTTTCGAAAAGGAGAAGCCCGACATCGTGCACGCCCGCTCGCGGGTGCCGGCGTGGATCGCCTGGCTGGCCTTGCGCGGCATGGATGCGAAGACACGGCCGCATTTCATGACGACGGTGCACGGCTTTTATTCGATTAACTTTTATTCGGCGATCATGACGCGCGGCGAGCGGGTCATCGCGGTGTCGGAATGCATTCGCGACTACATCACGGTGAACTACCCGCGGACGCCGGCAGAAATGATTCGTGTCATCCCACGTGGAGTCGCGCTGGAGGAATCGCCGCGTGGGTTCAAACCGGACGCAACCTGGCTGAAAACCTGGACCGAGGCGCAGCCGCAACTGGCGAACAAGACGGTGCTGTTGTTGCCCGGCCGGATCACGCGACTGAAGGGCCACGAGGATTTTTTCGCCATGATTGCCGGCTTGAAGGCGGCGGGCGTGCCGGCGCACGGTTTGGTGGTCGGCGACACGCATCCCAAGAAAAAGGCCTATCTTGGCGAGTTGCGCGCCGCGGTGAGCCGGCTCGGGCTGGAGGGTGACGTGACCTTCCTCGGCCATCGCGGAGACATCCGTGAGATCATGGCGGTATCGGATGTCGTTTATTGCCTCTCGGTGCAGCCGGAGTCGTTTGGGCGGACGACGCTGGAGGCGTTCGCGATCGGCAAACCGGTGGTCGGCTACGATCACGGCGGCGTGGCCGAACAATTGCGGGCGTTGTTCCCGGCGGGCGCGGTGCCGTTGCGAGACATCCCGGGATTGGTGCGGGCGACGCGCGTAATCTTGAACACGAAGGCGGTTCCCGGCGTGGTGGGATCGCCGTTCACGCGCGAGGCCATGTGCGCGGCGACGCTGGCGGTTTACCACGAACTCACGGCCGGCGGCTGAACCGGCCGGCCGGCGGAAACCCTGTTTTCGGGCTCGCGCCTGGGTTTCATTGTGTCCGAAAATCCCATCTCTCTCATGAACAACATCGCCATTGTCGGGCTCGGTTATGTAGGGCTGCCCCTCGCTTTGCAGTTCGCCCGTTCGGGTGGACGCGTGCTCGGCCTGGACATCGATCAGCGCAAGGTGGATGCGATCAATGGCGGCCGCAGCTACATCAAGCATGTGGGCGGCGAGACGGTGGCCGCGGCCCGTGATGCGGGCAAGCTGGAGGCCTCGGTGGATTTTTCCCGCGTGCGCGAGGTGGACGCGGTGATCTTGTGCGTGCCCACGCCGCTGAACACCTATCGTGAGCCGGATCTCAGCTACGTGCTCGATACCGGCCGGCAGATCGCCCCGCATCTTAGCAAGGGCGTACTCGTGGTGCTGGAATCGACCACCTATCCCGGAACGACCGACGGAGAGTTGCGCGCCGTGCTCGAAGCGGGCTCGGGGCTGAAGGCCGGCGTGGATTTCCATCTGGCGTTTTCTCCGGAGCGTGAAGATCCGGGCAATCCCGACAGCAAAGTCGCGAGCATTCCCAAAGTCGTGGGGGGCTTCACGCCCGCCTGTCTTGAAAAGGCCCTGGCCCTTTACGGCCTCGCGATCCAGAAGCTCGTGCCGGTGAGTTCGTGCCGCGTGGCCGAGGCGACCAAGCTCCTGGAGAATATTTTCCGCTCGGTGAACATCGCCTTGGTCAACGAGCTCAAGATCGTCTACGCGGCGATGGGCATCGACATCTGGGAGGTGATCGAGGCGGCGAAGACGAAGCCCTTCGGCTTCATGCCATTTTATCCGGGTCCCGGCCTGGGCGGGCATTGCATCCCGATCGATCCTTTTTACCTGACGTGGAAGGCGCGCGAGTTCGGCCAGCACACGCGATTCATCGAGCTGGCGGGCGAGATCAACACGAGCATGCCCGACTACGTGGTCAAGGTGGCGTTCGAGGCGCTGAACAACGACGCCAAGTCGGTCAAAAACGCCCGCGTGCTCATCCTCGGCCTGGCCTACAAGGCCAACGTGGACGACGACCGCGAGTCGCCGAGCTACAAGCTGATCGAGAAATTCGAGGCACTCGGCGCGAAGGTGGTCTATCACGATCCCTTCGTGCCGGTGATTCCGCTGACTCGCGAGCATGCGGCGTACGCTGGACGCAAATCGGTCGGGACGATCACGGCGGATTACGACCTCATCGTGGTTTCCACCGGCCACGAGGCCTACAAGGATTTCGATTTCTCGGCCTACCCGATGCCTCTGATCGACACGCGCAACTGCATCCGCCGAAAACCGGCGAAGTATTACAAGGCCTGAACGGTCAAGCTGACCGGAACGGCCGCCCATGCTGTTTAATTCCTATTTTTTCCTGCTGATTTTTCTGCCGGTCAGCCTGCTGGGATTTCATCTGCTCGCGCGCAAATACTGGTCATGGGCCATCACCTGGCTGATTGGAGTGAGCCTGGCGTTCTATGCGTGGTGGAATCCCAATCCCGCGCAGCCGTGGAGTCCGTTTTATCTCACACTTATTCTGGCCTCGTGCACGTTGAATTACTGGTGCGGACGGCTGATTCACGGTCTGCGGGCCAGACACGTCAGGCTGCTGCTGCTCACGTCGAGCGTGTCGGCCAACCTGCTGCTGCTGGTTTACTACAAATACCTCGGGCTTTTCTCGAAATGGAGCCAGTCGCTGACCGGTTACCCCTCGGAGATTCCGCAGTTGGTGCTGCCGCTGGCGGTGTCGTTTTTCACCTTTTTGCAGATCACCTTTTTGGTCGATGCGTATCAGGGCAAGATCAAGGACTACCGCTTCGGGCACTACCTGTTGTTCGTGACGTTTTTCCCGCACCTGATCGCGGGGCCGATCGTGCATCACTCCGAGTTGATGCCTCAATTTCGCCGCAAGATCGCGCAGGTTGGTTGGCGGCACCTTCTCGTTGGCCTGACGCTGCTCGCGTTGGGGTTGTTCAAAAAAGTCGTGATTGCGGACCGTCTCGCCGCCACGGCCACGCCGTTCTTTGAGCTGGTCGCCGGAGGTATGCGCGTCCTGACCTTTGGCGAGGCGTGGACGGCGGGCCTGGCTTACACGTTTCAGATCTATTTCGATTTCTCGGGGTATTCGGACATGGCGATCGGTCTGGCCTATCTTTTCGGCATCCGGCTGCCGTTGAATTTCAATTCTCCCTACAAGGCCCGCTCGGTGGTGGAGTTTTGGCAGCGTTGGCACATCACGCTTTCGCGCTTCCTGCGCGACTATCTTTACATTCCGCTCGGCGGCAACCGGCACGGCAAGGCGCGGCGCTACGTGAACTTGTTGGCGACCATGGTTCTGGGCGGCCTGTGGCATGGCGCGGGTCTCACCTATTTTCTGTGGGGTGCGCTTCATGGCGCTTACCTTTGCGTGAACCATGGGTGGACCGCGCTTCGCGAGAGGCTGGGGTGGCGCGCTCTGCCGAAGTTGCCGGCCATCGCCCTGACGTTCTTGGCGGTGGTGCTGGCATGGATTCCATTTCGTGCGGGAGCCTTTGAGGCTGCGCGCGGTGGCACGACGGGCAGCGCCTGGGCGGTGACGGCGAGCCTCTACACCTCGATGTTTGGCGGCCACGGCTTCGAGCGCTGGGCGGTCGGCGGCGAGCAAATCATGAAAGTGTCACGGGCGTGGCGTCCGCTCATCCTTGCGCTGGTCATCGCGTGGGTGCTGCCGAACACGCAGCAGTTCCTCGGGCGGTTTGCCCCGCACTTCCGCGATCCGCGCGAGGTGGCGGTGACGACGCTGCCTTGGTGGCGCTGGCGGCCGACTTGGTATTGGACGGTCCTGACCCTGGTGCTGTGCTGTTGGATCGGGCATGAGTTCGACCAGGTGAGCGAGTTCATCTACTTCCAATTTTAACAAGCGAGCCGCCTCATGACCTCACGTTTTCGTAAACAAGGCCGATGGCTTCTGGGATTCATCGGCGTGTATGTCGTGACGGCGGCGATCTTGAACACGCTGGTCAATCCGTTGCGCATGGAGCCAGCCTCGCTTTCGATCACGGCGCTCGATCCGTATCGGGAAATCGGAGATGATCTGCGGACGGGCAAGGCAGGCTTGGTAGGGTATCACCGCGACGTCGAAGTGGCGATTGTGGGCTCATCTCGATTTGAGATTGGCATCGATCCGTTGCAACCGGCGTTTAAAGGGGCTCGAGTTCTCAATGTGGCCATGGCGGCCGCCACTCTATATGAAGATATTGAGATGGCGCGTTATCTCATGGCTCGTGAGCCTCACCTGCGTGAGTTGATTTTTGGTTTGGATATGGGGGATCTTTCCAGCGATACGGATTCGCGGAAGTTTACCAGTTTCTATACTTCTCCACTTGCGAAGGCGACAGTCTCCCTGGACCGGGAGATGCGTCATGTGGCCAGTATCGGCTCAGTTGAGGAAAGCTTCTCCACGTTAGCGCATTTCATTCGTCGACAGGAGCCGAGTCATTCGTCGCTGGGGCGCTGGATGACACCTCGTCACCCAAATGACCTGAGGACCTACCTTAAGAATAATCGCGATGACATTTTCGACCGGATTCCAGACATGTATGAACTGCGTCATCAGGAGATTCGCGCGGACAAGATGGCGAAATTGAAAAAACTTTTGATAGATTTGCGCCGTCGCGGAGTGGTGGTGTTGATCGCGATTCCGCCGCAACTGGCGATCAAGCAGCTGCACCCATCCTTCGATCTTCCATCGGTCGCGCCGTGGAGCAGGGAGCGTCGGGCAATCTTTGATCTATGCAGGGACGTGAACGCCATCGGGCTTGAGAATGCGCCAACGGTCCAATTGTGGGACTTTGCTACGTTCAGTGCTCAGACTTGCATGCCGCTACCATCTCTCTCGGGAACCACGGGCCGGATTCCCCATTGGTTTGACATGGGGCATTGTGATGTGACGGTCGGAAGCCAAATGGTCGAACGCATGTTGGCAATGAATCCCGCATCAGTCGCATTGCCTCTATCGGAGCAATTTGGGGTCAATATTCTCGAGGTCGGTCTCGAGGCCCATCTGGAAGGGTTGCGGCTGGGACATGCACGTTACTGTGGCGATCACCCCGACGACGTGGCGTGGGCTCGGTCCATTTTTCCCAGGTTCGCGGCACAAAAGCCGCGTATCCAAAATAGTGTTCCTGGTGAAGTGGAATGATTCCAGTCTTGCGGCAACCTGCATTAAAATATCATGGGCAAGGTGATCATCGCTATCGTCAAGGGAGGGTTGGGCAACCAGCTCTTCATCTACGCGACGGCCCGCGCGTTGGCGATTCGCACGGGGCGCGATCTTTATCTCGATAGCAAGCGTGGCTATAACGCCGATACCTACGGTCGCAGCTACCGGTTGGACCGGTTTTCGATCCAGGCTATGATCATGCCGGAAGCATGGCGGGTGGCGCCTCATCTCAAACATCCCTGGCATAAGCTGGTTCGGGCTCTGAATAAATTACTGCCACGGGAAATCCGCAGTTATTACGCTGAAAATACTCACGAATTGGCGTCCCAGCTGACGCAGCTGCATCCCAGCTGTGATCGCATCACGTTGCTTGGTTATTGGCAGCATGAGGATTATTTTTTAGATCACGCGACGGCGATTCGAGCGGAGCTGGCGCCCCCTGTGCCTGTTGATACTCGCAATCGGGACCTAGGTAGGAGACTGGCCGAATCTGCATCTGTTTTTGTGCATTTCCGACGGGTGCGTTACGCTCACCTGCTAGGCCGCAACTATTACCAACAGGCGATTAATCGTGCGCGGGAAGAGTTGGGGCCGGTTAATTTTATTTTGTTTGGCGACGATTTGGTCTGGCCGCGTGCAAACCTCAGTTTTGGGGATAGTCCAGTCGAGGTGGTCGAACATAACGGAGGCGATGAGTTGGCCGATCTGTGGCTGATGACGTGTTGCCGGCACGCAATCATCGCCAATAGTTCGTTTAGCTGGTGGGGGGCATGGCTGGGTGACACGAAGGACCGTTCTTTGCGTCGGGTTTTTGCGCCTGCCGAAACTGGCTTGCCGCTTGCGATGCCGGGGCATTGGACGAAAATTTAGATATCGCATGACTCTGCCTGTGGAAAGATCTGACAAGCTTCGCGTCGTGGTTACCATGGATCACGCTCCCGGCCGGATCGAGTTGCTGGCTCCGGGTGGCAAGCCGTCCTGGGGACGTTGCCGATTTGAAATCAATCCTCCTTGGGATACGGAGGCGGACTACTGGATCGTGTATGGCAATGCGCGGCCATTTGATCGTATGCGCTGTGCCCCGGTGAATACTTTTTTTGTGGCGGGTGAACCGTTGGAAAAAAAACTGTATCCGAATAGATTTTACCGGCAGTTCCGCCGTATTATGGATTCGCACGACCGGTCGCGACATCCGCGATTGGAAATCGGTTCCCTTGGCATGTGTTGGCACGTGGGTATTGGAGGCAATCCCCGTAGCTTTCAATTTGGCTACGATTACCTGAATGCTCTCCAGCGACCCGCGAAGGAAAATCGCATATCAGTGGTGTGCTCCAATCTGACTTCTACCGAAGGGCAGCGTCGGCGGTTGAAGTTTTTGTCCGAACTTAAGCTGCGCTTCGGCGATCGGATCGTGCATTATGGCCGTGGGTTTCAGTCGATTGATGACAAAATGGACGCGATTTTGCCGCATCGTTTCCACCTCGTACTCGAGAATTGTGAAAGTCCAAACTACTGGACGGAAAAGCTCGCCGACGCCTATCTCGGCTGGGCATTCCCACTGTATGTAGGATGCCCTAATCTGGAGAAATACTTCAGTCCGGATGCTTTTGTGAGACTCAATCCACGGGCGATCGATCAGGCTTCCGAGATTATCCAGCGTTTACTGAATTCTTCGGAAACGGAGAACGAACGTCAACAGGTCGCGCTGGCTCGTGCAGCCATGCTTCACACCTACAACCCATTCGCCTGCTTTTCACATTGGGCGGAGACCCATCATCAGAATGCGGCAGCCGAGCCGGTGGTGGTACGATCGCAGAAAGCATTCCGTTCGTATGGAAGAGGGTTGCTCTATCGCTGGCGGATGCGCCACTGGGGGCCAGCCGCTCCGATCGGCGGCTGATCGTCTCAACCCTTACGTTTCCAGTTTTCCCAGACAAACTTGTATTGGTAGGTGGGGGAGTGAGTGAGTTGCAGGTGTTTTTGGATGGCCTGCATGCGAGCCTCTGATTCGGGGGCAAGGTCGTGAAACTGGATTTGGAAATGCTCGATTCTGCTGGCAATCCCCGTGTCGATCATGCGTTCCAATAATTCGTATTCCCCTCCCTCGATATTAATTTTCATCAGGGCGATTTCTGTGATGCCGTGTTCGTTGAACCACTGGAACACATCGATAAGCTGGATTTTTTCGGTACGCTCGGCTTGACGGAAAACGGAACTGCCGTCGGAGCACAGGCCGATGGTTTCATTCCGGGTCGAGGCTGCCAGGCCGCAGGAAAAGACTTGGATGGCGGCGTTTCCGGCGAAGCGGGCGGCTATGGCGTCTGCATAAGCCTGCACAGGCTCAAAGATGAACACGCGGCAGCCGTAGCGGGCGTGAATATCGTAAGCCCACTGGCCTTCATAACCGCCCATGTCAAAAACCACAGAATCCTGGTTAAGGGAGTAGTTCAGTCGGAGTTTGGCGTCGCCTTGATCGGCTTTCCATCGGCGCATGACCTTGTCCCGTTCTGTAGGGCGAAATCGTTTTTGGAGGCTGCGGCGAAGTTTGCTTACAAAAGACATGTTGGAAGTCGAAGAGCGTGTGAAGGTGGTTTACTGAGTCGCAATAAAGTTCCGCACGCGAGCGTTGGCGAGTTCGAGGACGTGGCTGGCGCCCGTCCAGACGTTTTGGTGGCGGGCGGCCCGACGGCTAAGGAGACGTCCGCCGCGAGTGCTAACATCGGGCCGGTGACGCTCACGGATGATTTTTTCGACCACGGCGAAGAGATGGTATTCTTCCAGCACTCGCCGGCGGGCTTCCTGCAGAAGACCGAGGCGTTTTTCCCACGTGTTGTCGCGGATGGTCTGGCGGATGATGTCGACCGCGGTGTCGAAGTCGCGGATGTCGATTGGGACCACGCTGCCTTCGGGAAAATAATCGAAGACATTAGGGCAGCCGAAATAGAACGGCAGGGAAAGACCGAGGAAGGAGTCGGAGAGTTTCTCGGTCCAATGATGGCGGCAAAGGTGGTTTTCGATGGCCAAGTGATAGCGGAAGGAGTCGAGCGCCTCCGTTTTGCTTTCTATCGGGCGCACCCCGTGGCCGAAAATTTCGAGGTCGGGAAGAACGGCCTTGAGCCGTTGGGTAAACTCGTAGCGCAAATGATGCAGCGTGTGTCGTTGCTGCTTTGAGCTGCAGACAGTGGACAAATCCGCGGTTTTGTTCAGCGGAGGATGGTCGCGGATATGATTGTAATCTTCGCCGTAGAACCAGTTCAGCCCGGGCTGAGAGAAAATCGCGCGCGGATGACGGATAGCCCACGGTTCCTGACTGGTCAGCACCCGCCCGAATTGCGAGGTGAAGGCGTGGCTGTAAACTTTGATGCTCGAAGGCTCCGTGGTGACGAGCAGCGTGTTTTCCCTTGGGCAGGCGAGTTCTTCACCGCGGGTGGAAAAGCGTTCCCCGCCTTCCCTGGAGTTCAGGTCGTCGTAGACCAGCACCCAGTCATAGTCGCGGCAATCGAGGTCGAAGATGAACCGGCAGCTTCCCCAGACGCCGTCGCGACCGGGAAACCGGCTGATCATTCGCGAGCGGTCATAGGTCGGCTGGCCTTTGCCGAAAAATTTTACGCGGATGTCGCCGGTGTGCTGGATCGTCATGACGTATGAGGCAGTTTACAGGCCTCGGATCCGGCGCAGCCATCCTTTTAAAATCCGGCGAATATCCCCGACGGCGCGCCCCAACCGCGCAAGCGCGTTCATCACGGGCCAGGCCGCCGGGGATGATTGCAACGGGGACAAAAGATCGGCCGTGGGCTCCGCGTGATAATCGGCCTGCCGTTCGGTGATGTCGGAAAAGGAGGCGCCTTGGATCACCGCTTGGGGGGAAAGCGCCGCCACGCGGGTCAGGCGATCCAGATGCAGCGAATACCAACGGTCGATCGCCACATGTCTGGCGACCCACGCCCATGCGGCGAGATCGTCGGCGGGCAGCTGGGCCAGCAGCTTGTCGTAGAGACAAGCATCCACCACATAGGCGTGGGTCGTGCTGCAACCGCCAATCTGGAAAACGGCAGGGCCGTTTTTCAGGCCCAGCAGGCGGCGGACGGGTTTTTGGGGCGAGGTGAAGCCGAGGAAAAGCACGCCGTAGTCATGGCCGTTGCGCTCGAGGAAAGTGGCGAGTTCGTGGCCGGCCTCTCCTTGGAGCGGGAGGGCGACACGCGCGTCGTCTTCCAAGATCAGCACCCGGCGCCAGCCGTATTCACGGGCGAGGCGCAGGGCGTTGCGATGGGAGAGCATACAGCCGGCGCGACCGCCCCAAGTGCCCGCGCGTTTGGTCCGGCGGAACCACGGACCGTTTCCATAGCCGGGTAACGTGCGGCCAAGTACCGCGGGCAACCGGTGCAGCTTGCCGGTGGGGACGAGCGGCGCGAGATGGCTGCGAATTTCTTCCCAACGATCCGTGCGGTGATCCAGATTTATCACCAGAACTGCATCGAGGCAGTCCCAGAAACCATGCTCGGGAGAAGTCATTCCAGACGGTCCATCAGGGCTCATAGCCGCCAATGCTCGGTGATCCACGGGGCCGGCTTGATGTGATGGTGAAGTTTGCGGCCGTGAAAACCATTGATGGCTTCATCGGGGTCGGGACGTCCATGGAAGACCAGGATGCGACACCCTTTGGGCGGTGTGGGCGTGCAAAACAGATTGAGGGGAAAAGCCGGCCGGCAGTGGCGTTTATAGCTGCGCGCCCACTCCTCGGGCCACCAATGGACTTCCTTCATCGCATAGGTCATGAAGGCCTGCTCGGTGTTAAAAATGGTGCGGTCTTCCGCGCGGTGCATTTCGCGTACGAAGGTTTCGTAGATGGCGTTCGAGGAGCCGGCCTCGAAGCGGAAGATGGAGGAGTTGCCGACGGCAGGGCGGCGGCCGAGCAGCTCTTTGTGGGCCATCACCCAATTATGGATGATGCAGTTTTTGCCGGGTTCGTAATCGAAGAAGCAGTCGATGTCGTCCATGATGGCGACGTCGAGGTCCAGGAAGAGCGTGGGGCCCTGCAAGCCGCCGAAGCCGTCTTGCATGACCATGAGTTTTACCAGCACATCAGGCCAGCCGCGCTTGACGCCCGGATTGACGGGAAACGGAATAATGCGAATGTCCGGATCAAGGCCGTCGGCATTCTCCGTGCAGCAATGAAAGAGGAAGGGCCGCTTGAGATGCCGGCCGACCGCACGACGGAGAATATTGACGTAATGCGGTCCGTAGCGGGTGCCCCATTTTATGCAGATGATGTTTACAGGTGTCGGAGTGGACATTTGCTACCAAGCCACGAATAAGAATTATTCAATCGAGGCAATGGAAGAGTTGCGGGTTTTCTAGGCGTAATGAAATTCACGCAGATAATCACCTAAAAGATTTTTCAAAAGGTCGATCTGTTGAGCTGTGAAATATTCCTTATAATAATTAGGCCTGCCGGCAAATTTCGAAATATGATGGCCGTGAATTTGAGTAACAGGATCCCATTTGGACCACTCTCCCTGGCTAGCGGCGTGTTCCCGGGCTTTTTCTAAATTGTATTTCTCGGTGAGTTCTGCCCTTTGCGGGCCGGAAATGGTGATTCCAAAGAATGTTTCGAAGCTCGTGAAAACCGTTTCGTAGTTGTTCACGAAATTCTCATAACGAAGGAGCAGCAGGTTTCCTTCATTTTTTACCTGAATGAGATCGTATCCTCCGTTGTCTTTAAAACAAGCCACTGTGCTGCGAATATTTTTTTCATTGGGTTCGTGACTGAGGACCTGAAGCATAGAGGCTATGCTGTCGAGCGGATGACGTATTGTGGCGACAACTGGTAAGTGCGAAAAGTGGCGTGAATAGGTGTGGGTTTTGGTAATATTTTTGCTTGGTAATGAGCATCTTAATAAATTATAAATCACGGTGCTACCCGTTCGTATCGGGCTGAATTGAATCACGTGCTGGTTGCGAAAGAGGTGGTACCTAGCCAATTGGCCGATTTTCATAAATGGGGCGATTATGATTTATATTTAGCTGTATCGGGATGATTTTCGGATATTATACGTCGTATCATCGGAATCTTGCTAATTGATCGATGCATTCAGCATCTTGACTGATGATTTTGGCATCATGGCGGATGTTTTAAACTGATTGGGTGCTGATATGGCGAAGTATGATATAAACATGGGGTAATAGAACGGTCCTGCCACAGAGTTCCTCACTTAAATAGAACTCTGACAGCATTCTTAGCCAATGGCTGCCGATTCGGAGAAAACTCATGACTAAAGGGATTTTGGGAATTGTGCTGGGTTGATTCACATTGGTTGGTTCGCTCACTTGAGCTTGGACTGCTCGCCTTGGTTTGTACCTAACTGAGCTAACGAGATGCAGTAGCGGTGTGAAAAGTCATGTCGAGAGCTGGGGCGTTGATACCAAGGGGCGTTACTCTTGAAGAAGGGAGGATCTCAAAACTTCATCGGCAAAAGCAAGTGAAAGGCAGACGACTGATGCTAGCCCCGGTTACAGCCCTCCGACACATTGTTGGAAACACGCGGAGGATTTGTTTGCAGGCAGGGGCGAATTGAGCGGAGTGATTGTAAATTTGTGTTTATTTACGATTAAGACTGAGTTGGATTCCTTAACTCATGCTCGATCCCAAGCTTCTTCGTGAATCACCCGATCTTGTCCGCGCGGCCATTGCCAAGAAACACCTTACGGTCGATCTCGATGCCATTCTGACTCTGGACGAGGCTTGGCGCGTGCAGCTTCAGCGGGTGGAAAGCCTGCGTGGGCTGCAAAAGGCGGCGAATGTCGAAATGGCCCGGCTCCCCAAGGGATCGCCGGAGTTCATCGCCAAGGTGCAGGAGATGAAGGCCGTCTCCGCCCAGGCGAAGGAGGCCGAGCTAGCCTTGAAGGAAGTCGAGGACCATCTGAAGCAGGCGATGATGACGTTGCCGAATCTCCCTCACGCCAGCGTGCCCGAAGGGCGTACGCCGGAGGATAACGTCACGTTCTCGACTTGGGGCGACATCGACGCGCTTTCGGCGGCCGCGAAGCCACACTGGGAGATCTCCGGCTTCGAAAAACTCTTCGACTTCGCCCGTGGCTCCAAGGTCACCGGCGCGGGTTTCCCGTTTTATGTGGGCGATGCCGCGCGGCTGGTGCGCGCGCTGCTGCATTTCTTTTTGGATGAAAACGGCAAGGTGGGCTACGTGGAGGTCAATCCGCCCATTTTCGTCAACGCCGCCAGTGCCACCGCGACCGGCCAGCTGCCCGACAAGGAGGGCCAGATGTACGAAGCTCCGGTGGACGGATTTTATGCCGTGCCCACCGCAGAGGTGCCGTTGACCAATTTCTTCCGCGACGAGATCATCGATGAAGCCGAACTGCCGGTTTACCGCTGCGCCTATACGCCCTGTTTCCGCCGCGAGGCGGGCAGCTATGGCAAGGATGTGCGCGGGCTCAACCGCCTGCACCAGTTCGACAAGGTCGAGCTGCTGAAATGGGTGCATCCCGCGACCAGTTACGAGGAACTCGACAAGCTTCGGGGCGACGCGGAGAGCCTTTTGCGCAAGCTGGAGCTACCGTATCGCGTGCTCCTCATGTGCGGCGGCGATCTGGGTTTTGCCCAGTCCAAAAAATACGATCTGGAAGTCTGGTCGGCAGGCCAGAAACGCTGGCTGGAAGTGTCGAGCTGCTCGAATTTCGAAACCTTCCAGGCCCGGCGGGCGCAGATCCGCTTCCGTGGCAAGGAAGGCAAGCCCGAGCTGGTCCACACCATCAATGGTTCCGGCCTGGCGGTGCCGCGCGTGCTGGCTGCGCTCTTGGAAAATAATCTCCAAGCGGACGGCCGTGTGAAAATTCCCGCCGTCCTCGTGCCGTATTTCGGCAAGGAATACCTCAGCTTCGCTTGATTTTATCGCGGTCATGGAATCTCCCTTGGAAACGAAGACCGGTGAGGTTCCGGTGGTCTATTGCATCGGGGACAGCCATGTCTGTTTTTTCAGCGGGCAGGACAAGATTCAGCCTGACTGGCCGAACGCATCGGATGACCGGCTGCCGTGGTTTAAAACCTACCGCACGGGCAGCTCGCTGGCCTATAACCTGCCGAAAACCGGCACGCGCACCCGCGGGCGCGAGTGTCTCTTGGAAGTCCTCGACACGCAGGTGCCTCCCGGCGCGCGCGTGCTGCTTTCCTTTGGGGAAATCGATTGCCGGGCCCATCTGATCAAGCAGGCGCAACTCAAGGGGCGGCCCATCGAAACGGTCGTCGAACTGTGCCTGGACGAATACTTCAAGGCCGTGCGGGAAATCGTGGACCGAGGTTTCACCGTGATCGTCTACAACGTCGTGCCATCCCGCGTGAGTTCTCCCGGCAGCGAGCCCAAGGATGAGGATAATTTTGTCGCCGCCGGAACCTGGCGGGAGCGCAACCGCGCCGCCATGCTTTTCAATGAAGGCGCGCGCCGGCGCTGCGCGGAATGCGGCGCGCGGTTTCTCGAAAACTTCCCCCGCCTCATCGACGCGCGCGGGAAGTCGATCCGCTGGTATTTTTGGGACAGCATTCACCTGTCGCAACGGGCGATGCCCGCCACTCTCGAAAATTTTCGAGCGATCTGTCCCGAGCTGGGGATTCCTCCGCAGCGAATTTGCCATCCGGGAGGCGCGGCGGTGATGTTCGATCTCTTCAAGCGGCGTTGCCGGCGCGTGGCCAAGGAAATCCGGAAGCTGCCCCGCTTGTTCGGCGCGGTTTCCTAGGCCACGGCGCCCGATCCATGCTCCGGCAATCGCCATCATCCTGGCCCGAGATTGCATTGAAGCTGGCGGCGGCGATGCCGCTGGAGCGGTTGCATCCTTCCGCGCTGGCTTGGGTGCGCGACGGCGGCCTGGCGTCCGGTCGGCGTTGGGCGGCGGCGTTTTCCGGCGGGGCGGATTCGCTCGCGCTGCTGCTGCTGCTGTGGGCGCATTGGCCGGAACGTCGCGACCGGCTGGTCGCGTTGCATTTTAATCATCGTTTGCGCGGACGGGCGGCCGCCGCCGACGCGGCTTTTTGCCGGCGCGTGTGCGCCGGACTCGGCATCACGCTGGTCGCGGGGTCTTGGGAAACCGCCTTCAAGGGCGCGAGTGAAGCCGAGGCGCGGACGGCGAGATTTTCGTTTTTTCAACGGGAGCTGGCGCGGCGGCGCATCACGGCCTTGTGGTTCGGGCATCAGCAGGACGATATTGCCGAGACGTTCTTCATGCGGCTCGCCCGCGGCAGCGGTACCGCCGGCTTGGCCGCGCCGCGACCGGTGCAAAAAATGCCCGCCGGTCGCGTGCATTTGCGCCCGTTGCTTACCCTGACGAAAAAGCAGGTGATGGACTCCTTGCGGCAGGCCGGGGCAGTCTGGCGGGAGGATGCGAGCAACGAAAGCGGTGATTATTTTCGAAACCGTATTCGTCGCGACGTGCTGCCGGCGTGGCGGACGGCGGCTGAGGCTCGCAACGCGCTCGCAGGCGCGGCGCTGTCCCGCGAATTGCTGGAAGAGGACGACGTGGCGTTGGAGGCATGGTTGGATGCGCTCGCTCCCTTGACGGCGTCGGGCCAAATGGATGTGCGGGGACTGGCGGGCAAGCCGCGGGCGCTTTTGCGGCGTGCGTTGCACCGTTGGCTGGGTGCGCAGAGGGCTCCGGGCGATTTATCGCGACAAGGCTTCGAGGTTTTACTGGCTGCCGTGACACGAGGAGCGGCGACGCGCTTCAGCTTGGGGACCAGTGGATTTGCGGTGATTCGCAAAGGCTTTTTGGTTTTTGAGAAACCCCCTGCTTTTCACCGTTCGCGCCGACGGAAATAAGCCGGCCGATCAATTGACTTATCTCCCGGGAACCTCCACGGTGCTTTCTAAGTCTTACACGTAATGTCCGATCACAAAAACGACACCAAACGCCGCCCCCTTAAAAATCTGCCTCCGGATCGGTTTCCGCTGAAGGTGGCCCTGATTTGGTTGTCCATCGTCGCCGCGGTGCTCGCGCTTTTCTACCTGAGCCCGCGTAATGCCGCCCCGATTGCCAATCTGAAGATTCAGCAAGTCATCGAACTGGCGGATGCGGGACGGGTGGAATCGGGCGTCATTCGCTATGATGGCTCCTATGGTCGCGACGGCACCGTGATCACCGGGAAAATCCGGGATGCCTCGCTTGAGACCGAGTCCGGCAAGACCGCGCAGTTCCGCGCCGCCGGCAGCCTGACGCCCAACAATCTTGAGCGTCTCCAAAAGACCAAAATCTTCGACGAGCCTCCCGTTTCCAATGTCTGGACGCAACTCGCGTCGCAGGTTCTGCCGATCGTTCTCGTCATCAGTCTGCTCTACTTCCTTTTCGTCCGCCAGCTCCGCCAGGCGGGCCGGGGCGCTTTGAATTTCGGCAAGAGCCGGGCCAAGCTGCTCGCACGGGATCGCGATCGCGTGACATTCGCCGAGGTCGCCGGCTGCGATGAGGCCAAGGAGGAGATCGCCGAGGTCGTCGAATTTCTCAAGGACCCGAAAAAATTCCAGAAAATGGGCGGCAAAATTCCCAAGGGACTTTTGCTCGTCGGCCCTCCCGGCACCGGCAAAACCCTGCTCGCCAAGGCTGTCGCCGGCGAGGCCGAGGTGCCGTTCTTCAGCATCTCGGGCTCCGACTTTGTCGAAATGTTCGTGGGCGTTGGCGCGAGCCGCGTGCGCGACATGTTCGAGCAGGGCCGCAAGAACGCGCCTTGCATCATCTTTATCGACGAGATCGATGCGGTCGGCCGCCAGCGCGGCGCCGGTCTCGGCGGCGGCAATGACGAACGTGAGCAGACGCTCAACTCCATGCTGGTCGAGATGGACGGCTTCGACACCACCGAGGGCGTCATCATCATCGCCGCGACCAACCGCCCCGACGTGCTCGACCAAGCGCTGCTGCGCCCGGGCCGTTTCGACCGTCAGGTGTACGTCGACCTGCCCGACATTATCGGCCGCGAGCAAATCCTGCGTGTGCACGCGCGCAAGATCGCCTTGGCCGAGGATGTGGATCTCAACGTCATCGCCCGCGGCACTCCCGGTCTCTCCGGCGCCGATCTGGCCAATCTTCTCAACGAATCCGCCCTGCTCGCCGCCCGCCGCAACAAGAAAAAGGTCGAGATGATCGACGTGGACGATGCGCGCGAAAAGGTGCAGTTCGGTCGCGAACGCCGTCGCGTGATGGATGATCGCGAGAAAAAGCTCACCGCCTATCACGAGGCCGGCCACGCCATTGTTCAGGCGGTGCTCGATGACGGCACCATCCCGGTTCACAAGGTCACGATCATTCCCCGCGGACGCAGCCTGGGCAGCACGATGTTCATCCCCAAGAAGGACATTCTTACCCAGGAAAAGCGCCGCATGCTCAGCCAGATTGCCATGGGCATGGGCGGTCGCATCGCCGAGGAGCTGGTCATGGACGACATCAGCAGCGGCGCCTATGGGGACATCAAGCAGGTCACCAAAATCGCCCGCCACATGGTGTGCGACTGGGGCATGAGCGCGCTCGGCCCCGTTTCGTTTGGCGAGACGCAGGACACGGTTTTCCTTGGTCGTGAAATTGGCCGCAATCAGAACTACAGCGAGGAAACCGCGCGCAAGATCGATGCGGAAATCACCCGCATCATCAACGAGCAGTACGCCCGCGCGACCGAGATTATCACCGGCCGTCGTCCCGCGCTCGACAAGATCGCCGAGGCGCTCCTCGAGCACGAGACGATCGAAGGCAAGCACGTGATGGAAATCCTTGAGCACGGCGCCATCCGCTCGCCGGTGATCCGCGAGCTGCCTCCGGCGCTGCCGAAGATGGACGAAAAATTGGCCAAGAAACCGTCGGGCAAAGATGCCGCCGAGGGATTGGGTGGCGCCCACGCACCCTCACCGGCCTGACGCATCCGCTTCTGAATCCAAGGCGCGGCGGCTTCGGCCTCCGCGCCTTTTTTGTGATCTTGAATTATCAGGAATGGTGGCCGACGGTCACCGCCTCCTCAACCCGCTAGCCTATGTCCGCACCCTCCCTTGTTTTTTCCTCCCTTGGCCAACGTGCGCAGTCTCCGACCATCGCGCGGCTGATGACCATGGCGCTGGAAAATCCCAAGCTCCTTTCCCTCGCTGCGGGATTTACGGACAACCGCACGCTGCCGGTGGCGGCCGTGCAGGCGGCGGTGCAGGCGCTGGCGTCGCAATCGGGCGCGCCGGACTATCTCCAGTATGGCACGAACCAAGGGAGGCCGGAGTTGCGCGCGTTGCTGGCGGAGCGGTTGCTTCAGCAGGAGCCGGGCCTCGATGCCGGTGCGGTGAAACGGGGCTTTTTCATCACCAACGGTTCCCAGCAAGCTCTGTATCTGGCGATGCAGGTGCTCTGCGAGCCGGGTGACATCGTGCTGGTCGACCGCCCGAGCTATTTTGTCTATTTGGAAATGCTCGCGGGTCTCGGCGTTCGGGCGCGCTCGCTGCCGGTGGACGCCGCCGGGCGCATTGACGGACCGGGGCTGCGCACGCTGCTGGGGGACCTGCGGGTGCAAGGCGACCTAGCGCGTCTCAAAGCGGTTTATTTTGTCAGCTATTTTTCCAATCCCTCCGGACGCAGCCTCGACGAGGAGGAAAAGGCCGTCATCGCGGAGGAACTCACGGCGGCGGGCGCGCTCGTGCCGGTCGTGGAGGACGCGGCTTATCGCGAGTTGTATTATGAAACGGCCCATCCGGCGCGCAGCGTCTTGAGCCTGCCGGCATGGACGGCGTTCCCGAAGCTCTACCTGTCCACGCTGACCAAGCCGTTCGCGAGCGGCCTGAAGGTCGGCTACGGTACGAGCAGCCACCCGGAGCTGCTGGCGAGGATGTTGCATGTGAAGGGCCATCACGATTTCGGAACGGCGCACTTCAACCAGGCCATTCTGGAGCAGGTGCTCGCGCATGGCGGATTGGACGCGCAACTCGCCGTCATTCGTCCGGCATATCTCAAAAAAATGCGCGCGCTGCACACGGCGTTGACCGATGCGGGGCTGCCGGCGCTTGGCTGGCAATGGGCGGTGCCGACGGGCGGTCTTTACCTCTGGCTCAACGCGCCGGCGACGCTCGACACCGGATTGGAATCGGCCTTCTGCCGGGCGTGCATCGAGGCGGGCGTGCTCTATGTGCCGGGCGAGCTGTGCTTCGGCGATGATGCGCCGAAGCATTTTATCCGGTTAAGTTTTGGCGTCCTCGCCGAGGCGGAGCTGGCCGAGGCGGGCCGCCGGTTTGTCGCCGTGGCCCGCCGGTTTTCCCGAGGCGATGCCTAAGGGTGGACGACGGGCAGGGCGCGGCCTTGACGGGCGCTTTGCACGGCGAGATCGAGAATATGGATGGGCCGGCGCGCCCATTCACCGGTGATCACGAGCGGAGTGCCGACGGTGAGATGGGCGGCAATATTTTCATAGAAGCGGTGCCCTTCGTCCTTCGGCTGCCGGCCGCGCGTGATCTGGCGGGCACCGTCGGGCAGGGCCAGGGTGGTTTCGTATTCGTTCCAGTCGATGAGGTGGGTGCCTTGCGTCCCGACGATCTCGACGAAGCCGCGCTTGGGTGTGACGTCGACGGTGGTGATGGTGAGGTTGATGCGCTGGCCGGTTTTGGCCCGCACGACGAGTTGCGCCTCGTCTTCGTTGGCGTCGCTCGGAAACGAGGCCTCGGGTTGCGCGGCCCAATAGCCTTCCCAGGCGTAGCCGGAAACTTCGGTGAGCGGCGCGGTGATGATTTGGAGCGCGTACTCGAGGAGGTGCACACCCCAGTCGTAAAGAATACCGCCCGACATGCTTCGACTGGAACGCCACCATGAGCCGGGTTTGCCGTGGGAGCCCATGCGCAGATCGACGCGAACGATCTGCCCGAGCGCGCCGGAGCGGACAACCTCCAAGGCCTTGAGAATCCAGCCGTCCCAGTGACGGTTATGATAGGTGCTCACGAGCACGTCGTACCGTCGCGCCGCTTCGATGAGCGCATCGCATTCGGCGGTGGTGATGGCCATGGGCTTTTCCAGCACGCAATGCCGTCCGGCTTCGAGAATCTGCAGCCCGAGGGCGGCGTGCGTATTGTGCGGCGTGATAACGGTGACGAGGTCCACGGACGACCGGCCGAGCATCTCGGCGACAGTGGCGTAGGTTTCGATGCCGGGGAAATCCTGGGCGGCGGCGGCGAGGCGCGCGGGGTCGATCTCGGCGACGGCAACGGGCGTCATGCCGGCGTCCTTCATTTGCTGAAGATGCTGGCGTCCCATGTTGAAGGCACCGCCATAGCCGACGACTCCGACTTTTATTTGCGAAGCAGAGGGGTAGGTTTTCATGGAAAGAAATAAAATCCCGGACGAGGGCACGATCATGCACGGGGCAGGGGTCTGTACGGCGCGATCTTGAGGCGGATTTTCCGGGGTGCAATCCGATCAATGCCGGGCGGACGAAGTTGGACCTATAAATTCACGTCCGGACTAAAAATCCGCCTTGGATTTAGATACGGCGGGCGACAGCTTATACGTCTCATAACTATGAAAATCTGCTGCATTGGCGCTGGTTACGTGGGCGGTCCGACGATGGCGGTGATCGCCTTCAAGGCGCCCGACATCCAGGTGACGGTGGTGGATATGAACGCGGTCCGCATCGCGGAATGGAATTCCGACACGCTGCCGATCTATGAGCCGGGCCTGGATGAAGTCGTGAAGCAGGCCCGCGGTCGCAACCTGTTTTTTTCGACTGATGTGAAGGGAGCCATCGCGGCGGCGGACATCATTTTCGTGTCGGTCAACACGCCGACCAAGACTTATGGCGTGGGTTCGGGCAGGGCGGCCGACCTGCGGTTTATCGAGTCGGTGGCGCGGACGATCGCGGAGGTGGCGACAACGCCCAAAATCATCGTCGAGAAGTCGACCATCCCGGTGAAGACCGCCGAGACGATCCAGAATATCCTGGCGGCGAATACCCTGGGGGTGACGTTCCAGGTGCTCTCCAATCCCGAATTTCTGGCCGAGGGCACGGCCGTTCAGGATCTGTTCAACCCCGATCGTGTGCTCATCGGTGGCGAGCGTACGCCTGAAGGCGAGCAGGCGGTGGCGACGCTCGCGGGCGTTTACGCCCGCTGGGTTCCGCGCGAGCGCATCCTCACGACGAATCTGTGGTCGTCCGAGCTTTCCAAGCTGGTGGCCAATGCGTTTCTCGCGCAGCGCATCTCCTCGATCAACGCGATCTCCGCCTTGTGCGAGGCCACCGGAGCGGATGTGGACGAGGTGGCGAACGCCATCGGCAAGGACTCGCGCATCGGACCGAAATTCCTGAAGGCCTCCGTGGGCTTCGGCGGTTCGTGTTTCCAGAAGGACATTCTCAATCTCTCCTATCTTTGCGAAAGCTTCGGCTTGCCCGAGGTCTCGGCCTACTGGGCCGGCGTGGTGAAGATGAACGATTATCAGAAGCAGCGTTTCTCCGCCAAGATCGTGCGTTCACTTTTCAATACCGTGGCGGATAAGCGCATCGCGGTGCTGGGTTTCGCCTTCAAAAAAGACACCGATGACACGCGCGAATCCGCCGCGATCAACGTCGTGCGTGATCTGCTTGCCGAGCAGGCCAATGTCGTCGTTTACGATCCCAAGGTGACGGCGGAGGAGATCAACCTGGATGTGCTGGGCAAGGGTCATGCGAATCCGCGGCTGACCGTGGCGACGAGTGCGGTGGAGGCGTCGCGAGGGGCGCATGCGATCGCCATCGTGACCGAGTGGGACGAGTTCAAAACCCTCGATTACGCGAAGATTTTCGAGGGCATGCACAAGCCGGCCTTCATTTTCGACGGTCGCAATATTCTCGATCTGGCCAAGCTGCGCGCCATCGGTTTCCGCGCCTTCGGCATCGGCAAGTAACACCGGGGCGCGGAGCCCGGATCGTCAGGCGGAGGAACCGCCGCGCCGACGCCAGAGGACGAAGCCCAATCCTGCGCCCAGTAGCATCGCGCCATAAGTGGCGGGTTCGGGAACGGGCGTGATCTGACCACCCACAGACACCCAATGCGTGTTCGCGGACGTGTACGTGGGCGGATTGAAAACCACTTGGGCGAGCGTGGTGCTGCCGGGGTCGTTGGTGGCGTAGAAATAGTCGAGCGAATCGGTCCAGTTGGTGATCGTGAGCGTCACGCCGGCGGAAATCACGAGGGAGGTGATGGTCAACGTGGAGTTGCCGCCGGCGAAATCGATCACGGAGTTGCCGGTGACGCTCAGGGTTCCGAAGGTCTGGTTCGTGCCGTTCAACGCGAGCGTACCGGCCGCAAGGGTGAGATTGGCGTTGAAATTGCCGGTGCTGCTGAAGGCGAGGGTGCCGGCGCCCGTCTTGGTCAGGGATCCGGAGCCGCCGTTGGTGAGGGCGCCGAGGGTGAGCGTGCCCGTGGCGGTGCCGTTGTTGGCAACGGAAACGGTGGCATCGCCGCTGATGGTGGTGGCGCCGAAGGCGACGCCATAGGCGCTGTTGGCGGAAACGTTGGTGCCGGAATTGAGTGTGAGCGTGCTGGTACCGATCGCGAGCGTGCCGAGGGTGTGGGTGATACCGGCGGAGGCGGCGGTGGCCTTGTCGGAAGCGATGGTGGAGGATGCGGTGACGTTGGTATTGTAGGCACCGATGGAGGTATTGGTGGCCAGATCGAGCGTGCCGCCGCCGAGGGTGAGTGTGCCGGCGGTGGTGCCGAATGCGCTCGTGCTGGACGCTTTCAGGGTACCGGCGGAAAGCGTTGTGCCGCCGGTGTAGGTGTTGGTGCCGGAGAGGGTGAGCGTGCCGGTGCCGCTTTTGGCCAACGAACCGCCCGAACTGGCCAGAGCGGTAGCGAGGGTCACGCTCTGGCCGTTGGTGTCGATGCTGTAGGCCTGGCTGGCGGCCGTGCTGAAGCGCGAGGAGTAATCGGTGGTGTTGCTAGCGCTGTACTGCAACGTGCCGCCACCAAAACTGAGGGTGCCGGAGCTGCCGAGCGCGCCGCTGCTGTTCACATTGACCGTGCCGGCATTGAAAGCCGTGCCGCCGGTGTAGGTGTTGGCGCCGGAAAGGGTGGTGGTTCCGGCGCCAGTTTGTGCCACCGCCATCGTGCCCGTGCCGTTGCTGATCACGCCGGTGGACTGGGAAACAGAGCCGGCGTTGTTAAAGGTGAGGGTTTTTGTGCCGGACGATCCCGTCGTGATATTGCCCGTGAGATTTGTGGTCCCGCTTGCCACTTGGGAGACGGATAGCGACTGGTTCAGGGTGATGGCCCCCGAAAATGTCGAGGCGTTTGCTGTATTGCCGCCAATCGTATAGACGCCCGTGGTGGCTGTATTGCTCGAACCGACGGTGATGGTGCGGGCGACTGTAAACGCTCCACCGGTCAACAAAGTGGGGCTAAGATTGCTACTGATGCTGGTGGCATCGCCAAGCGCCACGGCCGATGAAGCGGTGCCCAGGGCGCCTGCGCTCGCCGAAGGGGCGTTTGCGCCCACAACCAGAGTGCCGTTCTCAATCGTGGTCGCGCCGGTGTAGGTGTTGGCGCCGGAGAGGACCAGCAGGCCGGCGCCGGTTTTGGTGATGCCAAAGCCCGTGCCGGTGACTTTGGAGGAGACCGTAAAGGTGCCGGTGCCGCCGATGTTCCATGTGCCACTGGCACTCAAGGCGAGCGTGTTGAACGCGAGAGACTGGGTGCCGCTACCGGAACGGGTGATGTTGCCGCTTGTCAGGGTCAGCGTGCGGTTGCCGCTTCCGTCCACGAGGGAAAGGGTATCTCCAGTGCTGAACGCCAGGCTGTTGGCTGACTGAGCGCCACCCAGGGAAACGCTCGCGGGAAGCGTGGCTACACTGCTGTTGTCGAAGAGAACGTCGTCGGCAGATCCCGGGATACCATTGGCATTCCAATTATTGGCGGTGCCCCATGCCGTGGTGCCTGCGCCTCCGTCCCAAGTCTTGGTCGCGGCGCGGGTTTCCAAGCCAAATCCCATCACCAGCACGGCAAATCCCAGCGACCATGCGATCCCGCTCTTCACGCCGGTGTGAAGATAAGCGGGAAGGCGAGGTGCCTCCTTCGGGAAAAGAGTGAGGGGGAGAACTTTCATTAGCATCCATACACTAGCGGACATCCCCTATCTTCACAATCGATAATTCTTATTAATCTATTGATACGCGTATCTTTACGGAAACTTTAAGGGTTATCGCAGCTCTTTGCCGGATATAGGGTTATGCCCCTAGATGAAAGTTAATGGCGCATAACCCTTGCCGAGGACTTTGTCGGTCGGGCAGGAGAACCATTTGTCGAGGACGGTGGCATAGACTTGGCGGAAGTCGGTGCTGAACTGCACGTCTTGGTTATGGGAGAGCTTCAGGGAGGGGGCGGTGCCGTGCAGGGTTCCCTGAAGTCGCGAACCCATCACAAAAAGCGGGGCGGCGGTGCCGTGGTCGGTGCCCCGGCTTTCGTTTTCGTTGGGCCGCCGGCCGAATTCGGAGAACGTCATCGTGAGCACCTGTGAATCCAGTTTTTTGGCTTCGAGGTCCTTTTGGAAGGCGGCAAGGCCTTCGGACAGGGTCTGAAGCTGGCGCTGGTGCGTGTTGAGCTGGTTGCTATGCGTATCGAACCCGCCGAGCGAAACGAAGTAAACGCGGGTGGAGGTGCCGGCCGAGATCAGCGCGGCGACACTGCGCAGCGACTGGGCGAAGCTGTTCCCGGGGTATTGGGCTTCCGCGTGGTAGCCGCCGATAACGCGCTGCACTTTCTTCTCGGTGACGAGCGCGTCCATCATGGTGGCTTTCAGGAAAGAGGCGTTGGCGTTTTCGTCATGGGCATCCTGACGCACCAGTTTTTCGAGGAAGGCGAGGTTCTCGCGATTGCCGCCGCGGCCGCCACCATTGAGGCCGAAGGTCGAGTGGGGGTGGTCTGAGAGAAACGCCTGGGGCATTTCGTTGGTGAGGTGGATGGCGACGGGGTCGGCGCCTTCGCTGCCGGGCGCACCGGCGCAGGCGTTGTCGAGAAAACGGCCGATCCAGCCGGTGGGAAGGAACTCGTTGCTGGCGCTGCCCGTCTCCCAAATTTCACTGGAGCGGAAGTGGCTGTGATTAGGGTTGGGGTATCCAACGTTTTGGACGATGCCCGCCTTGCCGTCCTTGATGAGCGCATGCAACGCGGCCAGGGAAGGGTGGAGGCCGAGCGTGTCGTTGAGGCGCAGCGTCTCTTCCTTTTTGATGCCGATGGTCGGGCGCAGGCGGTAATACTCGGGATCGTCGAAGGGAATGACGGTGTTGAGACCGTCATTGCCGCCGGCGAGCTGCACGAGGACGAGAATGGAGCGGTCCTTCTCGGGCGACGGCGTGGCGGCGAGGGTGGACTCGACCAGAAACGAGGGGGCGAATTGACTGAAGGCCAGCAAGCCGATGCCGCGGCCGCCCAGCTTCAGAAACTCACGGCGCGTGGTGGGGAGAAGATGGAGGGGGTTGTTCATGGGACTGACGAGAGGAACCGTTAGCAGAGCTGGTATTCGGGGGACTGCAGGAGCGTGACGGCGGTGTTGCGGAGGCGCTCGATGTCGTTTTTGGGTGCGCCGTCGCCGGCGAGGAAGGTGCGCACATTGGTGCGGAACGTCTCGCTGACCCGGACGGGCAGGAAATAATCCAGGAAGCGGGCGGTGATCTGGTCGGGGTTCATGCTTTTGAGCATGGCCTGGAGGCGTTCATCGGTGACGGTGAAGTTGCTCAATCCGGCGGAGCGGGCGGCGACGAGCTGGACCTGTTCGTCGGCGTTGAGGGTGTCCTCGTCGATCGGGGCGAACAGCGTTTCCACCAGCTGCCGGCGGGCGCTGAGTGTGCCGGAATTGATCCAAAGGCGTCCGCCGACCCAGCCGCGGACGTTGGGCGGCCGAAAGGGGTTTTCGCCCATGAGCCGGAGGGCATTGAGCGCGTGGCGCTGGAAGGGGGCGACGTTGAGGTTCAGATCCTGAACGAGCCCGAGATAAAACTGGATGGGACTCTTGATGTAGTTTCCACGAAATGACGGATCGAAAAACAGCCGGCTGCCGAAGAACCGTTGGGCGAGCAGGCGCAGGTCGTAGCCGGTGGTCTGCCACCAACTTCCCAGCTCGGCCAGGTAGCTGTCCGGCAGGCCTTCGTCCGTCAGATAAAACTTCACCATTTCATGGGGCAGAAAACGGCCGGCGGCGGGCAGGCCGAAAGCGAGGTCGATGACGTCGTCGCCATCGAAGGGGCCGGTTTTCCCGAAGATCGTCTTGGGGCCGGTGTCGTGCTGGTTTTTGACGAGACGGAATCCACCCGGTTGCTGGCGGTAGCCGGTGAAGGCGCGCGCGGCCTCCTTGATGTCCTGCTCGGTGTAGTTGCCCTCGCCGAGGAGGAAGAGTTCGAAAAGCTCGCGGGCGAAATTCTCGTTGGGCGTGCCGGTTTTGCTGTCCTGAAGGTCCAGGTATTGGATCATCGCCGGCGTGCGCGAGACGGCTTTGGCGAGGTCGGGGGAGCGGCCGAGCGCGCCTTGCCGGAGGGTTTCGTGGAAACGGTAGACGTGCGCGGTGTTTTGCACCTTCTCCTGGCTGATGACGTACACGTCGCTCAGGAAGAACACCCATTTTTCCACGACGGCGTTTTCGGGCAGCGAGGCAAACTGAAGCCACTTGATGCTTAGGTCCTGCACTGCCTGCTGCTGGCGTTCGCGTTGTTCGCGCTGAAGGATCTGGCGCTGGTCGCGAGTGTCCGCCGCGCGAAGTTTGGCCGCGAAGCCGGGCTGGTCGGCCTCGATGTTGGCGATGAGGCGCGGCTCCGGCATGGGGTTGGCCTTGGCGGGAAAAAGGCGGTCGAGGCTGGCGGCGAGGCCGTCCTTCATGAGGCGGTCGACTTCGGCGGGTTGCGCGGCCCAGCCGGCCCGGCGGAGCAGATGGCGGGCGGCGGCTTCGTTCCAAGCGTTGGCCGGCAGCGGCTGCCAGGCATCCTGAGGGGTAAGATCCAGCTTCATGGGGTGAGGGTGAGACTGACGCAACGGCGGCTTACCGCAATAGGACGTTCCGGCCGCCGGGAAGTTTCAGACGAAAAACGAGGCGAATCCCTTACAATCCCAGCGAGGTCCGGTAGAGCCGGGGCACGCGTTTGGTGACCGAGCACAGCGTTTCCCACGGGATCGTGTCGGCCCAGCGGCTGAACTCGGTAAGGCCGATCTCCGCCCCGGTCTGTTTGCCGATGAGCACGACTTCATCGCCGGCACGGACCTCCGGCACGTCCGTCACGTCGACGATGGTCTGGTCCATGGTCACGCGTCCAAGTACGGGGCATCGTCGTCCGCGGATGAGCACGTGGCCGCGATTGCTGGCGGCCCGCGGCAATCCGTCGCCGTAGCCCGCGGTGAGAATCGCCACGACCGAGTCGCGTTTCAGGACATGGGTGCGGCTGTAGCTGATCGCGGTGCCGGACGGGAGGCGCTTTACCAGTCCGACGCGGGTGCGAAAACTGAAGACTGGCTCCGTCCGCACTTGCGAGAGCAGGGAGCGGGAGTGCGGAAGAATGCCGAACTGAAGCAGTCCCACGCGCACGGCGTTGAAGGGGCCGGCGACCTCGATGGTTTCGAGGCCGGCGCTGTTGTCGGCGTGCACGAAGAGGGCGGCGAGATCGATGTCCGGGCAGCGTTGCAGCGCGGCGAGAAACCGGCGGCGTTGTTCCGCGGTAAACGCCGCGTCGTCGTCGGGACTGGAGAAATGGGTGAACACTCCCGCCAGCTTCAGGTGCCTGGAGTCGCAGATTTTCCGATACAGGGCGGGCGCCTCCTCGTGCCAGACGCCGAGCCGGCCCATGCCGGTGTCGATTTTCAAGTGCACTGTGACCGCCTTGCCGGCGGCGCGCCCCGCCGCGTCCAGGCGGTCCGCCTCCTCGGCCGCCGACACGGTGGCGGCCACGTCATAATCCACCGCGTAACGGTCCTCGTCGGGCAGGAGCGGGCTGAGCAACAGGATGGGCCAGTCGGGGCTTAATTCGCGGATGGCGGCGGCCTCGGCGAGGTTGGCGACGCCGAAGAGATCGGCACCGGCATGCATGAGCCGCGCGGCTGTTTGCGGCAGGCCGTGGCCGTAGGCGTCGGCCTTGACCACGGCGACATAGCGCATGTGCGACGGCAGGGAGGCGCGGATGAGGTGCAGGTTGCGCTCCAGCACGGCGAGATCGATCTCGGCCCAGCAGCGCAAGGGAAGGCGTGAGGCGGTGGCCATGGTCAGCGGGGCGGAGCTTGGTGGATCTGCGGCGTCCACGTCACATACGAGGGTTCCTCGTGCAAAAACGCGTCCGGTTCGGCGCTGCCGTGAAAAAGGTCGGCATCCATCAGCCGGGGCAGCATGGCCGCGAGGTCGTAACCGGTCCGGGCGAGGCTTGCCGGGAGCGGCGTCCAATGACGAAAACCCTCCGGCATGACGCATTCGCCGCGGAGTTCCGCCGTGGGCACGCGACGGAGCGGTTCGCCGAGGCGCAGGACATGCCAGGAATCGCGCCGGGCATCGGCGATCACGTTGATCTTCGTCTGGCCGAGAGCGTGGGCGACGAGATTGAGGCTTTGGTAGGCGTAGGCGGGCGCGGGATTGAGCACGCGCCAGATGCGCAACGCGACCGCCGTCGTGCGGATGCCCAGGACGGATCCCGGGCCTTCGCAAAATACATAGCTTTGCACATCAGGGATCTTCAGCCCCCGGGCCGCCAGCAGCGCTTCCACGCAGGCGAATACGCCGGCGCCGGCTTCCGTTTCGCTCGACTGCCAGGAAACTTCACCTTGATGCCAGAGCCCGGCCTGAATGCGCATCGAGGCGGAGTCGATCAGCAGCAGGGTAGGATGCTCGGCGAGCAGGTGGCGGAGACTGGACATCGGTTCCGCGCATCAAGTTTGACGGAGCCCGGACTTTCAAGCGCGCAGACGCAGAATCGGGCATTGACCGGGCCGACGGCGGGCGCGTAGCTTGTCCAATTCTGTCAATAAAACCTCGTTCTCTTTCAAACTCGTGAACATCGAAATCAAAGACGTCTCTGAAACCCGCAAAAGCCTCGTCGTCACGCTCGACCAAGCTGAAGTCGCCGCCGAACACCAGGCCGTGATCGGTGAGATTTCCAAGCAGGCCCGTCTGCCCGGCTTCCGTCCCGGCAAGGCTCCCGCGAGCCTCGTGCTCAAGCGTTACGCCAAGGAGATTGGCGACGAGTTCAAGCAGAAGGTCCTCGCCAAGGCTTACCGCGGCGGTCTGGAGCAGTCGAAAATCGAGGCGCTCAACATCACCGACGTGCAGGAGGGCACTCTTTCGCCCGATCAAGCCGCCACCGTCACCATCACCCTCGACATCCGCCCGACGTTCACGCTGCCCGACTACGCCGGCATCGCGACCGAGGTGAAGTCGGTTGAGGCGACCGATGCGGAAGTTGATACCGTGATCGAGGGCATGCGCGCCGAACGCGCTGATTTCAAAGTCGCCGAGCGCCCCTCGCAAAAGGGTGATTATGTGAAGCTCGCTTACGAAGGTACGATTGACGGCAAACCCGTCCTCGAGCTCGCGGCCGACAAGCAGATTTACGGCAAGGTCCCGCAGACGTGGGAAGAAGTTGAAGGCGAAAACGAAGGCCTCATCCCCGGTCTCGGCAAGCAGCTCGCCGGCCTCAAGGCGGGCGACAAGAAAGATGTCACCATCACGTTCCCGGCCGAGTTCCCCGCCGTCCCCGCCCTTGCCGGCAAGACCGCCGTGTACGCCGTCGAGGTCCAAGAGATCCGTGAGCGCGTTCTCCCTCCGATGGACGAGGCCTTCTTCAAGGCCCATCAAGCCGACGACCTCGAAAGCCTCAAGGTCAACGTCCGCAACAACCTGAAAGGCCGCAAGGAATACGAAAACCGCCAGGCTCAGCGCCGTCAGGTCACCGAGGTACTCAACGCCAAGGTCGATTTCGCCATCCCCGAGAGCCTCGTCGAGCACGAGACCCAGAGCGTCCTGCGCCAGTTTATCGAGGAAAACATGCGTCGCGGCGTGTCTGCCGACCAGTTCGAGAAGGACAAGCAGCAGCTTCACGACGGTGCGAGCAAGGCCGCCCGCACCCGCGTGAAGACCCAGCTCATCCTCGCCAAGATCGCCGAGCAGGAGAAGATCACCGTGACGGAGAAGGACATCGACACCTTCATTTATCGCGAGTCGGTGATGAACAACCAGAAGCCCGAAAAGCTCGTCAAGGAGCTGACGCAGGACCGCGAAAAACTTCGCTCCGTCCAGCAGTCGATCATTTTCGACAAGGCCCTTGATTTGCTCGTTTCCAAGGCTACCGTGACGACAGCCTCAGCGCAGGCCTGATCGGACACTGTAAACCAAGGAATTAATTCGTGAGCTATTACGTTCCCATTGTTCTGGAGAACACCGGCCGCGGCGAGCGGTCGATGGATATCTATTCCCGTCTGCTCAAAGATCGCATCATCTTCATCGGCACGCCGATCGACGATATGGTCGCCAATCTGGTGATCGCCCAGATGCTGTTCCTGCAGATGGAAGATCCCAAGAAGGACATCCACTTCTACATCAACTCGCCCGGCGGCGTGGTGACCGGTGGCATGGCCATCTACGACACCATTAACTTCCTCCAATGCGATGTGGTGACCTATTGCATCGGCCAAGCGGCCAGCATGGCCACGGTCCTCTTGGCGGCCGGGACCCCCGGCAAGCGTTTTGCGCTGCCCAACAGCCGCGTGATGATCCATCAGCCCAGCGGCGGTGCGGGCGGCCAGACGGCCGACATCGTGATCGCCTCGCGCGAAATCCTCCGTTGGCGCCAGACGCTTAACGGCGTGATTGCCAAGCACACGGGCAAGACACCGGAACAGGTCGAAAAGGACTCCGACCGCGACTACTACCTGAGCGCGCACGAGGCCAAGGCCTACGGCATCGTCGACCATGTCGTCGAATCAACCCGCGAGGTCCAGAAGCTTGCCGCCCCAGTGGCGGCCTGATCATTCGGTTTTTTCCAAAAGCAAAGACGGCGTCCCAATGGGCGCCGTTTTTTTATGGCTCCGGGTGGCAAATGGGACCGAGTTGTTCCATTTTCCGCCCTCGACACTCCCCACGCCCCGCCCGCATTCTTCCTCTCATGGCCAAACCCACGCGCATGACCCTTTGCTCCTTCTGCGGAAAATCGCAGGCCGAGGTGAAGAAGATCATCGCCGGCCCGGGCGTTCACATCTGCGACGCCTGCGTCAACGTCTGCAAGACGATCATCGATCGTGAAGTGAAGCAGCCGGCGGTCGACGCCAAGCCGACTTTCCATCTCGTCAAACCCGCCGAGATCAAGCGTGCGCTCGATGATTTTGTCATCGGTCAGGACCACGCCAAAAAGGTTCTCTCGGTCGCGGTCTACAATCATTACAAACGCATCCTGTTCGACGCGGGGCAGACGCCCGGCGATAACGGCGCGCTTGCGCCCGAGTTCAACGATGTCGAGGTGGAGAAGAGCAACATCCTCCTCACCGGCCCCACCGGCTCGGGCAAGACCCTGTTGGCCCGCACGCTCGCCCGGATTCTCGACGTGCCCTTCGCCATTTCCGACGCGACCACGCTGACCGAGGCCGGCTATGTGGGCGAGGATGTCGAGAACGTCGTCCTGCGCCTGCTCCAGTCGGCCAACTACGACGTGAAGCGCGCCGAGTGCGGCATCATCTACATCGACGAGATCGACAAGATCGGCCGCAAAACGGAGAACGTTTCCATCACGCGCGACGTCTCGGGCGAAGGCGTGCAGCAGGCCCTGCTCAAGATTCTCGAAGGCACCGTGTGCAACGTCCCCCCGCAGGGTGGACGCAAGCATCCGAATCAGGAATACGTCCAGATCAACACGGCCGGCATCCTCTTCATCTGCGGCGGCGCGTTTGTCGGTCTTGACAGCATTATTCAGCGCCGGCTCGGCCAGCGCGGCCTCGGGTTTTCCTCGATCAAGGCGCAGCACGAGAAGACGGCCGCCCAGGCGCTTTCGGCCGAGGACGTGATGAAGTCGGTCGCGCCCGAGGATCTCGTGCGCTTCGGCATGATCCCCGAATTCATCGGGCGCCTGCCGGTCGTCTCGGTGCTCGATCCGTTGCAGGTCGCCGACCTCGAAAAGATTCTCCTCCGCACGAAGAACGCGATGGTGAAGCAGTACTCCAAGCTCTTCGCGATGGATGGCGTGCGCCTCAAGTTCACCGCCGATGCGGTCAAGGCCATCGCCGCCCGGGCGGTCGAGCTCAAGACCGGTGCGCGTGCGCTTCGTGCCATCATGGAAAATCTCATGCTGGAGGTGATGTACGATCTTCCGCAGCGGGATGATGTGGCCGAGGTGGTGATCGATGCCGCCGTGGTCGCCGGCAAGCGCCGTCCGGTTCTGAAGAAGGTCGCCAAGGGCGAGTCGAAGCAGGACGCCGCTTAGTTTTGTAAACGGCATTGCTCATCTCCCGGGTTTTGCCTTGGGTGGTCTTCTGGCCGCCATGCTAAGATTTTCCGCCAAAGCATCTTGGTTTTTTATTTTGGGAGTCCTTTTGGCTTCTCCGTTCACGGTTCGGGCGATTGTGACCGGCTCCACGACGGACACCTCTGATCCCGGATCCTCCGCCTGGAATTATGTGGGTACGGTGAATGGCGCCAGCGGCGTCTATCTGGGTGCATATAACGGCACGTATTGGGTGCTCACCGCCGGGCATGTGGGTTTGGGCGATTTCACGCTGGCAGGCACGACTTACAGCGCGGTGAGCGGCTCGGCTCTTTCGATTTCGAATATCGACAGTTCACTGGCGGATCTGACCCTGTACCAGATCGGCAGCAGCGCCGGTCTCTCCAATCTGACATTGGTCTCCAGCGACCGGCCGACGGGCACCAGCGTGGAGATGATCGGTTACGGCGGCGGCAAGAGCTGGGGAACCAACACGATTTATGGCTATACGAACTACACGGTGAGCAACACCTCCTTCGGAGGCCGCGGCATTGTGACGCTGGCCAGCGACGGCGCCCAGGGCGTGGGCGGCGATTCAGGCGGCGGAATGTTTTACTACAACGGATCCACCTGGGTATTGTCCGGCATTCTCAGCGGAGTCGGCACCATCACCAATGGAAGCACGGATCTGGGCAACGGGACGATCTCGGTCGATCTGGCCTCTTACTCCAGCCAGATTCTGAGCGACATCAGTGCCGTCAGCGCCATTCCCGAGCCGGCCGTTCTGTCCTTGGGGCTGGGCTCGGCGATGCTCGGGTTGGCCTGCTGGCGTCGCCGGCGCGCCAGCTAACCGGACGCCGACGCCGGCTTTGCCGGGCGGCTTCTTACCAGTGGAGGTAGTCGCCGCTTTCCAGATCGAGGGCGAACGCGACGAAGAGTTGCACGGTGCGTTCCACGTCCTCCAAGTCCACGACTTCGCTCGGGGTGTGCATGTAGCGGAGCGGGATGCTCACGAGGCCGGTGGCCACGCCGCCGCGGCCGACTTGAATGGCGCGGGCGTCGGTGCCGGTCGGGCGTGGGTCGGACTCCAGCTGGTAGGGAATTTTGAGCTTCTTCGCGGCCTTCACCAGGCGTTCATAAACCTTGGGGTTGATATTCGGGCCGCGACAGATGATCGGACCACCACCGAGCTTGGTCTCACCGTACTTGCGGTTGTCACAATCCGGATGATCGGTCGCATGGCCGACGTCCACGGCAAGCGCGATATGCGGGTTGACCGCGTAGGCGGCGGTGATCGCCCCGCGCGTGCCGATTTCCTCCTGAGCGGTGGCGACGGAGACGAGTTTGGCGGCGAGCTTCTTTTTGGTCGCGGCGAGACGAATGAGCGTTTCGCCGACGACGTACGCCCCGACTTTGTTGTCGAAGGCGCGGGCGGTGCCCACGCTGCCGTGGATCAATTCGAATTCATGATCGTAGGTGACGGTGTCGCCGATGGCGACGCGCTCCAGCGCCTCTTTTTTCGAGCGGGCGCCGATGTCTATCCAGATTTCATGAATCTCGGGAACCTTCTTGCGATCACCCTCGTCCATCAGGTGGATGGCGCGCTTGCCGGTGACTCCCTTGATCGGGCCGGCGGAAGTCTGGATGACAACGCGACGGCCGGAGATGACGGTGCGGTCATGGCCGCCAATGGTGTCGAAGTAGATGAAGCCGTCCTTGTTGACGTAGGTGATGATCAGCCCGAGTTCATCCATGTGGCCGGCGAGCATGAGGACGGGATCGCCCTTGGGATTGAGCGTGGCGAGGCGGTTGCCGAGGGCATCGTTGGCGTAGGCGTCGGCCGCGGGTTTGACGTAGTGATCGAAAACTTTCTGGGCTTCGAACTCGGCGCCGGAGGGAGAGCGGGCGTGGAGCAGATCGACGAGAAACGCGGGGGCCTGGTATTTCGACATGGGTGAACGTTGTCAGGGGAAGACGGGTGCGGGCGATTCAGAAATCGCCCTGCGCCGACCGGCGCATAAGAGCCTCAGCGGGCGAGCTGATCGGCGATTTCTTCGAGCGGATAGGTCAGGATCTCGGCGAGCGTGGGATGGTACCACGGCGCTTGGAGCAGATCGGTGACGGTGGCTTTCATCGCGAGCGGTCCGGAGAAGCAGTGGATCAATTCGCCGGCGTCGCGGCCGACGATTTCGGCGCCGAGAATGCGTCCGCGTTTGGGTTCAGCGATGACCTTTACGTAGCCATAATTGGCATCCATGAGAATGGATTTTCCGTGGTCATTGAACGGGTAGGAGGCCACGAGGAAGGGCTTGCCGAGGGTTTTCAGCTCGTGCTCCTGCATGCCGATGGTGGCGAGGGGAGGATCGGTGAAGACCACATTGAGCAGCAGCGCCGGATTGATCGGCTTGATGCCTTTGACGCCAAAAGCGTGACGGGCGGCGAGTTCGCCTTGGGCGACGGCGAGGTGGACGATGTCATACGGACCGCACACGTCGCCGCCGGCATAAATATGCGGCGCAGTGGTCTGCTGCCAGCGGTTGATCTTGATGCGTCCGGAGACCGTGAGTTTCACGCCGGCCGCTTCCAGTCCGAGCGATGCGGTGTTGGGCTCGCGACCGAGGGCATTGAAAAGAAAACGCGCGCGGCGCGTGATGGATTTGCCATCGCTGAGAAATTTTACGGTCACCCCGCGGGTGTCGGAGGAAATTTTTTCAATGACGGTGTGCGTGTGCAGATCGATGCCCTCGTCACGAAACGCCTGCTGCACGACTTCGCTGACGGCGGGCGAGTGGTCCCGGAGAATGTTTTTGCTGCGCTGGATGAGGATGACTTTCGCGCCAATGCGGCGGAGAAACTGGGAGAGTTCGCAGGCCACGATGCCGCCGCCGAGCACGATCACGCTCTCGGGAACGAAATCGAGATCGAGCACGTCGTCGCTGGTCCAGAACGGGGTCTGCGCCAGGCCGGGTACGGAAGGAACGCTGATTTTCGAGCCGGTGCCGACGAGGAATTTTTTGGCCGAGAGGCTGCGGCCGTCGGTAAGCGCGATCGTGTGCGGGCCGGTGAAGCGGGCATGACTTCGGTAGAGGTCGTATTTTCCGGATTCCAGCGCATGAAGGCGGTGCTCGGCGAAGTCACCGATGATCTTTTTCTTGCGCGCGTGGAGCGCCTTCATGTCCACGGTGGCCTTGGGGATCTTAAGGCCGAAGACACGAGCGTTTTGGGCGAGGTGAAGAACCTCGGTGGCGTAGAGAAGGGCCTTCGAGGGCATGCAGCCACGCAGGATACAGAGGCCGCCGAGTTCCTTCGCGCCGTCGACGATGGCCACCGTCTTGCCAAGCGAAACGGCTACACGGGCGGCGTTGAAACCGGCGGAACCGCCGCCGATGACGATCAGATCGTAGGATTTCATGGAAGGAACCGGATGGCTCAACGCCCTTTTCCAAACAGCATGATGTGGATCGTCTTCAGGACAATCGAGGCATCGAGAATGAAGGAGAAGTGACGGATGTAATAGAGGTCATACTCGAGCTTGCGCAGGGTATCCTCCAGGCTCGCACCGTAGGGATAGTTGATCTGTGCCCAGCCGGTGATGCCGGGTTTTACCAGATGGCGGAAGTGGTAGCAGGGGATCTGTGTTTCATATTCGGCGACCAATTTGTCCCATTCGGCACGCGGGCCGATGAGGCTCATTTCGCCGAGGAAAACATTCATCAGCTGGGGAATTTCATCGATGCGGCTGGCGCGGAGAAAGCGGCCGACACGGGTTATCCGCCGGTCGTTTTTTTCGGTGTAGGCGCCGCCCGTCGCCTCCAAGCGCATGGTGCGCAGTTTAAAGAGGGAGAAAGGCGTGCGGTTCCGGCCGATGCGCGTCTGTCGAAAAAAGACCGGTCCGCCATCTTCCAGTTTGATCGCGACGGCGGCGATGGCGATGGCGAGAGATCCGAGGACCATGCCAATCGAGGACAGCACGATGTCGCTGAGGCGCTTGATGCGCTCGAAGACCGGCTCGCGGGCGATTTGAAAACCTTCCTGGAACAACCAGGTCTGGTTGAGCCGGTAAAGGGGGATTTTTCGCCAGTAGGTTTGGTGGAAAAGCTCCAGGGTATAGGTGGGCACGCCTTTGAAATAGAGTCCGATGAGTGTCTGGGAGAGTTCGTCGGTGAGCTCGCGATTCGACTCGCGGAGCACGAGCGCCTCGATTTCTAGCTGACCGCTTTTCAACTGGTTTAAAACATCGTCGAAGGCCAGTAGGGCTGGACTCTCGGACGAGTCCGGCTCGCTGACCGAGCAGAGGATGACCGGCTGAAGCAGGCCCTGCTTCGTGCATTCGGTTTTGAAATCAAGGCAGTTGGCCCGACTGCCCAGGAAAACGAGACTCCGTCCGCGGCGCGCGTTGTGAAAGCGATGGGACAAGACGCGCCGGTAGAAGAGCGTCGCCGGGATGAGAACGAGAAAGCTTACAATGATGACAGAGCGGCTTTGCTGCAGGGTGTAGCCGCTTGGAATGAGGGCGAAGGTGATGGTCAGGGTGGCCAGCATCGCCGCCGCGAGGGCGATGATGTGCTGGCTGGTGTAGTCCAGGCTCATCATGTCCGTACGGGACTTGTATCCGTCGATCAGATAAATGACGAGGATCAGCAACGCCGCCGGGCCCAGCAGGGGGACAAGCACGAATTCTTCTGCGGGAATGATCCCTCTCAGCCAGCCAACGACATTAAATATGAAAACGAGCATGCCCAAATCCAGAGAAACCAAGACGGCGGCGGTTCTTTTGCGGATTAACATGAGGGCTGCTGCAGGCTATATTACGGCGATTGGGTTGCCAAGCATCGGAAGCGGGAGAGGTGCTTACATGCCGGGCGACGATAGCAATTTCAGACGCCGTATCTCGACTGCGATGGCGCGTTCGTAAGCCGCCAGCAGACGGCAATAGGCCAGTCCTGGAGCTCCATCGAGAAAGCCGCCACGTAGGACGTATTGATAGATCAGGCGGAGAATGCCACGGGCTGGTAGGTAATAGCTGGCCTCCTTAAGGGCCCGGCGGCGGATGAGGGCGTCACCGTTGCGCAGAGCCCGGCATAATTCGGGGAAAGATCGGCGCGTAGCGATGAAGGCTGCGGCTTCCTCGCAAGCGTAATGGGCATGCTTGGCCATGATTTCTTTTTCACTTTGAGAAGAAAGGTTGTGGATGTAGGCGTGCCGCAGCTTGGCCAAACGAAGACCGGCTGTCTCGCGCTGGCCATGACCTGCCTGCACGAAACGAAACCGCCGCACATGGACGAATCGCGCCTGCCATGCGGGGTAGTCCGTGCAATGGGGAATCCAGCGTCCCTGAAACATCATCTTGGGTGCGGCCCAGAATCCGTCGAGGTCTGCCGCCGCAGGCGAGGTCGCCTGGACGGCGCATTCAGTGACCAGCTCCGGCGTGAGCGTTTCGTCGGCATCAAGATGAAAGATCCACTCATGCCGGAATGGAATGGTTTCGAGGGCATGATTGCGTTGCCGGGCGAAATTTTCGAAATGCTTAACAAATACGCGTGCACCTGCCTCCCGGGCGATCTCGGCAGTACGATCGGCCGAACCTGAGTCGAGCACCACGACATCGTCGCAGCCACTCGTGCTGGCGAGGCAAGCGGGTAAATTTCTTTCCTCGTTCAGGGTAAGAATAACGATGGAAAACATGGGGTTTCAGCGTGTGGTGATCGGCGATAACTGGGCGAGGCGGATCGCCGTGAAAAGCAATATCCAAAAGGTTATCATTACCGCAGCATTACCGAATGGGAATTCGATCCAGGCATAAAAAAGCACGATCATGCATCCAAGTAACGGATAGCCGACCAGGGGCTTTCGAAATGCGGCTGCGGACATGCCGTACAAGGGAAGTGCCCCCATTAGAATGAGCAGGAAGGTTCCAGTGAAACCCGTTTCCGCGAGCGACTGGAGCCAGTCGCAATGGGCGTTGACGTAACTGTGTTCATAGCGGTCGCGATAACGGATCGAGTGGGGGCGGATGAGCTGGAAAGCGGTGCCGTAACTGTCCAGTCCCCAGCCAAAGACCGGCTGGCGTTTGGCGAGCTCCCAAGTGTCGCGATAAAGTTCAAGGCGGCCGGTAAACAACGATTGATCTTGGGCGAGGGCGGCGCGCGTCTCGGTGTAACGTTCGTCAATCGAGCGCAAGGCGAGCCAGCCGGCCGCGCCGGTGGCGGAGCCCACCAAGGCGAGCAGCAGGAGGATGGCGGGCCAGACCGGGCGCCGGCTGGCCCGGCGCAGCGTGGCGATGCGCAGGAGCGCATGCGCAGTGGCAACCGCCACCACGAGGGCGGCGAGGACGGTCGCCGCGCGCGAGGCGCTGACGGGCGCGCTGATGGCGATGAACAGCACACCCATCAGCGCGCCGCTGAAGGGCGTGTGCCACAGGTTGCGGCCTTCATAGGACCGGGCGAAATAAAACAGCAGTCCCGCCGCGGTCGTGAGGCTGAGAATCATGAACGCGCCCCAGTGGTTGTAATAAATGAAGGTCGCGAAGAAACGCGGGTTGGGCGAAGTGGCGGCGCCAAAGTAAAAACCGAGGCCCATGAGTTTCTGCAAGGTACCAAAGACCGCGAGCACAAGGGTATTGGCGGCGATGAGCACCAGCAGTCCGCACAATGCGCTCCGCCGGCGGAGAATGATCACGAGGTTGAACGCCGACAGGTAGACGCCTGCGCCAAACCACCAAGCCCGCAAGGTCTGCTCCGGATTGGCGGTGCTGGGCCAGTCCGGTCGGGCGGCCCCGCGATGAACCAGCTGGGTTTCTCCTTCAATTGAGATCGGTCGAAAGCTGGGATTCAGAGTGCTCGCGATCACGAGCGCGCTAAAAAGGAGGAGCGGGAGCAGCCACCACGCCTTGCGTCGCACGTCACGACCGCGGTCGCCGGATTGCAGAAACGCGGCGGCGGTCAGGCCGACACTCAGGCTGGCCCAAATCGAAAGCGCGATGCGCGCCCACCAGATGTTGCCGCCAAAAACCCAGCTTGCGCAAAGCAGCAGGACGCCCACATGTGCGAGGGTCGCCTTTTCCAGCAGGGTGAGTGGCCGGCGCGCGTCAGGGCGTCTCATCAGCGTGCGGTGCGAAGTTTTTCGTAAAACGCGGCGACGATGCGCGCGGCCTTTTCCCAGGAGAACTCGGCTTTCGCCCAGATTTGGGCACGTCCCCCCCGCTCGCTCAAAGCCTCCGGGCTTTCGGCCAGCAACACCGCGAGGGCCGGTTGGTAATTTTCCCACGTCACGCAGCGACCCGCGCCGATGGCTTCGAGCTGCGACCAAGGGGTGGTGTCGGTCGTGAGCACGGGCACGCCGCGCACGAGAGCCTCGGCCACGACCAAGCCGAAGTTCTCGGAATGCGAGGGGAGCAAAAAAAGCGAGGCGACCGCGTAAGGCGCGGGCTCATGAGTGCCGTCGTAAACACGAATGCGGTCCGAGCCGCGCTCGCCGCGAATGTAAGCCTCCAATTGCACGACGGAGTATTCCTCGGGGATGCCCACGAGCAGCAGCAGCCAGTCGTTGCGCGCCGTGGCGAGCCAGAGATCGATCAGCTCTAGCACCCGTTTTTTGCCATGCAGCCGGGAGTAAAAAAGGGCGACCCGCCGTCCGGCGAGCTCGGGACAGGCATCGCGCCAGCGGGCGGCGGCGGCGGCTTCATCGTCGGCGGAGGGAGCCGTCACGCCATTGGGGGCGACGCAGACCGGCTGTTGAAAACCCAAGCGCCGGATGTCGAGCGCCTCCTCCTGGCTGGTCACGTGCCAGCCTTGGGCGGCGCCCAGCGCGCCGGGGTGAACGAGTCCGTTGGCGATGATTTTTTTCCAGCGCCGGTGCTTCCATGCCCACTCGCTCATCATTCCCCGGGGAGAGATGACGAGCGGCGTGCCGGATTTTGCGGCGGCGGTGTGTGCGTAATGAAGCGTGCGCAGCCAGAGGCCGTGGTGGTGAACGATATCGTAGTCACCCAACCGAAGATGACGACGGAGCGGCGCGGAGGGCGCGAAGGACTGCGGCCATTGGCGCGAAAAAACATGTGTGCTCAGTCCCTCTTCCGTATGCGTTTCGTCTCCGGCGCCCGGAACGGTGCTCAGCAACTCGACCGCATGGCCGATTCGCGCGAGGCCCCTGGCGAGTCCGCGTACCGAGCGGGAGGGTCCGCCATGGCGGGCTTCGAGGCTGGGGACGATCAGGACCGTTTTCATTGCGGCTCGGGGCGGGGCTTGAGCGGGCGGCACGGCTGGCCGGCGCAAATCATGCGTGCGGGTTGGTCTTTGATGACGACCGAGCGCGCGCCGATCACGGCGAGTTCGCCGATGGTCACACCCGGACCGACGAAGACCTCCGCACCAAGCCAGGCGTTGCGGCCGATCACGATGGGGCGCGCGACCATCGGCATGGACCAGCGCAGGTAGTCATGCGTGCCGGCGCAGAGGTGGGTGCGCTGGCTGAGATTGGCCCCGTAGTCGAGGGAGACGGGGGCGAGGTTGTAGATGACGACTTCCCGGCCGACCATGGAGCGTGGAGCGAGCGTGAGTTTCCAAGGGAGAAAAATCTTCGCGGTCGGGAATACCACGACCTGCGACGGTGCAATGATGTTGGCTCCGAAAAGTCGCAGCAATCGCGCGCGAAAGCCATGGCATGGACGCGGGCTCCAGCGGAAGAGAGTGACCTGCACGGCATGCCAGAGCGTGCGCAAAATCAGTTCGCGGCGCGAGAAGGGGCTGACGCAATTCTGGCCGAGATAGGGAGGTTCACCGGGCACGGGAAAGCCTTAAACGATCTCCCGGTCGTGGTCGAGTGGAGACACGAGCGCTTGGAAATCCGCGAGGAGACGTTCCGCGTATGCGGAGAAGTCGTAGGCTTGAGCATCTGCGCGGGCGTGACGGGCGAGAGTGGCGCGTCGATCCGGGCTGGCGAGGAGCTCCGCGAGCACACGGGCGAGCCGGGCGGCGGGATCCGGAAGCGTGTGGTCGAAGGTTGCGCCGTTGACACCGGGGCGCACGAAATCGCGGAAACAGGCGAGGTCGGAGACGACCGGCACCGCACCGGCGGCCATGGCCTCGACCACGGCGACGCCAAAGGTTTCGCCTTGTTCGGCGAGACTCGGGTAACAGAAAAGATCGATTTCGCGATAGCGGCCGGCGAGGGCGGCTTCGTTGAATTCCGCCTCGGCAAATGTCATGTGTGTCGCCGGCAGAAACCGGGCGAGCTGGCTGGCGAGGGTGTCGCGATATTCCGGGCCGGAGCCGCCGCGAGCCACATCAGAGGGGCCGCAGAAGAGCACGCGCCATGGAGGAAGGTCGGCGCGGGCGGCGAGCAGGCTCAAGCCATCTACGAGGAGATCGAGGCCTTTTTCTCGGTGAATGCGGCCGATGTATCCGAGCGTGATGACGCGGTTGCCCGGGATTCGCGGCGCGGAAAACACGGTGGTGTTGACGGGATAACCATACACGCGGGTGACCGGTGCCCAGCGGGGATCTTCGGCGAGCACGGCGGTTCTCACCGGTGTGCTCGTGGCCATGACGCGGGCGACGTGGTTATAGACGAGGAACTGGCCCTTGGGCATGCGTCCGGGCATGACGACCACGCGTCCGGCGGAAGGTTTGAGTGCACCGAGCAAGCAGGGAAGCGCCACGGCATTGACGACCGTGATGTCCGCGGCCGGTAGCTTTATAAAAATCCGAAGACTCCAAATTAAATCGAGGAGGAGATTGAGCCAGAGTTTGCGGCGGTGGGCGAAGCCGGGCACGCGAAGGTGGGTGACGCCTGCCTGGGTCTCACGTTCGGCCCAGTCCGGCCAGCGACGGGAGAGCACCGTTACGTCATGGCCCCGGCAGGCGAGCTCAAGGGCCAGCCGGTGCCAGGATTTCTCCACCGCCCCGCCGGCCGCGGGTGGCACGGGGAGAAAAAAGCCCATGACGATGTTGATTTTCATTCGACGGAAGGCGTACGGGATATCTTCAGCCGGAGTTTTGCGGGGCGGTTTGTCCGCCGCGCAAGAATTTGAGCAGGAAGACGGTCAGGAAAATGGCGATGCAGGCTTGGTAAAGGGAGGAAAGCCAGACGGCTAAGGTGGTCTCTGCGTTGATGCACCAGACGAGGCACAAGATGCGCATGAGCCCGGCGAAAGAAAATGTCGGGCAGTCGGCGGTCGTCAGAGACAGCCAGCGAAACAGGCTCCCCATCACGAGACCCAGCAAAGCGACGCATATATAACCGAAGTTGGCATACGCCTCGGTGATCATACCGAAGCCAATGCTCGTGCTTTCGGCGCCCTCTTCGGTCAACAGCCCGAGTTGGATGGACATCAGTTTTACGCTTTGATGGGGGCTGGGCTTATCCGGCCAGAGGAAGCGGGGGACGAGTTGTGCGGGCACCGACTGATAGGAGGCTCCGTACAGGAAATCGTTGCGTCGGGGAATGGTATCAACCGTCACGCACACGATCTGGAAAAGCGAGGCGCGGCGAAGCAGGCCATAGGTGATGGCTTGGGATTCGCTGGCTTGGGTCCGGGTTTTTTCATTGGAAAGACCCAGTTCGGCCCAATGGAGAAAATAATCAGGGAGGTTCGACAACTCGGGCGCGGGATGCCGGTCGGTCCAGTAGATTTCCCGCATGGTGCTCTTGCCGTTGTGCAATATCGCCAGCACTGGAAGAATGAGCAACACGGGCACCCAAGGAACACGCCGGGCAGTGGTGAAGTAGCCGACAAAAGCGGTGAAGAGCAGGCCAATGGCGTTGATGAGCAGAAGCGAGACGAGCGTGAGTGTGACCTGCCCCAGCAGGTTCACCCAGAAAAGCATCTTGTGAGACGATCCCAAGCGGCCGCTCCCCCAGAGTCTTGCCTGGACGAAAATGCTGATGATACTGATGCCGGTGAAAATAGCGCGGAGCGAGCCGACCCAATCGGAGGGAATCCAGTCGGTGAAACTGGTGGCCATTAACCAAAGGGTGTTCAGGGTCGCAGTGTAGGCGGTGAACTCCATGCGCTCTTCCGGCAGGATTTCCTCACGCCAGCGACCTCCGTGCCGGCGTACTCTGGTGGCAAAAAAACGAGCTGCCCAAGCCGCCCCCGCCATGCAGGCGAGTTGAAACGTAAGGACAACCATCGAAGCACTCATCACGACAGACTCGGGAAACCGGCCGACTTCTTCGTGGCCGGTGAGCACCGGCATCGCGTAAAACGGAACCGTCATGAACAGGAGCAGTTCCATGATCGGATAGGTGGCATCATCCCGGGCGAGCCACCGCAGCGTGGGGAGTACTCCCAGGACGAGTACGCCGAGGGTTGTGAGGATCAGAAACGGATTTTCCCAGGTAGACTTGTACCAGAACCAAATGGCGGCGGTGACGAGCGCGGCGTAGCCCAGATGCACCAATCGTCGGACATGAATCGGGGTGACGGAAGCGTGGGACATGGTGCGGGTCAGCGGGCGGCGAGCAGGTGGATAACGGTTTCAACGGTGCGCGCCGGGGCATGGGTGTCGATCAGCGAGCGCAAGGTCTCCGCCGCTGGAGGCCGGTTGATCACCTGCAGAAGAGCACGGCTGAGCGCCTCGATGTTTCCGCAGGGGAAGACATGTGCGACTCCTTGGCCTGGTCCAAGATCACCGGCGCAACCGCAACGGTCGCTGATGATCGCGGGAAGGCCGGATGCCAAGGCCTCGTTGACGACCAAGCCCCACGTCTCGCCGTAATCGCTGGGCAGCACCAGACAGTCGGCGGCGGCGAAGGCTTCGGCGATACGCATCTGGTTGAGAAAGCCCGCGAGCGTGCCGGCGGGCGCTCCGGGAACGGCCAGACCGATTTTCAGGTTTTCGGCCAATTCACCATCGCCGACAACCAGCAGGTGCAGCGGACGTGGACTGCAGGCCGCCGTTTTGGTCACGGCAGCCAGCAGGTCGAGAGGGCGCTTTTTGGCGATCAGTTTTCCGCAGAAGAGAACAACGAAGGCGTCGGGAGCGATTCCCCAGCCGGTGCGCAGTTCTTCCCTACGGGGGCGAAGAGTTTCGGCGGCCCGGGTGAAGCGGGCATTATCCACGCAGTAGGGCGCGGAGCGAAGCTTTGAAACGGCTACACCGTGCAAACGATAGAAATCGCGATTGGCGCCTCCGATCCAGAGGAAAAAATCCACTTGGCTGAACAGCAGGCGGAGCAGCGGCCGCTTCCACAAGCCTCGCCAGGCGGACTCGGGCGCAAGCGCATGATTTTCGCCACGAAGCCAGACCTCGACACCGGAGGAACGGGCGGCGAAGACGGCCTGCCAGAGACAGCGAAAGCGCCAGCCTTCGACCCACAGCCGAGTCACGCCGTGCGCCTTGAATTCTTCACGCCAGCTACGGACGGGGCGGATGCCGTTGAACGTGTCGATTCGCCAGTCTGGTTTTATTGCCAAAAAACGGTGGGGGTATCCTTCCAGCAAATCCAGATCCCAGGCGAAGCTCCGGCCGAATTCCGGATCGTAAGAAGCTTCCACGGCGTGCGGGGTGAGAAACCAGACTTCGAATTTCACGCCGGCTTGCGCCAAGGCGCGCCAGAGTGGCGCCTGGTATTGGATGGGATGGCTGGTGATGATCGCGAGCATGGTCAGACGACTTCGGCGAAAAGATCGGCCCAGCGCCGTCCATAGGCTTCCCAAGAATAATGAGAGGAGCGTTCCGCTGCGGCGGCTCGCACTTTCGTTCGGTCGGCCGGCTGCAACAGCTGACGTTCCATGGCGGCGCGAAGCGATTCGGCCGAGCCGGTTTCCACCAATTCGCCCAGCACGGGCGAAGTCAGAAAATCGCCGGCTCCGGTATTGGGCGTGGCAATGACGGGCAGCCCCGCGGCCAAGGCCTCGAGCAGGACGAGGCTGAAACCTTCGACCAGGCTTGGCAGGACCAAGACATCGGTTTCGGCGTAGATGCGTTGCATGTCCGCATTGGGAATCCGGCCGAGCAGACGCAGCCCTGGCAGGGCGGGAATCAGTCGTTGTTCCGCCGGCCCGATTCCGCCGGCAATCCAAAGCTCCGCGTCGCCCCGGTCGAGCGATTGCCAAGCCTCCAGCAAAACCGGAATGCCTTTGCGCGCGATCACCGACCCTGCGAAAAGAAACCTTTGCGGCCTGCCCGAGGCCGGTGCGCTCGAGCCTGGGTTGGCGGTTGCGAAACGCGTCCAGTCCACGCCATATGGATTCACCCGAATTTTGACCGCGTCCACGCCTTCGCCAATCAAGGTGTCGCGGGCAAAAGAACTGCCGACCACGATGCGCCGGGCGCGGGCATGCTCCTCGTCTTCCGCCGCGGCGACTGCCGCATGACGATTCGCGCCGGCGACTGTCCAGCTTGGATACTGGCGCTCGATAGATCCGGCCAGGCGATGCAGGACCGCCGGATGGGCGATGGTGCGATCCAGTATGAACGGCTTTCCGAATTGTTGGGCGCGACGGGCGAGCAGCCAACCCGAGGTGTCGAAGGCGATCACAGCCTGTGCCTGTTGCAGGCTGAGGTCGGGAATGGCTTTTTGAAATGCGGCGTTTCGTTCGTGAAACACGGTCAGCGGATCAGCGCCGCAGCGAAGACGCAGGAGTGCCCGCCATTCGGCCAGCGGACGGCTGTGCAGCCGCGGAGCGGAAACCCCGTGCGCAATGCGATTGCGCAGCCAACTCATGTCGCTCCGGGTGCGGGCCAGCCGTGCGCTCAAACCATCTTCGCGCAATGCCAAGCTGGTCCAGAATTCGCCGAGCAGACCGAGCCGGTGCAGTTCTCGGGCGAGCCGGAAGGCGTGCTGGGTTCCTGGATGCACGAGGAGAGCCTTCATGGCAAAATACGTTGCGGGATCTCTTCACGCGTCTTTACGCCGAGCCATGCGGAAAGGCGGCGGCGCATGGTGGGGGTGTGCTGCTCTGTATGACAGGAGACAAACCAGGCGAAGGCGTAGGTGATCCCAAGCACGGCGAGGTAGTACGAAATCGAATAAAGCCCGAAGGGCATTTGCATTCCCCTGCCCAGATAATGCTGGCTGACTGCCGCGAGGAACAGGGCGAACGGCCAGTGGCAAATATAAAGGCTGTAGGAAAACCTTGCCAAGCGGTGGTGAACAGGAGCGAAACGCGGCGTGTCGCTTTTTTGATGCGAGAGTGTGTTCAGATAAATCATCACCAACACGCCCAGAAGATAATCAGGCACGGGCATGGGGAGAAAGTCCAGCTGGTGACATCGCACCATTCCCATCAGGAATCCGAGCGCTATCAGTGAAGGCCATCCTTTCTTCAAGATTGGACGGGGTAAAAAATGCGGGACAAGCCCGAGTAGCCAAACGCCGAAATACAGCAGTATTTGACCTTGTACGAACCATGCGCAGGCAAGGAAAAATGCGATGCAGCCAAGACGCGAGCCCCGGCTGATTGGGGCGAAGCAGGCAGCCGCAATCAGGGGGAACAGGAGATAATACCATGCTTCGTTGGCCAGGCTCCACAGGGGGGAGTTGCTGCCGAGGGCAGGTACTACCAGTGTCTGCAAAAACACGAGATTGCCTGTGAAAATCTCCGTCGTCAGCCGAGTGGAAATATCGAAGGGCACCATCACGGCATCCATACCGTGCGTGTAGACTCCTTGGCTGTTGAAAAACCGGGCGCCGAGCCAGTCCCACAGGAAACCAAGCATCAGGCCCGGTGCATACACGGCATAAAGTCGTGTGAAGCGCTTGGCGAAATAGGCCCGTCCATTGAAGTTTCCCTGCTGCAACGACTGTAACACTTCACCTCCGACCAAATAGCCGCTGAGTATAAAAAAAGTGATGACGGATGAATGACCGAATCCGTGGACGAAATAAAAAATTCTGCCGGCCAAGCCGCTGGCGGGCGTATAATCCGCGATCATGATGGAGCGCACATGGGTGATGCAGACGAGCAGCGCGGCCAACCAACGAATCAGATCCAGTTGTGCGGAAAACGCCGCCGGCATCGGCGAGGATTTTGGGAGCCAGGCACGGGGCAACCAACCGGTGGCGGGCGGTGCGGCAGGTGTCATGGCTGGGTGTGGCCGTGAATCATTCGCCAGAATGTTTTTCGCCGGACAGCCCGGCGCGATTGCAACGTGGCTCGCAGGTGACGCAGGACATCGCCAATGCCGGCCAGCCCGGCGCGGGCAAACTCGGGTCGTTGCAACCAGTAACGGACGAAACTCGCGAATTTAAGCGGCAGTACCAGCAGCAGGTCGGGCAGTGGACAGCGGCGCAAAGTCATGACGAGTTCGTTGCACACGCCCGAACGATGCAGCGGAAACCAGTCGCGGCCGCTCCAAGCCTTGTCGTGCCAGACATGCACGCCGGGCATCAGCTCGATGTCGTACCCGAGATCGGCGAGGCGTAGACACAGGTCCTTTTCTTCCGAGCCGTAAGCCCCCGGGGTGGCGGCGTAAAACCCCGCTTCACGTACGGCGGAAAGTCGCAGCAGGTGGCCGCAGCCGATGAAGACGGCGGCGGATTTGGGGGAGCTTCGTGGAATTTCCGCCGATCGGTCGGGGGAAAGAATGTCGAAAGCGATGGCCGCGAGCGAGGGTTGCGCCTGCATGCGGGCGATTGCCAGCGAGAGTTCGTCGCCGCGAAGGAACCAGGCGTCGTCGTCGAGACTCACGTAAAAATCCGCCCCAGGAGTTCGCATCAGTTCATTGCGGCTCTCCATATAGCCCCGGCTTTGTTCGTGACGGATCCAAGTGACGCCGGGCAATTGGGCGTGCAACGCGGGCGTGTCGTCCGTCGAGCCATCGTCCAGGACTGCGATGCTCAGACACGGATAATCCTGAGCAAGGGCGGAGGCGATCGCCTTGGGGAGAATGCCCGCCCGGTTATGCGTGGTGATGCCAAGCAGCACGCGGGGGAACAAAGGGGTATTCACAAGGAGGCTCTCCACAGATCGCATAGCGGATCCGACTGGGCCGGCAGGTCATCTAACGCCGCGAATAAAGTTTCGACGCGGTTGCGTGTCGTGATGTCGGCGAGAACGTAGGTTGTGGAGAATGGACTCAAGATGACTTTGGTGTGGCGGATTCCCGCCGGCGCCGGGCTGTCGCCGGTGTGCCGAAAGCCACCATATTGGCAGGGATATCTCGGGTTACGACGCTGCCTGCACCGATAACTGCCCCCCGGCCTATACGAACGCCAGCCAGTACAGTTACATGGGCGCCCAGCCAAACCTCGTCTTCGATGATTACCGGACTGACGTTCATGCCTTGGCTTTTTACAGAGGATCCGGGGGCAGTGCCATGTTCGCCGTCCGTAATATAACAATAGGGGCCGATCATCACATCCTGTCCGATTTGAATACGATGATGAGCATCAAGCATCGTGTAACGATTGATATACGTCCCGTGGCCGATTTCGATTTTGTCTTGGCGTGGAGTTCCGCTGCACAATAGGACGACACCGCGATCCAGTGCGCAGCCGAGCAAGGTCACATCAGTCCACTGGCGCGGAATTTCAATCGCGCGCAACCAACAGTAACGCTGGAAATTCACCCCAAGCAGCCGGTAGGTGAGGTTGCGAGCGCGGGAGGCGAATCCTTGGCCGAGGCGGTGCAAGAGACGGATCATCCTTATTTATAAGCTAGCCACTTATGGCTGTGAAAGAACACCGTTCCAAGCCCTGCCAGTTTGCCGGCGACCGCGGCGGGAAAACAACGCCATCCGGTGGCGGTGCGGAGCGAAAGCATCAGCATGAACACCTGCAAAAACACTTGCCGCATATCCCAGCCCAATGAGTTTCTGCCCATCACCGTTCGCATAACAAACCAGCGGTTTATGACCTCCATGCGTTCCCTTCCGTAGGGGAGGTCCTTGTAATTCGCGGGACGCGAGTCGTGATAAAGTCGGGCGTGCGCCGGGACGGCGAGACGCCAATGACGGCCGACTTCGAGGGCCAGTGTGGCATCCTCCATGAGTGAATACCCATGGAAGAAAGGCAGAAGCGGAGGGACGGGCAGAGCTTCGCGACGATAAAGAGTGCAGCAGAGATTCAGCCAATCGACGGTGTCGCCCGGCCGACTGTCGATGGCTGGAAGAAAGTTGAGCGCGGGTCCGCAGCAACGACCGGCAAGGGAACCTGTGCCGGGGCACCCCATCAGCTGATAAGCCCATCGCATGGCCCTGCCTGGCGGATGATAGTGCTGATTAACAATGCCGGCACCGCAGCCACCGATCCTTGGATCGCTGTGCAAGGTTTCCCACAGAGTGCTGATGCATCCAGCTTCAAGATCCACATCGTCGTCCATGAAGAGAACGAAGGGTTGCGTGGCCACGGCAAATCCTTGGTTGCGCTGGGCCGCCGCGCCACGTTGTTGCGAGGGCAGACAACGAATGGTGGGGACTGCTTTGCAGAGCTGAAGCCGTTCACCGAACACGTCGGATTCGATGGGGGAGGCTGAGGCATCGATCACGATTATTTCTACCGGCAAGACGTCTTGGGCAAGAAGGCTGCTGACCGTCCGAAGAAGCCGATCCCTGCGATCGAGTGTCGGAATGATGATGCTAATGGGTAGCAGCGACATTAGAGAGGCTGGCGATGACATGTGAGCGCAACGGAGCGGAAGCAAACGCGGCGGCGGCTATTTGCGCGGCGCGGGCGATCATCACGCGCACATCGGCATCGTTGCGCAAGCGTTTCAGTGCTGCGGGAAGATCCCCGGGTGAGGTCACGGTAAGCGCGCAGCCGGGATGGTCCAGGCACCAGACAACGCCGCTGGCGTCGGCCGGACCTGTGATGAGCAAAGGGAGTCCGAGGGAGAGACAATCGCCAAGCTTGCTGGGGAAGTGCGTGCGATATTGAAGATGATGTTCGCCGGGTGGGTTCAAATAGGGCTGGAGCACGGCGTCGCAGCGCGCCAGCAACTCGCACCATGCTTGCTCGGGGGAAGAACTGTAGCCGTTGAAATGAAGGACATCGGTGGCGTTGCGCAGAGCGGCGACTTTCCCGCTCGGCAAAGAACCGAAAAGCTCCACGACAGTACCGGTCTCTCGCAGTATCGGGAGCATTTGCAGCAACTGTTCGCCATAACCATAGTGCAGTCCGCCCGCATAGCCCAGGGTGAGGCGTCCCGGTGTTTTGAGCAGGCGGCAAGCCTCGGGGTCTTGCGTAGGCGGGGCGTCGGAGCGTGGCGGAAGGCAGACTTCGCTCTCGATGCCAAATTCACGCTGGAAATGAGAGGTCATGCCGGGGCTTACGCAGAGTCGGCGGGCTGCTTGTTGAAAGACTGCCCGATCACGGCGCAATTGCAGCTCTTTCAAGCTGGAGGGCACCGGCTCAAAACCGTGGGCGAGATCGTGGATGAAGAGCAGCAGGGGAAGTTTTCGAGCGCGGGCGTAACGGGCGGCGAAATCGTAAAACCACGAGTCCTGCATGAGCGTGACGACAACATCGGGCATGAAACCGCGGAGAAGCGCGTCGACACGGCCGAGGCGGGGTAGGGCGGAGCCACCGAGTGCGCGCAGGATGGGGCGCCAATGCGCCAGTCGCGTGCGGTTCAGGCGGTCGACGGGCAGCTTCAGGGATTCATAACGACAAGTCAGGCGTCCGCTTTCAGTCGGAAGCGTTGAGTTGGTGACGACCAAGAGCTTGTCCGCGGGATAATCCTGCAGCAGCCGATGGAAGATGATCGCGCCGGCGGCCGCAGTGTGCGGCGCTTCGTTGCTAAGAAAGAGAATCCGGGGCAAATCGGCCATGTTCAGGAGGTCGCCAGAGTGGCGAGAAAACGCTGGGCGAGAGCCTTCGGTGAATAGTGCTCCAACGCCCATGCGCGACCTTGAGCTGCGATGCGTTCGGCAAGATCCGGTTCACTATCGAGCCGCGCGAAGGTCTCCGCGAGGTTGTCAGGTCGCACGCCGATATAATGCGTGAAGTTTTCCGGCATCACCGGAAGCTTTATGCCATAATAGGGCAGGTCGAAATTGAACACCAGGCAGCCGGCGGCCAGCGCCTCCCAAAAGCGCCAGCTATCCCATTGAATGAGGCGGGCGGGACGGGGATCAAAATTATCGAGAAGGTTGAAAGCACTCCGCAGATAATGGGCCTTGCCTCCGCCCACCAGATACGGCGGGGCAAAAGGGGCGGCTGGAATCAGTTCACCGCAAAAGGCGGCGACTGCCTGCGCCCGGCCGAGGCGATGGTAATAATTCCGGCTGTGCCGATGTTGCGTCTGTTCCCACATCAGCCGGTCCCATGGATCCGCTGGCGGCGTGGTCAGGTCGTCGCGCTCACGGTTAATGGTGAATTGCCGCGAGGCCGCCGGTACGAAGCGACGTTCCATCATTGCCCGCGCCGGGTGGACGTACGGATGCGAAGCATTGAAATTGACGAGGAGGTCGTGATCCCGTTCCGCCCACGGCCGCACCTCGGCGGTGCAGGCGAGCATGCGTTCGGACAGACCCAATGCCCAGGGATGGTGATTGGCCGGATGAAAGCAGCGCTGGTTATATTTGGCCCGAAAGATGGCGTCGAACCCCCGGTATTCCGGCTGGAAGCCGCATGAGAAATATCCGTCTTCCAGATCGAGGTAGACGGTGCGATAGCGTCGGCCCGGTGCGAAGAGATCGGGGGGCAGCGGCGTTTCATAAACCCGAAAATCCAAGTCAATCCAGCGCGACCAGCCATAAGAGACGACGACGACATCACAGTCGTGGTGCGAAACGGCGGGGTCGTGTCGCACGAGCCAATCGTCGGTCGCAGGCGAGTTTTTCCAATAGTTGCAACTGCCAAAGACGTCCGCTCCGAGTTCACGCAATCCACGGGCCAGGACCACCACGTCGTCCTGATAGGCCGGAGCGCTCCGGCAGAAAAAATAAACGCGACGTTTCATGGCGATGTTTGGAGCCGTCGGATATCATGGACGGCTCGCGCTATTCCACGCGCGTTGGCACTGGCGCTCAGTCGGTCAACACGAGGCAGGAACCAGCGATGGAGCGCTCGCCGGAGCAACCATAAGCGATCGGTGCAATAAAGCGGAATCCTCCCAGTGAGCACAAATTCATGGAGCACGCTGGAATACGCATGGCCTTCAATGGAGCGTAATAAATATGGGGTTTCGCAGCGGCCAGAAGGAATAAGATGGGTTAATCTCAGGCGGGCAAAAACGCCTTTTGAAAGACCTTGGGCGCAGCCCACATACGCAATGTCGGTGTCGCCGCCATAGAGCAGGGTCCGGCCCTGAAGGTCCAACTGACGTCGCAGTGGATTGGCAGCGAGTTCGACAGCGTAAGATTCCGCGACTTCGCGCCGTACGCAGAGGCCGGCGCCCCAGGGCGTGGAGTCGTGGTGATTACGATCGACCGAGATCGTATCACTTTTTACATGACGCTCCGTAAGACAGGCGCGCCAGGCGGCGGGAGGAGGTATGGCACCTGGTTCGAATGAAAGAATGACATTGCCGCTCCATGTGCCGAGACGCGGGTATTCAGCGGCGATGGCGAGAACCTGTGAGAGATAGTCCGGAGCGAGTACGTTGTCATCGTCTGCCAGCACGATAATCGGGGTGGTGGTTTCCTTGAATCCACGAAGACGGGCCGGGGTCAGGCCGGTGTTTTCTTCGCGCACGATGCGAAAATTGGCGGGGGCGACGTCCAAGAAGTCACGGGCATCCAAGGCAGGTTCCGAAGCATTGTCCACGAGCACCGCTTCCCATTCAGCCTCCTGAAGAGTTTGGCCGCGCAACCCCGCAAGCGTGCGACACAGGCGCCCGAAATCGGGGTTATGGGCGGGAATGACAACCGAGAGCTGCATCAGCCGATCGGGTTGGCGCCTTCCCGCCAGCCGTGCACAATGGCGGGAATGCCATGCGCGATGGCGCCGGACGGGATGTCTTTGGTCACGACCGCTCCGGCGCCAATCACCGCCCCATCGCCGATGGTGATGCCACCAAGTACTGAAACACCCGCGCCGAGCCACACATCGCGGCCAATTTTAGTGGGTAGCAGCACATCTGGTTGGGTCCGGATGGCTATTCCTACTGGTGGAATCGCATGATTCGACGAAAGAATACGGCAATGCATCGCGATCAGACAGTCGTCGCCGATGGTGATGCCCCCATGGCCATAAAGTACGGCATAAGGGCCGAGGAATACCTTGCGGCCAAGGGTGATTGAACCACCGAATCCATCCAGAACAACGCCGTCTTCGAACCAACAGCCTGTGCCAATTGCGATGTTTCCACCCGAGCCCGGTCGCACACGGATGTTCGTACCCAAGCAGTATCCGGGCGCAAGGTGGACGCCATTGATTCGTCGTAGCCGAAATGCGCGAAGTTGGTTAAACAAGCGGTGGGTCGACGGCAATTGGTGCATTGTGACGAATCAGAATCTTCGGACCGGGGTGCGCCACAATACAAGGAACGGCTTTTTGTGGTCAAATCCTACCGCGATGAGGTGCGTGGAATCGGGTGACACGCAGGATGTCGGAAAACTGGACGAACAGTGGTCACGAGAAATCTCACCAAGTGGAAGAATATGAGGCAGACGATGGGTACAGGCTGCTTCGGTTTTCTCCTTTTTGCTTGGAAAATAAATGGCGGTCATCGGGATCAATTCACCAGACGAAGATAGTCGTTGGGGCGATAATGGTGGCGTGCTGCGATCAGGGCAGCCGCGCCCCATTGCGGCCATCGTGCGCGATCTTTCCATGCGGCGCGGAGAGTCGATTCCAGCAGAGGTATGGTCGGAGCCGGGCAAAGATATCCGGTCGCACCTTCCATCAGCCAGTCTTCGGCTCCTCCAACATTGGTCGCAAGCACAGGGCGGGCGCACAGCATTGCTTCCGGAATTGTCATGGGGACACCTTCCTCGAGTGCAGGCGAGACGAGCAGGTGATTATCCCGCCAAATGTCCGCAAGATCCTCGATTTGGCCCTCGAAAAAAACGTTACGCTCCAATCCATGCTGTTTTGCGGCGGCGCGGAGATGCGCCTCTTCGGGGCCACGGCCATAAACATGCAGCTCCCAAGGTTCGCTGGCAGGGATCGCCGCAGATAACGCGGGAAACAACAGCCCGATCCCTTTTTCCGGTGCCAAGCGGGAAACAGTTGCCAGCCGCCAGGGGGGTGTCGATGGCCAGGCGGTTACATCTGACCGGGGAAGGCGAAGCGGATTGTGTAGAACGACGGCATTAGGCAGGGGCTGCCGCAAGTGGCGTCGAGTCGCTTCTAGGTTCCGGGTTGAAACGAATGCGATCATATCCGCAGCAACAAAGGCGGAGACAATGGCCGACCGCTCATCATCGCCCTCGGTTGGATTTTCGCGCTGCCAGTTGGCAATAATGCGAAAGCGCTGATGGGTCGCGAGCAGCCAAGCGCACAATTCTGGGTAAGCCACAAGGTCGTAAGTGCCGCCACAACTGATAATCAGCAGATCGGGGGCGAATTGATCTAGCACGGATACAAACGGATCGGACGAATGGCGCAAAACACGCTGAAAAATCCGTCCAGCCAATGAGGGTCGTGGCGGATAAGAGGGTCGAATGTTGAGCAATGCTCCTCGTTGTTTCAACGCAACTATCCGCTCATGCGTGGCTGTCAGCGAGGAAATGCATAGCAGCACGCGATGATGATTCTCCACGGCCGCTTCCGCCGCTCGAGTCCATAGGGAGTCGGCGCCTCCCCAAGGGTGTCCAAGGATGGTAGAGATAAAAGCGATTTTCATAGGCGCAGCCAAGCCGTGGTGTCCACTTCATCGGTTGCCAATTCGTAACCTGCATCGAGTGGTTCACGTGCAGGATAACGATGGGGCCAATGAAGCAGGTGGGCGTTCATTATTGATTCATACGCGCCAGTCGTCGCCAGGATTTAGGAATGACATTTGATGTGTCATGCGTGCTGTTTGCGAACCAAGGGTCGGGTGCGACCACTAGTTTCTCCGGAGACGGATTGAGCCATGCCGCCCACCAGGAGAAGGTACTGTTGGCAATGGCGAGGTGGTCGCAAAGAGACATGAGGCGAATTTTGTCGTAGGCATGCCAAGGTTTCACGCAACGCACGAAAATATGCGGTCCGGGCGGGTTGAATTCTCGCGCCACTGTCTCGATATCGTCGGAAAAAATGTAGAGTGTGGCCTCTGGTGAGCGCTCGCGGAGAAGGCGGACGGCGGACTGATAGTAGTCGGGGTCAATCACGCCAATCTCGCGGTTGAAGGTCGTATTGCGCGCGTAATCGCCCCGTCTGAAATGGATGGCGGCGGAGGGACCGGAGCGAATCCGGTCGGCGAGTTCAGCCACCTCCGGTTGAGGCGGGTACCGGAAGGAGAAATGCAGCCGCAGTAAATCAGCCACCGGCGTGAAAAACTTATCCGACTGGAACATGCCATCGATACAGGTGTTATCTGGCAGATCGGCGAACCCGGGATAGTACGCGAAGGTGGGCGGGGAATGCCAGCGGCCTTCTCGGGTGTGGCGGCGTACATGGCTGCGGAGACGCAAGGTGCGGGCGAGCGCGACGATCCAGCGTTCGGAGCGGGTAAGCTGAAGCGGTCTGCATTCGTCCAACTCCGCCTCGGTGGCGAACTGCTCGGTGATATTGAAGCAGGAGAGCGCGTAGCGGTTATGGGCCTCGTATTCCGCGTATTCTCGAAACCATGATACATCCAGTTTGAGCACGGTGCGGCGGCGTTCGGCGAGCGCGAGGCCGGCAGCGTACTGGAACATCTGGTTGCCCAAGCCGCCGGTGAGTCGGGTGATGATCATGATTGAAGGCTTGATGACAATCGCGGGGCACCGTACGTCGGAAGAATGGGACAACCTAGGCTGGTTTTCCTGTTCATGTGGAGGCGAAGGTCAGTCGCCGGCGAGCGGCTCTTTGAATGCGAGTTAGCCAGCGACGGGCGATCAAGCCCCATGATTGCAGACGACGCACGTTCACGTAGAGTTGGTCACCCTCGGCCCCGCGCAATTCCTCCGCGGCAAGGCGGAACCCGTGGCTTTTTAGCAAAGTCTCGATTTCCGGACGTAGTTTCTGGCCGCGATAAAGCTCTTCGTTGGCGACTTCCAGCCAGATGGCACTCACATGCGACAGCATGCGGGCGCCACCGGCTAACACGAGGCCTTCGCCCCCTTGGACGTCCATGTGGATGAAATCGATGTGGCTTATGCCGCTACGTTCGCAAAATGCATCCAATGTATCGCAGGTGACGGTGATTTTTTCTGGAAAATCGATCCAGCCATGCATTGGCCCGAGTTGCGCGGGTGGCAGGAGTGAACTGGATTTATTGCCATAATTCCACTGCTCCCCGCTGAAGAGTTCAGGTGGGTGACCGGCCGAGACATGAAAGATTGCCTCGCCGGGATGGTCCGACAGCGCCACCGGGACCAGCTCGGCCCCGTGCACATCGTAACGGACGAAATTCGCGCGGATGATCGCCTGATTGGCAGGCAAGGGTTCGAACGCAAATACCCGTGCCCGAGGAAAAATGCGAAGATAGCGGATCGATTCCTCGCCTTCGCATGCGCCAATATCGAATAACACCAGCGACTGGTTTCGATTAAACAGCCGCTGCAGGTGGGGCTCGACTGATCCGGGCCGGGCGAGATAGGAATCCAAGCTGACAGGTAATGGAATCATACGGGGCGCAGGCTGGTCGTCATCGAGTTAAGCACCACGCCGGCGCCCGAGGTCAGGGGATAATAACCGTGCGGTTGGTCCCCGGAGATATCCAGGCGGCCGGCTTCGATTTGCTGAATGCTTTGATCATCGGAACTCAGACCGACGATGACAGTATAGGTGCTTGCCTGGAGCGCGACCGTTTGTTCGAAACTGGCTTCATGATCACCGGCGGCAATATCGACCGGTGGCATCCATGCGGTTTGCGCGGCCACGCCATCGGTCGTGACGAGTCCGATTCCGACTACAAAATTTCGATAGGGCCGGGCTAATCGGAGTCTCACGCGCACCCTCCAAGGCTGGCCTACCGCGGCGCTATGCAATGGATGGCCAGCAAGGGTCTCGATGGCCAAGGCAGTAATATAAGCCTGATCACGCAACTCAGGCGAGGGTCTTGGCACGTGAGGGGCGGAGGCATCCGTTGCCTGCACATAGCGTTCAAGCACGTGGCCGCACGGACCGGCCTCAAGCACGCGTCCGTCTGCGAGCAGCAATGCGGAGCGGCAGAGTTGCCGCACGGCATGCAGATTATGCGAGACGAAGAGCACAGTGCGGCCTTCCTTGCGGGAGGCTGACTCCATCTTGCCGAGACATTTTTTCTGGAAGGCAATGTCACCGACGGCGAGGACTTCGTCCACGATCAGGATCTCAGGATCGAGGTGCGCCGCCACTGCAAAGGCCAGGCGTACATACATGCCGCTACTGTAGCGTTTGACGGGTGTGTCGAGAAAACGCTCCACTTCGGCGAAAGTCACGATCTCGTCGAATTTACGGCGGATTTCCATCCGGCTCATTCCGAGGATTGCGCCGTTCAAATAAATGTTTTCACGACCGCTGAGCTCGGGATGAAATCCGGTGCCCACTTCGAGCAGGCTGGCTACGCGACCTTTTAAGGTGACGCGCCCGGTTGTGGGTTCCGTGATACGCGAAAGAACTTTGAGCAGGGTGGATTTGCCGGAGCCATTACGACCGATGATGCCGACGACTTCACCGCGATTGATTTCAAACGACACTTCGCGCAATGCCCAGAACTCTTCGAGTGCCGAGCGTGGTTCCCGATTTCGCCATCGCCGGATAAGTCCGCGCATCCCGTGCGAAAGCGTGTCACGCAACGTGTCGTGACGGATTTCATGTGTCAGCTGATAACGTTTGCCGAGGTTTTCGACCTGGATGATGGGATCGGCCATGTCAGATGATGTCGGCGAAGCTGCGCTCGGTTCGGCGGAAAAACCACAGTCCGCTGAGAACCAGCGTGAGGCTCAGGGACGCCGACAGAATGACGCTGGACGGCTGCAGGTTTTGGGTGCCGCCCAGCAGGCACCAGCGGAAACCGTCGATGACCCCGGTCATCGGATTAAGCGCCATCAACGGGCGCCAGTTGGGGTAGTAGTCGGTACGGAAGCCGATGGGGGAGATGAAGACGCCGATCTGGATCAGGAACGGTACGATGAACCTAAAATCTCGATACTTGACGGTCAAGGCGGTGAGCCAGAGGCCCGCGCCGAGCGCAAGCGCGAGCGCAAGCAGAAGAAAGCCGGGCATCACCAGCCAGTGCCAGGTCGGGACGTGTCCGAACCAGAGTGACATCCCCAGAAACAAGGCCAGCACGATGAGGAAATCCATCAGCGAGACGCTGATCGCTGCCAGAGGTACGATCAGGCGGGGGAAATAGATTTTTGAAATCAGGTTGGAGTTGCCGACTAGGCTTCCGCTCGAATTGGCGAGGGCGGTGGAGAAGAGCTGCCAAGGAAGCAACCCCGCTAGGACCAAGAGTGGGTAGGGAATGCCGCCGTCGGGCATGCGTGCCAGATGACCAAAGATAACCGTGAAGATGACGGTCGTAATGATGGGTTGGATCACGGCCCAAGCCACCCCGAGCACCGCTTGTTTGTAGCGCACCTTGATGTCGCGCCAGGCGAGGAAGCCGAGCAGTTCGCGATGCCGCCAGAGGTCGCGCCAATAGTGGGCCGCACTCCGGCCCGGCTCCAGCACGGTGACGGCGGAGTCAGGGTATGCGGGGGATGCCATAAAGGGGTAGGCAAAGCCTTTATGGAAAACACCAAGGGGGCGAGCCCGAATCCCTGCAGACTCGAACATGCCGGAGTCTGACGAACCGCGACGATGCGGCCGGTCAGCGGCCCAGCTTGTTGCCGCTGGCGAGGATCGTTTCGAAATAAGGTTCGACGGGTTCCTTGGCCACGGTCGCGACTTCCACCTGTTGGAAACCGGCTTTTTTCAAAAAGCCGTGGAGGGCGCTCTCCTTGAAACCGAGCCAGATGTCGGCGTAGAGGTCGCGGGCCTTTTCGAAGGTGTGCTCCTTGAGTTCGAGGATGAGGATCTGGCCGCCCGGACGAAGGATGCGGTGGGCTTCTTCGACGGCTTTCTGCGGGTGCTGCGCGTGGTGGAGCGCCTGGCTGAGGATGGCGAGGTCCACGGAGCGGTCGGGGAGCGGAACTTTTTCAATGTCACCGAGTTTATAGGTGAGGTTGGCGAGTCCGTTCTTGGCGGCGAGCTCGGTGCCGACCTCGACCATGCGGGGCGAGTTGTCGATGCACCAGACTTGGGTGACGCGGCGGGCGAGGAGTTGAGAGAGCAGGCCTTCGCCGGCGCCGAGGTCGGCGATGGTGATCTTGGGAGCCAGACGGAGGGCGAGGTGACCAATGGCCTCCCAAGAGCGGCCGGGGCAGTAGTTTTTCCCGAGTTTGCCGGCGATGAGATTGAAATATTGTTCCTGGTGGGCGCGGCGTTTTTGGAGGATGCGCTCAAGGTTTGAACGATCCTCGGCGAGCTCGGGGAGTTCGGCGACGGCGTCACAGGCGGCGCGGAGCAGGGTGAGGGATTTCGCGGGCAGGCCGGGACGGAGGGAGTAGAAGGCCTTTTTGCCTTCGCGGCGGTCGACGACCACATCGGTCTGGCGCAGGAGGGCGAGTTGCGAGGAGATGCGCGACTGGGCCATCCCGAGGATTTCCTGAAGCTCGGCGACGGCGAGTTCCTCGCGGAGGAGGAGGGCCAGCAAACGCAGGCGAGTGGGGTCGGAGAGGAGCTTAAGCGTGTCCCAAGTGGCGTTCAATGGGCGCCAACGTGAGGAAATCAAACGCCGTTGGCAATGGCGGAGGCCGGCGGAAGGCGCTCAGATTTTTTCGAAATAACGCAGGGCGAGCAGGGCCAGTTGCCAGACGCCGAAGGCGAGGATGGCGCCGCCGGAAACATGGTTGATGCGGCGGAGGGTCTGGGTGCTGAGCTTGCGGCCGAGCCAGCCGGCGGCGCTGCTCACGATGGACCACCATGCGCAGGAACCGACGAACACGCCGGTGATCAGCATGCCGGACTGATAGAGCGTGTCCTCGTTGGACGCGAAGCCGACGGCGGCGAGGATGCCGGTGAGGGCGAGGAGCGTGATGGGATTAGCGAGGGTCAGGGCGAGGGTGGAGAGATAGGCGGCGGTGCGGCTGGGCGCGTGCTCGGGGCGGCGCAGGGCGGCGACGGGCGGGGGTTGGGCCCGGTAGGTATGCGTCCCCATGTAGAGGAGAAACACACCGCCGAAGAGCTGGATGGCTTGGTGATAATGATTGAGCGCCGCGATAATGGCGGAGAGGCCGAAGGCGGCGATCGCACCATAGATCGCATCAGCAGTGGCGGCGCCCAAGCCCGAGATAAAACCGACGAGACGCCCGTCGGTGAGCGCGCGCCGCAGGCAAAGCAGTCCCACCGGGCCAACCGGAGCGGCGATCGAAAAGCCGATGATGATGCCTTTGAGAAGATGAGTCACGGGGCGGCGCGGGAGGGGTTCCCGGAGCAGGAAAAGGAGAAGAAGAAAGGGCGTGAGAACGAGAACGAATTGCTTTCGGTTCACAAAAAAGGACACAAAAAAGCCACCGGCAGGCGGGCTGCGGGTGGCTTGAGGGGTGAACGCTTTGTGCGGATCAGAGCGTGTCGATGTAGCGGCTGATCGCTTTGATGGTGTAGGTTTCCTCGGAGTTGCCGATTTTAACCTTCACGCTGTCGCCGACCTTCTTGGAGAGAAGGGCGAGGCCGAGCGGGGTCTTGTAGGCGAGGATATTCTTTTCGGGCGAGCTGTCCCAGGCGCCGAGCAGGGTGTAGCGGGCGGGTTTGCCGGTGGAGCCGATGGTGACATCGACGATGCTGCCGACGCTGACTTGATCGGCGGTGGCTTCCTTGAAGTCGGTGATGCGGGCGCGGCTGAGCTCCTTTTCGAGCTGGGATTTTTGCGCCATGAGGACGGTCTGGTCCTGCTTGGCCATCTTGTACTCGGAATTTTCCTTGAGATCGCCGTGCTCGCGGGCGGTGGCGATGGCCTTGGAGTTCTCCGGGATCTTCTTGGAGACGATCGTCTCGTACTCGACGCGCTTGCTTTCGTAGCTGGCGCGGGAGACGAGGAGCTGCTCTTCGCCGGACTCGGCCTCCTTGGCCACGATGGACTGGATGGAGGGGAAGATTTTGATGAAGCGGGCGAGGAGCGACTTCTTGGTGAGTTCCTCGAAGCCCTGGTTGAGCATGAGGGCGTTGGCGAGATCGCGGGCGGTCTCGGGGTCGGCGGTCGAGAGAAGATCGGCGATGAGGTCGGCGTCTTCGCTGAGGATGTCGGCGAGCGGGATGCGGCGGGCGCTGGCGGCCTGCAGGGCCTCGTAATCGATGGCGAAGAAAATGGCGCTGAGCAGGCGGGGGGTGATGAGGTCGTTGAGCAGCTTGGCGAATTTCTTCGAATGGCGGTTCTTGACGATCCAGAGGAGGACGGGGGCGCGGAGGTTCTGCTCGACCTGCCAGCGCTTGAGGGCGGCGGCGAGTTCGTCGGAGTGACCGTTTTCCACGAGGAAATTGATGCACTCGGTGGTGAACTTGCCCTGCGAGGTCTTCAGGAGGGTGAAGGCGGCGTCGCGATACTCGATGGGGTGGGTCTCCTTGATGAGGTCGAGGAAGCGGCCCTGGAATTGGACGGGGATCTTCTCGGCGATGGCGACGAGATCGCGGACATTGGCGATGAGGGAGGCCTGCGAGGGCTCGAGCGTGGCGACATCGACGCCCACGAGCGTGGCGAGGGTGTCGCGAACGAACGCGCCGTAGAGGCGCTCGGCGGCGTCGAGCTGATTGCTCTCGCGGACATTTTCGGTGACGCCGGCGAGGACGGCCTTGAGGTCACCCTTGACCTCCTTGGAGCCGGCGGCGGCGACGAGGTCCTCGGCGAGGGCGATGCGGCGGCGGGCGGAGCGGGTACCGTTGAACTGCTCAATGATCTCGTCCTCGGCGGAGACGGGGGTCTCACGGAGAATGTAGCACTCGGTCTTCTTGGCGGGGACGGCGATGCGCGGATCCTTGGCGATGGCCTTCTTGGCGCCGGACCACCATTTTTTGAATTTATCTTCGCCCAGCACCTCGGCGAGCGTGAGCTCGAGGTCGATCATGGTGGTGGCGTTGTTGGGATAAGCCTGGAGGCCTTCGACCACGAGCTGGGCGGGGTCCTCGGCGATGAGCTTGGCGATCTTGGCCGGCTCGGTCTGCTTGCGAACGAGCAGATGATTGGCGGGCAGGATCTGCATCGAGTTGAGACAGAAAGCCGGGTCCATCGGATGGGCTTTCTTGTTCAGGAAGTCGATGATGAGCTTCTGGGAAGTCTCGTCATACGACTTGATCTGGCCGAAACCCCAGCTGCGATGGATGCAATAAGCACCGGGCTCCATGGCTTCGAGCTGGGCTTTGGCAGACTTCAGGGATGGGTTTTTGGCGATGAGCGCAGAGACGGCTTCCGAGTTCATAAATGGGTTTTTCTATTCTGAATTGTTGAGTTGAGCGCATGGGGGGGCGGAATGTCAACCAGCGGGTTTGCGGCCGTCTGCGCGGAGGATGGGCTTCGAGCTTGCAAGCCGGGTGGTCCGCCCGACTTTGGGGCGCATGACAAAATCCCTCAAACCGGTCGATGCCTGGGCCCTGGCGGTCCAACTGCTGGTACGCTGGTTGGATAACCACGAGCGCGTGGACACGTTGCTCGACAGCCTGCCGCGCACGCTCGGCCGGGCCGAACGCGGGCGTTGCCAGCATCTGCTTTTTGGCGCGGTGCGGCATCTCGGACGTATCGAGGCGGTGTTCACGCCGCTGCTGGCGCGTCCGCCGCGTTCCACGGTGAAGGCCGTGCTGCTCGTCGCGGGTTATGAATTGATCGAAGGCGGCGAGGACGGCCATGCGGCCCGCGTCGTGCATCATGCGGTGGAGCAGGCGAAGACGCTGGCGAGCGCGCCCGAGGCGAAGCTGGTCAACGCGGTCGTTCGCAAAATCGCCCTCGCGCTCGCGGCGCAGGCCGCGCCCGGCAAGCTGGCGCCGGCGGAGGAGCTGGCGGCTTATTATTCGCATCCGCAGTGGCTGGTGAAACGCTGGCTGGCGCAGTTGGGCGCGGAGGCGACGCGGGCGTTGCTGGACTGGAATCAGAAGCCCGCGCCGGTTTATGCGCGCTGGCGTCCGGCGGATCGCGCGCCCGAGGGCGAGGATGCGGCGATGCTCACGCCGACGCCGTGGAAAAACTTTTATGAAGTGAAATCCGGCTCGTGGGCGCGCGTGGAGGCGCTCATCGCGGACGGAACTTTGTTTCTGCAAGACCCGGCCACGCGTCATGCGGTGGAGTTGCTCGCTCCGAAAGCGGGCGAGACGGTGCTCGATGCGTGCGCGGCGCCCGGCGGCAAGAGTCTGGCCATCGCCGATCTGATGGGCGCAGGCCGGGTGGTGGCGCTCGATCTTCCCGGTCCGCGCATCGAACGTTTGAAGCAAAATCTGGCGCGGGCGAAGGGCGCGGACGTGGCCTTGGTGCAGGGCGATGTGGTGCAGGCGGAGCGAGAGGGGATTTTCAAAGCCCACAATTTGCCCGAGGCCTATGACGCGGTGTTGCTCGACGTGCCGTGCTCCAACACCGGCGTGATGCGTCACCGGGTCGACGTGAAGTGGCGGTTGCAAATTGCGGATTTCGCCAAGCATGCGCGGCAGCAGGGCGACCTGCTGAGTTCGGCGGCGCGTTTCGTCGCACCGGGCGGGCGGCTCGTCTACAGCACGTGCAGTCTCGACGCCGAGGAAAACGAAACCGTGGTGAAACTGTTTTTGGAAAAAACGCGCGGGCGCTACAAGATCGAGGCCCAGCGGCTCAGCCGTCCTTGGGTGGACGGTCACGACGGGGCGGCGGCGTTTGTGCTGAGAAAAGCCCAGGGCTGAGCACAAGAACCGGCGCCGGTTTCCGGGCGCGCCGCGCGCCGGGAAGCGCTACGGCACGAGGTCGAAGGTGTCCACCGGGACGGGCATCTCGATGCGACCGGTGAGGAAGGTGAACTCGATGCGCGAGGCGGTGCGCACGAGTTCATCGTAACGGAGGAGATCCCAGCCGGCCACGGGCTCGCCGTTGATGCGGGTGACAAGGTCGCCGGTTTGCACGCCGTTTTCGTCGGCCGGGGAGCCGGGCACGAGCCCGAGCACGCGCCAATAGGCGGGCGTCTTCTGAAAACTCAATCCGGTGCTGCGTAGCGGGGGACTGACGACGGAAGCGTTGGTCTCGCGGTAAAACGTCACCTGGTTGCGCGTCTGGTCGAACGTCAGCGTGAACTGGCGCAGGATCGCACTGCCGAGGGACGAGAGTTCGTCGGTGAGATCGACCACGGGTCGGGGAAACGTGTAGCCGCCGATCACGAGGTCGTCCGCGAGACGGCCGACTTCCTGCGGACGATCGCCGGTGAGGGTGCCGACCATGCCTCCCGGCCGGGGACCGCTGACGAAACGCGGATTGAGGCCCGCGGGATTGAGGTGGAGCGCACCGTCGCTGCCGGAGTCGATCAAGGCGATGACGGAGCGGCCGCCGAGTTCGATCGGGATCAGCGGGATGTGCCGGTCGTTGTTGAAGCGCACCGTGCTTCCGGGCAGCAGCGGCGTTTCCCGGGCGGATTGGAGGATGAGCTGCGCATGGGGATAATCGAGCGTCAGCAGTGTGTGACGGAAGAGGGGGAACCCGAGCACGCCGTCGATTTTAAAACCGAAGTGCGCGGAGAGCTCGGCGCAATCGTAGACCAGCGCGGAGGTTTTGAAGCGGACGCCGCCGAGGTCAAAGGGGGCGAGTTGCACGCGGGCAAGCGAGACGGTGTCGCCTGCGGCCGAGCGGACCGTCATGGCGGCCGGCTCGCGGCCCTCCTTGCCGGAGGCATGGCGGGCGGCGAACTCGGGCGAGACGAGCGTCGTGGTGGAGCCGGTGTCGATGAGAAAACGCCACGGGGCGCGCTCATCCCCCTGCACGGTCACGATGAAATGGTTGCCCACGATCTGCGCGGGGACAATGGCGAGCGTTGCGGCGGACGTGTTCGCGCTGTCCCCGCGCCGGGCGTCGGTGGAAACGCAGCCGCCGAACGCGAGCAGGCAAAGGAGGGCGGACAAAGGACGAAGCAGCCGTCGTCCGAAATCCGAAGACGGTCGTCTGTCCGCCGGCTTCATTTCACCGGCTGGGGCAGGCGCGTGCTGGCCAGCCAGGCGGAGGCCGCCAGCGCGCCTCCGCCGATGAACACCGCCTTCGCGCCGAGCGTCCAGAAGACGACGCCGGCGGTGATCGGGGTGAGGGCGCGGGCGAGCGAGCCGAGCGAACGGAAAATGCCGAGAACGCGACCTTGTTCGTTGGCACCTGCGTAGAGCGAGATAAGGCCGGTGGTCGAGGGGTTGACCAAACCCGAGCCAAGGGCGAGCAGGCCCACGCCGAGGTACAACCAGGCGGGCGAGGGCGCGAGGCCGATGCACAACAGCCCGAGCGTCGAGATGACGAGTCCGCTGCCGAGCACGCGGGTCTCGCTAAGACGAACGAGGAGTTTTCGCACGATGAGGCCTTGGGTCAGAATCGAGCACAGGCCGAGAAACACCATGAGCTTGCTGTTCTGGGCGACGGTGTAGCTGAAGCGCTGGGCGCTGAGGAAAACCAGGGACGACTCCATCGCGACGAAGGCGATCGCGTAGACGAAGGCGACGAGGTTGACGCCGCGGATGGAGGCGTTGTCCAGCGTGAGAATGGCGCGAAGCGGGTTGCGCAGACGGGTGATCTCGGGGGCGAGTCCGCGGGTGGCGGGCGAACGGGTTTCGGCGAAGCGACGGTAAATCCACACCAGGTTGACGAGACTGAGGCCGAGCGAAAAGAGGGCGGGGACGGAGAACGGATTGATGCCCCAGGCGGCGAGCGAGGGATGATGTTGGAGTAGGTTGAACTGGGCGGTGAATCCGCCGATGGCCGGTCCGGTGACGAGGCCGAGACCGAAGGCGACGCCGACAATGCCCATGGCCTTGGAGCGTTCCTGGCGCGTGGTGACATCGGCCACGGCGGCGGTGGCGACGGAGAGGTTGCCGCCAAACGCGCCGGCGACGAGGCGGGCGACGACAAAGAGCCAGAAAGAGCCGCTCACCACCCACAGCAGGTAACTGAGCGCCGTGCCGGCGACGGTGAAGAGAAGGATGGGGCGACGGCCGCGTTTGTCGGAGAGACTGCCCCAGAAGGGAGCGAAGATGAATTGGAGAATGGAAAACAACGAGCTGATGACGCCGGCGAACAGCACTTCAGGGAGATGGCTTTCGTTGCCCAGCAGCCGGGCGAGCGTCTCGATATGCGAGAGGAGCCAGTGGAGCGCGCCGCTTTGCCCGTCGATGGCGAGGTAGTGGCGCAGCAGGTCGGGCCCGAGCGGGAAAATAATCGAGAAGCCGATCAGGTCGATGTAGAGCGTGAGGAAAATCACGCCGAGCGACAGCGGGCGGGAGGGAGCGGAGGACGCGGTGATGGGCGTGGACACGAAGGTGACAGCGAAGCGGGTCCGGGGCGCGAGGCCAAGCGCAACTTGGCGGGGCGTGCGAGTCCGTGAAAAAGGCGGATGCCTAGGACGGCTCAGCCAGCAAGTGATCCACTTGCTCCAGAAGCGCCTGGAGCGAAAAAGGTTTTTGCAGGAAACTCACGGTGGGCTCCAAGGCGAGCGGGCTCGTGAGGGTGGTGCGGTTATAGCCGCTGGTGATGATGACCGGAACGGTGCGGGAGAGCTTGCGGAGTTCGCGCAAGGTTTCTTCGCCGCTCAGCCGCGGCATGGTGAGGTCGAGGATCACGAGCCGAATGGCGTCCGGCTGGCGGCGGAAGACTTCGAGACCGTCGACGCCGTCGACGGCGGTGAGCGGTTGCATGCCGAACATGGTGAACATCTGCGCGGCGACATCCCGGACGGATTCCTCGTCGTCGATGATGAGCACGGTGCCGGTGCGCGCGGCGGACCGGGGGAAAGGCGACCGGGAGGGCCGGTATTCGGATGGGGTTTCGCAGGCAGGCAAAAGGAGGGTGAAGGTGGTGCCGCGGCCGATTTTGCTCTCCACGATCAGGCCGCCCTGATGGCTGCGGACAATACCGAGCACGGCGGCGAGACCGAGACCGCGGCCGGTAAATTTGGTGGTGAAGAAGGGCTCGAAGATCTTGCGCATGGTTTCCGCGCTCATGCCGGCTCCCGTGTCGTTCACTTGGAGAAAAACCAAGCCGCTGGAGGACTCCGGACAGGTCGGGACGAGCACCGCCTGGCGCAGACGAGGGTCGGATACCGGCATGACGCCGGTGGTGACGGTGATGATGCCATCGTGATCGCCGATAGCATCGGAGGCGTTGACCACGAGATTCATCACGATCTGGCGAATCTGGGTCGCGTCGGCGTTGACGGCGGGCAGGCCGGCCGAGAAATCGAAGCGGAGGGACGCTCGCTTGCTGATGGAATGTTCGAGCAGCGGCACGGTGTTGCGAATGAGCTGTTCCAGGTCGATCCGTTGCACGAGGAACTGGCCTTTGCCGGCGTAGGCGAGCATCTGCTGGCAGAGTTCGGAGGCGCGCAGCGAGGCCGCCTCGATCTGCTTCAGGTTGCGCTCCAGCGGGGAGCCTGGCGGAAGGTCGAGCCGGACGAGGCTGGTGTTGCCGACGATGCCGGTGAGCAGGTTGTTGAAATCGTGCGCGATGCCGCCGGCGAGCACGCCGAGGCTTTCCAGTTTCTGGCCTTCGAGAAGCTTGCGCTCGATGATGAGTTTTTCCTTTTCGGACTGTTTGCCCTTGGTGATGTCGATGGCGAGTCCCTCGATGAAAAGGAGCCGGCCGTCCACGTCGTAGACGCCCTGGCCGCGGTCGAGCACCCATTTGATCTGGCCGCTCTTGTCGCGAAGCCGGTATTCGACTTCGTAGGCGCGGTGATCGGCGAGCGAGCCGGCGATCGTGGCCCAGCTGCGCTCGCGGTCTTCGGGGAGCACCAGATCATCATAACGGACCTGCCGGCTGGTGAGCTCCTGTGCGGAGTGGCCGGTGAGTGCGTTGCAGCCATGACTGATATAGACGGCGGAAAAGTTTCCATCGTTGGTGAAGCGAAAGGCCATGCCGGGCAGCTGGCCGAGGAGGCTGTCGAGTTGTCGGCGGCTTTCGCGCAGCTCGGCTTCCATGGTCTGGCGTTTGGCGATGTCGGCTTCGAGGAGGTTTTGGGTGTGGCGGAGCTCGGCGGTGCGTTCGTGGACTTGTGACCGGATGACTTCCGCGCGTCGGCGTGAGACGATCACCAGACTGGCGAGGAGGCCGGTTGAGAAAAGTCCGCCCGTGAAAACAAGAAAGGGCGCGGTGCCCGCCTGGGCCTTTTTCCAGTCGTCGGAGGGGGTATAGTAGAAGCGCCAGAGGCGTCCGCCGATGGGAAGGTCCGCGGTATAAGCGGCATTTCCGAAATCAGCGAAAGTGGTCGGCAGCTCGCCGGGCATATTCGTCTGGGCGCGACGGCTGTAGAGATAATCGCCGGTCCCGCCGGGGGTGGCGTCGATCACCAAGATATCGAGGAACGCCTTGGGGTAATCGCGCCAGGTCTGGTCGAACATGGTGTTGAGGCGAAAGATCACCTGGACGTAGCCGAGAAGCTTGTCCGGGGCGACCTGCGGACCGCCATGGGCGTCGAGTTGGTAGACCGGGCAGGCCATGACGACGCCATAGCCTTCCGCAGTCGAGTCCTGAACCAGGCGGACCTTGCTGCGCAACACGGGCAGGCCGGAAAGGGCGGCCTTCTGGAGTTCGTCGCGGGTGGGACCGACGCCGAGGTCGTAGCCCAAGGCGCGTTCGTTGCCGGCGACGGGTTCGGTGTAGAGAATGGGCAGGTAGGTTTCACGTTCGCCGGCGGGCACGAGCCTGCCGTCGGCGGTGCGTTCGGTGAAGGCGTAGGCGGGGCCGTATTGGGATTTCCCCTGCGCTTCGATCCGGAGGCGTTCGGCGCGAGGGACCACGGGCACCCATTGCATTGCCTGAATGCCGGGATAGCGTTGAAGAATGTCACGGGCGGCCGTGGCGAATTCCAGGCCCGAGAGGTGATCGGAGCTGTTATAAAGGATTCGCAGGGTGGCGAGGCATTCCTGATACCCCTGCAGGCTTTGGTTGATGAGGGCCTGACGGGCCGTGGCCCGCCGCAGAATCTCTTCGCGTGCGCGTTGTTGTTCGGCGTCTCGCAGGTAAAGGCAAAGCGTGAGCGAAACGGCCAGGCCAACCACAAAAATCACCGCAGGGACAAACCATTGACCCTTGGCCGGGAAGCGAGCGGGTGCACGGGCGCGCATGGGTGGAGAGTATTGCAAGGAGCATGCCGCCGGCGGGCGCCGGAGCCAGTGTGGAGTGATTTTAATAAAAAAAAGCCCGCCGCGGCCGGAGCCGGGCGGGCGGGGCGCCGAACCATTGAGGAGCTCAGAGCTTGTACGGAAGCGGGTAGCGGGCGGTGAGGCGGGCGACGCGCTGCTTGGCTTCGGTGATGGCGGCGGCCTCGCCCTCGGTGGCGATGGCCTTGAGCACGAGGTCGATGGCGCCGGCGATTTCGTCCATGTCGGCCTCGATCAGGCCGCGGCTGGTGATCGCGGGCGTGCCGATGCGGATGCCGGACGCCTGAAACGGCGAACGGGTCTCGAAGGGCACGGTGTTTTTGTTGAGAGTGATGTGCGCGAGGTCGAGGGTCTCCTGGGCCTTCTTGGCGGTGAGCTCGGGGAGATTATGGCGGAGATCGACGAGGAAGAGGTGGTTGTCGGAACCGCCCGAGACCAGCTTGTAGCCGCGCTTGAGGAAGGCCGCGGCCAGGGCGCGGGAGTTTTTGACGATCTGGGCGGCGTAGGTCTTGAAGTCGGGCTTGAGGCACTCGCCGAAGCAAACCGCCTTGGCGGCGATCACGTGCATGAGCGGACCGCCCTGGCCGCCGGGGAACACGGCGGAGTCGATGGCCTTGGCGTGGGGCGCCTTGCAGAGGATGAGGCCGCCACGGGGGCCGCGCAGGGTCTTGTGCGTGGTGGTGGTGACGAAGTCGGCGTGGGGGAACGGCGACGGGTGCACGCCCGCGGCGACGAGTCCGGCGATGTGGGCGATGTCGGCGAAAAGATAGGCGCCGACCGAGCGGGCGATCTCGCCCATGCGGGCGAAGTCGATGACGCGGGAATAGGCCGAGGCGCCGACGGTGATCATCTTCGGCTTCTCGCGTTCGGCGATGGCGGCGAGCTCGTCGTAGTCGATGAGGCCGGTGTCCTCGCGGACGCCGTATTGGACAAAGCTATACTGTTTGCCCGAGAAATTGGCGGGGTTACCGTGGGTGAGGTGGCCGCCGTGGCTCAGGTTCATGCCGAGAATCTTGTCGCCGAGCTGGAGGACGGCGGTGTAGACGGCGAAGTTGGCCTGCGAGCCGGAGTGGGGCTGGACGTTGGCATGCTCGGCGCCGAAGAGAACTTTCGCGCGGTCGATGGCGAGCTGCTCGACCTTGTCGACGAACTCGCAGCCGCCGTACCAGCGCTTGGCCGGATAGCCCTCGGCGTACTTGTTGGTGAGCACGCTGCCCTGGGCCTCCATGACGGCCGGATAGGTGAAGTTTTCCGAGGCGATGAGCTCGATATGGCTGCCCTGACGGGCGAATTCGGAGGCGATGGCCGAGTAGATCTCGGGATCAAGGGTTTTGAGCGGCGTGGCGTTGATCGACATGGTAAAGGAGCAATGAAGCGTGAAAAGGGGGCCGTGAAAAGCGCGATTTCAGAAGCGGCGGAAGTCGGCTATCTCGGTTATTTGCGGTCTTTTGCCAGCGTCTTGAGGAACTCCACGAGCGAGGGAATGGCCTCGACCATCTCGTCGCGGCAGGCCTCGTAGTGATGGAGCGCCCCACCGTAGGGATCGGGGATCTCCTTGCCGGCGGCGCGTGGCATGAATTCGCGGAAGAGGTAGATGTTGCGCGGAACGGGGTTGATCGTGAACTGGATCATCGCGCGGTGGCTCTCGGTCATGCAGAAAACCGCCTGCGCGCGCTCGATCAGCTCCCGGCTGAGCGGCTGGCTGGTGTGGCCGGAGATATCGAGGCCGACTTTTTTCAACGCCTGGACGGAGTTTTCGGAAACCTTGTCCCCCGGCCGGGCGGCGACGCCCGCGGAAACGACCTGCCAGGATTTAAGCGGCTCGGGCTGGGCGCGCAGGGCATGTTGCAGCAACGCCTGGGCCATCGGGCTGCGGCAGATGTTGGCGGTGCAAACGGTGACGATGAGTCCGGGCGTGGCCATGCGGCGATGGATTAGAGGATAGCGTTTGTCGCGAAAAGCAACGTTGGGGCCGAAGTCGGCGGGCGCCTAGAGCTTTTTCAACGCGAGCAGGCCGCGCTGGATTTGCACGGCGCGTTCAAGAACGGCGTCAATCAACGGAGCCGGCGAGGGCGGCGTCTTGGGGTCGCCGGTTTTTGCGGGGGCCGGGGGGAGGTCGGGGTCTTCGGCCGGCGCGGCTTCGCCATCAAGGCCGGCGGCATGTTCTTTCGCCAGCACGGCTTCGTCATAGCGGGGCTTGTCCACATTCTCAGTGATCAACTTGGCGAGCGGAACTCCCTTGCCGATGGCCTCCCACGCCCGACGGTCGGCGTCGGCCGGGGTGTCGACGGGAATAATGGCTCCAAGGGCGGGCGACGCACGGCCCACGGTGATGCAGCCGGGGGGCGGAACGGAGAGTCCGCCGATAAGCGCGGACGCGGTTTCGGGGGAAACCAGAACGAGGCAGACGCGTCCGGTCGCGGTGAACTCCTTGATGGCGGCCAGCCAGCCGGCGGCGTTTTCGCCGGAGGAAACATAGCGCAGGTCGAGCACGACCGCTTTGGCGGCGACCGCTTTCAACAAGATTGCGTCGTCAGTGCGGATGTCGGGACGAAGGTAGGCGAGGTCCTGCCCGAGATCCTCGGTGTGTGCGGAGGGTGTGGCGGCACCGCCGAAGGATGCGCCAAATGAGAGCAGGCCGAGGGCGATCGCGAAGGCGCGGAGCAGGCGGTTCATTGGCGGTGGAGTTGGCGGGCGCCGATGTCGCGACGATAGACCTTGCTGGAGCATTCGATTTGTTCGCAGGCGGCGTAGGCTTGGTCGGCGGCGGCGCGGAGCGAGGGGCCGAGCGCGGTCACCCCGAGAACGCGTCCGCCGGCGGTGACGATTTCGCCGGCGGCGTTTTGCGCGGTGCCGGCGTGAATAATCTGCACGCCGGGGGGAAGGCTGGCGGGAAAGCGAATGACGTCCCCCTTCGGATAGGCGTCCGGATAGCCCTTGGCGGCGATGACCACGCAGATGGCATGGACGGGCTTGATCGCGGGATTGATGCCGGCGAGTCGGCCGAGGGCGGCGGCCCAGAGGAGGGCGAGGACGTCGGTGTCGAGGCGGGGAATGACCACCTGGGTTTCGGGGTCGCCGAAACGGGTGTTGTATTCCAGCACGCTCGGGCCGGCGGGCGTGAGCATGATGCCGATGAAAAGCGTGCCGCGGAAGTCGATGCCCTCGTCGGCGATGGCGTTGACGGAGGGTTTGACGATTTCGCGCTCGATGCGCTCGAGGAGCGCGGGAGTGACGACTTCGGCGGGCGAGTAGGTGCCCATGCCACCGGTATTGGGGCCGGTGTCGCCATCGCCGATGCGCTTGTGGTCCTGCGAAGTCGGAAGAATGACGTAATCGCGGCCGGAGGTGACGACGAGGATGGAGGTTTCTTCGCCGTAGAGGCAGTCCTCGATGAGAATCTGATTTCCGGCGGCGCCAAATTTGCCGCCATCGAGCATGTCGCGCACGGCGGCCTCGGCCTCGGTGAGGGTCTGGGCGACGATCACGCCTTTGCCGGCGGCGAGTCCGTCGGCCTTGATCACGATGGGAATCGGGCGGGTGCGCAGGTAGGCGAGGGCGGGCGCGACCTCGCTGAAGACGCCCGAGGCGGCGGTGGGGATGCCGTATTTGAGGAGGATCTGCTTGGTGAAAATCTTCGAGGCCTCGAGGCGGGCGCCGTCGGCCTTGGGTCCGTAGGCGGGGATGCCGGCCTTGGCGAGTTCGTCGACCAGCCCGAGGGACAGCGGCACCTCGGGGCCGACGATCACGAAATCAATCCGCTCGCGTTTCGCGAGGGCGACGAGGCCTTGGATATCATCGCCGGCGACCGGAAAAACGGAAACCTCGCGGGCGATGCCGGCGTTGCCGGGGGCGGCGATGACGCGGGGCCGGGCGGGCGAGGCAAGACAGGCCTTGACCAAGGTGTGTTCGCGGCCGCCGGAGCCGACGATGAGGACGTTGCGGGGGAGTTGAGGAAGAGGGCTGGGCTCGGAAGACACGGAGGGAGAGAGAACGAGGACGAGGGCGAGAACGAGACGATTTTCAGAGCACCTGGAGCTTTTTGCGATAAAACGCCACGACTTCGTCAGGGTCGTCGGTGAAGAGGATGTAATCGAGCATCCAGGCCGGGGCGCGCCGGGTGCGGACCATCTCGCGGATCTGCCTGCGGAGATCGGTCCAGAATGTGGCGTTGAAAAACACGTACGGCACCCGCGGGCGGATGCCGAGCTTGAGGTTGCACAGTTCGATGCCGATCTCCTCCAGCGTGCCGACGCCGCCGATGTTGAAGATGCAAAAATCGGCGACCTCGAACCACTTTTGGCGATAGTGGCGCGACGTTTCCTGAAACGTGTTGAAGAAATCCACGCCGAACTCGGGCGGCTGGGCCTCGAGTTCGAGGAAACAGGCGCCGGTGAGCGCGCCTTTGTGGCGCGCCTGGTCGGTGGCGAGCCGCATGACGCCGCCGCCGCCGCCGGTGAGCACGCCGACATTGGGCCCGATGAAGCCGGTGAGCTTTTGCATCAGGCCGGAAATCCGGTCGGTATCCGCTTGTTCGAGACCGGCGGCCGAGCCGTAGAAGGCGAGGATGGTGGACTCCTGAAACTTGCGACCCAGCTCCTCGCGCACGAAGAAGCCGTGGTCCTTCTTGTAGGTGTGCAGGTAAAGGTCGCCGAGGCTGAACCAATAGACCTCGATGCCGATGTCATGGTAGGTCTCCAGGCGGCCGTGGGCGTTGTGCGAGAGGAAAAAGCCGTGGGTGCGCGAGGACTGCCGGAAAATGATGCGACGGAGCTTCAGCTCGGGCAGGCGGGTGAGCAGTTCGATGTGCTCGAGAAGGTTGGGGAAGTAATCGATGAGCAGCGTGTCGGCCTCGGCCGGGGCGGCATGCAGGGCCTCGACCAGGGTGCGATAGCCGCAGGTCTTGAGGTTGGCGGCCTTGGTGCGGTGCTGGTCGGCGGACTGGAGGAAAAGACAGAAATTCTCCATCTGGGCGCTCTGGGCCCTGACGCTGATGCGCGTGCGCGGCCGGGCTTCGGGCACCGTCATGGGCGGCCGCGCATCGAGACAGGTATAGATGTCCTCCGCGGTGGAAAGCAGGCGGGTGCGGCGCTGCTGCAGGTTCTTGAATTGCGGGTCGTCGGTCGTGGGGGCGCGGAAGATCTCGACCGACACCATGGGATTCACCACCGGCTGGTCGCCGGGGTTGTAGACCTCGAGCATGATGTTCGTGCCGAAAGTCTTGATCGGATCGAGGAGCACGGCGCTGGTGTGGATGCCGAAGTTGCCCTCGCCGCGGTTCAGGAGGACGAAGTGCTCTTTTAAATACATCGAGCAGCTCGTGAGGATGCCCGACTGCGGCGGGATGGTCAGCATCGCCAGCTCATGCCGCACCTGGACCTTGTCGAGGTAGGAGCGGCCGGCGTCGCCGCTCACCAGGCGTTCGAACTGGGATTTCTGGAGGCGGGGGTTGAGGGTGTAGCGGACGCGATGCGGGGTGAGAAAAACCCGGCCGAGGCGGTCGATGCTGATGGTGTTGGGCAGCTTCAGCCGGTTGGTCTGGACCGCCTCCCAGATCTCGGCGGTGGAGAGCTTGGCCCGGTCGGGCGCATAGAAAAGCCGGCCCACGGGCGTGCCGATGCGAAGGAGCTTTTCCCAATACTCCGCATGGGGAAAACTCGTGTCGAAGAGGAAGGCGTCGGCCTCCATCACCAGCCGGTGACCATCCACCTTGGGCTGTCCGCGGGTGATCATCTCGATGCCGATGCGGGCGAGGGTGCTGCGCTCGGTGAAATGGAGCGAGCCGAGGTGCAGCTGCAAGGCCTCGAATTCCGCCGGGTTGCGCGGCCAGAAGGCCAGTGTGAGTGAGAGACTGCGGGCGTCCTTGGCTTTGATGGCGAGAATCTGTCCGTCCTGACTCGTCCAGAATTGGTCCGGTTGCATGGGGCGTGGGGTGATTCAACGCGGCCTTCGCCCCGGACACAAGAAACGAGTAAGTGGTTGCCAACTCCCGGGAGGGAAGGCATGCAAGTGATCTTTTCACGGCACAAAGTTCCCCGTGCCGTTTCTATTCTCAACCTAACGCATGAAACTCACCTCCTCGCTCAAGGCTGCTGTCCTTGCCTTCGCCACCGCCGCCGTCCTCTCCGCCGCTGACGTTCCCGCCGCCGCCCCGGCCGCGGCGCCCGCTCCGGCTGCTCCCAAATTCACCGAGCCCCAGCTCCTCGAAACCTTCGGCTGGTTCGTCGGTCGCCGCATCGGCATCAGCGAGCTTGGGTTCACGCCTGACCAGACCGCCGCCATCATCAAGGGCATCCAGGAGTCGGCCGCCGGCAAGGAATCCCCCTTCAAGATCGACGAAGTCGGCCCCGAGCTCGACAAGTTCATGCAGGCGAAGCAGCAGGAATACACCGCCAAGCTGCGCACGAAGAACGAAGCGGAGAACGCGAAATTCTTCGCCACGCTCAAGGACAAGAAGGGCATCATCGCTCTCCCCAGCGGCCTGTATTACGAGATCGTCCAGGAGGGCAAGGGCGCCTTCCCGAAGCCGACCGACACCGTGAAGGTGCACTACACCGGTACGCTGGTGAACGGCACGAAGTTCGACAGCTCCGTCGATCGCGGCGAGCCCGCCGAGTTCCCGCTCAATGGCGTCATCCCCGGCTGGACCGAGGGTCTGCAAAAGATCGCCAAGGGCGGCAAGATCAAGCTCTACGTCCCCTACCAGCTCGCCTACGGCGAGGAAGGCCGCCCGCCGACCATCCCGCCCGCCGCGACGCTGCTCTTTGACGTCGAGCTCCTCGACATCAAGGACACGCCTCCTCCCGCTCCGGAAGCGGCCCCGGCTCCGGCCGAAGCCCCTGCCGCGCCCGCCGCCAAGTAAGCCGGCCGTCACGGTTCTCGATTCACCCAACGCCCTCCGCCAAAAGCGGAGGGCGTTTTCTTTGCCCAAACGTCACACGGCGGCGCGCCAAAGGGATTGCGCGGAGCGGAAGCGCCTTGCTAAGTCCAGCCGTTCCCCTGGGCGGGGAACGCGCCTTTCATGAACATCGCCCTCGTCACCGAAACTTTTCCGCCGGAGGTCAACGGCGTGGCCATGACGCTGAGCCGGCTGGTCGGCGGATTGCGCGCGCGCGGCCATGCGGTCGAGGTGGTGCGGCCGCGGCAGAAGGCCGAGCTGGCCGCGGGCGGGGCGGGTGGGACGATCGACTATGTCGTGCCGGGCGTGCCGATCCCATTCTACAGCGCGCTGCGCATGGGGTTGCCCGTTACGGGCGAGTTGAAGGCCCGCTGGCGCGCGTGGCGGCCCGACGTCGTGCACGTCGCCACCGAAGGTCCGCTCGGCCTGGCGGCGTTGCGCGCGGCGCATCTGGTGAAGCTGCCCGTCACCTCAAGTTTTCATACCAATTTTCACCAATACGGCGGGCACTACGGCCTGCAGCTCGGGCGGGATCTCGCGTTGCGCTACCTGCGCTGGTTTCACAACCGCACGCGCACCACCATGGTGCCGGCGTCGGATCTGCGCGACCAGCTCGCGGCCGAGGGCTTCGAACGGCTCGCGGTCATCGCGCGCGGGGTGGATGCGCGGCTCTTCAATCCGGCGCGGCGCAGCGAGGCCCTGCGCGCCGGGTGGGGGGCTGCGCCGGGCGACCCGGTGGTGATCTACGTCGGCCGGATCGCAGCGGAGAAAAATCTGGCGCTGGCGGTGGCGGCGTTCCTGGCGATGCAGCGCGCCGAACCGCGCGCGAAGTTCGTGCTGGTGGGCGACGGCCCGGAGCGCGCGGCGCTGGAAAAGAGCTATCCGCAATTCCACTACGCCGGAATGCGTCGCGGCGAGGATCTGGCGGCACATTACGCCTCGGCGGACGCGTTTGTCTTCCCCAGCACCACGGAGACCTTTGGGAATGTTGTGACCGAGGCGCTGGCGAGCGGGCTGGTGGTGCTGGCCTACGACTATGCGGCGACCCGCGAACACGTGCGGACGGGCGCAAACGGCTTTAGCGCGAAGCCGGGGGACGGCGCCGCCTTCGTGGCGGCCGGCAGGGAGATGATGAGCCGGCGTGCGGAATGGCCGGCGATCCGCGCGGCCGCGCGCACCACCGCCGAGGCCATCACTTGGGAATCGATCTTCGACAAATTCGAGTCGGAGCTGCGGACGGCGGCGGTTTGAAGCGCCCGCCGCCCGCCCGATTTTCTCAATGAGCAGCCGGCAGCGGACCGAAATCCGCCGGCGGACGGCGATGTTTCGTCGCCTGCTCGTACGCCGCGGCGATCTTGAACAGAGTGGGCTCGCTGAAGGGACGTCCGAGGAAGTCGACGCCCACGGGCAGCACCGCCGGAAACGGTCCCGCCAGCCGGGTCGCTTGCCGCGGGGCCCGGCCTTCGCCGGAGCCGCTTTCAGCCGGGGCGGGCGCGGGCGCCGTCGGGTCGAGCTCGCGGTCGTAAACCTGGGTCGTGAAGCCCGCCGGAACGGTAATCGCGGGGAAGCCCTGCTGCCCAAGGAAAGTCCAGGCGGCCGTTCCTCCGGTCGTGCTGCCGCCGCGGCCTCCTGGCGCCCCGATTTTGGGAGGCGGAAGCGTGCCTGTGGGATAGACGACCGCATCGAGTTTTTGCTCCGCCATGCATTGCAGGAGGATTTGTTGGATTACGAAGCGGCGCTGCATCCGGAGGGCGGTGTCGAAGACCTTGGCGGAATCGGTGGTCTTAAGGCCGGTGGGCTTGCCGCCGTTGGGAGTGCCGTCGTTGTAGAAGTTCGCCTTCGTCACCAGGTCGGAGAGCGTCTTGATATTCGCGTCACCGCGCTGGGCGAGATAGAGGTCGTAGTAATATTTGCCTTCGCCGGCGGCCTGGGCCGCGGGGAAATCGCGGATGGTCACCTTGCCGGGAACCTTGGCCGGGGCCATCGCCAGGGCGACCAGCGTCTCGATCTGATCGGTGGTCGGCTTGCCGTCCTCGCCCACCGGGAACATCTCGGGATGGGCCTTCGCGAAGGACGCGTTGGAGAGCATCGGATTGTAGCGTCGGATGTAGTCCGTGAATAATCCGTCGGCACCCGGATCCACCAGCGTGGCACCGAGCTTGCGCAGATCCTCGATCGCCTGTTCGGCGAGGGCGATGTTCTCGAGCTCGGCCTTGGTGGCGATGCTGCGATCCATGTATTCGCGAACGATGCCGATGCGCATGCCCTTGAGGCTGGTCGCATGGGTGAAGGTTTCATAGGGCTGCTCCGGCATCCGGCCGACGCTGAAGGCGGTCAATTCATCCTTCGGGTCGTAACCGGCGATGACGGTGAGAACGCGCGCGGCGTCCTCCACGGTGCGGGCGATGGGGCCGGTGCGGGTGTTGACGCCAGCGCCGATCAAGCCGACCCGGCTCACGAGTTCCTGGGTGGGGGCAAATCCGACCGAGCTGTTATATTCGGCCGGGGAACGAATGGACCACGTCGTCTCCTCGCCGATGGCGCAGGTCACGAGATTGGCGGCTACGGAGATGCCGGAAGCCGCGCTCGAGCCGCCCGGATCGCGTTCGGTGTCGTAAGGGTTGACGGCGACGCCGCCGAACGATGTGCGATTGTGGCCGTAGCCGCCCGCGTATTCGCCCATGTTCGCCTTGGCCAGAATGATGGCGCCGGCTTCCCGCAGCCGTTGGGCAAACGTGGCGTCGTGCGGCGGCCGGTCATTGGCGTAGAAGGCGTCGGCGCCCGACGTGCTGCGCATGTCGAAGGTGTCGTATTGGTCCTTGATCGCGATCACCACGCCATGGAGCGGGCCGACGAGTTTTCCGGTCGCGGCGAAACGCCGGTCTTCCTCGGCCGCGGTTTCCAAGGCGTCGGGCATGTTGGGGTCGCTGTCGACGGCGTCGGTCATGCTGCGGGCCTTGCGCGGGTCGAACCCCATCGCTTTCAGCGTCGCCGGTCGGAGGTTGAGCGTGATGAGCGCGCCGAGGCCGGTGGCATGGGGGATCGTCTTGACGGGGCCGAGCAACCCCTCGGGGTATTCCACGGCGGGACCGTTGTAGGCCTTGATGCGGGCCAGATAAAGTTTCACCACATCGGTCGCGGTGACCTGCTTCGCGAGAATGGCCTGCTGGATGTCAGCGATCGTGGCTTCCTCGACGTGAAACGCGGGCTGCGGAGTGGCGGCGGTGGCCGGCAGGGCGGGGAGGATCAGACTGAATGCCAGCAGGCACGCGGCCACCGGTGATTTCGCACGCAGTTCGTAGCTGCGAACGGCGGACGCACGGGGCTGGTTTCTTGAAACGGAGGGAAGCTTCATGTGGGTGACGTTTGGAGGCGCGCTGCTTGCGCGGCCATCCTCGTCAGGGAGCGAGGGACATGCCACTCGTTCGCTCAAACGGCCCCTTATCGCTCGGTTGATTAATAAGAGAGCGTCACCGTCTTACGTTATACATTCATTCACCTTTGGCCGGGTGAGGTGCGGCCAAGCCGGTATCGTTCAAGATGAGCCGCGATCTTCGCTGGCGCGGTCCATGCGGCTTGGCATACGGAGCGTGACAGATGGGGCGCTGGCTCTGGCGCCTGGTTTGGCGTCTTTTTTTGTATTCATTAATGATGTCCTCCGCATCCACCGTTACCTCCAGAATCTCCCCAACCACCGTCGCCCCCTGATCCATCTCCGTATCTTGTCTTTTCTCTTTCACGTATCGTACGTCTTTTTTCGAGAGGCAGGCGAAAATAATAAACGTAGCGAACGGCTAGATAAATCATGCCGACCGAGACCAGTGTGATAAGAAATATGAAGTCGCCTCGCATGGCTTTTTTTACCGAACGTTCAAGATGAGCCGTGACCCAGCAGGGCCGTTGGCTGTAGCGACTTCCATGAGAAGGCGTGTCGATTAGATTGTATTAAAAGGTTCACCTTTTAGGTGGCGGGTTCGGGTTCGGGGGCGGTGAAGCGGAGAAGGGTTCCCTTGGTCAGGCTTCCATACGCACTCGGCAAGAGAGTCGGTGCAAGTGGGAGTCCGGTCTCCAGGCACTGCCTACTGGTTATCGCATTGATGGGATCATCATGCTGGCGCTAGATCGCAGTTGCCGGGACAAGACCAAGGGAAAGGGAGGTGGGTGAACAAGGGCGGTAATCCGCCCCGCTTTTCCATAGGGCGAAGAGCGTGATGGCAAGCTTGCGGGCGATGGCGATCACCGCGCGTTTCTTGGCCGACTTGCCGCCGCGTTCGCACAACCTGAGGCCGGCGGCCCGCAGGTCCGAGGGCGGACCAAAGGGCCCCAGGATATAGTGGGCGCAGTTTACCAATAAACACCGCAGCGCAGTGTTGCCGGCCTTGGTGATGGAGAGCTGCTTGTCGGTGTTGCCCGATTGGTCCCGTCTGGGCACCAGCCCGAGGTAGGCCCCCACGTCCCGGGCGTGTTTGAAGCGGGCGGGATTTTCCAAGGTCGCCACGAAGCACAGCGAGGTGAGCGGCCCGACTCCGGGGATCTGCTGCAAGCGCGCGGCTTGCGGATAACGTTCGGCGGCGAGCTTTTCGAGCTGCTCTTCGCACGCCTCGATGCGTTCGCCGAGCGCTTCCAACATCTTTAAAAGCGGTTCGACCAAGGCGCACGTCGGTGTGTCGAGCACCGCGCGGACCTTCCTCACAAAGCTGCCGGCTTTGACGCCCGAGGGCATCGGCACTCCCAGACTTTTCAATAAAAAGCGCACACTGTTCATCAGGTTCACCCGCGAGCGGACCAGTGCTTCGCGGACCTTGATCTGGATGATCGCCCGCTGGCCGGCCTCGCTGCGGTGCTTGACCGGACTTAACAACGCGGGATCGACGCGGGCGAGTCGTGCGATCATCCGCGCGTCCTCCTGGTCGCTCTTCGTGTGGCTCGAAGAGATCGCCCGCAGCTTGCGCGCGTTGGCCACGTAAACCCGGTGCCCGCCGGCTTCGAACAACCGGCTCACCCACGGCGAATGCGTCCCGGTTTCCATCGCGATCACCGCTCCGGGATAACGCCCGGACAGCGCTTCGAGGCTCTCCCGACTCGTCGCCACCGCGTCCTCGCCCGCGATTTTCCCATGGTCATCCAGCAGGCAATACGTGCTCCGGCGGTCTCACAAGTCCAGTCCCAGTGTGTATGTTTTGGTGGTGTTCATAAAGGCATAGCAGCATCAGCTACGCCTTCTCATTCCTACTGGTTGGGCTCCGTGGTTTTCATGTTTTTTTCTTCAATAACCGGCAGCCGTCAAAAAAATCCTCGTAGTCGAATTTGGTATCGGAATCTGGCCAGTAATATAAACAGCCGTGCTCTTCTTCAAAAGTCCTAAGCCTTGCTGGAATCCAAGCTATTCCGTTTAATAGTGTATCAAACGATTCGCTTCCAGCGAGTGGGCCATCGGTTCGGTCTAAGTTTTCAAGCTCGGTGCGAATGCGAAATATTCCATTCTGAATAAATGGCGCCCCAATTCTCAATATGAGACGTCGCTTTTCTCCGTCGCGGAAAACGGCGTCGATCTCTTGTTTGGCGATGTCGATTCCTGAATCGCCTTCGAATCGGTGAATGAATGGAGGAGGGATCATTTTGTTTTGCTCCATGGTTTTCATGTGCGAATTTGCGGATATAATACCATGCTCGCGAATAATACGATCAGTGATGTATATCCTAAAATACGGAATGCTTTCTTTTTTATCTCTGATTTAATTTCCGATTTTGCCCTTAATAACAAAAATACTGGAATGGTGAAAAGTGATAGGTGCTGAACCATCCAATCCGCATCTGACCAATAAAGATCAATCGGATCATATATTCGACGTGCGATAATAAGGAGAATCCATGGCGCAGAGCAGCCGGTTATTAATACGACATATGCTAAACGCTGAATTTGTCGCGAGGTCATTTTTCCGAAGGTTCAAGATGAGCCGCGACCCTGGCTGGCGCGGTCTGTGTGGATCGGGGCACGGACCGTGACAGCTAGGGTCATTGGTTTGGCGCCTGGTTGGGCTCCGTGGTTTTTAGTTTCTCCCTGCGTCTGGCTTCGATTGTATTTAACGTATCATCGAGCTGCGATAAAGCGGGTTCCAGTAAACCCACAATATACTGACCACAGCGATCTTTTAGAAGCGTCGAGCTTTCGAGAAAAGCTTCAACTTCACGTTCGATGTTTTTTCGGGAAGAGCTTTTTTTATTATTAACGATTCGACTGCGTAAAATACCCAGTTTTTGACGAACGTCACTAGTTGCTTCATCTGGCAATCTAGACTCCACGCCGTCGAGGAGCCCCAGCATTAAAGTTGACCAATCGTCGTCGCGCATAAGTTTTTACCGAACGTCAAAGATGAGCCGCCACCCCTGTCTGGCGCGGCATGTTCGGCTCCATGGCTTTTTAGTCTTTTGGGGCATAACGTAATGATGAATAATGTATGAGCCAGTAGGCTAATGCTCCTAGGAAGCCTCCGCTCATCAATACGACAAAAAACCACCCCCAGTGTCCGATCAAAAATGTTCCGCCTTTGGAATTTAATCGACGAACAGCATCAGACTGGACTGCTGCGGCGAGGAAGATCGTCAAGACGAACATGGCCACTACCGAAATAACGGTGAATGCCTGTATGATTTGGGCGATGTAGGGAATGTCGTAGAGATTCATAATTTTATTTTGCCGAATGTTCAAGGGCAGCGACGGTCGTTGGCTCTAGCGCCTTCCATGAGAAGGCGTGTCGATTAGATTGTATTAAAAGGTTCACCTTTTAGGTGGCGGGTTCGGGGGCGGTGAAGCGGAGAAGGGTTCCCTTGGTCAGGCTTCCATACGCACTCGGCCTAAAGTCGGTGCAAGTGGGAGTCCGGTCTCCAGGCACTGCCTACTGGTTATCGCATTGATGGAATCATCATGCTGGCGCTAGATCGCAGTTGCCGGGACAAGACCAAGGGAAAGGGAGGGGGCGAGCAAGGGCGGTATTCCGCCCCGCTTTTCCACAGGGCAAAGAGCGTGATGGCAAGCTTGCGGGCGATGGCGATCACCGCGCGCTTCTTGGCCGACTTGCCGCCGCGTTCGCACAACCTCAGACCGGCGGCCCGCAGGTCCGACGGCGGGCCAAAGGGCCCCAGGATATAGTGGGCGCAGTTCACCAACAGACACCGCAGCGCGGTGTTGCCGGCCTTGGTGATGGAGAGTTGCTTGTCGGTGTTGCCCGATTGGTCCCGTCTGGGCACCAGCCCGAGGTAGGCCCCCACGTCCCGGGCGTGTTTGAAGCGGGCGGGGTTTTCCAGAGTCGCCACGAAGCACAGAGAGGTGAGCGGCCCGACTCCGGGGATCTGCTGCAGGCGCGCGGCTTGCGGATAACGTTCGGCGGCGAGCTTTTCGAGCTGCTCTTCGCACGCCTCGATGCGTTCGCCGAGCGCTTCCAACATCTTTAAAAGCGGTTCGACCAAGGCGCACGTCGGCGTGTCGA
>JAEKKV010000016.1 GCA_019510185.1 Verrucomicrobiota bacterium | reverse complement strand
GGCTGGTTCCCCGTATTCGTCTGCGTGACGTCGTTACCGTTCCCCGATTGATCCGCCCACTGACCGATCCCTGCTCCGTTCGCCGTCGCCAAGGCATCCGCCTTCAGCCACAACTGCAGACCTTGGCGCACAACTCCGGTTGTCGCATTATCGATCGTGATGATGGCCGTGGTCACCGGACTGTTCCCGTAGCCCAACCTAGTCGCCACGGCCTTGAAGGTTGTCGTAGTAGAGATGGTGATTGGACTGGTGTAACGCGTTGAGTTGTTGGTTGGCGTGCTTCCGTCCGTCGTATAATAAAGAACTGAACCGGCGGGAGCATTCAGCGCCATCAGCTGATTATCACTGTAAGTACCCGTCTGGATGCTCAAACTCGGTGCAGCAACGGCCGGCTGATTGCCCACACCATATTTTTGAAAGAAATAAGCCTCCAGAGCATGACGGTCATCATCGCTCAACCCCTGATTATAAACGAGGATTTCGGCAATGTCACCGTTCAGAAAATCCCCAACGGGATCACCGCCAATATTGAATGAGGTCGCAGAACCATAACTAATGGATCCGGGATTTAATCCGCTACCCATAAGCAATCCGTTAAGAAAAATATAGCGCATGTTACCATCAAACGTCCCTATCAGGAGATAAGGCGTGTTGAGAGCTGTAAGCATTGTTGAATTCTCGAAGTGATTCGCTCCGATCGTCATACCGACCGCGGGCTTACCATTAGTAGAGGTATCAGCGCTCAAGTCCCAAGCAGTGAAAGGCGAAGTCCAGCCGCTGCTAAAATAGGGCAAAGCGATAATTTTCGGCGAATTGCCATGAGCCGTGAGCCTGTAAACCGCCATCAGCGTCACATTAGATGCTTTAAGATTTGCCGTCGCGAGCCCCGTCAAAAATTGACTAGATCCATTGAAGTGGAGAACCGGCTGCCCATAAAAAGCCGCTGTTTGATAGGTGGGCTGACTGCTTATCGTATTCTGAAATACATCATTGCCATTACCGGACTGGTCTTCCCAGCGCATTACCTTGCCCATTCCATCCAAGCTCACATTAACATCCGCACGCAACCAAAGCTTAAGTAAAGGGTTACGTTGTGGAACGTTGGTCAAAACCGTCACATGATCAAAGACAGCTGTGCTTAAGCTCTCATCATCATGGCTGGACACAGCAAAGCCCGCATAAGCCACGTCATCCAATGACGCGCTAATTTGACCCACCAACGTCCAAGCAACTCCGTCCGAAGATTGATAGCCCGCCAATGTGGAGCCGCTCCGAACCAACCGCACCCAAGTCGGAGCCTTAATCGCAGGCCCCAAAGTCGTGTTGCCCGCCTGTCCGGAAACAGCGCGCCAGCTAAAGTTCACCCCATTTGCTGGGCTCACTGCAATTAAAGCATGAGAAGACGTTGCGCTCAAAGAACTCCGGATCATCAAACCCGCTTGCGCATAGTTGCTCGTATTCGTTTGCGATGCGATCCGGGCAATAATTTCAATATTCCCGCTGACAGGAAAGTAATCAAAATGAAATCCATCAGCAGTCCCCGACACACCAGCGCCGCTTCCTTGTAGCGTAAAGGTATCCGTCGAGCCATCATAGCTGGAAACCCCAGGAAGGCCCACGCTCCCTACATCCTGCCATATCCACGTCTCGTCTCCTCTTACCTCTGCCCTACTCCCCAAGAAGAGGCAAACGACTCCGCAAAACAGCCCAAGGGCCTGCGAAATTTTTCTTTCTGCACAACACGTGGTTGCAAATTGCCTTAATGACATGGGTCGGGAAGCTCGGCAACCCATCTGCAAGACACAAGCTATTTTGGAATAAAATTTTTTAATTTGTTATTATGCAGTGTCTTGTTAATATCGCGTTACTTTATCAAGACACTTGGGTAAATTTCGCGCGCCTTAAACTTCGATCTTTTGCCTCTATCTGACTTCAGCAAATAATACGCCATAAACCGCCATCAAGCTCAAAATAAGTGAATAACTCCAAACTGCTGGAATGTTTCAGGACATTAATCCAGTAGACGCCAAGGGAACGGCCTCGACCGGTGGGCGGCCCCTTCGGAATGCAAATCTCAAGGAGCGCCATGCACTGTGTCCGCGAAATGGTGAATCCTAGGCAGGCCCATGCCCCGGAGCTTCCTTGAAATGAGACTAGCAGCGGATCATTTTCCTGCTCGCTTGCATTCGAAATAATCTCGTTCAGGTTGCCCTAAAGTTGCCAAAAACCCTGTTTCGGACTTCACTTTGTGGCAAGTACGTGCTTGTATACATACGTCATAAGACATTAATAACAAACTAAGTCTGCGTTTTTCTAGTGACTTAGCTTCGAGGTGGCGAAGGAGTTCGAATCCCTCCCTCTCCGCCATTTTCAAATCTGAGTCTTGAAGTAGGCGATGGTGCGCTTGAGGCCTTCTTCGAGCGGAACGGTCGGCTCCCATTTAAGCACCTTGCGGGCGAGCGTGATGTCGGGACGGCGCTGCTTGGGATCGTCCGCCGGCAACGGGTTGTGCACGATCTTCGATTTTCCGCCGACGAGCTTGAGCGTGAGTTCCGCGAGCTGGAGCATGGTGAACTCGCCAGGGTTGCCGATGTTCACCGGGCCGACCGTTTCGGTCTGGTTCATCAGACGCACAAAGCCTTCGATCAGATCGTCCACATAGCAGAAGGAACGCGTCTGCAACCCGTCCCCGTAAATCGTGAGGTCGTCGCCCCTGAGCGCCTGCACGATGAAATTGGAAACGACGCGACCGTCGTTGGGGTGCATGCGCGGACCGTAGGTGTTAAAGATGCGCACGATGCGGATATCGACCTTGTTCTCGCGATGGTAGTCGAAGAAGAGGGTCTCGGCGACGCGCTTGCCCTCGTCGTAACAGGAGCGGCGGCCGATGGGGTTGACGTTGCCCCAGTAGCTCTCGGGTTGCGGATGCACGGCGGGATCGCCGTACACCTCGGAGGTGCTGGCCTGAAAAACGCGGGCCTTCACGCGCTTGGCGAGACCGAGGCAGTTGATCGCTCCCATCACCGATGTCTTGGTGGTTTTGATGGGGTTGTACTGGTAGTGCGGCGGCGAGGCGGGGCACGCGAGGTTGTAGATTTGGTCGACCTCGAACTTGTACGGGTCGATCACGTCGTGACGCACGAGTTCGAAATTGGGATTCCCCAACAAGTGGGCGATGTTGCTCTTTCGACCGGTGAAAAAGTTGTCGATGCAGACGACTTCATGGCCGTCGTGCAGCAAACGATCACAGAGATTGGACCCAAGAAATCCGGCGCCACCGGTGACGAGAATACGCATGATGCAGAAAGGGATGGAGAGTGCCGGGGTAGCTGGCGAGATTGGAGATATCGGGACGGTCCCGACTCCGCCATTGGGCGGGATCAGCGAAGGGGGATCGGGGGATTTCCTATCAAAGCCGGGACTGAAGGCGCCACGCCCGCTCAGCGCGCCGCCGCGCCGGTCTCGTAGCGCTCAACCCAGGCGCGGTGCCAAGGACCATAGTCGCCCGCCTCGATGTGGGCGCGGGCCTGCGCCATCAAATCGAGGTAGAAATGCAGATTGTGCAGCGTCAGAAGCGTACAACTGAGGATCTCGCTGGCGACGGTGAGGTGGCGCAGGTAGGCCCGGGAGAAACCGGTGGTGTAGTTGACCACTTCCTCGCTGATCGGCCGCGGATCGGCGCGGTACTTTTCGTTGCGCAGGTTCATCGGGCCGTCGGGGGTGAAGACGAGGCCGTTGCGCGCCACGCGCGAGGGCAGCACGCAATCGAACATGTCCACGCCGAGCGCGATCATCTTGAGCAACTGCGGGGGCGTGCCTAGGCCCATGGTGTAGCGGGGCTTGTCCGCCGGCATGAACGGCGTGGTCGCGCCGACCTGCTTGAGCATTTCGGGCTCGGGTTCGCCCACGCTCACGCCGCCCACCGCATAACCGGGAAAATCCAACGCCGCCAGCGACTCGGCGGCCTCGCGCCGCAGATCGTCGTACGTCGAGCCCTGCACGATGGCGAAGAGATGATGTCCCGCGGCGAGAAACCCGCTGTCGCCGGCGATCTGCCGGCACTGTGCGGCCCAGCGATAGCTGCGCGCCACGGCCTCGGCGGTGGCATCGCGCTCGCATGGCCAAGGCGGACATTCGTCGATAACCATGGCGATGTCGCTGCCCAGATTTTGCTGGATGGCCATGACCTCGCGCGGACCAAGAAAGCACTTCGCGCCGTCCAAGTGAGACTGAAACTCCACACCGTGATCGTGCATCTTGCGGAGCTTCGCCAGCGAGAAGACTTGAAACCCGCCGCTGTCGGTGAGGATGGGACCGTCCCAGCCCATGAAACGATGCAAGCCGCCCAACTCGCGGACGAGTTCGCTGCCGGGACGCAAATTGAGGTGGTAGGTGTTGCCGAGGATGATCTGGGCGCCGATCTCCCGCAGATGGGCGGGCGTAAGCGACTTGACCGTCCCCTGCGTGCCCACCGGCATGAAGATGGGAGTTTCGATCACGCCATGGCGGGTGATCAGCCGACCGCGGCGGGCCGCCGTGGCGGTGTCGGTTTTGAGGAGAGTGAAGTGTTCGGCCATTTGCGCGCCCCACCCTACCCGCACGCTTGACCCCACTGTCAATCCACGAGGTAATCCCTGCCTTACCCGCCGTGCTGCTCGTCATCGACAATTACGACTCCTTCACCTTCAACCTCGTCCAATATTTTGGCCAGCTGGGCGTGGCGCAGCGCGTCTTTCGCAACAACGAGATCACGCCCGCCGAAGCCCTCGCGCTCAATCCCGACCGCGTGCTGATCTCGCCAGGGCCCTGCTCGCCCAAGGAAGCCGGCGTGTCGCTCGACATGATCGCGGCTTTCGCGGGCAAAAAACCCATCTTCGGCGTGTGCCTCGGCCATCAGTCCATCGGCCATTACTTCGGCGGTCATGTCGTCCGCGCCGACCGCCTGATGCACGGCAAAACCTCGCCCATCCTGCACAAGAACACCGACGTGTTCAAAGGCCTGCCGCAGGGTTTCCCCGCCACCCGCTACCATTCCCTGCTCGTCGAACGCGCCACCCTGCCCGACTGCCTCGAAATCACCGCCGAGACCAAAGAGGGCGAAATCATGGGCCTGCGCCACAAGGCCCTGCCCATCTGGGGCGTGCAATTTCACCCGGAATCCGTGGCGACCGAGGGCGGCATGCAGATTTTGAAGAACTTTTTGGCGCTGAACTGATCCAATCCTCCATGCGCTGCCCCAAATGCACCTCCATCGAGGACAAGGTCATCGACTCCCGCATCAGCAAGGAGGGTAGCTCCATCCGCCGCCGCCGCGAGTGCCTGGAATGCGGCCATCGCTTCACCACCACCGAGTTGCTGGTTCGCGAAGGCCTGGTGGTCATCAAGCGCGACGGACGCCGGGAAGACTTCGACCGGGAAAAGCTCGTCCGCGCCGCCCGCGCCGCCTGCCACAAGCGCCCGGTCGACAACGAGCAGATCGGGATGCTCATCGAGGACGTCATCGACATCCTCGAAGCCCAGTACGACACCGAGATCCCCTCGCACGCGATCGGCGACGCCGTCATGCAACGCCTGCGGAAAATCGACGAGGTCGCCTACGTGCGCTTCGCCAGTGTGTATAAGGAATTTCGAGACGTGTCGGAATTCATGCACGAGATCAACGCGCTCGACAAGAAGCCGGAAAAAAACCGCTGATGCCCCCGCCCGCCCGCGACGAGCTGCGTCGCCTGCACTTCATCAACGCCCTCTTCGCCCAGGTCACCGGACACGACCTCTACCTCGCGCAGCAGATCCAGGAGGCAATCGCGTTCAGCCTGGCCGAGCTGGAGGAGCAGACCCGTGAGCACCCGGAGTTCGCCGCCCGGTACGACGCAGCCTTCAACGCCTCCGCCGCCCGGCTGCTGGGGGAGTTTTTCGCCGGCCAGCCCCGCCATGGGTTTTTCCACTGGGACGCCACGCACACGCTGACCGCCGCCACCCCGCTCTTCGCCCGCGCCGAACTCATGACCGGGCTCAAGCAGCTCACCCCCTATCGCGAGTCCACCCTGCTCGTCACCAATCTCCGCCCCGCCCTGCTCCCGCCGGACAAACGCGCGACTCCCCGCCGTCAGCGCGATTACGAGGACGCGCTCGCCTACATCCGCGAGCTCGCCGCCGCCCGTACCGCCCCCAGCGCCGACCTGCGGCTGTTGTTTTTGTAACGGAATTTGTTTTTACAGGAGTCAGCGGACCAACACAGGAAAACAACCCATGCCCAAGACGATCTTCCAGCGCATCATCGACCGCGAGATCCCCGCGAAAATCGAACACGAAGACGAGCACTGCATCGTCATCCACGACGTCCAGCCGCAGGCGCCCGTCCATCTGCTCATCATCCCCAAGCAAGTGATCGCGCGCATCGGCGAAGCCTCGCCGGATGATCAGACCACGCTGGGTCATCTCCTGCTCGTCGCCGGCATCGTCGCCAAAAAACTCGGCCTGCCCCGCGGTTTCCGCCTCGTCATCAACCAAGGCCCCGATGCCTGCGAAAGCGTTCCCCACCTCCACATCCATCTGCTCGCCAAACGGCAGATGACCTGGCCTCCGGGCTGAGCCCGCGCGCAAGCCTCAGCCTCGCGCCTCGAAGGTGCCGTCGGCGCGTTTCGAGATCAGCCGTTTCAACTCCAGCATCATCAAGGTGGCCGACAATTGCGCCGCCGGCAGTCCGGTCTGCGCCACGATGACATCGGGCGAGACCAGCGCCCCGCCGGCGAAGCAGGCGTAAACTTTTTGTTCTTCGGGCGTGAGATTCGCCGCCGCGAGGGCCATGCCTCCGGTCGTTTTTTCGGGAATCGGCGCCGGTCGCAGGCCATCGAGATAACTCAGCTCCGAAAGAATATCGTCCACACTCGTCAGCAGAGTGGCGCCATCGCGGATCAACTGGTGGCAACCCGCGCTCGTCGCCTGGTCGATGCGCCCCGGGACGGCGAAGATCAGCCTTCCCTGCTCCCCCGCAAAACGGGCGGTGATCATGGAACCGCCGCTCACATCGCTCTCCACCACGACCACCGCGTCGCACATCCCGGCGACGATGCGGTTGCGCATCGCGAACGACTGCTTGTCGGCACGACGCCCAAATGGAAACTCCGACACGATCGCCCCCTGCTCTTCGATCTGGCGGTAGAGCGGCAGATTTTCGGGCGGGTAAATGATGTCGATGCCGTTGCCCAGCACCGCCGCGGTTTTCCCTCCCACGGACAACGCTCCTTCGTGGGCCGCCGTGTCGATGCCGCGCGCCAGTCCGCTGACCACGCAAAAGCCCAGCCGTGCCAGCTCGCCGCCCAGTTTTTTCGCCGTGCTTTGGCCGTAGAGCGTCGTTCGCCGGCTTCCCACGATGGCGATGCAAGGCTGGGAAAAGTCGTAGCGCCCCTTCCGGTAGAGTCCGATCGGAGGATCGTTGATTTCCCTCAAAAGTTTCGGGTACGCGGCGTCGCGCGAGGTCACGAAGGTCGCCTGTGCCTGACCCATCCGCTCCTCCTCGCGCCCGAGGTCGAAGTGCTCGCGCCAGTTCGCGATCGTCGCACTGATGACCGGCCCCACGCCCCGGACCTGTTCCAACCGCCGGGCACCCACGGCGAAAACCTCGCGCGGATCGCCGCCCAGTTCGCCGAGCAGACGGTTGAGCGTGATCGGGCCGATGTTCGGCAGCGCGTTCAACACGAGAAAGGCCTGTTGCTCGGTGAGCGTGCTCATGCCGGCGCCTTTCTCAAGACAGCCGCAAGGTGATCGAGCAACTGCGTCGTTTGCACCGCCACCGGACCTTGCGAGCGGGCCAGGGCATCCGCCGCCTGTCCGTGCCACATCACGCCGCGGCAAGCCGCGCCGAGCGGATCCGCCGGCGTCTGCGCCAGCAATCCGCCGATCAATCCCGCCAGCACATCGCCGCTGCCGCCGCGCGCCAACACCGGCCCGCCAAAAAAACTGTGATAGGAAATTCCCCCGTGATCGATGCGCGTGACCGGCCCCTTGCGCACGATCACGCTGTCCGCCGTCGTCTTCCCCTCGATACGTGCCAGCTCGCCCGCATGCGGCGTAAGAATGCGCGGAGCGTGACCTGCCGTCACGATGTCCGGCTGAAGGGCATCGGCGTCGAGCATCAACGGCACCGAAACGGACGCCACCAAGTCCTTGGCCAGCACGAGCGTTTCCGGCTCCCGGCCGAGGCCCGGCCCCACCAGCAACGCCGAAGCCCGGGCGATGCGTTCGTGCAACAAATGAGATCCCTCCAAGGCGAGTCCGCCTCCGGGCGTTTCAGGCCAGCCGACCCACATCGCCTCGGGAGCGCGCGCCGCAAATGTCGTGACCAGGGATTCGGGCACAAACGCCGTCACCAGCCCCACCCCGCTCCGCAACGCCGCGAGCACGCTCATGAGCACCGCGCCCGGATAGTTCCGTGAGCCGCCCACGACGAAAAGGTGACCGTAAGTGCGCTTGTCGGAGTGTGGCGGCCGCAATCCCCGCAACGGATCGAGCGTGCCGGAAACCAGAACACGCTCCGGCGATGAGGCGAAGGCGCCGTCTCCGTGCCGCCAAAATCCCAGATCGAGATACCGCAACCGGCCCGCGTTCCGCAGCGAAAGCACGGGCGTTTTCACGACGCCGGTGGCATAGGTAAAATCCGCGAGAAACGCCCCCGCCTCGTCCCCGCCGCTCGGCAGATCCACCGCCGCGCGCAAACGGATCGGTAAGGCGTTCACGACCGTCAGCAAGCCCGCCACCCGCGCATCGAGCGGCGGACGGAATTGAAAACCAAAGACTCCATCCAACACGAGGTCATAGCCCTGCGAGGCTGGCTTTCGCACCCAGTCCACGCGCTCCGGCGCCGCCTGCGCCAAATCCCGCCACGCGCGCAGGGCCAGCGGCCGAAGCGCCTTGGCCCCGAAAACCAAAATCAGATCGATGCGCGCCTCCGGATAAGTTTCGACGATGCGCTTCGCCGCCAGCAATGCGTCGCCGCCGTTGTGCCCCTTGCCCGCGAGAACCAGCACGCGACCGGCCCTGGGGAAACCGCCGAGCTCCTTGAAATCGTCCAGCACTGCATCGGCGACCGCCCGGCCGGCCTGCTGCATGGCGGGCCATTCCCGTGCCTCATCACCGCCAAAGAGCGCCGCCTCCAATTTGCCGGCGGCATCGCAGGTGAGGATGGGGTACGCGACAACCATGGCGTGAGTTCAAACGCTCTTCACGATGGCCGCAACCGCCATCGCCGCCGTGTCGGTATGCGAGAGCGTGAGCAGCACCCGCGTCCCGCCCACGCCGGCCAGCAGCGCCGCGCCTTTTTCGTCCAGACGCACCAATGGCTCCTGCCGCTCGCCATGATAGACTGAGATGGATCTCCAGCCGAGTTCGGCGCCAATGCCCGTCGTGAAAGCCTTCGCAACCGCTTCCTTCGCGGCAAAACGGGCGGCGAGGTGTTTGTGCGGATGTTTCATCCCCAGGCAATAGGCGCGCTCCTCATCCGTGAAAACGCGATCGAGAAACCGGTCTCCCTGCCGCTCCCACACGCCCCGGATGCGCTCGATGTCGATCAAATCGGCCCCGAGGCCGAGCAGGATACCACCGGGCGGCAGCGTGATAAGCCGGGGATCGCTCATGGGTTCATGCGGGCTTTCATCTCGCGCACCGCCTCCTCGATCCCGGTGAAGAGCGCCCGGCTGATGATCGTGTGGCCGATGTTAAGCTCATGGACATGCGGCAGCGTGCGAATCTCGGCCACGTTGACATAGTTGATGCCATGTCCCGCGTTGACGACCAGGCCGGCGGCGTGCGCGCGCAACGCCCCGGCGCGCAGGCGGGCAAACTCGTCCGCCCGCTCCGGCGTGTGCCAGGCGTTGGCCCACGCGCCGGTGTGCAGCTCGATCCAGGGAGCGCCCAGCTCGGCGCTGCATTCGATCTGCGCAAAATCGGGATCGATGAAAAGACTGGTGCTGATGCCCGCGGCGTTCATCGCCTCGATGCACGCCTTGACGCGTTCGCGCTGTCCCACGACATCGAGGCCGCCCTCGGTTGAAATTTCCTCACGGCTTTCGGGAACGACGCACACGGAGGCGGGTTTCACCTTGAGGGCAAACTCGATCATCGCGGGCGTGCAGGCCATCTCGAGATTGATGCGCGTCCGGCTCGCCTCGCGCAGGCGCCAGACGTCGTGTTCCTGAATGTGGCGGCGATCCTCGCGCAGGTGAATGGTGATGCCGTCGGCGCCGGCGCGCTCGGCGCACACGGCGAGGGCCACCGGATCGGGTTCGACGGGACCGCCCTCGATCCGGGCGTAGCCGCGATAGCGGGCCTGCCGGACGGTGGCACAATGGTCGATGTTGACGCCAAGGAGAATCATGGGATGCAAAAACAAAGCATGAATGGGAGGATCAGGAAATCAGGAATATGCCTTCATTTCCCGCTTCCTGCCTCCCCGCTTTCCTCATTTTCTTTCAAAAATGTCCGCATCCTCGCCCAAACAGGAAAACCTGCTGCTTAACCTCGTCTTCAACATCGCGGCTCCATGGGCGGTGCTGTCGTTGCTCAGCAAGCCCGAACGCCTGGGGCCCGTGTGGGGCCTGGTCATCGCGCTGGCCTTTCCGCTGGGCTATGGCGTCTGGGACTTCCTGAAACGGAAGCACGCCAATTTCATTTCCATCGTGGGCTTGGTCAGCGTGCTCGTCTCGGGCGGCCTCGGGCTGCTCCGCATCGATCCGTTCTGGTTCGCGGTGAAAGACGGCGCGATGCCCGCGATCATCGGTCTCGCCGTGCTAGCGTCCATGAAAACGAAGCAGCCGCTGGTCAAGGTGCTGCTTTACAACGAACAGGTGATCGACGTGGCCCGCGTGGACGCGACGCTGGAGGAGCGGGGCAACCGTCCGGCTTTCGAGCGCCTGCTGACCCGCTCCACCTACCTGCTGGTCGCTTCGTTTCTGATCAGCGCCGTGCTTAATTTTTTCCTCGCCCGGCATATCATCAAGAGCCCGACCGGCACGCCTGAATTCAACGCCGAGCTCGGCCGGATGCATCTCGTCAGCCTGCCGGTAATCGTGCTCCCCAGCATGGCGATGATGATGTTCGCGCTGTGGTGGCTGCTGCGCGGCATCAAGGGGCTCACCGGTCTGGACCTGGATGCGATTTTCAAAACTCCGCCCGAAAAGCCCAAGGCCGCCGGAATTTAGAATTTAGAAAACCTCTGAACACAAAAAAGGCCGGACGCGATGTCCGGCCTTTTTTCTTTGAACCGCGGACGGACTGCGTTCAGCGCAGGTTGATCGGCACGAAGTTGCGCTGCGGCGAACCGGTGTAGATCTGGCGGGGACGGTAGATCTTGAGCTTGGAATTGGCGGCGACCTCGTGCCATTGCGCGATCCAGCCGGGCATGCGGCCCAGCGCAAACATCACGGTGAACATGTTCTCGGGAATGCCGAGCGCACGCATGATGAGGCCCGAATAGAAATCGACGTTGGGGTAAAGCTTGCGCGACACGAAGTAGTCGTCGTTGAGGGCGACCTCCTCGAGCTTCATGGCGATGTTGAGCAGGGGGTCGTCCTTGATGCCGAGCGAGGCCAGCGCCTTGTAGAAACTCGATTTGATGATCTTGGCGCGCGGATCGTAGTTTTTGTAAACGCGATGGCCGAAGCCCATGAGGCGGTCGCCCTTGCCCGCCTTCGCCGCGGCGATGAAACGGGTGCCGTCGTCGCCGTCGGCATGGATGTTCTTGAGCATCTCGATCACCGCCATGTTGGCGCCGCCATGGAGCGGGCCCCACAGCGCGCACACGCCCGAGGCGGCGGAGGCGAAAAGGTTCGCGCCGGCCGAGGCGACCATGCGCACAGTCGAGGTGGAGCAGTTCTGCTCGTGGTCGGCGTGAAGGAGAAGGAAGAGATTGAGCGCGGAAGCCACCTCGGGGGTGGGCACGTACTCGTTGTACGGCTCCGAGAACATCATGTGCAGGAAGTTCTCGCAGTAACCGTAGTTGGGACGCGGATAATTCAGCGGCAGGCCGCGGCTCACGCGGTAGGAATGCGCCGCGATCGTACGGACCTTGGAAATCGCGATGGCGGAGGCGTCCTCGAAATATTCCAGGTCGCGCTGGTGATTGTTGGTCGCCAGATGCGGATAATAGGCGCCGAGGGAATTGAGCGCCGAAGACAGCACCGCCATGGGATGCGACTCGCGCGGGAAGCTGGTCAGAAACCGCGTCATGCCCTCGTGCAACGGCGCGTGCCGGCTCAGCAGCTGCGAGAACCGCGAGCGCTGCTCGGAGGTGGGCAATTCGCCGTGAATGACAAGGTAGGCGGTCTCGACGAAATTGGATTTTTCCGCGAGCTGCTCGATCGGATAGCCGCGGTAGCGCAGGATGCCGACCTCGCCGTCGATGTAGGTGACGTTGCTGGTGCAGGAGCCGGTGTTGCCAAAACCGTCGTCAAAAGTGATGTAGCCGGTCTCAGCGCGAAGCTTGCCGATATCCAGACCCTTTTCCCCTTCCGTGCCGGTCACGACGGGCAGATTGATCTCTTTATCGTCCAGCTTCAGGGTAGCAAAATTCGCCATAGTAGTGGGAACAGAGCAAAATCCGCACCGGATGCAAAGCAAAGTCGCAGTCGTTCACGTGACTTTCCGGCATCAATAAGCACGAGCGACGCCGCTCTTTAGCAAAAGTATTTCCGGCAAAGCGACCGGGCCCGGCCGGTCACCGCAATTCAGCGGTGGCCAAAGCGGCGGTCTCGGCAAAATTCCGGTAGATTTGCAGCCCCTTCGCCTGGCTTTTTTCGGGGTGAAACTGAGTGGCGAAGCACCGGCCGCGCGCAATCGCCGCCGTGAAGACGCCGCCGTAATCGCACTCGGCCAGCACCAGCGAGGGATCCGCCGGCACGCAATGAAAGCTGTGCACGAAATAGAACGCCTCCCCCTCCGTCCGCAAACCGGACGCCAGCGGCGAACCGGGCTGGGTGAAGCGCACGGTGTTCCAACCCATGTGAGGAATTTTAAACTCAGGCGGCCGGCGGAAACGCACGACTTTGCCCGGAAAAATGCCCAAGCCCGCGGTATCTCCTTCCTCGGAAAACTCAAAAAGCGCCTGCATGCCCAGACAGACGCCGAGAAACGGCCGGTCGGCGGCGATCCAGTCCCGCACCGTACCGGCCAGTCCGCTGGCCTTGAGCGAACTCACGCAATCGGTGAGCGCACCCACGCCCGGCAACACAAGGCCGGCGGCGTCCGCCGCGGTGACATCGGCGGGCGTTTGCACGACCCGCACCTCGGCACCGACCGCCTCAAGGGCTTTGGTGACGCTGCGCAGATTGCAAATGCCGTTGTCGATGACAGCGATGGTGGCCATGAAAATCAGGAGGAACCGACCGTCCGCCCCGTCGAATGATCCGGGAGACGAAGCCGGTCCGTCCGTTTAGATTTTACCCTTGGTCGAAGGAAGCTGATCGGCCGCGCGCGGCTCGATCTGGGTGGCGGCATCCAAGGCGCGGGCGAGGCCCTTGAAGATCGCCTCGGCCACGTGATGCGGTTCCTCGCCGTACTCGAGGGTGACGTGCAGGTTGGCGCCCAAGGCGTTGCTGAACGCGCGGCAAAATTCCTTCACGAGGATAATGTTGAAATCGCGAACGAACTGGGTCGGCGCCTCGACCTGATAGACGAGGTGCGGACGGCCGCCGATGTCCACGACGACGCGCGCCAGCGACTCGTCCATGGGCAGGAGGAAAAATCCGTAGCGCTTGATGCCGACTTTGTCGCCGAGCGCCTTTTTGAAGGCATCGCCCAGCACCAAACCGACATCCTCAACCGTGTGGTGATAATCGACGTCGACGTCGCCCACGCATTTCACCTCGAGGTCAAAAAGGCCGTGCTTCGCGAACAGCGTGAGCATGTGGTCGAAAAACGGCACTCCGGTGTCGATCTTCGACACGCCACGACCGTCCACCGCGAGCGTGAGCGCGATGTCGGTTTCGGCGGTTTTGCGCGAAAGGGTTACGGTGCGGTTTTGAGCCATGCTTCGATTGCTTCGTCGACGGCGAACATTTCGTCGTCGGCCCCGACGCTGATGCGCAGGAAGGACGCGGTCAAGGCGTGGCTGGGGAAGTAGCGGACAAGGATCTTGCGGGAGAGCAGGAATTCGTAGAGTTCCCGGGCGACCGCCGGACCGCTTTCACCCCGGGCGTTTTTGGGCTCCGTGAAAATGAAATTGGTCTGGGAATCGTAGGTAAACCAACCGCGGCGCCCCGCCCACTCGCCCAGCCAGTAATCGCGGGTCTCGATGATTTTTCCAATGATGGCGTCGTAATAGCCCGGATCGCCGAGCGCGGCCACGGCGCCCGCCTGCGAGAGGCGGTTGACGTTGTAGCTGTCGCGCACGCGGTCGAGCAGGTCGATCACCCCGGCGTGCGCCAGCGCATAACCCACCCGGATGCCGGCGAGGGCATGGGCTTTCGAGAGCGTGCGCGTGATCACGAGATTCGGATGGCGCGCCAGCAGCGCCACGGCGTTTTCGCGGGCAAACGGCGCGTATGCCTCGTCGAGCACGAGCAGGCCGGAGAAACGCGCGAGCACGGCCTCGATCTCGGCATTGCTGAAAGCGACGCCCGTGGGGGCGTTGGGCGAGGTGAGAAAAAACGCGCGCGCGCCGGACGCGGCGATTTTTTCGACCGGAAGCTTCATCGAACGGTCGAAGGCAACGACCTCGGTCGCGCCGTCCTGGATGGCGACCAACACCGGATACAGCGAGTAACTGGGAAAGGTGAACCCGGTCGCGGCCGACGGCCCGCCGAAGGCCCGCACGATCAGGTTGAGCACATCGTCGGAGCCGTTGCCGATGAGCACGTTTTCCTCGCGCAAACCATGACCATGAACGCGCGCGACCAGCTGCCGGAGCGGAGCGCTCTTCGGATTCGGATAAAGACGCAGCGCCTCGCCTTCATCCGCGAGCTCGCGCAAGATCGCCTCGGCCACGCGCGGGCTCGGGCCGTAGGGGCACTCGTTGGTGTTAAGCTTCACCCAGCCGGGCTCGGCCGGTTGCAGACCGGGCGTGTAGGCATGGAGCTTCGCAATGTGCGGAAGAACGAGGGAGGAAAAGTCAGACATGGGAAATGCCTTAAGAAACAGGGCAGGCGCGAATCCGCCGGCCGATTTACAGCGTGCGGATTTTCACGCTGCGACCATGCGCGTCGAGTTTCTCCATCGTGGCAAAGGCGGAGACGACCGGCTCGCCCTTTTTCACGCTGTTTTTGTCGTAACGGATGACGCTGGTCCGGCGCATGAAGTCGGCCACACGGAGCCCGCTGAAGAAACGTCCGGCGCGCGCGGTCGGGAGCACGTGACTCGGGCCGGCGGTGAAGTCGCCCAGCGCGGTCGGCGTGTAATTGCCCAGCATGATCGCGCCAGCGGTGGTGATGTCGCGCAGGAGCGCCTTGTGGGACGACTCTTTCACGAGAAGCTCCAGATGCTCGGGCGCGACGTAGTTGGCGATCTTCACCGCCTCGGAAAGCGTTTTCACCTCGACCGCGAGAAGCCCCTGCGTCAGCACGCGCTGGGTTTTTTCGGAGCGGGAGATGAGCTTCAACTGGGCCTGCACCTCGGCGAGGATGTCGTGGATAAGTTTGCCGGAGGTGGCGACAAGGTAGATCTTTTCGCGGCCGGAGCCATGCTCCGCCTGGGCGAGCAGATCGGCAGCGGCAAAATCGATGCGCGCGGTGTCGTCGGCGATGATCATGACCTCGCTGGGACCCGGCAGCGAATCCACGCCCACCGTGCCGAAAACCTGGCGCTTGGCTTCGCACACGTAGGCGTTGCCCGGACCGAAAACTTTGTCGACCGCCGGCACGGTGAGCGTGCCGAACGCGGCCGCGCCGATCGCCTGGACGCCGCCGACCCGGTACACCTCCTCGATGCCCACCAGATCGAGCGCGGCGAGAAGGCCATCGGCGATTTTCCCCTGGGCGTTCGAAGGCGTGAAAACGGCGATCTCGGGACAGCCCGCGATTTTGGCCAGCGTGGCCGTCATGAGCACGGTCGAGACGAGCGGGACTTCGCCACCGGGAACGTAAAGGCCCACGCGACGGATGGGATGGTTGATCTCGCCGACCTGCGCGCCGTGTTTGTTTTTACCCAGCCAGTTTTTCGGCAGGCTCTGTTTATTGAACGCGACAATGTTTTCGTGCGCGGCAACGAGCGCCTTGCGCTCGGCGGCGGGCAACCGCTTGGCCGCGGCGGCGATCTCGGCGGGCTTCACGCGGAAGTCGCGGGCGCGCAACTTGGCGCCGTCGAACTTGGCCGCGTAATAGGAAACGGCTTCGTCACCCCGCACATGCACGTCCGCCAAAATCGCGGAAACGGCCTCTTGGATTTCCTTCGGCACGGCGGCGCCGCGGCAAAAGTCAGCCAGTTCAGTGTCGAAGGATTTGGAAGCAAACTGCAGGACGCGCACGGTAAACGGGTATTCGGAAAGGGTTTACTTTCCGACGGCGCCGGGAGCGAGACGGAAATCGAGGGCACCGCCAATTCGCCCTCCGCCCGGCCTGAAGCCAGCGAAGGCTTAACGACCCATCGAGGGCACCGCGAAGAGGCTGTCGGCGAAGGTTTCGTTCACCGTAATCTTATCGAAAACGATGGTGACCGTCCGGGTTTTGCCATCCGCCAGCTTGCGGTCGGTGACGATCTTCCGGGGAAAACGCAGTCCGCCGGCGATGATGTCTTCTTGCTCCCGGATGCGAACGCCCGCCTCGGTTTCCGTCAGCGCAAGGCGGCCGGAGGATTGGTCGAAGTAGCGATAGAAAATGATATTGTCTTCGTGGATGAAGGCCAGTTTGCGACAGTCCTTGCCGTCGACCGCGGCTGCGCCCAGATCCTCGACGCGGCCGCCACGGCGCTCGAGCCCCCGGAAAAAGCACAGGTTCTCCCAGGTGTTGGCCCGCAGACGCTTGATCTGATCCTTCGAAAGCAGCGTCATGCGCCAGCGGGCGGAATCCTTGGGGTCCTGCTCTCGCTGCCAGCCTTCGTAATCGTCGAGTGCGGTGATCTCGATCTTGTTCTCCGATGTCGCAACAATGCGTTGCCGGTAGGGCTTCTGGAAAATGATCTCGATCGCGACCTGCACCAGCTTCGGCTCGCCCTTTTCGTCCGTCGCCGTGGTTTCAAGCGTCCCGGTGTAATGCACCGACTGCAAGGCAGCGAGCGCGGCCTCGCTGCCCACGGTGGACCGCGCCCGGGCGATCACCTCGTCAACGTCTCCGGCGCGCACGCCCGTCAGCGGCAGCAGCAGCAGACCGAGCAGGGCGAGGAAACGGAGCGGTGTTTTCATTGGGAACGGCTAAGATTACTCCCACTCGATCGTCGCGGGGGGCTTAGAACTGATGTCGAGGACGACGCGGCTCACGCCGCGAACCTCGTTGGTGATGCGGCTGCTGATTTTCTGCAGCAGATCGTAAGGCAGGCGCGTCCAGTCGGCGGTCATGGCGTCGATGCTTTCAACGATGCGCAGGCCGATCACGTAGGAATAGTTGCGCTCGTCGCCGACCACGCCGACGGATTTCACCGGAATGAACACGGCGAACGACTGCCAGACTTTCCAATACCAGCCGTTGTCCATCATCTCCTCTTGGAGAATGAAGTCGGCGTTGCGCAGGATTTCGAGACGTTCCTTGGTGATCTCGCCGACGACGCGCACGCCGAGACCGGGACCGGGGAACGGCTGGCGCCAGACGACTTCCTTGGGCAGGCCGCAGGCGCTGCCGACCGCGCGCACCTCGTCCTTGAAGAGTTCGCGCAGCGGTTCGAGGAGCTTGAGCTTCATGCGCTCAGGCAGGCCGCCGACGTTGTGGTGGGACTTGATGAGCGCGGCGGGATTGTTGCCGATGGCCACGCTTTCGATCACGTCAGGATACAGCGTGCCCTGCGCGAGGTAGTCCGCCCCGCCGATCGACTTGAGTGATTTTTCAAAGACTTCCACGAATGTACGTCCGATGATTTTGCGCTTTTGCTCGGGATCGGTGATGCCCTTGAGCCGGCGCAGGAAAAGCGCCGATGCATCCACGACACGCACGTCGATCTTGAAGTTCCGCGCGTAAAGGGATTCGACAACCTCGCGCTCGCCTTTGCGGAGGAGTCCGTTGTCGACAAACACGCAGGTGAGCTGCTTGCCGATGGCCTTGTGGATCAACGCGGCCGCGACGGAGGAATCCACACCGCCCGACAGGCCGAGGAGCACGCGGGACTTGCCCACGGTGGTGCGGATGTCGGCGACGGATTTCTTGATAAAATCGGCCGTGGTCCAGTCCTGCTCCGCCTTGCACACGCCGACGAGGAAGTTGCGGATGACGTCGACACCGCGCTCGCTATGAAACACCTCGGGGTGAAACTGAATGCCGTAGAAGCCGCGCTGCGCATCCTCGATCACCGCGTATTCGGAGTTGTCCGTCGTGCCGATGGCGGTGAAGCCGGGAGGCAGCTTGATCAGGCGGTCGCCGTGGGAATTCCACACGCGAAGCTTCTTCGGGAGCTTGGAAAACAGACGGCCGGCCTTCCGGATCGTCAGCGTGCCGTGGCCGTATTCACGATGATCGCTCTTCGCGACCTGGCCGCCGAGCAGATGACCCATGAGCTGGATGCCGTAGCAGATACCGAGCACGGGCACGCCCAGCGTGAACAGCGCCTTGTCCGGAATGGGCGCTTTTTTGGAAAACACCGAACTCGGGCCGCCGGAGAGGATAATACCCACGACGCCGTCCTTCTTCAATTCCTCCGCCGTGACGGTGTGGTGATAAAGCTTGGAGTAGACCTGACACTCGCGAATGCGCCGTGCGATGATCTGCGTGTATTGTGAACCGAAGTCGATGACGGCGATGGTCTGTGGCATGAAGGAAAGGGACGTCAAAAGCGTGGATGAACGTGAATGAAAGCAGTAAACGTGCGCGAGCGAAGCGCCGGCTGTCAATGCGGCGCGACGTCGCCGGACAAGCTAAAATTGGAGGCGGGCATTCTCCTGGCCGCAATGCGGACACGTGCCCAAATCGAGCACGCCCTGGGCCGCATAAAGTTTGCCGCAGCGGGCGCAGCGAAACGTGGTCTTGCGCCGTTCGATTTCAAAACGGGCGTGGTCGCGATGGTCGTAGTACAGCCAGATGCCGAGAAAAAGCGCGGCAAGGATCAGGCAGTAAACGAGGGCGACGACTTGAAGAGCCATGGAGCATTCAGGAAGGCAAAGCGACGAACGAAGGGCCAGCGAAGAATCAAGCGGGGGCGGCGCAGGCCGTGGTCAGGAATGAGAGCAGGGAATCCCGGCAAAGGATCCCCGGGTATAAAAAGAAAAGCGCGCCGAAATTGCTTTCGGCGCGCCGGAGGGTGCGGAACAGGGCGCTGTCGCGCCCGGCCTGCGGATTAGGCCGTGGCTTCGGGAGCAGCCTCGGGGGCGGCGTCCGTCTTGGCGGCTTTTTTGGCTTTCTTGGCCTTCTTGTAGCCGGGGTCATCGGCCTTCACGAACTCGATGAACGCCATTTCGGCGGCATCGCTGATGCGAGGGAGAGCCAGCTTGTAGATGCGGGTGTAGCCGCCGTTGCGGTTGACGAATTCCTTGTACTTCTCGTTGAAGAGAAGGGTCACGGCGTCCTCGTCGCGCACATCGCTCAGGGCGAGGCGGCGGAGATGCACGGCATCTTTCTTCTCGGTCTTGGCCGCAGCCTGCTTGGCTTTGGTGATGACCTTCTCAATGAAAGGGCGAAGCGCCTTGGCCTTGGCCAGGGTGGTTTCGATACGGTCGTGCTTGATGAGCGAAGCGGCCATGTTGGACAACATGGCGGCGCGGTGCTCGCTGGTCACTCCGAGGGAGTGGCGGTGTTTTTGGTGGCGCATTGTATATGGTGGTTAAAGCGGCGTCCGATCGGCAATCCGGTCGCAGCGTTGGGCGACACGGACGGCGCGAGCGCCGCAAAGTTTTTGAAAATTAGAAAATCAAACGCCAAATCCCAAAGCCGCGCGGCGGAACCGGCGCGCTGTCATTTGGGATTTGGACGTCTGGATCTTAGGATTTGACGGCGCAGGGCGCCGGTGGATCACGCTTCCTTCTTCGAGGCGTCGAGGAGGCGCTCGTCGAACTTCATGCCAAGCGAGAGACCGAGGGCCTCGAGCTTGTCCTTGATTTCGTTGAGCGACTTCTTGCCGAAGTTGCGGTACTTGAGCATCTCCTGCTCGGTCTTCATCGCCAGTTCGCCAACGGTCGTGATGTTGGCGTTGTTGAGGCAGTTGGCGGCGCGGACGGAGAGTTCGATTTCGTTGACCGACATGTTGAGGAGCTTGCGGAGCTTGTTCTGCTCCTCGCTGACCTCGCTCTGCTGGTTTTCGAATTCGAAGGACTCGTCGCTCACGCGATCGAACACATCGAGGTGATGCTTGAGGATCGAGCTGGCCTGCTTCAGCGCGTCATCCGGGTTGATGCGACCGTCCGTCCAGATCTCGAGGATGAGCTTGTCATAATCGGTGATCTGGCCGACGCGGGTGTTCTCGACGGCGTACTTCACGAGGCGGACCGGAGAGAAGAGCGAGTCGATCGGAATGACGCCGATGGCCTGCTCCTCTTTCTTGTTCTGCTCGCCGGGATAGTAGCCGCGGCCGGTCTTGATCTCGACCTCGGCCTCGAAAGACGCGCCCTTTTCGAGGGTGGCGATGACTTGATCGGGGTTGACGATGCTGATGCTGGCGTCGGCCTGGATGTCGGCGGCGGTAACGGCGCCTTCGCGATTCTTCACCTTGATGGACAGGGTGAGGGCTTCGCGCTTCTGGGAGACGATCAGGATTTTCTTAAGGTTGAGGACGATATCGGTGACGTCTTCAACGACGCCGTCGATGCTCTGGAACTCGTGCTGGACACCCTCGATCTTGATCGAGGAGATGGCGGAGCCCTCAAGGGAGCTCAGCAGCACGCGGCGGAGGGAGTTGCCGATGGTGTGGCCATAGCCGGCCTCGAAGGGCTCGGCGATGAACTTGGCGTAGGTCGGCGTAGCACCTTCCTCGACCTTGGTGAGTTTGTTGGGCAGTTCGAACTTTCCGAGGCGTTTGGGCATGGAGGTGAGTGGTTGCGGTTAAAGGAGGCTCCAGCTTAGAAGCGGGAGTAGAACTCAACGATGAGCTGCTCGTTGATGTCGGCCGCAATCTCGTCGCGGTTGGGCAGACGGCTGACGGTGGCCTTGAACTGCTCGGCGTTGAGCGTGAGCCAGCCCGGGACGGGGCGGGCGCGGTTCTCTTCCAAGTTGCGCTGGGCAAGCTGGCGGGAGGAGGCGATGTTCTTGATCTCGATCTCGTCGCCGGCCTTCACAATGGCGCTGGCGATGTCGACCTTGTGACCGTTGACGCGCACGTGGCCGTGGCCGACAAGCTGGCGGGCGGCGGCGCGGCTCTTGGCGAAGCCCAAGAGGTAGATCACGCTGTCGAGGCGCGTCTCGAGGAGCTGCAGGAAGCGCTCACCGGTGACGCCGCGCTCGCTCTTGGCGATCTCGAAGGTGCGGCGGAACTGGCGCTCAAGCAGACCGTAGGTGTAACGGAGCTTCTGCTTTTCATTGAGGCCGACGGCATACTCGGAGAGTTTGCGGCGGAGCTTGGGGCCGTGCTGGCCGGGGGGGAAGTTGCGTTTTTCAAACGCCTTCGTCGCGCCGAAAATCGGCTGACCGAAACGGCGGCTGATGCGGGTGGTTGGACCGGTGTAACGAGCCATGGTGGGTTACTTTTGTTTAAATTAAATCCGTTGGGTGGAGACGCGTCAGATTAGACGCGACGGCGCTTACGGGGACGGCAGCCGTTGTGCGGCACCGGTGTAACGTCGATGATGGTGGAGATCTCAAGGCCGATGGCCTGGAGGGCGCGGATGGCGCTGTCGCGGCCGAGACCGGGACCGGAAACCTTGATGACGACGTCCTTGAGACCGTGGGACATCGCGTTGCGGGCGGCGTCTTGGGCGACAACTTGGGCGGCGTAGGCGGTGGACTTGCGGGAACCGCGGAAGTTGCACTTGCCGGCGCTGGACCAGGCGATGACCTGTCCCTTGGCGTCGGTGATCGAGACGATCGTGTTGTTGAAGGAAGCCAGGATGTTGGCGACACCGGAGGTGACGTTCTTGGAACCCTTGGCCTTGCGGATCTTGATCGTGCCAAGTTCTTCCTTGAGGAGATCCTCGGCGGTGGGCTGCTTGGCCACGCCACCGATGAGCTCGACGGGCTTTTCCGGAGCGGCCGGGGCGGCGCCTTCAGCGTCGGTCTTGGGAGCTTTCGGAGCCTTGACGGGCTTTTCGGCAGCGGGAGCTTGAGCTTCGACGGCGACGGCGGCCTTCGGAGCTTTTTCTTTTTTGGGAGCGGACTTTTCTTCGGCCATGACGTTAAAGGATTATGCTTCTTTTGCTTTGGTGACACCGACGGTGCGACGCGGGCCCTTGCGGGTGCGGGCGTTGGTGCTGGTGCGCTGACCGCGCACGGGGAGGCTCTTGCGGTGACGGACACCGCGATAGCAGTTGATCGCCTGGAGGCGCTTGAGATTGCCGGTCAGTTCGCGGCGGAGATCGCCTTCGACCACCCACTTGTGCTCGGTGATGACGTGAAGGATCTTGTTGAGCTGTTCTTCGCTCAAATCTTGGGCGCGGAGATCAGGGCTGATCCCGGCTTCTTTGATGACTTGGTCCGCGCGGACGGGACCGATTCCGTAAATGTAACGGAGGGAGAACGCGACTTTCTTCTTCGCGGGAATTTCAACACCGAGGAGACGTGGCATAGTTGGGTTTTAGTTGAGAGTTAGTGGTTGAGAGGGAGGGAAAGGGGAAATTAAACGGGCGCCGAGGGGGACCGCGGGATCGTCAGGATCTCGGGGCCTTTGTCGGTGGTGAGCACGGTGTGTTCGAAGTGGGCCGAAGGCGCGCCGTCGGAGGTGACGATCGTCCAGCCGTCGCTCAGGGTTTTGGTCCGGTAATGACCGAGGTTCACCATCGGCTCGATGGCGAGGGTCATGCCGGCCTTGATCTTTTCACCGGAATTGCGGCGGCCGAAATTCGGGATCTGCGGCTCCTCATGCATTGAGGTGCCGACGCCGTGACCGACCATGTCGCGCACCACGCTGAAACCATGCGATTCGACGTAGGCTTGAACGGTGTGCGAGATGTCGCCGATGCGGTTGCCGACGAGGGCTTGCTTGATCCCGAGGTAAAGGGCCTCTTCGGTGACCTTCAGCAGCTCGGCGACGCGGGGCGGCACAGGGCCGACCGGAACCGTCGTGGCGTTGTCTCCGATGTACCCGTTGTATTCAACAACCACATCGAGGGAGATGATGTCGCCTTCACGCAAAACGCGCTTCAGCGAACCGATCCCGTGGACAACCTCTTCGTTGACCGAAATGCAGGTGTAGGCGGGATAACGACGACTGCCAAGCTGGTAGCCGTAACAGGCGCTCCGGGCTCCGTGCTGGGCGATGAAATCGCGCGCAGCCTGATCCAAGTCGTATGTGGTGACACCGGGGCGAACAAGCTCCTTGAGCTTGCTCAGAACGGTGGCCGCAATCGCACAGGACTCACGCATCCGGGCGATCCCCTCTTTGTTTTTGATAGGGATCATGCGGCGGTGAGTTCGCTCTCTTCAATGAGAAGACCGAGCGTGCGATAGTGTTCAGAAACGGGACAGGAGACGGAATCCGCGGCAATAACGCCGTGCAGGCTTTCGTCGCGGGCCTCGATCCATTCATCGAACACTTTGGCTTGGAGCAGCGTAGCCGGGAAGCCGGTTAAGGCGAAACCCGCATCAGGTTTGCGTGACCAAAACCACCGACGCGCAAGCGCAAGGGCGGCTTCGTCCGCCAAGGGTGATCCTTGGCGGATGGCCCGCTCGGCGATGAGGCCGGCGGACGAGCCACGCGAAATCTCCTGCCGAATCAGATCAGCAAGAGAGACGTGCTCAATATTCAAAGAACGGAGCCGATTCACGACGTTTTCCAAGGAAAACAAGGATGAACCGAGCAGGATAAACTTCTGTTTGGCGGGAGGGCCGAAAGAAGAAAAGGGAGAAGGTGCGGACACTCCAACCAAAGTAAAGCCCTTATTTCGTGAGAATGCGATAGGCCCAGATACCCACGCCGAGCAGGAGCAGACCCGAGGTCGGCAAAACCAGCTTCATCACAGCCTCGGAACTCAGGGCATCGCCGGTTGAACCGATCGCGTTGGAGCTGCGGGCCCGGATGCGGCCTTTCTTGAGAAAGCCGTCGTAATGGCGCTGAAGAAGGAAAGTCTCGATCTGCTTCATCGTGTCGAGAATGACGCCCACGGTGATCAGCATGCCGGTGCCGCCGAAGAAAATGGCGATGCGCTGCGGAACGTTGAGCTCGAACAGCAGGATGTCGGGCATGATGGCGATGATCGTGAGGAAAATCGCACCCGCGAGGGTCATGCGGGTCATGATGAAATCGAGGAACTGGGCGGTCGGACTGCCGGGACGAACGCCCGGGATATAGCCGCCGTACTTCTTAAGATCATCGGCGATTTGGATGGGTTTGAACATCACCGACACCCAGAAATAGCTGAAGAAAAGAATCAACGTGCCCATCGAGGCGTAATAGACCCAGTGACCGCGGAGAAGCGTCTGCGAGATCTCGGTCAGGAACTTCAGGTTGAAGGCCGCACCGAGCTGCGAAAAAATCTGCTGGGGGAAAAGAAGGATCGCGCTAGCGAAGATCACGGGCATGACACCCGAATAGTTGACCTTGAGCGGGAGGAACGAGCTCTGGCCGCCCATGACCTTGTTACCCACGACGCGCTTGGCGTACTGCACGGGGATTTTGCGCTGGCCCTGCACCACCATGATGATGCCCATCGTCACGAGCACGAAGAGCAACAGCATGACAATGGCCTGCGGCACGCCGAGGCCGGCGACACCGATGGCCGGGAAAAACAATTGGTACGTGGCCGTGGCCGCGCCGGGAATGTCGGCCAAAATACCGATGGTGATGAGGAGCGAGACGCCGTTGCCGATGCCACGCTGCGTGATCTGTTCACCCAACCACATCAAGAGCAGCGTGCCGGCGGTCATGAAGATGACGGAGGTAACCAAGAACCAGCTCTTGGAAACGATCACGATCGAGCCGTAGACATTGACATCGAAATTCGGGCCAAAAAGACGGCTCGGATTTTCAAGGGCGAGGATCAACAGCGCGCCTTGGACCAAGCAGATGAGGACCGTGGCGTAGCGGGTGTACTGCGTGAGCTTCTGACGGCCGACATCGCCTTCCTGCTGAAGGCGGCTGAGCGCGGGCACCACCGCGGTCATCAGCTGAAAAATGATCGAGGCGCTGATGTAGGGCATGATGCCCAGCGCGAAAACCGCGCCCTTCACGAGCGCGCCGCCCGTGAACATGTTGTACAGGCCGACGAGCGCGCCGCCAGCGCTACCCGCCTGCTGCTTGAAAAACTCCTGCAGCGGGTGCGGGTCGAGGCCGGGGAGCGGGATGTGCGCACCGACGCGGGCGACGAACAACAGGGCCAGAGTATAGAAAATGCGCGAGCGGAGCTCGGGAATCTTCAGGGAATTCGTGAAGGCGGAAAACACAGCGTGAAAATCGAGGGACTAGGATCGGAAACTACAAAAAAGAAAGGCCGCGCGAAGGGTTTCGCGCGGCCTGCACCGGATTAGGCGACGATGGCCTGTCCGCCGGCCTTTTCAATCTTGGCCTTGGCGGATTCAGAGAACTTGGTGGCGGTGATCTTGAACGCGCGGTTCAGTTCGCCGTCCCCGAGGACCTTGAGGAGGGCGGTGTCGCCCCGGACGATGCCCGCCTTGGCGAGCACGGACGAGTTCACCTCGGTCACGCCGGCGTCGAGCCGGGCGAGATCGCCGAGATTGACAACCTCGACCTGGGTGCGGAACGCAGCCTGGTTGAAGCCGCGATGAGGGAGCTTGCGGTAAAGGGGCATCTGGCCGCCTTCGAAGCCGGGACGGATGCTGCTGCCGGAGCGGGCCGACTGGCCCTTGCCGCCGCGACCGGAGGTCTTGCCGTGGCCGCCGCCTTCGCCGCAGCCGACGCGCTTTTTGCGGTGGATCGCACCGGCGACATTCTTGAGTTCGTGAAGTTTCATGGGAGTTCCTGTAGGCGCCCCACCCTGCTTAAATGCAGGGCGGGACTCGGATGATGGTTAATCAGGCTTTGCGAACGGCCGTGATTTGCTCGGCGGTGCGCAGCTGCTGGAGACCGTTGAGGGTCGCGTTGACGATGGCGATGTGGTTGCTGGAACCCATCGACTTGGTGAGAACGTTCTTGATGCCGGCGGCCTCAAGAACGGCACGCACGCCACCGCCGGCGATGAGGCCGGTACCGGGCGAAGCGGGCTTCAGGAGAACCTTGCCGCCGTCGTAAACGCCGAGGACGTCATGGGAAATCGTGTCACCCTTGAGGGTCACGCTGACCATGTGCTTCTTGGCGTGTTCGGTGCTCTTCTTGATGGCGTCGGGGACTTCGTTGGCCTTGCCATAACCGATGCCGACCTTGCCCTTGCGATCACCGACGACAGAGAGCGCGGAGAAGCTGAAGCGGCGGCCACCCTTGACCACCTTGGCGCAGCGGTTGATGAAGACGATCTTCTCGACCATCTCCGGCGCGCCGTCGGCGGAGGGAGCGGGGCCACGTTTGTTGTCGCGGCGATCGCGATTGCTGTTCGAAAAATTGCCAGTGCTCATAGGTTAGAATGCAAGACCACCTTCACGGGCGGCATCGGCGAAAACTTTGACTTTGCCATGGTAGCGGGCGCCGGAACGGTCGAACACGACCGAGGCGAGACCCGCCGCCTTGGCCTTGGAGGCGAAAGCCACGCCGAGCGCCTTGGCGCCCGCGAGGTTGGCGGTGAGCTTCTGCTTGCGGAGATCCGCGTCGAGGCTGGAGAGAAACACGAGCGTGGTGCCGGTTTCGTCGTCGATGGCCTGGGCGTAGATGTGCTTGCTGGTGAAGCGGACGGCAAGACGGGGGCGTGCGGCGGTGCCGAACACCTTCTTGCGGATGCGCCAACGACGCTTCTGGAGCAGGTCGGCTTTGCGAATGGTATTCATGGGTTATGCGGCCCTTGAGAGCGTATAAAAATAATGATGATAAACGTTAGGCAACGGTCTTGCCTTCTTTGCGACGGACGCGTTCGCCCACAATACGGACACCTTTGCCCTTGTAAGGCTCGGGCGGATAGAAGGCGCGGATGGCCGAAGTGACGGCGCCAACGAGCTGCTTGTCAGCGCCCTCGATCTTGACCTTGGTCTGATCGACGACGGTGATTTTGATGCCCTCGGGGATGTCAAAAAGGATCGGGTGCGAGTAGCCGAGCGCGAGATCGAGCTGCTTGCCCTTGAGGTTGGCCTTGAAGCCGACGCCTTGGATCTCGAGATCCTTGACGAAGCCTTCGGAGGCACCCTTGACCATGCCGGCGATCACCGAGCGAACGGTGCCAAACATGGCACGGGAGAAGCGACTGTCGTCCATAGGGGCGACGGTGACCTTCTTGTCGGCCAGGGAAATCGTGACGACGGGAGCGAAGGTCTTGGAGACCTTGCCCTTGGGGCCTTCGACGGAAACGGTGTGGCCTTTGATGTCGACCTTGACCTTGTCGGGAATGGGAACGGGAACTTTACCAACGCGTGACATGATAGTGGTTCTCCGGGTTACCAGACGTTGCAAATGATCTCGCCGCCAACTTTTTGGCGACGGGCGTCACGGTCCTTCAACAGGCCCTTCGAGGTGGAAAGGATGCTGATGCCAAGGCCGTTGAGCACGCGAGGGATCTCGGTGTAGCCGTAGTAAAGACGGCGGCCGGGCGTCGAAACGCTCGACAGGTTCGTGATCGCGGGAGCCTTGTCGACGTACTTGAGCTTGACGACAAGGGTCTTGTGGCCGCGGGCATCGGTGCCGCTGACGACGTCGGTGACGTAGCCTTCGGACTTGAGGATGGCCGCGAGGCTCTCCTTGAGTTTGGAGTGCGGCGAGACACACTCGGCGAGACCGGCCTTGGACGCATTGCGCAGGCGGGTCAGGAAATCGCTGACGGGATCATTCATGATGGATGTTGGTTGGCAGATGCCGGTGGGTCATATCCGATGCGCCGTCACCGGCGCATTAACTCCCACAGACAATAAAGGGTTTACCAGGAGGACTTGGTCACACCGGGAATCTTGCCGGAAAGGGCGAGCTCGCGGAAAGTGATACGAGAGACGCCGAACTTGCGGATGAACGCGCGCGGGCGGCCGCTCATCGAGCAGCGGTTGCGGATACGCGTGGGCGAGGAATTGCGCGGGAGCTTCTGCAGCTTCTTCTGCGCGGCGAAAAACTCGTCGTCGGTGGTGACAGGATTGGCGAGGATGGCCTTCAGCTCGGCGCGTTGGGCGGCGAACTTGGCGGAGAGCGTCTTGCGCTTCTCGTTACGATTGATGGCGGAGGTCTTCGGCATGGCGAAAAAAATTAAGCGGCGTTGGTCTTGGCGGCGGACTCGACGCGACGGAAGGGCATGCCGAGGAGCTTCAGGAGCTCGCGGCCTTCTTCATCGTTGGAGGCCGTGGTGACGATGGTGATGTCGAGACCCATGGACTTCTTCACGTTTTCAACGGTGATTTCCGGGAAAATGGTGAAGTCTTGGATGCCGAGATTGTAGTTGCCCTGGCCGTCGAGCTTGGAGCCGACGCCGCGGAAATCGCGGATGGTGGGGAGCGCCACCGCGAGGAGGCGGTAGAGGAAATCCCACATGCGCTCACCGCGAAGGGTGACGTGCGCGCCAACGACCTGGCCTTGGCGAAGTTTGAAATTGGAAATAGCCTTCTTCGACTTGGCGAGGACAGGCTTCTGACCGGCGATGGCGGCGAGATCGCGCTGGATGTCGGAGATCTGATTCTTGTCGGCTTCGGCATCGATGCCGGTGTTCAAGACGATCTTGGAGATCTTCGGCACTTCGTGCACGTTCTTGTAGCCGCGGCTCTTGACGAGCTCAGGGACAACTTGCTCTACGTAGAGCTTCTTAAGGGAAGGGATGTGTTTGTTGCTCATTATGGTAAGAGCCGACGGATTACCGACCCGGCGACAATTTGAGTGTGGTGTATAGGCGGAAAAGGGGCGAAGTTACACGAGGTAGCGTCGCCCCTGGCAAGTTCTATTTTAAAAAGCGCTGATTTCAGGCCTTGGCCGAAGCCTTGAGCTTGAGATTGGAGACGTGCACGGAGCCCTCGCGCTCGACGATCGAGCCGTTGGGGTTTTCCTGCGACTTCTTCAAGTGGCGCTTCGTCATGGCGACGCCTTCAACGCGAACGCGTTGCTTGGCAGGAAGGATCTCGAGGACCTTGCCCGACTTGCCTTTGTGGGAACCGGCGATGACGACGACGTCGTCGCCGCGTTTGACGTGAAATTTAGAAGCCATGTTAGAGAACCTCCGGAGCGAGCGAGATGATCTTCATGAAGTTCTTCGCACGCAGTTCGCGGGCGACAGGGCCGAAGATGCGGGTGCCCTTGGGATTGCCATCGGTGCCGATGATGACGATGGCGTTGCTGTCGAAACGCAGGTAGCTGCCGTCGGCGCGGCGGACCGGGGCCTTCGTGCGAATGATGACGGCCTTGGCGACCTCACCCTTCTTAACGCTGGCATCGGTGGAGCTTTCCTTGATGTGGACGGTGACGATGTCACCCACACCGGCGGTCGTGGTGTTCTGGCCTTTTTTGCTGATGAACATGGCGCGGCGTGCACCGGTGTTGTCGGCAACATCGACCCAGGAGCGGAGTTGGAGCATGATGTTCTCTTTATTTAAATGTTAACGGATCAGGCCTTGGTCGTCTTCGTGGGGACGAGTTCAGCCACATCCTTTTCGGTGACGGCGAGACCGTCGGCCGCGATGGCGGCCTCGATCACCTTCACGACGCGCCAGCGCTTGAGGCGGCTGATCGGACGGGTTTCCATGATCTCAACCTTGTCCCCGACCTTGGTCTCGTTCTTCTCGTCGTGGACGTGCACGACGGTCTTGCGATTGATGACCTTCTGGTAGAGGGGGTGCGGGATCTTGTAGGGGACGGTAACCTTGATCGATTTGTCGCCAGAGCGGCTGGTGACGAAACCGATGAGGGCCTTGCGCGAATTGCGGGTCGTGGTAGACATGTTCTTGGCGGATTTAATGACGCAGATGCGTCATCAGGCGGCGGCCTTCTTTTTCTTGGCGGTCTGCGCGGTTTCGAGGCGGGCGACATCCTTGCGGAGGGTGCGCAGCTCGTGGGTCTTCTCGACTTGGCCGGTCTGCTTGCGCAGGCGGAGGTTGAGAAGCTTTTCGCGGGTTTCGTTAAGTTTGGTGGTGATCTCGGCGGGAGCGAGTTCGCGAATTTCTTTATAGGTGCTCATGGCGGTGGTTGGGTTGCTTGCCTGGCGGCCGATTACTCGGCGGCGCCATCACGCGCGATGAAGCGGCAATGGAAGGGCAGTTTGGCGTCGGCGAGACGGAAGGCTTCCTTCGCAACGCTCACGGGGACGCCGGAGAGTTCGAAGAGGACGGCGCCGGGCTTGATCTGGGCGACGTAGTATTCGACCGGACCTTTGCCGGAGCCCATGCGGACTTCGGCCGGCTTCTTGGTGACGGGCTTGTGGGGGAAAACGCGGATCCAGAGTTTGCCCTTGCGCTTCAGATGGCGCGAGATGGTGACACGGGCAGCCTCAATCTGCTGGCCGGTCATGGGGCCGCGGGTGAGGGACTGGAGGCCGAATTCGCCAAAGGCAAGGGTGTTGCCGCGCTTGGCGTTGCCAGCGAGCGAGCCCTTCTGGGATTTGCGGTATTTGGTGCGGGCGGGAGCGAGAGCCATGGTGGTTTCTCTTAAAGGTTAATTCGTTAAAGGCGCGGGATCAGCTCGTCGCGTCGGCTTCTTTTTTACAGATCCAGCATTTGACGCCGATCTTGCCGTAGACGGTCTTCGCTTCGGCAAAGCCGTAGTCGATGTTTTCGCGGAGGGTGTGCAACGGCACGCGGCCTTTGCGCTGCCATTCGCGGCGGGCGATGTCGGCGCCACCCAGGCGGCCGGAGGATTGGATACGGATGCCCTCGGCGCCGAGCGCCATGGCCATTTCGACGGCCTTCTTCATGGCGCGACGGAAAGCGATGCGGCGTTCGAGCTGGAGGCACACGTTCTCGGCCACGAGCTGGGCTTCGATTTCGGGCTTCTTCACCTCGACGATGTCGAGGAGAATGTCCTTGCCGGTGAGCTTCGCGAGCTCGGCCTTGATGTTCTCGATCTCGGCGCCCTTGCGGCCGATGACGATGCCGGGACGGGCGGTGTAGATCTTGACACGGACGCGATTGGAGGCGCGTTCGATGAAGATGCGCGGCACGGAGGCCTGCTTCAGCTTCTCCATGAGCTTCTCACGGATGATCTGGTCCTCGTGAAGGAGCTTGGCGAAGTCTTTCTTGGTCGCATACCAGCGGGACTGCCAGTTGCGGCGGACGGCAAGGCGGAAGCCGATCGGATTGGTCTTTTGGCCCATGGTAGGAAATTAGTTGGAGTTGCCGTCGGAGAGGACGATACGGATGTGCGACATCTTCTTGCGGCGGGGCATCGCGGTGCCGCGGGCGCCGGCCTTGAAGCGCTTGAGAACGGGGCCGTTTTCAACGATGGCGCTCTTCACGACGAGGGTGTCGGCGGAGAGGTTGTTGTTGTTTTCGGCGTTGGCGATGGCGCTCTTGAGCGTCTTCACGATCAGGCGGGCGGACTTGCGGGGGATCAGCGTGAGCAGATCGACGGCATCGGCGGCCTTGCGACCTTGGATGGTACGGACGACTTCGCGCACCTTCTTAGGTGACATGCGAGCGTAACGGGTGAGGGCTTGGACTTCCATGATTTGAGATTCCTTTTGAGGGGCGACAGCAGAACCGGAAGGTCCCCTGCCCTTTTGATGATTTGATTAGGCTTTGAGAGTTTTGACCGTGGCGACATCACCCGGCCGGATCGATTGACCGGGGGCGAGCTGCAGGATGAGCGCGGCACCGGCGCGAGGGCGAAGATCGACGAGAACAACCTCGGCGATCTCCGCAGCCCCGCGACTGATGCGGCAGACCATCCCTTGGCGAAGACCGGCTTCGAAGCCGGCGCCGAGAAGGACGAGATCCGCAACGCGGGTCGCCTGCACGGCCACCACGAGAGCCGCCTCGACCGACCGGGTGTCCGAAAACGCAGCGGCGCGCAGCGACGGCGCGAAAGCGACGGCGGAGACGACGATGAATTGAAGGAGTCGGCGGAGCATGGCGGCGGGAAACGGAACTTAGATTTCCTTGCGGGTCATGCCACCGTGGTTCTTGAACACGCGGGTGAGCGCGAATTCACCGAGCTTGTGACCGACCATGTTCTCGGTGATGTGCACGGAGATGAAGGCCTTGCCGTTATGAACGCTGAACGTATGACCGATGAAATCGGGCGTGATCGTCGAGCGGCGGGACCAGGTTTGAATGGGCTTCTTGGAACCACCGGCCTTGGCGGCCTTCTCGATTTTCTCGAGCAGGTGGTAGTCGACGAAGAAACCTTTTTTGATGGAGCGAGCCATGTTGGGAAGGTGTTGGGATTACTTCTGACCGCGGGGCTTGCGACCGTTGTGGCGCACCAGGATCTGGGCGCTGGAAGGCTTGGAGCGCTTGCGCGTCGGGAAGCCCTTGGCGAGCTGGCCCCACGGGGAAACGAGGTGCTGGCGACCGCCACCACCCTTGGACTTGCCCTGACCACCGCCGTTGGGGTGATCGACCGGGTTCATCGAAACACCGCGCTGACGGGGGCGCTTGCCGAGCCAGCGATTGCGGCCGGCCTTGCCGAGGGAGGCGTTGATCTGGTCGCCATTGCCGACTTCACCGATGGTGGCGCGGCACTTGGGGTTGACCAGGCGGATTTCGCCGGAAGGAAGCTTGATCTGGGCGGAACCGTTCTCGACGTTGACGAGTTCGATGGAGGTGCCGGCGGTGCGACCGAGCTGGGCGCCGCGGCCGGGGACGAGCTCGACGTTGTGCAGCTTCGTCGAGGGAGGGATGATCTCCAGCGGGAAGTTGTTGCCAACGTTGAAGTCGTTCAACGAGGCTTTGTCGGAGGCGAAAATCGTGTCGCCGGCCTTGAGGCCCTTCGGAGCGATGATGTAGCGCTTTTCGCCGTTGGTGTAAGCCAGGAGGGCGATGTGCGCGGTGCGGTTGGGATCATACTCGATGGCCTGCACGTTGGCGGGCATGTCGAGAATGTCGCGTTTGAAGTCGATGATGCGGTAAAGCTTCTTATGGCCACCGCCGCGACGGCGCGACGTGACGCGACCATAGACGTTGCGGCCACCGGTCTTCGGCTTGGCTTCGGTGAGCTTCGCCTCGGGGCGCTTTTTGGAAAGACCCTCGGGCTTGTTCAGCGAGGTGAAGCGCTGCGACGGCGTGAGGGGACGGAAAGGTTTGAGAGCCATGGTGGGTGTTCTCCGGGTTAGACGAGCTCGATCTTGTCGCCAGCCTTGAGGGTCACGACGGCCTTCTTGTAGTCGGCAGTCGTGCTGGGGCGGCCTTGACGGCTCTTTTTGTTCTTACCGCGGTAGATGGCGGTGTTGACGCGGGTGACGGAGACCTTGAAGGTCTTCTCGACGGCTTCCGCGATCTGGTGCTTGTTGGTGCCGATGGCGACCTCGAAGGTGTATTGGCCGAGCTCAGAGGAAAGCTTGTTGGACTTTTCCGTGAGGCGGACGAGTTTGAGCACTTTTCCAGCGTTCATTAGTTCTTACCTCCGTTGACGCGGGCGATAATGGTTTCGAGCGCCTTGGCGCTCACGATGATCTTCTTGTATTGAGCAAGATCGAGGGTGTTGAGGGCGCTGGCCTCCTGGACGGAGATGCGCTCGAGGTTGCAGACAGCGCGGGCGGTGTCGGCGGTGAACTCGTGATCAACGATGAGGATCTTCCCCTTGGGGGCGATGCGCTCGATGATCTGGTTCATGACCTTCGTCTTCACCGGGTTGATCTCGAAGGCGTCGATGACGTCGATTTCACCGGCAGAAACGCGATCGAACAACGCGCGGCTGAAAGCGAGAGCCTTCACCTTAGAGTTGATCTTCTTGGAGTAGTCGCGGGGCTTGGGGCCGAAGACGACACCACCGCCGACCCAGATCGGGGAGCGGGTGGAACCGGCGCGGGCGCGTCCGGTGCCCTTCTGGCGCCAAGGCTTCTTGCCGCCGCCGGACACTTCGCCACGGGTTTTCGTGGAGTGGGTGCCGAGACGGTTGTTGGCGTTGATCGCGACGATCACTTCTTTGACGGCCTGAAGGCCCTTGTCGCCTTCGAAGGTGGGCAGACCGGCGAAATCCTGTTCGCGGGAGGTCTTGCCGTCGGAGCTGAAAACTTTGAGTTTCATGTTCGTGTGTTCTCCTTAGGGTTAGGCTTTCTTGGGCTGACCCTTGATGGCGGTGCGGACGATCACGTCATCACCGTTGGCACCGGGGATGGCACCTTTCACGAGGAGGAGATTCTTCTCGGGAAGGATCTTCACGATCGTGAGATTCTGGAGGGTGCGGCGAAGGCTGCCCATGTGACCGGGCATGGCCTGGTTTTTCCAGGTGCGACCGGGGGTCTGGCGCATACCGATCGAACCGATGCGGCGGTGGAACATGGAACCGTGGGTGGCGGGACCGCCGCCGACACGGAAACGCTTCACGACGCCTTGGAAGCCTTTACCTTTGGTGACGCCGATGACGTCAACAAACTGGCCTTCCTTGAAGGCTTCGACGGTGATCACGTCACCGACTTTGAGCGTGGACGCCTCTTCGAGACGAACTTCGCTGAGAAGGCGGGGAGCGTCTTCGAGACCAGCCTTCTTGGCGTGGTTCTTCTCGGCCTTGGAGGCGTTCTTTGCCTTTTGCTTGGAGTAACCGAGTTGGACGGCGTTGTAACCGTCGACCTGGGTCGTCTTGATTTGGACGACCGGGCAGGGACCGGCTTCGACCACGGTGACGGGGACCAGGACGTTTTGAGCGTCATAGACCTGCGTCATACCGATTTTTTTGCCTAATAGCGTAGAGATCATGGCTAAGTGGTAGGTGGAAAGATTTCCGTTTAACGACCTACATTAGAGGGGCTCAGCGGTGCGCGGGGCGCACATGAGCAACTGCTGATGTGTGAAGTAAGTTGGTTCTAGTTAACTCAAACGTTGATGGTGATATCGACGCCGGAGGGAAGATTGAGTTTCTTGAGCTCGTCGACCGTCTGGGCGGTGGGCTCAATGATATCGATGAGGCGCTTGTGAGTGCGCGTCTCGAACTGCTCCATCGACTTCTTGTCGACGTGCGGAGAACGGTTGACCGAAAGCTTCTCGATGCGAGTCGGAAGCGGAATCGGGCCGGACACGCGGGCGCCCGAGCGCTTGGCGGTCTCGACGATTTCCGAGGCGGACTGGTCGATCACGCGATAGTCGAAGCCCTGGAGTTTGATGCGAATGCGTTGGCCTTTCATGGCGATAAAAGAACGAGGTTAGCTGCGGGCGGGAGCCTTGGAAGAGGTCTCGACGATCTTGGTGAGGAGAGAGGAAGGAACCTGCTCGAAGTGCGACGGGGTGATCGAAGCACTCGCGCGGCCCTTGGAGAGGGAGCGGATGTCGGTGACGTACCCGAAGAGCATTTCGAGCGGAACGTTCGAATTGATGATGCACGCACCGTTTTTGGACTCCATGCCGTTGATACGGCCGCGACGACGGTTGATGTCGCCGATGAGGTCGCCTTGGTATTCTTCGGGCGTGGTCACCTCGACGCCCATGATGGGCTCGAGAAGAATGGGCTTGGCGGCCTTCATGGCTTCCTTGAAGCCGAAGATGCCGGCCATCTTGAAGGCCATTTCCGACGAGTCGACCTCGTGGAAGGACCCGTCAATGATGCGGACGATGACATCGACCACCGGATAACCGGCGACGACACCGTTGTTGGCGGCCTCGACGATGCCTTCGGTCGCGGGTTTGATGAATTCCTTGGGAATGGAGCCGCCAACGGTTTCGTTGAGGACTTCGACGCCCTTGCCCTTTTCGTTGGGCTCAATCTTGACGACGACGTGACCGTATTGGCCTTTGCCGCCGGATTGACGGATGAATTTGCCTTCGCCTTCAGCGGCAACGGTGATCGTTTCACGGTAGGCGATCTGGGGCTTGCCCGAAGTGGCCTCGACCTTGAATTCGCGCTTCATGCGATCGACGATGATCTCCAAGTGGAGCTCGCCCATGCCGGCAAGAATGGTCTGGCCGGTGTCGGTGTCGGTCTTGACGCGAAGGGTCGGATCCTCGGCCACGAGGCGCTGGAGCGCGGTGCCGAGCTTTTCCTGGTCAGCCTTCGAGTTGGGCTCGATGGACATCGCGATAACCGGCTCCGGGAAGGACGGCGGCTCAAGACGGATGTCGAAATCTTCGTCGCACAGCGTGTCGCCGGTGATGACTTCCTTGACGCCCACGAGGGCGCAGATGTCACCGGAATAGGCCATGTCGATTTCCTCACGGTCCATGGCGCGCATGAGCACGAGGCGGGAAACGCGCTCGGAGCGGCGGGTGCGGGGATTGTAGAGCGACATGCCCTTGGGCAGCGTGCCGGTATAAATACGGAAGAACACCAGACGGCCGACGAACGGATCGTTCCAGAGCTTGAAGGCGAGACCGGCCATCTTGGCCTTGTCGTTGACCACAGCTTCAACTTCCTTGCCGTCGCTGTCCTGGCCTTTCATGGCCGGGAGATCGAGGGGATTCGGAAGGTAGCTGACAACGCAGTCGAGGAGACGCTGCACGCCTTTTTTCTTGAAAGCGGAACCGGGGATGACGCCGGTGAACTTCATCGAAATCGTGGCCTTGCGGACCGCGAGGGTGAATTCCTCGACCGTGATTTCCTCGCCACCGAGATATTTCTCGGCGAGAACGTCGTCGAAGTCGCAAACCGCCTCGATCAGCTTTTCGCGGTATTCCTTGGCCTGCGCCGTGAACTCAGCCGGGATCGGGCTGGTCACCGGGTTCATGCCAAGCGGATCTTTGGTCTCGTCAAAAATGTAGGCGACGTTCTGAACCAGATCGATCAGGCCAGAGAAGTTCTCTTCCTTGCCAATGGGAATGAAGAGGGGATGAGCGTTCGCACCGAGCTTCTCGCGCATTTCGCTGACCGCGCGGAAGAAATCGGCGCCGGTGCGGTCCATCTTGTTGATGAACGCGATACGGGGCACGCCGTATTTGTTGGCCTGACGCCAGACGGTCTCGGACTGGGGCTGGACGCCGGCGACGGCGCAGAAAACGGCGACCGCGCCGTCCAGCACGCGCATGGAGCGCTCCACCTCGGCGGTGAAGTCCACGTGTCCGGGAGTATCGATGATATTGATGCGCTGCTTGATTCCCTTCCAAGGACCGCACGAGGCGTTCCAAGCGCAGGAAATGGCGGCGGCGGTGATCGTGATGCCGCGCTCGCGCTCTTGCTCCATCCAGTCGGTCACCGTGGTGCCTTCATGGACTTCGCCCATCTTATGGACGGCGCCCGAGTAGAACAGAATGCGCTCGGTGGTGGTCGTCTTGCCTGCATCGATGTGCGCGGCAATACCGATATTGCGCGTCCATTCGAGAGGGAAGGGGCGATCCTTGGAGTTGACCGGGGCGATCTTGGCCTTGTCGGTGACGATGGTGATGGAAGGAGCAGCGGACATGGGAGCGATTTCTTACCAGCGGAGGTGGGCGAAGGCGCGATTGGCCTGTGCCATCTTGTGGGTGTCTTCCTTCTTCTTCACGACGCTGCCGGTGTTGTTGTAGGCATCGACGATCTCGGCGGCGAGGGCATCCTTCATGGGAATACCCTTGCGGCTGCCGGCGGCGGCGACGATCCAACGGAGAGCGAGGCTCTCCTGACGCTCATAGGAGATCTCAACCGGCACCTGATAGGTGGCGCCACCAACGCGGCGGCTCTTCACCTCAAGGCGGGGACGGGCGTTTTCCAGCGCGCCGATCATGAGATCGACCGGGTCACCCTTTTCGAGTTTCTCGGAGACCTTTTCGAAGGCACCGTAAACGATGCGCTCGGCAACGTTCTTCTTGCCATCTTCCATGACGACATTGACGAGGTGGGCAACGAGCGGGCTGCTGTAACGGATATCCGGCTCGACGTGGCGCTTATCAGCTCTGTGACGACGTGACATGACTTAGGTTCCTGCTTGAATTATTTCTTGGCGGCTTTGGGACGCTTGACACCGTATTTCGAACGGCTGCGGCGACGTTTCTCGACGCCGGTAGCGTCAAGGGTACCACGGACGATGTGGTAGCGGACACCGGGCAAATCCTTCACACGGCCGCCGCGCACGAGCACGATGGAGTGCTCCTGGAGATTATGGCCCTCGTCGGGAATGTACGAGATGACTTCGTTACCATTGGTCAGGCGCACCTTCGCGACCTTACGGATGGCGGAGTTGGGCTTCTTGGGAGTGCGGGTCATGACCTGCACGCACACACCGCGGCGGAAGGGGTTACCCGAGAGCGCGGGCGACTTGGACTTAGCCTTAATTTGGCGACGTCCTTTGCGCACGAGTTGGTTGATGGTCGGCATATCGAAGAGTGGCTATGAAATGAGGAAAAGAGGCGGAAGCTACCAAGGCGTGAAACCTCGGCAAGCAGATTTTAGTAAAAAAGGAAATTAGTCCGAAAACACCCGCCATTGACGGGCTCTTCGGAGGAGAAGCGTTCGTCTGCAGCACCAGACAACGCGCGTAAAGAGACTGGGAGGATGAACAAAACACAGTCTCCCGGCCGTCTACAAGGGGAAAGTCAGGGCATTCATGCGAACGCGTCGCCCCCTCCCCTTCCCCTACCCCGTCTACACACCATGAAACACCTTCACGGCACCGCCCATTCCCGCCCATATCCCGCCCGGCCAACTGAACGTCGTGCTACCCAACAGGAGCCCCATGCATCCTCCGGCAACGACATCAATCCGCCCACCTTCGCAAGGAACGCCAAAAAGGACGAATCCGTCATGCTCCGAACGTATTGTATTTAATAATTAAATACAATTTTCATGTATCTAAAAGGAGTGATTAAAACAGCGAATACCAATGGGAATTTAGCCAAAATCGTATTCAAAGAATATCAGACTTGTTTTCAATGGGTACAAAAAAGGCCGCGAACGCTGAACGTTCGCGGCCTTGCATGACTCGGGGATGAGCCGACAGATCAGCTTGCTTCGGAAGCCTTCGAATCCTCGGTCGGAATCTCTTCGCCGAACGGCAGGCTGATGCGCAGGTTCTTGTAGGAAGGCAGACCGGTGCCGGCCGGGATCAGGTGACCCATGATGACGTTTTCCTTGAAGCCCTTCAGCAGATCGATCTTGCCGAGGGTCGAGGCGTCGGTGAGCACGCGGGTGGTTTCCTGGAACGAAGCGGCCGAGATAAAGCTCTCGGTTTCGAGCGAGGCCTTGGTGATACCAAGGAGGATCGGCTCGGCTTCCGCCGGCTTGCCGCCCGCTTCGTCGAGACGCTTGTTGTCGGCGAGGAACGCCGCACGGTCCACCTGCTCGCCCCAGAAGTATTCACTGTCACCCGGATCGGTGATGCGAACCTTGCGAAGCATCTGGCGGATAATGATCTCGATGTGCTTGTCGTTGATCGTCACGCCTTGCAGACGGTAAACCTCCTGCACCTGGCTGATGAGGAAGTCATACAGCGCGGACGGTCCGAGGATTTCGAGGATCTCATGCGGATCGGCGGAGCCTTCCGTGAGGTGCTGGCCTTTGTGAACCACGTCGCCGGGTTGCACGATGATGTGCTTGCCGGTGGGGATGAGATGTTCCTCTTCCTGCGAGGTGTCTTCGTTGCGGACAACGAGCTTGCGCTTGCCGCGCAGGGTGCCTTCGAACGACACGATACCATCGATGCGGGCCATCTCGGCAGCGTCCTTCGGACGACGGGCTTCGAAAAGCTCGGCGACGCGGGGAAGACCACCGGTGATGTCCTTGGTCTTGGAAGCCTGGCGGGGCGTCTTTGCAAGAAGCGCGCCGGGGGCGATGATGTCGCCTTCCTGAACCGCGATCTGCGCGCCGACGGGGATGGAGTAAGCCGCAAGCGGCTTGCCCTTCTCGTCACGAACCTCGATCTGCGGGTTAAGGTCTTCCTTGTGCTCGATGACGACCGTGGCGATGCGACCCGACGATTCGTCGAGCTCACGTTTCACGGTGACACCGGGGATCATGTCCTTGAACGCCAGCGTGCCGCCCTTTTCAGAGAGCACGGGGATGTTGTACGGATCCCACTGCGCGAGAACGGCTCCCTTTTCGATCTTCGCCCCGTCGCCGACGTGAAGGAAGGAACCGACCACGATGTTGTAGGTTTCGAGCTCCTTGTCATCGGCGTCGAGGATCTGGATCGTGCCGGTCTTGTTAAGCACAATGGCGGCGCCATCGGCCGTTTCAACGAGACGGAGACCGCGATACTTGACCGTACCCGCCGCGCGAACGCGGATTTCAGGGGTCTTGAAGCCGCCGGACGCAACACCACCGATGTGGAACGTGCGCATGGTGAGCTGCGTGCCGGGCTCGCCGATCGACTGGGCGGCGATGATGCCGACGGAATCGCCCTGTTTGGCAATGCGATTGGTGGCGGGATTGATGCCGTAGCTCTTCGCGTCGATGCCGTTGGGGCTGATCGACGTGAGGGGCGACATGACCTTCACGCGCTCGATGCCGGAATCGACAATGCGGGTCGCGGCTTCTTCGCTGATGAGTTCGCCGGAGCCGACGAGCAGCTCGGACGGGTTGAGCGGGTTGTAAACGTCGTCGGACGAGCAGCGGCCCACGATGCGCTCGCGGAGGTTAACGATTTCGTCGTCACCTTCGAAGATGGCTTTCTTCCAGATGCCGTCGCGCACGCCGCAATCGGGCTCGGCGATGATGACATCCATAGCCACGTCGCACAGCTTGCGGGTCAGGTAACCGGCGTCGGCGGTCTTCAGCGCGGTGTCGGCGAGACCCTTGCGGGCGCCGTGCGTCGAGATGAAGTATTCGAGAACGGTGAGACCTTCGCGGAAGGACGACAGGATGGGGCGCTCGATGATTTCGCCGGAGGGCTTGGCCATGAGGCCGCGGGTGCCGCACAGCTGGCGGACCTGCTGTTTGTTACCGCGGGCACCGGAATCCATCATGATGTAAACCGGGTTGACCTCGGTCCGACCATCGTTGTTTTCCAGCTTCGCGAACACGGCCTTGGCGATCTTGTCGGTGGCGCCGGTCCAGATGTCGACGACCTTGTTGTAGCGCTCGCCGTCGGTGATGATGCCCTTGTTGAACTGGGCCTCGACCTCGGCGATCTTCTTACGGGAGTCGATGACGATGTCCTTTTTGTCCTCGGGGATGATCATGTCATCGATACCGATGGAGATACCGGCCTGCATGGCGGTCTGGAAGCCGAGTTCCTTGAGCTTGTCGAGGGTCTCGACGGTGATGCTGTCACCGGCCACCTTGTAGGTGTTGAGGATGAGGTCGCCCAATTTGCCCTTAGGCACGGGGAAGTTCACGAATCCGAGACCGGCGGGCCAGATCTGGTTGAAGATCACGCGGCCGACCGTCGTGCGAATGACGCTCTTTTCCGAGTTTCCGAAAACGGTCTCGCGACCGAGGTCGGGGTTCGGAACCTCGACCCAATCGTGAACCTTGAGGGCGCCGTCCGCCTTGGCGAACAACACTTCCTGAAGTCCGCTGAGGAGGGGAACGTGGACTCCCTTTTCGGGCTTCTTGCGAGGCTCGATGGTGAGGTAATAGGCACCGAGAACGATGTCCTGCGAAGGCGTGAGGATCGGCTTGCCGGAGGACGGCGAGAAGATGTTGTTCGTCGCCATCATGAGGAGCTTGCACTCCATGACCGCCTCAAGAGAGAGCGGCACGTGCACCGCCATCTGGTCACCGTCGAAGTCCGCGTTGTAGGCGGTACAGACGAGGGGGTGAACACGAATGGCCTCGCCTTCGATCAGGACGGGCTCGAACGCCTGGATGGAGAGGCGGTGAAGGGTCGGCGCGCGGTTGAGCAGCACCGGATGCCCCTTGGTGACCTCCTCGAGGATGTCCCAGACCTCGGGGGATTTTTTCTCGATCATCTTGCGGGCACCGCGGACGGTGTGCACGAAACCGAGTTCCTTGAGGCGGCGGATGATGAACGGTTCGAAGAGAACGAGCGCCATCTTCTTGGGCAGACCGCACTGGCTGAGCTTGAGCTCAGGGCCGATAACGATGACGGAACGGCCGGAGTAATCGACGCGTTTGCCCAGCAAATTTTGACGGAAACGACCCTGCTTGCCCTTGAGCATGTCCGAGAGGGACTTCAGCGGACGGTTGCCGGCGCCAGTGACAGGACGGCCATGGCGACCGTTGTCGAAGAGGGCGTCGACCGCCTCCTGCAACATGCGCTTTTCGTTATGAATGATAACGTCGGGCGTCTTGAGCTGCATTAGGTTCCGCAAACGGTTGTTGCGGTTGATGACGCGGCGATAGAGATCGTTGAGATCGGACGTCGCGAAACGGCCGCCTTCGAGCGGAACGAGCGGGCGCAAGTCCGGCGGAATGACGGGTAGCACTTCCAACACCATCCACTCGGGACGGGAGTTGGAGTGAATGAAGCCCTGGATGACCTTGAGACGCTTCGAGAGCTTCTTTTTGATCTGCTTCGATTTGGTGGCGCGCATCTGCTCCTGGAGCTCGGCGACGGTGGCCTCCATGTCGGTCTTCGCAAGGCAATCGCGGACGGCCTCGGCACCCATCTTGGCGACGAAGGAGTCGTCACCGTATTCGTCGAGGGCCTGGCGGTACTCGACGTCGGTGAGGAGCTGCTTGAGCTCGAGCGGGGTCTTGCCCGGATCGACCACCATGTAGTTCTCGTAGTAAATGACGCGCTCAAGAGAGCGGGCGGTCATGTCGAGGAGCAGACCGAGGCGGCTCGGCATGCTCTTAAGGAACCAGATGTGGGCGACGGGCACGGCCAGCTCGATGTGGCCCATGCGCTCGCGACGGACGCGGGCGATCGTCACTTCGACGCCGCAGCGATCGCAGACGACATCCTTGTATTTGATGCGCTTGTACTTTCCGCAGGCGCACTCGTAGTCACGGACCGGCCCGAAGATCTTTTGGCAGAAAAGACCGCCCGGCTCGGGCTTGAAGGTACGGTAGTTGATCGTCTCGGGATTCTTCACCTCGCCCTTGGACCAGGCGCGGATGGTTTCAGGCGAAGCGACGGTGATGGAAACGCAGTCGAACGGGCTCTCGTCAAGACCGAGCGCGGCACGGGTTTCTTCGCGGGCGCCGGCGGCAACTTCGTTGGGTTGGATGCTCATTGAGTTAACTCCCTAATTTTTGTGAAAGGATGAAGCAGGCAGGATCAGGCGGTGAGACCGCCGAGCGCGTCGCGTTTGTTGAGCTTGATATCCAGGCCGAGGGACTGGATTTCCTTGATCAACACGTTGAAGGACTCGGGCGTACCCGCGACCAGCGTGTTGTCGCCCTTGACGAGCGACTCGTAGATCTTGGTGCGACCCTGCACGTCGTCGGACTTGACGGTGAGGAGCTCCTGAAGGGTGTGCGCCGCGCCGTAAGCCTCGAGCGCCCACACTTCCATTTCGCCGAAACGCTGACCGCCGTACTGGGCTTTGCCGCCCAACGGCTGCTGCGTGACGAGCGAGTACGGACCGACCGCGCGGGCGTGGATCTTGTGCGAGACAAGATGGTTCAGCTTCATCATGTAGATGTAGCCAACCACGACCTGTTGATCGATCCTCTCGCCGGTACGACCGTCGAAGAGCGTGCTCTTGCCGGTGGTGGGCAGGCCCGCGTCCTTGAGGTATTCGCGAACTTTCTTTTCGGGAATGCCATCGAACACGGGGGTGGCGACCTTCAGGCCCAGCTTGGAGCAGGCCCAGCCGAGGTGGGTCTCGAGAACCTGACCCACGTTCATGCGCGAAGGCACGCCGAGGGGATTCAAGCAGATTTCGACCGGAGTGCCGTCCGGGAGGAACGGCATGTCTTCCTCGGGCACGATCTTGGCGACCACGCCCTTGTTGCCGTGACGGCCGGCCATCTTGTCACCGACCTCAAGCTTGTGCTTGGTGGCGATGTAGACTTTGACCTGCTTGATCGCGCCGTTGCCGTTGTCTTCACCGGCCTCGATGCTGCCGATCTTGCGTTCGCGATCGGTTTCGAGCTCGTCGAACTTCGACTGATAGGAGCCGATGATCTCCATGATCTTGATACGAACCGGGGACGGGTCGATCTCGACGTGCTTGGAGACGGCGGCGAGCTTGCGGAGGAGGGTCTTGGTGATCTTGCGGTTGGCGGGGATGATGATCTCGTTGGTCTCGCCGTTGATGACGTCGAGCGGGATCTTCTCGCCGAGGAGGATGTTCGACAGCGCCTCGGTCAGGCCTTCGCGCAGCTTGTCCATCTGCGTCTTGTAATCTTCCTGGATCTGCTTGGCTTGGCGGCGGCGATCGGAGGGGGACAGCTTGTCCTTCTCGAAATCGACTCGGCTGGAAACCTTCACGTCCATGATGATGCCGGCGACGCCGGAGGGAACCACGAGCGAGGTGTCCTTAACATCGGCGGCCTTTTCGCCGAAGATCGCGCGGAGGAGCTTTTCCTCGGGGGCGAGTTCGGTTTCGGACTTCGGGGTGATCTTACCGACGAGGATGTCGCCCGGCTTGACCTCCGCACCGATGCGAATGACGCCGTTGTGGTCGAGGTTCTTGAGGGCCTCTTCACCGACGTTCGGGATGTCGCGGGTGATTTCCTCGGGCCCGAGCTTGGTGTCGCGGGCGGTGACTTCGAATTCTTGGATGTGAATCGAGGTGAAGATGTCCTTCTTGAGGGCCTTCTCGGAGATCAGGATGGCGTCTTCGAAGTTGTAGCCGTTCCAAGGCATGAACGCGACGAGCACGTTGCGACCCAGCGCCATCTCGCCCTTTTCGGTCGAGGGACCGTCGGCGATGATGTCGCCGGCTTTGACCTTCTGGCCCTTGTCGACGATCGGCTTCTGGTTGAAGCAGGTGCCGGCGTTCGAGCGCATGAACTTGCGGAGTTCATACACGGTGACGTTGTTCTTGGGATCGCTCTTCGGGTTCTTGTCGAAGTTGCGGGGAAGCTCGCCGTCCTTGGTGACAACGATGCTCTTGGCATCAACGTAGGCGACGATGCCGGACTCTTCGGCGACCACGACGATCTTGGAATCGCGGGCCACGCGTTCCTCGATGCCGGTGCCCACGAAGGGAGACTCGGCCTGCAGGAGAGGCACGCCTTGGCGTTGCATGTTGGCTCCCATCAGCGCGCGATTGGCATCGTCGTGCTCAAGGAACGGAATCATGCCGGCCGCAATGGAGATGACCTGCTTCGGTGAGACGTCCATGTAGTGGACTTCGGAAGCGGCGACCTCGAGGAACTCGCCGTCCTGACGGACGGTGACCTTGCCGACGAAGTGACTCTTTTCGTCGAGTTCGGAGTTGGCCTGGGCGATGACCTTAGCCTCTTCCTGATCGGCGGTCAGATAATCGATCTTGTCCGAAACCTTGCCGTCCTTGACCACGCGGTAGGGCGTCTCGATGAAGCCGAACTCGTTGACGCGGGCGTAGGTGGAGAGGGAGTTGATCAGACCGATGTTCGGACCTTCGGGGGTCTCGATGGGGCAGATGCGACCGTAGTGCGACGGATGCACGTCGCGGACTTCGAAGCCGGCGCGCTCACGATTAAGACCACCGGGCCCGAGGGCGGAGAGACGACGCTTGTGCGTGACCTCGGCGAGCGGGTTGATCTGGTCCATGAACTGCGACAGCTGGCTGCGGGCGAAGAAGTCGCGGATGACGGTGGTGAGAGCCTTCGGGTTGATCAGCTTCTGGGGCGTGATCGAATCGACGGACTGATCGTACATGGTCATGCGCTCGCGAACGAGACGCTCCGTGCGGGAGAGACCGACGCGGCACTGGTTGGCGAGCAATTCGCCCACGGTACGGACACGACGGCTGCCGAGGTGATCGATATCGTCCACGACGCCTTCGCCGCGCTTGAGGCGGACGAGATACTTGGTGGCGGCGGTGATATCGCCGGACTCAAGGATACGCTGCTCAAGGTCAACCTTGAGACCGAGCTTCTGGTTGATCTTGTAGCGGCCGACGCGACCGAGGTCGTAGCGCTTGGGATCGAAGAAGAGGCGCTTGAGAAGGGCCTTGGCGTTGGCGGTGGTCGGCGGCTCGCCGGGACGGAGGCGCTTGTAGATTTCCTTGAGAGCTTCCTCTTCGTTACGGGTCGGGTCCTTCTTGAGGGCGCGGATGATCGCGCCTTCATCGGAAGCGGTGTCGATCACACGGATCGAGGAGATGTCGTGCTTCTCGAAGGTGCGCACGATCTGCTTGGTGAGCGGCTCGAAAGCGCGGGCGAGCACGACACCCTTCTGGGCATCAATCGCGTCTTCAACGAGAACGAGCGTGGAAACGTTTTCGAGATCGAGGGCCTTGGAAACCTTGAGATCCTTGATCTCGTAGAAGAGATTCAGGATGTCGATGTCCGAGCTGTATCCGATGGAACGCAGCAGGGTCGTGATGAGGAACTTCCGGCGGCGGCGGCGGCGGTCGAGATAAACGTAGAGGAGGTCATTGTTGTCGAACTGGACCTCGAGCCAGGTGCCGCGGTCGGGAATGATGCGGAAAGAGTGGAGCGGCTTGCCGTTGGCGTGGGGCGTGACCTCGAAGGCGATGCCCGGCGAACGGTGGAGCTGGGAAACGACGACGCGCTCGGCGCCGTTGATGATGAAGGAGCCGCGCTCGGTCACCATGGGGATCTCGCCCATGTAGATCTCCTCGTCCTTAATGAAGTCTTCCTCACGGAGGCGGAGCTTCACGTAGAGCGGCACGGAATAGGTGATGCCTTCGCGGATACACTCGATCTCGGTGCTCTTGGCGTCACCGAGGGTGTAGGAAACATACTCGAGGACGAGACGTCCGTCGTAGGACTCGATCGGGAAAACCTCGCGGAAGACGGCCTCCAGGCCTTGGGGCTTGCGCTGCTTCTCGGGGATGCCCTTTTGCAGGAAATCGAGATAGGAAGTGATCTGAATCTCGATCAGATTCGGCGGCACAATGACTTCACGGAGCTTGCCGAAGTTGATACGGTCTGGATGGTTGCGGTCGGCCATGGAATTTCCCGGTTAAGTGGAGAGGAGAAGCGAAGGGTGCGCGTTGGGCGCGGAAAAATCAGGCGCGCGCCACCCGGAGGGCGGCGGCGGAAAAAGACAAAAAAGAACAGAACGGAAAAAAGGCAAAGGACAGGCCGCGCGAAAGCACGGCCTGTCCTGAAAACTGAAGACGATGTGCGTCGTTGAACGCCAAGTTGTTACTTGAGTTCGACCTTGGCGCCAGCGGCCTCGAGTTTCTTCTTGATGTCTTCGGCGTCGGCCTTGGAAGCGCCTTCCTTGACGGGCTTCGGGGCGCCTTCGACGAGGTCCTTGGCTTCCTTGAGGCCGAGGCCGGTGATGGCGCGGACTTCCTTGATGACGCCGATCTTGTTCGCGCCGGCCTCGGTGAGGATGACGTTGAACTCGGTCTTTTCCTCGGCGGGAGCGGCACCGGCGGCAGCGCCACCCGCGGGAGCGGCGGCGACAGCGGCGGCGGCGGAAACGCCCCATTTGCCTTCGAGGTCTTTAACGAGGGCGGCGAGTTCGAGAACCGACTGGCCGGAGAGCCACTCGATGACTTGGTCTTTGGTGATGTTGCTCATGATGATGATCTCTTGAGATGACTAGCGGTTTCGGGAATGAAACACGTTTAAGGGACGTATCCCCTAGCCCGTCTCTTTGATGTTGTCTCCCCGAGGGTGCGACCGGAGCCGCACCCTCGAAAAATTGGGTTGTGGGTTTAGGCGGCGGGTTGCTCTTTTTTGACCTTGGCGTCGAGGACGCGCACGAAGGCCGCAGCGTTGCTGGTGAGCAGGCTGAGGAACTGGGCGCGCAGGGCATCGAACGGAGGCAGGTCGGCGATCGTGGCAATGTCCTTCGCGGAGAAGATCTTCTTCTCCAAGACACCGACTTTGACCTCAAGCTTCTGCTTCGTTTCGAAGAACTTCTTCAGGATCTTCGCGACGGCTGCGGGATTCTTGCCGCCGACGAGGATGGCCGTGGGGCCAGCCAGCGCGGCTGCGTCGAATTCCGGCAGGCCGAGGGCCTTGGCGGCCACGCGGAGGGAGCTGTTCTTGACGACGTGGAACTCGGCGTTCTCAGCCGCGAGGCTGTTGCGAAGTTCGGCGACGTCAGAAACGGTCACCTTGGAGAAGTTGGCGAGAATGACGTAATCGGACTTTTTGAGGTGCGACTCGACTTCGCTGATCAGGTATTGTTTTTCGGCTCTCATGGTCGGGTTCCGATTAATATTTGCTGTACTCGGTCGAGGCGATCCGCACGCCAGGGCTCATCGAGGATGAGAGAGCGACGGTCTTGATGTAGTTGCCCTTGAACGAGGCCGGCTTGGCCTTGCTCACGGCGTCGAGAACGGCCTGGGCATTCTCGAGGATCTGGGCGGAGGTGAAGGAGCGCTTGCCGATGCCAACACCGATGTTGGCGGCCTTGTCCATCTTGAACTCCACGCGGCCGGCCTTGACGGCCTTGATGCCAGCGGGGATATCGTCGGTCACGGTGCCGGACTTCGGGTTGGGCATGAGGCCCTTGGGACCGAGGATACGGGCGAGCGTGCGGACCTGCTTCATGGCCTCGGTCGTCGCGATGGCGACGTCGAAGTCGAGAAAGCCTTCGGAGACCTTCTTCATGAGGTCGGCGAGACCGGCCTCATCGGCACCGGCCTTGAGGGCGACCTCAGGGTTGTCGGTGAAGACGATGACACGGACCTTCTTGCCGGAGCCGTTGGGCAGCGGAGTGGTGCCACGCACCATCTGGTCGCCTTGCGAGGCGTCGACGCCGAGGCGGATGGAGAGCTCGACGGTCTCGTCGAACTTCGCCTTCGGGAACTTGGAAAGGACTTCCACGGCTTCAGCCAGTGGGTAACCCTTGGTGAGATCAGCGACGGTGACGGCGCTGCGGTAGCGTTTGCTTTGTTTTACGGGCATTGATGACTCCTTGCGGTGCGAACGTCCTGGAAGGACTCCCGCGTTGAGTTGGGTTTACGGACGGGAAAATCAGTCGATGACTTCGATGCCCATGTTGCGGGCGGTGCCGGCGATGACTTTGATGCCAGCGGCTTCATCCTTGGCGTTCATGTCGGCCTTCTTGAGCTTCCAAATTTCAGCAAGCTGCTTCTTGGTGACCTTGCCGACCTTGTCTTGATTGGGCTTGGCGGAACCGGAAGCGATATTGGCGGCCTTTTTGAGGAGGACGGAAGCCGGAGGCGACTTGAGGATGAAGGTGAAGCTCTTGTCGGAATAGACCGTGATGACGACCGGCAGAATCATGCCGTTCTGGTCCTTGGTCTTGGCGTTGAATTCTTTGCAGAACGCCATGATGTTGACGCCTTGGGCGCCGAGCGCGGGACCGACGGGGGGCGCGGGATTAGCGGCACCGGCAGGGAGTTGGAGGCGGATGTAACCTTGGATCTTCTTGGCCATGTGAGTAAGTGAGTTGGCGGGTGTTTGGTTGACGTGGTGACTTGCTGAACGTCGGCGGTGTCAAAGAGGGCGTCGCATCACTCCGTGAGGCGTTGCACCTGCCAGTATTCGAGCTCGACCGGGGTGAACCGGCCGAAAATGGAAACGGAAATCTTGAGCTTGCCGCGGGCGGGATCGATCTCGTCGATGCGGCCGGTGAGGTTGGCAAACGCGCCATCGGTGATCTTGACCTCTTCGCCGACTTCGTAGGAAACCTTCGGCACTTCCTTGCCATTGGCTTCCTCGATGCGGGCCTTGATCTCGTCGATCTCGGACTGGCGCAAGGCGGCGGGAGTTTCACCGCCGACAAAACCGATGACGCCCGCCACTTCCTTGACGAAGTACCAGGGCTTGTTGATCAGACGGCCCTCTTCGAAGAGGCGCATCTGGATGAACACGTAGCCAGGGTAAAGCTTGCGGGTCTTGGTGCTTTTCTTGCCGTTTTTGACCTCGGAAACGACTTCCGTGGGAAGGAGCACCTCGAAGATGTAATCATCGAGCTCTTCCACGGTTTTGAATTTCTCAATGTACGCCTTCACCTTGTTCTCCTGGCCGGAGAGGGTGTGAAGGGCGAACCATTGGACGCCGGCGGGCGTGGTCGTTTGGGAGGACATGAGCGGCAAAAAGCGAGCGGGTGTTAGCTGACCCAGGAGGTGAACAGGTCGACGACTTGGTAAAGGGCGAAGTCGCTGATGCTGGTGAACACGCCAAGAATGACGGCGGCCACGATGACCACGATCGTCGAGTCGCGCAGTTCCGAAGGCGTGGGCCAGGTGGCTTTTCTAAGCTCATCGACCATCTCGCCGAAAAAAATGCGGGTGCTGCGGAACGGGTTCTTCATGGTTAAAACTTGGCAGGCGCGGAGGGAATCGAACCCCCAACCAACGGTTTTGGAGACCGCTACTCTACCAATTGAGCTACGCGCCTGTGTAGGTGGGTTTTTAGACGACGCAGCCGAGGCCCCTTTGACGAGGCCTCGGCAATCGTTTTCTAAGACGTTACAACGATATTACTCGATGATGTCGGTGATACGACCGGCACCGATGGTGCGACCGCCTTCGCGGATGGCGAAGCGCTGGGCCTTCTCCATGGCGATGGGAACGATCAGGTCGATCTCAACGGAAATGTTGTCGCCGGGCATGATCATCTCGACGCCCTTCGGCAGGTTGACGATACCAGTCACGTCCGTCGTGCGGAAGTAGAACTGGGGACGATAACCGTTGAAGAACGGCGTGTGACGGCCGCCCTCTTCCTTGGAGAGGACGTAGATCTCGGCCTTGGCCTTCTTGTGCGGGGTGATGGACTTGGGAGCGGCGAGCACTTGACCGCGCTCGATGGCTTCCTTGTCGATACCGCGGAGGAGGATGCCGACGTTGTCACCCGCTTGACCGGAGTCGAGGAGCTTGCGGAACATTTCGATACCGGTCACCACGGAGGTGACGGTGTCCTTGAGGCCGACGATCTCGATGGTGTCGTTGACCTTGATGATACCGCGCTCGATACGCCCGGTGGCGACGGTGCCGCGGCCGGTGATGGAGAACACGTCTTCAACGGACATCAGGAAGGGCTTGTCCATCTCGCGAGCGGGCTCGGGGATGTCCTTGTCGATCGCGTCCATAAGGGCGGTGATCGCGGCGTTGCCTTCGGGCTTGTTATCGAGGGCGGCGGTGGCGGACCCACGGACGATCGTGGCGTTGTCACCATCGAACTGGTATTTGGAGAGGAGCTCGCGGATTTCCATCTCGACGAGGTCGAGGAGCTCGGCGTCGTCGATGAGGTCGACCTTGTTGAGCCAGACAACGATCTTCGGCACGCCCACCTGGCGGGCGAGGAGGATGTGCTCACGGGTCTGCGGCATCGGGCCGTCGGCGGCGGAAACGACGAGAATCGCGCCGTCCATCTGGGCGGCGCCGGTGATCATGTTCTTGACGAAGTCGGCGTGGCCCGGGCAATCGACGTGCGCATAGTGGCGCTTTTCCGTCTGATACTCGACGTGGGCGACCGAGATGGTGACGATCTTGGAGGCATCGCGAACGGTACCGCCCTTGGCGATGTCAGCGTAGGTCTTAACCTCGGCGAGGCCCTTGCGCGCCTGAACGGCGAGAATCGCGGTCGTCGTGGTGGTTTTACCGTGGTCAACGTGGCCAATGGTGCCAACGTTTACGTGCGGTTTGGTGCGTTCGAATGTGCCTTTAGCCATGTGGGTTTGAGACGATTGTTATACTGTAGGAAGGAAAGAGTTAGGTGATTTCTTAATTTTACGTCATGAAATCGGGACGTTTGACCTGGAGCCCAGAACCGGATTCGAACCGGCGACCTCGTCCTTACCAAGGACGTGCTCTACCAACTGAGCTATCTGGGCATAACTAGGAAAGGTCAAAAAACGAGAAAAGGAGCGGTGACCGTGACTCTCTGATTTTAGCCCGTCAACAGCAATTTTGGCCTTTTTTGGCAAAATTCTAAGGTCCCACCCTAAAGGCGTAGAATCCTGGCGGTAAGCGCTCCCCTATCCGGATTTTTTGCGCGAGGTGCGAGCAAAAATACTCGTCCACCTCATCCGAACCCGAACTCACCGTGACCACAAGGCTGCCGATCTGGCCAAACCGGGAGACCGCGCCCAAGAGTTCCATCGGCTGCCAGTCGCCTTGCGGCCCGTCTGCCGCCTCCGGCAGAGCGAAAGTCCAGACCACCCGACCGCTGCCCGTCTCGCACGCTTCCAAGTAACCGCCCCGGACCGCCAATGGCTTGCCTGCGGTCTCCATTCGCCCCAACACCAGCGGCGCTTGATGTTGATCGGCCAAGTTCAATCCCTGCACGGGACCGGCCGGCACGGTGACCAGCGGCGGAAAGTCCAGCCCGGCCTTCTCCGTCGTAAAAACCAGCGGCACCTTCAATGCCGCAAAAGGCCCTTCCGCGTGACGCTGTGTTTCGGAAAGATGCAGCGCCTGACTGCTGTTCATCTCCGAGGGCAGAAACAGCGGGGTGGGATCGTAGGCCGCGAGTTGCTCGGCCAATACATCCGCCGCGTGAGAAGGATCCAGCCGTGTGAAACCCAGCGCAGGCAAGGATGCCCCCGGTTGCGGATGGCCTGGGGAGGGAATTTGCAGCCACGCCACGATGCCGACCACCAAGGTAGCCGCAACGGCGCTCACCGCCACCCAAGGGAAGCGTTGTTTGACCCGCATAACTCAAGGAGCGGGCCGTGCCGCCGCCATGGGCGGAGGCTCCGCAGCGATTTGCACCGCGGCGAAACCGGCGTCCCGCGCCATTTCGTAGATGTCGGTGAGATCCTTGGTCGTAAGCGTGGCGTCGGCCTGAACCAACAAGCGCAAGCCCGGGTGTCCCCTCGCCCGCTCCACCAGCCAGCGGCGCAGACCGGCGGAATCCACTTTCGCACCTTCAACAAACGCGAGGTTGGCGCCCTTGATCGCGATCACCACATCCGTGGCCATTGCCCCGGGAATCGCCCCGGCCATCACAGGCACCTGAAAATCCACTCCCAGCCCCGGAGACAGCACGAAGCGCGAGCCAAACAGCACAAACATCAGCGCGATGAGGCCCGCGTTCACATAGAACAAAAAATCGAAACTGCGCGGCGGCGGCCGCAGCCGGGACGAGAGATTGAGCGGACGCGTGATCATGACTCGACCGACCCGGTGGCCGGAAGCGTTTCAATAGAGGACTCGGCCTTGCGATAATCAATCAAGAGATAACGCATGATCTCGTTGCCCGCCCATTCGACGTCGCGCACAAGCGCGCGAACGCGGCCCTGCAGGAAATGGTACGAAAGATGGGCCGGGATCGCGACCACGAGGCTGCCCGCGGCGGCCAGCAGCGCCTGCCACATGCCCTGCGAGAGCGCCTGGGCGGTCGCATACTGACCGCCTTGCATGAACGCGTGAAACGTCGTGGCCATGCCGAGCACCGTGCCCAGCAAACCGACCATCGGCGCCACTTGGGCGATGGCCGCAATCGATCCGAGCCGGCGCTCCAAGGCAGGCAGCTCGACCACCGCCGCCTCCTGCACGGCATAGCGCATACGCACCTCGTCGTCGTGCGCGTGGATGAGCGCGGCTTTCACCACGGCCGCCACCGGACCGGGCGTCTCTTCGCACAACGTCAGCGCCTCGACGATGCGTCGTTTGGCCAGGATGTTTTTGATGCCGTTCACAAACGCCGTGGAACGGATCTGCCCGCGATGCAGGTAGAATGTGCGCTCGATGAACAGCACGAGGGCGATGACGGCCATGAGCACCAGCACCCACATCATGGGGCCGCCACGGGCCAGAAGATTAAGATCAAGCGGAGACATGAAAAAGAGGGTTGTTAGATGCGGTTTGCGCGCAGGGGTAAACAATAGACATCAGGCGCGGATCAAGGGTTTCCCCCGGCGCGGACAAAGCTCTCGCGGGCCAGTTTGGCGAAAGGCAGATTTTTGCGGAGGATCAATTCATAGGCATTGCGAGCCTCTTCCAACTTGCCCTGCTGCGCACGCAGGTCTCCCAACCGAAGCAGCGTGCGCGCCGTCCAATAACGGCCCTGCACCCCGAGTTGCGCGGCCTGCGCATCGTCGAGTAGGAAGGTCGTCACGAGCGTCCACCACACCTCGCGGGCGCGAACGATGTCCTCGGGTTTGCCGCGGGTGACCAGCAGATCGCCCAGTTGGAAAGCCGCCTCCACGCGCATGTCCACCGGAGCGGACGGCAGCTCCTGCAACTGTTCGTAGATCGTGATGGCACTCTCGAAATGCGAGACATCGGACGGCCCCACCTGGGCCCGATGACAGGCCGCCAGCGCCATCTTGGCCGTAAGCACGCTCGAATGCTGCGCGTAGGTGTTGATCAGAAACTCATAGACCTGCTGGGCGGGGCCAAATTGGTTAAGACGGCGGAGCAGATCGCCCTGCTTGAGCCGTGCGTAAAAAACAAGGTCGTTCCGGGGATACTCCTTCACGATGCGCTCCAGGATCGTGTAGGCCTCCTTGTAATACTTGTCCTCGCTACGCCGCTCCGCATTGAGCGCCGCGCGATAAAGGGCGTAGGGCGCGTAGTCGTTCTGTTTGAATTCATCGGCGAGACGGATGAGCAGCGCTTGCGCATCCACAAACCGGTTTTTCCCAGCGTAGTAATCCGCCTCGTCAATGTAGGAATACACCGCGGCGTCGGCCTGCGGAAAATCCGAACGCAATGCCTTCAGCAGCGCCAGCGCCTCTTCGGCGCGCTCCAGCCTGAAGTCGGCTTTCGCCTCCAACAACCGTGTGCTCGCCTCCACCTCCTTGCGCAAGGCGGGATCGAGTCCGTCCAGCGAGGCGGTCAGCTTCCGGGCAAGCTCCAGCGTTTTCTCCGGGGATCCCGCCTCGAGCGAAAGCTGCGCCTGCAACCACGCCAGCCGCACGCGCAGGTCGGAGGGCAGGCTCGCGCCGGCGTTCCCGGCGGCCGCCGTCAATGTGTTCACCCGCGCAAACGCATCGGCGGTGCGATTCGCAATCTGCAGGGCGCGCGACAGGAGCCATTCGGATTGCCAGCGGCTGATTTCATCGAAACGGCCCTCGCGTTCCAGCACATCCAGCAGCTTCTCCGCGTCCTCAAGCCGTCCGTCTTCGATTTCCGATTGCACGCGCTGCGACATCAAAACGCCGGGCTGAACGCCAGAGGGAATCTCGTTGAGCGCCGCCGCATAGGCGTCGTCCGCGCTGCGGAAATCCTGCGCCCGGAAATACGCCTCCGCCACCAGGACACCAAGCGAAGCGCGCAGATCACCCGCAGGCAGCGAAGCCTTTGCCTGAGCCGCGTAATCCGCCGCCGTGCGGTAACGATGCTGCTCCCAGGCCGAACCCGCCTGCACGCCCAGCGCGGCGGGCTTGAGCGGAGAGCCGGGGAACTTCGCCAGCAACTCCTTCGCCGAGACCTCGGCCTGCGCATAGTTTTTATCGGCCAGCGCCAGCTGCGCACGTATCAGGAGGAGGTCCTCAAGAATTGGATGCGGCGGGGTTCCGTTGATGAGTTTGTCCAAAATGCCGAGAAATCCGCCGCGCAACGCCGCGTCCGTCGAGCTGCGCGCCAGCAGTTGCAGCGCCACCCGCTGCAAATCCGGATCGCGGCCGCTCGTGAGCAACTCCTCCATCGCCGCGCGGCCCTTCTCGTTCTGCGCGCCATCGATCAAGCCCGTGATCAGGCGAAAATCATCGGCCGCGGCGCGCTCGGCCACCGGCAGCCCGTCCAGTTGACGCTGGAGATAATCCACCGCCTCCGCATTGCGCCCCAGCGCCGCAAGCGCGACCGCGTACTGTCGCGCGTAGCTGTAGCCGATGCTGCGACCTTGATAACGCTCCGCGCTCTGCTTCAACGAGGCCAGCTGCGCCTCGGTCACCTCGCCGAGATTCAACCGCGCCTGTTCACGAGCGAGAACGAAACGCGCCCGCTGCAGATCCGACACCGCGGCGGCGGACGCCTGCTGGTAGGCATCGCGGGCCCGCGTGAAATCACCCGCCGCATCCGCCACCTGTCCCTGCAGAAAATAAAACCAGCCGCGATCGCCGGCATCAAGGTCGTCGGGCTTCACTGACGCCAGCTCGGCACGCGCCACTTCCGGCTTTTTTTTGCGAGCCGCGATCAAACCGGCACGCAAATGATAGGCCGCGGAGGGCAGCCCGAAGTAGCGTTGCAACGCCTGGGCCGCGTCCGCCGTGCGCCCGTCGTCCAGCAAGGCGGACACGAGATCGATGACTAACGCGTTGGCGTCCGCCCCAGCCGGCTTGGGCGAATCCAGCAACCGGGCGTAAAGCTCCGCCGCGATCGCAGGAAAACCCAGTTCGAGAGCACGGTGCGCCGCCACGTAGGTTTCCAGCGTTTCAGCCTGAGCCGTCGGAATGGCCGCCGCCGGCACAAAAGGAGCGTAGGCAACCGCCGGCTCGATGGCGCGCAAAGTCGGGAGGGCAGCAATCAGCAGGAGGACGGGCGGGATTCGGAGCAGCATGCGACGCGCTCACCTTGCTCGGAGCGTTTGAAACAATCAACCGCGTTGTAACAAGTTCCGCCTCGCGCCGTCCTCCGCCGCAAGCACACTGGCGCACAATCCCCTTCGCACCCTTATGAGTTCCATCATCATCGCCCTCGGCATCCTGGTCGCTCTCGTCGTCATCATTGGCCTCTGGATCGCCGGCATCTACAATTCCCTCGTCGCCCTGCGCAACCGCTTCAAAAACGCCTTCGCGCAAATCGACGTGCAGCTCAAGCGCCGCTACGATCTCATCCCCAACCTCGTCGAAACCGCCAAAGGCTACCTTAAGCACGAGCACGAAACCCTCGAGGCCGTCATCAAGGCCCGCAACATCGCCGCGGCCGCCGCGCAGACCGCCGCCGCCAATCCCGCCGACGCCAACGCGATGAAGGGCCTAGTCTCCGCCGAAGCCGGCCTCGGCGGCGCCCTCTCCCGCCTCATGGTCGTTTCGGAAGCCTATCCCGATCTGAAGGCCAACCAAAACATGCTGCAACTCACCGAGGAGCTCACCTCGACCGAGAACAAAATCTCCTTCGCCCGCCAAGCCTACAACGACAGCGTGATGACCTACAACACGACGCGGGAAACCTTCCCCAACGTGGTCTTTGCCGGCGCCTTCGGCTTCCTCCCCGCCGAGCTGTTCAAGATCGAGGATCCCACCGAGCGCAACGCGCCCAAAGTCAACTTCGCCTGACCGGCAAGTGATGAAACGTTTGTCCGACGGGCGATACGGCCCTGCGGACAACCGTCTCAAGCCCTTCCGCCGTCTTCGCCCTTAGTCCTCCTCCATGGATTTTTTCGAAGCCCAGGCCCGGGCCAAGCAGCGCACCACGCGCTTGGTCGTGCTGTTCTCGCTGGCCGTCATTGGCGTCATCGGCGCCGGTTACGGTGCGGCGATGCTTTTTCTGCACCACGCGCCTGTCCGGTTCGGCCACTCCTATGGTTACTTGGCGGACTCTCCGTCTTGGTGGGATCCGCGTCTGCTGACGGGCGTCACCGTCGCCACGCTCACCGTCGTCGGCCTGGCCTCTCTCTATAAATGGAATGAACTCAGCGCCGGCGGACGCGCCGTGGCCGAGATGGTCGGCGGGCGGCGCATCGACCCGCAAACGATCGCGCCCAAAGAGCGCCAGCTTCTCAACATCGTCGAGGAAATGGCCATCGCGTCCGGCGTTCCCATGCCCGCCGTCTACGTACTGCCCGACGAAGACGGCATCAACGCCTTCGCCGCCGGCCTCACCACCAGCGACGCCGTCGTCGCCGTGACGCGCGGTACGCTGGAGAAACTCACCCGCGACGAGTTGCAGGGCGTCATCGCCCACGAGTTCAGCCACATTCTCAACGGCGACATGCGGCTCAACCTGAAGATCACTGCCATCGTTTTCGGCATCCTCGTGATCGGCCTGATCGGCCGGGGCATTCTCTGGAGTTTGCGCGGCGTGCGTGTGCGTTCGAGCGACAACAAAAACGGCGGCGGCGCGGTCCTCGTCATCGCGGCCGTCGGGGCCGCCCTCCTTCTCTTGGGCTACGCCGGGTATTTCTTCGGCCGCCTCATTCAGGCCGCCGTATCGCGCCAGCGTGAATTCCTCGCCGACGCTTCCGCCGTGCAGTTCACCCGCAATCCCCCCGGCATCACCGGCGCGCTCAAGAAAATCGGCGGTTACGCCCTCGGCTCCAGCCTGCAATCCGCCAAAAGTGCGCAGATCGGGCACTTCTTTTTCGCCCAAGGCTTCCGCTCCTACTTCGGCGGTCTCTGGGCCACCCACCCTCCGCTCGACGAGCGTATTCGCGCCATTGATCCATCCTTTGATGGCAAATATTTCAATCCGCCCGAAGTCGTGGATGTCGCTCACGAATCGTGGACCCAGGCGGCGGCATTCTCCGCCGGCGCGCCCGCGTCCGCCAGCCGGAGCCCCGCGCATGCCATCATCGCCTCCGTCGGCACACTCGCGCCCGAAAACGTCGCCAACGCCCAGACGCTGCTCGACGGCGTCCCGCCCGTGCTGCGCGAAGCCGCCCGCACCGCGAACGGCGCCGGCGCGCTTATCTGCGGTCTGCTCCTTGTTCCCGCACCGGAAACCCGCGCCCGTCAGCAAGCCCTCATCACGCAGCATGGCGGAGCCGAACTGGCGGCCGCCGTCGCCACCCTGGAGGAAGCGCTGCTCCTCCTTTCGCCCGCGGCGCGACTGCCGCTCGTATTGCTGGCCTTGCCCGTCCTTCACGACCTGCCACACGACACGCTGGCACGGCTGCTCGATACCCTCGACGAACTCGTCCATGCCGACGGCCGCGTAAACACCTTTGAGTTTGCCCTGCAAAAAGTCCTTTCGCACCACCTCGCGCTCGGCCAGACTCCTGCCCAACCCGGCGGGCAGATTTATTCGTTTCAGGCCGTTGATCACGAGATCGCCCTGGTGCTGTCGGTGCTCGCCCGCGCCGCTGCGGACGACGAGGCCGGGGCGTCATGGGCCTTCGCCGCCGGCGCCGGTCAGCTCAAGCTGCTCGAAGGCCGTTTGCAGCTCCTGCCCGCAACGGCGTGCAGTTTTGAGTATCTTGATGCTGCGCTCGACCGTCTCGCCTTGGGATCTCTTCCCATCAAACAGCGCCTGCTCTCCGCCAGCGCGCACGTGGTCGCCTGCGACGGCGTTGTGCGCGTGAGCGAGATCGAGCTGCTCCGCGCTTTCGCATCGGCGCTCGACTGCCCCATGCCGGCGCCCGTCACCTAAAACCCTGTCTCAGGCCGATGTCGTCCAGCCCGGCCAGATCCCCCGGGCGTAGGCGGCGGCCTCCTCCACCAGAGCCTGCACAAGCGCCGATGGCTCCCGGCGCAGCAGCAAGCCCATGGTCAACGGCGGGAAACCCGCCAGCGGCAGCACACGCAAACGCCGGCGCCGACTCAACGCCGGCTCAGCGAAGCTCACCCCGATCCCATCGCCGTTGGCCGCATAGCTGGCCACCAACTCCATGGATGGCGCCTCGATTTTTTGGGGCCAGCTCACACCCCGCCGCTTAAGTTCCCGCTGGAAACTCCGCATCAGATTCGTCTCCGCAGGCAGACCGATGAGCGGTGTCGTGACCTTTTTTCGCGCCCATAACTCATCCGCGGTCCTCACCTCCGTTCCACATCCAACCAGCAGGACGAGCGGCACGCGCGCCAGTTCGAGTTGACGCAAGCGTGCCGGCGGGCGGGCGCCCAAGGGACCGATCGCCACGTCGATCTCGCCCTCTCTCAACCAGATTTCAAGCTGCGCCGGCGGCCCCGCCCGCAATCCCAGGCGGACGTTCGCATGCCGCGCGCCCAGCCGCTTCATCACCGCCGGGATATGGTCGCGCAGCATAAACTCCGACGCCCCGATCCACAGCTCCGGCTCCGCATCTTCGCGCAACTGCGCCGCGAGCGTGTCCAAATTTTCAAAAAACGGCCCCACATGAGCGAGCAACCGCTCGCCGGCTTTTGTCAGTCGAAACGGGGTTCGCTCAAAAAGCTTCGCGCCGACCTCTTCCTCCAGTTTGCCCATCTGTCCGCTCACCGCCGGCTGCTGGATCCCGTAGGGCATGCGTCGCGCTGCCGCGCTAATCCCGCCATGTTTCGCTACGTAATAAAACAATTCAAGGTGATGGACGTTCATCGCGACCTTGCGATCAAGCCGGGGCGTCCCTCGTCACGCAACGTCGTTCCCTGAGCCGGCCGGCTCATCATCGGAATCGATGGGGTGCATCAAGTTTATCGAATAACCCTCTTTCCGCGGCTTCGGGTAATCTGTTTTCGCGCCGGCCAACGCCGGTGCGCAACCACCCGCCGCCATGATCACCACGCTCCTCATCCCGCTTCAAATCATCGCCATCATCGCGCTCGCCGACTTCGTCTCCGGAATCATCCACTGGGCGGAAGACGCCTACGGCACCGAGGAGACGCCGGTGTTCGGCCGCCTGCTTATCCGCCCCAACATCGTTCACCACCACTACCCGCGCTTTTTCACCCGTTTCACGTGGTTTCAAAGCTCGTGGGACCTGCTCATCCTCGGCGTCGCCGTGCTCGCCGGAGCATGGGCCTTCGATGTGCTCACCTGGCAAGTATGGCTCTTCGTCACCGTCAGCGTGAACGCCAACGAGGTCCACAAGTGGTCGCATCGTACCCGTGCCGAAAACGGCGCGCTTATCTCCAAGCTGCAGGACTGGGGCATTCTTCAGACGCCGCGCCACCATGCCCTTCACCACACCGATCCCAAGAACACTTATTATTGCCCCATCACCAACTGGGTGAATCCGCTCCTGGAAAAAATCCGGTTCTGGGACGGCCTTGAACATATCATCCAACGCCTCACCGGTCTTCGCCACCGCGCGGACACCTCCGTCCGCGGCCAAGGTCCCGGCCCCGCTTGGCTCTCCGAGTATCGGCCCGCGTCCAAAGGCAGCACTCCGGCAGCGCCGGCTTCCCGCACCTGTTGCGGCCACTGCGCCCGCTGCCGCCACACGCACGCCAATGCCGCCTAGCCAAAGCGATTGCCTCGTGACGCCCGCGACGGCAGCGTGCGCCGATGCCCAGCTCCTTGGTTTTTATTTTCATTTACGCGGCCATTTTCTTCGCGGTGTTTTTCGGGGGCGTCGTCTGGCGCAAACGCAGCCGGAAAGAGCGCGCCCCCTTTCCCGAAAACGCCCGGCTCCTGCGAGGACCGGGTGAAAGCCTTCGCAAGAAACTGATCGCGCTCGATGAACGCAGCACTCTTGAGGTCCTCTTCGCCTTCGGCCTTCCGCCCTTGGTCGGGGCGGGACTGGTCTGGGTTGCCACCCATCTCTCGGGCTACGCCCTGCTTGCCGGGCTGGTCTTCGCCCTCCTCGGACTGCTCGCGAGCCTGTTCCTCGTTACCCAGCGCTTGGTCGGCGGCATCGAAAAATGGCGCAATACCCAGCTCGGCTACTTCGGTGAACGTATCGTCGGAGAGTCGCTTGATCCGCTCAAAGGCGAAGGTTTCCGTGTTTTTCACGACATACCCGCCGGCGACGCCTCGCATCCCTTCAATATCGATCACGTCATCGTCGGTCCGTCCGGTGTTTTCGCCATCGAAACCAAAACGCGCCGTAAGCGTAAAGGCGCCGGTCGCCCCGGCGTCGCCGAGCACGAGATCATCTACGACGGTCAGGTGCTCGCCTATCCGTGGGGCGAAGACCGCCATGGTCTCGACCAAGCCCTGCGCCAGGCGCGCTGGCTCGAAGGCAATCTCGCACAATTGCTGGGACAGCCCATTCCGGTGCAGCCCCTCCTCACCTTCCCAGGCTGGATGGTCATCACGCGCGCCCGCGGCCTCGTCACCGTCCTCAACCCAAAACAAATCCCCGTCGCCGTCGCCCCGAATGGCTCGCCCGTGCTCAACGCCGCGCAGATCGATCTCATCGCCCGCCAGCTCGACAGCCGCTGCCGCGACGTCGAATTTTGATCCTCATGACCGTCGCCGAAAGACAAACCCGACTCATCGAAGACTTCGCCATCATCGAAGACCGCCAGGAACGCCTCGCGGCGGTCGTAGCCCACGCCCGCCGCCGAGCCCCATTGAGTGCCTCCGAAAAAACCGAGGCCAATCGGGTGCCCGGCTGCGTTTCCGCCGTGTGGGTGGCAGCGTCCGTCGCCGACGGTCGACTGCAGCTCCGCTATGACGCCGACTCCCCGCTCGTGAAGGGTCTCGTCGGCCTGCTGGTTGGACTCTACGATGGTGCCTTTCCGTCCGAGGTGATCGCAACCGAACCCACGTTGCTGGACGATCTCGGCCTGCTGCAGGATCTTTCGCCCACCCGGCGGAACGGGCTCGCCGCCGTTCGCGGACAAATCAAAGCGCTGGCCGTCCGTCTGTCTTGATTCCCCGCCGTGTTTCACGACGCGCACAATCATCTTCAGGACGACTGGCTCGCGCCGCACCTTGACCGTATCGCCTCCGCCTGGTCAGGCGGCGTCATGGTGGTCAACGGCACCTGCGAAGCCGACTGGTCCCGTGTGGCCGAGCTCGCCCGTCGCTACCCATGGATACGCCCCAGCTATGGTTTGCATCCTTGGGATGCTGGCAACCGTACCGCCGACTGGTTCGCAACCCTCAAAGCCTACCTCGACGCCGATCCTCGCGCCGGCGTGGGGGAAATCGGCATTGACCGATGGATGCTCGATCGCGCCCGTCCCGACGACGCCCGCCTCACCGGCCTGCGCCGCGCTCCGCTGCCCGAGCAAGGCGAGGTTTTTCTCAAGCAACTCGCCCTCGCCTGTTCTGAAAATCGCCCCGTCACGATCCATTGCCTTGAGGCTTGGGGCGCGCTCTCCGAAATCCTCGCGCGCGTAAACCTCCCCGAACGCGGCTTCCTCCTTCACGCCTATGGCGGCCCACCCGAACTGGTCGCCCATTTCGCCAAGCTCGGCGCCTATTTTTCCTTCAACGGATACTTCCTCAAGGATCTTGCTCCCTCACCAAAAGCAGCTTCGCCGGCGAGCACCCGGTTGAAGGCTTTCCAACAGGTGCCGCTGGAACGTCTGTTGGTGGAGACCGATGCGCCGGCCATGCCACTGCCGCAGACATGGCGCACCCATAAACTTCCTCCGGCTCCCGATGGCTCACCCGTCAATCATCCCGGGAACCTCGAAGCCGCCTACGCCGGCCTCGCCATGCTTCGTAGCCTGCCGCTCGCCGAGCTCACCGCCCAAGTGGAAATCAATTTCCTTCGCTTCTTCGGCCCCTGAGATCCGCGGAGGCCGCCGGCAATCCGTCCGCCAGCAGCAGTCCCACAGTTTCCTGCGCCGCCGCAAAACCGAACGCCCCCGTCAGCCACACCCCCGAACCGAAGCCGGTGGCGCAGTCGATGCGCAAGTTGTCTCCCGGTTCCCGCTCGCTCGAACACGTTCCGTCCGCTTGCGGATAAATCGGAGCCTCGATCGACCACACGCAACGCACGCCAAAAACCACGTCTTCCCCGTGGGGGAACGCATAGTCGCGCCGCAACTTTTTCCGCACCTGCCGCAGCAGCTCGTCGCTGAAAGCCTCGCCGAGATCGCCAATGCGCATCCTGGCCATGTCGCGTCGCCCGCCCGCCGAGCCGACCGTCACGCAGCCCATGCCGCGCCGCTTCGCCTCGCCTATGAGATGGACCTTGTTGCTCATGCGATCCACCGCGTCCACCACACAGTCGAAACCCGGCGCAAGCAGTTCCTTCACCGTCCCCTCGGTCGAAAACGCATGCACCGTCATCACCCGGCACGCCGGATTGATCAATTTCACCCGCTCCGCCAGCACCTCGATCTTCGGCCGGCCGATCTGACCATCGAGTGCGTGCAACTGGCGGTTCACATTGGTCACGCACACATCGTCGAGATCGATCAGCGTCAGCGCACCCACCCCGCTGCGCGCCAGCGCCTCCACCGTCCAGGAGCCGACGCCGCCGACGCCCACCACGCACACATGCGCAGCTTGCAAGCGCTCCAGCCCGGCCTTTCCCACCAGACGACCCACGCCGCCAAAACGATCCAGGTAATCTTCGCTCATCGAGATCTCAGCCTTTCGCCACAAACGCCTCCATGGCTTCGCGGGTGATCGCATGCCGCGCAGCGCACCGCGGACAGCGGATCTCGAGCTTCTCCTCGGTGCCGAAGAGCCCTTCCGCATCCTGACGAAAGATCGGCGCCAGCACCTGAAGCATCCGCTGCTGGTTGCATCCGCAGTGCCAGCGATAAATGCGTTTTTCCAAGACTCCCAGCTCCTCGTCCTTCGCCAAGGTCCGCACCTGGTCAACCGTGAGCGCGTCGAACCAAGCCTCGTCGTAGTCGGGATGCGCCGTGACGAGGGCGAACTCCTCCTCCCCGGTCTGAAAATAACGCGCCGGGCGCTGCTCGCTTTGCCGATAATAAGCCTCGACGGCTGCAAGCGGATCGGCCCCGGGAAATTCCACGGAACTCCGCCGCTTCGGCTGCGTGCCGCGCACCACGTCGGCAAAAAAGAGATTGTTCGGCAGCTCCTTCACATCCTCGGAAAAAACCCGGCCGGTGACGGAGCCATCCGCGTTGTCCCCGGTAAGAAAGAGATTCACCAGTGGTTCCTGAAAATTGATCGTCCACGCCGTCAGCTCGTTCCACGGACGCGAGGCCGCGTGAAGAACGAAACCGGCGAGCGCCCGCTTGAACAAGGCGTCGTGCTCGGGCGAAACCTTCAATGCCTGGTCGGAAAGGTGCAGGTAATAATCCACGTACAGCGACAAAAAATCCGCCTGCGCGAACAGGACATTCCGATGGCGCACAAACCAGGTGGTCACCTCCAGACCGGAGTGGGCGGGGTTGATGGGCGTCGATTCAAGCATGGCGACAGCGTTAGCCGGAAACCCCGGATGTAAAGCCGTCCGGCAAAGTAGACGCGGCATCCTGCCGCGTTTCCCCCACCCTTTCACCCAAACAACGCGGCAAGATGCCGCGTCTACGTTCGGCCACTCAATGCGCCGCCGCCTTCAGCTTGTCGATTTTCGGTTTGATCACCGCACGACAGTAGCCGGCGTGCGGGTTGTTGCGGAAGTAATCCTGATGATAGGCCTCCGCCGGATAAAACCGACCGAGAGGCGCGATCTCCGTGACGATTTTGCCGGCCCAGCCCAAATTGGCCCGGGCGAGCGAAGCCTCGGCGGCTTTTTTCTGCACTTCGCCCGCGTAAAAAATCACCGAGCGATACTGCGTGCCTGCGTCGGCCCCCTGGCGATTGAGCGTGGTGGGATCGTGGATCTTCCAGAAGAAATCGAGCAGCGTCTCCAGGGAAATTTGTCCGGGATCGAAATCAATGCGCACGACTTCCGCATGGCCAGTGCCGCCTCCGCAAACCTGCTCATAGGTGGGATCATCCACCTTCCCGCCGGCATAGCCACTCACCACGGATTGGACACCAGGCAAAAGCTCATAGGCGGCTTCGGTGCACCAAAAGCATCCGCCGCCCAAAACAAGCGATTCGGTTTTCGATTGAGAGTCTGTCATGGCCAAGACTCTACCCGCAAAAGGGTAGGATGCAAAAGCGGGTTTTCACTCGCTGGGAAAGATCCCGGGATAACGTAAAGGATTCCTGAAAATCCGGGGAAAGCGACTCCGCGGCTTCATTTTCCGGTCCATGTGCGCAGGATCTTGCACGCCCTGGGGTCACCGCCCCGCCTGCCATGAAAAACTCACGCCCCCTCATGCTTTCCCGCCCCGTGGTGGTCGCCGCGCTGGCTTTGGGCTTCATGCTTGTAGTGGGCACCGCCCTGCTTTCGGCATTTTCCACCCGCGACGTGGCCGTGTCCGGCATGCGCATCGGTCATGTGCAGACCACACTGCTCCAGATCAATCAACTCCTGGCCACCCTGATCGACGCCGAGACCGGACAGCGCGGCTATATTCTCACCGGGCTCGAAAAATATCTGGCCCCCTACGATGGAGCGGACGAACGGGTGCGCACGCAGCTCGCCGAGCTTCGCCTCGGCCTGGCCGACTCGCCCGAACAATTGGCCACGCTCGACCGCATCGAGAAACTGGCCGGCGCCAAACTCGCCGAAATGGCCCGCTCCATCGCCCTGCGCAGCGACAACATCGGTTCGGCGCTGAACGTCATCGGTTCCAACGAAGGCCTCGTCACCATGAACGCCCTCCGCAGCGAGCTGGACCTTCTCGAGCAGCACGAGCTGGCCGAGCTGAACCGCCGCTCCGCCCTCGCAACCCGGCACGCGCGTCAGCTTCAATTTCTCAGCCTAGGCATGATCCTCGTCGCGCTCGCCCTCGCCCTGGCCAGCGCCGGCCTGCTCATGCGCCGTATGCGCGAACTCGAGGATCTCATCACGGTGTGCGCCTGGACCAACCGCGTGAAATACAAGGGCGAGTGGGTGAGCTTCGAGCAATACCTGCACCGGCGTTTCAACCTGCGCTTCACCCACGGGATCTCGGAAGAAGCCTCACGAAAGCTGATGCTGGAGGAAGTCGAACTGCTCCGTCCGTCGTCGTCCAACTCCGCCCCCAGCCGGACGTGACATCCGCCGGCGGGGAATCCCTCAGTGGCGGGTGAGCTTGCGATATTTGAGGCGGTGCGGCTGGTCGGCTTCCTTGCCCTTGCGTCTCCGGAAATCCTCCAGATACGCCGAGTAATTACCGCTGAACCAGTGCACGTAGCTGTCGCCCTCGAAGGCGAGGATGTGCGTGGCCACGCGATCGAGGAACCAGCGGTCATGGGAAACGACCACCGCGCAGCCGGCGAAGGTTTCCAAGCCCTCCTCCAACGCGCGGATGGAGTTCACGTCGAGATCGTTGGTCGGCTCGTCGAGCAGGATCAGGTTGGCCCCGCTCTTGAGCAGACGCGCCAGGTGCACCCGGTTGCGTTCGCCGCCGGAGAGCACGCCGACTTTCTTCTGCTGGTCCGCCCCGGTGAACCCGAACTGCGCGCAATAGGCGCGGGCGTTCACCTCGCGCGAACCGAGCTTGAGGATTTCGTTTCCGTCGCTGATCGCCTCGTAAATCGTCTGGGCGTCGGGCAGGGAATCGCGCGATTGGTCGACATGCGCGATCTGCACAGTCGGCCCGACGCGAAGCGAGCCGGACTCGGCCTGCTCCACGCCGGTGATGAGCCGGAACAGCGTGGTCTTGCCCGCGCCGTTGGGTCCGATCACGCCCACGATGCCTCCGGGCGGCAGAGAGAAATTGATATTTTCGAACAGCAGCTTGTCGCCGTAACTCTTGCCCAGTTTCTGCGCCTCCACCACGAGCGCGCCAAGTCGCTGGCCGGCGGGGATGATGATTTCAAACTCCCGCTCCTTTTCGGCGACGTTCTGTTTGAGCATCGATTCATAGGCACTGATGCGCGCCTGCGATTTGGCGACGCGGGCCTTCGCCGACTGGCGGATCCACTCCAGCTCGCGCGCCATGGCCTTCTGCCGACGATCCTCCGTGCGCTGCTCGACCGCCGCGCGCGCCTGCTTTTGCTCCAGCCATTGGGAATAATTGCCCTTCCACGGAATGCCGTGCCCGTGATCGAGCTCGAGAATCCACTGGGCGACGTTGTCCAGAAAGTAGCGGTCGTGCGTCACCGCGATGATGGTGCCTTCGTATCGCGAGAGATGCTGCTCCAGCCAGTGCACGCTCTCGGCATCGAGATGATTGGTCGGCTCGTCGAGCAGGAGAATGTCGGGTTTCTTGAGCAGCAGGCGCGCAAGGGCGATGCGCCGGCGTTCGCCGCCCGAAAGATGATCGACCAGCTGGTCGCCGGGCGGACAACGAAGCGCGTCCATCGCCATCTCAACCTGCGGACCTACATCCCACGCGCCGGCGGCGTCGATTTTCTCCTGCAATTCACCCTGCCTTGCCGTGATCGCGTCACGGGTCGCGTCGTCTTCGGCGGCATCGATCTCGTCCCAGGTGGCGTCATAGGCGGCGACAAGATCGGTGAGGTGCTTCACGCCCTCGTCCACGCATTCACGGACGGTTTTGCCCGCGGTGAGCTGCGGCTCCTGCTCGAGCAATCCGATCGAGTAACCTGGTTCAAAATGAATCTGTCCGTCGAACTCCGTATCGCGCCCGGCCAGGATGCGCATGAGCGAGGATTTGCCCGAGCCGTTGAAACCGAGGACGCCGATTTTTGCGCCGTAGTAAAACGACAGGGAGATGTCGCGAAGGATCTCCTTGCGCTCGATTTTCTTCGAGACGCGCATCATCGAGAAAATGATCTTGGGTTCGTCGGGCTTGGCCATGCAAGACAAGCGCACGCCGGGCACCCGCCAGCGTCAAGCTTCTCGCCTGTTTTCCGGTTGCACCGCCGCTCAAAATGAAAAGCGCGGTGAATCCATGGATTCACCGCGCCCATCATGAGCATCCGCCCAAGGCTGGGCACTCAGAAGCGATAGGCCAGACCCAACGAGTAGAGCCAGGGATCGAGCTGAACCTGCGTGAACTTGGCGCCCCCAACCAGCGAGACATCGCTGCGCAACATCATGCGCTTGATGTCGACGTTGACCGACCAACGGTCGTTGAGGACGTAGTCGAAACCGGTCTGGGCGGCCGGGCCGACACTGCCGTTGTCGAGATTGAGTTTGGTGGCGCCGGCAGCGAGATTGTCGTGGAAAATCAGCGTGCAGTTCACGCCCACTCCGATGTAAGGCCTGAATTTCTTGCCGCAATCGGGATGATACTGGAGCAGAAGCGTTGGAGGCAGTTCGCTGAAATTGCCGAGCTTCGTGCCGGCGAGCGCGCCCTTGTGACCTTGACCGCATGCTCCTGCGGCACCGTCAGGACAAGTTCGCACGACCAACGGGAGGTGATCGCATAATCGATGTCGAACTCGGGGATGAGCTTGTCCGACACGCTGATGCCATTGACCGGAATTGGGCCGGCGGCGTCGGAATGGTCAACCGGGTTGACGTAGGTCGCCCGCAGGCGGACGGACCAAGGGCTGGTGGTTTCGGCGGAGGAAACCGGCGCCAACGCGAAGAGCGCGATACCGGCAAGGACGAGTTTTTGCATGGGTGTTAGGTGACTGCGACGATGGTGTCGCAGTTTTTATCCTAAACATCCGGCGGTTTGCCCGCGCCGCACCGATTGATAAAGAATGCGCATGCCTTGCCCGGTCGCTGGCGAGGCCGCTCCAACTCACGCCGGCCGCGTCACCAGCTCCAAGCGGGTCAAAAACGCCAACGCCTCTTCCCGCGACGCGCCGCACATCTCCTGCGAAGGCCGCAGGCTTGCGCAAAAAGCGGGGCGCTCCGGACGGCCGAAAATCGCGCAGCGCATGTCCGGCAGCAACTGCACGCAACGCTCGCCCGCGCGTTTGCCCTGCGGCATGCCCGGGATGGGCGAGGTGATCGACGGCGCGATGCAACACGCGCCGCAACCGGCGCGGCAGGCAAACGGAAGCGCGTCGCTCATTTGAGCTGAAGCAGAACGCGCGCGCCCTTGGGCTGCACGGGCACCGGTGTCAGGAAAAGGCGCTCCGGCGCGATCTGGCCGCTTTCCAGCAAAGTGCGCACTTGCTGCGCGCGGGCGGTGGCCAGCTGGCGGAGATCGTCGTCGGTCACGACGAGATCCGCAGCCAGCAGGCGACGCATGTCCGCCAGCGTCGGCGCGGTGGAGATCCCCTGCACCTGCATGTCCTTCGACACGTTCACGATCGACGAGGGCGGAACGATGGACCGGGGCGCGGGCTTCGGCTCGAAAACCGGCCGGAGAATCGGCTGACCGCGGTGATAGGCGCGCGGCTCCGGCCGTTCTGCGCGGGCCTCGGACTTGGGCACGGGCACGGCCATGGTCGAGCCATCGGGCTTGACCACGACGCCGGCGGGAAACTTCTCCGCGAAGAGTCCGGCCACCAGGCGGGCTTCGTCCTGCGGGGAAAGTTCGATCTGCTCCGGCGGAAGCGTGGCGGGGTCCTGCACGCGTCGCTCTTCCCAGAGCTTGACGCGCAATTGCCCGGTGAGCTGTTGCTGACGCAACGCATCCTGGTCGGCGGCGGCATCAAAGCTGCCCGTGATGTCCAGGTTAAGCGCAGGCCGGGCCTTGAGAGCCTTGCGCAAAGTTTCGATTTTGGCGGCCTCGGCTGGAAGCGGATTGACCTCACCGGGGGCGAATTCCTGGTACGCCAGTTCGTCGCCACCGCCGCCGAACATCGCGCCGATAAGCGAAAAGGGCGAGACGGCCGCCTTGGTGAGTAGATTGACGATCACACGCAGGACCACGCGGCCGATCTTGAAATTTGGGTCGTCGAGACTGCCTTTGACGGGCACGTCGATGACAATGTTGCCGTCGATGTCCTTGAGCAGGGCGACGCCCAGCCGCACGGGCAGCTTGGTGGCTTCGGGACTGTTGGTGGCCTGGCCCAGCGTGAACTGATTCAGCGTAATAACGTTGGCGCTATCGATCTTGCGCTGCGCGAGGTGGCTTTTCACGTCCAACGTGAGACTGCCTCGGGCAAGCTCATAGCCGGCGTAGGCGCCGATGTAGGGAGAAAGCGGCGACAGATCGATGGAGCGGGCGTCGATCACGAAATCGGTGGCGGCATTGGGGGCCGGTGTCACGGCGCGGGCGTTGAGCTTCCCCGTGATCGCGATGGAGCCGATACCATCCACCTTGCCATGAAAGTCGACATCCCCGCGCTGCAAATCGGCAGAGGAGAGGCCGGTAACCGTGCCCGACAACTGGTTGAGCGCCGTCTGCACAGCCGGTTTGATCGACCGATCCGTCAGCGCAAACGACCCGTTGGTGAGCGTGAATTTGCCCAACGACCATGCCGGCGACGGGCCGGCGGCGGGCGCCCCGGTTTTGGTTTTGGCCGGCGGCCCGCCGGAGGCCGGCTTGGAAGCGGGCGTCGCCGCGGACGCACGCAGCACGGTGGCGAAGTTGGTGGATTTGTCCGCGTTGATGACAAACCGGCCGGCTGGATCGACGAGGTTGATCTCGGCGATCTTGGCGGCCAGCGGCTCGGTGGTGACATCGAGTCCGCGGATGGCCAGCGAGGCGAACTTTGCGAAGTCCTCCGCCTGCGCGCCATCCAAGGCGGCAAATTGGTCCACGCTCACATCGCCCTGAAAGGTCGCCGCCGAGCCGGCGACACCGGCCTTGCCGGAGAGCGACACGGTGCCGCTCGCAAGACGCAGGTTCAAGAAGGGCTCGACGTAGGGCGTGAAGCCGGAGAGCGACAGCGCCGTGGCCTTGACCAGAAGATTCGCCGCCAGCGGTTCGCGCACTGCGCTGCCTTCAACCGCCAGCTCACCGCCAGACGCCAGGACGACGGCGAGGTTGATCGCCACCGGGGCGGCGGCTTCGGAAAGCGAGAGGTGCTTCACCGAAAGGTCGAGTTTCTCGATGGTGTTTTTCGCCGGGGTCGGCGTGGTGCGATCTTCGAAATCAACGAGCAGCCCCGTGATGGCGAATTCATCCAACTTAACATCGGGGAGAGCGACGGGAGCGGATGGAGCCGGAGCGGCGGCAGTCGTGGCGGGGGCGGCCGGTATTTTTTCCGGCGTGAGCATGGTGAGCAGGTTCAACGCGCCGCCGGCGTCGCGTCGGATGCGCAGGTGTGCCTGATCGAGCGAGATCCGCTGAATGCCGGCCGAAGGCTTCACACCGTCGGCGGAGATTCCCGTGATCGTCAGCGCGGGCAACTCGATGGCGGGCGAGGAAACGCCGCGTTCGGCCACTTGCAGGTTGCCCAGCTTGATCACGCCGTTGTTCAAACCGAGAACGCGCGCGCCCTCGGTCAGGTCGATGGTGTAATGCGCGGCAATATCCAGTGTGCCGTCGAGGATATCGGCCCGCATCCGGTCGGCGTAATACGGCGCGTATTTTTTCAACGCCAGTTTGCCAATGCTGAACTCGCCGGTCGAGCGCAGGGGATTGACCGAGAGTGTGCCGCGCCAATCGAAGGACTCACCCGCTTCGGTGGTGGCGGCAAAGGCGTAAGGCGCCCCCGGGCCGTCGAGCGTGCGGAAATCCTCTATCGTAAAACTGAGCGGCGCCACTTCGGTCGAAAAAGGAGCAGGCCGCCCCTCGTCGGTAAAATCAAACGCCGCCGAAATGATCGTGAGTTTCCCGATGCGAACCGGTCGGGCCGGCGTGGAAGGTGCGGCCGGCGGAGTGGAGGCGGCGGGGGCCGGGATAAGATCGGAGAAATTGAACGTGCCATCCTTGTGAAGCACCACGCGGCTGGAAAAACCGTTGAGCTCTATTTCCTGGAAGCGCCACTCGCCGGTGAAAAGCGACCAGGAATCAAAGTTAACATAGAGGCGCTTCCAGCCCACGAACGGGCCGGCGTCGCGATCCTTGATCGCCAGTCCCTCGACCGCGACGGAGAGCACGAGCGGATTGATGCGCACGCGCTCAATCGTGACCTCACGGCCCAACGCGGCGGACAAGTGTTTCACCGCCTGGGCTTTTATGATGGGCGGCAGCCCGAAAAAGCCGAAGAGCACGAGCAGCACCACCACTCCGATGGCAACCAGACAGCGACGCAGACGGCGGCGACCACGGTCGCGATGACTCTGCTCGGCACGCAAATCCTGAATTTTGGGGGAGGGCTTCACAGACTTATCATGAAAGTCCGCGCGACCCACCGCAAGCCGTCAGGCCTGATTCACAAAGTGGCCAGCACCGCCTTGAGTTGCGCGGCGTGATCCTTCGCATCAACCTTCCCGACCACGGCCAGCACCGTGCCGTCGGTGGCGATCACAAACGCAGCGCGCGCGGGGCCCTGATACGTCCGGCCGTACATCGATTTCTCCACCAAGGAGTCGGCCGCCTTCGCAAAAGCATCGTCCGGATCGCTCGCCAGCGTGTACGTGATCTGCTTTTTCGCGGCGTATTTCAAATGGGAGCCGCAGGTGTCGCGGCTGAGCGCAATGAGGTTGTAGCCCAACGCGTCGAATTCGGCGGCGTGGGCGACGAGTGCGTCATTCTGCCGGTCGCAAGACGGGGTGTTGTTGCGCATGTAAACCGACACGATCGCCGGCCGCGCCAGCAGGTCCCGGAAGGCAACCTCCCGCCGGGTGCCTCCCTCGACAATCTCGAGCCTGAAATCGGTCTTAAGCTTCCGGCCGGCGGCGATCATGAAACACAACGGGCGTCGGGCGCCCGCGACGGCTCAGATGTGCTTGGAATCGGCTTCGTCTTTTTTGACGTAGCCGCTGTCCTGCCGCTGATGGTTCACCTGATTTTTCTTGAGGTAGGCTTGGTAAACATCGTCCGCCGTCATGCCGAGCGTCTGCGCGAGCGACACGAGGAAATGAAACAAATCCACGACCTCGACCTTGGCGTTCTGCTCGTCGAACTTTTGGTACTTGGCCCACCATTTCCAAGGAACGGAGTCGATCAGCTCGGCCGTCTCCTGCTGCATGGCCCGGGTGTAGTTAAGAATCCATTTCGCCTTTTCCTCGTCGGTCGGGGGCGGGAGGGTCACGCCGATGCGCGAGTTAAGGGCCTCTTGCATGTGGAAAATTTCTTCGAGCTTGTCCATGCGCAGGGAGGCTGGCGCGCCTGTGACCGGGATCAAGTGGCAAGTGTCCCCGACACATCCCCCGCTCCTGATAACTGGACGCGCACCAGCAGGTAATCCCTTGAGCCCGCCATCAGGCGGATCGAAATTAGCAGTTGCCCATTAAGGCAAACGAGGCGACTTTTACCCTTCAGTGCCCCCGTCGAGCGCTTCCGCGTTCCGCAGCCGGCACTCCCTCGCAGCTCCCGCCCTACGTGGTGAGCGCGATTTAACCCACAGATAACCATAGACATGTCAGATCAATCCACGTCCGGCAACACGCCTTCAGAGGGCCGTGCCGAGACCGCCAGCGCGCCTGCCGCGCCCGCCGCCGATTGGGGCGCCTCTTCTGGCGCCAACCGCGGCTCGGGCCTTGCGCGCGGCAAACGCGTCAGCCCGCCGGCCTCCACACCGGCACCCGTCAGCAACGCCGTCACCGGCACCTACAAACCCTCCGCCGTCCAAATCGTGACCTCGGAGAGCGAATACAAGAACCCGTTCGCCCCGGCGGACGAAGTTCCTGTCAGCGAACCGGTCAAAGTCGAAGCGCCCGTCCCCGTGACGGTTGCCCCCGCCCCGGTCGTCAGCGTTGCTAAATCCGAGGAAGCTCCCGCTTCCGCTCCGGTCGCGCCTGTCGCGGCCCCCGTCCAACCTGCCCCGGCCCCCAAGGTCGAGGAAAAGGCCGAACTCAACATCCTCCCTCCCGCGGAACTCAAGCGTCCGTCCCAGAGCTGGGAAACCCCCGCCTTCCCTTACGAAGGCAACAGCGCTCCCCAGCCCCGTCGCGAGCAAGCTTCGGCCGCCTCCCCCGTGGGTGCGCCTCGCGAAGTCTTCAAGCCCGTGCGCCGTAGCGAGGTTCCCATGCTGGAATCCGCGCCCAATGCCGGCGGGCCGAAGGACTCGCGTCGTGATCCTCGTGATCAACGCCGTCAGCCCCGCGACCCGCGCGACAACCGCGGATCCAACCAACAGCCGCGCGATTCCCGCAACTTCGACCGCAAGCCCGCGCCCGCGCCGGCCGCCGAGGCCCCGAAGAAAGCCGGTGGCGTCGTTGGCTGGTTCAAGGGCCTGTTCGCCAGCGCTCCCGCCACCACGGAAAAATCCGCGCAACCCGGCCAGCCCGGTCAGCAGCCCCACGGCGATCGCCCTTCCGAGGGCAACCGTCGTCGCCGCCATCGCGGCGGTCGCGGTCGCAACGGCGGCGGCGTCCAAGGTGCTCAGGGCGGCGGTGAAAACCGCGGCCCCCGTCCCGAAGGCCATAACCCCAACCATGGCGGCCATGGTCAAACCCACGGCCAAAGCCAAGGTGACCAACCCCACGGTGGTGGCGGTCGGCGCCGTCGGCGCGGCGGTCGCGGCCGCAACGGCGGCGGTCCCCGCCCCGAAGGCGGTGGCGGCGGCCAGACTTCCGCGAGTTAAACCTTGCCAAGGCCGTCCGGCCTGAACGCAGTTCAAGGCGTCCGTTTTACCACGGACGCCTTTTTTGCGCCCCACCTTCACGAGGTGGGCGGCGGCCCTCCGGACGCCGTTGGTGAGTGCGTTCCTTTTTCAGCCGCGCCCGGAGCCCGCGGCCGCTTTTCCTTCCTTCATTCATGTCCGATCTCATCGTCCACGGCGGCAGGCCTCTCTCCGGCACCATCACCCCCTCGGGCAACAAGAACTCCGTTCTTCCGATCTTCTGTGCCACCCTGCTCACCGACGAGCCGGTGACGTTGAAGAACGTGCCCGATATCACCGACCTGGTGAAACTCGTCGCCTTCTTCCAATCCCAAGGCTCAAAGATCGACTGGGATCGCGAACACGGCGAGATGCGCGTCGATCACTCCACCTTCCGCAGCACCCTCGTCGACGATGAGCTTCCGTCGGACATGCGCTCCACGGTGCTCCTCTACCCGGCCCTGCTCCACCGCCTGCGCAAAATCACCATCCATGCGAACACCAAGGGCTGCTCCCTCGGCATTCGCGAGATCGACCCTCATCTGGAAATTCTCTCCGTGCTCGGCGCCATCGTCAACGAAGGCGATCCGCTCGTGATCGGCCTCCCCAAGGGCTTCACGGGAGCGCGCCACTGGTGCGACTACATGTCCGTCACCGTGACGGAAAACTTCGCCATGGCCGCCGCGCTCGCCGCGGGCGAGTCCACCCTCATCAACGCCGCCAGCGAGCCGCATGTGCAGGACCTCTGCGCCGCCCTCGTCGCCATGGGCGCGCAGATCGAGGGACTCGGCACCTCGATGCTCCGCATCACCGGAGTGAAAAAACTCCACGGCGCCACCCTGACGATTAACACCGACTACCACGAGATCGTCACCTTCCTCGCCCTCGGCGCCATCACCGGCGGCGAAGTCCGCGTGGAAAAAGCCCTGCCCCATCACTTCGATCTCATCACCAAGGCCTTCAAAAAACTCGGCGTCGTGATCGAGCACGAAGGCGACACCGTGATCGTGCGTCGCAACCAGAAGCTCGTCATCGAGACGCCCTTCACCTCCAACCTCCTCCCCAAGATCGAAGCCGCGCCATGGCCGTATTTCTCGGTCGATCTCCTCCCGCTGATGATCGCGCTCAGCACGCGCGCCGAAGGCACCATCCATTTCTGGAACAAGGTCTACGAAAACGGCTTTTCCTGGATCCCCGAGCTGGCGAAGTTCGGCGCGCATGCCCTCGTGAGCGACCCGCACCGCATCGTCGTTTTCGGCAACAAGCCGCTCCGGCCGGCCGTCGTCGATTCGCCCTACATCATCCGCGCCGCCGTCGCCCTCTATATGGTCGCCGCGGCGATCCCCGGAAAATCGGTCGTGCGCAACGCCGAGATCATCAAACGCGCCCACCCGCGCTTTGTCGAAAACCTCCGCAGCCTCGGCGCCGAGGTGGAGTGGAAATAAGGCGGTAAACTTCGTCCATGCCCGCTCCCGATAACAACAAAGGCCTCGGCTACATCACCAACGCCCTCGCCGCACCCGTGTCGCCCGTCGAGGCCGCGCTGCGCCCGCTGTCGTTCGCCGATTTCACCGGCCAGCCCAAGACCGTCGAACGCCTGCAAGTCATGGTCGGCGCCGCCAAACGCCGGGGCGAAGCCCTCAATCACATCCTCCTCAGCGGACCGCCCGGTCTCGGCAAGACCACGCTCTCCTTCATCCTCGGCCACGAGATGGGCCGCAACGTCCGCGTCACCTCCGGCCCGGTCATCGAAAAAGCCAGCGACCTCGCCGGCCTCCTCACCAGCCTGGAAGAAGGTGATTTGCTCTTCATCGACGAGATCCACCGCATCTCCAAAACCGTCGAGGAATATCTCTACTCGGCGATGGAGGACTTCCGCCTCGACATCATGATCGACCAGGGCCCCAACGCCCGCAGTGTGCGCCTCTCGATCCCGCGCTTCACGCTCATCGGGGCCACCACTCGCGCCGGCCTCCTCACCGCCCCGCTCCGCTCGCGCTTCACGCTGCAAACCCGCCTAGATTATTACGATATTCCCACGCTCGTCGGCATCGTCCAGCGCAGCTGCGCTCTGCTCAAAGTCGAGCTCGACGCCGGCGGCGCGAAGGAAATCGCCACCCGTTCCCGCGGCACGCCCCGCATCGCCAATAACCTCATCAATTTCTGCCGCGATTACGCGCAGGAACGCGCCAAGGGCAAGATCACCCAATCCGTCGCCGCCGCCGCTCTGGAGCTGCTGGAAATCGACGCCGCCGGTCTCGACGAAATGGACAAACGCGTTCTCCGCGTCATGGCCGAAAACTACAAAGGCGGCCCGGTCGGCCTCGGCACCATCGCCGTCGCCGTCGGGGAGGAAACCGAAACACTGGAAGAAGTTCACGAGCCCTTTCTCATTCAAGAAGGCTACCTGCAACGCACCCCGCAAGGCCGCCTGCTCACCGCCAAAGGATACGCCGCCATCGGCCTGAAATCCGCCGCGGGCGACCAGGGCTCCTTGTTATAAGATGTCCGCCTTCGGCACGATTCTCACCCACCCCGGCAGTGCGCATAAGGATGAGTTCCTCGCGTGCAGCGTGCTTCTCGCGGTTCATCCCGCGCCCATCCTCCGCCGCGAGCCCACGCCCGCCGATCTCGCCGATGCTTCCATCGCGGTCGTCGATGTCGGCCACGCCCATGATCCGGCGCTCCACAACTTCGATCATCACCAGCTGCCCAAGGATCACCCGCCCACCTGCTCGCTGTCCCTCGTCCTCCAGCATCTCGGCCTGTACGAGGATGCGCGCCAGTTCTGCGACTGGCTGGAACCGGCGGAGTGGTTCGACTGCCGCGGTCCCATCGCGACCGCCCAATGGCTCGGCGTGGAACGCGATGCGATCAGCAAGCTCAACTCCCCCATCGATGGCACGCTTCTGCGGCGCTTCGCGCAAGCGAATCGCCTGCTGCCCGGCGAGCCGCTCTGGGAAGTGATGCGCATGATCGGCGAAGACCTGCTCACCTATGTGCGTTCGCTACGCGAACGTCTCGACTTCATCGCCCGGCACGCGGAAGTCTGGGATCTGAACAATGACGGTGACACGCACCGCGTGCTCTTTCTGCCGCGCACCGATCCGTTGCCTGACGACCCGTCGGCCGGCTTGGAGCGCTTCATCGAAAGCCGCGGCCTCGGACGCGAAGTGATAGGAATGATTGCGCCCGATCGCCGCAGCGGTGGTTACGGATTGTCGCGTTACCGGGATGACGCCCGGCTGGATTTTACGCGTATCGCCGCCTGCCCCGATGTTCATTTCGCCCACGCCCGTGGATTCGTTGCCAAAACCTCCGCCACCACGCCGGAACGGCTGCGGGCGCTGGTGACGCAGGCGCTCATCACACCATCAGGGATGAACTCGTGAGCCCACCGGCGCGTTCACAGAGTCCCCGGACGGACGGGCCACAAAAAGGCCCGACAGTCCCCAAGTAATCCACACCTGCCGCCAAGCCGCCTGGAGCAAAAACAGGCCGCCGATGAGCATGAGCACGGCGCCCATGAAAATGAGCCACAGCTCGCTCACCCCGGTGGATGAGGCGGTCGCAGACGGGAACAGCTTGGGCATCAGTTCCACGCCCGTTCCGAGCGCTAAAAATCCGCATGCATTGGCAATGGTCATACGGTTTTTCCTGCCTGAGACATGCCACCCGCCCTTTCAAAATTTAAGCCGTTCCTGAAAATGACCTAAGGAAAGACGGCCGGTTTCATCGACCGGCCTCTCCTTGCAAAGCGCAAGACAGACACCGTCGGCGCCATGCAGCGTGCAGTCCTACAAATCGCCGAGCTGGGGCCGCAGCACGATCTCCTCGACCACGGTGCGCCGCCCCAGCCGATAGATGTCGAAAAACGCGCGCGCCACGTCTTCCGCCGGCATCATGCGCTGCTCCGCCACTCCGCTGCCCGACCAAGAGGGCGACCAGGTTGCCCCTGGATGCACGCAACACACCCGCACTCCGTGTTCGCGGGTTTCGGCTCGCAACACCTTCGCCAGTCCGGTCACGCCGAACTTCGCCGCACAATAGGCCGTGCTGTTCGGGTACGCATCGAGCCCCGCGATCGAGCTCATGAAAAAAACATCGCCACGCTTCCGTCGGATCATCGCCGGAACAAACGCCCGGCTCACCAAAAAGGCGCTGCGCAAATTGGCCGCCACGATGCGGTCGAAATCAGCCGCCGTCGTGTCCACAAACGGAGCGGCCGCAAACACGCCCGCGTTGTTGATGAGCACGTCGACCGTGCCCAGCCGCCGCTTCACCGCCGCCGCCATAGTCGTGACGGCGGCCTCGTCGGCCACGTCACAGACAAACACCTCCGCCTGCGCGCCCAACTTGACGCACGCCCGCCGGACGGCCGTCAGGTTCTTCGCGTTGCGGGCCACCAGAGCGAGGCGAACGCCGCGCAGTTCCTTCGCAAAGACCTTGGCGATGACCGCCCCGATTCCTTGTGACGCGCCGGTGATGAGGATGACGGGCTTGGGCATGACGACGTTTAAAAACTCAGCACACCAGCGCGCGGAAATCCATGAAATCGGCCGTGAAGCCGCCCTTCACTCCCTTCACGATCACGCTCACCGCGTCGTGCGAATGGAGGGATTCGAGATGCGCGCAGGCGATCCGGAAATCTTTGATCCGCGGATCGGCATTGAAACGCAGGTAAAGCAGCCGCGCGGCGTCCTCCACAAATTTCACGTGGGCGCCGTTGAGTTCGGCGAAGGCCTGCTCGTCCTCGCGCTTCACCATGACTTGCGTCTCGGTGTGCAGCGCGGCGACGCAAAGCGCATGGACGTCCTCGATCCAGATTTTCTTGCCCGGGGTTTCCTCCAGCGTGAGGCGTGCCTTGCTACGTTGTGAATGCGGAATCGCGTACACCCCGCGACGGTCGCGCGCATGCTCGGACAGCTCGGCGGAACAGGGACATGCCGACGAATAAACAAAATCAAAGTGAATGAATCGGCGGTATTCGCCCGTTCCCGTCATCACGCCCTCGAACGCCACGTTATAAAATTGGTAGCCTTCGAGCCCGCTGCGCAGGCTGCGCTGCACGATCGGGTAGGAAAAATCGATCTTCAGCCGCGCCGCCTTGCTTTCCACACGCCGCAGGTAGGCCGCGAGGATCTTGCCCATCCATTCGCCCGTGAACACCTCGTGCTTGTGATCATAGAACGAGCGGACGATCCGGCTCATGTTGATGCCTTTCAGGTCCGCCTCAAGGGAAACGGTGCCGGTGACGCTCGCCTCCAGCGTGAGCACCTTACGCTGTTTCGTACGGAATTTCAGCGGCAGTTTGAAATTGGAAACCCCCACCTGCTGGATCGGCACATGCGCGCCCTGGATGGAATCCGTGTCCGCCTCCATCATGTCGGGCAGGGTGGCGAGATACGCGGGCGTGGTCTTGAACCGGGCGTCATACTTCCGCTGGATCCGCGGCGCCTCCCCCGCGGCCGTCGCGTGGAGATACATGGTCTTCTTCTTGGCTTTCATGGTTCGTTTTTTGGGGACGGGCGACGGGCGGGGACGATAACCGCGGTTTCGCCAGAGGGCGAACAGGCCGACGCAGATAGGTTCAGAAAGTCGCGTCGGGGCCGTAATATTCGGCGAAATTGCGCGGCGTCTCGTAAAGTTTTACGCAATAGAGCCGGCCGGCTTTGATATGCGGCGCGATCTCGTTCCAGAAAGCGATCACGAGATTTTCAGTCGAAGGAATGACCCCGCGAAGAAACTCCACCTCGTCGTTGAGATTGCGGTGGTCGCATTTGTCGACGACCGCCCGGTTCAGGATGCCCTTTAACTCGCCCAGATCCATGATGTAGCCGGTGTCGGCGTCGGGCTCGCCGAGCACGGAAACTTCCAGCACGTAATTATGGCCGTGCCAGTGCGGATTGGTGCAGAGACCGTAGTGCTCCTCGTTCCATTTCTGGCTCTTGGACGGATTGTGGAGCCGGTGCGCCGAATTGAAATGCACCTGCCGCGTGATCAGGACCGTGCCTTTGAGCGGGCGCACGGACTTCACGGCGGTCTTCGGCTGGGTGGTTTTCTTCGGCATGGAGGGTTTATCAGGTACATAAAATCGCTCAGGGTCAATGCAGCGGCGGAGTTTGCGCCATTTCGTCCGGCCGATCCGCTGAGGGATCGCAAAAACCCCTTGCACGCGCCCGGCCCGGCCGCTTCATCGGCCTCCACCATGGGCATGTGTTTTTGTATTCTCGGCAGCGGCAGTGCGGGCAATTGCGCCGTTCTTCGCACCGAAACTTCTCGCGTGCTGGTGGATGCCGGATTTTCCACGCGCAAGCTCCGCCAACTCCTGCATGACGCCAACGAATCGCTGGAGCAGATCGACGCGATTTTCCTGACGCATGAACATGGCGATCACGCCGCCGGCATCGAAGGGCTGAAGAAATTTCCGCACATTCAAATCTTTGCCAACGCCGCCACCGCCCGCGCGGTGCAGGCGAAGCTCGATCATCGTCCTTCCTGGCAAATCTTCGAAACCGGCGCGCGCTTCGCTTTTCGCGATCTGGAGATTGAAAGTTTCCACGTCCCCCACGATGCCCAGGAACCCGTGGGATTCACCTTTTCCCATGGCAATGGCCTCCCCTCCCCCCGCCGCCGGCTTGCCTGGCTGACCGACCTCGGCCACGCTCCGCAACATATTCATGAGCGTATCCGCGACGTGGATGTCGTTGTCGTCGAATCCAACCACTGCATCCGCCTCCTTCAGGCCGACATCAAGCGGCCGTGGCCCACCAAGCAGCGTATTTCCGGCCGGCATGGCCATCTTTCCAACGACGGCATGCGCGAACTCCTCGAAGCCGTCGCCAGCCCGCGTTGGCAGCATATCGTGCTCACGCACTTGAGCCGCGATTGCAACAGCCGGGAGGCGGTCGAAGTCTCCCTCGCCGGCTTGCGCGCACGATTGCGCTGCCAGTTCTCCATCGTCGCACCGGGAGAGGGTATTCCCCGGGTTGAAATCACCTAATATAACGTCCGCTCGCTTTACTAGTAACACTCTTATAGAACTGGCCTTCAGTCTGCTCTTGCCCACCTTCCCACACGATGAATCCGCTTACGCACTTTCGCCGCACCAAAATCATTTTCACCCTCGGCCCCGCCACTGAGAGCGAGGAAATGCTGGAAGCATTGATCCGCGCGGGTGCCGATGTCGCCCGTCTAAACATGGCGCATGCTCGCCACGACTGGACCCGCGCCGTCATTCGCCGCATTCGCGAGGTGTCCAAACGTGTCGGTCGCGAGATCGCCATCATGATGGACATCAAAGGTCCGGAGATTCGCACCGGCGACGTGGCCGCCCCCATGGAGCTGACGGCCGGCGAGATCTTTGATTTCACCGTGAAACCCGGTGCCGACCGTGAAAACGGCGAGGAGGTCCGCTCCGTCAACGTTAACTATCAGGATCTCGTCAACGACATCAAAGTCGGCGACACCGTCCTCGTGGACAACGGCCTCATCCGCCTCGAAGTCCTGAAAAAGGACAACGCCCACATCCGCTGCCGCGTGCTCATCCCCGGCGAGCTGAAATCGCGCCGCCACATTAACCTCCCCGGTGTTAAGGTCAATTTGCCTTCCTTCACCGAAAAAGACCGTGGCGACACCCAGGTCGGCATCGAGGAGGGAATCGATTTCGTCGCCCTCTCCTTCGTTCGCGAAGCCAAGGACATCGAACTGCTTCGTGACTACCTCGTCACCCATAAATCTCGGGCCAAGATCATCGCCAAAATCGAGGATCAGACGGCCATCGAGAACCTCGACGAAATCATCGAAGCAACCGATTCCCTCATGGTGGCGCGCGGCGATCTCGGCATCGAATGTCCCTTCGAGGATCTGCCCGTCATTCAACGCCGCGCGGTCAAATCCTGCTTCGACCATGGCAAACCCGTGATCATCGCGACACACATGCTCGAGTCGATGATCACCCAGCCCATGCCCACCCGCGCCGAAATCACCGACGTCGCCAACGCCGTCTATGAAAAGGCGGACTGCGTGATGCTTTCCGGCGAGACCACCATCGGCAAATACCCCCTCGAATGCGTCAACATCCTCGACAAAATCTCCCGTCGCATCGAGGACGAGGGTCCCTTTGACTTCGCCGAGCCCGAGCACGTGGGCGGCGACAAGATCAAGCTGCTCCAATCCGGTGTGCTCCTCGCCCACCAAGTGGCCGACTCCGCCCTGCTCACCTTTACCCGGCAAGGCTTCATGGCGGGCGGCCTCGCCGCGCTGCGTCCCTCACGCGCGCCGATCTTCGCCATGACCAACTCGGTGGAAACCCTCCGCCAGCTCCGCCTTCTCCGCAGCGTCGAGCCGTTCTTCTTGCCTCTCGACTCGGACCCCAATGACACCATCGAACACGCCATCGCCCTCCTCGTGAAGGCCGGCCGCGTGCATCCCGGCGACAAGCTCATCGTCGCCACCGATCTGCTCACCCGGGATCGCCTCGTCGACAGCGTCCAGCTCCGCACCGTTCGCTAAAGCGGCCCTCTTCTTCGATAAAAACGCGCCCCTTCACCCGGGCGCGTTTTTTTGCGCCCGGCCCCAACGATAAAATAACATATCAATGCATTCGCATTCGTTGATATGTTTATATTGACCACAGCCTGTGCTTCGGGCTGGATGGTAGCTGTTGTTTGAAAATCGCCGCTGGAAACCTCCGGTGGCGTCGCAGGTGCAGCGGACGGGGAACGCCGTGAGAACCGGCTGACAGTCACGCTGCGGTATCGAGCCACAACCCCCATCGAGGCGCCTCAACAAACGCCTCGAGCATCGCCAGTCCCCTCCGGGATGAAGGCCGGGGGACGACGCGTCGGGACACTTCCCGCGCACATACTCGGAGTCCGAACACCCGACTGCACCCGCGCGAATCCACCACCGTCATCGCAACAATGAAAGGTCCCATGAAAAACACCGTCCTGCGCACCGCCACACTCGGCTACCCAAGAATTGGCGCCCATCGTGAACTCAAGCGAGCCACCGAAGCCCATTGGGCCGGCAAGCTTAGTCGCTCCGAACTCGAAGCCACCGCCCGCCACCTGCGGCGCGATCACTGGCGAACCCAACAACTCGCCGGCATCGATCTGATTCCATCCAACGATTTCTCGTTCTACGATCAGATCCTCGACACCACCTGTCTCGTCGGCAACGTCCCCCCGCGCTTCCACTGGAAGGGCGGCGAAGTGGATCTTGAAACGCGTTTTGCGATCGCCCGCGGCGTCCGCGGACACACGCATGAGTCCGACGATCACTCCGGCTGCCAAAGCTGCGGAGGACCCACCTTTGCCAGCGAAATGACCAAGTGGTTCGACACCAATTATCATTACATCGTCCCCGAGTTCCAGGCCGACACGCGCTTCTCCTTGTCCTCGCGCAAACCCTTCGACGAATTCACCGAAGCCCTCGCCCTCGGCATCGAAACCGTGCCCGTCCTGACCGGCCCCGTCACCTACCTCGCCCTCGGCAAGGTCCATGGCAACGCCCAGTCCCACTTCGACCGCTTCTCCCTTCTGGAGCGATTGCTGCCCGTCTATATCGAAACTCTCCGCACGCTCGCCGATCTCGGCGCCCATTGGGTCCGTCTCGATGAGCCCGTCTTTGCACTCGATCTGACGCCCGCGCAACGCGCCGCCCTCACCGCCACGTACACCACCCTCGCCGCCGCCGTGCCGCGGTTGAAGCTCTGGGTCGCGAGCTACTTCGGACCCTTGCGCGACAACCTCGACACCTACTGCAACCTGCCCGTGCACGCCCTCCATTTCGACGCCGTGCGCGCCCCCGAGGAACTCGATGCCGTGCTCGCCAGACTTCCGTGCGAGAAAACCCTCACTCTCGGCGTGGTGGACGGCCGTAATCTCTGGAAAAACAACTTCACCCGCAGCCTCCTCGCCCTGGAAAAAGCCCGGGGCATTCTTGGCGACGAGCGACTTGTCATTGCCACCTCCTGTTCGTTGCAACACGTCCCCGTCTCGCTGCGACAGGAACCCCGGCTCGACGCCGATCTCCGCAACTGGATGGCCTTCGCCGAAGAAAAGCTCACCGAAGTCGCGACCCTGCGGGCGCTGCTCGAACGTGACCCCGCCGCCACGACCGCCCTCGCGGCCAATGTCGTTGCGCAGACCGCGCGGGCCACCAGTCCGCGCATCCACCGTGCCGACGTCGCCGCCCGCCTCACCGCCGTACGACCGGCCGATTACGACCGCGGTTCTCCGTTCGCCCTGCGCCAGCCGAAGCAACGCACCCGGCTGCGCCTGCCCGCCTTCCCGACCACAACGATCGGCTCGTTCCCGCAAACTAAAGCCGTGCGCGCCGCCCGCGCCCAATGGAAAAAGGGAACGCTCACCGACGCCGCCTACGACGCGTTTCTCGAAAACGAAACAGCCGCCTGCGTGAAATTTCAGGAGGAAATCGGCCTCGACATGCTCGTGCACGGCGAATTCGAGCGCAACGACATGGTCGAATACTTCGGCGAACAGCTTGATGGTTTCGCCTTCACGCAAAACGGCTGGGTTCAGAGCTACGGCTCACGTTATGTGAAACCGCCGATCATCTACGGCGACGTGGCCCGGCCCCGCCCCATGACCGTGCGCTGGTCCCATTATGCACAGTCGCTCACGACACGCTGCATGAAAGGCATGCTCACGGGCCCCGTCACCGTGCTGCAATGGAGTTTCGTGCGCGACGATCAGCCCCGCGCCACCACCGCCTTTCAAATCGCCCTCGCCCTGCGGGACGAAGTGCGCGACCTGGAGGCCGCCGGCATTGCCGCCATTCAGATCGACGAACCCGCCCTTCGCGAAGGTCTTCCTCTCCGCCAAAGCGACGGCCCCGCCTACCTGGCGTGGGCTGTCGATGCGTTCCGCCTTTCCGCCGCCATCGTGCGTGACGACACCCAGATCCACACGCACATGTGTTACGCCGAGTTCAACGACATCATTGCCGCCATCGCCCGCCTTGATGCCGACGTGATCACCATTGAAACCTCGCGTTCCAACATGGAGCTGTTGCAGGCCTTCGTGGATTTCCGTTATCCCAACGAGATCGGCCCCGGCGTTTACGACATCCACTCGCCCCGCGTGCCCTCGGTGGAAGAAATGGAAGCGCTCCTGGTGAAGGCGGCCGCGGTACTCCCGGTTGAGAACCTCTGGATCAATCCCGACTGCGGTCTCAAAACCCGTGGCTGGGCCGAAGTGAAACCTTCGTTGATCCACATGGTCTCCTGCGCCCGCAACCTCCGCCGGCGCTTCGCGAACCCGACAACCACCCTCCTCGCCTCCACCACCCCGTAAAACCACACGTCGCCTCCCCCGCCGGTCCTCCCCGCCAAACCATTAGTCAATGATTACTGTACTTGTTGGATTGGGGGCAAGCGAACGGCGGGGGCGAAAAGGCGGGATAGGGAAGGATCAATGAAACACGGTGGAAAACACACCGCAAGACGGCGCACTCCGCGGCGTCATGGAACAGGGAAGATGAACCTGCCGCGCTCCTTGACGACGCCCACCCTGTCGCGGACAGTGGACGCTTTGCCATGTCCAACGACACCCCCATTCCCGTCACCGTCCTCACCGGCTTCCTCGGCGCCGGCAAGACCACCCTCCTCAACCGCATCCTCAGCGAACAGCACGGCAAGAAGCTGGCCGTCATCGAAAACGAGTTCGGCGAAGTCGGCGTGGACAACCAGCTCGTGATCCAAAGCGACGAGGAGATTTTCGAGATGAACAACGGCTGCATCTGCTGCAGCGTCCGCGGCGACCTCATCCGCATCCTGGGACGTCTCATGAAGCGCAAGGACAAGCTCGACGGGATCCTGATCGAGACCACCGGCCTCGCCGATCCCGGTCCGGTCGCCCAGACGTTCTTCACCGACGACGAGATGCGCACCCGCTTCCGCCTCGACAGCATCGTCACACTCGTGGACGCGAAGCACGTCGTGCAACACATCGACAGCTCGCCCGAGGTGAAAAAGCAGATCGGCTTCGCTGACGTGATTATCCTCAACAAGACCGATCTCGTTACTCCCGCGGAGCTCTCCGCCCTCGAGTCCCGCGTGCACAAGATGAACGGAGCCGCCAAGCTGCACCGCACGCAAAACGCCGCCATTGATCTTCAGCACGTCCTCAACGTCGGCGGCTTCAATCTTTCCCGCGCCACCGAGCTAGATCCGGAATTCCTCGCACCGGACTATCCCTTCGAATGGGCGGGCGCCTACCTGCTCCCCGCCGGCGCGCACGACCTCGTGATCGGCCACTGCGACCACGGCCATGAAGGTCACGATCACGCGCATGATCACGAGGGGCACACGCATCACCACCACGGCAACGAGAACGAACTCGATATCGTCATCATGCCGGTGAAATCGCTCGATGAAAAAGACCTCGCCGCCGCCCGCGAGGCCGCCGTGCTCGTTTTTGCCGACTGGGAAAACCGCGTGAAACCCGGCGAGAGCGTCACTCCCGGCGGCACCCTGCACCGCCTGCTCCTCGATCATGGCCACGGCCATTACCCGCTCACGATCGCCCAGCCCGGTCATTACCTTGTCTTCGAAGGCTGCGGCGAAGAACCGCTGCACATCCAGGTGGCCGGCGAAAACGTCCGTCCGAGCTGGCAGGAAGATTACGAACACCACCACTCGCATGATGACGAAGTCTCCTCCGTCGGCATCAGCACGCCCGGCGATTTGGATGGCAAACGCCTCAACGACTGGATCGGGAATCTGCTCAAGACCAAGGGCGGCGACATCTATCGCATGAAGGGCGTTCTCGCCGTCAAGGGCTCGCCGAACCGCCTGGTTTTTCAAGGCGTGCACATGCTCTTCGACGCGAAATTCGACAAACCCTGGGGCGCGTCTCCGCGCACCAACACCCTTGTCTTCATCGGCAAGAACCTCGATCGCACCGCGCTGAACGAAGGCTTCAAGGCCTGCCTCGCCTGAAGCCATGAATCTCGCCAAACACTGGGCCGCCACCCTCGACGACTATGTCATCGACCTCGGGTGGTCGTCCGACGGCTCCCTGCTCGCCACCGCCTCCGCCGCCGGTCCCGTCAGCCTTTTCGCCGCTGACGACGGAGCGAAAACGGCGACGCTTCCCGGCCACGATGACGGCACGAACTGTCTCACCTGGCATCCTTCGCAACCGCTCCTCGCGACCGGAGGGCAGGATGGCAAAGTGAAATTCTGGGACGCACCTAGCGCCCAGCACACCGCCAGCGCGGAACTGGGCGGGGCTTGGGTCGAGCACCTCGCTTGGCGATCGGCGGGCTCCACCGCGCAACCGTCACAGTCGCTGCTCGCGGCCGCGGCCGGCCGCAACCTCGCTGTTTTCAATCCCGACGGTTCGACTCGCCATGCTTTTCCGCCCGCGCCCAAAACCATCAGCGCGCTGGCTTGGCAGCCGGCGGGCGGCGCCCTCGCCGCCGCTTATTTCGGCGGAGTATGCCTCTGGGATGCGGATGATTTCGTTGTGCAAAAAGAGTTCGCCTACGCCAACGGCATTCACGCCCTCGTCTGGTCGCCCGACAACCGCTGGCTCGTTTCCGGCAATCAAGATCCCAGCGTCCACCTCTGGCTGCCGGAACAAAACGACGAGTTCCACATGAGCGGCTACGAAAGCAAGGTGAAGGAGCTCTCCTTCGACCGCGATTCGCACTGGCTCGCCACGGGCGGCGGCCGCGACGCCTGTCTGTGGGATTGCACCGGCAAAGGCCCTGAAGGCCGTGAGCCCACCATGCTGCCGCACGAAGCCAAGGTCTGCGCAGTCGCCTTTCAACACACGCACGGACTCCTCGCCACCGCGTCGCAGGACGGCACGCTCCACCTCTGGAGTCCCGAGCGCAAACAACCGCTCCGCGCCACCGTCAAGATGCCCGCGCCCGCCACGAAACTCGCCTGGTCTCCCGACGACAGGCTTCTCGCCGTCGGCAGCGAAAAAGGGATCGTTTACGTGCTGAAATGCGAAGGCTAACCGGCGTTCTGCCGGTTAAGGGCTTGCCAAGGTTTTGCACCCCGGAATTGTTATTGCAGTTATGAAGCTTTCATCGCCCCTGACCGCTCTGACTCTGCTGGCCGTCTTGTGGTTAGCGCCCATGGCCTTGGCCGAGCGCTACGGCAGCGAAACCGCGGTCACGCTTCAAGGCACGTATTACCTGCCGGGCACCCTCGCCACGAAGACATTGAGCAACGGGAATGTCAGCGACACCGCGACGCACACCGTTGTGCAAGTCACCAATCGCACCATTCTTGAGGCGATGCATACGCGCAATCTCATCGCCACCATCAACGGCTATCGCTTGGTGATGGTCGCGCACGCTCATATGGCGGATGGCACCGCATGGTTCGCCACTCCTGCGACTGGCACGCCCGTGGCGGTGCCCTCGGATCTGTTCGCTCTCGGGGTCGCGGAGGGTCCCGCCAACGGCCAAACCGTGGTGGACGGGAGCGGAGTCCTTAAAAGCCTGAGTCAGCAGACTCATAATCAAGCCGGCCTGGTTTTTGGCAGTTTCACCGGCACCGGCGTGCTGACCCAGAACTGGACTTCCCGCGCCGTCAAAAATGGAGCCGCGACCGAAGTGGTGGAACTCGTGGCGTCCACCGGAAATTTCAGCGGAAGCGTCACCGCGAACCCGAACCCCGGCGTCGGCCTTCTCACATTCACTCTCTCGGGCGCCAAAACCATCGATCTCACCCGCTATGGCATGGCCAACTCCACGGAAAGCACGGTTACCGGCGGTTCACTATCCGGCTCACTATCACTCACCAGTACTTCAGTAACAACAAACGTCGGAAGCCTGAATTTCAGCGGTGGCACTCTCCAGCTCAACAGCGGCAACTCCACTCTCGGAACATCGAATAACAATGTTTCCTCCCTTAACCTTAACGTCAGTTCCACGCTCAACCTCAGCAACGTAAACTTCGCCAATATCGGCACGGTCACAATCAACACCACCGCAGGCGGCAGCGCCACGGGCCTCATCGTGGACGCCAATGGCAACGTGACCCAACTCCCCACCTTCGGCTCTTCGCTTCCCGCCACGTTGATCATCATCACATCTTCCGGATCCCACACCTATACCCACGACAGCAATGGCGTCTGGACGTTGGTGACGTCTTAATCGGCCAGGTGAGCCATCGTTTCATTCCCGGGCCCGACCCGTCCACTCCGGTTGCCTTCAACCCCGAGCACGCCACGGCAATCAAGCGCTGGACTCGGGACATCCTCCGGCTTCCGGACGATGCGATCATCACCGTCAGCGAAGCCGCCTGCGCCGATGCCGGTTGTCCCTTGGTTGAAACCGCCGTGACCGTTTTCGACGCGCACGGTACGCGTCTGTGGAAATTTACGCGTCCTCGCGTCGCCGTCACCAAGCTCATGCTTCAGCAAACCTTGGTCATGCCTCCCGCCAAATCCCAACCCCGGGCGACTTGATCAATCAGCTTGGGCCAGGCAGGCATCAAGGGCGGCCCGCAAGGCCGGCTCGTCGAGGGCAACACCGATGAAAACCAATTCCTGCCGACGGTCGCCATGAGGCTCGACCCAAAGCGCGCGGATTGATTCGGGCCGGTCCTCCAGGCGCGCCCGGCCGTTCTCCACCAGCGCCGCCCACCAAGGGTTGAGCACGTCGTAACGCACCACCCCGCCCGCCACCGAGAGAAAGCCCATTTCGTCCGGCTGCTCGCGCGTCCAGAAAAAACCCTTCGCCCGCAAGAGTCCGGGCAAACCCGTTTCCATCAGCTTGAAAAAGCGCTCGCGCATCAAAGGCCGGCGCGCCTGATAGGTCACAGTGGTGATGCCGTATTTGCTTTCATGCGACGACATTGCCGGCGCCTTCGCCGGATTTTGCACAAGACCGCCGGGCGTTCCGGGCGTCGACGTCAGCGCGTTCATGACCCGGACCCAACGCGCCGCCCCCAAGGTGGCGGTCGCGTCGAAACGCACCCGCCCGAGTAAAAATTCGCTGGAGATCTGACCATGTTCGGTGCGCACGAGCTCGGCCCGGGCATTGAGACCGCGCAGGATCGCCTCGAGTTGCTCCAGTCCCTCCGTGTCCACCCGATCGCACTGGTTGATCACCAGCATATCGGCGCATTCCACCTGCTCCAACATGAGTTCAAACACCGGTCGGCCGCCTCCGGTTCGCACCTCACGAGACCGCGGTGAATTCCGATAATCCCTCCATTCCCGCAAAAACAACCCCGCGTCGATCACACTCACAAGCGCGGACAAGGTGGCAAAATCGCTCAGCGTGCGTCCAAAGGGATTTTTCCGTGTGAAGAGGGCGGCAATCCCGCGCGGCTCTGCCACGCCTGTCGTTTCGATCAGGATATGCGCATAGGCGCCGCTTGCCGCCAGTTCCGCCACGGTTTCGGCCAATTCATCCTTACTGGAACAGCACACGCAGCCGTTGCCCAATTCCACAACCGTCTGCCCCGCCAAGATGCCGGCCCCCACCCGCACGACGGCACCGTCGATGTTAAGCGCCGCCACGTCATTCACGACCGCCGCCCAGCGACGCCCCTCCGCTTGCTGAAGCAAGTGCTTGAGCAGCGTTGTCTTGCCCGCTCCAAGAAAGCCGCAAAGGACGGTCACCAACGGCGGCTGAGGCTTGGAATTCATAGGACGTAAAATGATCCAACATCCTTGCGCGGAAAGGTTCAAACTACGGAATCATCGCTTCACCCACTAAAAATGAGACTGAGTCCTAAAAACAACATTGACAGGATTTATATGAGATAGAGTCTCAGGCGCGATTCATCCCATTCCCGTCGCCTCTGTATCCATGTTCGCCCGCCTCCACTTCCTCGCTGCTTCCATTGCCAGCATTTTCGCCCTGCTGCTCACCGTCGTGTCATCCGCTCGTGCTGACGAAAATCTTTTCGGTTATGTGAGCGGGGCCGAAACGTTACCCAAAGGGCATTACGATTTGTACCAGACAACCACGGCCCGAGCCGGCAAGGATGCCGGCTATTATCGCGGCTGGGATTTCGAAACCGAGGTTGAGTACGGTTTCACCGACAAGTTCCAAGGCTCCGCCACGTTGCTCCAACACTATTTCGACGTGAAGAACGTCCCAGGTTTGGATGACCAAAACCAATACCAGTTTGGCGGCGTGGAGTTTTCTGCCAAATACCGCTTCAAAAGCGTCTTCAAAGACGGCTACGGCCTCGCCCTGCGTCCCGAGGTCGGCTTCATGCGCTACGACGACGTAGCCGGCATCATGCAGCGGATGCTGTATGTCGCCCCCACCCTGATTTACCAAAAGAACTTTCTCGACGACACCCTCATCTTCGCCGCCAACGGCGGATTCCAACTCGCCTGGGGCAAAAAGCCCGCCGAGGAATACGAGCACGAGCTTTCCCTTAAGGCTGGCACCGGTCTCTCCTATCGTTTCGCTCCCAACTGGTTTGCCGGCGTCGAAACCCACATCGTTTCCGAATACCCGATGTTCAATCAATTCGAGCACACCGTGCTCTTCGCCGGCCCGAGTCTCCACTATGGCGCGCAACGCTGGTGGGCGACGCTTTCCTGGGCGTGGCAGGCCTGGGGTCGCGAGGTGGATCCCACCGTGCCCCGCATGGCCTTCGCCGAAGAAGCCCGCAACGAATTCCGCCTCAAGATCGGCCTTAACTTTTAATCCGCTTCGTCTTTTCCCATGACCACCACATCCCCGTCTCTCCGCATCCGAGGCGCCCTCCTCGGGCTGCTCGCCCTTCTCTGCACGGCCGCCGCCGTCCGCGCCGACGAAAACTACTTCGGCTACACCTACGGCGCCGACACCCTGCCCAAGGGCCGCTCCGAAATCTATCAGTGGATCACCTCCCGCACCGGCAAGGCCGACGGTTCCTATTCCGCCCTCGATCTGCAAACCGAGATCGAACATGGCTTCACCGACCGCCTCCAAGGCTCCCTTTACCTCAACGCCATCAGCCACGACATCAGCGGCGGCTCCGGCTTCAGCGATCGCAACAGCACCAACTTCAACGGCCTTCAAGGCTCGCTGAAGTACAATCTCAAAAGCGCCGATCGTGGCGGCTGGGGCGTGGCGGTGTATTTTGAGCCTGGTTACAAGCGCTTCGCCGCCTCGAGCGGCGACCGCACGGACATCTACTTCTTCGAACCCAAGGTGATCGTCCAAAAAAACTACCTCGACGACACGCTGGTCTGGGCGACCAACTTCAGCAGTGAGTTCGAACGTGAACATGACCTCGTCTCCAACGAATGGGAGAGCGAGCTGGAACTCGAGCTCAGCACCGGCCTCAGCTACCGTTTCGCCCCCGGCTGGTTCGCCGGTGTCGAAGCCCTGGCCACGTCCGCCTTCGAGAAGATGCACCTCGACGAAATGGGCGAGTACGCGATCTTCGCCGGCCCCAACCTCCATTACGCCGCGACGCGCTGGTGGGCCACCCTCACCGTGCTGCCCCAGCTCACCGGCTGGCCCGTCAACAAAGGCGACCGCAACCTCGACAACTACGAAGCCCTGCAGGTCCGTCTGAAAGTTGGCTATAACTTCTGATTCCCCTCCGGCCCCGGCCTTGCCGCCGGGGCCGGTTGTTTATACGGTCCGCCATGCGCTTCACGCCCGCCCTCGCCACCGCCGCCACCGCGCTCGTCGGCAGCACTTCCGGTTACGCCGTCGAATACCTCACGGTCGCGCAGGCGCAGCAGACGATTTTCCCCGGCGCCACTTTCACCGACGCTTCGTTGCGACTGACACCCGAGCAGGTGAAATTCGTCTCGCAAAAAAGCGGTGCCCGTCTGCGCTCGCCCGACATTCATGTTTGGCGAACGAACACCGGCAGCTGGTTTTTCCTCGACGAGGTGCTGGGCAAACACGAGTTCATCACCTACGCCGTAGGACTCGATGCCAAGGGAGCGGTCTGCGGCGTTGAAATCCTCGTCTACAAGGAAAGCTACGGCCAGCAGGTGCAAAACCCCAAGTGGCGTGCCCAGTTTACGGGCAAGACCGCCGCTTCGCCGCTGAAACTCGATGAGGACATCCAAAACATCTCGGGCGCGACGCTCTCCAGCCGTCATGTGATGGAAGGGGTCAAGCGCATCCTCGCGATCCATGAAACCGCCCTTGCCCAACGCTGAGGCAAGGCTCCGCCGCGCCCGTCCGCTTCTCGGGACCGTCGTCGAAATTCAAGTCTCCGGCCTCGCCCCCGCGCAGCTGGAGCGCGCCATTTCACGCGCGTTCGCGGCCATCACCCATGTGCAAATGGTCATGAGCTTTCATGATCCGGCGAGCGATCTCTCCCGGATCAACCGCCTCGCCGCCCGCCGCGCGGTGCGCGTGGACGCCGCGACCTGGACTGTGCTGCGTCATGCGCGGGCGCTGACGCGGGTCAGCGAAGGCCGCTTCGATCCGTCCATCGCCCCCATCCTCCAGCGCTGGGGCCTGTTGCCCGGCGTCCCTCATCCCCGCCAGCCCGAGACCAACGGGTCCGCGATCTGCCTGCTTCCCGGCCGACGAGTACGCTTTCTCGCCCCGCTCACTTTGGATCTCGGCGGTATCGCGAAAGGCTACGCGGTAGACCGTGCCGTGGCAGTCCTGCGGCGCGCCGGGGTGCCGGCCGGACTCGTGAACGCCGGCGGTGACCTGCGCGTCTTTGGAAACCACGCCGCGCCGGTTCATGTGCGTCATCCCACGAAACCGGGGCTGTTTTTTCCGCTCGGCGAACTGCGCGACGGCGCACTCGCCACGTCCGCGCTCACCTATTCCGGAAAAATCCAACAAGGAACCGCGACCGGCGCGTTGGTTGATCCCCGCAACGGCACGGCATGCGGACAAAATCTGAGCATCACCGTGCTCGCTCGTTCCGCCTGGCTGGCCGACGCGCTCACCAAGGTTGTCGCCGTCGATCCTGCGGCCGCACGTCCGATCCTTGCTCGTTATGGCGCCCGCGCGGTCATCCTCGACACACAAGGCCGGGCCGATTGGCTCGACACCCCGCTCCGCCATGTCGCGTAACCGCCTACGTCTCAGTTTTCGCCAGCGCCTCTGGTTCCACGGCAGCTTTGCCGTGTTGTTCCTCTCCGGCGCACTCTGGTGGATTCTGCACAGGTGGTTCCCCGTTCAAACCGAGTTCGGTTCACAGGAAAATCCGCTGAACTCCTGGCTGCTCCGCCTGCACGGCGCGGCCGCCATGATCGCGTTGGTGGTGCTCGGCTCGCTTCTGCCCAATCACGTGCGCGCCGCCTGGCGCGCACACCGCAACCGTTTCAGCGGCGGCGGCATGATCGCGCTTTCCGCAGCGCTCACGCTCACCGGCTACGGGCTTTATTACGCGGCAGGAGAGACACTCCGCTTAGCCGCCAGCCTGAGCCATCTCGGGCTCGGGCTAGCGTTCCCCGGAGTATTGATCTGGCACATACGCCGGGGACGGGCGCTCCGGCGAAGGCTCGGAGCACCCCACCGAAACCCGCCGGACGCTCAGAGCTTGTAACGAACTCCGAGCGAGAAGAGCCACTCGGGCTGCAACTGCAGGCCGTTGACCCGCTGGTAAACCGGTACCTGCACGAAGGCGAAGGCGTCCAGGTTGCGCCTGATATCGAAGGTCACCCCCGGGCTTAGATTCACGAGGGTGCCGCCACTGTTGTCGTAGTCCGCCTGCGCACCGCCCTCGCGTCCGTCGAACCGCACATTCACCTGCAACTCGGGCGTAAACCGACTCGTGTTGAGCCAACGAACTCCGCCGTTGAGGCTGAGGCTCGTAGACGGCCGGAAATCCTCTCGCGTGTCCAGCGGACGTTGCACCAACGCCTGCGCAAAATACCCGATCACCGCTCCCGCCCGGCCGAAATAGGAGACACCCGCCAGCGCATCCGTCGTGCCCGTGCCGAGCTGCAAGCCCCGGTCAAGCGCACCGCCCGCCTGCGGGCCGCCGTCGAATGTCTGATGAAAGCCGCCCGTCGGCAGCTTCAGGCCCAGCTGCACGCTCCAATTTCCCTCCCGGTCGTGATGGAATTGATAACGCCCCAGCACCCTCAAGTCGCCGATTCCCTCGGCATGCGACGTGGAAATCGCCGTATCCCCCGGCGCAATCGTCCCGTGCGACCGGTCGTAATAAGGCAGTTGCCCCGACACGCCCCAATTATCCGCCGAGGCATAGTCGAGACCGAGCCAGACATTGCGGTTGAGCGTGCTCTGCTGGATTTCGTCGGCATTCGGCAGTGCCAGCGATCCACGATCCACAGAGTGCGTGCCACTACGCAGCTCGGACTGCTCGTAATATTCATAGCGAACGTCGGCCCGAAGCCCCGGCCGGTCGGCGTAACCCTGCAAGGCCCAATCCGAACTCAGGGAGCAACCGCAGACCGAACAGGCATAACCAACGGAAGAGGCGCCCATCGCGACAGCCAATCCACCCGCACCCAACCGGAAAAAACGAAAAACCGATGATTTTGAAAAAGAGAAAAAGTTCATGGAGACAGCGGTGCATCGTACACGGAAACAACGCGCCCGGCACCGGTGGCGGGTCGCGTCCAAAAATTAAAATCTCCAACGCCGGTTCCGTTCGGCGAAAGACATCAACCGTCAGCAAACCGCCCCGCATCGCGGCGGCGGCACGGGCACGGGATAGGATCGCGCTTCGGCGAAAAGATTCACCAAGGCCGGCCAGACTTCGAAAACCGGTGGCGTCAATTCCGGCTCTGCGCTGGCCGCAATCAGCGTCATCTTCTCAATGAGAGCCTTTTCCGCCGGCTGATGTCCGGCCTCGGCCGCCTTCCGCGCATTGAGCACCGCAGTACAAATTTCACAGGGCTTTTCCGGATCGAACGTCCGATGGAGCGCCACGGTCAACGGCATCGTCTGCGTGTAGCCGGCACACATGCGCAGCCACGCAAATCCCTGCGCCACGTCCAGCAGGCTGCCGCTGGCGCAAAGCCAGGCAAAAAGCAGACCGTAAAGACTGAGGCGACAACGCATGCCTAGAAACCAACCCGCAAAATCGGCCATGACCATGCCAAAAATACCGGGCAACGGAGGAGGACATGCATGCCCTCGACGCCACCGACCCACCCTGCCAGCTTTCCCTCCGTCATGAATCTTCGCCTGCCGGCCTTGCTTTTCCTCGCTCTCACCGCGTTTTCCATTGCGCGCGCCGCGGGCGAATCTCCGGCTTTCATCGTTCAAAACGACGTCATCCCCTCGCCCGCCGGCCCCGGCGCCGTCGCGCCGTTTCTCACCAACGCCCCCGACGGCACCGTTTATCTCGTCTGGATCGAACCCGAAGCAGCGGCCGCCGGCAGTTATGCGCTCCGCTTCGCTACACTCGATGCCGCCAAGCGCCGGTGGAATTCTGTTCGTACTATCGCCACCGGCACCGGCTGGAGGGTCAAAGACTTCGATACTCCGCAACTCGCCGCCGGCTCCAACGGCCGTCTCACCGCCCTCTGGTATCTCTCCGCTCCTGCCGGTGAAGGCGAAATCCACGACGGCGATTATCGCGCCGTCGTGAGCACCACCCGCGACGATGGCGTGACGTGGACGCCGCCCGTCCCGCTTTCGCGGGAAAGTGATCGCAACGCATTCGCCTCGCTCGTCTCGCTGCCCGATGGCCACACCCTCGCCGCCTGGCTCGATGGCCGTGCTCATCACGCCGCCGGAGACGTACAAGCCTTGTACGCCCGTCTGCTCGATAAACACGACGGCGCTTCGGCCAAGGTGGAACCCGACCAGCTCGTCGATCCCCGCGTGTGCGGTTCTGGCCAGACCACGCTCGCCGCATTCCCCGACGGCAGTGTGCTTCTGGCCTATCGCGGCCGTGGCACCGACGAGGTTCGCGACATCCGCACCGCGCGTTATCAGGACGGAAAATGGCAATCCCCGTCCACGCTCAATCCCGATGGTTGGAAAATCGCCGGCGACCCCGTCAACGGTCCCGCCCTCGCCGCTCGCAGCACGCATGTCGCCGCCGCTTGGTTCACTGCCGCCGGCGACGCGCGCATCAATCTCTCCACCTCCGGCAATGCCGGTGTGCAATGGCTCGCGCCCAACCGCGTCGACGACATCGCCCCGGTCGGCCGCGTCGGCCTCGTGATGCTCGACGATCTCAGCCAGCTCGTCTCCTGGGTCGAACACAGAAAAACCGGCAACATCATCCTGCTTCGCCGCGTCTCGCCACGCGGGTCGCTCGACGTCCCCGTGCAACTCGGTCGCACGACGGAGCAGGCGATTCCCCGGCTCGCCCGCGTGAAGGACAGTGACGTCACTCCGGCACAGCTCCTGCTCGTCCACATCCAGCCTGACTCGAACCTTGTCACCCGACTCATCACGCTTCCCGATGCCAGCCATCTCGCCGAAGACGATCCTTGTGGCTGCGACCCGCGGCCCGATGAAGAACGTGGCTTCGCGCTCAAAGGACGCATCGTCGCCGTCGATCTTGCCCACGGCACGCTCACGGTCAGACATGATGACATTCCCGGCCTGATGAAAAGCGCCGCCACCGTATTCAAAGCGGAACCCGATGTGCTGCACGCCGCGCAGCCCGATCAAGTCATCCTCGCCCGCATCGAACGCAACGGCGTCAACTGGTCGATTTTCAGCGTGCATACGCTTGTCATGCGTTCCTCGCCCTGACCCGGGCCGCTTGACGCATCTGTTAATAATCAGACCCACCACGCATCATGCAGCGAGTCTCTCCCAGTCCCTTCAGCGCCGCCCAGCGGCTGCTTGCGGGATTGCTGACGCTCGTGGTGCTGGCGCTGACGGTGCTCTCCGTCTCGCCCGATGCCCATGCTTGGCTGCACGCGCACGAACACGGCGACCGGCCGGATTCATCCGCCGCGCCCGACCTCTCTCATGATGATGGCTGTGCCATCACTCTCTATGCGCATGGCATCACCGCCGCGCTGGACATTCCTCGCCTCCCCGCGCCCCAGGAAAACTGGGTACAGGTATCGGCGAGCATCCAGCGGACGCTTTATTTGTCGGTTCCGCGTTACCTCCGTCAGCCGGAGCGGGGACCACCTGTTGTCGGTTGACCTTCCCTAGCCGCACGCCGTTTGCGTGCGTTCTCACCCTCCCGGGCCGCGCCTGCGCGTTCACCGGGAGTCCGTAAACCGGACTGCCTGCGCGCAGCCGGAGCCTTGTCACCGATTCCTCATGCACTCCCGCTTCCCTCTTTCCTTTCTTTTCATCGCGGCCGCCACCCTCGGGCACGGCCAGACGGTTCCACCCGCTTTCACACCTCCGCCCAAAGACGAAGTCATACAGCTCGACGCCGTCGTCGTCACCGGCGATCCCGACCCTAAAACCGTGTTCGATCTCGCCCAAGGCGCCTCGATTCTCAGCGGCGCGTCGCTCCACTTGCGCGAGGAGGGCACCCTCGGCGAAACGCTCTCCGCTCTCCCCGGAGTGAGCTCCACCTATTACGGCCCCGGAGCCAGCCGACCCATTATCCGCGGCCTCGGCGGCGATCGTGTGCGCATGCTCGACAACGGCGTCGGTTCGCTCGACGCCTCCAACGTCAGTCCCGACCACAACGTCAGCCTCGAACCGCTCCTGGTTGAAAGCATCGAGGTTCTCCGCGGTCCCTCCACGTTGCTCTACGGCAGCTCCGCCGTCGGCGGGGTGGTCAATGTCATCGACAATCGCATTCCCTCGACCGCACCCGACCGCCTCATCAGCGGACGCGTCGAAGCGCGTTTCGATACCGCCTCCGATGAACGCACCGGCGTGATCACGACCACTGCGGGCAACGAGCACTTTGCCCTGCAAGTCGAAGGCCTGCGGACCGAAACCGACGACGTGGACATCCCCGGCTATGCTCAGACCGGTCTCGGCGCGCCTCCTGGTCAGATCAAAGGCACGCTTCCGAGCAGCGCCACTTCCACCAAGAGCGGCTCCGTCGGCGGCAGCTTTTTCTGGGCGGCGGGCTTCGCCGGCGTCTCCGTAAGCGAATATGACACCCTCTACGGCGTGCCCACCGGCGATATCCCTCCGATCAACATCGACATGCAGCAGAAGCGGCTCGATTTCCGCTCGGAGATCACCCGACCCTTCGGTCTTTTCAAAGCCGCCAAAGTCCGCTTTGGGCTCGCCGATTACACTCACAGCGAAATCGACGCTGGCGCCTCCACGCCCAACACCACGTTCCACAACCACGCCTACGAAGGCCGGATCGAACTCCTGCAAGAGGATGCCGGCGACCTCAGCGGAACCATCGGACTGCAAACCTCGCGCAGCGATTTCTCCGCCGTGGGAGACGAAGTCGTCACTCCCGAGACGCTCACCTACAACCACGCGCTCTTCGCGCTGGAGGAATACAAGCTCAACCCCAAGGTCACCCTCCAGTTCGGCGGTCGTTACGAATATCAAAGCGTCAAACTCGGCACCGTTGATCCGCTGCTCCCGGCCTTTCCCGGCTATTCCGCGACCAGCGGAGAAACTCGGACCGACCATGGCTTTAGTTTTTCCACCGGCGCGGTCTATTATCCCGCCAAGGATTATTCGCTCGGTCTCTCGTTGGCTTGGTCGCAACGCATCCCCGTCCCCCAAGAGATGTTTTCCAACGGCCCTCACGGCGGCACCGGCGCGTACGAGGTCGGCACGTCGAGTCTCGACAAAGAAACCTCGCTCGGACTCGACCTTACCCTGCGCAAACGCGCCGGCTTCGTCACGGGTTCGGTCGGCGGCTTCGTCAATCGGTTCAAGAATTTCGTCTACGAGCAGCTGATCGACCCGTCGCCGGCGCCCTCGCCAAGCAATCCCGATGCGCTGCCCGTTTATCAATTCATCGCCAAGGACGCGCTCTTCTACGGCGGCGAAGCCGAGATAACACTGCACTTTATCGACACCGAACACGACAAGCTGCATCTCGATTTCACCTCGGACTATGTGCGCGCCCAGCAGACAACCGACGATCAGCCGCTGCCGCGCATCCCACCGCTGCGCGCCGGGGCCGGCCTGAGCTACGAGCACGGACCGTGGACAGCGGGATTGAACGTGCAGCACGCGTTCGCCCAGGACCGCTATTCGCCTTCCGAAACCGAAACACCCGACTACACCTTGGTCGGCGCCAATCTCGGCTATCGCTTCACCCTCGCCCGCGTAGAATACGAATTTTTCGCGCGCGGCTCGAATCTGCTCAACGAGGAGGCTCGCGTGAGCACCTCCTTCCTCAGGGACTTCGCCCCGCTGCCCGGACGAAATGTCGTCTTCGGATTGCGCGCGTCGTTCTGACCTCCCGCCCGGAAAAACAAAGTCGCCGTCAGCTCGGAGCTGGCGGCGGCATTTTCGTTGCGGGCTTGATACCCGCTACCGCGGCTATGGCGGTTTTCTTCGTTGGCTGTCCCAGTGGACTTGGCGGAGTCGTGACCTCTCGGCCACGCGTGAATTATACACCCGCACCCCGTCCGATTTCATCTGGTTTGTTTGTAACGGTCTTAAGCCCGCCCACCGGTGCTCCTTGCATTTTTCGGGCGGATAAGCATGGTAGCGCCCACATCGCATGACGTCCCGCACCCATAACGCCCAGGCCATGATCATCGGCATGATTATTATCCGCCGCCAGCCCGGGCATGGACACGTCGCGTGAACGCATAATTCACCTTTCGCGAATTTCCAAAGCCCCGGGCCGCAAGCCCGGGGCTTTTTGTTTTCCGATTTTCCTATCTCGCATGAATGCACCGCTCCTCTCCCTCGATGACGTCTTCCAGGCCCAAGCGCGCCTGGTCGGCGGCGTACGTCTCACGCCCTGCGCGCCCTCCGCGCGCCTCAGCGATCTGACAGGCATGCGCATCATCGCGAAGCACGACTACCTTCAGGCCACCGGCAGTTTCAAGGAACGCGGTGCGCGCAACGCCCTCGGCCTTCTTTCTCCCACCGAACGCGCCCGCGGCGTCATCGCCGCCTCCGCCGGCAACCACGCGCTCGGGCTCGCCTTCCACGGACGTGCCCTCGGGATCAGCGTGACCGTGGTGATGCCCCGCCTGGCGCCGCGCGTGAAAGCCGGCCGCTGTCATGCGCTCGGCGCCCACGTCGTGTTGCACGGTGACACTTTCGATGAAGCCGCCGCCCATGCCCGCTCACTGGCGGATGCCGGCGGCCAAACCTACGTCCACCCGTTCGACGATCCCGTCGTCATGGCTGGTCAAGGCACACTCGCGCTCGAAGTGCTCGACCAGATTCCTGATCTGGAAGCGATCGTCGTCCCCGTGGGCGGCGGCGGCCTGCTCGCCGGTGTCATCACCGCGGTGAAAGCCCTGCGTCCTGACGTGCTGGTGATCGGTGTGGAGCCGGTGCACGCCTCCGGACTGGTAGCGGCCCTTCATGCGCAGCGCCCGGTGCATACCCAGACGCTGCCCACGCTGGCCGACGGCCTCGCGGTGGCGCAAGTGGGCGCCGGCGGTTTCGCCACCGTGCGCGCCGTCGTGGATCGTGTTGTCACGGTGAGCGAGGACGAACTCGCCCTCGCCATGCTCGCGCTCTCAGAAGCCGAAGACGTCGTGATCGAAGGCGCGGGAGCCGCCGCGTTGGCCGCCTGCTTGTCTGGACGCCTGCCCGAGCTGGCCGGTCGTCGCGTGGTGGTACCGGTGACCGGCCGAAACATCGATCCGGCCGTGCATGCTCGCGCCCTGTGTCGGGCACGGCTGGTTCGCGAAGAGCGGCTGTCGTCCTGCGTGGCGTGATCGTGCCACGGTCCGTCTTACAACTTGCTTTTGATTTTATTGAGGTCCGCGCGGGTGTAAGCGGTTCCCTCGGTGTAGCGGCTGAAAACCACCTCCGTCACCGTCAGCGGCGGATACGCGCGACCCGTCTGCACGCCCTTGAAATACAACCGCCATTGGGCGGGCATATGCTTGGTGTCCTTGAAAACGCCCAGCCCGCCGGGCGCATCAACCTCGATCGTCTGTTCCGGCACCGCTTCCTTTTTTTCCAAGGTGTACTGCAGGTCTTCCTTGCCGCGTTCGGGAGTGTTAGCGGCTGCGACTCGCAGCTCGGAAGTCTCTTTTTCGGCGGTGGCCAACCGGCCTTCCAGATCGGCCACCCGCGCCCGCAACTCCTCGCCGGCCTTCTGCTTTGCGGTCACGCTCTCGGTCAGCTTCACGACGTCCGCTTTCAGTTGCTCGTTTTCCAGCCCCAATGCGGTCTCGCGAGGAGAAGGACCGCAGCCCGTGAGCAAGAGCAAGCCACACGCAGCCAGGCTCATGAGATGAAATGACTTCCCGTCGAAACAGCGCATGAGACCGAACCTCACGGGACGCGCACCGATGATGCAAGCTGGATTCAGAAACTCACGGGAACTACGCGCAGTTATTTCCTTGGAGTCTAAGGACACCGGCCGGCACCGGACGTGATGAACGGGAATAATGCCGATGGGACAGCCGCACCCAAGGATGTTAACTAGCGGCATGGGCTATCTCATCCTCGGCGCGCTCAGTTTCCTGCTCGTCATTCTGCTCCTCGCCGCCTTGGTACGCTCGCAAGCAAAGCGGGGCACTCTGCCGTCCGATTTGCCGCCGGTCCGCGAAAAACCCTCGGCCGACGAACCCACTCCCGGCGCTTCAACGATCGCCGACAAGACACAGGCGCGAAAGGCGGACAAGCATACGCCACCCGGCTGAGCCATGGACGGACGTCCGTGACACAGCCCTGCTGGGCTAGAGGTTCTCCTGCTCGGGCGAACGCTCCTCCTTGTTCTTCTCGGTGTCCTTGTCCACGTCCGCCGATTTGTCCTGGCGAGCTTTTTTGGTCGCCTGCGCGGAAGCGGAATTCCTCCGCGAAGGCGCCCGGCCTTTCGCCTTCGACTCTGTGCCGCGCGCAGTACGGGAAGAACTTTTAGTTTTGGATGAATGCTGGGGTGATTTTTTCATCACAAAACATAATCTCCCAAAACCGCCGCGTCATGTGGGCCAAAGGTCGGTATTTCGGCCCGGGGTTTTACCGATAAGAGGCGACTCAGCTCGCGGGACGAGACCGATCTTCCCGTTTCCCACAAACCCCGAGCCACAACCATCCGAGGAGCAGGCCAGCCTCGACCAAGGCGTCGAGCAGGTAGACAGACGAAATCCGGCGTTGCCCAACAAAGACTATATCCACGAGCGCCAAGGCCAAGGCGTAGCCGGCGGCAAGCCACCGCCATTCCGCCGACACCGCCGAGCGGCGCGATGCCAGGATCAGACAGGCCCCACTCACACCCACGAGCGCACCGACCGTTTGCACGAGCCAAGTATCAGTCTTTGGACCGGTCACCGCCAGAAAGCTGCTCAAGTGAAGCAATGGCCAGACCCCCGTGATGCAATAATACACGCCTTGGATCGCGGCCAGACATCGCGACCACCTGTAACACCAAGCCGGTGAAAAACGCACTGTCATGAAGAGCACCGTAGCGCAGCCTGCGTGGAGTTGCCATCGGAGGGATTCCGATCATGGCATGGGCGTGCACGCCCCTCCGCCGGCGCGGAAGACGTGAGCCGCGTCACGTTTCCAAACCGAATACAGCCTTCGCGTAATTTTCCGCGCTGAACGGCTGGAGATCCTCGGGCTGTTCACCGAGGCCGAGAAAGTAAATCGGCAGGCCGAGTTCGCGCCAGATGCCAACGATGGCGCCGCCGCGACTGGTGCCATCAAGCTTGGTCACGACCAGGCCCGTCAGACCGAAACTCTTGTGAAAGACGCGCGCCTGCTCGATGGAGTTGGTGCCGAGGGAGCCGTCCACCACGAGCCAGGCATGATGCGGCGCGGTGGGGTCGTTCTTCTGGAGAACACGGCGGATCTTCGCGAGCTCGTCCATGAGATGTCCCTTGGTGTGCAGGCGGCCAGCCGTGTCGACGATCAGGTAATCACATCCCCGCGCCTTGGCGGCCTGCCAGGCGTCGAACGCGACCGCGGCTGCGTCCGCGCCGGTGTGGCTGGCGACGATCGGCAGATCGAGGCGGGTTGCCCAGCTCTTGAGTTGCTCCACCGCAGCGGCGCGGAAGGTGTCGCAGGCGGCGAGCATCACGGACTTGCCGTCCTGCTTCAGTAGCCAGCCCAGTTTGGCCGAGGTGGTGGTCTTGCCCGAACCATTGACGCCGATCATCACGATGACGGTCGGCGCGGTGGGGGCCGCGGTGAGCGCACGCTCGCTGCCGGTCAGCACGCGCCTGAGGACGGCGGCTCCGATGGCGGCCGCCTCCTGCCCGCGCAGCTCCTTGTCCTTTCTCGAAGCGGCCTTGATCTCGGTCAGAATCTCCCCGGTTGTCGCCACGCCGAAATCCGCGGTGAAAAGCGCCTCCTCCAGAGTTTCGAGGGACGAGGCGTCGATGGTGCGTCCGCCAAAAAGGCCGTGCGTTTTTTCGGTGATCGCCGCGACCGTCTTGGCGAGGCCGTCCTTAAACTTTTTGAAAAGGCCGAACATGTTGAATGAGGAAAACTGAAAATCAGGAAATCATTCGTTCCGGCCCCTTCCGTTCCCAATCGCGATTACCCGGTTCGGCCATGGTCCGGCTGTCCTTCCTCACTCCGCCGTCACTTTGCGGGCGTCGCGGCCGAGCTGATCCTTCAGGCGGTCGAGGATGCCGTTGATGAAGCGCTTGGAGTCGGCGTTGGAAAACTGCTTCGAAAGATCGATGGCCTCGTTGATCGAGACGACCGGGGGGATGTCCTTGCGGAACATCATCTCGTAGATCGCCACGTGCAGGATCGCCAGGTCGATCTTGGCGATGCGGTCGAACTCCCAGTTGTGCGCGAGACTGCGGATCCGGCCGTCGATCTCGGCGATGTTTTTGATCACGCCATGGATGATCTCTTCGCCGAAGGCGTAGTGTTCGCGCGGCTTTTCCAGCGTCTCGAAAAAGGTGCGCAGGTCCTCGGAAAGATCGGCGGGCGTGTTGATGCTCCAGGCGAACAGGTATTGCAGGGCGGCCACCCGGCCGTCGCGGCGCTGGGCAAACAGGGCTTTATTGCTCATCTTGAAAAGTGGTGTTTCAGCGCGGCCATCTCGAGCGCCGCGCGGGCGAACTCGGCGCCCCGGTTGATCGAGCCGTGGCAACGGTCCTCGGCCTGCTGCTGGTTTTCCGCCACGACCACGCCCACGATGACGGGCGTGCGGGCGTCGAGCGACACGCGTTGCAAGCCCTGCTGGGAGGCCTCGGCGACGAGTTGATAATGGATTGTATCGCCGCGGATGATGACCCCGAGGGCGACCACGACATCCAGTTTCCGGCGGGCCAGCAGCAATTGCGCGGCGCTGGGCAGCTCGTTGGCGCCGGGCACGCGCACGACGGTGATTTTTTTCTCCTTCACTCCGGCCTGGCGCAGGTGCGTTTCGACCTGCTTGACCAAGGCGTCCACCAGCCCGGCATTGTAGCGCGCGGCGATGATGCCGACGGAAAACGCGGCGCCATTGACGGCCAGTTGCTGGGGGGCGGCGAGACTCATGAGAAAGAAGGAAGGAAAGGTGTGCTCAGGCGCTCGCGCCTGAGCAACTCATTTCCCTCAGACCGCGACCATCTCCACGATCTCAAGCCCGTAGCCGTCCAACCCCACGACCTTGCGCGAGCTTTTGGAGAGGAGACGGATCTTGCCGAGGCCGAGCGCCACCAGGATCTGCGCGCCGATGCCGTAATCGCGGAAATTCATCAGCGGCGCACCCTCGCCGGGGCGTGTCTCAAGGCGCTTGATCACGTCTGCGCCGCCTTGGGCATGCTCCATGTAGAGCACGACGCCCCGTCCGGCGCGGGCGATGGCCTCGAACGACCCGACCAGCGAATGATGGCTGTCGGCCCCGCGCAGGCGGAAAACGTCGCTCAACAAATTTTCGCTGTGCACGCGCACGAGCGTGGGATCAGGGCCGAGTTCGCCGAGCACGAATGCCAGGTGATGGCGCCCGTCGAGCTTGTTGCGAAAAACATGCAGCGTGAAATCGCCAAACTCGCTCGGGAACGGCCGCACGCACACGCGTTCGACGAGCTGGTCACGGCGGTGGCGGTATTCGATCAGCGAGGCGATAGAGAGGAGCTTGAGGCCGAACTTGCGCTTGAACTCGACCAACTCCGGCAGACGCGCGACCGAGCCGTCGTCGTTGAGGATTTCGCAGATGACGCCGCTCGGGTGCAGTCCGGCCAGAGACGCCAGATCGACCGCCGCCTCGGTGTGACCCGCGCGTTCGAGCACGCCGCCGTCGCGCGCGTGCAGCGGAAAAATGTGTCCCGGTTGCACCAGCGCCTCGGGCGGCGTGTCGGAACGGGCGAGCAGGGAAATGGTGCGGGCGCGGTCGTAGGCGCTGATGCCGGTGGTGATGCCCTCGGCGGCGTCGACGGAGACGGCGAACGCGGTTTTGTGCGACTCGCGATTTTCCTGAACCATGGCGCTGATCCCGAGCCGGCGAAGCTGCGTTCCGGTGGTGGGGACACAGATCAGCCCGCGGGCATGGCGGATCATCATGTTGATCGTCTCGGGCGTGGCCTTGGATGCCGCCATGACGAGGTCGCCCTCGTTTTCACGGTTCTCGTCGTCGGTGACGATGACAAGCTTGCCATCGGCAATATCCTGAATCGCGGATTCTACCGGGTCAAAGGGAGCGGGCGCGGAAGCGGACATGAGCCGCAAGCGTCATCATCAGCCCTCTTTCTGTCAACCCGGTGCAGACCGCCGCGCCAAAAGCTTGTCGTTGGCACGGGACCAGCGAAAGTGCCGGGGCGCATGCGCTTTCGCATCATTCATCGCACTATTTACCGCTACGCCGGCGCCGCCTCCGAATCCTTCATGGAGGCGCGGCTCACGCCTGCCAACGATGAGCGCCAGCAGTTGCTCAGCCGCAAGCTCGTGACCACGCCGGGGGCCAACGTGCACACGTACACCGACTATTACGGCAACGCCGTGGAGACCTTCTCTATCGTGAAACGGCACCAGGAGCTGTTGATGGAGAGCTTGTCCGAGGTGGAAACCCTGCCCCACGCGCCGCCGCAATCGGCGCTCGACATCAGCGTGTCCGAAGCCCGGCAGCTCTACCGCAGCGAACGCCTCAAGCTGTTCGAGTTTCTCATGCCTTCGGAGGCGATTCCGATGGGGCCGGCGGTCCACACGCTTGCCAACCAGTTCTTCAAGCCGGGCCATCCCCTCGGCGAAAGTCTCCTGCGGTTGAACACGTGGATAAAAACCAACTTCCGCTACCTGCCCGGCTCGACGCAAATCGACACGCCCGTGACGACCGCGCTCAAGCAACGGACCGGCGTATGCCAGGATTTCGCGCAAGTCATGCTCGCCGTGCTTCGCTCAGCGGAGATTCCCGCGCGCTACGTCACCGGCTACATTGAGACGGAAAGCCAGCGCAAGGCCTCCGAGGCCAACCGCGCGCCCGCGCTCATCGGAGCCAGCGAAAGCCATGCGTGGGTTGAGATTTTTCTTCCCGGCGGATTCTGGTGGCCGCTCGATCCCACCAACAACTGCGTCGCGGGCGAACGCCACGTGAAGGTCGCCGTCGGCCGCGATTATCACGACAGCACCCCGACGCGCGGCGTATTCAAAGGCACGCACACCGAGAAACTCTCGGTCGCCGTGGTGATGCAACGGATCTGAACCGCGCCGCTCAGGGAGCGGTAGCCGGGGCCGTCGCGAGGTCTTTCAGGTCCACCGAGAAAGCCTCCATGACCTCGCCCTTGGCGGAAAACAGCGTGAAAAACGCCCGAAAGGTGAGCGGAGGACGCACCAGGCCGGGCGAGACGAGCATCGTTCCATCATCGGACAGGTTCAACACCACCCGCTGCTCCGCTTTCACATTGACGGCAACCCAGCGCGCGGCCGCCCGCATCGCATCGGGAGTCTCCGGCTTTTTCTCCGCATCGTAAAATCGCAGCTTGAACTGCACGCCATCGACCGTGAGGCCGAGAAACCGTCCGTCGCTACGCGGAATCGTGATGCCTTCGATCTTGGGTTTGGCCTTATCCTGCTTCGGAGCAGCCGGCTTCGGCGCGGTTTGCGCCGTGATCGGCACAACCATGCCGATCGCCGCCGCCATCAACAACGATTTCACGACTGCGGGGGTGAGATTCATCGCAACACCCTGAGACAAATCCGCGCGCGCCGCAAGTTCGCCCCGGTAAAGATCCTGTGAAGGCTGGGCCGCGCCCCCCATCCTTCGCCCGCCTCAACCCTGGAGTTGCGCCTTCAGTTCGCGCCAGCGCGCGAGGCGTTCGACGATGCGCGCCTCCATACCGACGGCTTTCGGTGCATAAAGGGCCAGCGATTTTTCCAGGTAGTCCTGTCCCGAAATATTCTCGGGATAATCGTGCGAATAGCGGTAGCCCTTCCCCTGCCCCATTTGCTTGTTCGTCTTCGTGTGCGCATCGCGCAACGCCGCCGGCACCGGCTGCACGGGTTGCGTCTTGAGCGCACGATGCGCCTCGGCGAGCGCGAGGGTGGCCGAGTTGCTTTTCGGCGCGCAGGCAATGTAGAGCGTCGCATGCGCGAGCGTGAGTTCCGCCTCGGGCAGGCCGATGAAATCGCACGCGTGATGCGCGGCCACCGCCAGCGGCAACGCGAGCGGATCGGCCAGACCCACGTCCTCGCTCGCCAGAATGACCAAACGACGCGCGACAAAGCGGGGGTCCTCGCCGCCGGCGAGCATCTTCGCCAGCCAATACATCGCGGCATCGGGATCGCTTCCCCGGCAGCTCTTGATGAAGGCGGAGATCGTGTCGTAATGCTCGTCCTCGTTTGCATCGTAGCGGATGCGGCGTTCGCGCGCGAACACCTCGAGTTCCTTTTCGCCGATCGCCGAGCCTTCGGGCAGGCTGAGCACGATGACCTCAAGCGCATTGAGCGCCCGGCGCAGGTCGCCGTCGCAGAGCACGGCAAGGTCGGTCAGAATCTTGGGATCGGCGGTGCAGCGGCGCTCGCCCAGACCGCGTTCGGCATCGGCCAGCGCGCCCGCCAGCACGCCCGCCACCGCCTCGGTCGCCAGCGGCTCCAGCCGGAACAGATGGCTGCGCGACAGCAGCGGCGGGTTGACGTAAAAACCGGGATTGTGCGTGGTCGCTCCGATCAGCCGCACATAACCCTCCTCGACGTCCGGGAGCAGCAGGTCCTGCTGCGATTTGTTGAAGCGATGCAGCTCGTCGATGAAAAGCAGCGTGGGGTTGTCCGGCAGCTTGCGCGCGGTGGCGAGAATGTCGCGCAACTCGGCCACGTTGGACATGACCGCGTTGATGCGCACAAACCGGCTCTTGGTCTCGTGCGCGATGACCTCGGCAAAACTGGTTTTGCCGCATCCGGGAGGGCCGTAGAAAATCAGACTGCCGAAGCGATTGCTTTTGATGAGACGCGCCAGCAGTCCGTCGGGTCGGGTGAGGTGCTCCTGCCCGACGATGTCGGCCAGCACACGGGGCCGCATCCGCGCGGCGAGCGGCTGCGCCGCCGAACGCCCGCGAAAAGGCCCGGCAGGCGCCGGAGCGGCCGGCTCGCTGAAAAAATCGGGTTGATCGGAAGACGCCATTTCCAAAGCCACTCATTCACACTCGGGCGCGCGAAGAAAGCCCTTTCACAAATGAGTATTCCTTAATGGCCCTTAATTCTTCTAAATCACCCTCATGACCAGCCGAAGCCTCGGACATCGCGCGCCGCTCCTCTGGGTGCTGCTTCCGTTGATGGCGGGCTTGGTCATCGGACGGCTGGCTTGGTCGCCTCTTTCTCCCATGGTCGAAACCGTCGCGGCGGTTATCTTGGCCGGAATAGCCTTGGGCTTTCGCCGCGCGTGGGCTCCGTGCCTCGCGGTCAGCGTTCTGCTGAGCGGCACGGCGTTTTATGAACTCCGGCGCGCGCGTCTCTCCGACTGGGATACGCTGCCACCGCGCGAAATACGCGCCACGCTGCAAGTAGACCGGGTTTTCCCGCCGCGGCCCGACGGCAAAAGCGCGAGCGGCCTCGGCCACATCGCCGGGGCCGACGCCCATCTGCCCGAGTTGGCGGGGCAATCGGTTTACTTCTCCCTCGCTCTCAAACACGGCGTCCCGCCGCCGCTGCGTTCAAGCGAGATCGCCGTCATCGGAGTGCTGCAAACGCTGCCGCGCAGTCCGCCTGGAGACACCTTCGACGGATATCTGGCCAATGCCGGCGTCAACTTCCGCCTCACCCGCGGACGGCTGCTGGCGACAGTCGCGCCGGCCACAGCTTATCACCGTTTTTGCGAAACGGCGTTGAGTCGCTTCGATCACATTCTCGATCGCGGACTGGAACGCCAGCCGGCCCTCAGCGGCGTTTTCCGGGCCATGCTGCTGGGGCAACAACAGGAACTGAGCGAGGAACAGAACCTCATGTTCATGCAAAGCGGGACGATGCATCTCTTTTCCATCAGCGGCCTGCACATTGCGACCATCGCCGGAGCGGTCTACGGCATCCTCATGTTGCTGCGGCTGCCCCGCTGGCTCCAGGTCGTTGCCGGCGCGGTGGTGCTCTGGCTTTATGTGGACATCACCGGCGGCACGCCGTCGGCGGTGCGCTCGTTCATCATGGTCATGTTCCTCCATGGCTCGCGCATGTTGCGTGTGCCAGGCAGCCCGCTCTCCGCGTTGATCGCCTCTGCCGTGGTGGTGCTGTTGCTCCAGCCGATGCAGCTTTTCACCGCGAGCTTCCAGCTCAGTTATGGGATTGTGGCGGCGTTGCTCCTGCTCGGATTGCCACTGACGGAAGCGTGGCTGGAGCGCTGGAAGTTCTTCGCCGACCTCCCCAAGCCGGCCTGGCAATGGCATCATCACCTGCGAGACGGGGCCTGGAGGAAGCTGCTGGGCATGGTCTCGATCGGACTGGCTTCGACCCTCGTCAGCACGCTCGGCGGCGTGGTGATTTTCAAGCTGTTCACGCCGGGGTCGCTGGTGGCCAATCTCGTCCTCATTCCCGTGAGCGTCCTGGTGGTACTCGCCGGATTTCTTTCGCTTCTTTGCGGGCTGGCGGGGTTGGGCGGACTCAGCGTGGTGTTCAATTACGCGGGCGTGCTCGTGCTGGCCGGGATTGAAAAAAGCGTGCGCTTCTTCGTGACGCTGCCCGGGGTTTATCATGCGGCACATTTTACGCCGGCCTGGCTGGGTTTTGCCGCGCTGGGCGGCGTGCTGGGCGCGATGCTTTACGGGTACGCCACCCGCTGGGAACTGCGGCGCGGCGGATTCTGGCCGCCGTTCGCGCTCACCGTCCTTGCGCTTGTGCTGGGCGTCAGCTTTGGCTGAGATTGCCTCATGAAAAGCGCCTACGAGCTCGCGATGGAACGCCTCGCCAAATCCGACCCGGCGGAGAAAAAACTCACGCCGGAAAAGAAGGCCCAGCTCGCGGAAATCGACGCGGTGTACAAAGGTAGGATCGCGGAACGCGAGATTTTCCTGAAGCAGCGCCTCGATGAACTTCTGGCGACGGGCCAGTTCGATGAAGTCGAAAAAGTCCGCACCCAGCTCGCGAGTGAGCGCTCACGCCTGGAGGAGGATCGCGACGCCGAGAAGGACGCGGTGCGTCGCGGACGTTAACGGCTCAGCGCGCCGGAGTGGACGCCGGCTGCAACCGGGGCGGAGGAGGCGCTTCGGCGGCTTTTTGCGCGCCGCCCGAAGTCACCACCGGAACGCCTCCACCGGCGGGAGTGACCAGCGCCTTGTCGTCTCCGCCCGGAGCGTTGCGGCGGAAAACGAAGCGGTTGACCTTGTCGAACGTGGTGCGCTTTTCGAATTTCGGCTGACGCTGGGACGCGGCGGTTTCGGCGTCCGTGAGCCGGTTTTGATATTTTGAAACCGTGTCGTATTTCTTGATCATGTCGCCCTGCGGCTGGATGCGCGCTTTTTCGCCATCATAGTGGCTGGTCTCGCGGTCGCGCACCTCGGGCTTGGGGTAATCCTTGCGGTCGAGAATGGTTTTATCCCGCGTTTCCTTCACCTCGACGGGGGCGCGCCGGTCGTTGGCGGGGGCCATCGTCTTGTCCTTTACCTCGGGCGTGGGGAAGCGGCTGTCCTGGACACGTTCATCGCGCAAAAACGGCCGTTGGTTGTCGGCATTGCCGGGCGCAAGACGGTTGTCAGTGGTGTCCGGCGTCGGCGAGAGCTGGGTGTTCTGCTGGGCCGGCTCCACTTTCGTCGGGTCCTCCGCGCGCACGGCCAGCGGGAGCACGACGGACAAAACAAGGATCAGGGGTGGGGCGAGCCTCATGCGGCGGCATTGAAACAAGCCGCAAGCCGGGAGTCTAGAGCCAAGCGCCGGAGAAACTCATCCGGTTGCAAGCCGCGGTCGCCACCCAACTTCCGATCTCACTCCGGCTCGGCCGTGCCCTCGACCACCCATTCGCGCGCCTCGGGAACCTGTTTTAAAAATTCGCGCAGGGTGGCGCTCAGGTGTTCGGCATAGCGATAGTGGGCGCCCATGCCGGTGCGCAATTCGGCCTCGTAGATAAATTTGTCGGCCTGCGTGGTGTGCTCGAAGGGCGTCTGCGCGCCGAGCAGGAGCGAGTACACATAGGCCGCCGAGCCGCGTTGCATGAGCTCGCGGGTGAGGGCGGCCTGCTCCTCAAGCAATGCCTGATGCGAAGCGTGCGCGATTTCCGGCGGCAGGTAAAAACCTGCCTGGATAAAGGGCGTGTAGCGATGGCCGGTACGATGGCGGTTGAGATCGCGCAGCTCGGCGAGCGCCATGTTGTTCCAGGCGAATCCCACGCGCATGCGACGCGTGGCAGTGCCTTGATAGCCATAACGGTTCGCGCGGTGGCGCAACGCCTCGGCGACCGGCTGCTCCTCGGCGAGGAACGGCGGCGTGGAGCGGTCCACGTGAACCCACACTTCGTCCGCCAAGGGTTCGGTGGAAAGACGCGCGAGCCCCAGACGCAGACTCGTCGCCAGTTCCTGGCGCGCCTGTTCTTCGTAGGATTTTTCGGCGAAACTGTGGCGCGTCAGCCGCGGGGATTGTTTGACGAGTTCCTCGCGAATGAGTTTCGCGGCGGCGCGCGCCTCCGGATGTGGCAACGAGTCGAGCTGCTTCACCGTGGTGGCCCACATGCGCGAGGTCTGCACGAGACCGAGGTTGGTGCGGGTGGCGAGCGGGATGAAATAGCGGGCGCGATCGAGCGCGTAATTTTTCCGGATGCGCGTGACGACGGCCGGCTTGGCATCAGCGGGCACGCGCACGCGGTGGGGCTCGGCGACGCCGAGCGCGTCGAGCCGGGCGTACTCAGCGTCATAGGCGGCAAAGGATTTGGCCATGAGCGCCTGCCAGCGCGGGGCGAGATCGGCGGGAATGCCCAGCTCGTCCGCCGTCGGCAGATTGGCCGCGTTCATCGTGATGTAGCGCGTGGACGACTCTTGGCCGTCGGCCATCTGGGCGATCTCAAAGATTTTGTAAGCCAGCCACATCGAGACGTCGTCCAAGGCAATAGCCAGACCGCCGGTGAGGCCGCCGATGGAGGCGTGCCCGTAATCGACGAATTTCAGGATGCGATCGATGGAGGCGTCCGGGTTGGCCAGGTCGACCTTGGAAAGGATGGCGGCCAGACCCTCGTTGCTGCGCGAATAACGCGCCAGCACGGAAGCGAGCAGCTCGGGCGTAACCTTGGGCAGGTCAGCGGCCGTGGGCGGGGGGACAAGGGCGAGGCCGGTGACTTTCATCGATGGACAAATGGCCGCAAAAAGCCGGGGAAAGCGCAAGGACGCTCATGAAAAATACACGTCTTCCCGGTAACAACGGCCTGGCTTGATTTCGGTGTTCCCGTGCGGCGCCCTTTCCGCGATGACTGGATGATGAGCTTTCCCCTAAAGTGCTCCGCTTTCTTCCTGGCTGCGGTTTTGACGACAGCCGCTCTCGCCGACGCCCCACGCGTGGCGCATGTCTTCATCATTAGCTTCGACGGCGGCAAACCCGCGGTCATCGCGCAAAGCGAGATGCCAGTGTTCAAGGCGATGGCCGCCGAGGGAGCGCATAGCTGGGAGGCGCAGACCATCATGCCGAGCATTACCCTGCCCTCGCACACCTCGATGCTCACGGGCGTGACGCCGCTCAAGCACCACATTCTCTGGAACGACTGGAAGCCCGAGGAGGGCCTGGTGAAAGTGCCCACCGTTTTCAGTGTCGCCAAACAACACGGGCTCACCACCGCAATGTTCGTGGGCAAGGTGAAGTTCAAGCACCTCAACGTGCCCGGGACCGTGGACACCTTTGTCTTTCCCCTCGCCGACCTTCCCGTCGACGCCCAAGCGGCCGAAAAATCCAAAGTCGAGGCGAAGCCTGTGGCCGCGGCCTTCGCCTCCGCCCTCGCCGGCGGATTGAAACCCGACGTGTGTTTCATTCATTTTTCCGACACCGACACCGCCGGCCACAAATACGGCTGGGGCTCCCCCGAGCAGATCCAAGCCTTTGCCCATTGCGATGCGGCGCTGCAGATCGTGATGCGTGCCATCCGCGCGGCCGGACTGGCTGATTCCAGCGTGATCATCCTCACCGCCGACCATGGCGGGCACACTCTCACTGCCGAACAGCAGAAAGCCAATCCCACCGCCGCCAAGGGCACTCACGGCTTGGCCATTCCGGAGGATTTGACCATTCCGTGGATCGCTTGGGGCAAAGGCGTGAAGCCCCACTTCACGATTCCACGCCCCATCGGCACCTGTGACACCGCGGCCACCGCCCTCTGGCTGCTCGGCGTGCCCGTACCGGCCGGCTGGGACGGCAAGCCGGTGACCGCCGCTTTCGAGTAAACGCCGCTCCGGCAGACCGGCCCACCGCGCCACGTCCGCTCCGACCGGGCACAAAAAAGCGCCGGGCTTTTCGGCCCGGCGCGAAGCAGAGGTCAGAATTTCAGGGACAGCAGCCAGTCGCCAAACGCGCCCTGATAGAAGCCCAGCACCACCGTGGCCAGAGCCACCGTCGCCAGCGTGACACCGGCGGCGACACCCACCGGGGTGCGAACCGGGCGGGGATCGGTCTCGCCTTCGAGCAGCGGCGCGCGCCACGTTTCGAAGAAGGCGGCCTTGATCCAGCCGAAGTAGTAATAAATCGAGATCACCACGCCCACGATCGCGACGAGCAGCAGACCGTGCAGACCGGCCTTGAAGGCGGCGATAAAGATGAGGAGCTTGCCCATGAAACCGGCCAGCGGCGGGATGCCCGCGAGCGAACCGAGACCGATGGCGAGGACCGCGCCGAGGAAGGGATGGGTCTTGGCGAGGTCGGCGTAGTGTTCGAGCTCCTGGTCGGCATCATCGGCGCCGGCGACGTGCGTCATCACTCCGAAAACCGCAAACGAAGCCAGCAGGTAGGCGAACAGATAGAAGCCGATCGCACCGATCGCGAGCGGCTGGCTGGCCGCCGCCACGACACCGATCAGAAGATAACCGGCGTGCGACACACCGGAAAGGCCGATGAGGCGCTTCACGTTGTGCTGGGTGAGCGCCGCGAGGTTGCCGAACAGAATCGTCGCAGCCGCCATCAGACCGAGCACCGGGGTCGTCAGGTATTCATACGGGGTGAAAACGCTCTGCGTGAGAATGAGCAGCAGGGAGAAACCGGCGGCCTTCGAGGCGACGGCGAGGAACGCGGTCACGGGCGTGGGCGCCCCTTGATAAACGTCGGGAATCCAGATTTGGAACGGAACCGCGCCGATCTTGAACGCCACGCCGGAGAGCACGAGGACGATGCCGACGGCGGCGAGGAAGTTATGGCTGTTGGCGGCCAGGAACGTGTGCAGCGCGTTGAAGTTCATCGCGTCGGCGGAGGAGCCGGGCAGCGTGGAGTTGCCCGCCACACCGTAGAGGAGCACGATGCCGAAGAGGAGCAGGCCCGAGCTGAGGGCGCCCATGATCAGATACTTCAGACCGGCCTCCAGCGAAAGCGGGCTGGTGCGGAAATAGCTGACGAGGATGTAGAATCCGACCGTGACGGTCTCAAGCGCGACAAAGAGCAGGATGAAGTTGTTGCTCTGCGCCAGCAGCATCATCGCCGCGGACACCACGATCACGATATGGAAAAACTCGATGCGCGGCATCTTCTGCTTCGCCAGCGCGATGGTGCCGAGCACGCACACGAGGATCGAGGCGAGCAGGAAGAAGGCGCGCATGAACTGCCCGTTCGCCGAATGGTGCAGCAGGCCGGCGAAGGTGTCGTGCCCGACAAAGACACTGTTGAAATGGAGCAGCTGGTAAAGCAGCACGCCGATCTGGCCGATGATGGCCACGGCCGGAATCGTCGTATGCTGCTTTTTGGGCAGGATGATTTCCAGCGCGAGCAGCAGCAGCGCGAGGCTGCCGAGCAGGAGCTCGGGGAAAATCGCCAGCCATTGGTTGGACTCGGCGGCGGCCTTGAGAAGTTCGTGATTCATCGCGGCAAAAGCGGGTTACTTGGCGGCGTCAGCGGCAAGCTGGACCGTGGGCGCCGGGTAGATGACCTCGAGCGCAGAGTTGAGCGGAGTGGAAATCGATTTCGGCCAGAAGCCGATGAAGAAGAGCGCGGCGATGAGGATCAACGCAGGCAGCTTCTCGCAGCAGGTCAGGTCGGTCACGGGCTTTTCCGCGACGACCTTGGCCAGCGCCTCCGTCTGCTCGCCGAAGAAAACCCGGGCGGCGGAGCGCAGGCCGTAAACGGCGGAGATGATCACGCCGGAAACCGCGAGGGCGGTGAGGACCGGGGAGAACTTCCACGCGGCGACGAAGATGGTGACCTCGCCCCAGAAGTTGGCGAAGCCGGGTAGGCCGATGCTAGCCATGGTGGCGGCGACGAAGAAGGCCGCGAGCACCGGAGCCTTTTGCGCCAAACCGCCCATTTCCGTCATATCGAAGGTCTGCGTACGGTGATAAACGCTGGTCGAAAGGAGGAAGAGCAGTGCGACGGAGAAGCCGTGCGCCACCATCATGAGAACGACACCACCCACGCCGGCGGCGGACATCGCGGCGATGCCGAGGAAGGCGTAGCCCATGTGCATGACGGAGCTATAACCGACCATCTGCTTGAGGTCGCGCTGGGCGATGGTGATGAAGCCGACCACCAGGATGTTGCCGACCACCGCGAGAATGGCGAGGGGACGGGCCCAATCGGCCGCGCCGAGCGGGAGCAACGGAAGGGCGATCTGAATCAGGCCGTAGAGACCGAATTTCTTCAGCACGCCGGCGTGCAGCATGGCGGCGGAGCTGGGAGCCGCGCCGTAGCCGAGCGGAGCCCAAGTGTGAAACGGCCAGAGCGAGACCAGAATGCCGAAGCCGAACATCAGCAGGCCGAAGATGTTCTTCTGAACGCCGGCCTTGAGACCGTTGGCGAGGAGCTCCTCGCGCAGGCTGATAAGATCGAAGCTGCCGGCCCGGCTCTTGTAATAGATGGCGATGAGGCCGATCAGCGAGAGCATCGCGCCGAGCGTGAGATAAATGGTCATCTTCATCGCCGCGTAGCTGCGATCACGTCCGCCCCAGATGCCGACCATGATGAAGGTCGGGATGAGCGCGAGCTCGTGGAAGAAATAGAAAAAGAAGATATCCACGCTGGCGAACACGCCCATCAGGCCGCCCTGCATGACGAGCAGGAGGACAAGGTAGGTCTTAAGGCGTTCGGCGTTGGACTGGATCGCGTAAAGACCGGCGGCGAGGCCGACGATCCCGGCGAGCACGAAGAGCGGCAGGGAAATGCCGTTCAGGCCCAGCGCGAGCTTGATGCCCACGCCTTGGAGACCGGTCTCGTAGACCTTATAGAAGGCGTAGGTGTGGTGCAGCGTCTCGGAGGAGAAGCGGCTCCACAGGAAAAGCGCGATGAGCGCGGGCACCGCGAAGGCGGCGGCGGCAAGGCCCTTGGCGGCACGCACCGGGACGCCCAGGGCGATCACCAGAGCGACGGCCAGCGGCGTCGCGATGGACAGCAGAAGAAGGTCAACAGGCAGGGTGTTCATCACGAAATCGCGTTAAAAAGACCAGCCGGACGCGTAAGCCCAGAGCAGGGCGGCGCCGAACAGGAACCAGTAAACATAGGCGTGCAGGCTGCCGACATGGAGCGCACGCGCGCCGATGCCGATAAGTCCGACCACTCCGGAAAGACCGCGGATGATCAGGCCGGAAAGGAAGATGCGCTCGATAAACTCCAGCACGAGCGCGAAGCGCTGCTGGACTTTGGCCACATACCAGTCGTAGGCCATGTCGGGGGCTCCCTTTACGAAAGCGAGAAGGCCGAAGAGCGAGGGAGCCTTTTGCTCAAGTGTGTCCGTCGCGGCCGACTTGTAGAACATGAGGGCGGCTCCGGCACCCACCACGAGAAACAGAATGCTGGTGACGAAAGGTTCCGCGCCTTCCGCGAAGGGGATCTGCGACCAGACGCCCTCGAAGGCGTGGCCGTAAAGGTTGAAGAAATGACCGGCATAGCCGCCAACGAGCGCCAGCGCCGCGAGAATGAACAAAGGAATGGTCATGGACAGGCCGCCCTCGTGGGCGTGTCCGGCTTCATGGCTGCGGGGCTCGCCGAGGAAAACGAGCTTCCACATGCGCACCATATAGAAGGCGGTGAGAATAGCGGTCGCCGCGAGGATCACGAAGATCCCGGTGTTTTTCTCCTGGGCGAGATGGAGGATGGCGTCCTTGGAGAAGAAGCCCGAGAGGAACGGCAGACCGCAGATCGCCGCCACGCCGATCGTGAAGGTGACAAAGGTGAACGGCATCTTCTTTTTCAAGCCGCCCATCTTGAAGATGTCCTGCTCATGATGGCAGCCGTAGATGACGGAACCGGAACCCAGGAAGAGCAGCGCCTTGAAGAAAGCGTGGGTCGTGAGATGGAACATCGCGGCGCCGACGCCGGCGGAAAGCGTGACCACGGTTCTCGTGGCTTCGTCCAAATGCTCGACCGAGCCGAGGCCGAAGGCCGCGACCATATAGCCGAGCTGAGAGAGTGTGGAATAAGCGAGGACCTTCTTGATGTCGCTCTGGGTGATCGCGCAAAGCGAGGCATAGAAGGCGGTGATCGCACCGACCCACATGATGACGGTCAGCGCGTCGGGAACCATGAGGACGTTGATGCGGCACAGCATGAAGATACCGGCAGCGACCATCGTCGCGGCGTGGATGAGGGCGGAGACGGGCGTCGGACCTTCCATCGCGTCCGGCAACCACACCTGCAGGGGCATCTGAGCGGACTTGCCGACCGCGCCGCAGAACAAGAGCAGCGGGATCAAGGTGCTGTAAACATTATGGCCGGCGCCAAGCTCGGTCAGGCTGACCGTGCCGTTGGACCAATAGCACATCACGATGCCGAGAATGAAACCAAAGTCGCCCACGCGGTTGACGATGAAAGCTTTCTTGGAGGCGTCCGAGGCGGACTGCTTCTCGTGGTAGTGATTGATCAGCACGTAGGAGCTGAAACCCACCAACTCCCAAAAGATGAAAATCATGAACAGGTTGTCGGCGAGAACGATGCCGATCATCGAGAACATGAAGATCGACAAACCACCGAAGTAGCGCGCCTTGGAGGCGTCGTCGTGCATGTAGCCGAGCGAAAACACATGGACGCACAGGCCGACCACCCCGACGATGGAGAGCATCAACGCGGCGAGGTCATCGAACTTGAAGCCGAGCGACAGGGTGAAGTTGCCGAGCTTGAGCCATTCGATCGAGTTGGTGAAGCGCGCTCCCCCGAAGGCCAGGGTGAGAGCACCAACCGCGACCACGGCGGCGGCGAGCACGGACAAGGCCGAGGCAAGCGTGCCTTGGCGGCGCAGGAAAAGCGCGATGACGGCCGCGGAAACCAGCGGCGTCAGCAGCGTGACGAGGGCGAGACAGGTTGCGTCCATGGATCAGTTTTTCAGCGCGTTGAGTTCCTCGACCTGGATGGTCTGGCGGCGGCGGAAAAGCGCCACGATGATGGCCAGCCCGACCGCGACCTCGGCCGCGGCGACGGTGAGGATGAAGAAGACGAAGACGTGCCCGTCCATCGTGTTGTTGTAGCGGGAAAACGCCACCAACGCGACGGTCGAGGCGACCAGCATGAGCTCGAGGCACATGTAGATCACCAGCGTGTTTTTGCGGAGCAGAACGCCGAAGAAACCGATGGCGAACAGCACGGCGCTGAGCACGAGATAATGGTTGAGGCCGACGATCATTTGATGTCCTCCAAGCCTTCGAATTTTTTGCTGAGCACGATCACACCGAGCATGGCGATGAGGAGAAGGAAGCCGACGATCTGCACGGGCAGAAGGTAGGTGGTGAAGAGCAGTTCGCCGTAGTTCTTGAGGGTCGCGCCCACCGGCACGATCTGTCCCAGTTCGGCGGTCGTCTGGGCTCCGCTCTTCCAGAAGGAATAAAGGCCCAGCGCAAGCAGGACCAGGGCGATGCCGCTGGAGGCGATCGTGATTTTCTTGAAGGGCTTGCGCACCCCGCCCTGCACGTCGAGCAGCATGACGATGAAGAGGAACAGCGCCACGACCGCGCCCGCGTAAACGAACACCATCAGCGCGGCCAGCAGGAAGGCGTCCAGCAGCACGAAGATGCTGGCCACTCCCACGAGGCTCATGAGCAGGGCGAGCGCGGAGGCGACGGTGTTCTTGTTGAAGACCACCGCCAGGGCGGACGCCACCGTGAAGGTGGAAAAGATGTAGAAGAAGAGAGCGGCCATTGACGTAAACGGCTAGGTGTTGGTTGGAAGGGCGGGTGCTGGCAACGTCTTAGTGGGCGTTACCGTGTTCCTCGGCGGCCTTCTTCTTGTCCCATTTGAAATGCTGGTCGGGCAGCGTGCCGCCGAGCTCGTAAAGACGGGCCTTGTTGTTGACCATCTCGGCCCGGGTGTAGCCGGACATTGAGAACTGGTTCTGGAGGAAAATCGCCTCTTCAGGGCAGACCTCTTGGCAGAGGCCGCAATAGATGCAGCGGAGCATGTCGATGTCGAAGGCCTGCGGACCTTTCTCGACGTGGACGCTGGAGGACTCGGCGGGAATCTCACCCGGGGTGATGCGAATGGCCTTGGGCGGGCAGACGAATTCGCACAGCTGGCAGGAGACGCATTTCTCGCGGCCATGGGGGTCCTTCACGAGCGTGGGGACGCCGCGGTAGCCCTTGGGGATCTCCGGACGTTCCTCCGGATATTGGAGCGTGACGGTGGGCGCGAAGAAATGCTTCAGCGTGGTCTTCAGTCCGCCGATGATCTGCGGAATGTAGGTGCGCTCGGCGAAGGTGAGCGGTTTGCGTTCGACTTGGATGACTGCCATGGCGCGGGAGATTGGAAAATTACTTTTGCAGCAGGGCGATGCCGAGCGTGTAGAAGAGCAGGTTGGCGATGGAGAGCGGCAGGAGTTTCTTCCAGCCGAGGTCCATCACTTGGTCATAGCGGAAACGCGGGAGGGTCCAGCGCACCCACATGAAGAAAAAGATGAAGAAAAACACCTTCCCCAGAAAGATCGCGATGCCGACCAGGCCCATGAAGAGCGGATGTCCGGCGAAGCTGATGAAATGCGAGAGCCAGTCGATGAGCGTGGCCAGCGGCACCCACGGCAGGAGATTCCAGCCGCCGAAGAACAACAGGATGCACACGGCCGAGCCGATGATCATGTGGCAGTACTCGGCGAGGAAGAAGAGCGACCATTTGAAGGCGCCGTATTCGGTGTGAAACCCGGCAACCAGCTCGGATTCGGACTCCGGCATGTCGAAGGGCGCGCGGTTCGTCTCGGCAAACAGCGCGACCAGGAAGATGAAGGCCGACACCGGCATATAACAGACGCCCCACAGTCCGTGGAGGCTGGCCAGGCTGAAACCATGGAACACGCCGCTCTGGAACTGCACCGCGTCGAACAGGCTCAGCGTGCCCTGGCCGCCCGGTTTGTTGATCCAGAGGAAAACCGGCAGCACCGAGAGGGTCATCGAGAGCTCATACGAGATGAGCTGGGCGGAGGCGCGAACGCCGCCGAGGAAGGCGTATTTGGAGTTGGAGGCCCAACCCGCGAGGATGACCGAGTAAACGCCGAGCGACGACACCGCAAAAACCGCGAGCAGGCCGATGTCGACGTTGGCGAGCACGATGGGCTTGAGCACCTTGACGCCGTCCACCACGGCGAAATAGGCGCCGACCGGGACGACCACCACGGTGGTGAGCGCCGGGATCATCGAGATGATCGGGGCGAGCACGAAGTAGAACTTGTTCACGTGGCCGGGAACCGGATCTTCCTTGAAGGTGAATTTGCCGCCGTCGGCCGCGAGCTGGAAGATGCCCATCTGCTGAAGGAACGGCCCGAGAAACGGGATGCGTCCGACGAGACCGAGGGGCGTGAGCAGTCCGCCGATCGGTGCGATGGTGCGGTTCGGACCGGGACGGCCCTGGATCCAGGCGGAGATTTTGCGTTCGGCCATCGAGCACGCGGCGGCGATGGGGAACAGAACAAGGATCACCGCCAGCGACTGCAGGACGAGGCGAACGATGAGGTGGAGGTGGAAGTAGAAGTCGAACATGACGTCGCGTCTGGGTTAGGCGGTCGCGGTGGCGGCGGGCTGCGCGGGTTTATAGTGAAGCGTTTCACCCTCGACGAAGGGCAGGCCGGCCCAGGCGCTACGGTCGAGCAGGAGACCGGTTTCGGGCAGGTTGCGATAGAGGATCGTGCCGAGCACGGGCACTTCGGCGGCGATCGCCGGCCAGAGCGCGTTGACCTCGGAAGCGGTTTCATGGCCGCCGGCGGCCTGCACGAGCTTGGAAAGGATGACGAGATCGTCCTGTGCGCCCGAAAGACCGGGGACAGCCTTGGCAAATTTCTGGATCCGGAACTGCTGGTTCACAAACGTGCCGTTCTTCTCGAACACGGTGAGCGTCGGCAGCACGACTTTGGAGGCGATGCTGGTGGGATTGGCGTGCGTGCCAAGATAGACAACGGAAACCTTGGCGAGCTGCGCGGCAGTAAGGCCGGCGGCAATGAGGTCTTCGCCGACGGAAACGACGGTCTTGATCTTACCGGCGTCAATGTCGGCCGCGAGTTGCGCAAGCCGGGCGGAGGGCAGCGCGGAAATGAGGCCGGTAACGAGTGCACCGCGAACGTTCGGGTTGCGGTCGGCGGAGATCAGGAGTTTGTCGCCCGCGGCGGTGCGGCTGACAAGCGCGACGGAAGCCTTGAGCGCGGTGGCGAGCTTCTTCGTCAGGAACTGCTCCTCGACGGAGCTGCGGCCGGAGCCGACGAGAGCGATGGAGCCGGCGGAGGTTTTGAAAAGTTCCGCCGCCTTGGCGACGAGCGCGTCAAGGGACTCGGCCGACTTGAGGCGGTCCTCGGCGGCGACCTGTTTGTAGAGGAGGCGTCCGGAATCGGCCATCCAGGTATCGTTGACCTCGTCGTTGCGGCGCGGGGTGATGCGGTAGAGCGCGCCCTCGCGGGACCAGGCGACGGAGTTCACGCCGACGGAGGACTCGGTGTCGATGGTGTTGGTCTGTTTGAGAAACCAGACGCGCATCTTGAAGCGGAAATCCGTCGAGGTGAGCGCGCCCACCGGACAGATGTCCACGGTGTTGAGCGAGTAATTGTGGTCGAGCTTGCGGTTCGGATGGCAGGTGAGCGTCGAATAGCTGCCGCGATCGACGAAGCCGAGGACGTCCTCGCCGGCGATGTCCTTGGAGAAACGGATGCAGCGCGAACAGAGCACGCAGCGCTCGTCATCGAGGGTGACGCGGGGCCCGAGCTGGGTGCGCTTGGGCTTCACGTTCTTTTGCTCGACGAAGCGCGAATAGCCGCGGCCGTAGGAGGTGGCCTGTTCCTGGAGCTTGCACTCGCCGGCCTGGTCGCAGATCGGGCAATCAAGCGGGTGATTAATGAGGAGAAACTCCATCACGCCCTCGCGGGCTTCCTTCACCATCGCCGAGGTGGTCTTGATGTGGAGACCGGGGGAAACGTTGGTGCCGCAACCGATCTGGGGGCGGGGAATCCAGTTGATCTTCTGCTTGCCGGTGGCCGGGTCGATGACGGGCGCCTTGGTGGCGGGATCGACGGCGGGCATGCCCATTTCGATAAGGCACATGCGGCAGTTGCCGACCACCGCGAGCTTGGGGTGGTAACAATAATGGGGCACGTCGACGTTCACGAGGCGGGCAGCTTCGATGACGTTGGTGCCTTTCGGCACGGCGATCTCCTTGCCGTCGATGTTGACGGTGACGAGGTCGGGTTTGGCGGGCTGGATCACGGCGATTACGATTTAAGATTTACGAATTGCGAGGCGGCGGTGCGGCGGCGTCAGACGAGCTCGCGGGTCTTTTCGACCACGGTTTTCTTGGTCTCGTGGTAGGTTTTGAACTCGTCGCCGAACTTGGCGATGAAGCTCTGGGTCGGCCAGGAGCAGGCTTCGCCGAAGGCGCAGATGGTGCGTCCGGGAATCTGGTCGGCCACGCTCTTGAGCAGGGCGGCGTCCTCGGGGCGGGCTTCGCCGTGAACCATGCGGGTGGTGATCTTCTTCATCCACAGGGAGCCTTCGCGGCAGGGCGTGCACTGACCGCAGGACTCGTGGGAGTAGAAGGCGTTGATGTTGGCGAGGGCCTCGACCATGTTGACGGTGTCGTCCATGACGATGACGCCGCCGGAGCCGCCCATCGTGCCGACCATCGCGAGACAGTCGAAGTCCATCGGAACGTCCTCGACGCCCCAGTCGTAGTCGACCATGTCCGCGCCGATCTTGCGCTTCCCCTTGTAGCGTTCGCCGAATTTCATGACCTTGGCAGACGAGCCGCCGGGGATGACGGCCTTGAAGGTGCGTCCGGGCAACGGGCCGCCGCAGACGTCGTAAAGGAGCTGGCCCATGGTGATCTTGCCGGCCTCGAACTCATAATAGCCGGGGCGCTGCACGTGGCCGGAGACGCAGAAAATGCGCGTGCCGGTGTTGTTGGGCGTGCCGACCTTCGTGTACGCCTCGCCGCCGTGCTCGACGATGTACTTCACATGGCAGAGCGTCTCGACGTTGTTCACGATCGTCGGGCACTGATAAAGGCCGAGAACCGCGGGGAAATACGGGGGCTTGATGCGCGGATTGGCGCGCTTGCCCTCGAGGGATTCGATCAGGCCGGTCTCTTCGCCGCAGATATAGGCGCCGGCGCCGCGATGGACGTAGATCTCGCAGGAATAACCGGTGCCGAGAACGTTGGGGCCGACGAAATTGGCGGCACGGGCCTCGGCGATGGCCTTTTCAAGAATGCGGGCGCCCTCGGCCATCTCGCCGCGGATATAGATATAGGCCTGCTTAACGTTGTTCGCGAAGCAGGAGATCATCGTGCCCTCGATCAGCTGATGCGGATCCTGGTACATGATGTAGCGGTCCTTGAAGGTGCCCGGCTCGGACTCGTCGGCATTGACGATGAGGTAGATGGGCTTGCCGCTCTTGCGGTCAACGAGGCCCCACTTGACGCCGCAGGGGAAGCCTGCGCCGCCACGGCCGCGCAGGCCGGACTTCTTGACCTCGTCGATGAGTTCCTCGGGCTTGCGCGTGACGGCCTTCTTCAACACCTCGTAGCCGCCGTGCTTGAGATAGCAGGCGATGTCGTTGGTGTAGCCGGGCTCGTCGATGTGCTGGAAAATGATGCGGCGTTGGGCGGGAGCGGACATGGGCGCGGAAAGTTGCGTTGGCGGATTGATGATTACGATTTCCGGGCGGCGGCCTCGGCCTTGATCCGGTCGGAGAGCTGCTTGGCTTTCGCGCAGTCGACCTTCTCGTGCAGCGTCTCGTCGATGAGCACCACCGGGGCGGTGCCGCAGGAGGCGAGACACTCGACGAACTCGACCGTCACCTCGCCGTCGGGCGAGACTTCACCGGGGCCGGCGTGGGTGTGGAATTCCTTCTCGAAAGTCTCGCAGGTCTTGTAGCCGCCGACGAGGGCGCAGGAGAGCGTGCGGCAGACCTTGATGTGGCGGCGGCCGATCGGCTTGCGCTTGAACATCGGGTAGAACGTCACGACTTCGAGCACGTTGATGGGCTCGAGCTCGAGTTTCTTGGCGACCCACTCGACGGCCTCTTCGGAGATGTAGCCGGCGTCCTCCTGGATGAGATGCAGGAGCGGCAGCGTGGCGCTGCGCTTCACCGGATAATGCGTGATGACTTCGTCGATACGCTTGAGGGTTTCGGGCTTGAGATTCATCGAGACGGAAAAGGGATTCGGTTAGCGGTCGCACTCGCCCATGACGAAGTCGAGCGAGCCGAGGATCGAGACGACGTCGGAGACCAGGTTGCCCTGGCACACCTTGGGAAGGATGGAGAGGTTACAGAACGAGGGGCTGCGGATCTTCATGCGCCAGGGCACGCCGCCGCCCTTGCTCACGATGTAGAAGCCGAGCGCGCCCTTGGGGTTTTCGCCCTCGAAGTAAACTTCGCCGGCCGCCATCTGCGGACCTTCGGTCACGATCATGAAGTTGTTGATCAACTCCTCCATGGAGGTGAGGACCTTGGCCTTCTGGGGGGCGAAGATTTTCTTCGCGTCCTCGGCGTACCAGGCTCCGGCGGGGAATTTCTTGATCGCCTGGCGGATGATACGGACGGACTGGCGCATCTCCTCGCCGCGGCAGAGATAGCGGTCGTAACAGTCGCCCTTCGCGCCGACCGGCACGTCGAACTCGTACTGCTCGTAGCCGGAGTACGGCTTGTCCTTGCGCAGGTCGAGACCGACGCCGGAGCCGCGGAGATTCGGACCGGTGAGACCGTAGGCAATCGCGTCTTCCTTGGAAATGATGCCCACGCCGACGGTGCGGTCCTGGAAAATCTTGTTCCGGGTGAGGAGAGCGAGAATTTCCTCCAAGATGGGAAGGAACTGTTCGCAGAATCCTTCCACGCGGCCGGTCCAGCCCTCGGGCACGTCGCGGGCGACGCCGCCGATGCGGGTGTAGCTGGTGGTGAAGCGGGCGCCGGTGAGCTCCTCGAAAAGCTTGTAGAGCTTCTCACGCTCCTCAAAGGCGTAGAGGAAAACCGACCACGCGCCGACGTCGATGCCGTAGGCGCCGAGGCCGAGAAGGTGGGCGGAAATGCGGGCGAGCTCGCTGACGATCACGCGGATCGCCTGGCAGCGGGCGGGCACCTCGAGCTTCGCGAGTTTTTCAACCGCGATGGCGTAGGCGACGTTGCTGGCGAGAGGCGCGAGGTAGTCCAACCGGTCCGTGTATGGCACGAACTGGTTGTAGGTCATGTTCTCGGCGATCTTCTCGTCGCCGCGATGCAGATAACCGAGGACGGGGTCGCAAGAGGTCACGATCTCGCCGTCGAGTTCGAGCTGGAGGCGAAGCACGCCGTGCGTGGACGGATGGGAAGGACCCATCGCGAGCGACATCTTCTCGGTCTGGAACTCCTGCGAGGCGGCGTCCGTCTTGGAGGCGCTGTCGGGAAAGGCAAATTCAGTGGCCATCGGGAAATTGGGCTAAGGGCGACGGTTATTCGGACACGGGTTTTTCGCGGCGCTCGGTCCAGCTCTCATCCTTGGCGCGCGGCTCGGCGTCGGTGAGGTTCATCTCGCCGGAGGAGGCGACAAACGGTCCGCCCATCATGGGTGCCGGCTTGACGGAGGCGCCGGTCAGGTCGGCCACCTCGATGTCGGGCAACGGCACCTCGATGCCGGCCAGCGGGAAATCTTTGCGCAGGGGATGATAAGGATAACCATCCCACATAAGGATGCGGCGCGGATCGGGATGATTCTCGAAGGTGACGCCCAAAAGGTCGAACGTCTCACGCTCATGCCAGTTGGCCGCGGGCCAGAGATCCGAAACGCTGGGCACGGAAGGAGCGGCGTCGCTGGCGCAATCCGCCGCCACGCGCACGTAGCCGTGGTGCGTGGTCGAGAGCAGGTGCCAGACAACCGTGAAACGCGGGGAGGCCTCGACCCCCCAGTCGACCGCCGTGACATCGACAAGCATGTCGTAAGCGCACGTGTCGCGGAGGTATTTCAGGACCGCGACGACCTCGGAAGGAGGCACGTTGACGGCGGGATGGTCACCGCTGGAGCGCGGGGTGACTTGCGGAAACTGGGACTGAAGGGCGGCGGTGACGTCGGCGGGCGCGGTCATGGAAAAGGATCGGCGGGGGACGAAAGGTTAGGCGGAGGCAAGCAGCGTCTTGGCGGAACGCTCGCGGCCGATCTTGGATTGAAGTTTGATAAGGGCGTCGAGCAGCGCCTCGGGACGGGGAGGACAGCCGCTAATGTAAACGTCCACCGGCACAATCTGGTCCACACCCTGAAGGGTCGCGTAGCTGCGGTACATGCCGCCGGAACTGGCGCAGGCGCCCATGGCGATGACCCACTTCGGTTCCGCCATCTGGTCGTAGATGCGGCGGACATGCGGGGCCATTTTGTAGGTGACGGTCCCGGCGACGATCATGCAGTCGGCCTGGCGGGGCGAAAAACGAAACACTTCGGCGCCAAAACGGGCGATGTCGAAACGGGAAGCGGCGACGCCCATCAATTCGATGGCGCAGCAAGCGAGACCCATCGGCATCGGCCACACGGAGCTGCTGCGCAACCAGTTGATCACGGCATCCGCTTTGGTGACAACGATATCCCCCTCGATCTTTGTATTGTAAGCCAGCTCGGTGTTAGCGGAAACCATGGTTGTAAAAGTGATCAGTTAAAGTCGTAAAACGTCGCACCGTAGCAGTGCGACGAGGTCGCGCAAGCGCTTTTAGAGAATCTGCATGAGTATGAGCAGGTGTGAGGCCAAACATCAGATTTTCACCATTGACCGATACCGGACAACACCTCTTCTTAGGCCCCTTCGCCCGACGGACGCGTCATCGCAAGGTGGCCGGACGAGCACTTCACGGAGAGGTGGCAGAGTGGTCGAATGCGCTCGCTTGGAAAGCGTGTGTAGGGCAACCTACCGAGGGTTCGAATCCCTCCCTCTCCGCCATTTTCTCCTCTGAGGAGCAGTTAAGGCACTGTAACCCGCGTCGAGCCTTCACGCTGTTCCCAACTTGCTCAAAGTGTGCGCACGGGCAACGACGGCCCGTCTATCCACGAGGGCGTGGCCAGGTGCACCCGGTGTGCGGCCGGAATGCCGCGGACGCCCCGTTGAATAAGCGTGATCAAGGTATCGACTGACATGCGCCCAACCTCTTCCGAATTCTGGAAAATCCCGGCCTCGACGCCCTCAGTCGCCCCGAGCATGGCTACTCCTACGGTGTCCGGCACGGGATACCTGCAGACAACCAGCATGTCTCGCAACGTCCGCACGTCGGTGAGGATCGCGTCGGGTGCCGCCTCCGCCATCCACTCGCCCAACGCCTTCACGTCATCGGCGAAACTCTCCGCCGCCGAGTCTCGCAGGTTCAGCATCGAAATCGGCCCCCCTTTATCCGCCTGACTGCGCGCCAGCAGGTAGCCCGCACGGAACAACGTGTTTCGCTCCGCCCAATCGCTGGTCACCAGACCGATGCGCCGGTAGCCCCGTTCCCATATCCGCGTGAACCCCTCGATCCCGCTACGAACCTGGTCGGTGGAAATCAAATCGACCGGCAGGTTGTTCACCGAGTGTCCGATGCGGACGACAGAAAACTTGTCAAAATCCCACCCCGCCCAGTCCGGCGGACGCGGATGCGGCGGCACCACGATACCTTGGATATTCCGCGCGAGCAGAATCTTCTCCAGACGCTCGCCGGTCATCTCGCCGCCCCAGATAAACTCCTCCAAGTGATAACCTAGGGCGCGTGCGGCCGCTGACGCCCCACGCCACACTAGGTTGAACACCTCTTGGTTTCGCAGGTTGCCCGGATTTTCCCAGTGGTTAAGCCAAGCCAGCGTCGCAGCCACGGGGCGGTGGGCATGGGTCCACTTGCGATGAGCCAACGCCGACGCCATCGCATTCGGCCGGTAACCCATCGTCTCCGCCATCTGCCTCACCTGCTCGATCCGCATCTTGGAGATGCTCGGATGCGCACGCATCGCCAGCGACACTGTCATCGTCGAGACGTTTAACCGCTCCGCGATATCACAGAGCCGGACCGGTCGGCCGGAGGGGTTGTCGGATGAAAAAGGCGCCATGGCAAAGGGAGCCAAGTTGTATGCTCGAGGGCGTCGTTCACGTACGCGGATCAAGTTGCTCCCATCGCTGATTCATCGCGAAAGCCCGCCCTCCGCAATCCCCAACTTTAACGCATAAAGTGCCGCCGCAATGGACAACCCGAGCGCCGACTACGCAATGGGACCAAGGCCTCCCGTGATTTGGGTTCAGGGCCACGCCACACACGCCCCACCATGATCATCCCATCCGGAACTCGATTTAGCACTCTCTCGCTGCTGACGCTCGCGCTGGCCAGCACCCTGCCGTCCCGCGCCACGGTCGTCACCCTCAATGCGTCCGACGCAGCCAGCACAACCTCGTTCAATGCCGCGGGTCATTGGGACAACTCGACCGCCCCCGGTGCCGGCAATACCTACTTCACCAGCAACTTCCTGCTACGCACCCCGGCAAGCAGCGGTTACACCGGCACGTTTGGCGGCGACTCGCTGACGGTCAACAACACGAATGGCACCACCGGCGGGCTCATCGTCAAAAGCAACGGCACTTCGAATATCACGATCAACAACCTGATCATCGACGGGGGCTCGATCCGCGATGGTAACGGAAGCTCGGATACCATCAACCTGCTCGGCGCGATCACCATCACGTCCAACGGCGGCCTCCTTACCATGCAAGAGGCATGGAACATCCAGTCCGGCATCAGCGGCGCCGGAAACCTCACGGTGGCGGATCCGGGGCTCCAGCTTACGTTCTCGGGCGCCAACACGTCCACCGGCAGCCTGATTTTCAACACGGCGAATTCCAAGTTCACGTTGGCCAGCGGTGGCAGCATGAGCTTTTCCATCGGAGCCAACCTCGTGAACAACGCGGTCAAGACCTCGGGCAGCGGAGCCGGTACCGCCACGTTCAACGGCACGTTCAACTTCGATCTGACCGGAGCCGACACCACCCTCGGCAACTCTTGGACCATCGTTGGCTCGGGACTCACCAAGTCGTTCAGCGGGACCTTTGCCGTAAATGGTTTCACCGAGACCAACAACGTCTGGACCTCAACCGACGGCGTTTTCCAATTCAGCGAAGCCACCGGCGTCCTCTCCGTCGTCTCCGCCATCCCCGAGCCTGCCGGCTACGGGATTGCCGCTTCCCTCGCCCTCTTCACCGTCGCCGCCGTCGCCCGTCGCCGTCGCGAAGCAACAGCCTGAACCGTAAAGCCGCGCGGTCGATTAAGCACCGTCACAATCGTCAAGCGCGCGCCCAACACACTTTTGGCGCGCTTTTGAGGTTTATCCGCGGAGCCTGATCCACGAGACTCGCCCTTCAGATAAAGCGGATCTGCCCTCTTCGTCCTCACCATCCCACTGACCAATCCCTCCTGACCGTGTAACGCTTTCCTCCCTTGCCCACCACTGTCACCACCCCAGCCCCGCCGTCGCCGCCGCACCACCAGACCGCCGCCCAAGACCGCGTTTCCACCCGCGAAAAAATCGGCCTGGGTCTCGGCCGCATGGTCGCCGAGGGCACCCATGGTTCGCAGTATGTGTTGGTCAATCCGGTCTACAACATGCAGCTCGGGATGAACCCCGCGCTCCTCAGCCTGATCGATTTCATCAAGCGTTTTTTCGATGCGATGATCGACCCGGTGCTCGGACAATTCTCCGACAACTTCCGCTCCCGCTGGGGCCGCCGCATTCCGCTGTTGGCCGCCGCCATCGTGCCACTCGCCCTCTGCTTCGGCCTGCTCTGGTGGTTCCCGCGAGGCTCCTCCGAAATGGCGCTCTTCTGGCACCTGCTGCTGGTGTCATTGGTCTTCTACTCCTTCCACACGCTCTTCGCCATTCCGCTCAACGGCCTCATCCTGGAGGCGACCGACGATTACCATGAGCGCAGCCGCATCGTCGGTGTCGCCATGGCCTTCGGCTTCCTCGTCCAGATCGGCAGCCAATGGCTCCCGTGGCTCACCTACCGCGAAATCTTCAACGACCCCGTCACCGGCCAGCCCGATCCGATCAACGGCCTGCGCTGGGTCGCCGGCGGCTGCATGGTCTTCTTCGTCCTCGCCGGGTTGGTCCCCGTCTGGCTCTGCCGCGAGCGTAACTACCACCGTGTCTCCCACCAAAAAAGCATCCCGCTCGTCTCCAGCCTCCGCGCGGTCTGGCACAACCGTCAATTCATGACGGTGCTCACGTCGCGCTTCATCTTTTGTTTCACCTACAGCGTCGTCGGCATCCTCAGCGTTTACATGAACGTTTACTACGTGTTCGGCGGTGACAAGGCCGCCGGCTATGGCGCCCTCCGTTTCGTCGGCTCCGCCTACCACATCTGCGCGCTCACCGCCTCGTTGTTTTTCTTCCCTTGGCTCGTGCGCAAGATCGGTAAAAAAACCGCCCTTCAAGCCGCTGCCGGCCTGCTCATCGTGGGCTGCATCACCAAGCTGTTCCTCTACATCCCCGGCCAGCCGTGGTGGCAGATCATCGTCCTCGGCTTCAATGGCGTCGCCAACGCCGGCTTCACCCTCATCCCCACCGCGATGATCGCCGACCTCGCCGATGAGGACGAACTCGCCACCGGCCTCCGCCGTGAAGCCGTCTTCGGCGCCCTGCTCTCCTGGTTCGAAAAAGCGGGCAACTCCCTCGGTGCGCTCCTCTCCGGCTTACTCCTCGGCGTGATCGGTTTCAACGCGATGTCCAGCGGCGGCGTGCAGTCCCCACGCACGCTTGAGTTGATGAAATACACCTACTTCGCCCTGCCCGCCATCGGAGCGGTCGTCGCGCTCTTCCTTCTGCATCGTTATACCTTGAACGAGCAGCGCGCCTATCAGGTGAAAGACGCCCTCGCCCGCCGCCGCGTCCAAACCCCCACCGGCGACCTCGGCTTGCCCGCAAAACAGCCTCTTTGATTTCAGCCAGACACCACGGGCCATAACCGATCGCGCACCGCTCGCACCTTTCGTTCCTTTGAAACACACTGAGAAAACCTACGCGTTTGCCGCGATTACGCGCCTCGCGACGCGGCTGCTCCTGCCGACGCTCCTCCTCGCGCAGGCCATGGGAGCGCCCACGGTTGTAAATGTGGACGGCAACGGCCCCTCCCGCGCCTTCTACGGCATCGGCCTGGTGAATTCCAGCGGCACGTCGAAGCTGCTCCAGGATTATCCCGCCGACCAGCAAAGCGACATCCTCGATCTTTTGTTTAAGCCTAAATTCGGAGCCAGTTTGCAGCTGGTTAAAAATGAGATCGGAGCGGACAGCAATTCGTCCAGCGGCACCGAACCCTCCCACTGGCGGAATCCGTCCGACACGCCCAGCGCGCGTGGGGTCAATTTCTGGATCGCCCGCCAAGCCAAGGCCAGAAACCCCGGCATGCAATTCGCGGCATTGCGCTGGGCGACTCCCGCCTGGGTGAAGGACGATGCAGCCAAGTGTAAGTATCTGACCTCGTTTCTGGATCTGATGTCGGCCAACGGAACTCCCGTGGACTTCATCGGCCCCGGCATCAATGAAGACGACTACACGGCGCCGCTGGGGTCCTTCATCAAGAACACCTTCAAGCCCGCCCTCGATGCCGGAGGTTACACGTCAAAGATCATCATCGCGGATGACATCAAAAAGCAGTGGAGCGCCGCACCGGCGGTGAACGAGGACCCGGCGCTAAAGGCCGCCATTTTCGCCTTGTCCGCGCACTACACCGACACCAGCACCGCCGCCGCGAAAAGCTCCGGCCTGCCTCTTTTCAATGCTGAAAGCGACACCGGCATGATGGATTGGACCCGAGGCATCTGGGTGGCGCGGCGCATCGCCACCGCCCTGTCTGTGGGCAAACAATCCATGTGGCTCTTCCAGCCGGCATTGGACTGCGTGTATGAAAACATCCGGTATCAGCGCAAAGGTATCTTGACCGCAAATACGCCTTGGTCCGGCCGCTACGAGGTTCATCCGGACCTCTGGCTCACCGCACAGTTCACGCAGTTCGCCGATGTCGGCTGGCGGATCTTGGACACCGGCTCCGGCGTCATGGATCGCGACAACGCCTACGTCACGTTCAAAGACCCGCGCTCCGGCGCTTACAGCATCGTGATCGTCAACGGCGGCTCCCACGACATGGCCTACACCTTTAACATCGCGAATGTAGCGGACGCCGCGCTCCACGTTTGGACCACTGACGAGCAGGCGCAATTTGTGCGGAAGTCCTCCATCACCCCGCAGCAACGCACATTCAACGTCACGGTGCCCGCCCGATCCGTTTACTCGCTGACCACCACGGACGGTCAGCAAAAAGGCCAACCCGCCCGCGCCATTCCCGCACCCAAACTTCTCGCATTGCCCTACACCGATGACTTTTCCGCCGGCTATGCGGCCGGCGATCAGCCGAGGTATTTTCACGACCAGAACGGAGCGTTCGAAATCGTTGACGACCGCTCAGGCGGCCGGGTGTTGAAACAGGTGATCACGACCTTGCCGCGTGATTGGGGGCAGGGAAACAGCCAGCCGCCGTTCACGGTCATGGGCGGACTGGAGTTCGCCAACTACACGGTGGGCACCGACGCCAAAATCCCCGACGCCTCTGCATCCGCGGGAGTGGCCGCGCGGCTCAGTCAGATCAACCCGATGGCCGCCGCCCGCACGCAGCCCGAGGGCTATTCGCTCTGGCTGGACGGCGCGGGCCGCTGGGCCCTGAAAAAATCCACCGGCGCCACCGTCACGGTCCTGTCTTCCGGCACGCTCGCCGGCTATGATAACAGCCGCTGGCATCATCTCAAAATCGTCGTCAACGGCCAGGCCATCGCGGGCTTGATCGACGACGCGAAGCTGGCGACGGTCACCGACGACACGTTCGCCTCCGGAAACATCGCGCTGGCGACCGATACCACCAACAAAAACGCGTGGCCGAACATCCTGTTTAAAAACCTCCGCATCGAGGCGATCGACCCCGCCACCCCGGCCTTTGTGGAGCAGCGAGACGACGGAGACCACGAGGTTTTCTCGTATTCCAAAGAAGGCTGGAAACATGTCGGCGGCGTCACCGCCAGCCAAACCGACTTCAAGAGAACCCGCAGCATCGCCGAGAAGGCCGGGGCGACTTTGGAGTTTTCATTCAGCGGCCCCCAAGTGAGCCTTGTCGGCGTGAAGAACAAGACGGGCGGCAAAGCCGACGTGTATATCGATGATGTTCTCCAAGCCACGATCGATACCGCTTCACCGGTGACCCAAAACCGAACCGCACTGTTCAGCGCTTACGGCCTGAAACCGGGCCGCCACGCACTCCGCCTCGTCGTCAACTCGGGCGCCCTCACGGTCGATCTGGCCGAAGCCCAAGGGTTCAACCGCTAAACCGTCCGCATGAGCCTCCTGCCCTTCGCCGCCAATCCCCTGCGCACCCGCGACGACGTCCAGCGCCTCGCGCGCGACCTCACCACGCCGATCCTGCCGCACTTCTCGCCCGGTCGAGCACAGGTAAAACTCGGCGCTACCGTCGCCCACTTCGGCGAACGCGCCGGCTGGCTCGAAGGTTTTGCTCGCCCGCTCTGGGGACTCGTGCCGCTCGCGGCCGGCGGGGGCGCGTTCGACCACTGGGAGCTGTGGCGGCAGGGCATCGCCGCCGGCACCGATCCCGCGCACCCCGAATACTGGGGCGCGCCGGGTGATTACGATCAACGTAGCGTCGAGATGGCCGCCTTCGGCTTCGCCCTCGCGCTCGCCCCCGCGCAAGTCTGGGAGCCGCTCCCGCCCGACGTGCGCGACCGGCTCGTCACCTGGCTCAATGGCATTAACCGCGCCAAACTCGTAGACAGTAACTGGCGCTTTTTCCGCGTGCTGGTGAACCTCGGCCTGAGTCGCTGCGGACGTCCCGCCGCCTCCGCGCAAGTCGCCGACGATCTCGCCAAGATCGAAAGTTTTCACCTCGGCTACGGCTGGTACAGCGACGGCGCCGACTCCCCGCATCGGCGCGACGGACGCACCGGCGACTACTACGTGCCGATGGCGTTTCAATTCTACGGCCTGATCCACGCCAAACTCTCCGGCGATCCCGCCCGGCTCGCCACGACGGCCGCACGCGCCACGGCCTTCGCGCAGGATTTCCAACACTACTTCGCCGCCGATGGTTCCGCACTGCCCTTCGGCCGTAGCCTCGCCTACCGCTTTGCCCAAGGCGCGTTCTGGGGCGCGCTGGCCTTCGCCGATGTCGAAGCCCTGCCCTGGCCCGTCATCAAAGGTCTTTATCTGCGCCACCTGCGCTGGTGGATGCGCCAGCCGATTTTTTCGGAGACCGGCCTGCTCAGCATCGGTTACACTTATCCGAATCTCCTCATGGCCGAGAGCTACAACTCACCCGGCTCCCCGTATTGGGCGCTGAAGGCGCTGCTGCCGCTCGCGCTGCCCGAGACGCATCCGTTCTGGCAGGCCGAGGAAGCTCCGCTGCCGCCGCGCCCGGCCGTCCACACCGTGCCCGGCGCCGGCCTCATCCTCGCGACCGATCCGGACACGCGCGACGTCACCGCGATCACGCCCGGCCAACCCGTCCTCGATTGGCCGCGCAACGCACCGCACAAGTACTCGAAGGCCGCCTACTCAACCCGCTTCGGTTTTGCCGTGCCATCCAGCGTGACGACACCAGTCGAAGGCGGTTTCGACAGCGAACTGTCTCTGAGCGACGACGGCCGCTTCTTCCGCCGCCGTGATCTGTGCCTCGATGCCACCGTGCGCGACGGCGTGGCCTATTCGCGCTGGCAGCCGTGGCCCGATGTCAAAGTTCACTCGTGGATCCTCGCCGATGCCACCGGTCACGTGCGCGTTCATTGCCTCCGCACCGGCCGCACCCTGTGGTCGATGGAAGCCGGCTTTTCCGTCCCGTGGACCGACCGCACGACATTGCGCACTGAGCCAGGCGCCGTGCAAACCCCCGCCGGTTTTTCGCAGATCCGTAATCTGTCCGGCAGCCGCGAACCGGGCCATGTCGATCTCGGTGCCAACAGCCATCTCCTGTCGTCGCTCGCAAGCATGCCCGTGCTGCGTGCGTCGCACGAACCCGGCGAGTGTTGGCTGGCCTGCCGGGTGTCCGGCCGTGCCCAACCCTTCGCCAACATCGATCCCGTGTTCACGTTTTCCTCCCGACCCGACGGCTCCGAATGCACTGTGCTGCGCGACGGACACGCGTGGTGGCGTTGGACCGATGCCACCCACCCCTGCGGCGACTCGAGCACCGAGCGACTGGCGTCATTGAAACAACCCGCCTAAATCATCCCGGAACGCATGGCCGCGAGACCCTCACTTGGCTTGCTAATCTTTCTCCTCGGCAGCGTGCTGAACTGCTTCGCGGAGCCCGTGCCACTCGAAATCACGCCCGTCGCCCCCGTGCGCCTGGAAACGCGCGGCAACGTCTGTTTCGCCGACTTCGGGCAGGCGGCGTTTGGCAACCTCCAGATCACTTTTCGCGAGCCCGTTCCCGCTGGAAAACTCACCGTCCGTCTCGGCGAAAAACTCAACGCCACCGGCGCAATCGACCGTCAGCCTCCCGGCAGCGTGAACGTCCGCGAGATCGAGCTGGTCACGAGTGCCGATCAGCGGGTTTACCAGCTCACGATTCCTTCTAAAAAATTTCACCTCGGTGCCGCGTCGGTAAAGACGCCGCCAGCCATCGGCGAGGTGACGCCGTTCCGCTACGCCGAAATCGAAAACGCGCCCGAAGCGCTCACGGCAGCCAGCCTTCGCCAACTTGCCGTGCACGCGCCGTTCGCCGACGACGCGTCGGCCTTCGAGTGCTCCGACCCGACCCTCAACGCGGTCTGGGCCCTGTGCAAACACACCATGAAGGCGACCACCGCCTTCGGCATTTACATCGACGGCGAGCGCGAACGCATCCCCTACGAAGCCGACGCCTACCTCAACCTGCTCTCGCACTATGCCTGCGACCTCGACCCGCGCATGGCGCGCGCCACGTTCACCCACCTGCTCGCGCATCCGACCTGGCCCACCGAATGGAGCCTGCACATGCCGATGATGGCCGACGCCGACTACGAGGCGACCGGCGACCCGGTGATGGCCGCGGATCATTACGATGCGTTGAAGAAAAAACTCCTCGCGAACAAAGCCGGCCCCGACGGCCTGCTGCGCGCCTCGGCCATCGTGGACTGGCCCGCCGCCGAGCGCGACGGCTACAACGACGGCGTCGTCGATCAACGCGAGAAAAAGCAAGTCGGACCCGAGGTGAACACCGTGGCCAACGCCTTCTATTATCACGCCCTGCGCTGCATGGCCCGGCTGGCCTTGGCGTTGCAAAAACCGGACGACGCCCGCGCCTTCACCGCGCAAGCGGACCGCGTTTACCAGACCTTCAACACGGCGTTCTTCGATCCGGTGCGCGGCGTTTACACCGACGGTGTGGGCTCCGCTCACGCCTCCCTGCACGCCAACATGTTCCCGCTCGCCTTCGGACTGGTACCTCCGGAACGCCGGCCAACCGTGGCTGATTTCGTGCAGTCACGCGGCATGGCGTGCAGCGTTTACGGCGCGCAGTATTTGCTCGAAGGCCTCTATCAAGCCGGCCGGCCTGACGCCGCCCTCCGGCTCATGACTTCGCACGACGAGCGCAGTTGGTGGCACATGATCGAGCTCGGCTCGACGATGACCCTCGAAGCATGGGGCGCGAAAGCAAAGCCCAACCTCACGTGGAATCATGCGTGGGGCGCCGCGCCGGCCAACATCCTCACGCGCTTCGTCCTCGGCGTGCGTCCGCTGGAGCCGGGCTACACGCGTCTTCTCATCGCCCCGCAGCCCGGCATGTTGACCTCGCTAAGCGGGAAAGTGCCCACGCCGCTCGGTGCGGTTCTGGTGACGTTCAGCACCGACGCGCACAGCCAATCGCTCGTCATCGAAGTGCCTCCGGGCGCGAAAGCACGAGTCATCCTCCCCGGCCCTGCGGCCACCTCATCCGAACGCGTTTTAGTGAACGACAAACCTGTCACGCTCCAGCCATCGCAAGGTGCTCTCGCGCTCGATGACATCCCCGCCGGCCATTACGTGATCGAGCGTCTCGCTCCCGTCCGCAACTAGCCGGTTTGGCAAAGTGTGACCGCCGCTCGGCGACTCCGCCATTGATGCGGAGGGCAAGTGCCACGGCCAATGGAAGAGCCTTGAGTCACCGATCGAAGGCAGTGAGGTTCGGGTGAACCTGCCACCCCGAGCGCGAGCACGCTGGAGATCAGCCTGCGTTAAAGTGTGTCAGAGAAATACCCACCGCATTCAGCCATATTTTCCTTATGCACAAATCGGCCAAGCTAACCCTGACCGCCGTCAAAACCCGCGTCCTTGGCACTCTCCTGGTGTTGGCATTCGCGTCAGGGCTTCACGCTTCGGTTGAAGCGGTAAAGCCGTTACCCACGGGTGCCCGGTTCAAACTGAGCGGTGGCGAGCTGCAGGTCGAATTTGTCACGGACAGCATCGCGCGAATTCGTGCCACGCTGAACGCGGATTTTTCCCGGACGCCCAGCCTCATGCGCGTTCCCGTTAACGAGAAGCCCGGCCGGATTTCCGTCAAGGACGCCACCGGGTCCGCGTTTGTCGAGTTGAGTTCTTCAAAGCTCACCGTTCGCGTGGACCGGGCGAGCGGCGCGGTGTCCTACCTCGATTCAAATGGCCAGCTGCTCCTTTCCGAGGATTCTGCACAGCCGCATTCGTTTGAACGAACCGAGGTCATCAAATCCGTCGCCGATCCCGCCTCGGTGCGGAAGGTGCAAACGGTGGACGGAGAGCGCGAAGTCGCCGACCGCTACATTCAGCAAAAGGACCGCGATGCCTGGAAAGGCGGGGTCCATTTCCACTTTGCCGACGGCGAGGCGCTCTACGGGCTCGGCTTCGATGAAACGTCCGACCTGAACCTGCGCGGCAAGACGAAGCGGCTCTACCAGCACAACCTGCGCATTGTGATTCCGTCGCTGGTCTCCACGCGCGGTTACGGCCTGCTCTTCGATGCGTATTCCGCGATGACCTTCAAGGATGGGCCGCAGGGCGGTTCCATGGACTTCGATGTGATCGAGGACCTCGACTACTATTTCATCGCCGGTCCGGGCATGAACGGCGCGATCGCGGGCTACCGCCAGCTGACCGGTGCCGCGACGATGCTGCCCCGTTGGTCCTTCGGCTATGTGCAATCCAAGGAGCGCTACAAATCGCAGGACGAGCTGATCAACACGGTGAAGGAGTTTCGCCAACGCCAGATCCCGCTCGATGGCATCGTGCAGGACTGGAACTACTGGATCGGCGGCCAGTGGGGCGGCGACCCTGATCCGAAATTCTATCCCGACATCGCCGCGATGACGAAAGCGATTCACGACCAGAACGCCCACGTGATGATTTCGATCTGGCCGAATCCGAGCCCGAAATCCACGGCCGGCACGGCACTGGCCGCGGGCGGCTACACGCTGGCCGGCACGACCTTTTTCGACGCGTTCAATCCCAAGGCCCGCGAGGTTTATTGGAACTCCATCTGGCAGATTCTAGGCCGGCACGGCATCGATGCGTGGTGGTGCGATTCGACCGAGCCGGAGACGGCCGATTGGAGTGGCACGACGCGCACCGCTGATGCGGATAGCAAAAACATCGCCGCCCTCGCCAAGATCATCGACCCGCAATTCCTCAACGCTTACGCGTTCGAAGATTCAACCGGCATCTACGAAAACTCGCGCAAGTCGTCGCCCGACCGGCGCGTGCTGAACCTCACCCGCTCCGGCTACGCCGGCAGCCAGCGCACCGGCTCGGTGCTCTGGACGGGCGACATTCCGGCGAAATGGAGCACGCTGGCCCAGCAGGTGGTCGCGTTGCAGAGCTTCAGCGCGTCGGGCAATCCCTACGTCACCTTCGATACCGGCGCATTCTTTGTGAAACACGGGAAGCAGTGGTTTTGGAACGGCGATTTTGACAAAGGCGTCGAAGACTCCGGCTATCGCGAGCTTTACACACGCTGGCTCCAGGTCAGCGCCTTCCTGCCGATGTTCCGCAGTCACGGTACCGACACGCCGCGCGAGCCGTGGCGCTTCGGCAAACCAGGCACGCCGTTTTACGACGCGATCCTGGGTTCGATTAACCTGCGCTATCAGTTGATGCCTTACTTTTATTCGCTGGCCGCGGATGTTTCCCTGCACGGCGCGTCATTCCTGCGTCCCGTGGCATTCGCGTTTCCGCAGGATGAAAAGACGCACGACCTGAAGACACAGTTCCTCGTCGGCGATGCCTTCATGGTCGCGCCGGTGCTGACGCCACAGCAGTTCGGCCCCAACTCGACGCCCATCGCCAATGTCGCGAAAACCCGCGAAGTTTATCTGCCCAAAGGCGCGACATGGTTCGATTTCTGGACCGGCAAACGATCCGACGGCGGCCAGACAATCCAAGCTGAGGGGCCGCTTGCGCAGATCCCGCTCTTCGTGAAGGCCGGCAGCATCGTACCGATAGGACCTCGCGTCCAATACACCAACGAAAAGCCGGACGCCCCCATCGAGCTACGCGTCTATCCCGGCGCTGCCGGCACCTTCACCCTCTACGAAGACGAAGGCGACGGCTATGGCTACGAGAAGGGCCGGCACGCCACGATCCCGTTCACGTGGAAGGATCGCACCCGCACCCTCGTCATCGGCCCGCGACAAGGCGAGTTCCCCGGCATGCTTAAAACCCGCACGTTTCACGTCGTCCTCGTTGCCCCCGGCACCGGCACAGGCATCGACGCAACGGCAACCGCCCTGGACGTCCACTACGACGGTGGCTCCCTTGACATCCATCTCCCTACTGCGACCCAATCCGCAAGGTAAGCCCCACCCCCTATGGCATCCCCCTGCGTCTCTCGGTCCTTGCTCTCTAGGATCGCACTCCTCCTCGCGCTCGCCGCCTCCGCCCAGGCCGAACCGCCCGCCGGCTCCGTCGAGATGGTGGACGCATCCCACGTGCGACTGCTCCCCGGCAGCCCCTTCTACGACCGGCAGGAATTGCACCGCACCGGCTACGTCGGCCAACTCGATCCCGACCGCCTGCTCTTTCCCTACCGCAAGCTGGCCGGCCTGCCCCAACCCGCCGGCGTCACCGCCGGCTACGGAGGCTGGGATAGCGGCTTCATCAAGGGCCACATGGCCGGCCACTACCTCTCCGCCGCCTCCCGCATGGCCGCCGCCACCGGCGACGAATCCTTTCGCAAGAAAGCCACCTACATCGTCACCGAGCTCGCCAAGTGCCAGCAGGCGTTGAACCAAGACGGCTATCTCGCCGCCTTCCCGTCCGTCGCCCTCGACTGGCAGCAAGGCTCCTCCAAAGACTCCGGCGGCGTGGTCGTGCCCTACTACACGATCCACAAGATCATGGCCGGTCTCGTGGACGCCCATCACTACCTGGGCAACCAGCAGGCGCTCGACGTGGCCCTGAAGCTGTCGGCCTATCTCCAGAAACGCCTCCTCACCCTCCCGCCCGACCAGATCGAGCGCATGTTCCGAACCGATCGCAGCCGCAACCCGCAGACCGAATTCGGCGGCATGGCCGACGTGCTCTCCGAGCTGTATTCGGTCACCGGCGACAAAAAGCAGCTCGCACTCGCCGCTCTCTTTAACCGCCCCTGGCTGATCGATCCGCTCGCCGCCAACGAGGACCGCTTAAAAACCCTCCACGCCAACACCCATGTCGCCCAGTTGGCCGGCATCGCCCGCTATGCCAACCTCACCGGCGACGCGACCGACGCCCGCGCTGCGGAAAACGCGTGGGCGATCATCACCCGCCACCACTCCTTCGCCATCGGCGGCAACTCCTACCACGAGTGGTTCGACGGCCCGGACGTCGAGGCCGGACCCTCCATCGACGATGGCAAACGCCTGCCTCCCACCTCCGCCGAGAGCTGCAACACGCAGAACATGCTGAAGCTCACCGCGCGCCTCATCGAACGCACGCCGGACCGTGCCGATTACGCCGACTACTTCGAACGCGCCCTCTATAACCACCTCCTCGCCACCATCGCCCCCGACACCGGCGCGATGACGTATTTCACGCCCCTGCACGGCGATTTTCGCACCTATCTCGACGGCACCTACTGTTGCGTCGGCTCGGGCATCGAAAACACCGCCCGCTACAACGAAGGCATCTACTTCCAACACCCCGGTCACCTCTGGGTAAATCTCTACATCCCGTCCGCGCTCGACTGGAACACCCAGGGGCTCGCGATCAAACAGGAAGGTTTTCCGCCTCTCACCGACACGGTTCGCCTGACCATCGTCCGCGCCGCCCGTTCCGCCGAGGCCACGCTGCACCTGCGCGTTCCCGACTGGTTGTCCGGCCCCGTCGCGCTGTCCCTCAACGGTCGCCCGCAACCCGCGACCGCCACGCCGTCCAGCTATCTTGCCGTGAAACGCGTCTGGCAGACCGGCGACGTCGTCACCCTCACACTTCCCTCCGCGCTCCACCTCGAACGCGCCAAGGACGTCCCCTCTATGTTTTCCGTTTTCTATGGCCCCGTGCTCCTCGCCGGCCGCTTGGGCAACGACGGCATGCCCCGGGATTTCGCCGATAAAGACGCCTACCTCAAACTCCCGCCCGCGCCAGTGCCCGCCATCGTCAACCCGTCCGCCCATCCCGCCGATTGGTTGACCCTCGCCGACGCCGCCACGCTGACGTTCAAGGCGCACGACGCCGGCCCCGTCTCCGGCCTCGTGTTCCAGCCCCTCTACGCCGTGCATCACGAGCGTTACTCGGTGTATTGGGAACTCGCGGACACCGCCGCCCAGACCTCGCCGACATCACCGGCCTCGCCTCCGGCCAGCGCCACGGCCAAAGAAAACACCTCCGTGCTCGACCACGTCATCATCGGCGACGCGGCCTCGGAACGCGCCCATGACTTGTCGGCGGAGCAGAGCGAAACCGGAAGCGTTTCCACCTACACGTGGCGCGATGCCGCCCCGAATGGCGCCTTTTCCTACGTGCTCGCACTCCCGACCACGCCAAAGCCCACCCTGATCTGCACCTACTGGGGAAGCGACCGCGACCGCACCTTCGACATCGTGGTCAACGGCGTGGTCGTCGCCACGCAAACCCTCGAAGGCCGCCAGCCGGGCAAAGCGATCGAGGTCGCTTACCCCCTTCCACCCGAGTCGCTCACCGGGCAACAAAATCTCACGGTGCGCTTCCAAGGCACGGACAAAGGCCGTGTCGGCGGACTCCTCGCACTCCGCCTCGAGCCGCCTCACCCGTAACCCGAAGGGCCGCTGGCACCAACCAACAGTGGCGGATCTCCATTGCGCCCTGACCGCATAATCTGAATATCCAATTCCGCGGCGCCTGGAAATGGGCGCCGCGGAATTTTTGTCTTCACCCCGCCCCATGGTGTCCACTCGACAACTCACCGCTCTGCTTTGCGCCATCGCGCTCGCGGCCAGCATGCTCGCCGTGCGGCAGTTGCTCGCGCCACGTCCTGCGGTCCCGCCTGCCGACACCACGCCCGCCCGCCACGCCCCCCTCACTTCGTCCAACCAACCGCTTCATCCCAACACCCCGCCCGCAACGACGCCCGCCAGCGCCGATCAAAACCTGCTGGCCGAACGCCGCTGCCTTGCCCTGGCCGAGCGCGACCCCATCGAGGCCCTGGAGTTCGCCCTCGACCACCATCTGCTGGAAACCCAACCCGGCCTGCTCGAAAACCTGACCGGACAATGGGCCTCCCACGATTTTAAAGCCGCGCACGAGTGGCTGGGCAAGCAGGAGCCCTCCGACTGGCGCGACCAGCTGATGGCGCGCGTTGCCTATGTCCGCTCGCAATCCGATCCCGCCGCCGCCGCCCAAATCGTCTCCAAGGAAATCACTCCCGGACCGAGGCAAAACGAAGCCGCCATTTCCGTGCTCCACCAATGGGCCCGGCGCGACGCCGCCGCAGCCGCCACATGGGTCGCCGCCTTTCCGCCGGGAGACCTGCGCACCCGCGCGCAGGCCGAGATCGAAGGCCTCCGCCGCTACCAAGCGTTGACCCCGGCCCGCCCCTAACCTCGCTCTTGGCGGCGGCTACGCTGCGGTCATAACGGAAATGAAGACGCCTTGGGGCATGCCCCAAGGCATAGGGAGGGGTCTGCGCGAACCGCGCTGAACACCGAGATGAGCGGACAGGAAAGTTAAAAAAATCCTCGGCCTGACCGTTTGCGGCGAGCAGGGTATAAACTGTCCCCAGTTCGTCGCCCGTCGACCGCCCCAATGAGTGAAATAACCCTCCTGCTCGAAGCCGTAGAGCGCGGTGAAAACCAAGCCGCCGAAGAGTTGCTGCCGCTGGTTTATGACGAATTACGGCATCTCGCGGCGGCGCGTCTGGGGCACAACTCCACCAGTCAGACGCTGCAAGCCACCGCGTTGGTTCATGAGGCCTGGCTCCGATTGATAAACCAAGGGGACCGCACTTGGAACAACCGGGAGCATTTCTTCCGCGCCGCCGCCCAGGCCATGCGCCACATCCTCGTCGATCTGTCCCGCCAAAAGGCCAGCCTCAAGCGCGGCTCCCACCCGGAACGGCTGAACATCGAGGAGATGGACCTCGCCGTCGCGGCCCCCGACGACCGCATTCTCTTGGTGAACCATGCGCTGGCGCGACTCGAAGAGGAAGACCCCGATAGCGCGCAACTCGTCATCCTGAAATTTTTCGGCGGATTCACCAACCAGGAGGTCGCCCATATGCTGGGCCTGAGCGAACGCACGCTGGCGCGACAGTGGGCCTACGCCAAAGGCTGCCTGTATCAACTCATCCAAGAGGAGAGCAGCGGGAACCCACCGAGTGCATGAGCCCCGCAAAACTGCACGAAAAGGCGTTGTTTGAAGCCGCCCTGGATCTGACAAATCCGGACGAGCGCCAGGCCTTTCTGAATAGCTCCTGTGGCGAGGACACCCCGCTGCGAGTCCGCCTGGAAAAATTGCTCGCCTCGCAAGAATCCGCCGAGGCGTTCCTCACCCTGCGCCCGCAACACCAGTCCGAATCCACGCTATCGGGCGGGCCGGCCCCGAGGGACGATGGCGGAGTGCTGGCGGAGACCAACGTGCACATCGGCCGTTACAAGCTCGTGCAACGCCTCGGCGAAGGCGGCTGCGGAGTGGTTTACCTGGCCGAACAACAGGAACCCGTGCAGCGGCAGGTTGCCCTCAAGATCATCCGGATGGGCATCGGCACCCCAAACCTCATCGCCCGCTTCCAGAGGGAACAGCAGGCGATGGCGTGGATGGATCATCCGAATATCGCCCGCGTGTTCGACGCCGGCTCGACCGCCGCCGGCCGCCCCTACTTCGTCATGGAACTGGTGCGCGGCACCAAGATCACCGACTACTGCAACCAGCACCGGCTCGATGTGAACCGGCGACTCGATTTGTTTGTTCAGGTCTGCAACGCGGTCCAACACGCCCACCAAAAGGGCATCATTCACCGGGACATCAAACCCTCGAACATCCTCATCGCGCTTCATGACGGGCTTCCGGTTCCAAAGGTGATCGATTTCGGTATTTCCAAATCGGTCGAGGAAGCTCTGCCCGAAGGCGCCGAGGCTTCCGTCCGGTTTATCGGCACGCCCGACTACATGAGCCCCGAACAGGCGGAGCCGGAGGGGCGCGACGTGGACACCCGCAGCGACATCTATGGCTTGGGCGTGCTGCTCTACGAATTGCTGACCGGCCGCACGCCCTTTCCTTCCAAGCAAATGGCCCAGTCCACTCCGGACGAGCTGTCCCGTGCCATCCGGGAGCGCCCGGCGGCCACTCCGCCTTCGGCTTACGTTGCCTCACTCGACCCGGCGGATCTCGCTCGCCTCGCCGCGCAACGCGGCGTCAGCCCCTGGGCATTGATCTCAGCCCTGCACGGCGATCTCGATTGGATCGTCCTGCGCGCTTTGGAAAAAGACCGACAGTGCCGTTACGAGACCGCCAACGGCTTGGCTCGCGATATCCGTCGGCATCAGGACCACGAACCGGTCGCCGCCCATCCGCCCTCACGTTTTTATCACCTCCGAAAACTGGTTCGCCGCAACCGTCAGCTCTTTATCGCCGGCACCGTCTTGGTTGCCACTCTCGTGGCAGGCTTTGGCGTCTCCACGCGGCTCTATTACCGGGAGCGTGAAGCGCACCGGGAACAAGCTCGTCTGCGGGCTGAAGCCGAGCAGTCGCGCGCCGTAGAACTTTCCCTGCGGCAGCATGCCGAAGCCCGCGAAAAGTTCGCCCAAGCCGCAGTCCTCCTCAGCCACGGCGACATTGCCGCCGCCGACGCACTGATCGCGGAACTTCCCCTCGAACTCACCCCGCCCTCACTGGAAGCCGCCGCAGTCCTCCGCAGGCTCGGAGAGTGGCACGCCTTCGCCGGCAGATGGCAACCGGCGGCGAAACGCTTTACCGAAATGGCCAGCGCTATCACCCAAGTGGACTCCGCCGACACCGACGAGGTTTCGCGCCAACTCCTCATGGCGGGAGCGGCGCTCTGCGAGGCCGGTGATCGGGATTCCTACGAACAGTTCCGTCAAATGGCCATCGCTCGCTTTGCCCTGAGCGCCAATCCCGTCGTCGCGGAACACACCATCAAGGCCAGTCTTTTGATACCGTCCGATGCCAAAACCCTCCGCAAGCTGGCGCCGCTCGCGGCCGTCGCGACCGCCACGCTGGAAGGCACCGGGCCTAAAAACTCCCGCGACCCGCATATGTTCGCCTGGAGATCGTTCGCCATCGCCCTGTTTGAATATCGGCAAGGCCGGGACGGACAGGCAATCGTCTGGGTTCAGCGCTGCGAAGCTTATCCCAATTACAACGCGGCCCGATTCGCCTCCAGCCGGTTGATTTTCGCCATGGCCTGCCATCACCTGCACCGAGAGGACGAAGCCCGGAACACGTTGAAACAAGTTCGCGAGCTGATCGATGCCCGGTTCGCAACCGCGCTTGGTACAGGCAATGATCACCAAGAACTCTGGTTCGATTGGATCAACGCCCGCATCCTGCTGCGCGAGGCCTCGACCCAGATCGACAACGTGTCGCCGGCACCTTCGCCGCTGAATTAACGCTACGAAAGCCGAGAAGGCGTTGCCGACGAATGACTCCCGGCGACAAGGGCAAATTTCCGGACGTCCGCTTCCGTCCGTGTCGCCGGACCAATAAAAAACTCAGGGAATGTTGGCAGAGTTTCAGGAGAGATTCCGTTTCTCCTAGTTAAGACCCATGCCCAAAAAAAAGGCACCACCCCATCTTAACTCATCCGCCATGCACCCCTCGTCCTCGCAGATTAAGCTCCGCCGCACTTTCACCGCTGCGCTTTTCGCCCTCGGCATCATTCTCACTGGCCCGTCTTTGCAGGCGGCAAACGAGGCGTGGTCAACCAACACTCCGGGTCCGGCCGATGGTAATTTCAGCGGCACCAACTGGACGGTAGGCACGACGGGTGTGGCCACGCCCACGAACGCAGCTGCCTCGGGCGACGCGTTATTCTTTGATACATCGGCTATCACCGCGCTCACCAACGACCTGTCGGGCGCAACGTTTGCCGGCATCACGTTCAACTCCGTTGCCTCCGCTTACACCATCGGCGGCAACGCATTCATTCTGGGTGGGAATCTGACCAACAGCAGCACGAACCTGCAGACAATCAATAACGCGATTAGCAGCACTGCTGTTCGCACGGTCACCACGACAGCCGGTGGCGGCGACATCACCCTTGGCGGGATCATCAGCGGCACTGGCGGCATCACAAAGGCTGGTTCAGGCACGCTGACCCTCTCCGGCGCGAACACCTTCACAGGGGCACTGACTGTCAACCTTGGCACCGTGAGCGTCTCGGGTGGAAACACGCAGACGCTGACCGGACAAATTCAGGTGGGTAGCGCGCTGACCGCCGGTGCGACGACGGTGTCCGCGTTAAACATTTCAAACAATACCACCCTCGGCTCATCCTCAACCACCTTCACCGGCTATGTGGGAAATGGAACGAACAGCCTAGGTGTCATTAACATCGCGTCCGGCAGCACGCTTTCCTTCACGGGTGCGGCAGGCGCCGGCGGCAATATTGGTAACAGCACCAACAGCGCCGGTGCCATTTTCAACTCCGGCTCATTGACCAATACTGCCGCGGTAAGTGGCGGAGCGGGCTTCTTTCTGGGTAATGCCGTTGGAGCTTATGGCTACCTACAAAACTCCGGCACGACTTCAATCTCCGCACGCCTCGGTATTGTTAACGGAAATACTGGTGCCGGTGTGATGGATATCACCGGTGGCACGGTTACCATTTTGGGCACTAATCAGTCTGCTGGCACGGCTTTGGAGGTGAATGGAAACGGCACCGGAATTTCCGGGACGGCCGCGTTGAACATCACCGGCGGCGGCACACTGACGAGCGCGAATGGGGCCAATGCGAATACCCTCACCGTGAACACCGGCACAGGAGCAACGACTGGCTATTCGTCCATCAATATCACCGGGGCGGGTAGCAAGCTAACGCTCACTCCTTTGAGCGGCGCAGGCGGCGTATTGCTCAACTCGGGCAATATTGCCGCTAACGTCGCCACTTTGACGCTGGGCAGCGGTGCCAGCACCGGCGGCGAACTCGATGTCTCTTTCGTGAACACAAACGGAACGACTGCCACTACTACCATGACCTTCAACGGCGGCACCTTGAAGGCTACCGGAGCCGATGCCACGGGTTTGATCCGAACCAACGTTTCCACCTTTGTGCACGCGGGCGGCGGTACCATCGACAACGGCGGCTTTGCCGTCACCGTGCAGTCTGCATTGAAAGCGCCGGTGGCTGATGGATCGACAACCTTTGGGGTGACCGGCAGTAACTTCAGTGCCACGGCGAACAACAGTTTTATTGGTGCTCCGGTGGTTAAATTCACGGGTGGCGGCGGCACCGGCGCAGCCGGCTATGCAGTCTTTGATGCAGTAAACGGCAAAGTCACAAGCATCGTGATCACCAGCCCAGGTTCCGGTTATACCAGTGCTCCGACGATTACTCTCGTAGGCGGCACCGCCGTTGCAGGAAACGGCGCGGCCGCGTTCGGAACTACCTACACTGGTACGACCGGTTCAGTGAGCAGCGGTGGAATGACTTTCACCGGGAGCGGCACGACCACCCTCTCCGGCGCGAACACCTATAGCGGCGGCACGACGGTCAATGTCGGCACCTTGGCGACCAATTCCACCGGCACGTTCGGCACGGGCAATGTCTCCGTGGTCGCGGGCGCCGCGCTTACCTTCGGCAACAATGCCTCCATCGCGGACTCAGCCACCCTTACCTTCGCCGACACATCGACGATCAACCTGAGCTTCTCCGGAGCGGAAACGCTCGGCAATGTCTACAATTCCGTCAGCGCCACCTACCTGACCGCCGGCACCTACACGGTTTCCCAGCTCAACACCTACTTCGGCGACTCCGCCTTCACGGGTACGGGTTCCTTTATTGTCTCCGCCATCCCCGAGCCTGCCACCTACGCCGCCCTCTGCGGTGCGCTTACTCTCAGCATCGCAGCGATCCGCCGTCGCCGCCAGACCACTGTCTGATCGCAAGGTCTCCGCGTTGGTTTCCACACCGCCCCGGCTGAGGATCAGCCGGGGCGTTTTGCGCGAAGAGAGCCAAACTCCGCGAACCTGAGGTCCACCGCTTCAAACCGTGGCTGGTCGGCGTCGCAGGGCCAGCCCTACAATGGCGCCCACGGCCAGCAAGACGCCGCCGCCGAAACCCGCACCGCTTCCCCAGCGACGGGCGATGTCCAGTTTCAACTCCAGCGGCGCACCTCCGTCCACCTGCAGGCTGCGCGTGAAGGTGAGCACCTGCCCGTGCTCCGGCAGCGTCACATCGATTGCGCTCGGGGCCGGCTCGGCCGCGAGTTGCTGGTCCACGATACGGCCGGCAATGCCGCTGAGCGCCGCGTTTTCTTCGACCGTGTTGCCCATGAGCAACTGGTCGACCTGCTGCGAATTGTAGTTGGTTTTCCCCTGCAAGAAGGGATTCAGGCTGGCCGCCTGCTCCAGTTGCACGTTGTGCAGGCCCACGCTGGCGTTGTTGTCCAGGTAGAGCTTTTGACGCCGGGTGTTGAGGCCCACCACCGCCTGCTGCGTCTTGAGCGCGCGCAACTGCACGCGGGCATCCTCGTTGGTGGCCTCGTCGAGCGCCTTCGTCTTCGAGGCGCGGCTTAAAACCTCGCCCGCCGCCTGCTGCTGCCCTTGCTGGAGGAGGGTGTTGGCCTCGACGATGAAGTCGTTGGCCTGCTTCACCTCGGCCGCGCGCCGCGTGACCACCGACGAACGGTAGTCGTCCAGTCCGAAGCTCGACACGACCCGCTCCTCGCGCAGACGGAGACCGCCCGCGTAGCCGGCGAGTTCACAGCCGGGCGGCATCACCACGCGCCACGACACGTTTTCCAGCGGAACGTTCAGCCCCGGTCCGAGCAGGTCGATGCGGCCTGCCGACGTGTCGGTCACCGCATAGACCAGCCTGACCTTGGCCGTGTGATCGGCCGCGGTGTTGGGAGACACATGGAAGAGATACGCATCGTCCTCGCGCACCGCGGACACACCCTCGCCGTTCACGAGCGTGTTGAACAAGCGCGCGCCCTTGGGCAGCCGCACCCGCAACGTGCTCTTCTCGACCACCTCGACGTTGAGTTCCGCCGCCGTGAGGAACGTCCCCGCCGGCGAGAAAAGCGTCGTCAACTCGCCGCTGGTCACGCGCAGCTTCAGCGCATCCGCCACCTCGTGCCGGCGCGTCGTCACCACCAGCGGTTTTTCCGGCTCGGCCACGCGGAAACTCAACGCCGGCACGCTGCGGTCGCCCCGGTCCAGCAAGACCGCCGGCACCGCGCTCCAATCCGTGCGCTGCCAGCCGTGCGGCAGCTCGGTGGCGTCCAGCTCCATCCGCCCGCCCCCGCGCACCGCCACGAACTGCGCCACCTGCCGCGCGCCGACGAACACCGGCGTCGCCACCGTCTCGTGACCCGCCTCGCGTCCGGCCTGGCCCTGAAACTCGATCTGCACATCCGTCTCGCCGACGATGCCGCGCTGGAAGCGGACTTCCCACAGGCCGGCCTCGCCCGGCACCGCCACACAATCACCCACCGCCGTGCCCGTCGCCCGCACGGTCCGCACTTGGTCTTCGCTGAGACCGGGCAGCCGCACGCGGACCTGTTTGATCGCGGCGTTTTCCACACGGTAACGCAGTCCGAGGCGCGTGAGCGTCTGCCCTTCGCGCACGGTCACCTCCTGCAACGCCTGCACCGTCACCCACGGCTCCAGCGCCTCGATGCCGACCGTCAGCACCCAGTCCGCCTGCAACAACCGGAACGCCAGCGCGCCCGGACGCGCATTGCCCGCCGTGCGCGGATCGAGCTGGGAGACATTCGTGCGCTCCATCGCCCGCAGGCGCAGCCCCTTCTCCGGCACGAGCTGCAACTCACCCGTTTGCCGCGTGGCCTCGCGCACCACCACCTTCGGCACCGTCCAACCCTCCTGCGCCGCCGGCGCCGGGCCGACCAGCGTCAGCGCAAAACTTTGGTCGCCGATGGTCCGCCCGTTGAGATGCATCGTGATGACGCGACGGCCGTCCTCCTTCGACTCGGCCCAGTGGCTCAACGCCGCCCCGCTCAAGGCCTCCACCTCCAGCCCCTCGGGCAGGTTGAAACTGAGCTTGAACAACCCCACCCGCGTGATCGCCACGTTCAAATCGGTCGCCAGCACCAGCCGGTCATCGCCGAGCGACACCACCTGCTTGCTTGCCACCCGCACCTCGGGCGCGACCGGCGCCACCCGCAACGCCACCGAGCTCTCATCGCTTCCGTAGCGGTAAACCTGCTGCAACGCCGCGAGCGCCTGTCCGTCGCGTCCGCGCGGCAGCAGGGTCGCATCGAAATCCTCGCCGTTGACCGACGACAATCCCGCCGGCTTCACGCCCTCCGGCTGAGCGTCGCCGCCGAAAGCCAGCGCGATCATACCCACCTCGCCCGCCGCTCCCGTCACGCGCAACGGACGCAACGTGAGGTCAAACGGCAGCGCCGCCGCCCCGCGCTGCGTTTCCACAACGAAGGCGAACGCCGCCGTCTGCGCCGGCTCGACCGCCACGTGCAGCCGGTGCTTCACCGGATCGAAACGCCACGCGCCCACCGGACCGCGCCCCACCTCGCCCACCGTGAAACCTTCCGGCACTTCCAAATCGAGCGCCGTCACGCGGCCCTGCACCGGGCGCACCGTCACGCGAGCGTAGCCGTTGACCACGCCGGGCCCCGGCACGTAGAGGTTGGCCGCCTCGGCATAAAACTGCGTCGCCTCCGCCGTCAGGTCGCGGCTCTGCGCCACGAGGTTGATCACCGCCGTGCGCGCAGATCCGAGCACCAGCGTCGCCCCGCTTTTCCCCTCGGCCAGCCCGGTGGTCGGTTTCACCTGCACCGCCATCGGCGACGCAAATTCCCAACCGCCCTGGTCGAGCAGGATCGTGACGCGCTGCATCGCGGCCGGCCCCGTGGGCAACGTCAGGCCCTTGGCCAAGTCCGGCACGGGCATTTCAAATTTCACCTTCGCCGTGAGCACGCCCGCCCGGTCCGATGTCAGGAAGTAGGCCGCGCCGCCGTTGCGCTCGATCTTGCCGACGCGCAAGCCATCGCCCGCGAAATCCGTGAGCACCGCCGGCGCCTTCAACAACAGAAAACTGTCGCCGGGCGCACCGCGCACCGTGAGGTCCAGTTCGGCAAAGAGCCGCCCGTCCTTGATCTCCCAGCGCTGCACCATTGCCTGCGCGGTCTTGCCGCCTTCCTGCGCCCAGAGATCGGACGGCGGCACGACCGCCTTGTCGGCCCGCGCCTCGGAAGCTCCACCGAAGACCACGCCCAGCACGAGCGCCAGGATCAATACCGAAACAATCGTGCCCGCCTCGGGTTCGGAATCGCCCCGCGACCGCCACGCGCGCCATGCGTCGGCCACGCCCGGAATGATCAGACAAAGGAAAATCGCCCCGGCAATGACGGCAAAAAACGGTGCCGCCCCACCGCGCTGTGCGAGCAAGCCGAGCCCGAGCAACATCGCACCCGCCACCGCCATCAGGCTTTGTCCGCTCACGCCACGACGGCCGCGCACAAACGCCGCCACGCCCATCACCAGGCCCGCGACACCCGCCGCCACGCCCGGCCACGACACCATCGGCTGCCAGGCCATGACGTTGGCCACCGTGATCTCCACCTTTCCGCCCGCCGGCACCACCGTGGACGCATAGCTGAGTTCTCTCAGGTTGACCCGCCGCTGCAGCAAAGCCTCGCCCGCCAAAGCCAGGGCAAAACACACCGCGATCACTCCCGCCAGCAACCCAAACGGCAGCCAGCGTCCCGAACGCGACCGCAAGGCCGCCACCGCCAGCGCCGTCAGCAACAACAAGCCGGCGACTCCGGCGCGCGCCCGGTTGGCAATCCATTCAAAACCGCGTTCGGTGAGCGTCGGCTTCGTAAGGTCGGCGTTGCCGCCCTTCGGCACGAGCAGCCGCTCGGAATCGCCGCGCAGCGTCCATTCGCCGATGATCATCGGCGAGAAAAGTTTTGGTGCGGTCAGCGTCACCGCCGACGCCGATCCGCCCGCCTCCTGCCCGAGCCGCAACGCGACCTCGGCCGGTTCGTTCGGATTGAGACGGGCCGGCAACGGCACGAGCGTCTGCCCACCGTCGGCGCGCGCGTTGACGATCTCGCCGTCCACACGCGACTCCCAGAGTTTCACGCCGGCCGGCAGCTCCATGCGCAGCGCCTTGCGTCCGCGTGTCTTCACAAAAAACCGCGCCTCGGTCACGACCTGCCCGTCGCGCGACACCTGGCTGCTCAACTTCGCGAAATCGACCACCTGGTCCACCGTCTCGCCCGGTTGGTACCAGTTCACGCCGAGGTTAAGCGTGAAGGGCCGCGCGGTGTATTGATAGACCGCCAGTGACGGCGAACTCGTGAGCAGGCGGAACTCCGCCGGCAACTCCAACGGCTCCAGCTTGAGCAGCCCGCCGTCGGCCTTGAGAATCTCGTGCTTCACCTGCAGCGGGCTCACCACCTGCAGGTAGCCGCGCTCGGCCTGCACGCCCAGCGGACGCACCTCGCCCGGATTCACCACGCCGCCACGCGCACTCATCGGCTCCTCAAACGTCACCAGCAACGTCGAGGCGCCCAGCACCGGCTGGTGCAGCGTCACGATCACCTGGTTGCCCTCGCGCCGCCAGTCGCGCCGCACGCCCTGGCCGATCACGTCGATGTTGCCCGCCGCCGCCGGCACTTCGATGCGCCACTCTCCCGCCGGCGAGCCGATCACGAAATAATTGATCAACACGCTCCCGTAGACGACGCCCTCCTTCAGCGAATAAAGATGGAAGACATCCGCCTGCACGCTCTGCCCGAGCGCCTCGATCTTCAGCGCCGCCGACCAGTCCGCGTCGCGCAACCGCCACGCCTGCTGCAAGCCCGCCGCCTGCTTCGGAAAATAACTCAGCGGAACCTCCGCCAGCTGCCGCGACGCCGACGGCGTGATGCGATAACCGGGCGCCGAAACCACGCCCACGTGGCCGCGCACCGACTTGGCGCCCGGGAAAACCAGCGGCGCCAACGTCCACTCGCCCGCACCCGCCGCCTGGTTTTTTTCCAGGCGCAACTTGATCAACTGCCTCCCGGCGATGGCATGGGCGAAAACAATCTTCACCGTGCGATAACCTTCCCTGGCCTCGGTTTCCACCGCGTAGTCCGCGACCTCCGCGCCCTGCGCCGCCACCACCGCGTAGTCCGCCGGAACCGACAGCGACCAGTCTCGCAACGGCGCCTCGCGCACATCGAGCTCCAGGTCCGCCTCGATCACCCGGTCCGTTTCCGCGAGACTGTAGGTCACGACCTCCGACACGCCGACCTCCGGCAAAATCTGGCTGGCGAGCACCCGATACGCATGCTCCGCCGACGGAAAGCGGTACACAAAAACCTGCCGCGCGCCTTCCTCCGCCGCCGCGCCGGGAAACTGCTCCGGCGCGAGCTGCATCATGCCCTCGACCTCCGCCACTTCGAGCCGCACCGCGCCGGTGTTGGCTACGCGCACGAAACCGGCGTGCCGCACCCCGCCCTCGGGCGTGAGCCGCAGCGATTCCGCCCGCACGGGAAACGCGCCGAGCGCCGCCTGACTGCGCACCACCAGCGAGCCCTCGCCTTCGAAAGGACGGCTCAGCTTCACTTCAAGCACGCGCGCTTCGCCCGATGGCAGCACCTTCCAGCCGAGGACGTTCGCGCCGTCGACACCCACGATCTCGCCCGGTCCGTCGATGCGCACGCGGACTGCGCCCAATTTCCCTTGCAGGATGCGAAACGCGAGCTGCGAGGACTGCCGCAGCAGCCCCGCGCCAACGCGCACCTCCGTTTGCTCCGAACTCGTGAAAAACAAAATCCCCTCGCCCGTGTCGCGCGTGCGCTTCCACGCCATCGCCACGCCGCCGCTGGCCGGCAGGAAGCCCTGCCAACCCGCGCTCGTCGCCAACGGCGCCACCGCCTGCGTCGGATCAAACTCCACACCTTCCGCGCCCAAGCCGGTCAGGATCACCGGCACCACCACGCCCGCCGGCATGCGAAAATTCAACCTGCGCCAGTCGCCCTCCTCCGTGATCGCGGCGGCAAACGCCACCTTCACCGACACGACTCCCTTGCGATCGAAAACCAATTCGTAGGCCGAACCGTTGCCGGCCTTCACAAGCTCCATGTGCCAGCCGTCGCCTGACGCCTCTTCGCTCGGCGCCGCTCCGCCCGACAGCAGACGCCGGCGCGCCCCCGCCTCCTCGACACGCGCCTCCGCTTGAAAATGGAAATCCACGCACCCCGCCGCCTCGTTGACCGCACCCGTGAGCCGCACCGCCTTCAATTCCACGTCCCGATACCCCGCCCCGCGATGCGCCAGCGTCACCTCGAGGCGTCCCTCGCCCTGCATCATAAAATCCAACCCGCCGACCGCGACCGCGCCGACCGCCTGGGTCACCCGCAGCTCGACCGTCTCGGCCGGCTGCAAACGCACCCGCGACGAAAAACCCGTCGCATCCCCCGCCGTGATCAACAGCAGGCTCGTCGCACCCGGCACCGCCGGATTGCGCAGATGCGTCCGCACCACCAGATCGAACGAACGCGGAGCCACTCCGCCGTTCAATGTCGGCCGCAGATCGAGAAATCGTTTTCCAGCGGACTCGCCCGTTCCCTGCCGCACCGCCCAGTCGCGCAAACCCGTTCCGGTCACCCCGACAACTTCACCCTCACCCGACAGTCCCAAGGTGAGCACCTCACCGCTGCCTTGAAGCACGCGCACGGCCAGCTTCACCTCACTGGTGATCTCGGCGGCGCCGACCAGCACCTGCTGTTCGGCCGTCGCCGAGAAAAACAAGGGGGCCGGTGGAGGCACGCCGGTCGCCTCAACCACGATCTTGCCACCCGCACCCGGCGTCAGCGCTGTCGTCACCGGTGCCGCCGACATCAAGGTCGCGCCCAACAAATAAAAGGAGACGCGGCACCTTGCCGCGTTCGCTGTGCCCACCCAACGCGGCAGGATGCCGCGTCTACTCGTCCGACAACCGCCATTGGTGTTTTTAGATGAGCCAAAGATCGTTTTCATAGAAGAAACATGCCGGTGGACGCGCCCGAGCCTACAGGGCGGACGAACGGCAATTGCGCCGAATGTGTCAGGGAATTGTCAGAGATTTGTCAGGCGCTCGCTCACTCGCCCATGAGCCGCCGCGTCTGTGCAAACATCGTCACGAGATCCTGCACGCGGGCGTCGTGGGCGTAGTCGCTGCGCAGCGCGTTGACGACCGGCGCGAGTTCATCCAGCCGGATCTGGGCGGCGAGATCGCCGCCGCGCAGCTTCTCGGCCAGAAACGCCGCGGTGCCGGCCAGCTTCATCGACGGTGCGGCGCGGACGAAGGCGGGCGGCTGCGGCGCGTAGGCGAGCGTCCACGAACGCTCGACCATATTCCCCGTGGCCGTTTCGCGGAAACGCACGGATACCTCGCCCAGCTCGCCTTCGCCGTCGGGGATGACCTCGATCTGATAGAGCGCCACGGCCGCTTCCTCGGCGGCGAGTTCGGCGGCGTCGACACGGTCGTTCCGAAAATCCTCCGTCTTCAGCCGGTGCTGTTCAAAACCGATCAACCGGTAGCGGGCGACGCGGGAGGGATTGAAGCGCACCTGCAGCTTCACATTTTCCGCCGCCGGGCGGAAAGCGCCGGCGAGCTTGCGGGCGAAACCGGCGTCGGCCTCCTCGGGCGAGTTGAGGACCGTGTAGCGTCCGTCGCCCTTGCGGGTCAGCGCCTCGAGAATGGTGTCGTCAAGTCCGTCGGCGCCCACGCCGCACGCATCGAAGGCGATGCCCTGCTGGCGCAATGCGGCGATCATCGCGGCGAGTTGCGCGGGATCGTCGTTGCCGAGATTGGCCGCGCCGTCGGTGAGCAGCACGATGCGATTCTGCGCGGAGGCGGTGAACTGGCCACGGGCGAGGTTGCCGGCGAGCTTGAGCGCCTCTTCCAAATTGGTACCTCCCTCAAAGGGCGTTTTCGCCACAAGGTCGGCGAGCCCCGCCGCCTGGTTGCCCGGCACACGGTCGGCGAGCAGATGCGGCTGGCGGGCGAAGCCGATCAGCGTGATGCGGTCGTCCACTCCGAGCAGCGAGACGAGCGAGGTCAATGCGGTGCGCACCACGGCCGCCCGGTCTTCGCGCTCCATCGAGCCCGACGTGTCGAGCAACACGGTGAGTCGGAGCGGCTGGCCGGCCCCGCGACCCGTGGCGGGAACCTTCATCGCGATGCGCACGAGATTGCGCTGTTGCAGGAACGGATGCGCCGACTGCTCGATGCGGCAGGCCACCGGTTCGCCCGCCACGGCGGAAGGATCGCCGTAGTCGAAGGCGTTGTAGAATTCTTCGGGACGGATGGACGCCGGCTCGGGGGCCTCGCCACGACTGAGCGCCGCCTTCGCGATCCGGAAAGACGCGTCGCTCACATGGAGAGAAAACGTCGAGACGGCCTGCTGACTGGTGGCGGTTTCGGTGCGCAACGACTCGTCGAAGGCCGGCAGGAGGGACTTGTGGGCGAGAGGCGCGTCTTCAAGGTTTTTGTCCTTTTCCCCGGCCGCCCTCTTTTCCTCATTGTACGCCAGCGGCTGCTGCAATGAGCCGACATCTCTGACCCAAAGCTGACTCTGGGCCTTTCCATCGGAATCCTTCGACGTATTGGAAATCGAAACCGGACCCGTGATGGCAGGGTTGCTTTCCTCAAATTTCTGAAGCGTGCCGGCGGTGATCATGATCTCGCTCCGCAGCCCGGACAGCACGGTCACGGACTTGGTGCTTTCAAGATCAACGCCCGCCACAGCTCGCGGCGCCTTTGGCGCAGCCTTCGCCGCAGCCCTGCCCGCCGAAATCGTGTCAGCGGCATCGCCCAGCGCCGTGCCTTGATCTTTGGCTGCGAATGCGTCGACCGGTGCCGCGGCGATCGCCGTGGAACCCGAGGCGATCCCAGTCCCTCCCGTGTAGGTATTATGGCCGGTCAAAGTAGCGATCCCGCTTCCAACGGCAGATGCGGGCACCGGGGCAGCCGTCGGTACCGGCATGGTCGTGGCCGCGACAGCGCCATCGGCTTCGCCGAGTTTATCGGCCGCCAAAAATTGACCGCGCCGTGACTCGATCGCCGCCAAAGGCGCCGGCGCAAACGTGACCATGGGGGCCTCTTCCGAGGCGCCAGCCTGCAGTTCGCGAATCATCGTCGGCTGCCCGACCGATCCCGACGGTCCCGGCCCCAGCAGAGTCATCGAAGGCGTAGGGCGTTTCGGCCTTTTGGCGCCGCCGATGTCCGGAAACAGCACCGCCCCGAGTAACGCGCACAACGTGATACACGCGGCCATCGGGAGGGCCCACTTGTTCCAAGCCATCACCCAGCGGCGCGTCGGGTTCGCGCCGCCTTGCGCGTGCGTCGCACCGCCATCGCCTTGGCCGGCGGAGGTCTCACCGATCACCGCCAGCAGCTTCGCCCGGCGCTCGTCCGAGAGCCGCAAGGTCGCATCGGCCACCGGTCGTGACGCCGCGCCCGTCAGCCCGTGAATCGTTTCGATGCGCCGCTTGAATTCCGCCAGCGCGGGATTTTCCGCGGCCAGTCGCGTCAGCTCCGTTGCCTCATCCACCGAGGCCTCGCCCAGCACCCAGGCGACCACGCGCACCTCCAGTTCAGGCGAAAGCGCGGGTAGGTTGTTGCGAGGATCCGTGTCCGAAAAAATGTCGTCGTTGTTCATGGCGTTGCTTCCTTCAACCTAGGCTGCCCTCGATGCCCGCGTTCTTGAGCGCGTCGGCCAATCCCTTGAGCAGGTGGTGCAGTTTGTAGCCCACGGTGCCGGCGTTCAGACCGGTGCGGCGGCTGATCTCCTCGTATTTCAACTCGTCGTGGTATTTCAGGCGGATCAGGGCGCGGTCCGCTTCCGGCAGCTCGGCCAGAAACATTCGCACCATCCCGAGCGCCTCCTGTTGTCCCATCGTCTCCGCCGGCGGCGTGCCGTCCGCCGGATGCGTCGCGCCGTCTTCCAGCCCGGTTTCCCGCCGGTGGTCGCGCAGGTGGTTGAGCGCGAGATTGCGGATGCAGCGGTAGAGCCAGGCGCGCGGGTTTTCCACCTCCGCCCAGAGCGGATGCAGCCGGAGAAACGCGTCCTGCACCAGATCCTCCGCCACCGACCGCCGTCGCACCAGCCCGAGCGCAAACTGCAACAACGGTCCCTCCTCTTCCTTGAATAAAGCGGAAAGGGTCAGGGCCTTGGGCTTCATCGGGGAAATGCGGGAATACGCCATGACCGCCCCTTCAGGCAAGGGCCGAGCGACGCTGAGCGGTTGAACGGTGGATTCCATGGGGGCCGAAACGAAGAAAAGTCATGACGTCACCCTCTAAGACACGGCCCGGTGCGGTTTCTTGGAAAATTCTTCGGATCGATTTTTTTGCTTTGGCGGCGTCCTCACCCAAATCGGCACGCCAGTCGCTGGGAAAGCCCCATGCCGGCCCTTTTGCGTTTCCGCGGCCGGCCGCTACAATCGCCCATCCCCTCCCTCCCATGAACACACCTGACCAACCGGCCGCCGCACCCGCGCCGCGCCTCACCGCCCGCGACTTCGACCAGGAGTTGATCGACCTGTACGATTACTACGCCCACGGCCAGATCGACCGCCGCACTTTTCTCGATCGCGCGGCCAAATTCGCCATCGGCAGCCTCACCGCCGGCGCGCTGCTCGACATGCTCAGCCCCAGCTACGCCTTGGCCGCCCAAGTGCCAAAGGATGATCCCCGCGTCGTCAGCGAGTACGTCACCTTCCCCTCGCCCGCCGGCTCTGGCAAAGGGCGCGGCCTGCTCGTCCGCCCCGCCGGTCCGGCCGCCCGGCGCCCCGCCGTGCTCGTCGTCCACGAAAACCGCGGACTCAACCCCTACATCGAGGACGTCGCCCGCCGTCTCGCCCTCGCCGGCTTCACCGCCTTCGCGCCCGACGCGCTCTTCCCGCTCGGCGGTTACCCGGGCGATGATGACGCCGGTCGCGTGCTGCAGCAGAAACTCGACCGCAACAAAATCATCGAGGACTTCGTTGCCGCCGCGAATTTTCTCCACGTTCATCCCGAGTCGAACGGTGCGTTGGGCGTGGTCGGCTTCTGCTTCGGCGGAGGCGTCGCCAACACCCTGGCTTGGCGCCTGCCCGACATCGTCAAGGCCGCCGTCCCCTATTACGGCGGCCAACCCTCCGCCGAGGAGGCGTCGCACATCAAAGGCGCGCTGCTGCTCCACTACGCCGGCCTCGACACGCGCGTGAACGCCGGTTGGCCGGCCTATGAAGCCGCGCTCAAGGCGGCCAAGGTTGCCTACGAAGTGTATATTTACCCCGGCGTAAACCACGGCTTCCACAACGACACCACGCCGCGTTACGACAAGGCGGCCGCCGAGCTCTCCTGGCAGCGCACGCTCGCCTTCTTCCACGCCCGGCTCGTCTGAGTCCGCCCGCTGGGTGTTCGCGCGGTGCAAAATCCGCGCAGTCCCCGCCAAGGCCCACGCAGCCGGCGCGCGGCTTTTTTGCGATCATGGCCGTGCGCCCGCCCGCACCGCCTTGCCATGATCCTCGCCTCGCCTTCCATCCGCACCTCCGCGCCGCCCGGCACGCTCAACCTCGACCTGATTCGCAAATACGCGATTCCCGGCCCGCGCTACACCTCCTATCCCGCCGCCACGGAATTCACGGCCGATTTCGACGCCGCCGCGGCGCTCGCCGCCATCGTAGCCGACAACACGCGCCCAACCCCCGCCTCCGGCGCGACCGCCGTCCGCCCGCTCTCGCTCTACGTTCACCTGCCGTTTTGCGAATCGCTCTGCTGGTATTGCGGGTGCAACACCATCATCACGCGCGCCCGCGGAGCGGCCGACGCCTACCTCGACGATCTCGAACGCGAGATCCGGCTCACCCTCGTCCGCCTCGATCCCGCGCGCCCCGTCACGCAAATCCACCTCGGCGGCGGCACCCCCACCTTTCTCACCGCCGGCCAGATTGACCGCCTTGGGACCATGCTCCGGAGAAATTTCCTCGTCTCCGCCGACGCTGAGATCGGCGCGGAAATCGACCCCCGCCACCTCGCCGACGACCAAGTCGCCGCACTCGCCCGCTTCGGCCTGAATCGCGCCTCGCTCGGCGTGCAGGACACCGATGCCTCCGTCCAGCTCGCCATCCATCGCGTTCAACCACACGCGCTCAACGTTTCCGCCGCCGCCCGCCTCCGCGCGATCGGCGTCACCTCCCTCAATCTCGACCTCATCTACGGCCTGCCCCTGCAAACCGCCGACTCGCTCGCGCGCACGCTGGACGACGTGCTCGCCCTTTCCCCCGAGCGCCTCTCCCTCTTCAGCTACGCGCACGTCCCCTGGCTCAAGCCCGCCCAACGCATTTTCGAAGATCGCGGCCAGCTTCCCGGACCCGCGCAAAAACTCGCGCTCTTCGCTCTCGCCCACGCCCGCCTCGCCGACGCCGGCTACGTTGACATCGGTCTCGATCACTTCGCCCGCCCCGGTGACGAACTCGCCCGCGCCCGGCACACCGGAGGTCTTCAGCGCAATTTCCAAGGCTACAGCACCCGCGCCGGCGCCTCCCTCTACAGCTTCGGCCTCTCCGCCATCTCCACCACCACCGATACCTACCGCCAGAATCATAAAACCCTCGACGCCTACCGCGGCGCGCTCGTCGCCGGTCGCCTGCCCGTCGAACGCGGCCTCGCGTTGACCGACGAAGACAAATGCCGCCGCACCCTCGTCATGCGCATCATGTGCGAACGCCGGCTCGATTTCGCCGCCCTCGCCCGGGAAACCGGCATCGACGTCGCTGCCGACTACGCCCCCGAACTCGCCTCGCTCTCCGACCTCGTCGCGGACGGCATCGTGGTCCTCGATGCCCAAGGCCTCCGCGTCACCGAGCTTGGCGCCCCGCTCCTCCGCGTCGTGGCCATGCGCTTCGACGCCCATTTCGCCCCCGCCGCGACCGCACGCCGCCACGCCTTGGCTGTGTAAGTCCCGTCTCATCGCGCACAGCCCGATCTCGTTTCCATGCCTTTTCGCATCGCCAAAACCTTCACCGTCGAAAGCGGACACCTCCTCACCAAGCATCCCGGCGCCTGCCGGTTTCCCCATGGCCACAGCCGCACCGTGGAAGTCGTGCTCGCCGCCGATACGCTCGACGCCCGCGACATGGTCTGCGATTTCAAGGCCCTCAAGCACGTGATCGAGACGGCCGTGATGCGCTACGACCACAGCCTCGCCCTCAACACCGCCGATCCGCAATTCGCCGCCCTGCGCGCCCTCTATGACGACCGCATCGTGCCCTTCGAGCAGATGGACCCGACCAGCGAAGCCATGGCGCGGCTCATTTTTCAGGAAATCCGCGCCGCCCTCGCCTGCCCGCCCCGCGACCCCGCCTACCCGATTCACCCCGCCGTCCGCCTAGAACGCGTCCGCCTCACCGAAACCGCCTCCAGCTGGGCCGAATATTGGGAATAAGCACCGGCAAGGAGCACCCCAATAACAACAGCCTCCTTCGGCTCAGTCATCGCGCAACGCTCCTGCGAGCTCGAGCTCGCCCCGACCCCTTCGGATCGCCTCTGTTGCTTGATTGGAAGCAAACCCTCTCTTTCGTGGCGGGAAGGACAAGTGGCATGTGGCGGGCTGGCCATTGGGGTGTTCAGTTTGATGTAGGTGATCTTTACTTCGCTTTAGAAGCGTTCGTAGCCGAGAAGCTGCCCCAAGCGCTTACTCAATAATTCAGCAGTCGAACGCCTCCGTTGGCACGGGGGGCTTTCCGCCTGCTATGGTTGGCCTGTGGGGTTCACCTAAATAATTTTGCCTGTAAGTGGGCAAATCCCTTGGGGGAGGGCAAAAGGGGTCGGGGCGTTTTTTGTCATTTTTTAGCCTGTTTCCGGATATGCACGTAACTCGCACGTCGTTGGTTGGCCCAAATGAAGGCGCCTGGCAAGCCAAGCGATCCTTGCGCCGCACTCATCGTGCAGCGCTCCAGTGAGATCAAGCTCGCCTTGGCATGTTTCCTTGGTGTCAGTCCCCTCCCTGCTCAATTCAAAAAACCACAAAAAACGCCCCGACCCCTTCGGGCTGCCCCCCCTCGCTGGCTTAACTTAGTGCCATTCCGCCCCGACCCCTCCGGATTGCCGCCCCTTAGGATTGCTCTTCGGAAGGAGAAGATTGCTCAGGCATCCATATGTAATCACGTGGATTACAGTAAAATTTCAATACATCTATCCAATCAACAACTGCATCTTCGATTGCTTCATTATTACACTGACATGCCTCCCGATAAATTTGTTCTAGCACGAGCAGAGCATGCTCCCGAGGGATTCCAGCCTGCAAAGCTTCAGTCAAAATATCCCTAACACGCCCCTTCTGCTGAAAGGCAATGTTAAGCTTATCGTATAAATTTTTATTCATACCGTATTAGGCGGGAATGCCGGTTTAGGATCAGCTTTTTTTTCTGGTGCTGGTTGAGGAGGCGGTTCGGCTTCTTTTTTCCACAGAGATTGCGTGCTATTCAATGTATTCTGGAAGACCTGAACAGGCATAGTGGCGCTTGGCCCAATAGTGCCATGTGCATTATTATCTTGCTGATATTGAGTTCCAGCAGGCAGCTGATTTTGTTTTATGCTCCATATAGGGGACGGCAGAAGGGGTCGGGGCGTTTTTTGTCATTTTTTAACCTGTTTCCAGATATGTAAACCGCGCGCCGTCGTGGTTGGCCAAAATGAAGGCGTCTGGCAAGCCAAGCGATCCTTGCGCCGCATTCATCGTGTAGTCCGCGATTTTCCGCGCCATTCCACCACCTCGCTCAACCGCCAGTCCGCCACTCTCAGGGAAAACACTCGCGGATTTGCCTTCAGTGCCCATCGGACCTTAGTCATTGGTCATCTTTCTCATGTCCGACCTCACCGATCTCTACCAATCGGTCATCCTCGACCACAACAAGCGCCCCCGCAATCGCGGCAAGCCGCCCACCGCCAACCGCGTGGCCACCGGCGACAATCCGACCTGTGGCGACCATTGCACCGTCTATCTGCATCTCGGTGACGACAACCGCATCGATGCCATCGGCTTCGAGGGCGCCGGCTGCGCCATTTCCCAAGCCAGCACCTCCCTCATGACCACCCAGGTCAAAGGCAAAACGCCCGCCGAGGCCGAAGCCCTTTACGCCGCGTTCAAGCAAATCGTCACCACCGGCGAAGCGCCCGACGAGATCAGCGACCTCGCCGCCTTCGCCGGCGTCCACGCCTTTCCCGCCCGTATCAAATGCGCCACGCTCGGCTGGCATGCCGCCCTCGAGGCCGTCAAACAGCCGCCTTCCTAAATACTCGCGGCATCAGCCGCGCCTCCGCTTGATCGCAGAGGCCATTGGCCGCCGCCGTTCCCAGAGAATCGCCCCGTTGGGCGATTCCCTTAGTGGTTAAAAATCCAACTCATGGCTTTGTCTCCCAATCTCCGCATCGATTTCCCCGTCCTCGACCAGCACGTCGGCGGCAAGCCTCTCGTCTATCTCGACAACGGCGCCACCACCCAGAAGCCGCGCTCCGTCATCGACGCCCTCGCCCGCTTCTACGAACGCGACAACTCCAACGTTCACCGCGGCCTCCACGCCCTCTCCATGCGCGCGACCGACGGCTACGAGGCCGCCCGAGTCCGTGCCGCCAAGTTCATCAACGCCGCCGACCCCGCCGAGATCGTCTTCACCCGCGGCACCACCGAGTCGATCAACCTCGTCGCCCAGAGCTGGGGCCCCGCCAACCTCAAGCCCGGCGACGTCATCCTCACCACCGAGATGGAGCACCACTCCAACCTCGTGCCATGGCAGCAACTCGCCCTCCGCACCGGCGCCACGTTGAAATATGTCCCGGTCACCGGCGCCGACGCCGAACACGGTCTCAACCTCGACGCCTTGGACACGTTGCTCACTCCGCAGGTGAAGCTCTTCGCCTTCACCCACCTCTCCAACACCCTCGGCGTCATGAACGACGCCGCGCTGCTCTGCGCCAAGGCCCGTGCCGTCGGCGCGCTCACGCTGATCGACGCCGCCCAGTCCATCGGCCACGAGCCGATCAACGTGCAGACCCTCGGCTGCGATTTCCTTGCCTTCAGCGGACACAAGATGGCCGGTCCCACCGGCATCGGCGTGCTTTACGGCAAGCGCGCCCTCCTCGACGCCATGCCTCCCTGGCAGACCGGCGGCGGCATGGTCGTCTCCGTCACCTATGAGGGCGCGACTTGGAAACCGTCCCCCGAACGCTTCGAAGCCGGCACGCCCAACGTCGCCGATGCCATCGGCCTGCACGCCGCGTTCGATTACCTCGACCAGCTCGGCCGTCCCGCGATCAGCGCACACGACCACGCCCTCGCGATGAAAGCCTGCGCCGCCCTGGCCGAGTTGCCCGGCATCCGTATCCTCGGACCCAAGCCCGGCCAGCCTCGCGGCGGCCTCGTCAGCTTCGCCTTCGCCGACGCCCATGCTCACGACGTGGTCACCTTCGCCGACCAGGACGGCATCGCGCTGCGCGGCGGCCACCACTGCAACCAGCCCCTCATGCGCAAACTCGGCCTGGCCTCGACGACGCGCGCGAGCTTCTACGTTTACAACACCGAGGAGGAAATTGAAATCCTCGTGAAGTCCATGCGCCGCATCCTGAAGTTCTTCGCGGGCTGATTTCCGGGATGGGCGGGACCGCCGGGTCCGCCCCCGCCCACAACACGTCCCGTGAATCCGGTCCGCCATGTCCTTCGCCTGTTGAAGGACCCTTTCGCTCTGTCATGGCGCCGCCACGCCCGTATCCGCGCCCTGGCCACGCAGCCGGCCGTCGATCCCTTGCACCCGATTTTCGACGCGGCCTTTTATCTGCGACAGCTCAGGTCGGCCCGCCCGGCGGACCACGGCAGCGCCCGCACCAACCCGCTCGCCCACTACCTTGCGACAGGCTGGCGCGAAGGGCTCAGCCCCCATCCGTTTTTCGACATCCGCTGGTATCTGGCCGACAATCCCGATGTCGCCCGCGCCGACATCGAACCGCTCGGCCACTACCTCGCCCACGGCTGGAAAGAGGATCGCCGGCCCCATCCCGCGTTCGACGGCAGCCGCTACCTCGCACATCACCCCGCGCTGCTTCTGTCCGCCACCTGCCCGCTCATCGCCTTCGCCCGGGCTCCGCACGCGCTTCCCCCCGTGGACGAACGCCCGTCGCCGGCCGCAACGTGGTCGTCCCATTACCCGCACTCGAGGCCGTATCCTTACCTTGAGCCGCAAGTCATGGCCGACCGCGCCGCCGCTTACCGCGCCGCCCGGAGGACCGGCAACTCCATCGCCCTCTGCACCTGCATCACCGGCGGCTACGACACCCTCCGGATGCCCGAACACCTCTCGCCCGACGTCGATTACTTCCTCTTCACCGACCGGCCCGAAACCGACGGCTATGGCGTCTTTCAGGTTCTACCGCTCCAGATCCAGATGGAAGATCGCGCCCGTGCCTCCCGCCACGTCAAACTCCAGCCGCACCACTGCCTTGCCCGTTACGACATCATTGTCTGGTGCGACGCCAACGTGATCGTCCGCGGCGATCTCTCCGACCGGCTCCGCCTCTTCCGCGAGTCGGACCTGCCCCTCGCGTTTGTGCCCCATCCCTTGCGCCGCTGCCTCTACCACGAAGCCGTCATCTGCGCGCTCTCCGGCAAGGACCGCACCGAAATCATCGTCGCGCAGATGCTCGCCCACCAGCGCGAGGGTTACCCGTTCGATCACGGGCTGATCGAAGCCAACTTCTTCGCCTGCCGCCCGCAACGCCCGGAGGCGCGCGCGTTTTTCGACGGCTGGTGGGCACAGTTCACCCAAGGCAGCCGCCGCGACCAGCTCGGCGCCAACTACGTCCTCTGGAAACAAGGCCTCGCCTGGTTCCCCCTGCTCGGCGAAGGCCACAACACCCGCACCCATCCCGCCACCGCGCTGCTGGATCACGGCACCCACGACAGCGACCGCTACGCCGGCCTCGCTTCGCGGCATAGGCCACGCCGCAACATCGAAAGCTCCTCAAAATCAGCAGAGGATTTATCAAATTCGCCCGTCGTCCGTCAGCCGTCATAACTCCGCCCATTCCCGGCAGCATCAGCTGCCCCTCCGCTTGATCGTGAAGGTCATTGGCCGAAACCGCTCCCAGAGAATCGCCCCGTTGGGCGATTCCATGAGTGATTAAAATCCGTTTCAGGGCCTGACCGCGCGCGCTTCCGGCTGGCTCCCGGCGGGATTCCTGCCACAGCTCGCTGCGCATGAAATTACGTCCCCTGGCGGTTCGTTTTCTGGTCGCGCTCGCCCTCGGTTCCTCCGTCCGCGCGGAGGAAGGCATGTGGCTCTACTCTGCCCCGCCCCGCGCCGCGCTCAAGGCCGCGTACGGTTTCGAGGTCACTGACGCCTGGCTCGACCACCTCATGCAATCCTCCGTCCGCTTCAACAGCGGCGGCTCGGGTTCCTTCGTCAGCGGCGACGGGCTCGTCATCACCAACCATCACGTCGGCGCCGACGCGCTCCAGAAGATGGGCACCGCCGAGCACAACTACCTGCGCGACGGTTTCTACGCCCGCACCGACGGCGACGCCATCAAGTGCCATGATCTCGAGCTCAACGTCCTCCAGTCCATCGAGGACGTGACCGCCCGCGTCAACGCCGCCATCCCCGCCGGCGCGACCGGTGACGACGCCGCGCTCGCCCGCCGGAAGATCATCGCCGGGATCGAAAAGGAGTCTCGTGAAAAAACCGGCCTCCGCAGCGACGTCGTCACGCTTTATCAGGGCGGCGCCTATCACCTGTATCGCTCCAAACGCTACACCGACATCCGCCTCGTCTTCGCCCCCGAGGCGCAGACCGCCTTCTTCGGTGGCGACCCCGATAACTTCGAGTATCCCCGCTACGACCTCGATATCTGCCTTTTCCGCGTTTTCGAAAACGACCGTCCGGTGCGCCCCGCGCATTACCTCAAGTGGTCCGCCGCCGGCGCGCGCGACGGCGAACTTGTTTTCGTCTCCGGCCATCCTGGCAACACCAGCCGCCTGCTCACCACCGGCGAGCTCGCCAGCCTCCGCGATGTCTCCATCCCGCTCACGCTCGAAACCCTCAAGCGTCGCGAGGTCCTCCTCGCCTCCTGGAGCGGCCGCAGCGCGGAAAACGCCCGCCGCGCCCGCGAAGACCTCTTCGGCGTCCAGAACTCCCGCAAGGTGCGCGACGGCGCCCTCGCCGCCTTGCAAGACCCTGCGTTCATGGGCGCGAAACTCGCCGCCGAAACCGCGTTCAAGCAAAAGCTCGCCGCCCGCCCCGATTACGCCGCCGCCCTCGCCGCCTTTGACCGCATCGACGCCGCCACGAAAATCATGGCCGCCCACCTGCTCCGGCACCGGCTGATCGAAGGCGCCTCCAGCCGTTTCACCAGCACGCCCGCCGGATTCACCAGCCAGTCCTTCGCCCTCGCCCGCGCCCTCCTGCGTGTTGCCGACGAACGTCCCAAGTCCAACGGCGAGCGACTCCAAGAATACGCCGACGCCAAGCGCGAGTCGTTCGAACTCGCCTTGTTTTCCGACAAGCCGATCTACCCCGATTACGAAATCATCACCTTGGCCGACTCGCTCACCCTTCTGGTCGAGAAACTCGGCTACACGGACCCGCTGGTGCAGCGCGTCCTCGCCGGTCGCTCGCCCCGCGCTCGCGCCGCCGAGTTGATCAATGCCACGCAGGTCCGCGATCCCGCCTTCCGCCGCAAACTCTACGCCGGCGGGGCCGCCGCCGTCGCCACCGCGCAGGATCCGCTCATCGAACTCGCCCGCACCATCGACCCCGAGGCACGCGCGTTGCGCACGATCATGGAAGCCCAGGACGAGGTGAAGCAGCAGGCTCAGGCCGCGCTGGGTGCCGCCCGCTTTGCCCTCGAAGGCACGAGCGGTTACCCTGACGCCACCTTCACCCTCCGCCTCAGCTACGGCACGGTGAAAGGCTATGAGGAAAACGGCGCCCCGGTGTCCGCGACGACGAACCTCGCCGGACTCTACCGGCGCAGCGCCGAGCAAGGCGATCGTCCGCCCTTCGATCTTCCTCCGCGCTGGACGGAGAAGAAAGCCGCGCTCGATCTGGCCGTCCCGATGGATTTCGTCAGCACCAACGACATCATCGGCGGCAACTCCGGAAGTCCGGTGGTCAACGGCGCGGCCGAGTTCGTCGGCATCATTTTCGACGGCAACATCCAGTCGCTCTCCGCCGACTTCGGCTACACCGACCTGCAGTCGCGGGCCGTCAGCGTGCACAGCGCCGGTATCATCGAGGCGTTGAGAAAAGTCTACGAGGTCCCCGTCCTCGCCGACGAGCTCACCACCGGCCGCCGCTGAGCAATGGGGATCGAGCGGCGGCCCGCCCGCCGGGCAATTTCCGCGCGCCCTCCGCCAAGCCGTGCGCAGTCCGCTTGCGCAAATTTTGGCATCATGACGACGCAACCTCACCCGCTTCTTGCGAGGTCCGGTGCTTCGTTCCATGGAAACCTCCGCCACCCCGCCCCGCTTTGTCACACTCGACGCCAATGAGGCGGTCGCCTCCGTCGCCTACCGGCTGAACGAACTGATCGCGATTTACCCGATCACCCCGTCGTCCGCCATGGCTGAATCGTGCGACGAATGGGCCGCCGCCGGCCAAAAAAACCTCTGGGGCGAGGTTCCGCGTGTGGTGCAACTGCAGTCCGAGGGCGGCGTCGCCGGCGCCATTCACGGCGGCCTCCTCGGCGGCGCGCTCACGACCACCTTCACCTGCTCGCAGGGGCTCCTGCTGATGGTCCCCAATCTCTACAAGATCGCCGGCGAACTCCTCCCGCTCACGATCCATGTCAGCGCCCGCGCCCTCGCCGCCCAAGGGCTTTCCATTTTCGGGGACCACCAGGACGTCATGGCCTGCCGGGCCACCGGTTGCGCGCTGCTCTGCTCCAACAACGGCCAGGAGGCGCATGACTTCGCCCTTATCGCCCACGCCGCCAGCCACCGCGGCCACGTGCCCTTCCTCCATTTCTTCGATGGGTTCCGCACCTCCCACGAAGTTTCCAAGATCGCATTGCTCTCCAACGACGATCTCCTCGCCATCATCGACGAAAAGGCCATCGCCGACTTCCGCGCCCGCGGCATGACGCCCGACAAACCCTCCCTCCACGGCACCGCCCAGAACCCCGACGTTTATTTCCAGGGCCGTGAATCGGTGAATCGCTTCTACACCTTCCTGCCCGGCGCGGTTCAGGCCATCATGCAGCGCTTCGGGGAGCTCACCGGCCGCAAGTATCACCTCTTCGACTACTACGGCCATCCCCTCGCCGAACGCGTCATCGTCGCCATGGGCAGCTCGGTCGACACGCTGCGCGAGACCGCCGAATGGCTCAACGCCCACGGCGAAAAGACCGGCGTGATCGCCGTCCGCCTGTTTCAGCCGTTTCAGGTGAATGCGTTTCTCGCCGCCCTCCCCAAAACCGTCCAGGCCATCGCCGTCCTCGACCGCACCAAGGAGCCCGGCTCCATCGGCGAACCGCTCTACCTCAACGTTCTCGCCGCCCTCGCCGAAGGCCGCTCCCCGCTCGCCGGCTCCGCCCGCGTCGTGGGCGGACGCTACGGACTCGGTTCGAAGGAGTTCACCCCGGGCATGGCCAAGGGCGCCTTCGACAATCTCGTCCGCTGGGAACCGTTCAATCATTTCACCCTCGGCATCATCGACGACGTCACGGGCACCTCGCTCGGCTATGATGCCGGACTCGACCTCGAGCCGGCCGAGGTTCGTCGCTGCGTCTTCGTCGGGCTCGGCGCCGACGGCACTGTCGGCGCCAACAAAAATTCCATCAAGATCATCGGCGAGCAGACCGACCATTTCGCCCAAGGTTATTTCGTCTACGACTCCAAGAAATCCGGCTCCGTCACCACCTCGCATCTGCGCTTCGGTCCGAATCCCATCCGCGCGCCGTACCTCATCCGCCAGGCCGGTTTCGTCGCCTGCAGCCAGTTCTCCTTTGTCGGCAAGCAGGACGTGCTCGGCTACGCCCGCCCCGGCGCGACCGTCCTCCTCAATTCGCCCTATGCTCCCGGCGAAACCTGGAAAAAACTGCCTCGCGAGTGGCAGGCCGCGCTCATCGAGAAAAAGCTCCGGCTCTTCGTCATCGACGCCACCGCCGTCGCCCAGGCCAGCGGCATGGGCCGCCGCACCAACACCGTGCTGCAGACGTGTTTCTTCGCCCTTTCCGGCGTTCTTCCGGCGGACGAAGCGATTACCCAGATCAAAAAAGCCATCGCCAAAACCTACGGACGCAAGGGCGACACCATCGTCAAGATGAACTACGCCGCCGTGGATGCCGCTCTCGCCGGCCTGCATGAAGTCCCCCTGCCCGCCGAGCCCGACATCGCCGCCGTGGTCTCGCCACCGCCCGTTTACCCCGGCGCCTCCGCCTTCGTCCGGCAGGTCACCGCCCGTCTTCTCGCCAACGACGGCGACAACCTCCCCGTGAGCGCCCTGCCCGTCGACGGCGCCTGGCCCACCGCCACCACCCGTTTCGAAAAACGCAACATCGCCCTCGAAATCCCCGTCTGGGATCCGTCCCTCTGCATCCAGTGCAACAAGTGCGTGCTCGTCTGTCCGCACGCCGCCATCCGCGCCAAGTTCTGCGAACCCGCCGCCCTCGCCGGCGCCCCCGCCGACTTCAAGTCCGCCGCTTTCCGCTCCGCGGAATTTCCCGGACGCCACTACACGTTGCAAGTCGCCCCCGAGGACTGTACCGGCTGCACGCTGTGCGTCCAAGTCTGCCCCGCCAAGGACAAGTCCAACCCGCGCCACAAGGCCCTCGACATGGCTCCGCAACCCGCGCTCGTCGCCACCGAGCGCGCCAACTGGGATTTCTTCCTCGGCCTGCCCGATCCCGACCGCGCCAAACTCGACCTCTCCACCGTCAAGAACACCCAGTTTCTCACGCCGCTCATCGAGTTCTCCGGAGCCTGCGCCGGCTGCGGCGAGACGCCCTACCTCAAGCTCCTCACCCAGCTCTACGGCGACCGCCTCATCATGGCCAACGCCACCGGCTGCTCCTCCATTTACGGCGGCAATCTGCCCACCACTCCGTATTGCACCAACAAGGACGGACGCGGCCCCGCCTGGGCCAATTCCCTTTTCGAGGACAACGCCGAGTTCGGCCTTGGCCTGCGCCTTGCCGCCGACCAACGCGCGAAAAACGCCCGCGTTCTCCTCCGCCTGCTCGCTCCAAGGCTTCAGGACGAGACCTTGGTCACCGCGCTGCTCGATCCCATCCAGGACACCGAGGCCGCGATCGCCGCCCAGCGCGAGCGCATCGCCACTCTTCGGGAAAAGCTCCGCGCCCTCGGCACGCCCGACGCCGCCCGCCTCGATCTCCTGGCCGACGACCTCGTCAAAAAATCCGTCTGGATCATCGGCGGCGACGGCTGGGCCTACGACATCGGCTACGGCGGCCTCGATCACGTGCTCGCCTCGGGCGCCAATGTGAAAGTGCTCGTCCTCGACACCGAGGTTTATTCCAACACCGGCGGACAAGCCTCCAAATCCACGCCGATGGGCGCGGTCGCCAAGTTTGCCTCGGGCGGCAAGGGCACGGCCAAGAAAGATCTGGCCCTCATGGCCATGCAATATGGGCACGTTTACGTCGCCCGTGTCGCCTTCGGCGCGAAGGACAGCCAGACGGTCAACGCCTTCCGCGAAGCCGAGGCCTATCCCGGCCCCGCGCTCATCATCGCTTACTCGCACTGCATCGCCCACGGCTACAGCCTGCACCTCGGCCTCGAACAGCAAAAACTCGCCGTCGACACCGGCTATTGGCCGCTCTTCCGGTACGATCCCCGGCTCGCCGCCGCCGGCCAGATTCCCCTCAAGCTCGATTCCGGCGCGCCGAAAACCGATCTCGCCAAGTTCATGGCCGGCGAAACCCGTTTTGGCATCTTGAAAAACGTCGCCCCCGCTCGTGCCGAGCAACTCGGCCGGCAGGCGCAGGAGCAGGTCCGCACCCATTACGCGCTCTACCAGCAGCTGGCCGCTCCGGCCAAACCCGCCGCCCCGACGCCCGCCCCATGAACCTATCGACCACCTATCTCGGCCTGAAACTCCGGAGCCCGCTCGTGATCGGCGCATCGCCGTTGTGCGAAAATCTCGACACCGCCTACCGGCTCGAGGAGGCCGGGGCTGCCGCCATCGTGATGCATTCGCTCTTCGAGGAGCAGATCGAGCACGAGCAACACGCGCTTTTCCATCACTTGGAAACGCCCGCCGAAAGCCACTCGGAAGCCACCTCGTTTTTCCCCAACTACAACGAGTATCGCCTCACCCCGGAAACCTACGTTCGAAAACTGGAACGGCTGAAGAAAGCCCTGTCCATTCCCGTCATCGCCTCGCTCAACGGCCGGCGCCCCGGAGGCTGGGTCGACTACGCCCGCCTGCTCGAATCCGCCGGAGCCGACGCCATCGAACTCAACACCTACCAGCTCGCCACCGACCCCAACACCTCCGGAAACTTTATCGAGACCGACATCCTGGAAACCCTCCGCGCCGTCGTCTCCACCGTAAAAATCCCCGTCGCGGTGAAGCTCTCGCCCTTCCACACCGCGCTGGCGCAGTTCGCCACCACGCTCGATCAGCACGGCGCCGCGGGCGTCGTGCTCTTCAACCGGTTTTATCAGCCCGACTTCGACATCGACACGATGGAAGTCGTGCCGAAGCTCAAACTCTCCACCTCCGACGAATTGCTCCTGCGCCTGCGGTGGCTCTCGATTCTCTCGCCCCATCTCAAAGGCTCGCTCGCGTGCGGCGGCGGGATCCACACCGCGGAGGATTTGGTCAAGGCGCTGCTGGCCGGCGCCCACGCCGTGCAAATCGTGTCACTCCCCCTCGAATACGGACCGCGCGCCCTGGTCCCGCTCATCGACGGCCTCGTCGAATGGATGAACGACCACGAGTACCGGAGCGTCGACCAGCTCCGCGGAACGATGAACCTCAGGCGCTGCCCCAATCCCGAGGCCCACGAGCGCGCCAATTACATCAAGGTCCTGCAAGGCTGGTGCGCATAAGGACGGCGGACGGCAAAAAATCGGGTCGGAGAAATTCGTAGATCCACAGGGTGCACACCGCATCCCGGGATTGTCCTTTTTCCAATTTCCCATTTTTTAGGAGTCGTGCCCCAGACGTTCCCCTCAAAACTCCGCCTTTTCTGGAGCCTGGCGCGGCCGTTTTGGACTTCGGATGAAAAATGGCGCGCCCTGCTGCTCCTCGGCGCCGTCCTCACCACCACCGCGCTTCAGAACTGGATCGGCATCCGCCTCTCCTATTGGAACCGCGATTTTTTCAACACCGTCCAACACGGCGATTACAGCTACTTCGTTCACCTCGGCGCGGTGATGATCGGGCTCATCTTTCTCTCGATCACCTTCTGGCTCGCCGAGGATTATCTCTTTTCCAGCCTGAAGATCCGCTGGCGCCGCTGGCTGACCACCCGCTTCCTTGACCAGTGGCTGGGCGACCGCGCCCACTACCTCGGGCAGCTTGACTCCACCCATGGAGACAATCCCGACCAACGCATCAGCGAAGACATCCGCAGCTTCGTCTTCACCTCGCTCGACCTGTTCATGCAGGTGTTCTCCGCCGCCATCGGCTTCGTGTCCTTCGTCGTCATCCTGTGGGGACTTTCCGGCGGGCCGCCTACGCCGCTCGATCTGCCGCCGCCGGTGGGTCTCTCCACCGACTGGTCGTGGCTCAACCCCACCTACCTGGCCCTCTGGCACGCCTACGAGGTCACCATGGCGTTTCTCACCTCCATTCCCGGACATCTCGTCTGGTTTTGCCTGCTGTATTCCTGGCTCGGCACCTGGCTCGTGAGTCGCGTGGGCCAGCCCATCATCGGCCTCGCCTACGAACAGGAAAAGTTGGAAGCCGATTTCCGTTTCGGTCTCATCCGCCTGCGCGAAAACAGCGAGAGCACCGCCCTGATCGAAGGTGAACCCGCCGAGCGCCGCACGCTGGGCGCCAGTTTTTCCCGTATCGTCGGCAACTTCAACGCCCGCCTGGTGAAGCAGATTCACCTGAACGCCTTCAAGGCGGTTTATTTCCGCCTGTCCGACTCCGTGCCGCTTCTGCTCTCCGCGCCCCGTTTCTTCGCCGGCATCATCTCGCTCGGCCAGCTCACCCAGCTCACCGGTGCCTTCGGACGGGTGCAGAGCTGCCTCAATCTTTTCATCAACAGCTTCGAAACTTTCGCGAGCTGGTGGGCGGTCACCCAGCGCCTCGACGGCTTCGTGCGCGGCATCGAGCACGCCCGCGTGTTGCGCGCGTCGCAGAGCCAGATTTACGACTCCGGCCACACCGGCGACCGGCTGGAGGTGCAGAATCTCGCGCTTTACCGGCCCGACGGACGCCTGCTGCTCGCCCCTGTAAACTTCAGCCTCACCCCCGGCGACTCCGTGCTCATCACCGGCCCCTCGGGCTGCGGCAAAAGCACGCTCCTCCGCGCCCTCGCCGGCATCTGGCCTTACGAACAAGGCTCCGTTCACCTGCCCGCGCCTTTTCGCTGCATGGTGATGCCGCAAAAGCCCTACCTGCCCATCGGCACCTTGCGCGCGGCCGTCTGCTATCCCGAGGCGCCGGAAAAATTTTCCGACGAAGCTGTGCGCACCGCCCTCGCCCTCGCGCAAGCCCCCGCGCTCGCCGCGCGACTCGACGAAGAAGCGCATTGGTCCCAGCACCTCTCGGGTGGCGAGCAGCAACGCGTGGCGCTCTCGCGCCTTTTCCTGCACCGGCCCGAATGGATCTTCCTCGACGAGGCGACCTCGGCCATGGACGAGGCCGCCGAGCAGGCCTTTTACCTCAGCCTGCGCGCCACCCTGCCCAATGTCGCCTACCTCACCATCGCGCACCGCAGCACCCTAAAGGCGCTTCACGCCCGCCATTTCCGCGTGCTCGCGCTCGACGATGGCTCCCACGAACTCGCCGAGATCAACAACGCGATGGCGAACTGGTGAGCCGGTCTCTTTTCGCCAGCAGCGCATCGAAGCGCTTCCGGTGCAGCTCCGCGTCCAAAACATCGTAGTGCTGCGGCACAAGGAACCGGGCGTTGAGCCGCCGGGCCTTTTCGAGACTCGAGGCCATTAAGGCCGGGGCGCTGTTCAAAATCGCCGGCGGCAGATGCACATTGAAAAAGTAGCTCGCGAACAGATCTCCGCTGAACAGCAAATCGTGCCGGGCGCTATAAAAGCCGCAATGGCCCGAGGTATGCCCGGGTAGATGCACGACGCGCAGACCACCCCACAGCGGCAGTTCATCGCCATCGTTGAGAAAACGGTCTATCGGAACGGCGCTTCCCACGCGAAGAACCGCCCGGCCCATCCGCTCCAGCCGTCCGCACCAGCGGGAAACGCCCGTGTACGGAAAACTCCCATTGATATGCGCCTGCTCCAAGGGATGCGCGTAAACCGGCGCTCCCGTCCACGCCTTTGCCCAGGCAAGATTGCCCGTGTGGTCGAGATGCCCATGGGTGAGCAAGATCGCCTTGATGGCATCCGCACGCAGCCCGAGACGGCGCAGACGCCAACGGATCAGCCAAGGTTCTCCCACCAGTCCCGTGTCGAGCAGGACGGCATCGCCGTGCGCATCGACCAGCAAGTGACAGCATCCCATCAGCCCCCGAATCGTGAAGATTCCCGAAGGCGTGCTCATTTCGCCAGGCTCCACGCCAGCCCCAGCGCACCGCTCGCGACGATCACCGCGATCAGGTTCACCTTGAAACGGTGCAACGCCACAAACGCCGCCGCGCCCACCACGATGGCAAAGGCATCCAACGGACCGTTCGCCGGAGAGATCACGCGCCAGCCGAACCACACCGCGAGATTCAGAATCACGCCCACCACGCTCGCCGTCACCGCGCCCAAGGCCGCCGTGAGCAACTTCCGCCCGCGCAGTTGCTCGATATGCGGCGCGCCCAGGAAAATCCACAGAAAGCACGGCACAAATGTCACCCAAGTGGTGAGTGCCGCACCCAGCGTCGCCGCCATCAGCGGACTCAGTCCGCCCGGATGGCCAAAGCCGCCCATGAATCCCACAAACTGCAACACCATGATGAGCGGCCCCGGCGTCGTCTCCGCAAAAGCCAGTCCGTCCAACATCTGCGGCGCTGACAACCAGCCAAAATGATCCACCGCCTGCTGCGCCACATAGGGCAGAACCGCGTAGGCTCCGCCAAAGGTCACCATCGCCGCCTTGCTAAAAAACAATCCTTCCTGCGCCAGCGTTCCCGACCAGCCCTGCCAGCATCCGATCGCGACGATCGGTGCCGCCCATAATCCGCCGCAGACCGCGATCACTCGCAGCGCCCGACTCCAGCCCGGCTTCACCGACGCATTCTCGGCCGCATCGTCAATCACGGCGCGCCCGCCGTCTGCCGATGCGCCCCCGCCATGGCCGGATGTGAAAACGAATTTTCCCGGCACGAACCGTCCGCCGGCGAATCCCAGCGCCGCCGCGCCGAACACGATGGCCGGAAACGGCGTTTTCAAAAAAAAGATCAACCCGAACGCCGCCGCCGCGATGGCCCACATCACCTCGTTTTTAAGCGCCTTTTTCCCGATGCGTAGCACCGCCGCGACCACGATGGCCATGACCGCCGGCTTTAATCCGTAAAAGATCGCCGCAATCCACGGCACCGCGCCATAAGCCACATAGACGTAGCTCAGCGCCCAAAGCAAAAACGCCGACGGCAGCACGAACAGCACGCCCGCCACGATCCCGCCCCAGGTGCGATGCAGCAACCAGCCGCAATAAATCGCGAGCTGCTGCGCCTCCGGGCCGGGCAGCAGCATGCAAAAATTAAGCGCATGTAGAAACCGATCCTGCCCGATCCATTTTTTCCGCTCCACCAGCTCGTGCTGCATGATCGCGATCTGCCCCGCCGGACCGCCAAAACTGATGAAGCCGAGCTTGAGCCAAAACTGAAACGCCTCGCGAAAGGTGGGATGGCCGGCGCGCATGCGTCATCCCCGTTTCAACTTCAGCAACCGCTCGCCGGCCGCGTGCAAGGTCTCGGGCCTTTTCGCGAAGTTGAGCCGCATGTAGCGGTTCTCGCCGCCGGCGAAGAAGCTTGAGCCTGGCACCGGCGCCACGCCGATTTCGCGCGTCATCCAATGCGCGAACTCCACGTCGCTCGCGAACCCGAACGGCGAAATGTCGACCATCACGAAATACGCCCCCTCCGGTCGCGTGTAGGCCAGTCCGGTGCGGTCCAGATAACCGAGGAGGAGATCGCGCCGGGCCTGATACTCGGCGGCGAGGCCGGTGTAATAACTGTCGGGAAAATGCAGCGCCGTAACGACCGCATGCTGCAACGGCGCGGCCGCGCCCACCGTGAGGAAATCGTGGACCTTGCGCGCCTGCGCGATGATCTCCGGCGCGGCGTGCACGTAGCCGAGCCGCCAGCCGGTGATGGAAAATGTCTTCGAGAGCGACGAACAAGACAGCGTGCGCGCCGCCATGCCGGGCAGCGTGGCGAAATAGGTGTGCGTCCGCCCGTCGAAGACAAGGTGCTCGTACACCTCGTCGGTGATCACGAACGTGTCGAACTCCTCCGCCAGCGCCGCGATCTGCACCAGCTCCTCGCGTGTGAAGACGCGACCGCAGGGGTTGGACGGATTGCAGAGAATGAAAGCCTTCAGCCCGCTCGCGAATGCCGCGCGCAGTTCCGCCGGATCGAAGCGATAATGCGGCGGATGCAACGGCACGTGCACCGCCGTCGCGCCGGTGAGGACGGCGTCGGCGTTGTAGTTTTCGTAAAACGGCGAGAACAGGCCCACACGGTCGCCCGGGTCGCACACCGTCATCATCGCGACCATCATCGCCTCGGTCGCCCCGCAGGTGACGACGAGTTCGCGTTGCGGATCCACGGGCAGACCGGTGAACCGGGAGAACTTGGCCGCCAGCGCGTCCCGCAACTCGGGCGAACCCCAGGTGATCGCGTACTGGTGGCGGCCGGCGTCCATCGCGTCCCGCGCGGCCTGCACCAACGCGGGAGGCGGATCGCCGTCGGGAAACCCCTGCGAGAGATTGATCGCCCCGTGCTGCTGGGCGACGCGCGTCATCTCGCGGATGAGCGATTCGGTAAAAACGGAGGTGCGACGGGAAGTTCGCGGCATGGAAAAACCGGCGGCGGGTTAGGAACTCATGCGCGGGAAGACATCCCGGCCGCTCACGGAATTTTCAATTCCATGCCGATGCGCAGCGGCGTGTTTTCGCTGGAGAGCTGGTCGCGGTTGGCGGCGTAGATATCGCGCCAGCGGGACCGGTTGCCGTAGTAGCGCTGGGCGAGGCTGAACAGGGTGTCGCCCTTCGCGATGGTATGACGGCGGGCGTTGGCCGAGACCACCGGCGCGGCGGGACGGGGCGCGGCAGGCGGCGGCGTGGCGACGGACGGACGGTTGAGCGAAACCGTCGGCGCCGTCGGCTGCGGACGCGCGGGCGGCGCAACGGGCACGGGAGCGGGTGCCAGCGGCCCCGCCGGGTCGGCATCGGGCGCGCGCGCGATGGGGGAGTCGTCTGGCGAGCCGGCGTCGGCCGAGGCCGGCTCGGGCGCGATCATCGAGACGGAAGGGCGCGGCGTGTTGATGGCCTGGGTCTTCGCGGCGATGAGCTGTTCCTTGAGCTGGGAGTTCTCGCGCTGAAGCTGGTCAACCTTGTCGAGCAAATCGAGGTGCTCCATCTGGTTTTCGAGCGGCTGGGCCGGCAGGGTGCGGGCGAAATCCCGCGTGGCGGCGTCGATGCGCTGGCGCACGAGGTCGGCCTGCGGCGAGTTGGGCTTCAGCTCGCGGAATTTCCGGTAATGGTAGATCGCCGCGATCGGATCCTTGATGTGCTGCTGGTAGAGAATACCGATCTCCAAGTGGGATTCGGGGGCGTCGTCGCCGCGTTTGTCCACCACTTTGAGGAAAGAGGCGAGTGCCTCCTGATTGCGCCCCTGCCGGAGAAGATCCTTGCCCCGGCGGTAGTTGGGTTCGTCGATTTCCGCCGTGAAAGACGCGACATCGGCGCGCTCACACCCCGCGACAAACACCAGAGCCGCGAGCGCGCACAGACAGAGTGAAAGGAAACGAAGCCTCATCGACGGCGGGAAATGGGATTGAACGGTGAAAAGTTGCTCCTAAGTTTCGCAGTCCGACTTTCGACTCAAACTCTAAATGGCCCTCGACCCCAAAACCGCCCTCAACCGCGCCCGTGCCTGCATTAAAATCGAACAGGAGGCGCTAACGGCGACCTCCCGCGGGCTCGGCCGGGAGTTTGTCGACGTCGCCCATGGTGTCGAGACGGCGGTCGGCGGCGGCGGAAAACTCATTTTCAGCGGCGTGGGCAAGTCCGCGCACATCGCCCAGAAGCTCGTCGGCACCTTTAACAGCACCGGCCTGTCCACCTGTTTTCTCGACGCCACCCAGGCGTTGCACGGCGACTTCGGGCTCGTGGGCAAAGGCGACCTGGCCTTCCTGTTGAGCAACAGCGGGCAGACCGAGGAAGTTCTCCGGCTCGTCCCCGTGCTGAAGCGTTTCGGCGTGCGCATCGTGGCCTTTACCAGCAACCCCGCCTCCGATCTGGCGAAAAACGCCGACCTGAAGCTCATCTATCAGGTGCCTCGCGAGGCCTGTCCGCTCAAGCTCGCCCCCACCGCCAGCACCACCGCCGCCCTCGCCCTGGGCGATGCGCTGGCCATGGTGCTGCTCACCGCGCGCGGCCTCACGCGCAACGACTTCGCGAAATACCACCCCGGCGGCAACCTGGGCCGCGTGCTGCTCCTCCGCGTGAAAGATATCATGCGCAGCGGCCATCATCTGCCCATCGCCCCGGAAACCGCCACCACGCAGGTGGCCATCCTCGCCATGACCAAGGCGCGCAGCGGCAGCATCGCCGTCGTGCATCCCAAGTCGGGCAAGCTCACCGGCATCTTCACCGACGGCGATTTCCGCCGCAGCGCGCTCAGCGGGACTGATTTTTTGCAAAAGCCGGTTTCAACCTTCATGACCCGCTCGCCCAAGGTCGTGGCCGAGGATGCGTTGGGCGTGGAGGCGTTGAACCTCTTCGAAGCGCACAAGATCGACGACCTCATCGTGATCGACACCAAGGGCAAGCCGGTGGGCCTCGTCGACGGTCAAGATCTCCCCAAGCTCAAGATTGTCTGAGACCGTCGCGAGGCGCCCTGCTTCTTGCGCAGATTTTGCCGATTTTCACGCATTCGGGCGTTTTTCGTCGTCCCGGAGGCCCGGTTTGTGGCTAAGGTAACGGCATGGCTACGCCTCCGTTTTCCTACCAAGACCCCTTCCCGCTCGGTCCCGACGACACCGAATACCGGCTGCTCTCCAAGGAAGGCCTCTCAACCGCGACTTTCGAGGGCCGCGAAATCCTGAAGATCGAACCCGAGGCGCTCGCCTTCGTCGCCCAGCAAGCCCTGCGTGACACATCGTTTCTGCTCCGCCCCAAGCACCTCGCGCAGGTCGCCGCCATCCTCGATGATCCCGAGGCCTCCACCAACGACCGCTACGTCGCGCTCACCCTGCTGAAAAACGCCGAGATCGCCGCCGAGGGGATTCTCCCGTTCTGCCAGGATACCGGCACCGCCACGGTCGTGGCGAAAAAAGGCCAGCAAGTCTGGACCGGCGCCAACGACGCCGAGTGGATTTCCAAGGGCATCTACGAAACCTACACCCGGGAAAACCTCCGCTATTCGCAGACCGCTCCGCTCGACATGTTCAACGAGGTCAACACCGGCACCAATCTGCCCGCGCAGATCGACCTCTACGCCACCGAAGGCGCCGACTACAAATTCCTCTTCGTCGCCAAGGGCGGCGGCTCCGCCAACAAGACGTTTCTGTTTCAGGAAACCAAGGCGTTGCTCAACCCCAAGGGCCTCGAAAAATTCGTCACGGAAAAACTCGGCTATCTCGGCACCGCCGCCTGCCCACCCTATCACCTCGCGCTCGTCATCGGCGGCACCAGCGCCGAAGCCTGCCTTAAAACCGTCAAGCTCGCCTCGACCAAATACTACGACCACCTCCCCACCACCGGTAACAACGAAGGCCGCGCCTTCCGCGACTTGGAGACGGAAAAACTCGTCCTTAAGATCGCCCAAAACAGCGGCATCGGCGCGCAGTTCGGCGGCAAGTATTTCGCCCTGGACGTGCGCGTCATCCGCCTCCCCCGCCACGGCGCGAGCTGCCCCGTCGGCCTCGGCGTCTCCTGCTCGGCCGACCGCAACATAAAGGCCAAGATCAACAAGGACGGCATCTGGCTCGAAAAACTCGAAACCAATCCCGGCCGCTTCATTCCCGCCAGCGAACGCACCTTGAAGGACGACAAGGTGGTGCGCATCGATCTCAACCAGCCGATGCCCGCCATCCTGGCCGAGCTCGCGAAATATCCCGTCACCACCCGCGTGCTCCTCAGCGGCCCGCTCGTGGTCGCCCGCGACATCGCTCACGCCAAGCTCAAGGAACGCGTCGACGCCGGCCAAGGCCTGCCCGATTATTTCAAAAACCACCCGGTTTACTACGCCGGTCCGGCCAAGACGCCCAAAGGCTACGCCAGCGGGAGCTTCGGCCCCACCACCGCCGGCCGCATGGACAGCTACGTCGATCTTTTCCAATCGCTCGGCGGCTCGATGGTCATGCTCGCCAAGGGCAATCGCAGCCCGCAAGTGACGAAAGCCTGCAAAGAACACGGAGGCTTTTACCTCGGCAGCATCGGCGGCCCGGCCGCGATCCTCGCCAAGGAAAACATCAAGAAAGTCGAAGTGCTGGAATATCCCGAACTCGGGATGGAAGCCGTGTGGAAAATCGAGGTGGAAGACTTCCCCGCGTTCATTCTCGTGGACAACAAGGGCAACGATTTCTTCGTCAACGGCTGCGGCGCCTGCCTCCCCGGCGGCGTCGGCGCCGCCGCGGCAAAGTAGGCAAGCTCCCGCGTGCATAACCGCAAAGAGCGCTTGACATAAAATGTTATTTCAGAAAATTCAGAAACAATGAGCCTTCCTCCTACAGCCAAAAAGTTCATTGTTCATTGGGGCGAGATGGGGACCCGCTGGGGAATCAACCGCTCAGTGGCTCAAATCCACGCGCTTCTCTACCTCTCGCCCAAGCCTATCCCGGCCGACGAAATCGCCGAGACGCTCGAAATCGCCCGTTCTAACGTCAGCGTTGGACTCAAAGAACTTCAAACTTGGGGCCTTGTTCGCATCGCCCACCATCTCGGCGACCGGCGCGATCATTTTGAAACTTCCAGTGATGTCTGGGACTTGTTCCGCACAATCATTCGCGAACGAAAGCGTCGTGAACTCGACCCCACCCTTGCCATTCTCCGCGAATGTGTGGCCGAAGCCAAGGCATCCGAATCCGCCCAATTGCCTGAACTCGACGACCGCCTTGAAGCTATGCTCGAGTTCATGGAGTTGACTGATGCGTGGGGTGAGCGTGCCGCCAAGCTCGCGCCGAAAAACCTCCGCCGTCTGGCCAAGCTTGGCGATTCTATCTTCAAACTTGCCGAGTAGTTTTAGCCTTAATTTTCTGTTATTACAGAAATAACAAATAAAATGAACACAACCATCGTCTGTTATTTAATCTATCTGGTCACAAGCGTCGCGCTCACCGTCTGGGTTGCGCATACGCTTCATCACAATGGCCGTATTTTTCTCGTGCAGGCCTTCCGCGGGAATGAGGCCATGGCCGACGCCGTGAATCATCTTCTCGTAGTCGGTTTTTACTTGGTGAACATCGGCTTCATCGCCTTTGCCCTGCGCTATGGCGACAAACCCACCAATGCGCAGGAGGCCTTTGAATTCGTCAGCACCAAATTGGGGATCGTCCTGCTCGTCCTCGGTGCGATGCATTTCTTCAACATGTTTAATTTCGATAAAATGCGCCGCAAAGGTCGCGATCATGGGCCGGAAAAACCAGCGGGCGTAACACCTCCGCTTGGCTGATCCCGCTTCAACCTGCCCGGCCAAATGTCTCGGTGAGCTTGTCGCTATGAAAATCATTCTTCCCGGTGGTACCGGCCAGGTCGGCCATCTCTTGATCCGCAAGCTCATCCGAGATGGCCACACGTGCGTCATCCTTAGCCGTAATCCGGAAGCAGCCTCGGCCAACTGCGCACGCCATGCTCTCACCGGCGCGATCCGCATTGTCAATTGGGACGGACGTACGCTCGGCCCTTGGGTAACCGAAATCGAAAACGCGGACGTTGTCATCAATCTGGCAGGACGCAGCGTGAATTGCCGTTACACAGAGGCCAATTTGAAGCGGATGATGAGCTCACGCATTGAGTCGACCCGGGTGGTTGGTCTGGCCATCGCCGCCGCCCGCACACCGCCAAAGCTCTGGCTACAATCCGGAACGGCGACGATTTACGCCCACCGCTATGATGCATCCAACAACGAAGCCACCGGACTTATTGGAGGAACAGAACCGGGGGTTCCTCCACTCTGGAAACGCAGTATCGACATCGCTCTCGCTTGGGAAGAAGCGCTCGCCATCACGCCCACGCCTTTCACGCGCAAGGTCGTACTTCGCTCGGCGATGGTCATGAGTCCCGATCAAGGCGGCGTGTTTAGCGCTTTCGCAAGGCTATGCTCGCTGGGCATGGGAATCCACGGCACCGGCAATCAGTTTGTCTCGTGGATTCATGAGCATGATTTTACGGCCGCGCTCGATTTCATCATCCATGATGAAACCCTCTCGGGCGCAATCAACCTCTGCGCACCACAACCGCTCCCCAATCGCGAGTTCATCGCCACCTTGCACCGATCCTTGGGCACCTCCGTGTCCATACGAGTTCCGCGATGGCTGCTGGAAATCGGGGCGTTTTTTCAGCGCACAGAGACCGAGTTGTTACTCAAAAGCCGGCGTGTCACACCGGGCCGCCTGCTCGACGCTGGGTTTCATTTTCAATTTCACGACTGGCCTTCCGCCGCTGATGACCTCGTGCGCCACTGGCGGCGATGACAGCCGTCCGATTCTATTCCCCCATCAGCGTCACCACCACACGACGGGTGTGGGAGTGATGGCGGTGCTCCCATAGGAAAATTCCCTGCCAGGTGCCGAGTAGCAGCCGGCCCTCGGCGAACGGCACGCTCTCGCTCGTGCGCGTCAGCGCCATCTTGATGTGGCTCGGCATGTCGTCGGGCCCTTCCTGCGTGTGCTCAAAATGGGGATCGTGCTCCGGCACGAGCCGGTTGAGCCATGCTTCCAAATCACGACGCGCGGTCGGATCGGCGTTTTCCATGATCACCAGCGAACAACTGGTGTGCTGGCAAAACACCGTGGCCACGCCGGTGCGCAAACCGCTGCGTGTCACTTCGCGCGCGACCGCTTCGGTGATCTCATGCGTGCCTTGGCCGCGCGACTCGATGGAGAGGGTGACTTGGTGAACAGGCATGGCGTAAAAAAACTTCAGCCGCCGCCACCGGCAAGCGGACCCTCGCCCGGCTTGGTCATCGAAAGCGGCTCCAGCGCCGCGTCGAGCGCGGCCGCATCCATCAGCCCTTTCGCCAGAACAATCTCCCGCAGCGTTTTTCCGGTCGAAAACGCCTCCTTCGTCACGGCGGCGGCCGTGTCGTAGCCAAGATACGGGTTGAGCGCCGTCACCAGCATGAGCGAACGATCAACCAACTCCTGGCAACGCACCTCGTCCGCCTCGATGCCCGCGACGCAGGCGTCGGCAAACTGCCGCGCCCCGTTGGCGAGCACGTTCACCGCCTCGTGCAGCGCGTAGGCGATGAGCGGGATGGTGACGTTGAGCTCGAAATGGCCATCGCGCCCGCACAGCACGACCATCTGCCCGAGTCCCTGCGCGTAGGTGCACACCTGCACCAGCATCTCGCTCATCACCGGATTCACCTTGCCCGGCATGATCGACGAGCCGGGCTGCGTGGCCGGCAGACGAAGCTCGCCCAAACCGCTGCGCGGACCGGAACCGAGCAGGCGGAGATCGTTGGCGATTTTGACCAGGCTCGCCGCAATCGTCGCCAGATGACCGGCCACCTCGACCGCGTCGTCGCGCGCGGCCTGCGCCTCGAAATGATTCTCCGCCTCGATGAAATCGAGCCCGGTTTCCTCGTTCAAAAAGCGCACCACCTTGGCCGGAAACTCCGGATGACAATTGATCCCCGTGCCCACGGCGGTGCCGCCGACCGCGAGTTCGCGCAGGGCGGCGACGGCCTTGTCGGTGCGTTCGATAGCCTTGGCAATCTGGGCGGCATAACCGGAAAACTCCTGCCCCAAGGTCAACGGCGTCGCATCCATCAGGTGAGTGCGCCCGATTTTCACGATGCGTGCGAAGGCGTCCGCCTTGGCGTCCAGCACGGCATGCAGGTGGACCAACGCCGGACGAAGGACGTGACTAAGCGCAAGAGCCACGCTCACGTGCAGCGCGGTCGGGATGATGTCGTTGGAGGACTGGCCCAGGTTGACGTCGTCGTTGGGGTGAACCGGTTTTTTCGATCCCAGCGGTTCGCCCGCGAGCTGGCTCGCGCGATTGGCGATCACCTCGTTGGCATTCATGTTGGTCGAGGTGCCCGAGCCGGTCTGGAACACATCCACGGGAAAATGCGCGGTGAGTTTTCCATCCGCCACTTCACGCGCAGCCTGCCGGATGAGGCGGCTTTTTTCGGCGGGAAGTTTCCCCAGCTCCTCGTTGGCGCAGGCGCAGGCGATTTTGACGAGGCCGAGGCCGCGGATAAATCCCTCCGGCATCGGACGTCCGCTGATGGGAAAATTGAGCACCGCCCGCCGGGTGGACGCTCCGTAAAGCGCGTCATCCGGAACGGACATGACACCCATGGAGTCTTTTTCCGTTCTCATGCCGCCAAGCGTATCCCTTTCCGGGATAAAATGCAAAGGAGCCGTGCGCCACGCGGCCGAAACCGTTTCGACCGCCGCCAAGGAAACTCAGAACTTGAGCGTAAGCCGGTCGCCGCCGAGTCCCACCCGATGAACGGAGTCGTAAAGCTGATCCTCGTTCAATCCGCTGGTCACGAGTTCACGTCCATGCGAGACGCGGGCGTTGTCGGGCCCGTCGGAGTTATCCGCCAGCACCAGACCGGCCATGAGACGTGTGCGGCGAAGTTCCCGAGGCGAAGTGTTGGCCGGCGCCGGAGGTTTTTCCTGCGCCACCGCGAGACGAGCCGGCAGGACGCGCGCCTCCAAGCCCCGGCTGTTGTCGAGCAAAGCGGTGCTCGCCAGCGCGGACATCGGCGCGCCCTCAAGGCCGGTTTCGTCCGTCTGAACCGAGAGGGGCAAAATCGCGGAGGAAGGGGGCGTTTCGCTTTGCGCGATGCCCCAGGGAATCATCGCCGTGAGCTCGGTGGACGCCGCGGCCGGAACAGGCGAAGCCTCTACGATCCTCGGGGCCGGCTCAGCCACCCCGGCCATGCTCGCAGGCTGGACATGCGCCGCTTCGGCAACCAGCACGGGCGCGGCGGCCGGTTGGGCGGTGGGCTCGCGCACAACAGCCGCCACCACCGGCGAAGCCGGCGTAGAAAAAGTCGAAACGGATTCCGACCGGTACGTGGCCAGTGTGGCAAGACTCAGCGTGAGAATCGCCGCCGCGCCGAGCGGAACCTGAAAACGCGCCAGCATCCGCCCCGCCTGCGGCAGTCGCAGCGTGCACCACCAAGGACGTTTCTCCACGATGGCCGCCAGCTGCTTGACGCGCAGATCCTCTTCGAAACGAGTCCAGAACTCAGGCGATGGCCGTTCGGCGCGTTTGAGGCGCAGCAGATCTTCAAGAGTCACCTTCTCGGAGTCGCAATCGGGGATCATCATGGACGAAGATAGGAATGAAGTTCGGCCTGCAGAAGCTGCTTCGCGTAATGGAGACGCGAGCGCACCGTGCCCACGGAGCAGTCCATCACCTCGGCGATTTCCTCATGACTGAGGCCGTCTATTTCGAACAAAGTTACCACGGTTCTGTGGCTTATAGACAATTTTTGCAGTGCTTCGTTCAATTTCTCCTGGAGCTCGTGGACAAAAACCTCGCGGGCCACGTCCTTTTTGTCGGTCAACTGGCCGATCACCGTCGCGACCTGCGCATCCTCCTGGATCTTATCGAAGCTAAAAAATGACCTTAATTTGTTGCGCCGGAGATGCGTCAGCGTGGCGTTCACCGCAATGCGGTAAAGCCAGGTGAAAAACGAAGACTGACCTTGAAACCGGTTGATGGACTGAAACGCCTTGATGAAGGCGTCCTGCGTCAGATCCGCCGCATCTTCGCGGTTGGACGTCATGTTATAGACCATCGCATAAACACGTTCCCGATATTTGAGGATGAGTTGGTCGAACGCCGCCACATCCCCCGCCTGCACGCGAAGCACCACCTGCCAGTCCGAATCCGCCTCCTGCTGCCGTTCCGGGGTCGCCACGATCGTCTTGGCGAGAGCTTTGGAGACGGCGTTCATGTCAGACCCGATGATGACGGGGGCGCTTTCCCGGGCAAATCGAAAGTCCCGGGATCTCCAGAAATCAGGGCGAACCCGGCAGCCCGTCCGTCACGCCTGCAAGCTGCCGACTTGGTAGCGCAGGGTGTCGCACAACTGCCGCAGCAATGGCACCGGCGCGAAGCCGGCATGCGGCGCAAGCGCCTCCTCGGCCTTGAGCAACTCCGTTTCGACCTCTGCGGCAACCGCCGCAAACACGCCATGCTCGCCCATTTGGCGAAGGCGGCCCGGCAGATCCGGCTGGCGGCGCCCCAGAATCTCATCCACCAGACCGGCGCGCTCTTCCGCCGGCAGACGATCCAGCAAAACGAGCAGCGGCAGGGTCACTTTCCCGCTGACCAGATCGGTGCCCAACGTCTTGCCAATGCTCTTTTCCTTGCCGAAGAAATCCGCGAGATCGTCGTAAATCTGGTAGGCGATGCCGAGGTGCCGGCCAAAGCGGCTCGCGTCCTCAACCAGCTCCGCGGGAAAACCGCCGAGCCGCGTGCCGAGAAAACACGAGAGGCGGAAAAGCTCGGCCGTCTTCAAATCGATCACGCGAAAATAGTCCTGCCGCGTAATGTTCGTGGTCCCGCGCCGCAGCGTCTGCACGATTTCCCCCGCGCACACCTTGCGGGTGGAATCGGCCACCGTCAGGCACACCTCGGGCGTCGGAAACTGGGCCGCCAGATGCAGGGCATGGGAAAACAGCGCGTCGCCGAGCAGCACGGCCGCCTCGGAGCCATATTGGCGGGCCGCAGTCTGACGGCTGCGGCGAAGGTCTGCCTCGTCCATGATGTCATCGTGCACGAGGGTGGCGAGGTGCACGAGTTCCACCACCGCCGCCACGCGCACCAAGTCCCCCGCCGGCGTATCGCTGCCGCTCCACCCGCTCAAGAACACCAGGGCGGGGCGGATGCGCTTGCCCGAAGTGTCGATGCAATAATCGGCCATGTCGCGAATCTCCGGCTCAAAAGCCGCGAGCTGATTGCGCAGAAAAACATCCAGCGCCGCCATGTGCGGCTTGAGGCGCGCAAACACCGAGGCGAAATCTTGCGCCGCAATGGGACCGGTTAAACGAGAGGTTGTGGCTGGCATAAGCTCCCGGCACGCTAGGGATCGAAGCCCAAATGGCTAACCAATAGTCAGCATTCGCCTTCACCCGCCCTCTTCTTCGCCTCATGAACCAAGATCCCCTGTTGCTCATCCTCACCATCGCCGCCGGCCTGTACATGGCCCGCCTCTGGTGGACGGACTATCGCGCGGCGCAGGCCGGACGGCCCGATCCCCGCGCTCTGCCCGGGGCAACGGCGGCGTCCGGAAAAGCCTGCTTGATCGCCGGCGCGGGCGCCTTGGTGATCTTGGGCGCGGAAACCGGCGGCGAAATCGCCCTTGGACTGAGTGCCCAGCAATCGTCGATCACCCTGCTTTTCGGCGTTTATACGTTGGTCGCCGCTTTCATCGAAGAACTGATTTTCCGCGGTTTTATCGTGATCGAAGGCCGCGGCCCGCGCCTGCGCTGGGCCGGGATCATGGCAGCATCCGTGCTCTTCGCGCTGCTCCATCCCTTTCTCTGGGAATGGCAAGGCGGTTGGCCGGGAGCCGGAGGACGGCTGACCTGGACGCTCACGGCCAAAGGAGCATTCAGCACGGCGGTGGTGTTCGCCAGCTCGTTGTGGTTTTACGCGGTTCGCTTCGCCCGCTTCAATCCCCATCGCTCGCTGATCCCCTGCATCGCCGCCCACGCGACAAAAAACGCCGGCGTCCTGGTCATCAAGGCGGCCCAGGGGTTTGTCGTCGGATTTTGGTAACAAAAAAGCCGCCCGCATTTCGGCGGGCGGCTGAGGGCAGACAGCCAATCGGCTTATTTCTTGTTGGCCTTCTTATCGGCGCTGTCCGCCGGGCTGGTCTCGGGCAGGAACGGATCGATCTTCGGACGGAAGCCAGGCAGATCGGAGCGCTTCAGCTCGGCGCTGTGAATGGCGCGCGGGTCGAAAATATCCGTCACCGTGGCGTTCTCGGAGCTCACGATCTTCGCCGTGATGAAGATCAGCAGGTTGGTGCGCGTCTGCGTCGTGTTGTCATGCTGGAAGAGTTTCCCCAAGAAAGGAATGGATCCCAGTACGGGAAGGGAGGACTTGGACTTGGTCTGTTCATCACGGATCAGGCCGCCGATACCGAGGGTGTTGCCGTCCTTGAGCGAGACCTGCGATTTGGTCTTGCGGGTATCGATGATGGGGATGCTCGCCGTGTCGAATTTGACCGACGAGGTCGTGGAGCTGATTTCAGGCTCCAGCGTGAGCTTGATGAAGCCCTGGCTGTTGATCTGCGGCGTCACCTTGAGGATGGTACCGATCGGCTTGTACTCGAAACCGCTCACTGCAAACGAGCCCGTCTGGCTGTTATAGGTGTAACTGGGGATCGGGTATTCCTGGCCGATGTTAATGAACGCCTCGGTGTTGTTGAGCGTCACCACGGTGGGGTTGTTGACCAGCTTGCCGTTCGCGCGCGTTTTCAGCCAATCCAGCGTGGACTTCAATTCGATGCTGGAGAGGACCGAGGTGGCGTAATTCCAACTGCCGACCGCGTGGGCGGTGTTTTGGGACACAGCATCAAGAGAGGCCTGACTGGCCGCCTTGGCATCGACGCCGCCGGAAACCGCCCAATCGAAACCCAAGGCGAGCGTATCCGTGTCGCTCAGTTCGACGAATTTAGACTCGATCATCACTTGCTCGGTCGCCTTGTCGAGTTTCTCAACGATCGGCCGGATGCGCCCCATGCGGGAGGGTCGCTCGGTGATAACGAGCGCATTGCTGCGTGCATCGACCAGCACTTTTCCGCCCGCGGCCGCATCCACCAGCGGCTCGACCGATTTGCGGATTTCATCCGCCTTGGCGTAATTGATGATGAAGACCTCGGTCGAAACCGGCTCCTGCGTCAGACTCTCGTTGCTGACGATCTTGATGATGTTGCCATCCTCCACGAACGAGTACCCGACGGGGGACAGGACCACCTGAAAAATCTGCCGCCAGGAAACGTCGCGCAACTTCAACGAAGTGCGGCCCTGCAAGGTGTCGGGGATGACGAGGTTCAGCTCGAAAAGATCGGCGACATTGCGAAGGATGGTGCGAATTTCCTCGTCGGGAAAATCGACGGAAAGCGTGTCTTTGCCCTTGGTGACGGAAGTCGCCGGGGTGGCGCCCACGACGGTCGCCGCATCGGTCGCGGGTGCGGGAGCAACAGGAGCGGCAAGCGGGGTAGCGGGAGTGGGGGCAGGGGCTTGCTGGGCCATCAAGGGGGTGACGGCGAGCAAGGCCAGCAATAGGGGACTCGTTCTCATGGCTTGGGCTTGGTGACGGGTTTGATGGGCCGGGTGACTTCCTCGCCGTTGAGGCGAAGCGTAAAACTGGTGCGTTCGATGGCGCTGATTTCTAGCTCATAGGGTTTTCCTTCAAAGATAATTGGAAGGCGGTCCCCTACTTTGAGCTTTTTTTGACCAAACAACAGAATGGGCTCGCCGCCAATTTCCACGCTGCCGGTGGGCGTGATCTTGGACGCAAGCACCTCAAGTCCGGCGCGTCCGGCGAGGTCGGCTCCGGCCCCGGGATTGCTGACCGGCGGCGGCGTGGCGGATTCAGGCAAATTCAGGCTGAAGGGATTCGGCAGGGGCGTCGCACCGGCCGTTTCCAACGCCGGTGCCGGCTCCAGGAGCTTCCGGGCAAAGTCCACCGTGGCGGCGCGTTTTTGCGGCGGCAGAATGTCGGACGCGACCTGACCGAAGGCGGCCAGTCCGCCGATCCCCATCAGCAAGGAAAAGCGAAGCGTATTTCTCATGGCTGGCCGAGCAGGTCGAGGTTGAGGTTGAGGATCACCTCGGAGGTCGTTTGCGTCGCAGTCATGGTATTCAGGCGATAGAAACGCTCTCCTCGCTCCAATTGCCGAAGGAAGGTGATGATCTTCGGGAAATCACCCGTCACGGTGAGCGTGAAGTTCACCGGCACATAAATTCCGGCCGCCGCTCCTTTGGCTGCTGCGGCGGCGCCGGGGCGCAGCTCTGAGTATTTCACGCCGGTCTCGGCTTCAATATGGTAGAAATATTGAAGATTCTTCGCGAGGTCGCCCGGACGGATGGCGCGATCCTGCACCAGTTGGTTAGCCTTGACCACCGCCTCCACTTGCTCCGCCAGCTGGGCCGAGTTGGCCAAGTTGGACCGATAGCGTTTGAGGTCTTCATTCTTCTGGCCGAGTTCCGCCTGCTGATCCGAACTCAGATCGAAGCGCAGATAGATAACCGCCAGCAGAATCACGCTCACCAAGCCGCACACGCAGAGAATGGGTTGCTTGCGGGCGATGGCGCCCAGGGCTTTTGCGTCCAAGCTCATTTTTTAGCCCCCTTTGCATTTTTGAATTTCAACAAGATCTCGACGACCAGACGGTTCGTCGCCGGATCCGGGGCGATGCCGGTCAGCTCGATGCTTTCAAATTTACCGGCGAACGCGGGGAATTTGCCCAGCGCGATCACATAAGCGGAAGCATCACCGCTCGCTTCATCACGGGAACCGGCAATGCTGCCGCGCAACACAATGCTGGGACCGCGATAGCTCACCGAGCTGAGCACGACCTTGGGCGGAAGACTCTCGCCAAACTGAAGCAGAAGATCCGATCCCACGACGGGGGCAGCCTGAAAATCCTTAAGCTCGTTCAGCTTCTTTTCCTCGTCCTGGAACTTCTTAAACATCACGACCGCCCGATCGCTGCCGGGCTTGTCCTTGTCGATCTCGGCCTGGACCTCCGCGGTTTGCGTCCGCAAATCATGCAGCCCGAGTTCGCTGGAGAGCAGATAAAACGCGATCACCACCGTGATGATGATGGCCACGCCATTGATGAAAAACGCGGTGCGCACCGCCTTCGTGTCAGGCAGGTGCTCGGTATTGCGAAAGCTCGGATGCCAGGCCGGCATCAGCGCAACCGCCGGTTTGTTACTGGGACTTTTCAGAAACGGCAACATGGGGAGCATACTGGGCCATCAGGCCAAAAAGACCGAAGCGGCGGGCATCCTGGGCATTGGCGGGAATCGAATCCGCCAGCGTGATTTGCCGCGATTGCAACCACGCGGGCAGGTCGGGCCTTAAAACAGAAACACCGAGCTGGCCGCCAATCGTTGTCTCAAGCCAGCCCAGCTTGGACGGCAATAGGGTGCAACACACCTGGCCGATGGACTGGCCGGTCTGCACTTCATAAAAGCCAATGAACGACTGCAGCTCCTTGATGAGCTTTTTGACCAGCAGCGGCCCCATGCCGGTGAAATCAAAGGCATTGGACAAAAAGAGTTTTCGGGCAGCTTCCTCGTCCTTCAGGCCGAGTTCCTTCTGCACCACCGGCGTCATCGCATCCAAGCCTTGCGCAATCGGGCGGGAGGCTTCCACCCCGGCCGCCGTGACGATGAAGGAATGGGTGGTGTCCCCGTCGATTTCCAACAGGAGCACCGGCGCCTTGGATTTGGCGAAAGCCAGATAATCCACCAACGCGCCCACGCTGGCCACGCTGCCCAGCTCCAGGCGCTCCGGGTAAATTCCGTTGGCGAGCAACTTCTCCTGCGTCGTGTTGATATCCTGCGTGGGCAATCCGCAAAACAACGCGTCCTTGGGACCGGCCTTCGTCAGGTCAAAGGCGGTCCCATCGGCCGGATTCAACAAGGTCAGGGTAAATTGGTCGGGCTCGATGCGCAGCTGCTGCACCGCCACTTCATTGAGGTAAGCCGGCTCCTTCAGGCGCTTGGCCTCCAGCGGGACACGGCGAACCACGCGCTTGGGAGCGTAAATACCACAGCTTGCCTGAAGGTAGCCGCTCGGACTTTTTTTAACCTGCAAGGTCTTCAGCGCCTCCTGCAACGCCGCTGGGTCGCCCGGCGGACACTCCAGGATCTCTTCCACCACCAAAGGGGCGGTCGCACCCGAGGTGCGCGCGACCAAAATCATGTGGTCGTTAAAATCCACAAAGAAGTTTTTGGTTTTGGCGGAGAAAAACATGCGATTTTTCACGGAGAGCCGAACAACGGCCCTGCGATGCAATGCGTTAGTGATTAAGGAAAGACCGGGGTAGTCCCCGAAGAGATCGGGAGGGGAGGCTCTTAGGAGAAAATACCTAACTCAAGTCTATTCCCCGTGCGGCCGGTCCGGAATCCCGTATTCACATTCTTTTCAATCCGGACGCAAAAAAGCCCCGCTCCGGAAAGGAGGCGGGGCGAAGACCGAGGAGCAACGTCCGGAGACGGCGCGTTACTTCTGCCAAGTACGCTTCTTGTGGCGATTGGCCTTCAAACGCTTTTTGCGTTTGTGTTTGTTCATCTGCAGACGCCGCTTCTTCTTGAGGTTGCCCATGTGGTTTAAGGTGGTGTGAGGTTCGAGTAGAAACCGTCCGTGAAACAGGCTGCGTGCCGCAGTGTAAAGCTCAATTTACCCGGAGCGTTCGCCCGACCCGGCCAAATCGGCTCCCGGCGGCAGCTCTACCCGCCGTCGCACCGCCGTCAAAACCAGCGCGCAGCCCACCTGCGCCAACGACGCGCCCGTCAGCAGCGCCGCCATTTTCCGATAGGTTTCCAACTGTCTCGCGTACCGGGCGATCACGCGCGTCCGCTCCTCGGGCGTGTCCTCCACCCGGTCGGTTTTGAAATCATAAACCGTCACCCGCACGACGGCTCCCGTCACGGTCCGCTCCACCACGACCCGATCAAACACGCCGGTCACCCACACGCTGTCGAGCACGCCTTCGAACGCCCGCTCCCGCCAGACTTCCGCCAGGTCGCAGGAGGGCCGTGTCCAGACTTCCGCCAGCGCCGGCGCATCCAGACAGGCCTGCGCTTCGGCCACGGCTTCAGCCTCCATCCCGCCGGCCGGCCAGTCAGTCGCCACCTGTAATTCTTTCCATTCGACCGCGGCCAGCAGCGCGTGCACCGCGGTGCCAAACGCCGCCGCCCGACCCGCGCTCAAGGCAAACAGCGCCCGGCCGCCCACGGTCGCGCGCTCCGTGCCGGAAGGCGTGGTCGAGAGCAGCCGCGCCACCCGCGCCGCTTCCCCGCCGGCCAGCGCGCCCAAAGTCTCCGCCGGAGCCGGCGCTTTTTCGATCAACGGCAAAGCCCGCCACCACGCCGGATCGCCCTCCGACCAGGTTTCGCCCAATGCGGTTTCCAAGAGCTTCGGGAAATTCCGCGAAACCGATTCGCCCGCCGGCTCCGTGATCACGATCATCGCCCGCTTGGCCCGCGTCATCGCCACGTACAGCAGGCACAGCGACTCGTAGGCCGCGTCCGCCTCGGCCGCGGTGACATGCGCCGCGAGCACGGGATCGCGTTCATAAAATAACTTAGCGGGCAGCTCCAGCACCCACTCGACCGAACGGTCTTCCGCCTTCTGTACCGCCAGCCCGTCGCGCCGCTCCGCGAGGGTTTTCCCCTCCAAGTCCGGCAGGAGAACCAAGTCAAAGCCGAGACCTTTGGATTTATGGATCGTCATGACGCGCACCACGCCCGCCATGTCCGCATCGCGCACGGCGTGGCGTTCCGCGAACTCCAAAAATTCCGCGACGTCACGGCTGCCGTTCTCATCGAACGCCTCCGCCGCCTCCACCAGCAACCGTCCGCGCTCTGTGCTGAACGCATCCTCCGCGATCACGGGCGCCAGTTTTCTCAACCAGTGCTCCAACGTGCCCGCGAAACCATCCGTGTGGATTTCCGCCAGCAGTCGCGCGGTGAGCGCATCCCGCGAGACCATCCCCTCCGCCTCGAGCAATCCGCCGAGCGGAGTCATCCGCAGGTGCTCCTGCGCCATCGAGTCGCCCGGATGCGCCGCCGCCCGCAACAACGCCAGCAGCGCGCAGGTGAGCGGATTATCGATGGCGACCGGCACGTCGCTTTCCGCCACCGCCGCCAGCTTTCCCTCGCGCCGCAGATAATCCGCCAGCGCCGCCGCCGTGTCGTTTTTCCTCACCAGCACCGCCACCTCCAGCCCGCGCTTCAACGGCTCGATCTCGCGCAGGATGCGCAACGTTTCCGCAAAGCGCCCCGCCTCGTCCTCCGCATGGCGCAGCTCCGCATAACCGGGCTGCGGTTTCGCACTCACATGCTCGCGCCACTCCCGTGCCCAGGTGTCAGCCGCGGACGCAGGCACGATCTCGCGCAACGCGGCCGTGTCGCCAAACACGCGGTTGACCATCGCGACGACCGCCGGCCCCGAACGCCACGATTGATCCAGCCGGCCCTCGGCGATCATGCCGGGCTCCGCCTGGTTATAGTGGTTGAAAATCTCCCGAAACAGCCGCGGATCCCCCTCGCGCCACGAGAAGATCGCCTGCTTCACGTCGCCGACATAGAAGAAGCTTCGGCGCTTCTCCGCATCCTGCACCGCCTCGTCGATCAAGTTTCTCAACACGCTCCACTGGCCGAAGCTCGTGTCCTGAAACTCGTCGAGCAGCCAGTGGTCGAACTTGGCGTCCAGCCGCCAGTCCACCAGCAGCCGCGCCTCCCCTGCCTCGTCGCCCGACAGCACCGGTGCGCCCGCCGCCGGAAGCAGGAGTCGCTGCACGTCGGCAAACGTCAGCCGGCCCAGACGCCTGACGCTGTCGTGGTAGTTGCGTTCGTAGCCGCGCAACACCGCGAACAGCCCGCGCGTCATCTCCAGCCGCCGCGCGAGCTCCGCCCCCGCGATGCCGGAGACCACGGCGACGAGCGCAGCGCACGCACCGGCGTCCAACGCGATTTTTTTCCGCTCCAGCGTGAAGTCCGCCCGGCCGCGCCGCAGGTCGTCCCAAACGAGGAATGCGTTTTTAACGATGTAGGCGACCGCGTCGGGCAGCGGCGCGCCCGGCGACCATTCCGGCAACGCCAGGAAAAACATCTCCAGCCGGGTCCGCTGTTTTTCGTTCAACTCCGCCCACGGCCACGCCGCACGCAACGTCTTCGCCGCCTGTTCGCGCCGACCCGCGTCCGCCAGCCAGCCGCAGCCTTCCGGCCAGATGTGCGCCGGCTCGCCCCACCGCTCGGACTCAGGGGCGGCGAGAAACTTTTCCGCATGCCGGTCAAGAAACCCGTCGAGCACGCGCGCGAGCCGCTTCTCCTCCACGCCGAAGGTCGCACGTTTGAAAGCCTCGATGAACTCGCGCTGGGCATCGTCCGGCTCGCCCGCCGCCGTGAACATCCGCCGCAGCACCCGCCGGCGTTCCCGTCGCGCCACCGACTCCTCCATCACCTCGAAATCACCGCTCAGCCCCAGCTCCAGCGGAAAGCTCCGCACGATCCGGGCGAAGAAACCGTCGAGCGTGCCCAGGCTCAATCGCGGCATCGCATCGATCACCGCGCGCAACAACCGCAGAAAATCCACCGGCCCCAGCGCGGTCGCGTCCACCTCGCGCGCCAGTTGGCGCGCGTAAGCCGGCTCGGTCGCGGCGCGCGCGAGCTTTTTCAGGATCTCATCGAAAAACTCGCCCGCCGCCTTGCGCGTAAAGGTGAGCGCCACGATGCGCTCGGGAGCCGCGCCGCCCGCGAGCAGTTGCACGAAACGATTGGTGAGCGCGTAGGTTTTCCCCGAGCCCGCCGAAGCGAGGATCATTTGGTGTCCGGGCGCCTTCATGCGATCCGACCCTCCCATTCGACGCTCGCCGCGGCTCCCTGATGAAACAGCTCCGCCCAATCCTCGTCTTCGCGCGCCGGCAGCTCCGCCGGCGGCCAGAAGACCCCCGCCGCGATCGCCGTCGCCGCGCCGAGCGCGCACCGCTCGGCCTCGGCCTGCAATTCACGGGAGAAGTCCGCCCACTCCGCCACCGCCGCCTCGCCCGCCGCCTTCGGCAGATTGAAATAACCGCAGGTCACCGCGTCACCCCACTCCGGCGCGACCGCCCGGCGGTAGAGAGGCAGCTGCAAATCGGACCAGACGCGCGCCTTGCCCGCGACGTCGTTGAAAACCCGCCACTCCGGCCCCGCGGCGTCGTCCGTCCGCACCGGGCGCAGGTGGGCTTTCGCCGGTTCCTTCGCCGTGTCGCTCGTCTTGTAATCGAGAACGCGCACGCGACCGTCGGCATGCCGGTCGATACGATCGATTTTCCCGCGCACCACCAAACCTCCAAGGGGAAATTCAAAGGGCCATTCCACCCGCTCCGTGCGCCAGCCGGCGGCGCGCTCCCGCGCCTCCACCTCGGCGGCCGCGCGCAGCCGCTGCCGCGCCGACTCGAGCTGCACCACCAGCGGCAGCGTAAGATCCGCGCCATAGCGCGCCCGCGCCGCGATCTCGAAACGCTCCAGCAGAAAATCGCGCAACACCGCCGCGTCCGTGCAATCGCGCAACGCCTCCGCCTCCCCCAATCGTTGCAGCGCCGCATGCACCAGCGTGCCGAAATCAAGCGCGTCAAGCTCGGCCTTGGACGGGTCGAGCCGCCCCATGCGCAAGACATGCTTCAGGTAAAAACGAAACGGACACGCGAGATAGTCCTTCAATGCCGTGACTGACACGCGCGCCGGCGGCGGCGACACGCGCGGATGAAGTTTCCAGGCCCGCGCCCAAGGCAGATTCGGGCGGGCGGTCTCGACCGAACGGAAAAGCCGCGCCACGCGCGCGGGCAATTCGGCATCGGCGCATTGCAGCAACAGCCGGGAAGGCCGGCGCGGATCGCCCGCCGCCGAGGTTCGCCCCAACAGGAGATCGAGGCGTCCGCCCGCCGCCCGGGAGGCGCCGCACGCGGCGAGCAGGTAGGCGTCGCGAGCGAAGCGCACGGCATTGGTCTTAAGGCCAAGCCTCACCCGCAACGCCTCCGGCAGGAAAACATCGCCCACCACCGCCTCGGGCACGCTGCCGTCGTTGAAGCCGGCGACGACGAGGTGCGGCGCATCCTCCCACGGCAGCTCCAGCCAGCCCAGCAGATCGAGCGCTCCGGGCGGTTTTTCAGCCGCCTGCCGGCTCTCGGCAAACTGCTGGAGCACGAGCTCCCATTTTTCCGCCAGCGTCCACTCGCTGGCACCAAAGACGGCGAGCGCCGTTCCCGCTTCGCGCAACGCGTCGGTCCAAGCCTCGGCCGATCCGGCCAGCGGCGTGGTGATGTCGATGCGCCGTGCGCCAAAAATCAACGTGAGCGCGGCCGCGGCGCTGGCGGGAAAAGCCTCCGCCGTCAGCGCGCGTTGCAACTCCGCCAGCGCCGCGAGCGCCGGGACAACGCGCGGAAATTCTTCCGCGTGCGCACGCGCGGCCGCAAGTGTCGGCGGCAGGTGCCTTGCGGTGAGTTCGTCCAGCTCGCGCAACAAGGCGGACGGCGAAAACGCACCGCCCTCCCGGACTGACAGCCAGGCGAGCACGTCGGGACAGCGCAGCAGCGCAGCCGCCGGCTCGAAACCCGCCTCGCCCGCGAACGCGGCCAGCGTCGCCAGCAACGCATACAGCCCGTCGCGGCGCCGCGGACGGCCTTCGGGATTGAACGCCGGCAGGCCGGCGCGGGTCAGGGCGTTTTCCAGTGGCGGCAGCACCTCCGCGTCGGCCACGCCAACCGCCAGCAGGCCGTCGGGCGCGGCGTAGTCGCGGGCGAGTGCGACGATGCGCGCAGCCTGCGCGGCGGGATCGGCACAGAGATGCACGCGCTGCGTGAAATCCGCCGGCGCAACGCTGCGGGCCGCCCACGCGTCGGGCCTCGGACGCCCCCAGGCGTCGAAAAGCGCGTCAACCGGTTCGCTGGCCGGGCCGTGGACCAGCACGTCCACCGGCAGTCGCGCGGCGTGTTTTTCAAGGATCGAGAGCGCGAGCGGCAGCGGATCGGGCGTGCCAATAACATGGATACGCGCGATGCCGGGCGGCAAAATCGGAGCTTTCGCGAAGCCGATTTTCGCGGCCTGCGGATCGCGGAGGCCGCGGGCGGCCAACGCGGCGTCGACGCGGCGCTCGAGTTCGCCGAGCTGGCGCCACCGGGCGGACTCGGGAAATCCGCCACCGGCCGCGGAGGCGACCGCGACCACGTCGCCAATGCGCAGGCCGGCCTCGGCCAGCGTGCCCTGCAGGCGCAACAATTGGGTGGCGAGCCGGCGCGCCCAGGCGAAATTGCGCGCCGGAGGGTCGACCGGAAAAACGTCGCGAAACTCATCCAGCGAAATCCCGCGCAACACCTCAACCCAGGCGAGCTGGCCCTCCATTGCGGTCGCAAGACCCGCCACGGGCGCCTCGAGAGTGGCGAGGATTTCGGGCAGGACGACCTTGGGCGGAAAGACCGCCTGGCCTCGCACGGCGGCCAATGCCGCCAGCGCTTCGCGCAAACGGCGGCCCGACTGCCGTGTGGGCACGATCACCAGCCGGTCGCTCAAATCGAGCGGCGCTTTGCCCGACCAGCCGGCCGACAGCCATGCCGCCGCCGACCGGACGAGCGGTTGATCCCAAGGAAGAACATGAAGGCGCGGCAGAGGCATCCGGAGGCGAGGCGTAGCTTCGGGGAGATTTCCGCGGGCACAATCCAAAGGTGCGGCCGGCGGCGCGAAGCCGTGCGCCAACGGCAAAAAGCCCCCGCGGCGCAGGGCCGGCGGGGGCGAAAAGGGACGCGCGCGAAAGCGGGCGGATGCTTACTTGGCGAAGACGAACTTCGCGACGTGCGACTTGGCGCGGGCAGCCGCGTTCTTGTGCACGACACCGGACTTGGTGGCCTTGTCCATTGCGGACACGTAGGCGGAAGCGGCGGACTTGATGTCCTCGGGCTTGCCCGCCTTCTCGGCGGTGAGGAGCTTCTTGTGAAGAGTCTTCAGGCGGGTCTTGGCGGCCTTGTTGCGGGTGGTAAGGCGCGCCGTTTTACGGGCGGCTTTGATGGCAGATTTCGTGTTGGCCATGGTCGTTGGAAAGATTTGAGCCGGTCAGAAACTCAAAGGGAGGCACTAGAGTCAAGGGCGATTTCCGGCGCGAGACGGGCATCGCCCGAGGAAAGACGCCCACGTTTCGCTTGGCACGCGCCTGCGACAGGGCTACTCGTGACCGCGTCCACTCTTCAATGTGCATTAAACTCCGTCTCAGGCCGTCTTTGGACCTTTTACGATCCAAGTCACCGGCAGCCCCGCCCGAACACCTGCAGCCGGCCGCCATCGCCCGCACCGTCTCCGCCGCATGAGCAAGCCCATCCAGATTCTCCTCGTCGACGACAGCGAACTTGTGCGCCGTGGTCTTAAAAGCGTGCTCGAAGCCCACCTCCAGCCGCCGCTTCACGTGGCTGGCGAGGCCGCCAACGTGGCCGACGCCGTCGCCGAATGCCTGCGGCTCAAACCCGACATCGTACTGCTCGACATCCGCCTCCCGGACGGCTCGGGCTTCGATGTCTGCCGCCGCATCCTGCCCCGACTGCCCAACACCCGCGTGATCGTGCTCACCGCCCACTCGGACGATCATTCCATCTACGAAGCCGTCACTTCGGGAGTACAGGGCTATCTCCTGAAAGAAGTCGATCCGGCCGGGCTGATCCAGGGCATCATCGACGTCGCCGCCGGTCACTCGATCCTCGACCCCGACACGACCACCCGCGTGCTTCGGCTGCTGCGCGATGGCGCCAGCAGTTCCAACGAAAGCAACCTCGCCCACCTCTCTGCCCAGGAACACAAGGTGCTCGCGTTTGTGGCCGACGGCAAAACCAACAAGGAAATCGCCGGGCAGCTCAATCTGAGCGAGAACACCGTGAAAAACTACCTCGTGAACGTGTTTGAGAAATTGAAAATCAAACGCCGTTCGCAGGCCGCCGCACTCTTCGTCCAGCACAACGTTCCCGCCGCCAAATCGTCCTTCTCCCCGCCGGCCCGACATTAACCCGTCTGGCTTCCCTCACGCCCTGCGGGCATTCTCAAAGCCCAAGGAAACCAGGTCCGTTCAGGCCTAGCTTGGGCAGGCCTGAAAAAGCCCCTGTTGGCCTCTAACTCGTTTTCGTCCGCGCCGCTATGCTGGTGCGCATGAAACGGGTTCCGCTCAACCGACGCCGCACGCGCGGCTTCACCATCTTGGAAGTGGCCATGGCCGGTTTCGTCCTGACGCTCGCCATCGCCGGCTCGATCACGACGCTGCAAATGGGCTTCCGCGCCATCGACAATGCGCGCTACACCACCCTCGCCGGTCAGATTCTTCAGAGCCAGATGGAGAAACTTCGTCTGCTCACCTGGTCCCAGCTCACCAACGCCACCACCGGCCCGGTCGCCTACACGACGTTCACGCCGGACATCTCATCCACCACCACCGCCCAGTTGAGCCGCTTCACCACGACCACGGGCGGCGCCGGTACGTGCGCGCAAACCATCGCCAACGCCCCCGCGCCTTTCAGCACCACGATGAAGGACATCACCCTCACCGCGACCTGGACGAGCATCGATGGCAAATCCCACTCCCTCTCCTACACCACCCGCTATGGCCAGAACGGCATCTCCGATTTCTTCTACACGTCGCACTGATCGCGACCGCCGGCGTGCCTTCACGCTGGTCGAGTTGATGATCAGCACGAGCTTGGCGTCCTTCCTCATGCTCGGGGTGCTTTCGAGCTTCCTCATGCTCGGCCGCAGCGGAGTGAACGCGCAGAACTATACCTTGCTCGAAGCCAAGGCGCGCAAATCCCTCGAGTGGTTCAGCCGGGAGTCCCGCCTCGCCAACGGCGTGACCAGTTATAGCAGCACCAGCGTCACCCTCACCATCCCCGACACCTCCTCGAGCCGCACCGCCGTGGGCTATTCGGTCACGTATACTTTCGACAGCACCGCCGGCACCTTCAGCCGCACCGGCCCTCCCATCGACACCCCGAGCGGCGCCAGCAGCACCACGGTTCTCATCACCGGCGTTCAACAGATCAGCGGCGTCAACCCCTTCAATTACTACCGCTACGTCACCACCGGCTATGCCTCCGGTTTCAGTTCCAACACCGCCTCGAACACGACCGAGATCAAGCAGATCGAAATCAGTTTTCTCCTCCGGCTCACCTCCACGACGGTCTCCACCGCCTCCAACAAGGTGCTCTCCGCCCGTTTTATCCTCCGCAACAAGTGAACCCGGGATCTCCCATGAATGCCCATCATTCCCAACGTGGCTCGGTTCTGATCGTCGCCCTCATCTTCGCCGGTCTGATCGCGATCTCGCTCACCAGCTACATGAAGCTCACCATCAACGCCTCCAAGCTGGCCAACCGTTCCTTCTACGGCAACGCCGCCGAAAACTTGGTGGACACCGGCCTCGAACAGGCGCTCTGGAGTCTCACCAATAGCAGCTGGACCGGCACCGCCGGATTCACGGCCCGCAGCGGCTACACCAGCCAGTATCAAGGTACGTTTCCCTCGTCCTCGACCTATTATAACCTCTCCGGCGGCGTGACCGGCCAGGTGAAAGTCTGGGTCGACGCCAGCACCACCACGCCCCACGCCGTGGCCAAGGCCACGATCAACCTGCCCGACGGCTCCACGCTCATGAAGGAAGCCGAGGTCTACATGAAGAAGCGGTCCTATTTCTCCAACGGCCTCGTCGCCAAAAATTCGCTCACCTTCGTCGGCAACGTCGCCGTCGATGCCTGGAACTCAGACCCCGACGCCAACTCCGCCACCGCCGCCGTCGCCTACTCCAGCAGCGTCGATGTCGACAGCGGCCAGATCGCCAGTCTCTCCGTCCAGGTCGCCTCCATTTCCGTCGGCAACGCCGATGTCTACGGCTACGCCTCGGTCGGCGGCACCAGTATTTCCGATATTTCCGTGGGCTCCACCGGCCGCGTCGGTCCCTATGGCACCGCCAACGGCGTGATCGATCCCACACGCGTGACCTACGATTTCACGACCAATTTCCCCGACGTGTCCGCTCCCGCCTCCACCAGCGTGACCCAGAGCTACACGATTGCCGCCATCACCGGCGACACCACCCTGCCCCGCCCGGGCGACGCCGCCGCCTCCGACGGAAACTATTATTATTACGTCCCCAGCATCAGCATCAGTGGAAACGACGTGGTTTCCATCACCGCCGGCAAAAACGTGGTCGTCTCCGTCACCAACACGACCGGTACGACGGTCTCCGGCTCCGGTAATTCCGAAATCGACATCCCGTCCACCTCCACTCTCACGATGTACACCGCCGGCGACGTTTCCCTCACCGGCAACGGCGTCGTCAACGGCGGCTCCAGCACGCCCAACCAGCCCATCGCCTTCCAGCTCTACGGCACCCGCTCCGCCACCACCGCCGCCTCCAGCGGCATGCAAACCTTCGCCATCAAGGGCAACGGCTATCTCAGCGGCGTCGTCTACGCCCCCAACGCCAATGTCGACGTCAACGGCAACGGCGACACCTACGGCGCCGTCGTCTGCAATCAGGCCAGGATGAATGGCAATGGTAACTTCCATTACGATCTCTCGCTCGCCAACACCCTGACCGTCAGTTCATGGACTCTTTCCAAATGGCGCGAACTCACCACGGCCAGCGATCGGACGACCTACGCTACGAATCTGAGCTTCTGAGTTTTGACCTCGCCCCACTTCTCGGCCGCCTCGTCTGAAGCGCGGCCGAAGACCGGGTAAAGTGATTGGTTTTGGGACCGATAAGCCGGATTCTGTGACCCCGGCCGAAGCCGGGGCCGATCGTCATTTCTCTCGAAACCCATCTCGCGATGGATCCGCCCGCCTTCTCCCCCGCTTGCGCGGGAGCGGAGGCGGATGCGGCATACCCGTGGCTATCGGACGAGCCGCCCAGCCACCTATTTTGCCTTGCACCGGAAGGGGTTTGTCGTGCCGCCGTCATTACTGCCGGCGCGGTGGGCTCTTACCCCACCTTTTCACCCTTACCCGACGGTTGCCCGCCAGGCGGTTTGTTCTCTGTGACACTGTCCGTCGCCGCGCCTTGAAACGCGACGCCCGCACTTGCCGTGAAGCTCGTGCGGCATCCTGCCCTGCGGTGTCCGGACTTTCCTCTCCAAGCTATGTAAGTCTGCGGACGGCGTTACCCGTCCACGTGGGATCAAAGAACCTGGAGCGACGATCTGGCCCCAAAACCAACCGCCACGCTAAAGTCGCGGCAGGCCGAATGTCCAATGACTAATGCCGAGGGCTCCGCTTTCGAAAAACCACGCCTCAAGCGGCATCCCACCACACGATGCGACCGCATTGATCGCAGGTGACGAGCTTGCCGTCGCCCTTGCCGCGGATCGCGGACTCCACTTCGGAGGAAATCTTCAGATGGCAGCCGCCGCATTTGCCGCCCCGTACGGGCACGCACACGGGCATGCCGCGCGCCGCCAAGCGGTCGTAAACGCGCAACTCCGGCTCGCCCACCGGCTGACGCGCGACGGCGACCTCAGCCTGCGCCGCCTGCAGCTCGGCGGCGAAATTGGCCTCGCGCTCGCGCAGCGTGCGAATGCGCGCCTCGTGGCCGGAGATGTTCTGCTTCAAAACGCCCTCGGCAGCGGCGAACTTTTTCTTCGCCTCGTCGATCGCGTACATGATCTGCAGCTCCTGCTCCTCGAGTGCGCCAATGGCTTTTTGCGTCGTCTCGATTTCGTGGCCGAGCGCCTGAAATTCGTCGTTCTTGCGCACCTGCACCTGCTGCGTCTTGTACTTGGCCAGCTTGGTCTCGGCGGAACCGATTTCGGTTTCGAGCAGCTTTTTATTCGTCTCCAGCTGCTTGAGTTCGGTCCGGGCGGTCTCGATGGCCGCTTTTTCGGCGGCGATTTTTTGTTCAACCGCGGCGATGTCGCGGGGCACGGCCTTTAACTGCGCCTCCAATCCCAGACGTTTGCTGTCGCGATCCTGGAGAATGAGCAGCTTTTCGAGCGCGGGAGTGAGCATCGATGGCGAAGCCTGCGCCCGCCGCCCGCTCCGTCAAACTCCTTTGCAGCCCAAACCCGGCGGGATCAGATGTAATACATCTCGTCCATCGCCTTCGCCGCAAATTGATCCAGTGTGAAGCTCCGGCACTTGGCCTCGAGCGACGCCCGCACTTCTCGCCAAATCTGGTTCACCCGGCGGCCGGAATGACCCTCGCCGGCGCCGTTCAGCTCCAACAGGTCGCCTTCGATCAATTTCACGATGTCGTAAAGCGTGATGTCCTTTGGCGGCCTCGCCAAGGCATAGCCGCCCTGCTTGCCCCGCCGGCTCGTGATCAGGCCGCCGTTGCGCAATTCGCTCAGGATTTGAACGAGGTAATTGGCCGGCACCGCCTCGATGGCGGCGAGCTGCTCGATATGGGCGAGTTCGTCCGTCCCGTGGTACTTGGCCAGCTGGGCAAGTACCCGACACGCATAGTCGACTTTGACCGAAAGTTTCACGCAGCCGACACGGTATTTCGGAATCTTTGGTCAGCAACCTAAAATACTGAAACAGGCCCCGAAAAAAGACCGCAGAAGGGGGCAAAAAAGGGGTTGTGGCTCCCGCCGTTTTCCGATGAGATTTTCCCTTTAAATTTCATCACGTTATCCCCTTCCAAATGTCCGACCAATCCGACTCCGAAAATAACGCCAAAAATCAAGCCGGTGCCGATGCTTATGGCGCCGACAAACTGAGCCAGCTCAAAGGATTGGAAGCCGTGCGCAAGAAGCCCGGCATGTATATCGGCGGCACCGACGAACGCGCGCTGCACCACTGCGTTTCCGAGGTTTTGGACAACTCCGTCGACGAACACCTCGCCGGATTCTGCACGCGCATCGAGGTCGCCATCCACGTCGACGGCTCGATCAGCATTCGCGACAACGGCCGCGGCATTCCCGTCGACATCAACAAAGACAGCGGCCTGCCCGGCGTCGAACTCGTCCTCACCACCCTTCATTCCGGCGGCAAATACGGCCAGGGTGGCTACAAATTCTCCGGCGGCACCCACGGCGTCGGCGCCAAGTGCGTCAACGCTGTCTCCGAATGGTTCGAGGTCGAGGTCTCCCGCGACGGCCTCGTGCACCACATGAAGTTCGAGCGCGGCCAGGTCGTCAAAAAACTCTCTGTCATCGGCAAGGCCCGCCACACCGGCACCTACGTCACCTTCAAACCCGACGCCGAAATCTTCAAGGAGACCACCGTCTTCGTCTCCGCCCGCATCAGCCAGCGCCTGCGCGAACTCGCCTTCCTCAACTCCGGCCTCGAAATCGTTTTCACCGACGAACGGCCCGCCGATCCGAAACCCGAGACCTACCTCTACAAAGACGGCGTCTCCGAATTCGTAAAGCAGCTCAACCAGGGCAAAACCCCGCTGCACCCCACCCCCGTCCGCATCACCAAGGAGACGCATCTCCAGCTCGACGACAAACCCATCGAGATCCACAGCGAAGTCGTTCTCCAGTACAACGACACCTACAACGACCAGGTCCTCTGTTACACCAACACGATCCACAACCCCGACGGCGGCACCCACCTTTCCGGCTTCCGCAGCGCCCTCACCCGCGCCATCAACCAGTTCTCCAAGGCCAACAATCTGCTCAAGGACAAGGATCCCCAGATCACCGGCGATGACGTCCGCGAAGGTCTCGCCGCCGTCATTTCGATCAAGCACAGTGACCCGAAGTTCGAGTCCCAGACCAAGGTCAAGCTCCTCTCCCCCGAAGTCGAAAGCGTCGTCGGCTCCGCCACCTACGAAGGTTTGATGATGTATTTCGAGACCAACCCCTCCATCGCGAAGCGTTTCGTGGACAAGGGCCTCAACGCCGCCCGCGCCCGCGAAGCCGCCCGCAAGGCCCGCGAAACCGTCCGCAAGGGCGCCCTCTCCGGCGGCGGCCTCCCCGGCAAGCTCGCCGACTGCTCCGAACGCGACCCCGCCTTCACCGAACTCTACATCGTCGAGGGCGACTCCGCCGGCGGCTCCGCCAAGCAAGGCCGCGACCGCCGTTTCCAGGCGATCCTCCCTCTGCGCGGCAAGCTCATCAACACCGAGAAGGCCCGCCTCGACAAGGTCCTCTCCAACGAGGAAATCCGCACCCTCATCACCGCCTGTGGCACCGGCATCGGCGAGGGCGACGAGGCCGTCGGCGGCTTCAACGCCGACAAGGCCCGCTACCACAAGATCATCATCATGACCGACGCCGATGTGGACGGCTCCCACATCCGCACGCTCCTGCTCACCTTCCTCTACCGCCAGATGAAGGGCCTCATCGAGCGCGGCTACGTTTACATCGCCCAGCCCCCGCTCTACAAAATCAAGCGCAAGAAACGCGAGCAGTACGTCGACAACGACGAACAGCTCAACCGCATCCTCCTCGAGCTCGGCTCCGAGGACGTGGTCCTCACCCGCCTTCAGGACGGCCATGAATTCGCCAAGGACAAGGTCGACCAGATCGTCGAAAACCTCGCCGCCTTGGAAAAACTCGGCGGCGGCGTCACCCGCTACGGCGTCGAGCTGCCCGTGTATCTGGATCAGCATGACAAGACGACCCAGGTCCTCCCGCGCTACATCGCCCGCATCCGCGAAGGCAACAAGGAGAGCCATGTCTTCCTCGCCGACGAAAACGCCCGCGCCGCCTTCATCACCGGCGAAGGCCTCGACGCCGATCTCTCCGCCGACGCCCCCCGGCCGACCGGCCCGATCCGCCGCGTCACGCTGCACGAGATTTTCGAATCCAACGAAATGGCCAAGCTCCTCCGCGCCATCGCCGCCATCGGACTTGAGATCAACCAGTTCACCGCCACCGCCGAGCCCCGCTACACGCTGACCGAAAACATCGGCCAGAAGAGCGAAAACAAGACCAACCTCACCTCGCCCCTCGACATCGTCGCGCAGATCCGCGGCAACGGCCGCAAGGGCCTCAGCATCCAGCGCTACAAAGGTCTCGGTGAAATGAACCCCAAGCAGCTCTTCGAGACGACCATGGACCCGGAGAAGCGCCGCCTCCTCAAGGTGGACATCACCGACGCCGCCAAGGCGGACGCGCTGTTCACGCTCCTCATGGGCGATGAAGTCCCCCCTCGCCGCCAGTTCATCGAGGACAACGCCCTCAACGTCCAGTTTCTGGACGTTTAAGCGGCCGGCATCAAACGCTCCGAACCCTGGCGCTTTGGCGTCTCTGTTTAACCCTTTTCCTAAATGTACACCGGCAACGAGAAACTCTCCACGGCCAACATCACCGACATCATGCAGACGGCCTACATCGAATACTCGATGTCGGTCATCATTGCCCGCGCCCTCCCCGACGCCCGCGACGGCCTGAAACCCGTGCAGCGCCGTATCCTCTACGCGATGCTTCGCGAAGGACTCCTGCACAACCGCTCTTTCGACAAGTGCGCCGGCGTCGTCGGCGAGGTTCTTAAAAACTACCATCCGCACGGCGACTCCTCCGTGTACGACACCCTGGTGCGCCTCGCCCAAAACTGGGTCATGCGCTACACCCTCATCGACCCGCAGGGCAACTTCGGCTCCGTGGACGGCGATCCTCCCGCCGCCTACCGTTACACCGAAGCCCGCCTCAAGAACATCGCCGAGGATCTCCTTGCCGACATCGAAGAGGACACCGTCGACTTCGCGCCCAACTACAAGGAATCGACCACCGAGCCCACCGTTCTGCCCTCCGCCCTGCCGAATCTGCTGATGAACGGCTCCACCGGCATCGCCGTGGGCATGGCCACCAACATCCCGCCGCATAATCTCCACGAGATCATCGCCGCCACCTGCGCCATCATCGACAACCCCCGCATCTCGGTGGACGAACTCTGCGGCCTCATCCAAGGCCCCGATTTCCCCACCGGCGGCGTCATCGCCGGCCGCGAAGGCATCCTCAGCTATCTCAAGACGGGCAAAGGCATCGTCCGCATCCGCGGCCGCGCCCACACCGAGGAAACCAAGACCGGCATGGAGCAGATCGTTATCACGGAAATCCCGTATAACGTGAATCGCGCCAATCTCGTTCTCCGCATCGCCGAGCTCGTCGGCGAAAAGCAGCTCGAGGGCATCCGCGATCTCCGCGACGAGTCCGACGAAAACACCCGCATCGTTATCGAGCTCAAGCGCGGCGAACAGTCCCGCGTCGTCATCAACCAGCTCTTTCAAAAGACCGCCCTCGAATCCTCCTTCGGCGTCACCCTTCTTGCCATCGACAAGAAGCGGCCGAAGCAGATGAACATCAAGGAGCTCGTCGAGTGCTTCATCGAGCACCGCCGCGACGTCGTTACCCGCCGCACCCAGTTCCGCCTCAAGCAGGCGGAGGACCGCGCCCACATTCTCGAAGGCTACATCATCGCCCTCGATAACCTCGACGACTTCGTCAAAATCATCCGCGCCTCCTCGAATCGCGATGAGGCCAAGCACAAGTTGATGGCCAAGTACCCGCTCTCCGAGCGCCAGACCGACGCCATCCTCGAACTGCGCCTTTACCAGCTCACCGGCCTGGAACGCGGCAAGATCGAGGCCGAATACCTCGAACTCCAGAATCTCATCGCCGAACTCAAGGCTATCCTCGAGTCCGACGCCCGCCTCATGGAGGTTATCAAGACCGAGCTCCTCGCCATGAAGGACAAATATGGCGACAAGCGCAAAACCGAGATCATCGGCGCCGCCGGCGAGTTCCGCATGGAAGACGTCATTCCCAACGAAGGCTGCGTCATCACCGTCTCCCATCTGGGCTTCATCAAGCGCACCCCCGTCGCCGAGTACCGCTCGCAAAAACGCGGCGGCAAGGGCGTCATCGGCACCGAGACCTACGAGGAGGATTTCGTCGAGCACCTCTTCACCGCCAGCACGCACGATTACATCCTCTTCGTCACCACGCACGGCCAATGCATGGCAAAGAAGGTTTACGACGTCCCCGAGGGCAACCGCACCTCCAAGGGCAAGTCGGTCAAATCCTTCCTCGCCCTCGACGAAGGCGAGAAGATCGCCGCCATGCTCACCACCGCCGACTTCGCGCCCGACCGCTTCCTCGTGATGGCGACCAAGAAGGGCATCATCAAAAAGACCGCCCTCACCGATTATACCAACGCCACGCGCGAGTCCGGCCTGATCGGCATCAACCTCGCCGAGGGCGACACCGTCATCGGCTGCGTGCTCACCACCGGCAACGACGAGCTCATCCTCGTCTCGCACCAAGGCCTCGCCGTGCGCTTCCGCGAAAAGGACGAGAACGGCGAAATCCTCTTCCGCGACACCGGCCGCGCCACCGGTGGCGTCACCGGCATGCGCTTCAAACTGGACAGCGATTATCTGGAAGTCCTCGAAGTGGTCGACCACATCAGCAAGTTCCTGGTCGCCAGCCAGGCGGGCCTGGGCGTGCGGACGCGTTTCGAGGATTATCGCCTCGTCAACCGCGGCGCGAGCGGCGTGTGGGCGATCGACCTCCCAGAAGACGGCTCGGTCAACATCGCCGGTGCGCTGAGCGTGAAGGACACCGACGAGATCATGCTTCTCACCGCCAAGGGCCAAAGCGTGCGCTGCCCGGTGAACACCATCCGCGAGGTCAACCGCGGCGGCAAGGGCGTGAAACTCCTGACTCTCGCCGAAGGCGACAAGCTCCTGAGCATCGCCCGAGTCGTCGAAACCGATGAGGAACAAGCGGCCGCCGCTGCAGGCGCCTCGGCCGAAACTCCTCCGGCCCCGGAAACGATCTAAGCTCCCCAAGGCGCGTCTTAACCGGCGCGCCTTTTTTATGCCCCCACACCGGACCTGAAGTCACCGCGGCGCTCACCTTTTTCCGCCGAAAACGGCACTCCGCGCTTGCCAATGATTTTGCCTCGGCGTCAGGTTGCCGCCTCCGTTTCGTCAACCCGCATCCATCGCCCGTATGGCCGGCCGTCTTTCCCTGCTTCTAGACCCCTCCCGCATCGTGCTGAACGTGCACAGCACCAAGCGCACCGTTGCGCTCAACGAAGTCGCGCGCCGGCTGGACGGGCATCCGGACGTCACGAATTTCCAAGGCTTCTACAACGAGCTCCTCGCCCGCGAGCGCCTCGACACGACCTGCCTCGGCAACGAGATCGCCCTGCCCCACGCCCGCACCGAGCACGTTCAAAAAATCGTCATGGCGGTGGGCCGCAGCGAAGCCGGCGTGTTGTTCGAAAACAGCAATCAGATGGTGCGACTCCTGTTCGTACTCGGCACCCCCAAGTCGAACCCGGGCGACTACCTCCAAGTGGTGAGCGCGCTCTGCAAGATTTTCAAGGATCCCGCCAATCGCGAGGCCCTCATGCAGGCGGCCACGCCGGAAGCGTTCATCCAGGCGATCATTTCCGCCGAGGAAAAATTGTTCGCCCCGGCCTGAGGACACCGCCCCGGGACGGCCCGTGAGCGTCCCCCCGGCGTGACGGAAATCCGCCATCAGCGCGGCCTTGGCAAAGGCGCCGCTGCCGCCCACGCTGGCCTCGCGCATGATCCATTCGTTCATCTTCAGCGACGGCAGACTCGTCGGCCGCGACCTCGAAATCGAGGCGCTCCGGCTCGTGCGCGCGGACAAGGGTCTCGTCCTCTGGGTCGATTTGGAAGACCCCACCGACGAGGAGATCAAGACCGTCCTCACCGATGTTTTTCAATTTCACCCGCTCGCCATCGAAGACTGCGTGACCGTCAGCCCGCTGCCCAAGCTGGAGGATTACGACGACTACCTTTTCCTCGTCATGCACGCGGTGGATTTCACCCGCACCGAGAAATTCCATACCACCGAGCTCGATCTGTTTCTCGGCAAGGACTACCTCGTCACCTTTCACCGCAAACCGCTGAAATCCGCGACCTCCGTGATCGAGCGCTGCGTGAAGGCCACCGGCGTGGTCGCCCGCGGCCCCGACCGGCTCGCCCACATGATGCTCGACGCGATGGTGGACAACTTCCAGCCCGTCACCGACGAGCTGCGCGGCGAGCTTGAGGAAATCGAGGAGACTGTTCTCGCCAGCAATTCAGAGGGGCTTATCCCCGACCTCTTGCATGTGCGCGCCGACATCACCCTGCTGCGCCAGATCATCCGTCCGCAACGCGACCTCGTGAGCCGGCTCACGCACGGCGACAGCAAGTTCATCCGCGCGCTCATGCTGCCCTATTTCCGCGATCTGCGCGACAACCTCATCCGCATCGACGAAACCGCCGCCGGGTTCGCCGACCAGCTGCTCATCTCCTTCGACCTCTACCTCAGCAAATCCGACTACGAGGCCAACCAAGGCATCAAGACCCTCACCGCGCTCACCGCGCTGACGCTGCCCGCCACCTTGATCAGCACGTGGTACGGCATGAACTTCGAGCACATGCCCGAGCTCAAATCGCCCTACGGCTACCCCGCGGCCATCGCCCTCACCTTCGTGCTCACCGGCCTCACCTGGCTGTGGTGCAAAAAGAAGCGCTGGATCTGACCGCGCCCATCACGCCGCCGCCGTCCATGATCTCCACCCTCGTCTACCGCGACCACAAGCTCGCCGGGCATAATCCGCCCCTCGAGTCGCTCGCCGCCCTGCGGCAGGAGGCTGGCGTGATGCTTTGGATCGACCTCAGCCAGCCCACACCCGAAGAAGTGACTCGGATCTTGGAAACGCTGTTCGCCTTCCACCCGCTCACCATCGAGGACTGCGTCAGCGACAGCCCCCTGCCCAAGCTCGAAGATTACGGCGACTACCTGTACCTCGTCGCCCACGCCATCGCCTACGCGCCCGAGACTCGTTTCACCACCACCGAACTCGATCTTTTTCTCGGCCCCAACTATCTCGTCACTTACCACCGCCTGCCGTTGAAGGCGGTGAGTGCGGTGCTCGAGCGCAATCTGCGCGCGGCCCAAACGCCGGTGCGCGGCCCCGACCGCATCGCCCACGGACTCCTCGACGCCTTGGTGGAAGGCTGCAAACCCGCCCTCGCCGCCCTGCGCGCGGAAGTGGACGGCGTGGAGGAGGGGGTATTGCGCAACATCTCCGCCGCGGAGCTGTTCCCCCGCGTGGTCGCCCTGCGCAAGGATCTCTCGCGCCTGCGCCAGCTCGTGCGTCCGCAGCGCGAGGTCGTTCTCGAACTCTCCAACGGCAAGACCAAGCTCATCCGTCCGCTGCTTCTCCCTTATTTGCGCGACGTAGGCGACGACCTCGTGCGCATCGAGACGCAGGCCGGCTCCTGGGCGGAGCAACTGATTTTATCCTTCCGGATCTACCTCAACAAATCCGGTTACGAGGCGAATCAAGGCATTAAGGTCATCACCGGTATCACCGCGCTCACTATTCCGCCGCTGGTGGTCGGCGGCTGGTTCGGCATGAATTTCGAACGCATGCACGAACTGCACGCCGGTTATGGCTACCCCATAGCCCTCGCCCTTACAGGCGTGAGCATGCTCGGCATGCTGCTCTTCATGCGCAAAAAACGCTGGATTTGACCTTCGCGCCACCGGCCCACCACCCAGACCTCGCTGCGCCCCGGCCTTTCGTCCCGCTCGCCGCCTCCCGCGTCCGACCCTTTCCTTCGGCTCACCTTTGCCGCCCCGTTCGCGCCCCAAACCCTCTAGTCAAGTAATCATTGACTGATGGGCTTGGGTTGGGGCGCTGAGGGCGCCACGGGATCGGCGAGGGTTGCGATTGGTGTTTCCGGTCTGGCTTTAAGACGCGAGGGCGCTTGGTTGGGGTTTCTTCCCGCCATGTTACGTGCGCTGATTTTTGATTTTGACGGACTGATCGTGGACACCGAAACGGTGCTCATCGACGCTTGGGCGCGTCTGCATGAGGAGGATAACGTGCCCTGCCGCCGCGAATACATGCACCAGATCGTCGGCCATACCGACGTGGCGCACGATCCGTGGATCGCCTACGCGCCGGAAGCTGATCGCGTCGCGCTCGACGAACGATACCGCCGCATCGCCCGCGAGCTGACCCTGGCCGCGCCCGTGCGCCCCGGCGTGCGCGCCTTGCTCGACGCAGCCCGGGCCGCCGGCCTGCGACTGGCAGTCGCCTCCAATTCCAGCCATCTTCACGTCGACGGCCATCTCGCCCACCGCGGACTGCTCTCCTTGTTCGATCACATCGCCTGTCGCGATGATGTCGCACGCGGCAAGCCCGAGCCCGACGTTTACCTCGCCGCCTTGCAGGGCCTCGGCCTGAACGCCGACGGCGTTGTCGCCTTTGAAGATTCCGTGCCCGGTCACGAAGCCGCCGCCCGCGCCCGGCTGCACGTCGTCGTCGCGCCGAATCCCTCCACCGCCCACTTCACGTTTCCTCATGCGCACTGGCAGGTGCCCTCGCTGGCGGACGTCACGCTGACGCAACTCCGTCAACGTTTCGGATAATCAGAACAGATTATCCTGCCGCAACGCGTCACGCTTGTCCGGATCGAGCGTACTCACCGCAAGGAGCCAGCCGCACGATTGTCCGGCCACCGCCGGTTCCTCCGCCAAACGCGCCAGCAACAACGCTCCCGCCAGCGCATCGTAGAGCGCGGCATGATAATGCCGCCGGTCGGGCGGACAGTGGACCGCAGCCAGAGCATCCAGCCGTGGCTGGAGCGCGAACGCCGCTACGAGGTCGCCCAGCTTCGCCGTCGCTAGCGACGGGTAAAGCTGCGGGTAGATCCGCCCGGTGTCGACCCAAGGCCCCCAGTCTGTCGCAACCGCTCCCGGACGGGCGAAATCCGGCGAGGTGCGCGGGTAGGGCCAGACCGATTTGATCAACGTGTTTTCCGCATTGGCAAAATGCGCCGCCAGCGGACCGGCTTCGCGCCAGCGCGCGAACTTCTCGAAATCTTCGCCGAACGGTGCATGCGCCGCCACTGCGTCCGTGTCGAGCCCGTGCACGGCCGCGTCCTCGGCGCGAACCCGGCCGGTGGCGCGACAAAGCCGGGTGTGCGTTTCCAAAATATCCGTCCCGCGCAACGCGACCACGCCGTACTCGAGAATGCCGGAAGCGACGCTTCCCTCGAAATCGACGAAGTGGATGATCTGTTGCGGCCAAGCCATGACGGTGCGGATTCAACGAAATTAACGGAATGGGCTTCCACCCTATTCTCTGCATTCTGTTGATTCTGTCCCGATGAACCTCGACGCCTATCGCACGTTTTTGACCGAGCTCGCCGAAAAAAGCGGCGCCTTCATCCGTCCGTATTTCGCCAACCCCGGCCTCGTGGTGGAAATCAAATCCGACGATTCTCCGGTAACGGCCGCCGACCGCGGCGCGGAAGAACTCCTGCGTGGCTTGATCGCGAGCCGGTTTCCCGACCACGGCGTGATCGGCGAGGAATTTGGCGACACGAACGCCAACGCCGAATGGGTCTGGGTGCTCGATCCCATCGACGGCACGAAGGCCTTCATCACCGGCGTTCCTCTCTGGGGCACGCTCATCGCCCTTCTCCACCGCGGACAGCCCGTGCTCGGCGCGATCCATCAGCCGATTTTGGGACAGCTCATGATTGGCGACGGCGTCACCACCACGCTCAATGGCCGCGTCGTCCGCGTGCGGTCATGCGAAAAAATCGAAACGGCCACCTTCCTGACCAGCGATCCGCTCAATCCGGCGAAATACCAGGACGGCGCCGCCTATGACGCGCTCTCCGCCCGCGCCCGCCTCGTGCGAACTTGGGGCGACTGCTATGGTTACCTGCTGCTCGCCAGCGGCCAGGCCGACATTATGTGCGATCCCGTCATGAACCCGTGGGATATCGCCGCACTGGTGCCCATCGTACGCGGCGCGGGCGGCGTCATCACCGACTGGCAAGGCGGCGATCCCATGCGCGGCGAATCCATCGTGGCCGCGACTCCGTCGCTCCATGCTCAGGTCATTGCCGCGCTGAATCCCCGGCGGAGTTAAAAACCGCACTCAAGGCGCCGTCGCGGCGGCGGCTTTTTTCGCCGCCTGCTGCTTTGCGAAATCGGCCGCAATCTGCTGCGCCTTGCCCACGCCCGCCATCATCCGCGGCATCATGATTTCCATCATTTTTTGCTGAATCGCCGGCTGTTTGTCGATCAGCGCCTGGCCGGTGGCGGTGCCGTAAAAATCCGAGAGGTTCTGGAGTTCGTTCTTGGTGAAAACTTCGCTGTAAATGCGCGCGATGTCGCCGCGCATTTCTTCGGCTTTCATCCCGGAATACATCGTGTCCATCATCTTCTTCTGGAAGGCCTCCGCCTCGGCCGCGTCGACCCCTTTCAGGTTCCCCATCATCTGTTTCATCGTCGGAGCCATACCCTTCTTCTGCTGTTCGAAGATCTTCCCAAACATTTCCTCAAATTTCATTTTGGTCAGCACCGCCTCGGCATCCGCCAGCGTCGCTTTTTCCTGCGTCACCCCGACTTGTCCCGAAGACAGCTTCAGCAGCATTTCGTGTCCGTCCTGGACCAGCACCAACGCATCTTCGGAGGGACGGTAGGCCGCGAGTTTCCAGCCGGCAAACGTGTCGCCCACCGTGACCCATGCGGTCTGGCCGGTACCGGGCGTGGCCAAGGCAAAACGCCGTTCCGCCCCCGTCGCGAGCACGCCACGCAGTTCAGGCAGGCCTGTGGAAGCGGATTCGGCAGCGTGACCGGCCACGGAAAGCAACCAAGCCAACACACACGCAAAACAAAGTTTTTTCATAGGGGAAGAGGGTGTGCCATCAGAAGACCGGCTTCGGCCCTGAAGCAAGACAACGACAGACCCTCACACTGATTCCCCTTCACCAGAACGAACCAGCATAGCCTCCACAAGTTGCGGTTATCGCATGCAACAATCTTGCGTTCCGAATCAAATCCGGTGTTTGCTTCGGCAGTGATTGTCATGCGCCTCTTCTCCCGCATCTCTTTGGCTTCCATGCTACTGCTGATGCCGAGCGCAGTATCATTGCGCGCCGAAACCCGCACGATCACCGATCAATTCGGCCGCACGGTCACGGCCGAAGTCATCGCCGTCGAAAAAGACTCGGTCAAAATCAAAACTGAAAGCGGCCAGATCTTCTCCCTGTCGCTCGCCACCCTGAGTGAAGCCGATCAGGCCGATCTTCGTGCGTGGGCCAAAAAACAGGCGCCGAAGCCCGACACCGAAGCGCCCTCGGCCAAGAGCCTTTCCCTCCTTCTCAGCCGAGGAAAATTCGGGAGCAAGACCCTCTATCGAAGCGCCTATTATTTTCACATTCACGAGCAGTGGGGCTTCAGCATTCAGACGACCAATACCACCCTCAAAAAAATCGACGATGTCCGCGTCGATTATAATATTTTTGCGGATACTTACTCGGATATCTCCAGCCCGACCGTCCAGGCAGGGTCGAATGCCATTCCCTCTCTGGAAGGGAAAACGCCCAATGTTTTTCGCACCAAGACCGCCGAGGTCTGCAAACGCAAAAGCTCCGACTCGAACACCTCCGGCGGAGAGCTCCGCGGCATCTGGGTGCGGGTATATGTCGGCGGCAAGCTCCTGCTTGAGCAATCATTGCCCGAAACGCTCAGAACCACCGAAAAGTGGACCGCCCCAACGCCTTGATTTTTCCAATTTAAACGCCTGCCATGCATTATTCCTCCCATCTTCTCCGCCGGTTTTGCCTATTCCTGACCTTGCTCGCCGCCTGCGTTCTGCCGGCCGGTGCCGAAATGCACACCTTGACCGACCAACAAGGGCGCACCCTGCAGGCCGACATCGTCGCGGTCGACGGCAGCCAAGTGACCGTCCGCCGCGATGACGGGCAGACCTTCACGCTATCGCTCGGCACCCTGAGCGAAGCGGACCAAAAATGGCTCAAGGAATGGGCGGCAAAACAGGATTCCCGCATTCCTCAAGGCGGCATCGAACTGCAGATCAGCCGTGGCAAATTTGACTCCAAGAAAAAAGATGACGGCGGCGGCATCATCCTTTCCGAGGAACAATGGGGTTACAGCGTCATCTTGCTCAATCACACGAGCAAGCAGCTCACCGGCCTGCGCGTGGAGTATATTCTCTTTGTCAAACCCGACAGCGAGCCGGGCAAAGACAGTACCGCCAGCGCCCTCAAACAACGCACTGGGTCTAACAAGATCGACACCCTCGCTCCCCACACCAACTTCACCTTTCGCACAGACACCATTTCGATCTACAAACAGCAGCTCAAGCCTGGCTGGGTTTGGGGCAAAACCGGCAACAATGCCCCGGTCCGCGACACCCTTTACGGCGTCTGGCTCCGCGCCTATGTCGGCGACCAGTTGGTGGACGAAACTTGCAACCCCGAAACGCTCTCGAAAACCGAGAAGTGGAAGTCGAAAAAATAAGCGGCCGCGGCAGAATCGCCCGGCCGCTTGATCGCTTCGCGCCGTTCAGCGAGCGCGCTTGGACGCCCGGTACTCCGCGGTGATCACCGAGGAAAACCCGCCACGCGCCTTCCAGTCGGCCACGATCACGAGACTGCGCGGCTTGAGCGCCTTGCCCAGATCGTCGCAAATCTTGTTGGTCGCCGCCTCAAAAAAGATGCCTTCGTTGCGATAGGCGTGGAAATAAAGCTTCAAGGATTTGAGCTCCACGCAGGTCTTGTCCGGCACGTAGCGCACCGTGATGGTGGCGAAATCAGGATGACCGGTCATCGGACACACCGAGGTGAACTCGTGATGGGTGTGCGCGATCTCGTAATCGCGATGCGCAGCGGGATTGGGAAACGTTTCGAGGATTTTCGGATCGGCCATGGTGAAACCAAAAGGCGAGGGGCGAAGGGCGCGGGGCGCAATCTGTTTTTCGCCGTGGCGGATGCCAGCCGTTCCGCCCGGTGCAACCGTCGCGCCTAGGTCGCCGTCTCGGTGAACCGCGATTCGCGGATGACCGTGATCTTGATCGTGCTCGGGTATTGCAGCTCCGCCTCGATGCGATGGCGCAGCTCCTTGGCGAGTTCGTGCGCCTGCTCGTCGGTCACGCTCTGCGGATTGACGACCACGCGCACCTCGCGGCCGGCCTGGATGGCGAAGGCCTGCTGCACGCCTTCCAGCGAGAGCGCGAGTTTTTCCAAGCGTTCGAGGCGCTGGATGTAGCCGGCCATCGACTCGGCGCGCGCGCCGGGGCGGACGGCCGAAACCGTATCGGCGAGAATGACGAGGCCGGCGTAAACCGTCTCGGGCTTCACTTCCTCGTGGTGGGCGGCGACCGCGTTGACCACGATGGGGGTCTCGCCGTGACGTTTCACGAAATCGGCGCCGATGGTCGCATGGCTGCCTTCGTAATCGCCCTCGATGGCTTTGCCCACGTCGTGCAGGAGACCGGCCCGCTTCGCGATGTTGGGATCGAGCCCGAGTTCGCTCGCGATCATCGAGCAGAGGAAGCCCACCTCGATGGAGTGATCGAGGGCGTTCTGCGTGTAGGAAAAGCGGTACTTCAATTTTCCGAGCATCTTGATGATCTCGGGGTGCAGGCCGTTGATGCCGAGCTTCTGCACGGCGTCCTCACCGGATTGCTGGACGTTGAGATCCACCTCTTCCCGGGCACGGGCATGATGTTCCTCAATGGTTGCGGGGTGGATACGCCCGTCCTTCACGAGCGCTTCCAGGGCGATGCGGGCGATCTCGCGGCGCACCGGATCGAAGGAGGAGATCAGCACCATCTGCGGCGATTCGTCGATGAGCAGGGTCACGCCGGTGGTCGCCTCGAAGGCTTTGATGTTGCGGCCTTCGCGCCCGATGATGCGGCCCTTCATCTCCTCGGTGGGCAAGTGCACGATCGTCGCGGTGATGTCGTTGTTGGGCTTCGAGGCGAGGCGCTGCATCGCCGTGATGAGAATGCGCTTGGCCTCGTTGCTCAGGTCCTGTTCGGAGCGGTCGAGGATCTGGCGCTTCAACGCCCTTAGCTCGTCCTGACACTCGAGCTGCACCTCTTCGCGCAAGGCTCGCCGGATCTCGTCGGCGTCCATTTGCGAGACGCCCTCCAGACGTTTGCGCAGGGATTTGGAAAGGGCGCGAATGGCGTCGCGGGCCTGAATCACGGCGGCGTTTTCACGCGCCAGGCGCTCGCTTTTTTGCTCGAGCTGATAGTCGAGCAGGCCGAGGGATTCTTCGTGGGCGCGGATTTCGCGCAGCTTCACCTCGACCTCGATCTCCCGGCGGTCGAACTCGCGGTTGTGCTCGGCGCGGGTGGCGGTCAGCTCCTCCTCGACGCGTTGTTTGAGTTCCTGAGCGGCGACCGCGGCCTCGCGTTTGGCCACCTCGATGAGTTGGCCCGCCTGCTCGCGCGCGGCGCGGCGGGTGTGGCGCGTGATCATCCAAACCACCAGAAATCCGGCGCTGACTCCAATGGTGATCGCCGCCGCCAGCGCCCAGAAAGTCGGGTCGCCTTTGACGATCATAAGCAAGGGGGAACTGCCGGCGTAATTCAAGAGGCCTGCATCGTGCGAACCGTCCGGCAAAATTCAATCCTTAGTTGGCGCACACAGGGATTGCACCGGATGTCGTTTCCCGGGTTGCGCCTGATCGGACAAAGGCTTTGTTAACGCAGTCACCGCGCGGTCCGGTCAGCCGCGCATGATCCCCACCCGATTCCCGTGAGCGTCAGCTTTCGCAACCCCCTCGAGTTTTTCAGCGTCTTCAAAACGACGACGCGGGAGCGCTTCGACTGGGTGACGCCCCTCGCGGTGCTTGCGCTGAGCGCCATCGGAGTGGCTTTCATTTACAGCGCGCAATTATCCACCCCGCAAAACAACTGGATCACCCAGCTCGTCTGGCTGGCGGCGGGCGGGATGGTTTACCTGGCGGTCTCGCTGATCGACTATCGTTTCTGGCTGAGTTTTTCCCATTGGTTCTACCTGGCCTGCATCGGCGCGCTGGCGTTGGTGCTGCTGCCCGGCATCGGCACGGAACGTTTCGGGGCGCAGCGCTGGCTGGACTTCGGTTTTTTCGCGTTTCAGCCCTCCGAACCGGTCAAGGCCGCGGTGCTTTTGGTGACCGCCGGCATCCTCGTGCGATCCCAAGTCGGCACGGTGAACCAATCTCTCGGCACGTTGGGGAAATTGGCTCTTGCGGCAGGTGTCCCGATCTTCCTTATCCTGCTGCAACCCGATCTTAAATCGGCGATTGTGCTGCCGCCCGTGGTGTTTTCCATGCTTTACGTATCCAACCTTTCCAACCGCTTCTTCACCGTGGCGTTGGGAGCGTTCCTGCTCCTCGTGAGCGTGGTGGCCTGGGATACGCATAACTACCGGAAGTTCATTCACGACAATAACCTCGATTACTCGAAGGATCGGGGAAAGTTCGAAGCCCATTCGTGGCTGCCGCTGCACGATTATCAGCGCAACCGCATCATCTCCTTCATCGATCCGTTCGAGATCGATCCGACCGGGGTGGGTTGGAACCAGAGCCAGTCGATGATCTCGGTCGGCTCCGGCGGCCTCACGGGCAAAGGCTGGACGCAGGGCACGCAGGCCCAGCTCGGCTACCTGCCACGCGCGGTCGCGCACAACGATTTTATCTTCTCGGTCATCGCCGAGGAGAAAGGTTTTCTGGGAAGTCTTACGGTTCTGGGTCTGTTTGGCATCATCATGTTCAACGGCATACGCATCGCCGGCCTTGCCCGCGATCGCTTCGGCACCCTCATCGCCATCGGCGTGACGGTGTTGTTCGCAGTGCATGTCTTCGTGAACATCGCGATGACCATCGGACTCGTGCCCATCACGGGCATACCGCTTCCCTTTATCAGTTACGGTGGCTCCTTTGTGCTGAGTTGCTGCTTGCTGCAAGGACTGGTTCAAAGCGTCTATCGCTTCCGAAAGGACTTCACGTGAAACTGAAGCCTCTCCGCGATATCGACCGCTCTGCCGGAATTTCCTGCGCCGCGACCCAAGCCCGGAGGTGCCCCGTCCCAAACCCGGCCACCACCCACCATGAGCGATCAATCACAACCCTCATCCTCCGGCGCACAGCCCCAGGATGCCCGCAACTATGACGAGGAACTCACCAACCCTCCCCCTGCCCTCCAGCACGAGCCCGTCAACCGGCACGAGCTGAAAGTCGGCGCCCAGGAACGTTCCAAGGACCGCCCGCTCCTTGAGAAGATTCTCTCCGTCTTCAAAAAGGAGAAAACCTCCTTCCGCGAACTCATCATCAATTCCGAGCCGCTCGAAAAACGCGTCGCCCTCCTCGTCGACGGCGTTCTCGAAAAGTTCGAGATCGAGCGCGATTCCGACAACCGCATGGTTGGCGGCATCTTCAAGGGCAAGATCAAGAACCTCGACCCCGGCCTGAAGGCCGCCTTCGTCGACATCGGCTACTCGAAGAACGCCTTTCTGCACTACTGGGACATGCTGCCCGCCGCCGCCGACTCCTCGGTGGAGGTCGTGCGCGTCAACAAGAAGAAGAACGCCGCCCCCCGTCCCGCCGAGCCGACCGTCAAGGACATCCCCCAGCTCTACCCACCCGGCAGCGAGATTGTCATTCAGGTGACCAAGGGCCCCATCGGCACCAAGGGCCCCCGCACCACCACCAACCTCGCCCTTCCCGGCCGTTACCTCGTGCTCATGCCGTTCTCCGACCAATGCGGCATCTCCCGCAAAATCGAGGACCCCAAGGAGCGCCAGCGCCTGAAGCAAATCCTCCAGGATCTCACCATCCCCGAAGGCATGGGCGTCATCGTCCGCACCGCCGGCGAAGGCAAAAAGACCCGCTACTTCGTTCGCGATCTCCACATCATCCTTAAAAAATGGGAGGAGATTCAGCACAAGATGCAGACCGACCGCGCCCCGGCCTGTCTCTATCAGGAGCCCAACCTCGTCGAGCGCACCGTGCGGGACTTCCTCACCGAGGAGGTTGATCGCGTGCTCATCGACAACGAGCAGGACCATCGCCACACGCAGGACCTCGTCGCCCAGATCAGCAAGCGCTCCCGCAACAAGATCGCCCTCTACAAGGACAACATTCCGATCTTCGAACGCTTCAACATCGAGCGCCAGATCGAGCAGACCGGCCAGCGCAAGGTGTCGCTGCCCTCCGGCGGCGAGATCATCATCGACGAGACCGAGGCCCTCATCGCCATCGACGTCAACACCGGCTCCCACAAGAACCGCGGCGGCGACGAGAAGAACGTCATCTACGCCGTGAATCTTGAGGCCGCCGTCGAGGCCGCCCGCCAGATCCGCCTTCGCAATCTCGGCGGTCTGATCATCATCGACTTCATCGACATGAAGGAGCGCCGCCATCGCAACGGCGTTTACGACAAGCTCGTCGAGGCCATGGCCGAGGACAAAGCCAAGAACCACATCCTCCCCATCTCGCAGCTCGGCATCCTCCAGATGACCCGCCAGCGCCAGCAGGAGTCGCTCTCGTCCAACCTCTACACCGACTGCCCCTATTGCCGCGGCCGCGGCATCGTGAAGAGCGCCACGACCATGTCGGTCGAGTTGCAGCGCAAGCTCAGCTCCATCGTCCGCCGCCTCACCACCCGCAACGATGGCAAGGAGTACAACCTCCGCGTCTTGGTGCACCCGAGCATCCTCGAGCGCCTCCGCAGCGAAGACGCCGATCTGCTCGTGCGCATGGAGCGCCTCTTCGGCGTGAAACTGGCCTTCCGCGCCGACCCCGCCTACCACGTGGAAAATTACAAGATCATCAACGCCCTCACCGGCGAAGAATACCGGTAAGCGCTGTCGGATCGCCACCACTCGAAAGCCGCTCAGCAATGAGCGGCTTTTTTCTGCCCGTATCCCGCGCCCCGGCCTCGGTCCTTTCCTCGCCGCCGGCCCACGCCCCGTTACCAGATGCAGTAACTCACTCCTTGCCCTCAAAATTCCGCCCGGCTTCGTTGTGATCGCCCTCATTGCTTCCATTACCCCGCGCCGGTACCCGCCGACCGCTCCGCCCAGTTTATGAAATTTTCCGCTCTCCTCAGTCTCCTCATCGGCGCGACCTCCCTCGGTGCCGCGACGCCCGCCATCAATCCCGTCAGCCCGCCCACCGTACTGACCGACCGTCTCGACCTGGGCAGTCCCCAGTCCGAGCACCAGCATGCGTTGCAAACCGCGCAGAGCGAGGTGACCACGGGCGCGCTGGGCGAGCCCGCCCGAAGGCTTTTGCCCGGCGGCGGTGCGGCGTGGGAAGGCGGCCGGCTTTCCTTCACCATGAAAGTGGACCCCAAGGAGCCCACCTACCTCACCGCCCGTTTTTGGGGCGAGGACGTGAATGAAAATTACCTGCTCCTTTTTTGTGAAGGAAAGCAGGTCGGCTACCGTCACCTCGGCGACATCGATGTCCTCGCCCTGCCCGACGAGGATATCCGCTACAACGGTCGCTTTTACTACATCACCACGCCTCTGCCGCCGGCGATGACCAAGGGGAAAACCGAGCTGCACTTCGAGATTCGGGCGACCGGCAAAATCTGGGGCTACGGCCAGACCTTCGCGCAATACCAGAAGCCCATGAACACGGCTTCGCGCGGAATCTACCGGGTCTACACGCACACCGACGGCTGCTTCGTTCCTCCTGCCGGTGAAAAGCAGGGCAAGGAACCTCCATCCACGCTTCGCGCCCAGCCGGGAGCCGAAGTCATCGACGCGGTCAAGGAGCGCGTCAACGCGACCATCGCCAATCTTCTGAAATCCGAGCGCCCGCTCAACCAGATGCAGGTTCAGTTTCTTGCCAAGGCCTACTTGGTGTCCTGGTCGCACGCCTTTCATAATCAGAAGGCGCTCGACCAAATCATCGCCGGCGTGGACGCCTGTTATCAGGCATGGACAAAAAGTCCGGACGCCGTCTGGCAGGACAAGACCACCTGGAACCCCGGCTGGTTCGGCGTCGGCCCCGCCGCCGACGCCGTGCGCCTGCTGGCCGGGCCGCTGGAGCCCGCGCTCGATCAGAAAATCGCGGGCGACGGCAAGACGCGCCGCGCCGCTTGGTCGGAGCTGTTCCAAGCCAGCCGTGACTGGCTCCGCACACACCGCCGCTGGCTGGCCAACCAGGCGATGTTCACCGACACGAACCTCTATCTTTCCAATCGCGCCGTCGCCGCGATCGATCCCGGCCAGGCTTTCCCGGAGGAAAAGGCGCTGCGGTACCTTTACGAAAGCGTGGGCCTGCTGCCTTGGCTTGGCATCGATACCGACCACGGTTCCGAAAAACCCTTCGGCGATGCGTTTTATCAAGTCACATCCAAAGGCCTGACCAAGGAACTCGGGTACGTGGGCGACTACGGCGAAGGCGGCGCTGCCGGCGCCATGGAGATCTACGACGCCACCCGTCCGCCCGGCGGCGAAGGCGATCCGAAACTCAAAGCGCAGCTCGCCAAGATGCTCCGTGCACGCGGCGTCTTCCGCTACCCGATGCTTGATGAGGACAACCATCCCGCCATGCGCCTCGAAACCGGCGTGGGCTGGCGCGACACCCACTTCCCCGGACGCATCCTCTACGCCCAACGCGCCGGCGGAGAGGAGTCTCCCCTTCGCATGACCGCGGCCACGCTGGATCCGTATGCGATCGGCTACGTGCAGCAAATGTTCGCCGACAACCAGTTCTTCTCCACTCTCGCACACGACCTCGCCGACAAGAGATTCCGCACCACCACGGGACTGCTCGGCGTGCCCGACGAATATGAGCTTCTCCGGAGGCAGCCGCCCAGCCCGCACCGGTTGCCCATGACGTGGAGCCAGCCGGACTTCGTCTTTGCCGACGAGGAAAACGGAGTGGTCGGCATCAAGAACGGCAATGAAATCCTCTTCGCCTCGCTCTACTGGCGCGCCGGCTTCGGTATCAATTTCCTAGCCCGTACCCATTACCTGACGCCCGCCTACGAGCAAGTCGCGGTGGTGCGCGAAGACGTCGTCTTTGAGGCAAGCGGCCTCACCTACACGCGACCGAACTGGATCAACTTCGGCTTCGGCAATGGCGGCATGAAATACCCGGGCAACCTCCAGCAGGCTTTTGCCGGCGAAGAATTGCCCATCGCCAAAATGCCGCCCGGCGTGCCCTTCAAGGCGGGTGACTCCAACTACTTTGCCGGACGCGGCCAGTTCTACACCCTGCGTTACGGGCCGTATCTGATCGGCATGAACTGCACGCCGAACCAGACCTTCGAACTCAAAATCCCGGCCGGCGCCGGCCGCGCCCGCAATATCGCCACCGGCGAATTCGTGCCCATGAGCCGTGCGTTGAAAGTCGGTCCTGCCTCGACCTTCGTGCTCTACCTCGGACCGTCCCCGGCGATCACCGCCCCCTGACCTCGCGCAAATGCTTCCGGGCTCCTGACTTCAGCTTGCGCGAGCGGCGCCCGGGGATGCGTGATCGGCGTCCTCAGGAAAAAGTCACCAGCGCGTAACCTTGGCGCGAAGCTTTCGTCTTGTTCCTGAAGAGTGAATAAAACGAAAATTATTCACGACCACTCCCGATGCGCGACTGTCCCTCCCAAATTCTCGACGCCGCCCGCAGGCGCTTTCAGCGGTTCGGCTATCTTAAAACCTCCATGCAGGAGATCGCCGGCGACTGCGACATGTCAGCGGCCAACCTTTACCGTTACTACGAAGGCAAGCTGCAGATCGGCGCTGCCGTACTCACGGGCGAGCTCAACAAGGTCCATGACGCCTGCGACGCGGCCCTCGCCTCCGCCGACAAAACGCTCCGCGCCCGCCTCGGCGCGTTTTTTCACGCGATCATCGACACCACGCGCAAGCAACAGCGCGTCTCACCGCTCCTCTCCGATCTTTTCCTTATCGTAGTCAAGGAGCAGCCTCGGGTGCGCGTCCGTTTCGTCGCGGAACTAAAGCGAAAAATCGCCATCCTACTGTCCGACGCCCAGGCGAACGGCGAAATCCGTCCCGGCGACACGGCCGCTCAAGCCGATCTCGTGCTGGTCGCCTGTCTCGCCTTCGTGCTCCCGCGCCTGATCATCGTCGAACCCCTCGGCGATCCCCGTCCTCAGGTCACGGCCGTGATCGATTGCCTGATCGCCGGCCTTTCCCCCAAGCGTCCGGCCTGAGTCCGAGGCGCATTCCATTTTTCTTCCCCATCTTTTTGCCATGTTAAAAAAACCCTGGATTTACGTCGCCGGCGGCCTCCTCGTCATCGGCGGAGCCATCGCCGGTTATCGCGCACATGCCCAAGCCGCTTCTGCCGCGAAGCATGACGGCAATTCCCCCGCGGTCGCCGTGGTCACCGGCAAAGTCGAACAACGCGACACGCCCATTTACCTCGATGGCATCGGCACGGTCGCCGCGTCCAACACCGTCACCGTTCGCCCGCGCATTGACGGTCAGCTCGAGAGCGTGACTTTCCGCGAAGGCCAGGAGGTCAAAACCGGCGACCTGCTCGCCACCCTCGACGCCCGCGCCCTGCAGGCCCAGCTCGACCAGACGAACGCCAAAAAAGCCCAGGACAACGCCCAGCTCGTCAACGCCGAGACAGACTTGAAGCGCGACACTTTCCTGGCCGAAAAAGCCTTGATCGACCAGCAGGCCGTCGACACCCAAAAAGCCCTCGTCTCCCAGCTCAAGGCCCTCGTCCAGTCCGACGAGGCCGCCGTCGAAAACGCCGCCGTGCAGTTAAGCTACACCCGCATCACCGCGCCGATCTCCGGCCGCGTGGGCCTCCGCCTGGTGGATGCCGGCAACCTCGTACATGCCGCTGACGCCGCCGGACTGGTTGTCATCACCCAGCTTCGGCCCATCTCGGTCGTATTCACCCTGCCGCAGCAAAACCTGGTCCGCCTTCATCAGGCATCCGCCGCGGCCGACACCCTCAAGGTCATCGCCTATGACCACGATAACCGCGTCCCGCTCGACGAAGGCGAGGTGACGGTCGTGGACAACCAGATCGATCCTGCGACAGGCACGATCAAGGTGAAGGCCTCGTTTCCCAACGAAAAACTCGCCCTCTGGCCCGGCCAGTTCGTCAACGTCCGCCTGCTGGTGGACATCCGCAAGGACGGCATCGTGGTGCCTGCCGCCGTCGTTCAGCGCGGCCCCAAGGGCAGCTATGCGTTCGTGATTCGCGATGATCAGACCGCCGAGGTGCGCGCCATCGAGGTCGCGCAGATCGACGACGGTCGCGCCCTCATCACCTCCGGACTCGTTCCCGGTGAAACCGTCGTAGTGGACGGCCAGTACAAACTTCAAGCCGGCTCCCGCGTCACTCTCGCCCCCGCGGCCGGCGGCTCCGGCGAACATCGGCGCTCCCCGCAACGCTCCGAGTAACGCGCATGAATGTTTCCGAAATCTTCATCCGCCGGCCCATCGCCACCGCCCTGCTGATGGTCGCGGTGGTACTGCTCGGCGCGCTCGGTTACAGCCTGCTGCCGATTTCCGCGTTGCCCAGCGTCGACTTCCCCACCCTCCAGATCACGACGCAGCTCCCCGGCGCCTCGCCCGACGTGATGACGTCCTCGATCACCACCCCGCTCGAACAACAGTTCGGCCAGATCAGCGGACTCACTTCGATGAACTCGATCAGCTCCGCCGGGGTGAGCACGATCACCCTGCAGTTCGGACTCGACCGCAGCATCGACAGCGCCGCGCAGGACGTGCAGGCCGCCATCAACATCGCCACCGGTGTGCTGCCGCAAAACCTGCCCAGCCCGCCTTCGTACAAAAAGGTAAACCCGGCCGACGCGCCCATTCTCACGCTCGCGATCACCTCTGAAAGCCTGCCCATCGACAAGGTCAACGACTATGCCGACACCCTCCTTGCGCAAAAACTCAGCGAGGTCTCCGGCGTCGGTCTCGTCAGCATCGAAGGCAACCTGAAGCCCGCCGTCCGCGTGCAGATCAATCCCGCCGCCATCGCCGCCCAGGGCCTGAGCCTGGAGGATGTGCGCACCGCGATCACCGCCGCCGGCGTCAATGCGCCCAAGGGCAGCTTCGACGGCCCGCGCCAGGCCTACGCCATCAACGCCAACGACCAGCTCTTCTCCGCCGACGACTATCGCACCATCATCGTCGCCTACCGCAACGGCGCGCCGGTCCATCTCGCCGACATCGGCCGCGTCGTGGACAGCGTTGAGAACACCCGGCTCGCCGGCTGGCAGGGCGACAAGCCCGCCATCATTCTCGACATCCAGCGCCAGCCCGGCGCCAACATCATCGAGACGGTCGATCGCGTCAAAAAACTCCTCCCCCAGCTCCTCACCGCGATCCCTCCCTCCGTCCACGTCGCCATTCTCACGGATCGCACGACCACCATCCGCGCCTCCGTCGCCGACGTGCAGTTCACCCTCGTGCTCACCATCGCCCTGGTCGTGCTGGTGATCTTTCTTTTTCTCCGGAAACTCTGGGCCACCGTCATCCCCAGCATCGCCCTTCCGCTCGCCGTGATCGGGACCTTCGGCGCGATGCAGTTGCTCGGCTTCAGCCTGGATAATCTTTCGCTGATGGCGCTCACCATCGCGACCGGCTTCGTGGTGGACGACGCCATCGTGATGATCGAAAACATCGTCCGCTACATCGAGAAAGGCGAAAAACCGCTCGACGCGGCCCTCAAGGGCTCCCGGCAGATCGGCTTCACCGTGATCTCGCTCACTGTCTCGCTCATCGCAGTGTTCATTCCGCTGCTGTTCATGACCGGCATCGTGGGCCGGCTATTTCGCGAGTTCGCCATCACGTTGAGCGTGGCGATCATCGTCTCCGCCGTCGTCTCGCTTACGCTCACGCCCATGATGTGCGCGCGTCTGCTCAAGCCCGAGACCGGGTCGCCGCAGGGGCGCTTCCATCAAATCACCGAGCGGTTTTTCGAGGGCATGCTCGCTTGGTACGATCGCGGCCTTCGCTGGGTTTTGAACCACCAGCCGCTCACCCTCGCCATTGCCCTCGCTACCCTCGCCGGCACCCTGATGCTCTATGTTGTCGTGCCCAAGGGCCTGCTGCCGCAACAGGACACAGGCACCATCATCGGCGTGACCGACGCCGCGCAAAACATCTCGTTCCGCGCCATGTCCGCCCGGCAGCAGCAGATCGCGCAACTCGTGCAACAGGACCCGGACATCGAAAGCGTCACGTCCTTCGTCGGCATCGGCACGATCAATCCCACTCTCAACACCGGCCGCCTCTCCATCAACCTGAAGCCGCGCGACCGGCGCACCGCCTCGGCCGGCGAAATCATCGACCGCCTGCGCGCCCGCACCGCGAACGTCGAGGGCATCACCCTGTACATGCAGGCCGTGCAGGACCTGCAAATCGAGAGCCGCGTCAGCCGCACGCAATATCAATACACGCTCGTGGACACCGACACCGGCGAACTCTCCACCTGGGTACCGCGCCTCTTGGAAAAACTACGCGCGCTCCCTGAGCTCACCGACGTCGCCAGCGACCAGCAAACCGACGGCTATCAAATCGATGTCACGGTGGATCGCGACAAGGCCTCGCGGCTTAACATCCTTCCGCAGGACATCGACAACACCTTGTACGACGCCTTCGGCCAGCGCCAGGTCGCCACCATCTTCACCCAGCTCAACCAATATCGCGTCATTCTGGAAGTTGAACCCGGCTACCAGCAGGACCCCGCGGCCCTTGGCAAAATCTACATCAAATCCGGCGCCGGCCAGCTCGTCCCGCTCGACGCGATCTCCACGGTAAAACTCAACACCGCGCCGCTCGTCATCACCCACCAGGGCCAGTTCCCTTCGGTGACACTGTCCTTCAACCTGCGCCGTGGCTATTCCCTCAGTCACGCGGTCACCGCGGTCCAGCGAGCCCAGGCGGAGATCGGCCTGCCCGGCACGATCCAGACGGAATTTTCCGGCAGCGCCGCCGAGTTTCAAAACTCCCTGCAAAGCCAGCCCTGGCTCATCCTCGCCGCCGTCATCGTCGTCTACATCGTGCTCGGCGTTCTTTACGAAAGCTACATCCACCCGGTGACGATTTTGTCCACACTGCCCTCCGCCGGCGTCGGCGCGCTCCTCGCCCTCCTCGCCTGCCGCACCGACTTCTCGATGGTGGCCCTCATCGGCATGGTGCTCCTCATCGGCATCGTGAAGAAAAACGCCATCATGATGATCGACTTCGCCCTCGAGGCGGAGCGCGACCAGGGCCTTCCTCCCGCCGAGTCGATCCACCAAGCCTGCCTGTTGCGTTTCCGTCCAATCATGATGACCACGATGGCCGCTCTCCTCGGGGCACTTCCCCTCGCGCTCGGCGCCGGCACCGGCTCGGAACTGCGCCGGCCGCTCGGCATCGTGATGATCGGCGGCCTGCTCGTCTCGCAGGTGCTCACGCTCTACACCACGCCGGTCATCTACCTCTACATGGACCGGCTCAGCCGCTGGCTCATGCGCCGCCCGCAGGCCGCGCCCGTCGCCCTGCCCGAAACTCCCGCGCCTTGAGATGAACCTCTCCGCGCCTTTTATTCATCGCCCTATCGCCACCTCGCTGCTGGCGCTGGGCCTTTTGCTGGCCGGCGTGGTCGCCTTCCAGTTTCTGCCCATCGCCCCGATTCCCGCGGTGGAGTTCCCCACCATCAACGTGAACGCCAGCCTGCCGGGGGCCGATCCGGTCACGGTCGCCACCTCGGTCGCCGCGCCGCTCGAACGTCGCCTCGCCCAGATCGCCGGCGTGAGCGAACTGACGTCCAACAGCACGCTCGGGAGCGCCTCGATCACCATCCAGTTCGACCTCAACCGGAACATCGACAGCTGCGCGCGCGACGTGCAGGCCGCCATCAACGCCGCCGCCGGCGATCTCCCCGCCAATCTCGTCACCCGCCCCGGCTATCGGAAGGTCAACCCCTCGGACGCGCCGATCATGATCCTGGCGCTCACCTCCGAAACCATGTCGCCGGGCGAAGTCTACAATTACGCCACCGACGTCATCGCCCAAGAACTCAGCCAGGTGGACGGCGTCAGCCAGGTCACTGTGAACGGCTCGCAAAAATCCGCCGTGCGCGTGCAGGTCGATCCCGCTCGCCTCGCCTCGCTCGGGCTCAGTCTCGAGGACGTGCGCATCTTCCTTGCCAAGACCAACGCCAACCTCCCCAAGGGCGTGATCGACGGTCCTGACTCCGCCTACACGATCCGGCTTAACGACCAGCTCGCCACCGCCGCCGATTATCGCAGCCTCGTCGCCTTTCAGCGCGGCGGCACTGCCATTCGCCTCGGCGATCTCGGTGCGACCGTCAACAGCGTCGAAAACACCCGCCAGGCCGGCTGGTACAATGGCCGTCCCGCCGTCCTTCTCATCGTCAACAAGCAGACCGGCGCCAACGTCATCGACACCGTCAACCGCATCCGCGCACTCATGCCGCGGATCGAACGCTGGATGCCGCCCGCGCTCAAGATGCACGTGCAGACCGACCGCACCGGCACCATCCGCGCCTCCGTCAGCCACATCGAGTTCACCCTCCTCGTTTCCATCGCGCTGGTCGTGATGACCGTGTTCGTTTTCCTCCGCCGCTTCTGGGCCACCGTCATCCCAAGCTTCACCGTGCCGCTCGCCCTCGCCGGCACCTTCGGCGTCATGTACCTGTGCGGCTACACGCTCGACAACCTCTCGCTCATGGCGCTCGCCGTGGCCGTCGGCTTCGTGGTGGACGACGCCATCGTTGTTTTGGAAAACATCGTCCGTCTGATGGACGCGGGCGAGACGCCGCTGAACGCCGCGCTCAAGGGCGCGCGCCAGATCGGATTCACCGTGGTGTCCATCAGCCTCTCGCTCGTCGCGGTCTTCACCCCGCTTATTTTCATGAGCGGACTCGTCGGCCGCCTGCTCCACGAATTCGCCGTCACCCTCACCGCCGCCATTCTGGTTTCCGCGCTGGTCTCGCTCACCTTCACCCCGATGATGTGCAGCCGCTACCTGCGGCACGAAAAATCCGAGACCAAGCCCGGGCGGTTTTTCCGTTTTCTCGAAGCCGGCTTCAACCGCGTCCAAGGCGCCTACGAACGCAGCCTCGGCTGGGTGCTCGATCACCAGCGACTCATGCTCGGCGTCACCGTGGTCACCATGGCCGCCACCATCGGCCTCTACATCGTCGTGCCCAAGGGATTTTTTCCCAACGTGGACAACGGCTACCTCATGGCCACCACCGAGGCTGCGCAGGATATTTCCTTCCAGGCTCTCGCCGAAAAGCAGCAACAGGTGAGCGCCATCGTGCTGAAGGACCCCGCCGTGCTGTCAGCCGCCGCCTTCATGAGCGGAGGCAACAACAACGGTCGCATGTTCATCCAGCTGAAGCCGCTGGCTGAACGCAAAATGGACATCCAGGTGGTGATCGCCCGGCTTCGCCGGCAGCTCTCGAAAATCGAAGGCGTGTCGCTCTTCATGCAGGCGGCGCAGGATCTGCGCGTCGGCGGCCGCTCCTCCAAGAGCCAGTACCAATACACGCTCCAGGGCTCCGACCTCGCCGAACTGGATCGCTGGTCCAACGCCCTGATGGATGAACTGAAAGCCATTCCCCAGTTTCAGGATTTGACCAGCGACAAGCAGTCCACCGGCCTGCAAGTCCAGGTCGCCATCGACCGCACCGCCGCCGCCCGGCTCGGCCTTTCGGTCGCCGCCATCGATGCCACGCTCTACGACGCCTTCGGCCAGCGGCAGGTCTCCACCCTCTATTCCACCCTCACCCAGCATCACGTCATCCTGGAGGCCAGCCCGCGGTTCCAATTGGATCCCGCCTCGCTCGACAAAATCTTCGTGAAGTCATCCGCCGGCACGATGGTCCCCCTCTCCGCCTTCGCCACGATCCAGCGTACGAATACACCCTTGTCCATCAGTCACCAGGGCCAGTTCCCCGCCACCACCATCACCTTCAACCTCGCGCCGGATTACTCGCTTAGCCAGGCCACCGCCGCGATCGAGGCCGCCTTCGCCCGCCTCCACATCCCCGGCTCCGTCCGAGGCGGCTTCGCCGGCACCGCCAAAGTCTTCCAACAATCCCAGGCTTCGCAGCCCCTGCTCATCCTCGCCGCGCTCGCCGCCGTCTACCTCATCCTCGGCATTCTTTACGAAAGCCTGATCCACCCGTTCACCATTCTTTCCACCCTGCCGTCCGCCGGACTCGGGGCGCTGCTCGCGCTGCTGCTCACCGGCTACGAACTCTCCATCGTCGCCATGATCGGCATCCTCCTGCTCATCGGCATCGTGAAGAAAAACGCCATCATGATGATCGACTTCGCCCTCGAGGCGGAACGCAACGAAGGCTTGGAACCGCGCGCCGCCATCCGTCAGGCCTGCATCGTTCGCTTCCGTCCAATCCTCATGACCACGCTGGCGGCCCTCTTCGGCGCTCTCCCGCTTGCCCTTGAGGGCGGCATCGGCGCCGAGCTGCACAAGCCCTTGGGTATCGCCATCGTCGGCGGACTCGCGCTTTCGCAGCTCCTCACGCTCTACACCACACCTGTCGTTTACCTGTTCATGGACAGGCTGCCGCGCCGTGTCCGTCCACCCCTGCCCGTCGCGCCGCCGGTGCCGGTGACGTGAATCGCCCGGTTGCGGCCGGAAAAATTCCGTTCATGGTGACGGCGTATGAACGCTCCGTCCGACCGTCCGACCGACGAGAGCCTCGTTGTGCGCGTCGGTTGCCGCCTCCGCTACGACGCCGAGGGCTCGGTGCCTGCGCTGTTTAATCTGAAGCCACGCATCGACGAAGGCCGTTCTCTTCTGGCGGAACTCCTGACCTTCGGCGACGACCTGCCCGCGAGCGCCTTCACCGACACGCACGGCAACACGATTTTCCGATTGGTCCTCCCGCCCGGCCGCACGGAAATCGTACACGACGCACTCGTCTCCGTGCCCGCGCACCCGGACAACTTCGGTCTCACGGAAGCGGCCGCCTCCCCGCTGGGTCTGCACGAACTTCCGGCCGAGGTGCTGCGTTACACCCTGCCGAGCCGGTATTGCGACGCCGACAAGCTCGCGAATTTCGCTTGGGAGAAATTCGGTGCAATTCCCCACGGCCTGCCGCGCGTGCAAGCCATCAGCGACTGGCTGCACCACAACATCGAATATCGCTTCGGCTCCGGCCGGCCCGATCTGTCCGCGTGGGACATCATCCAGCGCGGCTACGGCGTGTGCCGCGATTACGCCCACACGTTCATCGCCCTGTGCCGCACCTTCAACCTGCCCGCCCGCTACGTCACCGGCCACCTGCCGGACATCGGCTACATCGATCCGGGTTCGCCCATGGATTTTCACGCCTACGCGGAGGTCTATCTCGACGGCCGGTGGTTCACCATCGACCCCCGCTACAACGTGCCGCGCATCGGCCGCGTCACGGTCGCCCGGGGGCTCGACGCGGTCAACGGCGCCTTCGCCACGCTCTACGGCGCCGCCACTCTCACCTTCTTCGATGTCTGGGCCTATCAAGTCGCCCCGGGTACGGTCTCCGTCGGCGATCCCGTCGACCTTTCCCTGCGCCTCGACGGCACCATGGAAATCCGCCGTTAGCGCAGAAAGTTCAACGACCGCGCCGGCCGAACAGCTCCCACATCAACACCGCGCCGGCCACCGAAACATTGAGCGACTCCACGCGATCGCTCCCGGGGATCGTCACCAATCGCGAGCACGCCGCCGTCACCTCGGGAGAAAGCCCGTGCTCCTCGTTGCCCAGCACCAACGCGACCGGACGTCCGCCCGAGGACGCCTCGGGTCGTCCGCCGCGGGCCGCCGCGCCCGCCACCTCGTAGCCGGCCGCAACCAGTTGCCGAGCGAATTTCGCCAGATCCGGCACGAGCCACACCTCGAGTTGCTCCAGGCCGCCTTCGGAAACGCGATACGCCGCCTCGCCCGGCAGGGCCGCCGACGGATGCGCCGGGATCACCACATGCCCGAGGCCGAAGAACGCCGCGGTGCGCGCGATCGCGCCGAGATTGTGAGCGTTGCCGATGCGGTCGAGCAGCAGCAGCGGTGTGCGTTTCGCCGCCCACCCCGCGATCTCCGCGGCGGAGGGCGCGCGCAGCTTCGGCGCGTCCACCACCGCGACCACGCCGCCGTGATGGATACTGCCCGCGATTTTCTCCAATTCGGCGGGAGGAACGCAGCGGTACACCTTGCGCGCCGCCGCGAGGGCCTTGCAGATCACGCCGAGCTTCCGCCCCGTCGCCTCGTCGAAAAACAGGCGCTTGATCGAAGCGGGCTCGCGCTCGAACCGCGAGCGTACCGCGACGAGTCCGCACAGGTTGATCTCACGCGGCTTTCCGCTCATGCGCGCACCTCGCCGACAAGCGTGAACTCCTCGCGGTCATGATAGAGGTGCCGGATGCGCACGTTCGTCGCGCAACGGCCGAAGACTGAATCCGCCGATCGCACCTGCCGGAGCAGCGCGAGCGGATCGACCCTCCCGAATTTCAAATTGATCACAAACCGTCGGCACCATTTTCCCTCGAGCCAGGGCGCGATGAGATTGTCCACGACGTGGTGCGGTTCCTCCACCAGATCGCAAAACATCCAGTCGAAGACCTGCCCCGCCGCCGGCCGGAAGGCGAACGCGTCCTCCATCCGGTGCTCGATCTTGTAGTTGTTAAAGGCGCCGCCTTTCAGCGGGCCGTTGTCCACCGCGATGATTTTCGCACCGCGCTTGGACGCGCTGTAGCTCCAGCCGCCCGGAGCCGCGCCAAGATCGACCACCGTCTCCTCAAATTGCGGTTCGCGGCCGAGCACGATGTAGGCTTCCTCGATTTTAAGATAGGAGCGCGACGGCGCCAGTTCATCGTCCGCCATGCGGCGCTGCCCGCCGAACACCGCCTCGCGCGCCACGAACGCCCGCTTGAAATCGACAAAGAAAACGTAGAGTCCGCGCACGCGGGCGACTCCGCGGGGCTTTTCCGCCACCGCCAGCTTCGAGACGCGGCCCATCCGCTTTTTGAGGCTCTCGTGAAAGGTCTTCTCCACGCCCTTGACGCGCCGGCCGAGGCCGTCGAGTTCCGCCGCCTCGTCAAACAGGCACGGCCACTCGCCTTCGAACCGCTCGGCTTTGGCGGACACAAGAAATTGCTCGGTGATTTTCGCCGCGAGCGCATTGACCGAGTCTCCCGTGATTTCGACCGGATCGAGCAGGGCCGTCTGCGGAAAACACAGATCGGGCAGATCCTCGCCCGCCTTCAGTCCGCCGGTCTTTTCCGCGCGCACCCAACCCGCTCCGCGCTCCACAGGCTCGTAGCCCTGCGCGCGCAGCTCGCCCTCGAGCATATCCACAAATCCCGGTTGGCAGCTAAAGATCATTGGCGCGGGAGCGTGCCGCCCCCCCGCCCGTCCGGCGAGGCATTTCCTCCTCGTCCGGCTTACACGATCTCGCAGGCGCCGCCGGCGCAGGCCACGACCTGCTTGAGCTCGGTTTCGTCCGACGCTTCGCGCATCCGGGTGTAGTCCACCTTGACCGGACGCAGGGCGTTCCAAAGCACAACGTCCGTCTCGGTGGAGACCTCCTCGCGCGGGGCCTGCAGGTAAGCTTTGTCACCGGCGTCCTGCAACAGCGAGATGCCCGTGAAATAGGCGCGGTTGGCCCAGATGAAATCCTCCACCTCATCCCATTCGTCGGGCCGCACGGTGCAGGTGTTGGACACGTTGTGATGCAGATCGGGCGAACGCGATTCGGGGTCGCCGCCGGGAATGACCCAGTTGAGCTGCACCAGCTTCACGAGCTCCAGGAACTGCCGCGCGTTCAGATCCTTTCTCAAGATGGCGTTTTTCGGCGCCTCCACCGGAAACGAAATCACGTCGTCCGTGTCGGGATTGTAGACGGAGACCGCCGTCATCTGCGGATTGACCGATTTGAAAAACGCGTAGATCGGCTCCTTGCGATTGGCCTGCACACGCCGGAAATAACGGCGGGCGTGGTGCGGGTGGATGCCGGAGGCGGCGTTGAGCAACAGCGAGGCCGTGCCTTCGGGCTTCGTCGTGGTGAGCTTCGCCGCCGGCCGGATTCCGATGAGTCCGGCCATCAGCCGGTTGGTCGCGCGGCACAGGCCCGCGCCCTCCCGGAGCACCTCGGCATCAAAGAGAATGGAGGGATTGTCCATGAAGCCGCAGATGGAGACGCCGAGCAACGCATCGTGCTCGTTGATCAGCTTCGTCACGGGCCCGAGGTACTTCATGTCCGTGTAGGCCGCCTGCAGGGTGCCAATGGCTGTCGCAAAAATGCAGGCCCGGTAAAAATCTTCCTCCGTGACCGCGGCATGCCCGTTGATCGTGGTGAGGTTGCAATGCTGGAAACCCGACAGCCGCGTCATGCCCGGGAGGTCGCCCTTGTAGCCCTCCGTGAACAGGCGGTCCAGTTCCCCGCTGGAAAGCTCCCAGTCCACGACGGGCAGCAGGCTGATCTCCGCACACGGGTTGCAGCCCGCCTCGGGGTGGTCGCAAAAATAAAAGCCCGGTTCGCCGAACTCCTTCTGCGCTCGGAAAAGTTTTTTGAAATGCTCGGCGTTCCTCTCGCTGCGCGAGAGCACGGCGGAGTTGTTCGAGGCCGAGCGTTGCGGGTTTTTCTCAAACCAGTTTCCCGTCTTCGCATTGCTCATCTCCTCGTCGTCCGGCGAGAAAAGACAGATCGTCGCGGAGCGGCGGATACCGCCGGCCAGCACCGCCTTCGCGATGAACATGTTGATGTCGTAGACCTCGATGGGCCGCAGCCCGCGGCCCGCCGCCTGCTCGAGGATGTGCTCGACGCGGTGCAGCGCCTTCTTGAGCGGCAGGTGGCCGGGGGCCTTGCCACCCGAGGTTTTCAACGGGGTGCCACGGTGGCGGATCGCCGCATAGTTGAACTCGATTTTTTTGCCCTCGTAAAACGACCGGAACAACGCGTCGAGCGAATCGGCCCAGCCTTCAATCGTGTCCTCGACGGTGTAATGCCAGACGGGCAGATCGTGGTCCGCCTCGCGTTTGGGCAGCGGCGGCAGCAGCGCGATGTGATGCTTCTGCACCGAGAAACCCACGCCGCAACCGCTGAGCAGAAGGAAGAAGTACTCCCGGAAAAACGCCACCCGGTCGACGTTGGAGAAGCTGCAGTTGAACATGCGGGCGTGGTTTTTGAGGATCGCCTCCCCGCCGAACTGCATCGACCGCATGCTTGGCAAAATCGTCTTCGCCGCCACCTGCGCGAACGCCTCGCGGATGATGCGTTGCAGGTTCGCCCCGCCGAGCGTTCCGGCGAGCAGGCCGGCGTGTGCGCCCGCGAGCGCGGTGACATCGGCGGGCAGCCGGGCGGGTGCCTTGCGGTCCAGCTTGCCGGCGAAAAACGTCAGGTGCATGTCGCGCACCCGCTCGACGCCCTCGGTGAAAATCTCCCGGCGTCCGAGTTCGGGCCGGTAGCGCGCGTATTTCGCCATGGCGATGTAATCGGCCAGGCCGTTTTCCTCGTAATGCGCGAGCCGGCGCTCCGCATGCCGCGCCCGGTAGAGCATGTAGGCGCGCGCCACATCCCAATGCCCGGCGGCGGCGATCGCCTTCTCCACACCGTCCTGCACCTGCTCGATCGAGGGGTGTTTTCCGTCGCGATAATAAAGCTCAAGCATCTGCGAAACGCCCGACGCGATCTTCGTCACCTCGATGAAGGTGTCGCTCTCCAATCCGAAGCAGGCGAGCATGTCGTCGCGATAGGGATTCGGCGCGTTGTCGGTGCGGACTTCGTAAAACGCCAGCGCGATGGCCCGCGTAACCTTGTTGAGGTCAAACTTCACCCGGGACCCGTCGCGTTTGATGACCAGACGGGCCTCCGCGGGAATGGCGCGGTTGAGCAACTGCTCGCCTTTCAGCGGCGCCGGCCGGCCGTCGGCGATGCGGGCCGGCGAGATTTCGGGATGCGCGAGGGACTTGGGTTGGTCGGACATGGCGGAACAAAAACGAGGGGGGAGAAGCGCGCCGGAAAGATAGCCCGAACCGGCTTGAAACGCTATCTCCACAAGCGATTGCGCTCGCCCGTCAGTCAAAGCCTGCCGGCGGCGGTTCCCCAGGTATAACCGGATTTCATCGGGCCGTTCAGGTTTCGCTGAAACTTCGCCTCGAACCGGTCCGCCGGACCGGTGTCCGTCCTCCCCGACAGCCCTGCCCAAAATCCACGGCCGCGCCTCAGGCTTTCCGCCGATGCCGCTGGAGTTCCTTGGGGGCCACCCCGTGCACCGCCTTGAAACACCGGGAGAAATGATAGGGATCGGAAAACCCCACGCGTTGCGCCGCTTCCTTCACCAATCCCCCGCGCTCCACCAGAAAAGCGGCGGCCAGATTCATTTTCCGGCGCAAAAGATATTGATAGGGGCTCGTCCCTTGAAAACGCCGGAAGAGACGGCACACGCTCGACGCCTCCATGCCCGCCGCCAGCGCGATTTCCCGCAAGGTGTTCAACCGCTCCGGCTCCGCGTCGATGAGCGCCTTGCAGCGTAGAAAATTGTCGCGCGCCGGATCGCCCTGTCCTCCCGCCTGCGCCGCCTCCTCGATTTTGAGGAGCAACAGCTCGAAAAGCTGGGCGCAGATCGCGGGCGCCAGTTCACCCGTCCGCTGCCCTTCACGCAGGATGTCCTCGAAAATCCCGCGGATCTCCGCATGCGCCGCCAGCAGACCCGACTGTCCCGGTCCCACCCCCGCCCGGCGCAACCGGCGCGCCACCCTGCCGCCGGTGACGCACAGAAAATATTTCACCATCGGCCGTTCCGGATCGGTGCGCAGGTCGCACCGCGTGGCCGGACCATAGGCAAACACGCTGCCGGGCCTCAGTTCGTGCCGCCTCCCATCCAACTCCACCGTGCCCGCGCCTTCCGCCACGTACTCCACGCCATGATAGGAATAACCCTCCCGGTGGATCGCGTAGTCGGGATTGCAGCGCTCGCGTCCGCCCAGCGCCACGGCCAGCCGCGCCGTGCTCGGCGGGGCGAGATTGAGGAAAAAGTACCTCGTTCCCGTCACCTGGGTGGAGAGCAATCCGACGGGCGAATCAGAGCCGATTTTATCCATTCTTGTTCTCTTTTTATCCATTCTCCGGCCCACTTATCCAGAGTATAGTGACCGTTTCCTGGAATCCCGGCGTTGCGCCGATTATTTCTAGGTTCATCCTTCCCTCGATCCCACTCCTCATGGCCAAAGCTCCCAAGAACACCGTCCTGCTCGTCGCCAACGGCGACCTGCGCCACACCGCCAACGCCGTCTGCTGGCCCGCCCAGGCCGCGATGGAAAAAACGCTCGCCGGCGTCATCGCCAGCCTCGGCGCCAAACTCGTGCGCGCCCATTCCTACAAAGAGGATGTGAAGCACGGCTTCATCAGCTCGCAGAAGGAAGGCATGGAGGTCTTCGCCGGAATCGACCCCGACGCCCCGCTCATCGTCGCCGAATGCGTCTGGCAGTATTCCCACCACCTGCTGCCCGGCCTCATTTCCCACCGCGGGCCGATCCTCACCGTGGCCAACTGGTCCGGCACCTGGCCCGGCCTCGTCGGCATGCTCAACCTCAACGGTTCCCTGACCAAGGCCGGCGTCAAATACTCCACCCTTTGGAGCGAAAACTTTGACGACGCCGCGTTCCTCACCGGCCTCGCCACCTGGCTCAAGACTGGCGTCACCAAGCACAAGACCCCCCACGTCAAGCCGCTCGCCAAGGCCACCGTCCCGCCCAAGGCCCGCGCCCTCGGCAAAAAGCTCGCCGACACGCTCCGCGTGAAGAAGTCCATCATGGGCGTCTTCGACGAAGGCTGCATGGGCATGTACAACGCGATCATCCCCGACGAACTCCTCTTCCAGACCGGCGTGTACAAGGAGCGCCTCTCCCAGTCCGCCCTCTATTACGGCGCAACCCAAGTCAGCGACGAAGACGCCCGGGCGGTTTTCAACTGGTATAAAAAGAAGGGCCTGAAATTCCACCTCGGCACCGACGAAGCCACCGAGCTCACCGAGGCCCAGGTTCTCTGGCAGTGCAAAACCTACGTCGCCGCCGTCCGCATCGCCGACGAGTTCGGCGCCGAGACCATCGGCATCCAGTATCAACAGGGCCTCAAGGATCTCCTGCCCGCCTCCGACCTCGTCGAAGGCACCCTCAACAACAGCGACCGCCCGCCCGTCAAAAATGCCGCCGGCAAGATCGTCCGCGACGGCGAACCCATTCCGCATTTCAACGAGGTCGACGAATGCGCCGGCCTCGACGGACTCTTCACCTACCGCGTGCACAAGGCCCTCGGCCAGCCCGTCGAAAACACCCTTCACGATTTGCGCTGGGGCGCCTTCGACGAAAGCGGCACGACCGACGAGTATGTGTGGGTTTTCCTCATCTCCGGCAGCGCGCCTCCCGCGCACCACATCGGCGGCTGGGCGGGCAGCGACTCGCTCCGCCAGCCCGGCATGTATTTCCGTCTCGGCGGCGGCACCCTCCGCGGCATCGCCAAGCCCGGCGAAATCGTGTGGAGCCGCGTTTTCATCGAAAACGGAAAGCTCAAGATGGACCTCGGCCGCGCCAAGGTCATCGAGTTGCCTCAGGCCGAGACCGAGCGCCGCTGGAAGGAAACGACCGTGCAGTGGCCGATCATGCATGCCGTCACCTACGGCGTTTCCCGCGACCAGATGATGGCCCGCCACAAGAGCAACCACATCCAGGTCGCTTACGCCAACAGCGCCAAGGACGCCGACCTCGCCCTCTACACCAAGGCCCGGCTCGCCGCCGAACTCGGCCTCGAAGTGAGCCTCTGCGGCACGAAGGCCAACGGCGCCGCCTTCTAAGCGCTGTCGATAAACCCCGCCGGTCAGTCCGGGCGCGAAGACTTCGGTCTTCGCGCCTTTTTGTTTTACGACCCCGCCGCCGTCGCAAGCCTGTCCCCCATGCCCATTCCGCCCATCCCCGTCCACCCCGCCGGCCCGCAACCTGGCCGCTACCGGCATTACAAGGGCAAGGAGTACCTCGTCCTCGGCGTCGCCCGCCACTCCGAAACCGAGGACGAACTCGTCGTCTACCGGCTTCTCTACGGCGATCACGGCCTGTGGGTCCGCCCCCGCGCGATGTTTTTGGAGACCATCGTCATCGACGGCCAGACCGTGCCCCGGTTTGCCTACGTTGGACCGGTCTGAGGCGGACAAAGTAAAATTTATCGCGTTCCCCGCCTTCCGACTCGACGGCACCCCGCCCCCATCCACTGTCATCCGAAATGACGTCCGGCTGCGCGCGCCTAACCTCTCTTCCGCTTTTCCTGGTCCTGATCGCCGGCCTCATCGGCATCTCCGGCTGTCACTCGCGCCCCAGCCAGAAAAACGCCCCGCCCGCCCAGCTCGCCAAAGCGCCCGCGACCCCGCTCGCACCCGCCACGCCTGCCCCGAAGCCCCGGCTCGCGAGTTCCGAATTCCCCGTGATGCTGGGCATCGACGTGCTGGAATCCACCGGCTTCCGGGTTGTCGCCGGCAAGCGCATCGGCCTCCTCACCCACGCCGCCGGCGTCAACCGCCGCGGGGAAAGCACCATCGACGTCCTCCGCCGCGCGCCCAACACCCGGCTCGTCTGCCTCTTCGCCCCCGAGCACAGCCTCAACGGCGACGTGAAAGCCGGGGATAATTTCGACGACTACATCGACCCGCGCACCCGCCTGCCCGTTTACTCGCTGCACGGCAAAAACCGCAAACCCACCCCCGCCGAACTCAAGACCATCGACGCGCTCGTGATCGACCTGCAGGACATCGGCGTGCGCTCCTACACGTTCAACGTCGTGATGCGCTACGCGATGGAGGCGTGCTTCGCCAACAACGTCGAAGTCATCATCCTCGACCGGCCCAATCCCCTCGGCGGCCTCAAGGTTGACGGACCCTCGCTCGACGCCGAGTGGATGAGCGGCGTCGGCGCGTTTCGCATTCCCTATGTGCACGGCCTCACCATGGCCGAGCTCGGCCTCATGGCTGCCAGCGCCCCCGGCGTGCTCGACATCCCCGACAACGTGCGCCGCAAAGGCCGGCTGACCATTGTGCCGATGCGCGGCTGGAAACGCTCGATGCGCTGGCCGGAGACGGGGCTGAAGTTCGTCCCCACCTCGCCGCTCGTCCGTGATTTCAACGCCGTGGTCGGCTACGCGATGGTCGGCCTCGGCTGCGAGTTCAGCGGCTTCAAACACGGCATCGGCCCCAACTATCCGTTCCGCGGCCTCACCTTTAAAAACGTCACGGCCGACAAACTCATCCAAGACCTCACCGCGCTGCATCTCCCCGGCCTCACCTTCCGTAAAATCATCGTGCCCGAGCCCGGCGGCAGCCCCAAAGAAGGCGTGTACGTGGAAGTCAGCGATTGGACGACTTGGAATCCCACCGAGCTGAGTTTCCAACTCATGCGCCTCGCCTGCCGCTACGATCCGCCCAATCCCTTTGCCCGGCTCGATCCGAAGGACGCCCGCAGCTTCAACATCCACGTCGGCTCCACCGCCTGGTGGGAGGCGCTCAAGCGCGACGGCGCCCATGTGAATCTCGACGCCTTTACCGCCGACTGGCGCGCGCGCGCGAAGATCTACCAGCAGCAGACGCGCCGGTCCTATTGGCTGTATAACTGACCCCGGCGCGCCGGGCCGCTCAGCCGACGGTTGCCATCTCCCCGCCGCGTTTGCCATTCTGCCGGCGCCGCGAAAGCTAACGGCGCGTTGAAAAACGCGTTTTCGGTTTTTTCATCTCCCTACCCCATGCCCCGCCCCATCACGCTCTTTACCGGCCAGTGGGCCGATCTGCCGCTCGCAACACTCGCGCCGCTCGCCAAAAAGATGGGCTACGACGGCCTCGAACTCGCCTGCTGGGGCGACCACTTCGACGTCGAAGCCGCCGCCTCGTCCAAAAAATACGTCCATGACAAATGGGCGCTCCTCAAGGACCACGGACTCGCCTGCCACGCGATTTCCAACCACCTCGTCGGCCAGGCCGTGTGCGATCTCATCGACGAGCGCCACCGGGCCATCCTCCCGCCCGCCGTGTGGGGCGACGGCGATCCCGAGGGTGTTCGCAAACGCGCCGCCCGCCACATGATCACCGCCGCCCGTGCCGCGCGCGCCTTCTTCGATGTCCGCCCTGGACGCAAAGGCGGCGATGAATTTCCCGCGGTCGTCAACGGTTTCACCGGCTCCTCGATCTGGCATTCGCTCTACGCCTTTCCGCCCACCTCGCAGGCCTACTGGGAAAAAGGCTTCCAGGATTTCACGCGGCGCTTCGGCCCCATCCTCGAGGCCTTCGATAAAGTTGATGTCAATTTCGCCCTGGAAGTTCACCCCACCGAGATCGCCTTCGACCTCGCCTCCGCCCAACGCGCGCTCGACGCCGTGAAAGGTCACCGCCGCTTCGGCTTCAACTACGACCCCTCCCACCTCGCCTACCAAGGCATCGATTACGTCCGGTTCATCCGCGCCTTCGCTCCGCGCATCTTTCACGTGCATATGAAAGACGTCTGGTGGGGCCGCGGCGACGGCAGCGTCGGCGTGTTTGGCGGCCATACGAGCTTCGGCGACGCCCGCCGCTTCTGGGATTTCCGCTCGCCCGGCCGCGGCGACATCAAGTTCGAGGACATCATCGTAGCCCTCAACGACGCCGGCTACCGCGGCCCGCTCTCCGTCGAATGGGAGGACGTCCGCATGGACCGCGTTCACGGCGCGACCGAGGCCGCCGCCTTCGTGCGCAAACTCGATTTCCCGCCAAGCGCCGTCGCCTTCGACGCCGCCTTCGAAAAGAAAACCCGGTAAACCGAACTATGACCATGAATCGAAAACTGCGCTTCGGCATGATCGGCGGCGGACGCGGCGCCTTCATCGGCGCTATCCACCGCATCGCCGCCCAAATGGATGGCCGGGCCGAACTCGTGGCCGGCGCGTTTTCCTCCGATCCCGCCCGTTCCAAAGCCTCCGGTGCCGACCTGTTCCTCGATCCCGCCCGCGTGTACGGTTCCTACGCCGAAATGGCCCGCGCCGAGTCCGCCCGCGCCGCCGGCGAACGCCTCGACTTCGTCGTCATCGTCACGCCGAACCACCAGCACTTCCCGCCCGCAAAGCTCTTTCTCGAAACCGGCTTCAACGTCGTCTGCGACAAGCCCGTCACCTTCGATCTCGCCGAGGCCAAAAAACTCCGTGCGATCGTCAAGCGGACGAAAAAGGTCTTCGTTCTCACCCACAATTACACCGGCAACGCCATGGTGAAGCAGGCCCGCGCCCTCGTGCGCGACGGCCGCCTCGGGGACATCCGAAAAGTCGTCGTCGAATATCCCCAGGGCTGGCTCGCCCGCCGGATCGAGGCCTCCGGCCAGAAGCAGGCCGCGTGGCGCACCGACCCCCAGCGCAGCGGCGCCGCCGGCTGTATCGGTGATATTGGTACGCATGCCGAAAACCTGGCGCAGTACGTCACCGGCCTTGAGCTCGACTCGCTCTGCGCCGACCTCACCACCTTCGTCAAAGGCCGCCGACTCGACGACGATGGGAATATCCTCCTGCGCTTCAAAGGCGGTGCCAAGGGTGTCCTCCACGCCTCGCAGATCAGCGTCGGCGAGGAAAACGCCCTCGCTCTCCGCGTTTACGGCACCCTCGCCGGCCTCGAATGGCGTCAGGAGCACCCGAACCAGCTCCTCGTCAAATACCCCGACAAACCCGCCGAGGTTTGGGGCCGCGGCCACGGCTACGTCGCCCCCGAAGCCGTGCGTTGCACCCGCACGCCGGCCGGACATCCCGAGGGCTACCTGGAAGCCTTCGCCAACATCTACACCGAAGCCTTCCGCGCCATCGCCGCCGAAGTCTCCGGCCGGCCGCTGCCGAAGGATTTGGATTTCCCCACGATCGACGACGGCGTGCGCGGCATGGCCTTCATCGCAACGGCGGTGAAGTCTTCCAAGGCCGGCGCCCGGTGGGTCAAGTTTCCCCGCCTCTGATCAGCCTGCGGACGGTTCCGTCGCTTTCACCGGCAGACGTCCGTCGGCGAATTCTGCAACCAGCCGGCCGCCCGGCTGCACGGCGCTTTTTCTTTGTACCGGCCGGTCGGCCTCGTCGCGCATGATCACAAAGCCGCGATTAAGCACCGACGCCGGGCTCGCCGCTTGCAGCCGTTTCCAAAGCGCCAGCAATCGGTGCGACTCGATCTGCACGCGCATTTCCGGCGAGCGCTGGCGCAGCAGCGCCGCCGCCTCGGTGAATTTTTGCCGGCGCGCCTGCACGGTGCGCCCCAGCGACGCCGTCAGCCGGTTCGCCAGGTCGTCGAGCCGCAAGTGGCCGCGCTCGATCTGCGCCGACGGTGCGAGCAGTCGCAGCCGTGAGCGCGCATGGTCCAGCCTCTCGCCGGCCGCCTCCAGCGCCACCGCGACGTGATGCATCAGATCTTCCGCGCTCCGCTCCACCCGCTCCGCCGCCGCCACGAAGCCGCTCGACACCAACTCCGCCGCCGCGCTCGGCGTTTCCGCCCGAGCATCCGCCGCGAAATCGCACAGGGTGAAATCAATCTCGTGCCCCACCGCCGAGATGATCGGAATCGCGCACGCCGCCACCGCGCGCACCAAGACCTCCTCATTGAACGCCCACAGATCCTCCAGGCTGCCGCCGCCTCGCCCGATCACCAGCAGGTCGAAACACCCGAGCCGCCCCGCCTCCGCAAGCATCGTGCTCATTTCCGCGGCGGCCCCTTCGCCTTGCACCTTGACGGGCAGCACCACCACCCGCCCGCGCCAGTCGCGCCGGATCAGGATCCTTAAAAAATCCTGCACCGCCGCGCCCGTCGGCGACGTGATGAATCCGATCGTCCGCGGCATCGTTGGCACCGGCATTTTGTTCTCCGCCGCGAACAGCCCTTCGTCCGCCAGCCGTCGCTTGAGCGCCTCGAACTCCTGCTGCAGCCGACCCACGCCGTCCTCGAGCACCACGCGCACAATCAGCTGATAATTACCGCGCGCCTCGTACACGCTGATCTCGCCATAGACGACCACCTGCGCCCCGTCCCGCAACTTTACCTCCTGCCTCGCCGCGTCGCCGCGAAACATCACCGCCGAAACCTGGGCGCCCGCGTCCTTGAGCGAGAAATACACATGCCCGCTCGCCTGCGCGCGCAAGTTCGACACCTCGCCGCGCACCCAGCCCGGACGGACCTGCGACTCGAGCACGGTCTTCACCCGGCGCGTAAATTCGCTCACGCTCTCCGCGCGCGTTTCCCCGACAAGTTCGTCATGCAGGCCGGCCATGATCAGGCGGACTCCTTGCGGCGCTGGTAATGCCGGCGCAGAAATTTAACTCCGACCGTGAAGGCGATGAAGAGGCTCACCGCCAGCAAGGCCATCTGGCCACGCCCGTGCACCAAGGCGTCGCCAAACACGATGAACGCCGCCGAGTAGGCGCACACGATCGTCCACGAAATCGCCATGAAAAGTCCGAAAGGCATCGCGGTGAGCCCGAGCACGATATTTTGCAGCACGTAGGGCGGCCCCGGAGTCACGCGCACCAGCACGAGCAGTCCGAGCCGGTCCTCCGGCGCTACCTGCGGCAGCGTGTAGCCCAGCCAGCGCAACAACCGCTCCAGCCACGGACGCAGGGCGTAACGCGCCAGCCAATAGGAAAGCGCGAGGTTCACCGCCAGACTCGCGAACGACAGCCCGACCACGGTCGGCATGCCCAGCGTGGGACCGAACACCGGGCCGGCCGAAAGCGTGAACACCGTGAGCGGGCAGCCAAACGCCGGCAGCACCGCCATCGCGCCGAAAAACGTCGCCGGACCGAGTCCGCGGATGAACTCCAGTCCGCGGGCCAACAAAGCCTTCAGATCAACCCCCTGCAAAATGAGCAATGCCGCCCCGGCCAGCAGCAGCCCCAGTACCGCGAGCTTGAACAGCAGCGCCGGACTCAAACGAAAAGACCGCGGAGGGGAAGCAGGCATGCGATCAACGATGCCCCGGCCGGCGCGATACCGTCAAGCACGCGGCCCGGCGCGGTAAAGGCACTGTCAAAACCTTGGATGACATGGGGAAAAGGCTTCCGTCCACTCCGTCCGCTCCTAGCCTCCGATCACCCGGCATGAAGCTCACCATCGTCATCCCCTGCTACAACGAGGCCAAGACCATCCGCCACATCGTGGATCAGGTGAAAAACGCCCCGGTGGCGGACAAGGAAATCATCATTGTCGACGATTGCTCCTCCGACGGCACCCGCGACCTGCTCCGCGCCGAGATCGCGCCGCTGGTTTCCCGCGTGATTTATCACGAGGTGAACCAGGGCAAGGGCGCCGCCCTGCGGACCGGTTTCGCCGCCGCGACCGGCGACGTGGTGATCGTCCAGGACGCCGACCTGGAGTATGACCCGAACGAATACCCGAAGCTGCTCCAGCCGATCATCGACGGCAAGGCCGACGTGGTCTTCGGCTCGCGCTTCGCCGGCGGCGAGGCGCATCGCGTGGTCTATTTCTGGCACATGGTCGGCAACAAGTTTCTTACCCTCCTCTCCAATATGTTCACCAACCTGAACGTCACGGATATGGAAACGTGCTACAAGGTCTTCCGGCGCGACGTGCTGCAGAAGATCACCGTCGAGGAAAACCGCTTCGGCTTCGAGCCGGAGATCACCGCCAAGGTCTCGAAGCTCGACGTGGTGATCTACGAGGTGGGCATCAGCTATTACGGCCGCACCTACAAGGAGGGCAAAAAAATCGGCTGGCGCGACGGCTTCCGCGCCCTCTACGCAATCGTGAAATACAACCTCTTCCGCTGAGCGGCGCCTCCCTTCCACTTCATGCCCGTCCTTTTCGCCGCCTCTCTGGAAAGCTCCCCGCAGTGGTGGCCATGGCTGCTGCTTCCCGCCGTTATTTTCGCCGGCTATTTTGGCCCGGGATACCTGTTGAGCCGGCAATGGAGCAGTCCGGCGCCGGTGCTGTCCGCCTTTCTCGGCTCCTGCGTTGCCTTGTTTTACACCGTGCTCCTGCTGGATGCTTGCGACATCCCGGCCAGTCGCGGAGCGGTTGCCGCCCTGCTGGTCGTGATCTGCCTCGGGATCTTTTGGTTGAATCGCCGCCTTCCCAAACCTCCATCATCCATGACCCGGCTTCGGCTGCGACTCGGGGATCTGTGGTGGCTGTTTCCCGTTCTCTGCGGCTTGGCCGCTATCGTCGGCCGCGCGTGGATCGAGCCTCTCTCCGGATATGACAACGGCTTCCGGTGGGATTACATCGCCCACCTGCTCGTGCGACAGGGCGATCTCCATTTTTATCCGCCAGTCACCGCCGCCGATTTCGATCTTTATGCCTGGTGCGATGGCATTCCGCCGCTGGTGCCGGTGTTGAATTTCTGGATCTACCTTGGCACCGGCTCGGAGGAGATCGGACTCACCGTCGCGCGCGTCGCGATTGAAGCGGGCCTTTTATTCTACACGGTTTTTCTTCTTGGGAAAAAGCTGTGGGGAGCCGCAGGCGGGCAGGCCGCCATCGCGGCGCTGTCCACCAGTTCGCTTCTGCTATGGGGCGTGGCCATGGGACAGGAGACGGGGCTCACCGCCCTCGGCATGGCGGCGATGCTGTATTTTATAACTGAATATGAAGAGGGAAAACGCAGTGTTCTTCTCTGGGCCGGCATTGCCGCCGGAGTGGCGGGCCTGAGCCGGGAATACGCCTTGGCCTTCCCTCTGATCGGCCTGCTTGCCCTGCGTTGGAAAGGAGCCTCCTGGCGCTCGCTGGCGCTCTTTGGGTTCACCGCCTGGGCCATCGCGGCACCTTGGTATGTGCGCAATGCCTTGCATACGGGGAACCCGCTTTACAGCCAAAGCGTAGGCGGGCTTTTCCCGGTCAACGCCGCCTACGCGGAATCCATGAGCACGATAGCAAGCTTCTGGAGCGTCTCGGCTCATTGGTCTTGGCTCGGCTCCTTCGGCACTCATGTCGCGGCCTTGGCCGGCATGGCGCTGGTGCTCGGCGTGGCGGGGGCCGTTCGCGCCGGATCGCGCAGCATTCCCTTCGTGGCCGCCATGCTTCTGACCATAGCACTCTGGCTATGGTCTCTCTCCCAAACGGCAGGAGGCTGGATTTACGCCATGCGCGTCCTCACGCCCTGTATCGCGGTAGCGGCCGCCTTGGCCGGATGGATCGGGACGATCGACAGCCGTCGATGGAAAGCCGTTCTGGCCCTCTTGCTCTCGCTGGTCGCGGTCGATGCGACCCGCCGCGCCTGGCTGCTCCCGGTTTTTCCAATGGCTCCGATCCTGCCTTACGACTGGCAAGTGTGGAAAGAGACCCGGCTGGAGTTGTACATGATCCGGTCTCACAAAGTTTGGGATGTGCTCGCCTTTACCATGGGGAATGAGGGCATCGCCGTGGATCATCCCGCCTACCATGCCGAATTAACGCGGCGCGGAGCGCTGGCCATACCCTTTTTTAGCCCGCGGGTGGCTCCTTTCTATGATCGCAAGCTCAGTTGGTCGGAAGCGCTGGCCGCCCTCCGACACAATCGCGTTCGATTGGTCGTCGTCACCCAAGGCAGGATGTCGTCGGATTTCATGAACAAGTTTCCCTTTCTGCATCGGCTGCGAACGGAAGCCAAGCCGGTCGCCGAAGTCGGATCGTTGATTATTTATGATCTGACGACGCTCGCCCCACCCCCGCCTCTGCCGTGACCAAGCCCTCGCCAAATTCTGTCGCCCAAGGCCTTCTTGTTCTCACGGCGCTGGCCGCGGCTTATTGGCTCTGGGTTTGCTTATGTCGGTTTCCCATTCCTCCGTGGAATGACGTGCGACTGGAGCCCAGTTTTCTGCTCTCGCATGGACGTTCGATCTACCCTGCGCCGTCGGAAGCTGTAACGACTTGGATTTACGGGCCGCTTCCCGTGTTCCTCCTCTGGCCCGCCACCCTGGCCTCCAGTGCGGCCGGAGCACTCGTGACCGCCGGAATCATCAATCTTGTTTTTACAGCCGGAATGATCGCGGTGGTCTGCGCCCTCTGGCCTGCTGCGCTTTCCTGGCGTGAACGACTGCTCGCCGCCGCCGCCTGCGTCGCCTTCTGGCCGGCGGCGAGTTTTCTTTATATTCAAGCCGACAATTACGCCGTCGCCTGCGGATTGCTCGCCAACCTCATCCTTATCCGCGCACAAGGTCCTCCAGGAGCATTACGCGGCTGGCTGGCCGCGTTGGCCGTCGCTGGCGCGATCATGTGCAAGCAGACGTCCCTCGGTCTTGCCCTCGCCTCCTGCCTATGGTTGGGCTGGCGATTTGGCCTTCGCATCGCCGTCGTTCATGTCGTGCGCATCGGCGCGATGACGGCCGGCTTGCTGACGATAACCCTGGGCTGGTTCGGCGTGGAAAACACCTGGTTCAACTTGGTGTATGTGCCGGGGCATCTGCCTTGGACTGCGGAGATCGGCCGCCGATTCGCAGACCTGACTCCGCTCCTGCTGGTTCACCTCGGCATCCCCGCCGGAATTTTGATCTTCGCACGCCGGCATATCTGGCGGGCCGGATCGCCGCTGCTGCTGCCGGCACTGACGTGGTGCTGCGTGCTCCCCGCCGGCGTGGCGGGCATTCTCACCTTGGGTGGCACCCTCAATTCCTTGCAGGGGCTGCTCTACCTCATGCCACCCGTCCTTCTTGCAGGCTTGGAAAAAATCTCCCGGCCAACGCACGGGCAGCAATGGGCCGGCATCGGGCTCGCCGTCGTCGCGCTCGCCGCCATCGGCACGCGCGAGGTGCTCTCCCCACCCCATGCGATCAAGCCGATGACCGCGTCCGTGCAACAGGGGGCAAGCCTTGCCTCGGAACTCAAGGGCCAGATCTGGTTTCCGTGGAATCCGCTCATCACGATCTACTCGGAAGACCGCTTCTACGAGGTGGAGGACGGATTGTACGTGCGTTTCCTCGCCGGACATCCCCTCACCTATACCCAAGCTCGCGCGCACCTGCCGCCCCATTGGCGGGTGACGGCCATGCCCCTCAAAGGCTCTGATTGGGGGATTGTGCCTCGACTCCAACCCGACGGCGCCCAACGGCTCGACTGCGATCGGTGGACGTTGCATTTTTGGGAAACCCCGCCGGCCGCCGTCGCCCCGCGATGAGTATCTCCTGCTACGGTCTGCTTCTGGTCCTTTTCGTTCTCACGCCTTTGGGACTGGGATGGCCGCTGGCGGTTCGGTGCACGAAGGATCCACTCGAGCAAGTCTGCGCCGCCCTTCTGCTCGGGTTTGTCTTTTGTTTCCTCATCACGTTCGGCCTGTATGCGAGTGGACTGCCATGGGCCGGCTTCGCCCTTGTGCCTGTCGTGGCCATGGCCGGCCTTTGCTGGCGGCGCGCCGCTATCAGAAGTCTCTGGCGCGACGACGACGCCCGGCACGCCATCATCGGCTGCATTCTGGTGATGGGGTGGACGCAGGCGCTCGCTCTGCTTGTCCGCAGCTACAACGGCGGTGCCTGGGGAGTGGACTGGCTGGAACATCATCAACGCGCCCTGTTTTTCCGCGAACACTGGGACTATGCCTTTGATTTTTTCGGGTACCAACTGCCTGTCCGGCCTCCGTTCGCAAATCTGACCGTCGCCGGCTTTGAGACGCTCACGTATCCAACGTTCGCTTGCGATCAAGTGGTGCTGGCGCTGTGGAGCTCGTTCGTTTTTCTCCCGGCGGCGCTCTTCTGCCGGCGCGCCGGCGGCGCCCGTCATTTGCCCGTTTTGGTCGGCCTGCTGCTGCTCAATCCCTCTTTTGTCCAAAATGCCACCTTTGCCTGGACGAAGCTGCCCGCCGCGTTTTTCGTGCTCACAAGCGCGCATTTTTTCCTGGAGGCCCTCAACGCGCCGGAGCGTCGGGCGTACTTCGCCCTCTTCGTGACCGCGCTCACCGCGGCTATGCTCACCCATTATTCGGCCGGTCCTTATTGCGTGATATTCGCCGGATGGTGGCTGCTCTGGCGTTTGCACGGCCGCGCTTGGAGCGCGCTTCGCGTCGAGGCGGTCACGGGCGCCCTCATCGCCATTCCCCTGCTGGGTCTTTGGCTGGGATGGGCCCTCGATCATTATGGAGTGACGCGCACTTTTTTCGTGAACTCCACGACCATCAACAGCGGCCCGCCCGGCTGGGATCTTCAGCTCGCCAGAATCGGTCGCAATCTCTGGGCCACGCTCATTCCCCATCCCCTGCGCTCCGTGGACTACAGCTTCATCGCCCAGCCTTCCCGGCTGGGATGGTTTCGGGATTATTTTTTTCTCATCGTGCAGGTCAATCTGCCCGCGCTGCTCGGCACCGGCGGCTTGGTCGCGCTCGCGTGCGCGACCCTTCGCGATTGGAAATCCTGGGCCCGCCAGACGGGCGTCGTAAAACCTGTGTGGGTGCTGACGGCGCTCGCCGCCTGCAGTGTTCTCGGCGTTGCCGTGCATGGCGCTCCGGACGAGTGGGGCCTTGCTCACATTTGCCTGCAACCTCTCGCGCTGGTGGGGCTCGCGCTGCTGGCCGCGCGGATTGATCGGATTGGGCGGATTGGCGGACTTATTCTTGGTGTGGGACTGGCATGGGATGCCGGCGTGAACATCGGCTTGCATTTCCTGCTGGAAGCACGTGCCCCGGCTCCTGAATGGCTTGCTTTGCATAATCCCACGCAGGCGCTTCTTCAGTACGGCCCCGCCGCCCTGAACGCCTCGCTGAAAGATGTCGCCGGCGTTCGCTTCCTGCACGATTGGTTCCCCGGCTTCGCCGCCCCGCTCATTCTGCTGGCAATCGTCCTCATGGCCACGGCCGTTTGGCTCCGCGCATCCACCCAATACCATCGATCCCCTGCCGCCGGCTTGTAACTCCGGCGCGCACTCTCATTGATATCCCCGAATCACATGCATCGCATCACCCTCGTCATCCCGGTCTTCAACGAAGAGCCGGTTCTGCCCGAGCTGTTTCGCCGGCTGGAAACTGTGTTCGCCTCCGCTCCGGAAACCGAATGGAGCGCGATTTTCGTCAACGACGGCAGTCGTGACCGCACCGCCGCGCTGATCTCCGCGCAGGCCGCCCGCCAGCCGGCTTTCAAGCTCGTCGATCTTTCCCGCAATTTCGGCCACCAAGCCGCGCTCACGGCGGGGCTCGCGCACGCCGGCGAGGCCGATGCCGTGGTGACCATGGATGCCGACCTGCAGGATCCGCCGGAACTTATTCCGGAACTGGTCGCCGCTTGGAAGCAGGGAGCCCAGGTGGTGCTGGCCGTGCGTCGTTCTCGGCAGGATACAGGCCTGCGGCGCGCGGGCTTCGATCTGTTTCACCGGGCTTTTCAGCGGCTCACTGATTTTCCGGTCAAAGCCAACACCGGCACCTTCGGATTGCTCGGACGGCCCGCGGTCGAGGCCTTCAATCAGCTTTCCGAGAAACACCGTTTCTTCCCCGGCATGCGCGCCTGGGTCGGGTTTCCCCACGCCGAGGTTTTCTATGATCGGCAGGAGCGCGCCGCCGGCGAGCCCGGCCAGACTTTCCGCCGTCTCGTGCGCTATGCCCTCGACGGCATTTTCAGCTTCTCCCATCTGCCGCTGCGCCTCGTCACCTACACCGGGCTCATCACCGCCGGACTGGGTTTCGCGATCGGGCTGTTTTTCATCGTGCGTCGCTTGCTGGGCATTGAAATCGCCCAGACCGGCTTCACCACCCTCGTCACGCTGGTGCTCTTCCTCGGCGGCATCCAGCTCGTGGGCATTGGCGTGCTGGGCGAATATCTCGGACGGATCTACGACGAGGTGAAGCGCCGGCCCAACTACATCGTCAAAAGCAGGAGCGGCTTTTGATCAAGCGCACCGCCATCCTCCTTCTCTTCGGCGTGGTCGGCGGCCTGCTGGCCTGGGCGGGAATCAACCTGCTCTTCAGCACGTTCATGCTCTACGACGACGAGGGGTACGTGCTCCTCACGTTGCGTGATTTTTCGCGCCACGGCGCGCTCTACGACCAGATCTTCACGCAATACGGCCCGGCGTTTTATCTGATCTATGGCGCCCTTCAGCACCTGCTGCACTTCGCCTGGACAAACACCACGGGGCGCTGGATCACCTTGGTCAACTGGTCCGGCACCACGGTGTTTTGCACGCTGCTGATGTGGCGCGCCCGCGCCGCCTGGCCCTTCGTCCTCTTCGTACTGGTCGATGTATTCGCCTACCTGTGGATCATGATTCAGGAGCCCATGCATCCGGGCAGCACCATCACCCTGCTGGTCGCTGGCGCCGCCTGGCTGGGCTGGGAGATGCTCCGGGCGGGACGGATGAATCTCTTCGCCGGGCTGCTGGGCGTCATCGGCGCGCTGCTTGCCCTCATCAAGATCAATGTCGGAGTCTTTCTCATTCTTTCCGCCGGATTCTGGCTGCTCCTGGGAACTTCCGGGCTCCGGCTTCCCCGCAAGCAGCTCGGCCTGGCGTGCCTTGGATTAATCCTGCCGGCGCTGCTCATGCGAGCGCTGCTCGGCGAACCTTGGGTACTGACGTTTGCCATCATCGCGGGTTTGGCCGCAGTCAGCGTTGTTTTGGGAGTAACACCGGCCACTCAAGTGCGCCCGATCAATGGCCCTGCGAACTGGTGCTGGTTTGTCGGCGCCGGTCTGGGTGTCACCGCAATCGTCGCCGGCCTGGTGCTCGCACGCGGCACCAGCTTGGGCGGGCTATGGGAAGGCGTGATCATCGCTCCCCTGAAGCACCCCGGCATCTATGCGTTCCCGGTGCGATGGAGACCCGCCGTCGTCTGGGTCGCGCTGGGCGCCGCCCTGCTGCTTCTTACCGCCACCCTTCGTCCCGACAACCGCCGTCTGGCTCTCGCCATTGCCTGGATCCGCGTCGTCACCACCCTCCTTTTTCAAATCGTGTTGCTGCCTTGGTTTTCAAGCAGCCAAGCCGCCATTGGTCTCTGCTATGGAGTGCCGCTGGCCGGCCTTTTCGCCTGGCCCCTGCGCTCATCCCCCCAGAATGCTCCCGCCAATCAAGCCCGGGCGTGGTTGGCCATCCTGCTCGTTTTCCAAGGTCTTCACGCCTATCCAGTGGCCGGCAGCCAGCTTAACTGGGGCACTTTTCTCTGGGTACCACTCATGGTGCTCGGACTGGAGGAAGCTCTCGACGTCCTGCTCGAAAAGCAAACCGACACCGCCCGCCGCCTGCGTCTGGTCGTCTTCACGGTTGTGTGCAGCCTGACATTTTTCATCACCCAGACCCTCGTGCAGGTGGCCCGGCACAACCACCTCAACAACGAACCGCTTGAGCTGCCCGGAGCGGAGCACATCGGCATGCCGGCGAACTACAGTTCGGCGATCCGGGTCATCACGGAAAACGCCCGCGTTCACGGCGATGTGCTGCTGAGCCTCCCCGGGGCCTACAGCCTGAATCTCTGGTCCGGCGTGGACACTCCCACCCTGGCCAACGTCACGCACTGGTTCTCCCTGCTCACACCGGAGCGGCAGCAAGCGGTCATCGCCCGGCTGGACTCAAGCCCGCGCTCTCTCTTCATCGTGCAGCATAACATCCTCGCCAGCCTGATGGAGACCGGCTTCCACCCCAAGGGGCCGATCATGGATTATGTGTACGCTTCCTATCACCGGGCCTTTGGGATCGAAGGTTACTCCTTCTGGGTTCGGAACGGCCGCTCCATCGCCCCTCTTTCCACCGGCACGTTGCAACGGACGGAGGAGACCAAGCCCGACGCCTATCGCCTCTCCCTGACCTTGGCCGCGCGCCACGGAGATATCGCGCGCATCGAGGTGCGCTCCATCATTGGCCAACCTTGGCTGGTCCTGACTCTGGATGCCTCCAACACCCGGACGGAACTGACTCCGCTGCATCTCGATGGCTCGACCGCCGGTCCCGCCCGACCGGCCGACTGGCCGTTGAATCTCAAGGAACTCGACCGCGTCGATCTCTTCTTCACCTCATCGAAGCCGAAACCGCCGCCCGAATCCCTCGAAGCGATCTTGCTCGACGGTGAAGGCCGTCACCTAGGAACGGCGCGTGTTCTTGCCTCCAATGGTGGTGAGCGGCCCCCGGCGCCGCCGCGGCACCCCTGACATTTCAGCGGCGGCGCGCCACCAGCACCAAGCTCACTCCGAAAGGAAACGGCAGCCGCCAGAACGCCATCCCGACAAAAACCCGACGCAGAAGCGCGTTTAACCAGGCCGCCGGCACCCGGTCCTCCGAACGCACCTGATTCGCGCCGGCCGGAAACCACCGACGCCATTTGCGCAGCAACCACACGGCGGGATAGACGACCACATTGGTGTAGTTGACATGGACCACTTCCCATCCGTCCGCAGGGAACAACGCCAGTAATTCCGGCCGGGAGTAACGCCGGTAATGATGCAACACCTCGTCCCAGTCGCTCCACAACGCCATGCTGGCGGGCACCGTTATCACCGCGAGACCACCCGGCTTGAGCAGACGGTGAAATCCCCGCACCACCGCTGCGTCATCAGGCACGTGCTCCAGCACATCGAGCGCGGTCACATATTCCAGCGAGCCGTCGGGCAGCGGCACGCGGTCGCCGGCGAGACTTAAAATTTGTTCCGGACGAAACCGGGTGCGCAGGATGCGCAAGGCCTCCTCGTGGTCGTCGAGCACCTGGACACGGCAAAAGGCCTCCATCTCCTTCGCAAAAAGCCCCGTGCCCGCGCCACAATCCAGCAGGGCGCATTCACGGCCCGGCGGCCGCGCCCGCTCAATCCAGCCCCGCACCAGCTCGCGTTTTCCGGCGTAATACCAGTGCGCCTGTTCAACCCGTTCCAGATTGGCGTATTCTTCGGCATTCATAAGCGGGTTCGCGGGTTGACGAGCGTCGGAGGGGCGTGAAGCTGTGTCCACGTTTTTGTCATCCGCCGCATGCTCTTCCCGCGCCGCTCCGCCCTCATCACCGCCTGCGCCGTCGCCTTGCTGGCGATCCATTTCTGGTTGGGCGTAAGCGCCACCTTCCAGAAAAGCGTGACCGCTGACGAAACCGCCCACCTCACGGGCGGCTACAGTTATTGGAAGTTCAATGATTACCGGCTCCAACCCGAAAACGGCAACCTGCCCCAGCGCTGGGCCGCGTTGCCCCTGCTGATCGAAAAACCCCGGCTTGATCCGGCGAGCGAACCCTTCCTTTGGTCGCTCTCGCATGTGTGGCTCATCAGCCAGCGATTCTTGTTCGAGACGGGCAACAACACGGATTTCATGCTGGCCACGGCGCGCGCCTGCATGGCGCTGTGGAGCGTCGCCACCGGCCTGTTGGTGTTTGCTTGGTCGCGCCGCCTTTGGGGCGACTGGGCCGGACTGTTTTCCCTGTCCCTGTACGCGTTTTCCGCCACCACGCTCGCCCATGGCCCGCTCGTCACCTCCGACATGACGGTGACGTTCTTCCTGTTGGCCGCCGCCGGAGCCTATTGGCGTCATCTGGAACGGCTCACGCCCGGCACCCTCGCCCTCAGCCTGGCCACCACTGGTTTTGCCGCCGTCGCCAAATTTTCATTTCTCCTCCTCATTCCCGTTTTCAGCCTGCTTCTGCTCTGGCGATGGTTGGAAACGAAACCGACGACGCTTTCCTTCGGAAAGCAAACACGCCCCGTCACCTCCCGCAAAGCGCGGGCCGGCCTCATGCTGGCCTCGGCCGCCCTGCATATCCTGGCCGCTTGGTTTATCATCTGGCTGTTCTTCGGGTTTCGCTTCTCCGCCTTTGCGCCAGAGCTGCCTGCGGCCTTTAAATATTATATTCCGTGGGAAGTCGTCATGCCGCAGCACGGCTTCTGGCAAAAGTTTGTCATGACGTCACGGACGTGGCACCTACTGCCTGACGCCTACCTGCAGGGCTTTTCCTACGTGCTCTACGCGGCGGAGGAACGCAGCGCCTTTCTCAACGGCGCATACAGCAACACCGGGTGGTTTTATTTCTTCCCCTACGCCTTTCTGGTTAAAACGCCGCTCGCGGAACTTGTGGCGTATGCGGCCGCTCTTTTGGCCGCGTTGCTGCACTGGCGCAAAAAAAACGGCGGCGAGATTCTCGCCGATCTGCGGCGCGTCGCGCCCTTGCTGATCCTGTTCGGAGTTTATTGGGCGTTCTCGCTCACCAGCCATCTGAACATCGGCCATCGTCATATTCTCCCGGTTTATCCGGTGCTGTTTATTCTCGCCGGAGTGCTCGTCCGCCCGGCCGCACGATGGTTTTGGCGAGCGGGCGCCGGTGCCCTGGCCTGCGCGGCTGCCGTCGGCGCGTTCAGCATTTATCCGCATTATTTGGCTTACTTTAATCTTTTCGCCGGCGGCCCCGACCAAGGCTATCGCCACCTTATCGACAGCTCGTCGGATTGGGGCCAGGACCTGCCGGGAATCGCCCGTTGGCTCCGCGAAAACCAGCATCCGGGGGAGGCTGCTTATATTTCTTATTTCGGCATGGGTGACCCACGTTACGAAGGCATCACCGCCAAGCCACTTGCCCCGTATTATTATCACTACCGCCTAAGGCCGTGGCTCGAACTCAAACCGGGAATCTACTGCATAGGCGCCACTCTCCTTCAGGACGCCTACAGCCCTTGGCGCGGACGATGGACCGGCGGCCGCGAGGGGATTTATCAAGTGTTGCTAAAAAACCTCCGGGGCGAACTCAAGGCGGGCACGCGAAAACCGTGGATCAAGGATTTTGCCGAAGGCGACGACAAGCCGCTGGCCGACCTCGAACGACTGCGCTTCGCCCGGCTGACCAGCTACCTTCGACTTCGTCGTCCGGACGCCATCATCGGGCACAGCACCTTCGTTTACCGGCTCAGCGCGGAAGAAGTGAACATCGTTGTCGACGGCTCGCTCGAAGCGCTGGCCGGCCTGATGGAACGCGCATTGGCCGACCCGGCGTACTGACAATCAAGGCAGGTTGCGCAGCCAGATCACCAGCTGTTCAGGATCGGACACTCCCACGACAATCAGGGAGGACGAGCTCGCCCCGAGGACCTTCTGCAATTTTTTGCGCTCCTCGGCCCAAGTTTTAAGCTTCGCCTCGTCAATCGCCACCACCCGGCTGAGACGCACCAAATAGACCGGCGAAAAGGCTTTTTCTTCGATTAACTCCAGCGTCACTCCCGGCCCGAGATCGTCCTCGGCCGACACAAACCGCGCGCCGGTTTTCAAATCCACGCCCGCCCGCTGAACCACCAGATACTCGTTAAAACTGTGGTTCTTGAAATGAAAGGAAAACGCCTCCGTGCGGTTGGCAAAAGCCAGCGGATTGATGCTGGATTTGCGGTAAAGGAACCACTGCAGGCCGGCATTGTTATCGATCGCCAGCACCGTTTTGTCCCCCATGTGCCGGATATAGCTGCCCAGCCAGTTGGTCGTGCGTGCCGCAAAATTGTCCTGCGTAAACCGATGCATCGCCGCCACCGGCACGGTAAGCCCCACAATGGAAACGGCCGTCAGCACGCTTAGCCCCAACCACCGCCGGGGATGCGGGATGAGGCGGGGCAGTACGAACAGCGTGGCTAAAATCAGCAGCAGATGGGCCGGCAGACTCAGCCGCCGAATGATCGGATCATCCCACTTGCCCCAAAAATAACACAGCATCACGCCCGTATGCAGGAGAAGTCCTGTCAGAAAAATACACGTAACCGCACACGCCGGATCACTCGTGAAAATCTGCCGGTGCTGCTTGTAAAGCGTCAGGACAAAAAATCCGACGGCGACCATACCCATCACCGCCATCGGCCATGAACTCGGCTGCGTCCCGTCGAAACAGAAAAAGAAGTTCAACGCGTGTCCCACGTTGTCATAAAAATACCGGAGGGCGAAAGGCGACGTCGCGCCCGCCACGTCATTCAGCTGCCAGCTGGCGTCGGAGAGCTTGAAGACGTTGTGTTGCAGCGGATATATCAGGAGCAGAAGCGGGCTGATCAACAGGGTCCACGGCAGGTCCACGCGCCGCTCGCGCCACCAAAGATAAAAAATCGTCGCCGCCACCGGCGCTATAAAAAGAATCGATTCATAACGCGTCTGCGCGAGCAGCACGCCCGAAAGCAAAAAAGCGCACAGCCGGTCCGCGTCCGGCCGTTCCACATAACGAAGCCCAAGCCACAGCGTCAGGGCGATCATCGTGACATTTAAAAGTTCGAAGCCGCCGCCGACGGCGTTTTGTGCAACCAAGGGCACCGAGCAGAGTAACAACACCCCGGCGACACCGGCCCAAGACGTCCCTCCTATTCTCCGGCCCAATAGATAAAACAAAGTTGTCAGGGCCAGCGAAACCAGCGCGTTCAACACGAAGACGTTCTCCACCCGATAGCCGGTGCAATCATGGACCAACGAAAGCAAAAACGGGAAAAACAACGGCCGCTTGTCCAGAAACACCTGCATCGGGAGAAAATTGCCCGCAAATTCATAACCCCGCAGCACCACCGCCGATTCACGGGCAAAATGCATCTGCATCGCCGTCGAACTCAGCACCACTTCATCCGCCACGATCTTGAACTCATGCTGCTCGTGAAGATGCAGAAATCCGGTCGCGGTCACGATCAGCAGGCCCGCCCGCCACCATTCACCGACTTTCCGCAGCCTCGGCCATTCATCCCGGAGACTCCTCGATAAATGCCAGGCAAAGAGCACAAAGGCCGTGAAGACCACCCAATAGCCGTAGTTGCGCACCACAGTGACCGCTTGGGCGGGCGTGAAGGTTACGAAACCGACGACTGAGGCCAGTAGGCCAATCAGGACAAAAAGCAATATACGACGGGACATAAAAAAACCGTCCGCACAGTGTGCGAACGGCTTGAAGAGTTAAAACTCTAAACTCAACTTACTGCAGATATGTGATCGTGCGAACGCCGGCGATGCCAGCGATCGTGATCGGCGTGCCTTGGGTGAAGGTGTCCGGATAAGTTTCGTTGGCCACCGTATTGAGCGCTTTCACATAAGCGGAAGAGCCCACCAACGAGGTGATGCCAGCACTCGAAACACCATTTTCGAGGAAGTATTGATCCGCCGCCGCACCGAGCTGGCGGGCATTGTTCAACACAGCCTTGTCCTGCGAAGCGACGCGCACCTTTTGGAAGGCGGGAATGGCCATGGCGGCAAGAAGGCCGATGATGACCACGACGATCATGATTTCGACGAGGGTAAAGCCCTTGGTCTTAATTTGGTTCATTGGATTTAATACAGGATGAATAAAGGCTCAAACGTGAGCAGTAAACCAATTGCACGCCTGCATTCTCGCTACCGCAAGGTGAATAATGTAAGGTTTTGGTAAATAATTTATACACTGTAGGAGATTCACCCCACCCCATCATATAGGCACAAAAAAGCCGCCCACAATCACGTGGGCGGCTTTGAGGATAAACAAAGCTTACTGCAGGTAAGTGATCGTGCGAACGCCGGCGATGCCAGAGATCGTGATCGGCGTGCCCTGGGTGAAGGTGCCGGGATAGGTCTCGTTGGCCACCGTATTGAGCGCTTTCACATAAGCCGACGAACCGATGAGCGAGGTGATCGCGGCGCTGGCCACACCGTTCTCAAGGAAGTATTGATCCGCCGCCGCACCGAGCTGGCGGGCATTGTTCAACACAGCCTTGTCCTGCGAGGCGACACGCACCTTTTGGAAGGCAGGAATGGCCATGGCGGCAAGAAGGCCGATGATGACCACGACGATCATGATTTCTACGAGGGTAAAACCCTTGGTCTTAATTTGGTTCATATGATTCAATACGGATAAGAAAGGCTCAAACGTGAGCGTTAAATCCACTGGACCCGTGTATTCCCGCCACGGCAAGGGGAAATAGTGTAAGTTTCTGGTAAATCCAACAACGATGCCCCAGCAGAACCGTTCACCGCGCCCCATCAGGCATGCACAAAAAAGCCGCCCACAATAACATGGGCGGTTTTTTCAATAAAAACAGAATTACTGCAGATAAGTGATCGTGCGAGCGCCGGCGATGCCAGCAATCGTGATCGGCGTGCCTTGGGTGAAGGTGCCGGGATAGGTAACGCCGTTCTCAAGGAAGTATTGATCCGCCGCCGCACCGAGCTGACGGGCATTGTTCAACACGGCCTTGTCCTGCGAGGCGACGCGTACCTTCTGAAAGGCGGGAATGGCCATGGCGGCAAGAAGACCGATGATGACCACGACAATCATGATTTCTACGAGGGTAAAGCCCTTGGTGAAACGAGTGTTTTTCATATGCGTATTTTCAGCCGGATGGCGGATGGATATAGGAAGGCTCAGACGCGAGCAGTACAGGCATAACGACAGCCCCAAACAAATGGAGCAAGTGCAAAACCCATAAGCATTATATAAGGGAATCCCCTCATATAACTAAGCCGCTTTTCGCTTTGTTATAGCAATCTGACGCTTACCGGGACTTCTTCTTAACCGCAGGCTTCTTTGCTTTCGAGATGATGGCCTTTTTCGTAGGCACCTTTTTTACTGCAGTCTTTTTCTTCGCGGGTGCGTTGCGCGTAACCTTGCGCACGGGTTTGGTCTTGGGCTCGGTCAGCAACGTGGGGAGATCAATGTCCTTGGCGTCTTTCCAAAGTTTTTCCAAAGCGTAATTCTCGCGCTGCTCAGGAGTGAACACGTGCATCATGATTTGATACGCGTCCACCACCGTCCAGCCGCTACCATAAGTGCCCGCATCCATGCCCGCGATGGGTACCTTCGCCGCATCGAGTACCTTTTCAAGTTCCACGCGCAACGCGCGCAGGTGGGGCTCGGAAGTACCGGTGGCCAGCACGAGGTAGTCGGTGATGGTGGACTTTTCGCTCACATCCAATACGCGCAGGTCTCCGGCCTTCTTTTCTTCGAGGGCGAGAACGATCTGCTTGAGCAAGGGAAGGATGGAATCAGTGGTGGGCTTGGTCGGCATGCTCAACGATAGAGGCCGGTTTTCCGGATATACTCAACCGTCTTGTGCGGCAGAAAATAGTTCACGGGCAATCCCCCGCGAATGCGCTCGCGCAGCTCCGTCGAACTGATGTCCACCAAATGCCCCGTGCAACGCTGCAGCCGCAGCCCGGGAATATCCGTTCGCTCCACCCAGGTATGTCCCGGCCGGTCCAACACGATAAATTCCACTCGCTTCGCCAACTCTTCGATTTCGCGCCAGAGATGCAGCCGGGCCGGTTGATCCGCCCCAATGATCCAATAAAGCGTGTCGTTGGGAAACCGCGCGCAGAAATGCCGCACCGTATCGATCGTATAACTGACTCCTCCTGCTTGGAGTTCGTGATCGGAAATCTCGAAACGCGGATCGTCACCCACCGCCGCCTGCAACATGGCCAACCGGTTTTCCGCCGATGCCTGAACCATCCCCGGTTTTAAGGGGGCTTGGGCAGCGGGCACGAAAACCAGCCGGTCAAGCCCGGCGCGCTCCAACGCATCTTGCGCCCCGACCAGGTGCCCCAAATGAACGGGATCGAAGCTCCCTCCTAAAAAACCGATTTTCACACCGGCAGCCAAACCCGCCGTTTCCGATCAGGCAAGGCCGGCATGGTGCCCCCGGCCGGACTCGAACCGGCACGTCCTTACGGACAGGAGATTTTAAGTCTCAAGTGTCTACCATTCCACCACGGGGGCAAAACCGGCCGAAGCTTGGACGCCTCCGCCCGCCGCGGTCAACGCTGCGCCTGCCACACCCAGCTTGCTCCGTCCCTCCGCCACATCCACTCTCCGACCCGCCATGCGCATCCCTCGCCCCGCCGTCTTTTTGCTTTCAAGCCTGCTCACGGCCGCTGCGGCCGGGGCTCAGACGCGTGACGTCAAAAAAATCTACGGCGATTTCTGCGCCAATTGCCACGGTGCGAGCTTCGAAGGAGGCTCGGCACCTTCACTGGCCGCCGGTGTCTGGAAACATGGCGGCGACGAAGCCAGCGTTACCCGAAGCATCCGTGACGGTTACCCTCAGGCCGGCATGCCTCCTTGGAACGCCATTCTTTCTGGTGCGGAGACCCACGCGTTGGTCGTCTATATTCACGAGCAAGTCGTGGCGCGCGAACGTCAGCACCTCACCTTCGCCCATCCCGCCGACAACCTCACGGCTCAAAGCGAACTCTACGCTTACCGCCTCGAAACCGTGATCCCGGGCCTGCAAGAACCTTGGTCCATCGCTTTTCTTCCGGATGGACGTACCCTCGTTACCGAAAAAAAAGGCACCCTGCGCTTGGTCGAAAACGGACGTCTGCAGGAAAAGCCCGTCGCCGACGTTCCAGCCGTCGACACCGGCGGCCAGGCAGGCCTGTTCGACGTCGTTCTCCATCCCGACTTTGCCCATAATGGCTGGATCTATCTTGCCTTCGCCGATCCGAAAAAAAGCGCAGAGGGACGGAACGTTGCCATGACGAAAATCATCCGCGGCCACCTGCGCGACGGTGCCCTCGTGGACCAGCAGACGATCTTCCAGGCTCCGCTTGAAACGTATCGCCCCGCCGGCGGCATTCACTTCGGCGGACGGATCACCTTTGACCGCCAAGGCCATGTCTTTTTTTCCATCGGCGAACGCGGAACGAAGGAAAACGCCCAGGATCTCACCCGGCCCAACGGCAAAATTCACCGCCTTCAGGACGACGGGCGCGTTCCTGCCGATAATCCTTTCGTCAACACGCCCGGCGCCGATCCCTCCATCTGGAGCTACGGCCATCGCAATCCCCAAGGTCTCGTTTATGACGCCGCGACCAATGAGCTTTGGGAAACCGAACATGGTCCGCGCGGAGGCGATGAACTCAACCTCATCCGCAAGGGCCTTAATTACGGCTGGCCCGTCGCCACCGAAGGCATCGATTACGACCTCAAGCCCATCACTTATATGGAGCCCTCCGGGCAGCGTACCCCTGCTGTCACGACGAAAGACGGCATGGAGCCCGCTGTGATCGACTGGACTCCCTCTATCGCGGTGAGCAGTGCCAACATCTACACCGGCGATCTGTTTCCGAAATGGAAGGGTAACCTCTTCGCCGCCTCTCTCGCCGCGCAAGAACTTCGCCGCCTTGAGCTCAAGGACGGCAAAGTCGTGCACCAGGAAATCATCTTCAAAGGCATCGGCCGCCTCCGCGACGCCATCACCGGCCCCGACGGTTCCCTCTACGTCCTGCTCCCTGATCGCGTCTCACGGATGATTCCCGCCGACGCTAAATGAGCTTTCCGTTCGTGTTTCCTGTTGCCGCCAATCCGCGCAATCATCCGACTGTCCAAATATGACACGTAGACGCCCCCTACGTTTGGCCGCCTGCGCAGTCATCGTTGCGTTTACGATACTGTGCGGCCATTCACAAACCCCGTCCCCGGCCGACACATTTCGCGGCGGCAAGGTCGAGTGGGCGCGGCTGAAAACCGATTCTCGCTACTGGGATCGCCATGCCCCGCGTGACAGCGAGCTCCTCAACTTCATTCGCGACAACACCTCCCTCAACATCGACCGGGCTTGGTATGCGGCCACCGCCCGCAATCTCGACGAGCTTTGCACCTACCCGTTTCTGTTCACCGACGGCGTCCACAGCCTCGGTTCGGAAACCGAAGTCAAAAACCTCGTGGAATACATCCATCGGGGCGGTTTTCTGATGATCGACTCCTGCATCGCCCCGCCCGTCAATCCGACGCCGGACGGGTTTTACTCGGCGGAAAGCCGCGCGCTCCTGCGCATGATCCCCGGCCTTCGCATCACTCCGCTGCCGGCCAATCACGAGGTATTCTCCATCTATTTTAAGATCAAGGACCAACCTCCTCACACGAACATGGACCGCCCCGACTGGATCGCGTATCCGATGTTTGGACTCTATGACGGCCCCCGCATGATCGGCGTCCTCTCGATGAGCGGACTCCAGTGCGGCTGGGCGCACATCACCACCAACGAAAACGCCCGGACCTGCATGGAGATGATGACCAACATCTATCTCTACGCCATTACCCGATGAGCCGGACGCTCCTCCTCGGCCTCGCCTTGCTGGCCGCCTGCGGCCCCGCCCTGACCGCCCAGGACGCCTCCGCCGACAAATTCCGCGGCGGCAAGGTCGAGTGGGCGCGGCTGAAAACCGATTCCGCCTACTGGGCCCGCCACGCCTCGCGCGACGCCGAGCTGCTCGCCTTTATCCGCGAGCACACCTCGCTCAACATCGACCGCACCTGGTATGCCGCCACCGCCCGCAACCTCGACGAACTCTGCGTCTACCCCTTCCTGTTTTCCGACGACATCAACCATCTCGTCACGGACACCGAACGGCGCAACTTCGCGGAATACATCCATCGCGGCGGCTTTGTCTTCATCGACGCCTGCATCGCCACCGGCGTGAATCCCGACCCCGACCGCTTCTATCAGAACCAAATACGCCTGCTTCGCTCCCTCTTTCCTGATCTCCGCATCGAGGCACTCCCATCCAGCCACGAGGTGTTCTCGATCTATTTCAAACTCACCGAGTATCCACCCCAGACCCGCCCCGGCAACAGTTGGTCCGACGGCCCCACCTACCCGCTGCGCGCCCTCTACTCCGGCAACCGCATGATCGGCATGCTCTCCCTCAGCGGCCTGCAATGCGGCTGGGCCGACATCGCCGGGCACGCCAACGCCACCGTCTGCATGGAAATGATGACCAACATCTACCTCTACGCCATCACCCGATGACTCCCCCCTTTCGCACATCGCTCGGCGTCGCCCTTCTTCTCTTCCTTGTCTCCGTCGCTTCCGCCGCTCCCTCGGCTCTGATCGTCATCGGCCTCACCGCCAACGAAACCGACGCAGCCCTGTGGAGTCGTCTCGCCGATCGGACCCGTCTCCAGCTCGCGGCCCGCGGCATCCCCGCCGACCGCATCACCGTCCTTGCCTCCGCCGAAGGAGCGCCCGTCACCCGCGAGCGTATTCTTGCCTCCCTGACAACCACCGCCCGCGACGTTGGTGCGGACGACGACTGCTGGCTCATCCTCTTTGGTCACAGTGCTCCCGCCCGTGACAGCCAGCCCGCCTTCCAAGTGCGAGGCCCGCGCCTCACTGCGACCGACCTCCAGAGCGCGCTCGCCGCCATCGCCGGCCACTCCCTCGTCGTCCTCAACACCTCCCAAAGCGGCGGCTACCTGCCTTTTCTTAAAAATCTTCCCAACTGCACCGCCATCGCCGCCACCGCCGGGATCGGCGAGACTGGCGTCCCCCGCTTCCCTGAAATCTGGGTCGACGCACTCGCCGAAACGCCGGCCGCGCCCTTCACCACGCTCGCGGCCCGCGCCGCCGAGCGCGTTGACGCCTTCTACACGACCAACGGCCTCGCCCAAGTCGAGTCCGCCCGCCTCCTCGCCGGCCCCGACCGCGAAATTCTCTCCGCGCCCTTCGGCGTGACCGCCGCCTCCGCGCCCGCCGCCGTCTCGGCGTCCCCCTCCGCCGCCCCCGTGCTCACCTCGGCCGATATCGAGATTCCGACCACCACTGGCGACTCCGAGTTTTCGCCCGCTCCCGCGACCGACGCCACCCGCTCCCTGCTCGCCGAAGCCGCCAGACTCGCCCCGCAGGCCGACGGACACTCCGCCCTTGTGCTCCAGCAGGAGATCGCGCTCACCCTCAACGCCGACCGGACCTCCACCCGCTCCACCCGCCTGCGCGTCCTGCTCCTCACGCCCGCCGCCATCGCCGAGTGGGCCGACTACACCTTCGTCCACCAACCCCCGACCGAGACCACCCGCATCGAGGGCGCGCGCCTCATCCTGCCCGATGCCTCCGCGCTCGTGCTCAACCCCCGCCGCCTCGCCGACAATACCCCCGTCTCCTCCGAGCTGCCCGTACCTCTTCATCTCAACCTGCCGCAGGCCGCGCCCGGCTGCATCGTCGAGCTTGCCTGGACGACCGAGCTTCGCGCCGCCTACGACCTGCCCGAATTCTACGACGAGTTGGAGCTCGCCCGTTCCGCCCCCGTCGTCGCCACCGTGCTCACGTTACGCCTGCCCAAGACCGGCACGTTCAACCACCAGTTGCGCAACCTCCCCGCCGCGCCCGCCCCCGTCGAGTCCGCAACCGAACACTCCCGCGTCCTCGCGTGGACCCTCCCCGCTCTACCCGCGTATGAGCCGCTTCCCTACGACCCGCCCCGCCGCGACCTCGTGGCGACGCTCGCGGTGAGCTCGCTGCCCTCGTGGGAGGCGTTTGACACGTGGTTCCGCCGCATTGCCAGGGGTTCCGACGAAATCGGCCCCAGCGTGCGCGCCCGTGCCGCCGAAATCACCAGGCTCAATCCCACGCCCGAGACGCGAATCCGCGCCGCCTACGAATTCGTTTCCTCGCTCCGCTACGTTGCCATCGAGTTCGGCATCCATGCCTTCCGCCCGCGCACGCCCGACACCGTCCTGCGCAACCGCTACGGCGACTGCAAGGACAAGGCCAACCTCCTCATCGCGCTCCTCCACGCGATGGATCTGCCCGCCGAATTCGTTCTCCTGAATCGAGGCTCGTCCACCGATCCTGCGTTCCCTGGCTGGCAATTCAACCACGCCATCGCCCACATCCCCGCCTTCGCCGACCAGCCCGAGCGTTGGCTCGACGCGACCGACGGCACCACGCGCTTCGGCGTGATCTCGCCCGGCGACCTCGGCCGCCAGGCCCGCATCCTTCCGCCGACCGGCGAGGCGCGCTTCGCCCCCGTCCGCCTCGGTGCCGAAATCACCGCCGTCACCGACACCTGGACATTTGAAACGCACACCCACGGCGCGTGGCTCGGCCGCGTCGAACGCCGCTTCACCGGTCTCGCCGACTACGAGCTGCGCCAGCAACTCGGCAACGCGAGTCCCGCCCTCCGCGCCTTCGCGCTGCACCAGCAGCTCGCCGCCCTCCTGCCCGACGCCACCTTCGAAAATGTCACGCTCACCAACCTCGATGACCTCGCCCAACCCGTCGGGTTGACCGCCACCTTCTATGTTCTCGCCGCTTCTCCCGCTCCGCGCCCCGCCTCCACGCTTGCCGCCGCGCTCGCCGCACCGACCCGCGACCGTCCCATCGCCCTGAACGACGGTCAGCCGCTCCGCTACACCCAGATCGTCCGCCGCGTCACCACCGGCTCCGAGACCGCCCCCGATCTCGAAGACGACCCGCCCCACGCTCCTATGCGCATCGGTGAAAACACTCTCACCCAATCTTTCAGCCGACCCGACGACCACACCGTGCTCAACACCGCCGTGCTCGATCTCAACACCCCTTTCGTCTCCTCCTCCGACTACCCCGCGTTCGTGCAGGCCTTCCGAATCTGGCGCGAGTTGGCCGCCATTCCCGTCGACCACCACCCCTTCTCCAAACCATGACCATGCTCTCTCCTCCCGCTCCCGTCTCCGTCGCCCAGCCCACCGAAGCCGACGTCGCACTCCTGCGCGAAGTTCGCGAGCTTTACCCCGTGCTCGCCCGCGAGCTCGGCAAGCGCATCATCGGCCAGCAGGACCTCATTCGCGACCTCGTCGTGAGTCTGCTCGCGCAAGGCCACTGCCTCATGATCGGCGTCCCCGGCTTGGCCAAGACTCTCCTCGTCAAAACCCTCTCCGAGTGCCTCGCCCTGGAGTTCCGCCGCATCCAGTTTACGCCCGACCTCATGCCCGGCGACATCCTCGGCTCCGAAATCCTGGAGGAAACGGATGACGGCAAACGCGTCTTCCGCTTCGTGCCCGGCCCGATCTTTGGCCAGCTCATCCTCGCCGACGAAATCAACCGAACCCCGCCCAAGACCCAGGCCGCTCTTTTGGAAGCGATGCAAGAGCGCCGCGTCACCGTCGCCGGCGCGACCCACTCGCTCAAAGCCCCCTTCTTCGTCCTCGCGACCCAGAATCCCATCGAGCAGGAAGGCACCTACCCGCTGCCCGAGGCGCAGCTCGATCGCTTCATGTTCTGCCTCCAGGTCGGCTATCCCTCGCGCGACGAAGAGGTGCAGATCCTCCTGCGCACCACCGGCGTCTCCGAGGAAAAACCCTCCGTCGTCCTTACTGGCGAAAAGATTCTCGCGCTCCAGCACGCCGTTCGCGCCATCCCCGTTCCGCAGTCCGTGGCGGAGTTCGCCGTCAACCTCGTCCATCTCACGCGTCCGTCTTCTCCGGATACGCTGGACATCGTGAAACGCTACGTCCGCTGGGGCGCCGGACCGCGCGCCTCCCAATACCTTGCGCTCGCCGGCAAGGTCTACGCCGCGCTCGACGGACGTTTCAACGTCTCCCGTGAGGACATCGCCGCCGGCGCCCGCCTCGTGTTGCGCCACCGCCTCCTCCTCAACTACCGCGCCGAAGCCGACGGCATCACCGCCGACGCCATCGTCGCCGAGCTCCTTAAGAAACGCTGAGCGGCCGCCCCGCCTCCCCTTGTCCGCCGCTCCCTATCTCCCGCCGTCCCTGCCTGCGCACGCCCGTGCTCGGGCCGTGGCGCCGCTTGACCTGAGCCTGCTCGCCTCGCTTCCGTCGCTCCCGCTGCGTTCGCGCTACCTCGTCGAGAGCTACCTCACTGGCTTGCATCGAAGCCCGCTCAAGGGCACCGCCCTGGAATTCGCCGAGTATCGCAACTACCAGCCCGGCGACGATCTCCGCCGGCTCGATTGGCGGCTCTACGGCCGCTCCGACCGCCTCCACGTCAAACAGTTCGAGGAAGAGAACCAGCTCCGCGTCTGCCTCGTTCTCGATCTCAGCGCGTCGCTCCGCTACCGCAGCCAGCCGCAGCTCCTCACCAAACTCGACTTCGCGCGCACGCTCCTCGGCGGCCTCTCGCTCCTCGCCCGCCGCCAGCACGACGCCGTCGGCCTCGCCCTCGTCGGCGACACCCCCTCGGCCGCCGACAGTGGCCTCGTTGACTACCTGCCGCCGCGCTCCTCGCTCGCCCATCACCACGCGCTCTTCAGCCGGCTCGACCAGCCGCCCGCCACCCGCGCCGCTCCGCTCGTTGAGGCGCTGCACCGCCTCGCCACACTTCTGCCCCGCGGCACGCTCGTCGTCGTCGCGAGCGACTTCTATACCGACCTCGAACCACTCCGCGGCGCAGTCCGCCTCTTCCGCTCCCAACACTTGGAATTTGTCGGCCTGCACGTGCTCGACCCCATGGAAGTTGATTTCAACGACGACAGCGCCGGCCTCTTCACCGATCTCGAAAACGGCCACGTCATCCCCCTCAGCGCCCCCGCCGCCCGCGCCGGTTACCTGAAGCGCTTTCGCGCCCATTGCGACGCCCTCACCGGCCTCTGCCGCGAATACGACGGCGAACTCGTCCTTCAACGCACCGACGCCGATCCGCTCACCACGCTCGCCGCCTACGTGGCCCACCGCGCCCACCTCGTCTGATGAATCTGCTTTTACCCGCCTTCCTCGCCGCCGGCGCGCTGATCGGACTGCCGATTCTCCTGCACCTGCTGCGCCGCCAGCCGAAGCAGCCCGTGCCGTTTCCCTCGTTGCGCTTTCTCGGTCCCGCCGCGCTGCGCGACACCCGCCGGCAGCGCATCCTCCGCTGGCTCACCCTCCTCGCGCGCTGCCTTGTGATCCTGCTGGTCGCGTTCGCCTTCGCCCGCCCCTTCTGGCCGCCGGCTCGCAAAGGCGCCGACCGCGCCGTGATCGTCCTCGTGGACAACTCCTTCAGCATGCAAGCCGCCGGTCGCAACACGAGTCTCGCCACCTGGCTCTCCCGCCAGCTCGCCAATCTCCACCGCCCCGACCGGCTCGGCGTCCTCCTTCTCCACCCCACGCCCGCCTGGCTCGTGCCGCTCGGTGACGATCTCGCCGCCGGTCGCGCCGCCCTGCGAAATCTGCCGACCGGTTACGAAAGCTCCCGCTTCCAACCCGGCATCGCTCTTGCCGCCGCCGTCCTCGCCAACACTCCCGCCGAGCACCGCCAGATCATTCTCGCCAGCGACGAGCAGCGTCTCGGATGGACGGGCACCGATTTCGCGCAGCCTCTCCCGCCCGGCGTCGAGCTGCTCACCGCCCCACCCGCCGCCCCGCCGGCCCGCCAAGCCGCGCTTACCCGCCTCAAGATCACCCGCACGCCCGACGGCACGCTCCACTTCGACGGCACCGTGCGCGCCTTCGCTCCCGCCGTCTCCAAGCGCGCGATCTCCTTCTTCGCCGACGGCAAACCCCTCGGCGGCTCCGTCCTCGAACTTGCCGCCGGCGCGGCCCAGCCCCTCCGCGCCGAGTTCAAACTCCCGCCCGCCACTCCGATTTTCACCGTTTACGCCAGCCTCGACGCCGACGATCTTACCGCCGACGACACCGCTTACGCCGCTCTCCCCGCCGAGGGCGAACGCCGCGTCCTGCTTGCCCCCGCCGCCGCCGGCTCCGAGACCGACTACCTCGCCGGCGCACTCGCCGCCGTGCGCGGCGGCGACCTCCCTTCCTTCCGCACCGCGCCGCTGCCTGTCAACGCTCCCTGGCCGTCCGCCGCCGCCGTCGTGTTGCGCGGCCCGGCCCCCTTCGCCGAAAAATCCGCCGCCGCCCTCGATGTCCTCCTCCAGTCCGGCGGGTCCGCCTGGCTGCTTTGCGACGGCTCCTCCGCCCAATCCGACTGGCTCGCTCGCCACGGCGTATCCGTTAAACCGATTCACGCTCCCGCCGCCGGCCTCACGCTGCGCGACCTTGATCTCGAACATCCGCTCTTTGCCCCCTTCGCCGGCCAGAGCCTCGCTCCGCTTCTCACCCCGGCCTTCACTCAGGGCTGGTCACTCTCCGGAGCCGCCGTCGAGCCGCTTGCCCGCTGGCCCGACCGCACCGCCGCCATCGCGGAAGTTGCAGTGAGCGCCGGACGCCTGCTCGTCACCGGCTTCGACGACCGGCGCGAGACCTCCACCTTCCCCGTGCAGGCAGCCTTCGTCCCCTTTGCCCACCAAGCCGTCGTCTGGCTCGCCGGCAACGACCGCGCCTCGGCCACCAGCGGCCGCGTCGGCGAAGCGCTCACCCTCCCCGGTGCCGGCGTTTGGAGTGTTCTAAACTCTCCCGTCGCCGCCGCCCCGCTCGCGGTCAACGGCAACGTCACCCCCGCCGCTCCCGGTCTCTACGAATTCCACGGCCCGGGTGCCCCGCGCCGTCTCTACGCGATCAACCTCGACCCCGAAGAATCCGACCTCTCGCCGTGGCCCGCGCCGGCCGATTTCGACCGCCTCGTCTCCAGGAAAAAACCCGCCCCCCTCGCGCTCGCCGCTGATCGCGAAGCGGCGCGCGCCCGGCCCGCCGACGAAAGCTCCGTCTGGTGGTGGCTGCTCGCCGCCGCCGCCCTGCTCCTCTGCGCCGAACTCGGCCTCGCCAACCGCACCACCCCATGAAGCATCCACCCTTCTCCGTCGTGCGCACCCACCATCGCCGCGCTGTCTTGCGCCCGGTGCTCTGGATCGCCGTGACCGGCCTCGCCGTCTCCCTTCTTTTTGCCTTCGACCCGGACCGTCTTTTCCCGTGGGCCTGCACCCTCGCCATCACCGGCCTGCTCGCCCTGCTCGTGCGCCTCCGCCAACGTCAGGCGCATCACCACACCGCCCGTTTGCTTGACGACTCCCTCGACGCGAAAAATCGCCTCGAAGCCTCCGCCGAACTGGGCCACCGCACCGATCCACTCGCCGCCGCCCACCAGGAAGAAACCGCCGCCTTCCTCGTCCGCCGCCCGCCGCCTTCCTCTCCCGGTTGGATCGTCGGCCTGACGCTCTTCGTCCTCCTCTTGCTCGTTCAGCTGGGCTCCTTCGGAATCGCCGGCTTTCGCCTGCTCGCCGCACCCAAGCCGGCCTCCGCCAGCACCACGCCGACAACCGCCGTGCCCGCCGGTCCGCCTCCCGCCACACTCACCTGGAAAACCCCGCGCCCCGAGATCACCGCTACGCAGCTTGAAGAAGTTCCCCTCGCCGCCGAGGCCGAGTCCGCCACCGGCCTCACGCACCTCGTGCTTCACGTCACGCTCAACGGCGAAGATCGCCCCGCCATCCCCCTGTCCGCCGCCGTCGCCACCGGTAAACAAACCGTCCCGCTCTCCCTCTACCTCGATGAGCTGGCCCCCCAGCCCTATGACATAGTGGCGTATTCTCTCACCGCCGAACGCGTCGCGCCGACCGGCTCCGCCGCGCCCAAACCCGCGTGGCCCGCCATCTCCTCGCCCCTGCAGTTCGTCCAGATCCGCCCCCTCCGCGACGATCTCCAACTCGGCCCCAAAGGCGGCGGCTCCGGCAGTCCCGCCGAAAAATTCCTCGAACTCGTCAAACGCCTGAAACTCGCCCAACTCAACCTCCTCAAAGACGCTTTCGCCCTCGACCACGACCAGCCCCCGCGCACGCAATCCGATTGGTCCGGCCTCGTCCAATCCGCCGGCGCCGAACAGACCGTCATTGCCGAAAAAACCGCCTCCACCCTCGCCTTCGGTCAGGAACAAGGCGCTCCCGCCGAAGGTATCGACCTGCTCACCCAGGCCCGCACCGAGATGGACGCCGCCGCCACCGCCCTTGCCCGCCCCGACCCCACGACCGCCCTGCCGCCCGCCGGCCGCGCCCTCGCCCGTCTCACCGCCGTCGAAAAGCTCTACACCAAGATCCTTAGCCAAGGCGGCAAAGGAAAGCCCGTGCCCAAGGCCCCCGATCCCTTTGCCGTCGATCAGCGCCCCAAACTCCCCCCCCGGGAAAACACACCCGCCGGACAACTCGAGAAACTCGCCGCCGACCAGGCCAAGCTCGCCGAAGATCTCGCCCAAGGCCCGTCCGAAGCCGGCCAGGGCAAAGGTCAGGCCGCCAAAGAATCCCAACTCGCCCGCGACCTCGAAAAACTCGCCGCCCAAGCCGCCCTTCCCGCCGAAACCAACGAAGCCGTGAAGTCCGCCGCCGCCTCGGCCAACGAAGCCGCCGCCCAACTCGCCGCCGAAGACTCCGGAGCCGCCGCCGAACCCGCCGCCCGCGCCGCCCAGCAACTCCGGGCCGCCGTCGCCGCCCTCGAAGCCGCCGGACGCAACCAAGCCGAAGCCGCCCTCGCCGCCGCCCAGCAATCCCTCAATCAATCCTCCGGCGACCTCCAAGGTAGCTCCCCCGGCGAAAGCGGCCAAACCGCCGCGGCCCAAGCCGCCCAAAACACCGCCGCCACCCGTGACGCGCTTCGTGACGCCGCCGCCGAACAACAACAAAAAGGCTCCGCCGAAGCCGCCCAAAAACTGGAGTCCCTCGCCAAAGCCATCGCCGATTCCAAGGTGCAGGCCGACCTGAAAAAACTCGCCGAAAGCGCCGAAACCGACCCCGCTGTCACCGTCAAAAAACTCAACGCTCTCGCCCAAAAAGCCGCCGACGCCCAAGGCCAGCTCGGCGACCCCAAGGAACTCCAAGCGCACGCTCTCGAAGAATTGAAACGCGCCCGCGCCAACCTCGACCGCGCCGCCCAGGCCGGCCCTGAGCCCATGCGCGATCTCTACGAACACGTTCTCCACCAGGCCCAGCTCGTGGCCGCTACCTTGGGCACCCCCGGTTCCGGTGGCGGCCACGAGGGTACCCCTGCCGGCTCGATCCTCGCCAGCCTCACCGCCCCGCCGTCTCCCGAAAAAAATATCCCGCTCAAGGACTACGCCGCCACCCTCGTTCCACCGATCGACGCCCTTATCACGTTGCTCACCGCCGAAGCCCTCGCCACCGCGGACCGTCCCCAAGTTCTCACCACGGCCAACGCCAATGAGGCCCCGCCCGCCTACCGCCCCGCCGTCTCCTCCTATTTCGAGTCGCTCGCCCGCACCAAGCCGAAGCCCGTGCAACCGTGAACCACACCCTCGTCAGCACCTGGGAATTCGGCGGTCCCCTCGCCGGTCTTTCGCCCGCCGTCGCGTGGACGCTCCTCGCCCTCGCCGCGCTGCTCGGCGTCGCCTTCGCGTGGTTCAGCTACCGCCACACGCCGCGCGTACTCACCCGGTCACGCCGCGTGTTCCTCATCACCCTCCGCACGATCTTCCTCGTCACGCTCCTCCTCTGCCTCGCCAACCCTGTGCGCGTTGCGCGCTCCACCTTTCAACCCGAGACCCATCGTCGTCTCGCCGTCGTCGTCGATCGTTCCGACAGCATGACCGCGCCCGACAACCGCCGCCGCTCCCGCCTCGACGACGCCCTGCGCACCTGGCGGCCCCTTATCCCCGCCGCGCAAGCCGCCTTTTCTGAAACATGTTTTTATAGTTTCGCCACCGACCTCCAACCCGCCGCCTCGCTCGAAGCCGCCCTTGCCCGCACCGCCGCCACCGGGGAGACGCACCTCTACCAAGCCCTCGCCTCGCTGCTCAACGCCCCCCGCGGCGAACGCCCCGACGCTCTCGTCGTTCTCACCGACGGCCTCGACACCACCGGCGAAACCGCCGCCGCCTTCACCCAACACGCCCTCGCCGCCGGCACCCCCGTGTGGTTCGTCGCCGGCGCCAACCGCCTGCGCTCCGCGCCCTTCGTCCGTGTCCGCGAGCTGCGCGCCCCCGCCACCGCGCTTCGCGCCAGCGAGTTCACGCTCGACGGCACCTTCGAGGCGTTTTCCCGCGAGGCCCGTGTCGAAAAATTTTCCCTCTGGCGCGGTGCCGCGCGCATCGCCGGCGGCGAACTCCCGCTCAACGCCGGTTACAACGTCATCCCCTGGAGCACGCCCATCGCCACCGGCGAGCCCGGCGACCTCGAACTCGTTCTCCGCTTCGGCGACACGGCCGACGCCCCCGCCGCCGCCCGCTCCGCCACCCGTGTTGTCGCACGCAATACCATCCGCGTTCTCTTCTATCAAGGAGCGCTCGACTGGGGTTTTCGCTACCTCATCGACGCCCTCAAGACCGATCCAAGCTTCGAGCTCACCTCGATGCTGAACCCCGCGCTCAACGTCACCCTCTCGCGCGGCTCTCGCGCCGGCGGTGCCATCGGCCGTCTCCCCGCCAACGTCCGCGGCCTCGAAGCTTACGACTTCGTGGTGCTCGCCCACGTCTTCCCCGCGCAACTCGACGACGCGCAACAACAGGCCCTGCTTGAATTCACCCGCGCCGGTGGCGGCGTGCTGTTCACCAGTCCCGATCCCGAGGCGCTCCCGCAGTTTGACGGACATCCGCTCGGCGAGCTGCTCCCCGTCGTCTTCACGACCACCGATCATCGCGCCGAAGACGACGACATTCCCACCACCGATGCCGACGGTCAGCCGCTCAGCCCGCGCAAAATACAACTGCTCATGGTGGAACGCGCCGCCCGCCGCGCCCGCCAAAGCCTCGATAACACCGCCGGTAGCGCGAAACACACGCTCACCCCCTTCATGCTCACTGCCGCCGGCCGCGCTTCGCCCGTCTTCGCCAAGGCCGGCGCCGCCGATGCCGACGACCGCTTGGCGCCTCGCTTCGTGGACTACGCCACCGTCTCCCTCGCCAAACCCGGCGCCGAGGTGCTCGCCGTGCACCCCACCGCGCTCGACCCCGAGACCCGGCAACCGCGGATCCTCCTCGCCACCCAAACCTTCGGCCGGGGCCGCACTGCCCTCCTCACCACCGACGGGCTCTGGCGCTGGAAACTTTCCCAACCCTCCGCCCAGCGCGAGGTCGAGACCTTCTGGCAGCAGCTCATGCTCTGGCTCGGCCAGGGACGCGAACACGGCGTGCGCTTCGTCAACGCCCCCGCGCAAGTCCCCGTCAACGACACCGTGACCGTGCGTCTCTCCGGCCTCGCCCCAATCCTCCGTCCCGAAATTCGCGCCATCGCTCCCGACGGCCGCACCACCGTCATCATCGCGCAAGCCACCAGCGACCCCGAATCCCCCTGGGAGTTCAGCTGGAAGCCCGCCCTGCCCGGTGCGTGGGAACTCAACGTCAGCGCCGCCGGAGCGCCGCCCGTGCGGATTTTCCCGTTCGCGACCAGCCAGCCCACCGGCGAACTCGCACAAGTGCCGCCCGCGCTCGACACTCTGCGCGCCCTTGCCGCCACCACCGGTGGCACCTTGCTCACGACCGAGCCTCCCTCCGCCTGGCGCGCCGCGAAGGATGCCCCAACCACGCTTCTCGGCGAACGCCGTCAGCCGCGTTGGGACGTATGGCCGGTGCTCTTGACCGCCTTCTGCGCCTACGCGCTGGAGTTGATCCTACGCCGGCGATGGAAGCTGCTCTGAGTCCGATAAATCAACCGGCGACGCCACGTCCGCCGGAGCCACCACGCACTCGACCTTCACCGCCCCGGCGTTCACCCGGCCGAAGATCGTGGTGAGCGCGGCGTTGGCTGCGTCGCGACCACGCGCGATCACCACCACGTGATCGGGCGCGATGTTGTCGGTCGGATCGAACAGATACCACTGCCCGCCAAGATAAGCCTCGAAGCAGGCGTGAAAATCCATCGGCTCGAGCCCCGCCGCGTAACCGCCCACATAACGGGCCGGTATCGACAGCGCGCGACACAACGCGATCGCGAGATGCGCGTAATCGCGGCACACCCCTTTGCGCAACTGCCACACATCCCACGCCGAGGTGCGCGAGTCCGTCGCGCCCGGCGTGTAGGCGAGACCCGCCGCGATCCAGCGACAGATCTCCCGCACCTGTTCGGCGCGATTGGCGATTTTCCCGAACAAATCCCACGCGATCTGGGTGAAGCGGTCGCTCTCGCAGTAGCGGCTCGGCAAGATGTAGGTGAGCGTGGTGAGCGGCAGGCGCCCGGGATTGTCCGCCTTCACCTCGGCCGGCGCCGGCGGCCGGGAAACCTCCACGACCGCACGATAAGCCACCGCGAACGGCCCGGCGGCGGCCTCGACGCGAAACACCCGGTTTCCCTTCGACGTGGATGTGCGCTCCAGCGGAAAGGACGGCGCCACCCGGATGCTCTCGTCGCTCAGGTGCTGATGCGGGTCGCGGTTGGCGAGAATGTTAAACGTAAAATTCGCGGTGGGCGTAAGCACATCATAAACAAGCGTGCAGCCGACATGGAGGTTCATGTGCCGGCCAGCATACGTACTCACCCCGACGGCGCAACCGCGTAAGCCCCGCCACCGCCGGCCGGAGCACTTTTCGCATTGGCCCGGCGCCAGGCGTGTTTAAAAAGATCCGCACGCCCCGCCATGGATCTCCTGCTTTACCTTTCGCCGCTGTTCCTGCTTTTCGAGGCGTGGCAGCTGGTGATCGCCGAGCGCTATCTCGGCATCAAGCAGATCGAGCAAGGAATCGATCCGCGCACCCGCGGACCAAGCGAGCCGACCGCCTTCATCTGGAGCATGGGCATCCTTCTCTACTGGGTGTGGATGATCTTGCTGCTCATTCCCGAGTCCGGCCGCGCGCAGACCGTGTGCATGCTGGCCGTTTCCCTTCTCGGCTATTCCCTCCGTCGCAACGCTCCCCTCAAGTGGATTCTCGTTATCCTCACCGTGGAGGGCGCCATCCGCATCGGCATGATCATCTCGCTGCTCGACGGCGCGTGGAAAAAGTTGTGAGCCTCATGCCCTTCGCCGAGCTCGCCTTCCCCTCGCCCAACTTCGCCGCGGCTCCGGCGCATGAACGTCTTGGCGTGTGCTTTCATCACAGCGTGATGGATTTCAAGACGACGATCGCGCACATGCTCCTGCCCGAAAGCCAGGTGAGCTATCATGTGCTCATCGCCCTCGACGGCACGCGGGCCACGCTGGTGATCGATGAACACATCGCCTGGCACGCCGGCCTGTCGGTTTTTCGCGAACGTCCGCGCTGCAATGACTTTCTTCTCGGCGTCGCCTTTGCCGGCGACACCTACGCCGCCCCGCTCACCGACGAGCAAATCGCCAGCGCCCTCGAATGGCTTGCCCCGCGCTGGCAGCGCCACCGCTGGTCGTCCGCTGTGATGACCGACCACCGCCAGATTTCGCCGAACCGAAAAGACGATCTCAATCCGGCGGAGTGGCAAAGGCTCTTCTCCGCCATCACAGTGCGCTTCCGTGATTGATCACGGGCGGAAGAACCGCCCCGCCGTCACGTTTGGAATCGCCGCGTCTCACCCTTCGGCGCCGGCTCGGCGAACGACTGGCGGAAAAACTCCTGCGCCGCGCCGACCAGCTTCGCGCATTGCGCATAGTTGCCCGCCCAGGAATTCGGCATCCGCAACGCCTTGATCACGCCCTTGCCGATCCGGTCGGGCGCATCGCCGTCGGGCGCGATCTCGACGGAAAACTTAGGGTCATGCGTATGCACCACATAGTGCCGCGTCCCTCCGTCCGTCTCCCGCTCGATTCGCATGAAGTGCGCGAAGTCCATTGGAACGCCCCGGAGCTTAGCCAGCCGGCCGGAGATTAAAACTCAAAACCGTGCGCCTCCCGTCCGCTTTCCTCCTTGAGAACCCGACCGGCGCACGTCAGAAACGCCCCGTCGCGGATGCTCACCCTATGAACCTTTCCGAAGAAGCTCCGAAATTGCCCAAGCTCCCGTTTCTCGTCGGCGACGGCGTTCTGATCGCCACCGCCTTTTTCATCGCCCGCCAGTGCGCCAGCCCCATCGGCCCCTGGCCGCTCCTCGCCATCACCGTCTGCGTCGTCCTCGGCGCTGGACTGGCCATCATTCCCTTCCTGGCCGATTACGCCCGGCGCCAGGATGCCGAACTGACCGAGCGACAAAATCAAATCGCCGCCCTCGCCCGCACCACCTCCGAATCGGCCGAGCAGCTTAGCATCGCCGCCGCCAGTCTCCATGGGATCGCCGAGGCTTCGTCCGGCAATCTCAAGCTCGTCGAAGAGCTTCCCCGCCAACTTCAGGAGAGCGTCAAAAATCTCCAGAAACAACTGGCCGAAACCACCCGCCATTCCGCCGGCCCGGCCAAGGAGGAGCACGATCGGACCGAAGCGACCGCCAATCGTCTCGCCCAAACCGCCGCCGATCTTACCCGGCTCGAAACGGCCACCCGCCAACACCTCGCCGCCCTGAACGAGGCCTTTGCCAAGCTTCCCGGCCACATCGAGCAAGCGACCGCCAAAGCCTCCGAAACGCTCACCGCCGCTGCAACCTCGGCCATGGCGATCGCCAAGGCCCAGGCGCTCGCCGATATCGAACTCCACCTTTCCGCCGCCTTCACCCGCGCCACCGCCCCTGACGAACCCCTATCCAAAGAGGCACCTCGACGCAAACGCACCAAGCCTCCTTCCGACGAGATCCCGGTCACCGAAGAAACCCTCGCTGCCGAAACGCCTGCCCCCGTCTCGTCCGAAACGCCCGCATCAGAGCCCGCGCCCCGCGTGGAACCACCGCTCGCACCCGTTGACGAAGCCCCGCTTTCCATTCCCGCCGACCCATCGCCCGACGAAGTTCCCGTCGCCGAACCGCCGCCACCCGCGCGGACCCGACAGCCCAAGCCGGTGGACGAAGAGTCCGGCTTTGATTTGGGCCTTTCCATCGATGAGCCCGAAGGCGAGACCTCGGTTTCGTCCGATGGCTTCACCCGCCTTATCGCCACCGCCTATATCGGCATCGGCAACAAACTCTTCATCCGCGGCGAGGGCCCCGGCCTGAGCTGGGAAAAAGGCGTGCCACTGCAATTTGTCTCGATCGGCAAATGGCGCTGGGAGACGCCGGATGCGACCACCCCCGTGAAAGCCAAACTTTATAAAAACGACCAGACCGAGTGCACCGCCCTCGGCCTCGTCACCTTGGACCCCGGCCATCAGCACGAGGTCAACGCCGGGTTTTGACCGGCGCGTTAATGCCCCTCAGAAAAGGGGCGCAGCGGCTTGGATTCCATGCTAGTTTTCAGCCATGAAAACGATCCTTACCCCTGTCGATTTTTCTACGACCACGCAGGATGTCATCAGCGAAACCATTGCCTTGGCCGGACCGTTGGGCGCTCACGTGCTGCTTCTCCACAGCCTTCAGCCGCCAATGATCACCACCGAGTACGGCATTGGCATCGAAGTGCTGCAAGAGACCCTCGCGATCAATGAGAAGGTCGCCGTCCGGCAACTCAACCACCTCCAAGCTTCGCTCGCCACCAAAGGCATCTCGGCCGAAACGCTGCTCGTGAACGGCCTCGCCGAGGCGAACATTCTCGAGCAGGCCCGCAAACACAAAGTCGATTACATCATCCTGGGTTCCCACGGACACACCGCGCTCTACGATTTGCTCGTCGGCAGCACCACGCACGCCGTGCTGAAAAAGACCTCCTGCCCCGTCATTGTCGTGCCTTCCCCCAGAAAAAAGAAGCCGGCGAAAAAACGTTAAGCCCTCCGTTCAGGGCAGAAACCGCTCCGCCCATTCCGCCCGCGCCAGCGGGCGCGGCTTCCATTCGCCAAACAATCGATAACGGCAGCGGGCCACCGCGCGGTAAAACGGATCCCGTACCCAGACCGGCAGTACGCGGAGCCAAGCAAGCCATCGCCAGCCGCCGCCGATCTGTCGCAGGGCCTCCAGCACCGCATCGGTGCGCAAGAGATAGCCGCGACAGGGCTCCCGCCGCCCCCACTCCGGCACGAGGACCATGCTGTTAAAATCATCCGTCGGCAGACCGCATTCTCGCAAAAAGCGCCGGGCCGTGGGCCCCTGCAACGGCGCGAAGCGGAGCCGTCCCCGCCGGTCGAGCCGGAGCAGCAAGCGCACGCACCGATTGCAGAGACCGCATTCGGCGTCAAAGAACACCACTGGTCCCGGCGAGCCTCCGGAAAAAGCGGATGAAGGTGTGCTCATCCAACAAGATTGAACGCAGTCTTTTTCCCAAGCGAGCCCGCTTGCGCCTTCACAAAAAAGCCGGCACCCCGCACGGGCGCCGGCTGTGTGCGGGAGGATTACTCCGCGCCGCCAAGCATCAATTGATGGAGATCTTGCGCGGTTTGACCGCCTCGGCTTTGGGAAGCGTCACACGAAGCACACCGTCACGAAGCACGGCTTCGACCTTGTCGAGGTCGACGATGTTGTCGTGATTGAGCACCAGTTCGTACGGCGTATCGTTCGCCTCCCGATAGATGGCGGTCCAATCCTCCGGCTGCTTCCAAGCGCGTCGGCCGGTGACGGTGATCGCGCCATCCTCGGCGGTGAGTTCAAGGCCGTCCCTGGATACTCCGGGAAGATGCACGATGAGTTCATAACCGTCTTCGATCTCCGTGAGGCCATAAGCCGGCGTCACGGAAGGGCCGGTTTCCCGGCCGGCGGATGTTTTGGAATGGGCGAAAGCCGGAACGAGATGAGTTAAAAGCGACATGATAGTTTTCTCCTTTTTGAATTTTAAAAACGCTGGTTCTTCGAACCGTCAGCTGACGGAAACACTGACTTTCCTGGGCTTGGCTTCCTCGCGTTTCGGCAACGTGACGGTCAGAATGCCGTTTTCATACGTGGCGCTGATCTTGTCCGTCTGCACTTCCGCATCGGGCACGCTGACGGAGCGACTAAGGGCAAACGCCTCTTCACGTCCGTCTTCACGGGTTTTGCGAGTCGCGCGGATGTTGAGATAGCCATCCACCAACTCAACGTTCAGATCCGACCGATCAATGCCCGGCAGTTCGGCGCGGACATAGGTGTTGTCTTTGTCCTCGTATAAATCGACGGGGAAACGGCTGACGTTCAGCGCTCCCGAAAACTCGCCCAAACTGGCTTCGAAGAGGCGATCCATTTCAGTTTCAAGACCTGACCACGGACTGCGCATCGGCGCGAGGCTGCGGGAGGAAGGGTGGTTGTAACGAACGATTCTCATGATGATTTTCTCCTTTGGGTTTTGAATGACAGAGTTGACCGCCTTTCTTGGTGCATGCGCGATGCCGGGCCGGCGGCATCGCTAACTACGGAAATAATGCCCACTTAGCATTTCCATGGCAGAACAGGCGGGAAATTTTGTCCGCCGGTGCGACAGTCCGTCCGGGAAAAACCGTCGCACTCCTCCGTCAATTCACTTCATGCTAAACTCTTCGTCCGCCAAATCCTCCATGAGCTTCGACTTCGACACCGTCCCGCAGCGCCTCGGCACCGATTCCCAAAAATGGCAAAAATATGCCGGCAAGGACATCCTGCCGCTCTGGGTGGCCGACATGGACTTTCGCTCCTCGCCCGCAATTCTCGACGCTCTGCACGCCCGGGTGGAACACGGCATTTTCGGTTATGCCCGGCCGACCCGTTCCACTGTGGATGCAGTGGTCAACGCCCTCGCCTCGCGCTATGGCTGGACCATCGATCCCGCTTGGATCGTCTGGCTGCCGGGCCTGGTGTGCGGCCTCAATGTCACCGCCCAAGCTTTTGCCCAAGCCGGTGAAGAAGTGCTGTGTCTCACGCCGGTCTACCCCCCGTTCATGACGGCGCCGAAAAACAGCGGACGCCTCTCCGTCACCGTGCCGTTCATCCTTAACGAAGCCGGCCGCCGCTGGGAAATCGACTGGGATGCGTTGGAGCAGGCGGTCACGCCGCGCACGAAGCTCTTTTTCCTGTGCAATCCGCACAATCCGCTCGCCCGCGTCTTTCGCCGCGACGAGCTCACGCGTCTGGCCGCATTCTGCGCCCGACACGACCTCGTCCTCTGCTCCGACGAAATCCACTGCGATCTGATCCTCGACGCGACGCTCCCTCACATTCCGACCGCGGCGCTCTCACCGGAGGTCGCCGCCCGCACGGTCACGCTCATGGCGCCAAGCAAGACCTACAATGTCCCCGGGCTCGGCACGTCCTTTGCCGTGATCCCGGACGCCGGCCTGCGCGCCCGTTTTGTGCGGGCGACCGCCGGCATCGTGGCCGAGGTCACGACCCTCGGCTTCGCCGCCTGCGAAGCCGCGTACCGCGACAGCGAACCCTGGAGACAGGACCTGCTCGCGTACCTGCGCGGCAATCGCGATTTCCTGCTCGATTTTATCGCGCGCGAATTGCCCGGCATCCGCGTGGAGGCCCCGGTTGAGGCAACTTATCTGGTATGGCTCAACGTCCGGGATCTCGGATTGGCCGATCCCGTGGCCCATTTCGAAAACCATGGCGTGGGCCTGAGCGACGGCGCGTTCTTCGGCTCTCCTCGCGGCCATCACGTGCGCATCAACATCGGCTGTCCCCGCGCCACGCTTGCCGAGGCATTGCGCCGGATGAAAACCGCGCTCGCGGCGCGATAATCAATCGGCCTCGGCCAAAACCGAGGCCACAGTCGAAAGAAGGGTGGCGCTGTCGAATGGCTTTTCGAGCACGGCATGCGCGCCCAGCTTCTTCGCCATCTTCAAATAATAATCGACGCCGGACATTCCGCCGCCCGATACGACAATGATCCGGGTGGCCGGACGGATTTTTTTCACCGCCGCCAGCAGTTCAAACCCATCACTGCCCGGCATCAACATGTCGGTGATGACCAGATCGAAGGAACGTTCCGTCAGAATCCGGAAGCCCTCCACACCATCGGCGGCGCAGCTCACCTGATACCCGCCCGATTCAAGCACCAGACTCAGCACTTGCCGGATGCCCGCTTCATCATCCACCACCAGCACGGATTGCCGGGATCCGCTGTTCAATCCCGGATCGAGCGGGGCATTGGCCGATGGCTGATGGTTGCTCACGGTATCATCGTCCGTATTACTGGATAAATTTCAAGCAGTGGCCTGCTTATTTCTGGCCGGCGCCGCCTCGTCGATCAGGCGGCGCAGCGTCCCCAGGAGCGCCTGGGTCGTAAGCGGCTTGGAGAGGCAAACGATGGGCGGATTCAAAGCTTGCAGCGCGTCTCGTCCGGCGGCGTCCATCAGCCCGCTGATCGCAATAATGGGTTGGTTGGGGCGGCGGGCGCGCACGGCGGCGATCACTTCGGAGCCATGCAGGCCCGGCATCATCATATCGGTGATGACCACCGCGATGGAGTCGATGCGGCGATCAAACTCGGCGAGCCCGGCGCGGCCGTCCACGGCGGAGAACACCTGATAACCACCCCTCTCCAGCAAAAGCTGGAACGTTTCCCGGACCATCGGATCGTCATCGATGAGCAAGAGCGCCTCCCCCCGCCCCGCGGCCTCGAAAGGAGAACCCGGCACGTTCTTTTCCGGCGCGGCGGACCGGTTGATCGCAGGGAAAAACAGCTGAAAGACCGTGCCCTGGCCGACCTCGCTTTCGACGTTGAGAAAACCGCCATGACTTTTGACGATGCCCGCGACCGTGGAAAGTCCCAAGCCGGTGCCGCGGCCCGTGGGCTTGGTGGTGAAAAAGGGATCGAAGATCTTGTCCAAGGTCGCCGGCGGGATGCCCATGCCGGTGTCGGCCACCGAAATCAGCAGGTGCGGCCCCGGTTTGGCGCCCGGATGAAGCCGGGCGATTTTATCGTCAACGGTGCTGTTTTCCAAACGGATGCCGATGCTGCCGCCCTCGATCGGCATGGCATCGCGGGCATTCAGACAAAGATTGAGCAGCACCTGCTTGATCTCGGTCGCGTCGGCCATGACCGGCCATATCTCCCCGACGCACTCCGTCGTCAGGGAAATGACGGAAGGCAGATTGGGACGCAGTAGTTTTTCAACGTCCTCGACGATTCCGGCGATGTTGATTTCCACATGCTGATTCTCGGTGCCGCGCGCGAACGCAAGCAACTGCCGGACCAGGGCGGCTCCGTGCTGCGCGCTGCTGCTGATGGTATCGACAACGCGAATGTCCACCGTTCTGGCCGCGTGCATGCGCAGCAAATCGGTCGCCATGAGGATCGGTGCCAGCACGTTGTTCAAATCATGCGCCACTCCCCCGGCGAGCATTCCGATGCTGTCCATCCGCGCCGCTCGCATCAGTTGCGTCATGAGTTTCTTTTTCTCCGTGACGTCAGTATCGATAAACAAAATAGACCGCGGCCGCCCTTCGCCATCGCGCACCAGACTCCACGTGCTCTCGACCTGGATGATGTCACTGGTCTTGGTTCGAAGCTGGAAATCGCCCCGCCACTCGCCGGCCGCGGCAAGCTGGGTGAAGGCGTCGGCAAACCGCGCCGGCTCGAAGTGCAGCCGGAGATCGTCGATTTTTCGTCCGACCACCTCGGCCGCCGTCCAACCGTAAAGCCGCTCGGCACTCGCATTCCAGTAGGTGATGCGGTGCTCCAAATCCGTGGCGACGACGGCGTCGCGCGCCTTGTCGAGCAACGCGGCCTGCTCCCGAAGCTTTTCCTCCGTCTGGCGGCGCTCGGTGACATCGCGGGAGACCATCAGCACACTGGCAACATGGCCGGCCTCATCCGGCACGGCGCTGATCACCGCCTCGATGAAATAAATGGCTTTGTCCGGAGGAACGATGCGGTATTCGGCCCGCTGAACGGCCCCCGTGCGAACGGTCTCCCGAAACAGTGCGCGAATTTTCTCCCGATCCTCGGGATGGACAAAGGCAAAGCCGTCGGTGCCGCGCAACAAGGCCGCGCCGCCCAGCAAATCGCGGTAGGCGGGATTGTAATAGATACGACGGCCTTCGAGATCGAGCAGGACAATGCGATCGGCGACGTTTTCCGTGATCTGCCGGAACCGCTCCTGGTTCTCGTGCAACGCGGCCTCGGTCAGATGGCGCCGCGCGGCCTCCTCCACCAAGGCCAGCGCCTGGCGGATGGCAGGAACCAGACGGCTGGGCCGGTCCTTGATCACATAATCGGTCGCCCCGCGCTTGAGCGCCTCGATGGCACGCTCCTCCCCGATGGTTCCCGACATGAAGATGAAGGGCTTTTCGGGACACCAAGTCCGGGCAAGATCGAGGGCGGAAAGGCCGTCAAACCCCGGCATCGAATAGTCCGAGAGAATGAGATCGAAACCGCCGCGCTCGATGGCGTCCTGATACTCGGGGCGCGAACTCACGCGTTGAATTTGGCAATGAGGCAACGCCTCTTTGAGAAGAGCCTCGATGAAAGCCGCATCGTTCAGGGAGTCTTCGAGATGGAGAAGGTTCATGGCAACGAGGTGTTTTGACTTCCGGCGAACGCGGCGCGCTCGACGAAAGCACAGGTTAGACGGGTTTCCTGATGCTACCGGGAGGGGGTTGGTTGTGGATGGCCCAAAAAGTACCGACCTGCTTCACGGCCTCGACGAAAGCCTGAAAATCGACGGGCTTGACGACGTAGGCGTTGGCGCCGGCATTGTAGCTGCGCACGAGGTCCTGCTCCTCGCGCGAGGAGGTGAGCATGACGACGGGAATGTTGCGCAATTGCTCGTCGCTCTTGAGCGTGCGAAGCACTTCAAGACCGTCGACCTTCGGCATCTTCAGGTCGAGTAACACGACGGCGGGATTCCCGTTGGCCCGCAGTTTGAAGCGACCGCGGAAATAAAGGTAATCGAGCGCCTCCTCGCCGTCGCAAACGACAACGACTTCGTTTGCGAGGTTGTGCTCGGAAAGGGCTGCGAGGGTCATCTCGACGTCCAAGGGACTGTCTTCGGCAAACAGAATACTTTTGAGCTCACTCATGGATGGTGGGGGTTGCGGATGATGCGGTTCCCTTCGCCCCGGACGGGGCGGGAATCGTGAAATAAAAAGTGGCGCCCTCGCCGACCTTGGCGTCCGCCCATACGCGTCCGCCGTGGCGGGTGACAATGCGGCGAACGGTGGCCAGACCGACGCCGGTGCCCTCGAACTCGCTGCTGTTGTGCAGGCGCTGGAAAACGCCGAAGAGCTTCGGGGCGTATTTCATGTCGAAACCGGCCCCGTTATCGCGCACGAAGATGACGGTCTCGCCAGAGTCGGCCGCGGTGGCTCCGATCGCAATGCGCGCTTCCGCCCGATGACGGGTATATTTGACGGCGTTGGAAAGCAGATTGACCAGCACCTGTCGAAGCAGGCCGAGATCGGCGCGCACCTGAGGAAGCCCGGCGATCTCCCAATGCACCGTCCGGCCGTTGATCTCCGGCTGGAGCACTTGCATCACCTCCTGAACCAGCGCCGCCACATTCACCGGCGCGAGCCTGAGTTCGGCGCGGCCGATGCGCGAGAAACTCAGCAGATCGTCGATCAACACACCCATGCGACGTGCCGAGTCGCCGATGGTCCGGAGATAGCGCCGGCCTTTTTCATCCAGCCCGACGGCATGCTTTTCCAGCATGGCGGCAAAACCCTCGATGTGCCGGAGCGGCGCGCGCAAATCATGGGAAACGGAGTAGGAAAAGGCCTCGAGCTCCTCGTTCGCAACCCGCAGCTGGGCCAGCGCCGCGTACGTCTCCTGGGAACGCAGGTAAACCTCCGCCTCCATTCTCTCCAGGCGGGCATTCATGGCGTTGGCCGTTCCTGCGGCACCCTGCTTCTGCCGGACAAAATCCGTGATATCCTCGACGCGATGAATGATGTATTCGATTTTTCGATCAGCGCCCATGACCGGCGAGTTGACCGGGCTCCAAAAGCGTTCCTCGAAAACCCCGTCGGGACCGCGCACGTCGTATTTCTGAATGGCCATCGTGTCGGGCGCGGCGTTTTGCAGCACCCGGTTGAGCGATGCGCGAAGGTTCGCGGTGCCCGTCGCGGCGGCGTCATCGGGATTGTCGGGAAACACCTCGAAAAGCCCGCGGCCGACGATCTCCTCGCGCCGGGTCATGGTGGCCTTGAGATAAGCGTCGCTCGCGCCAACGATGGTGAAGTCCGGCAAGAGCACGAGGTAGAGGCCTGGCAGCGATTCGAAGAGCGCCCGAAACTGCAGATGAATCTGCTCCACGCGTTTTCGCGCCGTGACATCCTCCATGGCCAGCAGCGTCATCGTGGTGTTGTTGCCCGGCCGGTGGAGCTTGCGCGCGCTGCAGGAAAAAACTTTCTGCCCGAGTTTCGGAAGGTTCAATGAAACCTCGAAGTCGTCGAACTGCGTATGCGCGGGCACGATTTCCTCCAAGGCCTGCAGCAACTCCGGGATCGCCAACTGGCCCCCGCTCCACTCCCGCAGTTCCCGGCCCTCAACCTCCGCCGGCGTGGTCTGGAAGGTTTCGTAGAAGGAGTGATTGGCGCTTTTGATGCGCAAGTTTTGGGTGAGAATCACGAGAGGATCGCGCACCGTGTCGACGATACTCTCGGCATAGACTCGCGCCTGTTCGGTAAGTTGCTCGGTGCGTTTTCGCTCGGTGAGATCGCGCGTCACCTTGACGAAGCCGATCAATTCGCCCGCCTGATTGCGCAATGCGGTGATCACCACGTTCGCCCAAAATTGGGATCCGTCCTTGCGCACGCGCCAGCCTTCGTTTTCGAAGCGGCCCTCCGCCGCCGCTCCCGCGAGTTCCTTGTCCGGAAACCGGGTCTCGAGGTCGGGGGCCGTATAAAAACACGAGAAGTGCTTTCCGATGATTTCATCCGGCGCATAGCCCTTGATTCGTTCGGCCCCGGTGTTCCAGCTCGTGACATATCCGCGTGGATCGAGCGTGATGATCGCATAATCGCGCACGCTGGTGAACATCAGCCGGAAACGCTCTTCACTCTGCCTCACCGCCTCCTCCCCGCGTTTGCGTTCCGTGATGTCGAACAGCGTGCATCGGCTCGAAACATATCCGCCCGATTCATCCCGGATGGCGGTGGCGTTGAGGAGCACGGGGAGGCTCGTCCCGTCTCTGCGCAGGAGTTCGACCTCCACGTCCTCCATCCGGCCATCCACTTTGAAACGCGGGAACCGCTCCTCGAAATTCCGGCGGCTCGCGAGTGTCAGCACATCGGAAAAATCCATCCGGCCGACGATCTCCTCCCGGGTGTAGCCAAGCCAGGCGAGTTCGGTGTCGTTGATCTCGGTAAAACGACCGGCGGGATCGAGCGAATGATAACCGCAAGGCGCACGGTTATACAGATCGCGCGTCTCGTCGGCGTATTGTTGCAGAGTGCGCGCCGCCGTATCGCGGGTTCGCCATTCCCGGCGCAGCAACAGGGCGATCGCGGCGATCAAGAGTCCGTCCAAGACGAGCCCCAGAAGCAGCGCCAGCACCGTCCAATCGCCGTCGCGTCTGGCGGCCTCAAGTCGCCCGGCCAGCAGACGATCCTCATCCGCCTGCATGGCGGCCGTGATCGTGCGAACTTCGTCCATCAGCCGTTTGCCCTCGCCTTTCGCCACCAGAGCCGCGGCGGCGGCAAAGCCCTCGCCGCGGCGCAATTCCAGTCCGCGGCGCATCTCCGTGATTTTTCCGGCGATCAGCGGCTCCAACGCATCGAGCCGTTGTTGCTGCACAAGATTGTCGGCCGTCAAAAGACGCAGGCGAGAGAGGCTTTTTTGCGCCGCAGCAATGCCGTTTTCATAGGGCTCAAGAAAACGCTCATCGCCCGTGATCAGAAAACCGCGCGAACCGGTTTCCGCATCCTTCATCTGCGAGAGCATCTCCGCCAAAGTGTCGCGCACCTGCTGCGTATGCAGGACAAGCTCGCTCGTCCGCCCCAAAGATCGCAGCGCCCAATAGGAGAGTCCGCCAATGGCCAGCAAGAGTGCCAAGACCATGGCCATGGCGAGCCGGATCCGTTGTTGGATATTCCAAGACATGAGGGCGGGGGATTCCACTCTGTTGAACGCCATCTGCCGCGTGTCTTCGACTGATCGCGCGGCCAATAACGCAACCCGGTTAAAGTGGGGCCGGCCCCGGAGATTGTCACGGTAATTATCATGTACTTGCATTAGTAGAATTCAGGGCGGGCTTGTCGGCCGGCCTCGCCGGCTGTTCCCTGTTTGTTCGACCATGCGCATCGGCTCCCACCTTCTGGCCTCACCCTTGTTCCTGTCCCCTCTGGCTGGGTACACGAACCTGCCCATGCGTCTCACGCTGCGGGAACTGGGTGGGCTCGGCTGGGCCACAACCGATCTGGTGAACGCCCGCTCGCTGCTCGAACGCAACCGCACCGCCTTGAAGCTGGTCGAGAGCTGCGCCGAGGATCGCCCTCTGGCCATCCAGCTCTTCGGCTCGGTGCCAGAGGAAATGCGGGACGCCGCCGTGCTCTGCCAGGAACTGGGCGCGCAGTCGGTTGACATCAACATGGGCTGTCCCGTGAAAAAAGTCGTCAAGGTTGGCGGCGGCTCGGCGATGATGACCGAGCTCACCAAGACCGCCGCCCTCGTTCGCGGCATGATCGAGGCGGTCAAGATTCCGATTACGGCCAAAATGCGGCTTGGCTGGGATGACGACAATCTCACCGCGCCCGACTTGGCCCGCGTGCTGGAAGACACCGGGGTCGCCGCGATTTTCGTGCATGGCCGCACCCGCGCCCAAGGCTTCAGCGGCACCGTCAATCTCGCCGGGATCCGCTCCGTCGTGCAGGCGGTGAAAACCATCCCGGTGATTGGCAACGGCGACGTAACCACGCCCGAAGCGGCGAAACACATGCGCGACGAAACCGGCTGCGCGGGCATTTCCATTGGCCGGGGGGCGTTCTATGATCCGTGGATCTTTCGCCGCACCGAACACTACCTGCGCACCGGTGAACTGTTGCCGGAACCTTCCTTCGAAGAACGCCTGCGCGTGATGCGCCGCCACTTCGAACGCTATTGCGAATTCTACGGCGAGGAAAACGGGGCGAAACATTTCCGCAAGGTCGCGCCATGGTACGCGAAACGCTTCGGACCGGCGCGGCCGTTCAAGGTGCGGATCATCACGATCTCCTCGCGCGCCGACTTCGAGGCCGCCGTCGCCGAATATCTGGCATGGCGGGCCCAGTTTTGCGACGAACGCGGCGAACTGCGTCCGCAATACCAGCCCGATCCGATGGTCGCCTCGTTCATGCGAGACCCGGCCGACACGGTTTTCACTCGCGAATCGATTCCCGTGCCCAAGGGCCCCGTGGATACTTGGTGAGATCGCCCCGAAGGCCCGGCGGCCGCCGATTTTCTCAGTAGGGTTTTCCCGTCAGCGCACCCGACCGGTCACGGAAAATGACCTGCTTGCGCGCCACATCCACATGGTCGAAGACAATGCCCTCGGTGGAGTCGATCACGTCGTTGGGTCGCACCAAGCGGCCGTTGATGATGGCCCGAGGTGTCGCTCCTTCGAGTACGCCGGTGATTTTCACTGAATCGACCCACAAGCGAAAAGCCACGCTCGCGGCGGGCGCCACCGGCTTTGCCGGAATAATCTTGGGCGCAGGCACGGCAGCGACCGCGGCCGGAGCCACGGCAACCGGAGCAGGCGCAACCGGAGCCGAAGGCGTCTCGGTTAAACCGGCCGCAGTGGCATTGTCATCAGAGGTCGCGACCGCTTTCGCCTTGGCGATGGCCAAGGCCGGAATTTCTGCCAACGGAGGCGGCGCAGGTTGGGGAGAAGGCACGGCGGCGGGCGGCGTCACGGGCTTGTGCACGATCACAGGCGGCGGCGTGGGCGCGGCCTTAGGCGGGGCTCCAAAAAATGCCCGGTATTCGTAATATCCCCCCATCAGCAGAATCAGCACGACGCCCGCTGCCAGCGCTCTGCGCAGAGTCAAAATCCGGCGGCGCGCAGGAGGCTGCAGCGGAGCCGTCGCTTCCGGAGCGAAGGTTTCTTCGGTGGTTCCCTTGGCCGCAACCACGCGAAGCGGCGGCGGCGCCTGCACTAGCGGCGGCAAAGGCGTGAGCACCGTTTCCGGCGGCAGGCTGCTTTGAACCTCGGGAGCAGGCGGCTCGATCGGCGGCGCCTCCACCACCGGCGGGATTTCGGACTCGCTCTTAGCAATCGGCATTGCCTCCGCCGCAAGAGGCGCCGGCGAAGGCCCGTCGGCGGCGACCGGCGTGGGGGCCGACAGTTTGGGCTTCAGCCGCAAACGCGTCTCCGGCTCGGCAGGCGTCGGTTCAACCGGAGGAGCCACGGGCGCAACCAAAGACTCCGCCGGAGCGGAAACCGGCTCGGCCGGCTCGGGCAAAGGCTTCACAGGCGTTGGTTCCGCCTCAACCACCGGCACAGGTTCAGCCGCAAGCTTGGGTTTAAGACGGAGACGCGGCGCTGCGGCCGTCTCCGCAGCAGCCGGCACCGGCGCCTGTTCCGGTACAACCGGCGGCGGAGTGACCGATGGCGCGGGGGGCGCCTCCTCGGCTTTCACCCGTGGACGCAACCGCAGAGCCGGGGGCTGGGACTCGTCGCTCATAATGAGCTTGGGGATAGCACCTTTTGACGGAGGAGGAACTAAATTTTATTCATCCGCCCGCTGTGACAGCTATTTTACGTCCGACGGCAGCGACGAGGGTTTGATTTCCAGCAGCTCAACTTCGAAGATAAGGGTGGCGCTGCGCGGAATCACCGGCGGACGACCGCGGGTGCCGTAAGCGAGTTCGTAGGGGATGATCATCAACCGCTTCTCGCCGACTTTCATGAGCAGCAGCCCCTCGTCCCAACCCTCGATGACCTCGTGACGTCCGACGCGTATGACCAAAGGAGTCCGCGCCAGGTTTTGATCAAAGACTTTGTCGTTCAGGAAAGTTCCTTTGTAACGCACCGCCACGTTGTCACCGGGCTTCGGCATCGCGCCGGAACCGGCTTGAAGCACAAGCGTGCGCAGCCCGCTGGAAGTGCGCTGGGCGGCGGGCCATCGGCGCTCGATGATATCGAGATCTTCCATGGAGAATTTTTCGCGCTGCGCATGCAGCGCAAGCGGAGCGATGAAAACGAAGGCCAAAGCCAAAAGGCGTAAGAAGCGCATGTGTTGGGAAAGACGCGCCCAGTTCCTCACGCGCAAGCCGGAGGGTCAAAGCTTCTTCACCGCTGGATGCGCCCCGATCAAAACGAGGGCCTGTTGCAACAACGACCGGCCGGGCTCCATGCGATGCCACGGCGAGGCACCCGAGGGATGCGGCAACGGAATGCAATCGGCGGCATGCCCGCGGTGAATGATACGAAATGATTTTCCCACCACGTCGTTGAGCGCCGCCGGCGGCAGGAACTGCGAGATGGCGAGCTTGCCCACGGGCAAGACGAGTTCAGGCCGAAGCAGGGCAAACTCGCGCTCAAGCCACTGCGAGCAATTCGTGATTTCATCGGGCGACGGCACCCGATCGCCGCCACCCGGGCGCTTGCCCGGAAAACACCGGCACACCGCCGCAAAATATATCCGGTTACGAACCTCGTCCTCGGTCCAGCCCGACGTGGCTACGAACCAATTGAAAAGCGTCCGACCGGCGGTCCAGGCAAAAGGCCGGCCCAGCACCGGCTCCTTGTCTCCGGGAGCTTGGCCGACGAGGAGAATGCGGCTCGTCACCGCACGCCCAGCGACCACCGGTTTGTGCATGCGCGGACAGCGGTCGCACGCACGCAACGCCGCGAGGTGGCGCTCGATTTCAGCAGGCGTAACAGGCGCAGGCATCCGATCAGACGTTGCCGCTCGAAATCCGCGATGCAAACGCCCGTTCGAAATTGTCTCTACCGTTTAGCGCCGGCCGCGAAAACCGCCGCCGCCGCCGCCACGGTTGCCGCCACCACCACCGCCTTGGCCGCCGCCAAAGGAGCGTCCTTGCGGACGACCACCGCCGCCACCACCGCCACCGCGACGTTGGTTCTGGCCCTTTTTCGGATAGGAAGGATTCACCACAAACGGCTGGTACGGGAAGCCTTCGAGCCGCAGCTCGGGAATCTTGGCTCCGATGAAACGCTGGATGTCACGGATGTCGTCGGCGTTTTCCGGCGAGACGAGCGTGAAGGCGTCGCCCACCGCCATGGCGCGGCCAGTGCGGCCGATACGGTGCACATAATCCTCAGGATTCTCCGGCACATCGTAATTGATCACATGCGTGACGCCGGCGACGTCGATGCCGCGCGCCGCGATGTCGGTGGCGACCATGATCTCGTACTTGCCGCTCTTAAAGCCGGCGAGCGCCTCGATGCGCTGGTTCTGCGAGCGATTCGCATGGAGCACGGCGACTGAGTGCTTGGCGGATTTGAGACGGCTGGCGATTTTATCCGCCCCATGTTTCGTTCGGCTGAAAATCAGAACGCTCTGGAAATCGGTCTTCTCAAGCAGCGCGACCAACAGGTCGAATTTCTGCGCCCAAGCCACGGGATAGAGGGCGTGGTTGACCGATTGGTTGACGGACCGGTTGACTCCGCACTCAACGCGCTCGGGATTGCGCAACGCGAAGGCCGCGACCGCGGCGATCTCGGGCGGAACCGTGGCGGAGAAGAAGAGGGTCTGGCGGCCCTTGGGGCAGCGCGCGATGATGTCCTTCACGACGGGGAGGAAGCCCATGTCGAGCATGCGGTCCACCTCGTCGAGAACGAGAATCTCGATGGTGTTGAGGGAAAGTTCGCCGCTCTTGATGAAATCAAGGAGGCGGCCGGGCGTGGCGGCGATCACATCGACGCCGCGCTTGAGCTCGTTGCGCTGGGCGCCGTAACCGACGCCGCCGAAGAGGGCGACGGTGCGGATATCGGTGAACCGCGCGAAATCACGGAAGGCGGTTTCAACCTGCGCGGCGAGCTCGCGGGTGGGCTCAAGGATGAGCACGCGAGGGGCGCGGCCGTGGACGCCGAGCTTGGAAAGAATGGGCAGAGCAAACGCGGCGGTTTTGCCGGTGCCTGTTTGGGCGGAGGCGATCAGATCGCGGCTGGAGAGCACGACCGGAATGGCGCGAAGCTGAATGGGCGTCGGATCGGTGTAACCGGCCGCGACAACGCCGCGCAATACGTCCGCGGAAAGATTAAGAGCTTTAAAAGGCATGGGAATTGAATCGTACGGAGAATGAAGTCCGACCGGGGTCGGTAGGGGCCGGTCTCCGAACGGCCCAAGGCCCGCCTGGAGTTCAACCCTGCGGGCCGAACCTCCGAAACGTGCGAAATCGTAAAAATGAAAAAGGCGAAGCGCGACAAGGCGCTTCGCCCTCGAGATCAGAATCGGCCGTTTAGGCCGAAAACAGATTAGTAACGGCGATCGCCGCCGCCGGAGCGGCCGCCACCGAAACCGCCACGGCGTTCGCCGCCGCCGAAACCGCCACGGCCGCCACCGCCGCCGCCGCCGCCGAAGGAACGGCCAGCGCCTTCCTCCTTGGGACGAGCTTCGTTAACGGTGAGAGCGCGGCCGCCGAGATCGGCGCCGTTCAGCTTCTCAGCAGCGAGCTTGGCTTCTTCAGCGGAGCTGAAGGTGACAAACGCGAAACCGCGAGGGCGGCCCGTCATTTTGTCCATGGCGACGTAAACGTCGGTCACGTTGCCGAATTGACCGAAAGCGGAGCGGAGCTCGTCTTCGGAGGTTTTGAAGGACATGTTGCCAACGTAGAGTTTGGAACTCATGGTGATGATTCGTCGATCCCCGTCCGCTGCCAGTCCGTTCCCGACTATCGGGTTTCAAATCATCCCGGGACCAATGCCCCACTGACGACTCACCAGTTCCTGTCATCTAACGTTTCTCTGACGATGAAGCCGCTACAAGACCCGATAACTCCCTAAATGCAAGAAAAATCATGACATCCGCAGCGCCAGCCCCCTTGGCGTAAGCACGGGAAACCCCTGATGGACTGAAGCATTGCAGAAGGCGGGCACGGGGATTTGGCTGTTGGCGCTTCCAGCAATCCCATGCCATTCATTCCCGGTCTTCGCAGTTGTTACTCCCTTGTCGGCCGCTTGGTTTACTTCGGGCGAATGCTGGACAAAATCCGGCTGCATGCGGACGGACGGCTGCCGGCCGATTATCATGCCAACCTCGGCATCGGCTTCGACGGACGCACCTGCGGATTTCTCGGCATTGGTTACGAGTCCTTGAAAACGCGTGTGCTTGCCGGTGGTTGCGACGAAGACATCCTCGCCTGGGCTCAGGGACAAGGCGGTGATCGTACGGATGATCAATGTTATGTCTGGAATCGGTTCATGATGAAGATCGGCTGGCGCGATGATCGCACGGCCATCCTCCAAGATCGAATCGGCACTTACGGCCTCACCGGCAAGCCCATCGAGACATTTTTCGACATGAATGATTTCGACGAAGACCGCGATCCCGTGGCGGCGAGATCTTGGGAACTCAAAGAATCACGGGTGGTTCTTCTGATGGGCGTGTCCGGCAGCGGCAAAACCACCATCGGTCGGCTGCTCTCGCAAATCACCGGCTGGCGTTTCACCGACGCCGACGATTTCCACCCGCCAGCCAATGTCGCCAAAATGGCCGCCGGCATCCCGCTCACCGATGAAGATCGCGCGCCTTGGCTTGCCGCTTTGCGCGCCCACATCGACGCCCGGCTGGCGGCCGGGGACAACACCGTCATCGCTTGTTCGGCGCTCAAAAAAGCTTATCGCGAAGTGCTCATCGCCGATCCCGGTCGCGTAAAGCTCGTTTACCTCCGCGGCTCGCGCGAACTTCTGCACGAACGGCTGCTGCAGCGCACCGAACATTTTATGAAACCGGCCATGCTCGACAGCCAGCTCGCCCAATTGGAACCGCCCGCCAACGCATTCACTGTCGATATTGCCCAGCAGCCGGCAACGATCGCCGCCCTGATCCGCCGGACCTACATGGAGTGCTAGTCACAAGAAGCTATGGCTTCGTCTTTTGACTTAACCCGCAAGGTGGTTTTCTTGGGGTTTACACACGCTTAACCCATCCCCGGCGCAGGCTCATGAAAGCCTTACATGACTGCGGTTCAATCGGCCCCCTTTCCCCATGCTTGACCCCTCCGCCCCGATTTATCCGGTCGCCGATCAACTCTGGTCCACCCACGACCTGCTCGCAAAGTTCATTGATCCCGCGCACCAACTGAACGGACTGTCCCGTTTCTCCGACCTGCACCTGAAGGTCGGCCAGCCCGTCACTTATCGTTACGACGGCGATCTCGCGCCCGTTCCCGACGCCGCGCCCCTTACACCGGCATTGTGCGAACAGCTCGTTTTCCCACTGCTCACGCCCAAGCAAATCGAGTTCCTCAAAGCCGAACCGCCCACCGACATCGACGCCTCATGGGAGTGGCTGGAGCATAAAATCAATTTTCGCTTCAACGTCTTCCATGACCGCGAAGGTCTTTCGGCCGTACTGCGCGTGCTGCCACCCAGCATCCCCGACGTGGATCAAATAGGATTTCCCAACGATCGTATCTGGCAGGAAATTTGCGCGCTCAGCCAAGGTCTCGTGCTCGTGACCGGCCAGACCGGCACCGGCAAATCAACGACCATCGCCGCGATGCTCAAGCAGATCAACCGCACCCGTCGCGTCCGCATCATCACCCTCGAAGATCCGATCGAATACATTTTCACGAGCAACCGCGCGCTCTTTTCCCAACGCGAGGTCAACCGCCATGTCACAAGCTTCGCCGCCGGCCTGCGCAGCGCGCTGCGCGAGGATCCCGACATCATCTACGTCGGCGAGATGCGCGACAGTGAAACCGCCGCGCTCGCGCTCACCGCCGCCGAAACCGGGCATCTGGTTTTTTCCACCCTGCACACCCGCGACACCCGCAGCGCCATCACCCGCATCATCGACATGTTCCCCTCCGAACGCACCAAGGAGGTGACCACCCAGCTCTCCCTAAGCCTGCACAGCGTGCTGGGTGGCAAGCTGCTCTCCCGTGTCAGCGGCGGTCGCATCATGGCCATGGAGGTGCTCAAAAACACCCTGCCCATGGCCAACCTCATCCGCACCGGCGCTATTCATCAAATCCAGTCCCTCCTCGAGACCGGCATGAAGGAAGGCATGAACACCCTGGATCATCACATCCAAACCCTCCTCCAAGAGGGCGAGATCACTCACGAAGAGGCGCTCCTCGCCGCCACCGATCCCAAGGCCTTTCCGCCGCTGGCTCAGCGTCCGCGCCCCCGCGTCGTCGCCTAAGAAATACATTGTGCCGCCAACGGTTCTGCCGCTTTCTCGCCCGCAGGATCCTGCGCGGCATGAAACCCAAGAAAAAGAGCTACACCGTCTATTTCGCGAGCGAGCTCTTCAGCCTCAAACATCTCATCGGCAACGCCTATTTGGCCGAGGCCATTTACGAGAAATCCCACGGCCGCTATCTCTGCGTCCTGCCGCAGAACATCGAGAAAAACCGCACGACGGCCCGCGCCATTCGCGACCACGATTTGCGCACGTTGCTTGAATGCGACCTCGGCCTTTTCAACTACGACGGCGCCGAACTCGACTCGGGCACGGTCGTCGAATTCATGTTCGCCAAGTTCGCCGACATGCCCTCGGTGATCGTACGCAGTGATTTCCGCCACGGCGGCGATCAAGCCGGCGATCCGTGGAATCTCATGACGAGCTTCTATCCGCGCACCGCCAACGTGGTCCTCGACTGCCTGGGGCTCTACAAAGCCGCCACCCAACGCCGCCTGCGCGCCCAGCGCCGGCCCGGCAAGCTGGACGAGATTGTGCGCCTCGCCGGCCAGCACAGCTCGGCCGACGCCCAGACCATGTGCGAACAAATCGCCGCCGCCTGCGTGCGCGCACTCGACAAGGTCGTCGCCACCAAGCCCGTCATGCCCCGCTACGTGCGGGAGGAAGTTTACCAATGGCTCGCGTTCATGCCCGGCACCAAGGGCAAACAAAAGGAACTGCGCCGTGAAATGGAGCGCATTCTCGAACGCAAGGTCGAGCGCGACTTGCTGTAATTCTCCCCTCACCCGGCCATGCTTCACCTCCTGAACCATCCGCTGGCCGCGCACATTCTTACCCGCCTGCGCGACCAGGCGACTCCGCCGGAAACCTTTCGCAACCTCACCCGGCAAATCAGTCTGCTGCTCGCACTGGAGGCCACCCGCGATCTCGCAACGGAATCCCGCGACATTTGCACGCCTCTCGAAAAAACCAGCGCCCGCGTGCTGGCCCGCCCGCTGGCCATCGTGCCCATCCTCCGCGCCGGCCTCGGCATGGTGGAACCCTTCACTGATTTGTTTCCCGACGTAAGCGTCGGCTACGTCGGGCTCGAACGCGACCATCTCACCGCCGTCGCCCGAAATTATTACCGGAAGCTGCCGCCTCTGGCCGGCCGGCGGGTTCTCGTGCTCGATCCCATGCTCGCGACCGGTGGCTCCGCCGTGCAAACGCTCGACGTTCTCCGTGCCGAGGGCGCCACCGAACTGGCTTTGGTGTGCATTGTCAGCGCTCCCGAAGGGGTGCGCGCCGTCGAGGCCGCCCACCCTGCCGTGCCCATCTTCACCGCGGCGCTCGACCGCGAGCTCAATGCCAGCAAGTACATCCTTCCCGGCCTGGGCGATTTCGGCGATCGGCTTTACGGCACCTGATCGCCTCCTGCCACCGGGTACACGCCTGCGAAGGTCACCACGGGACGGCCTTGCGCACGAGAATCGGTCAACGAGACGGTGAAACGCGCTTCCCAATCGTTGGCCTCCTCCGCGTCGATCAACACCTGGGCAACGGACCACGCGGATCCATCCGCCTCGAAATGCGTGTGCTTCCCCGAACGCCCCTCCGGATCGAGTCGGAAGCGCGCATGCGCATCGAAATAGCCCGCAAAGTCCCGCTCGATCCGCTTCGCCTCGGCCGAGCCCAGTTCGTTTTCCGCCAGCACGGTCGCCTCTCCGGTCGCGAGACGTGACGCGGCGCTTTCCCAGTCGCGCGCCGCCACTTCCTGCAGAAAACCGAAAATCGCGGTGCGCACCAGCCGACGAAAACCGGCCGTGTCGCGCGTAACATCAAACGCCGCCGGCCGCGCCGGTTTGTCCGTCTCCGCCGTCACGACAAAATCAGGATTCCGCATGCGTTCCCATTCCTCCAGCAGGCTGGAGTCGATTCCGCGGATCAGTTCGCGGAAATACGTTTCCATTTCAACAACCTCCTCGGTTTTCGCCGCGTCCGGAACGGTCTGGGAAAGCACCTTCCACACCTGGGAAAGATGCCGCAACAGGAGCCCTTCTCCGCGCTGCAATCCGTACTCACGCACATAGTCGGCGAACGACAGGTAGCGCTCGTACATTTCCCGCGCGATCGACTTGGGCCGGACGTTTTCCTGGTCGATCCACGGATGCGCCGCCGCAAACGCGTTGAACGAATCGTATAAAAAATCGCGCAACGGTTTCGGATGCTCGATCTCCTCCAGCTTCTCCATGCGTTCCTCATAAGGCACGCCGGCCGCCTTCAGCTCCTCGATCTTTTCGCCCTTCAGCTTGCTGATTTGCTGACGCAAAATCTGGTCGGGATCTTCGACGATGGCCTCGCACAGGGTGAGCACATCGTACGGATAATCCGGTGACGCCCGGTCGAGCAGCGGCAGCGTGTCGATGAGGTACAGCGAAAGCGCCTGATGCAGCGAAAAGTCGTCCTGAAGCGCCACGTTGACGCGCAGCTTCCTCCCCGAGGGCTCCGGAGGAATCCACTCGACGATTTTCCGATCCAGTAGCGCGCGAAAAAGTTGAAAGGCCCGGCGGCGCAACGCGCGTTTTTTGTGCGGCGTTTCATGGCAGTCCGCGATGATCTGACGCATCGCCCGGCAACCGTCGGCGTCGCGCCCGAGGACGAGGAGCAGCATGCCGTGGGAAACATCAAAGCGCGACACCAGCGGCTCCGACGGGGCGACCATGAGCCGCTCGAAGGTTTTCGCATCCCAGCCCACCTCGCCCTCGGGCGCGCTGCGCTTCACGAGCTTTTTCTTCTTCGAAGGATCGCGCGCCGCCTTTTCCTCGGCGCGCTTGTTTTCGATCACATGCTCGGGCGCCTGCACGACGACATAGCCCTTGTCGTCATAACCTTTCCGGCCTGCCCGGCCGGCCACCTGGCGAAAATCGCGGACGCTCAAAATTGCCGCCTTCTTGCCGTCGTATTTCCAGAGTTGCGTGAAAACGACCGTGCGGATCGGCACATTGATGCCGACCCCCAGCGTATCGGTGCCGCAGATGAGCTTGAGCAGCCCCTTCTGTGCGAGCTGCTCCACGAGGATGCGATATTTGGGCAACAGCCCCGCATGATGAACGCCGATGCCGTGTCGCAGCCAGCGCTTCACCTCCCGGCCATAAGGGCTGGTGAAACGCACGGTCTCCAGCGCCTTCGCGAGCGCCGCCTTTTCGTCCTTCGAGCACACGTTGAGGCTCATCAGGCTCTGGGCCGCCTCCGAGGCCGCGCGCTGCGTGAAATGCACGAGATAGATCGGCGCGCGCTTGTCCTCCAAAAGCGCCGACAAGCGTTCGATCAACGGCGTCTCGCAATATTCAAACTCCAACGGCACCGGGCGGCGGTCGCTGCGCACGGTCACGGTCGGCGCACCGGTGAGCCGCATCAGATCCTTTTCGAAAAACTCCGTCGCTCCCAACGTGGCCGACATGAGGAGAAATCTCGCCTGCGGCATCGTGAGCAACGGCGCCTGCCAGGCATAACCGCGGTCGTTGTCGGAGTAATAATGAAACTCGTCCATGATCACCGCGCGGATGTCACTGCGATCGCCATGGGCAAACGCGATGTTCGCCAGGATTTCGGCCGTGCAGCAAAGGATCGGCGCCTGCGGGTTCACGTTCGCATCGCCCGTCATCATGCCGACGTGTTCAGGTCCAAAATCGCGGCAGAGCGAGAGGAATTTTTCGTTCACCAGCGCCTTGATCGGACAGGTGTAAACGGAACGTTCGCCCGCGCAGAGCGCCTTGAAATGAAAGGCCGCCGCCACGAGCGATTTGCCGGAGCCGGTGGGCGTGTTGAGGATAACGTTGCGGTCGGCAAAAAGCTCCAGAATGGCCTCCTCCTGCTCCGGATAAAGTTCGAGACCACGCTCCTTGATCACCGCCAGAAAGCGATCGAGCACCGCATCCGCCTTGGGGCGGCCGGGCAAAGGCGCGAGCGGCGCGGGAATGGCGGACGTTGACGACATCCGCCCACAAGGGCGGCGCCGGACCGATGTGACAAGCCCCGGCGCGTGCGGAACCTCCGCTCCGCCGCGGCGTCTGTGCCCGTATGCCCCCTCTGCGCATCGGCATTTCCGGCTGGCGCTACCCGCCGTGGCGCGGAACGTTCTACCCCCAGGACTGGCCGCAGAAAAACGAACTGGCCTACGCCTCGCGGCAGGTGAACTCGATCGAGATCAACGGCTCGTTTTACTCGCTGCAGCGGCCGTCCAGTTATCAAGCCTGGTATGAACAGACGCCGGAGCGGTTTGTTTTTTCGGTGAAAGCTCCGCGCTTCATCACGCACATCAAGCGGCTGCGCGACGTCGAAACGCCGCTCGCCAATTTCTTCGCCTCCGGCGTGCTGTGCCTGAAGGAAAAGCTCGGCCCGTTCCTCTGGCAATTTCCGCCAAGCTTCCGCTACGACCCCGTGCTTCTCTCCGCGTTTTTCAAATTGCTGCCCCGGACCACGCCCGCCGCGGCCACGCTGGCCCGCCGGCATGACGATCATCTCAAGAGTCGAGCGTGGCTGACGGCGGACCGTTCCCGCCGCCTGTCACACGCCATCGAGGTGCGCCATGCCTCCTTCAAGAACCCCGAGTTCGTGGCGCTGCTGCGCAAGCACCGCATCGCGCTCGTCGTGGCCGATACGGCGGGGAAGTGGCCGTTCATGGAGGATATCACCACGGATTTCATCTATGTGCGCCTGCACGGCGACGAGGAGCTGTATGTCAGCGGCTATACTCCGGCGGCGCTGGCCGAGTGGGAGCGCAAGATCCGTGTCTGGCACTCCGGGGAAAACCCCTCCGGCACGCAGCGGCTCGGCCCTCCGCCGCCGCCCCGCAAGGCGGGGCGCGGCGTTTATGTTTATTTCGACAACGACGTGAAAGTGCGGGCGCCCTACGACGCGATGACGCTGGCCCATCGTCTGGGCATCGGGCCCGTTCCCCCGGAGGCGCCTCCCATCGAAACGATCGACGAGCTACCGAACATCCGGTGGCGGGAAATCGGCGCGTCGATTCCGCATTGATCGGGCCACGGGGGCCCGCTAAGCCCTTGTGTTCTTATGGGACGCCAATGGCTTCACGCGAAACGCGCGATCGTTAACAATAAAAAGGGTCAGCTCGTCGGAAAGCTGGTCAAGGAAATCACTGTCGCCGCCAAGATCGGCGGCCCCGACATGGCGGCCAACGCCCGCCTTTTCGCCGCGGTCGAGAAGGCCAAGAAAGCCAGTGTGACTCGCGACGTGATCGAGCGCGCCGTCAACAAAGGCGCCGGCATCGGCGGTGAAAAGATGGTCATGGACCACATCGTTTTCGAAGGCTACGCCCCGCACAAAGTGGCGGTCATCGTCGAAGTTTACACCGATAATGTGCAGCGAACCACGCCCGAGATGCGCGTGCTCTTCAAAAAAGGCGTCCTCGGCACGACCGGCAGCAACAAGTTCCTGTTTGAACACGTGGGCATCGTCGAAGCCCACACGACCCCAGCAGGGGTCGACCTCGAAGCCGCCGCGATCGAGGCCGGAGCGAATGATTTCGAAGCCATCGACCACACGCAAAACGACGACATCCCCGAAGGGGCAACGGGAGCGCGCTTTCACACCGATCGCACGGCGGTGCATGCCGCCTCAACCTGGTTGAGCACCAACGGCTGGACCGTGGTCACGAGCGAAATCGGCTATGTGGCCAAGATGTTTCCCGAGCTCTCCGAAACCGATCGCGCGGATGTCGGTGAATTTTTGCAGGCGTTGGAAGATCACGACGACGTCCAGCGCGTGTGGGCGGCGGTGAAGTGACCATCGCCTTTTCCGAGGGCGGCTGAAGCTAGCCGCAAAAAAACGCGCGATCCGAAAACGGATCGCGCGTGAAAAGGCAAAGAGCTGAATACGTTCAGTTCTCGCCTCGAACCTTGATGCTCCGAGCGCGGCCAATGAGTTCGTATTCCTGAGCGCCCAGAAGACAGACACAGGAAACAACCAAGGCCACCAAGGCCCAAACCGAGTAAACAATCGTGCAGATCACAATGGCCGCAAGAGCCAGAAGCGCAGCCCAATGAAGAGCCGCTTTGAGGGAGTTAGACATGGAGGGTTATGGATAAGGAGACGATTCTCCGTTGGGTTTACTGTCGGGCGCATCCCTCGAGGTCAGTTGGGGTTCTTAAGCGATGCACCGGCAGGATTAATCAACCTTATGCAGGTACCCTGGGAAATAAAGCCCTCAAGAATGAATATTTTTACTGCAAAACGGAGCGGCGTTTTCCCGGTTGCCGTGATTTTTACAAAAAAAAGACGCCCTCGGCCTGAGGGCGTCTGAAGCAATTTGACGCACGCTGCGAGGCGTACGCGAAAAGCCATGCTTAACCCGCGCCGCCGGAAGCGCCGGCGCTGACGGGTCGGAAAGAGGCGCGGAAGCTGGCTTTCACGTAATCGCGATTCATACGGGCGATGAAATCGTGGCTGATCGCCTTCGGGCAGGCGGCGCTGCATTCGTATTGGTTGGTGCAGCTGCCGAAGCCGAGCGAGTCCATCGTCGCAACCATGTTGAGAACACGCTTGTCCCGCTCGGGCTGACCTTGCGGCAAGAGACCGAGCTGCGAAACCTTCGCCGAAACAAAGAGCATGGCGGAAGCGTTTTTGCAGGCTGCAACGCAAGCGCCGCAGCCGATGCATTGGGCGGCGTCCATCGCAAGATCGGCGTTTTCCTTGGGCACGGGAGTGGCGTTAGCATCACAAGCGGCGCCGGTGCGCACACTGATGAAACCGCCCGCCTGCTGAATCTTGTCGAAGGCGGAGCGATCGGTGATGAGATCCTTGATCACCGGAAAGGGATTGGCGCGGAACGGCTCGATGACGATCGTCTCGCCGTCCTGGAAGGAACGCATGTAGGTCTGACAGCTGGCGACGGCTTTGTTGGGTCCGTGGGGCTTGCCATTGATGACCAGTGAACAGGTGCCGCAGATGCCCTCGCGACAGTCGTGCGCGAACGCGATGGGCTCCTCGCCGTTCAACGTGAGCCCGTCGTTCACGACGTCGAGCATCTCGAGGAAAGACATGTCGGGACTGAGGTTCGTCGCGGGATAGTCTTTGAACGCCCCGGGCTTGTCCGGACCATCCTGACGCCAGACGCGAATCGTGACGGAGATCGTTTTGGTTGAGTTTGCGGCGACCATCGGAGGAAAAGATTAGAGGGGACTGAGAGTTGAGAAACCGGAAGGCGGGTTACTTGTAGTTGCGGACGCTCATTTTCACGAATTCGTAGTTGAGCGGTTCGGTGTTGCGGAGCGGGGTCTTGCCTTCGCCTTGATATTCCCACGCCGCGACATGGGCGAAGTTTTCGTCGTCGCGTTTGCATTCGCCGTCGGGGTGCTGGTGCTCCTCGCGGAAATGGCCGCCGCAGCTTTCCTCACGGGTGAGCGCGTCGCGGCAGAGAAGTTCGCCCAGTTCGAGAAAGTCGGCCACGCGGCCGGCTTGTTCGAGCGATTGATTGAGGGTGCCGGCTGAGCCGGGAACGGTGACGGCGGCCCAGAATTCGGCGCGCAATTTTGGAATTTCCACGAGCGCTTTTTCGAGGCCTTCCTTCGTGCGGGCCATGCCGCAGTAGGTCCACATCAGGTGACCCAGTTTCTTATGGAAGTAGCTGACGGGATGACTGCCTTTGATCGAGAGAAGCCGCGAGGTGAGGCCGGTGATATTGGCTTCGGCGGCCTTGAACTCGGGCGCGTCGGGCGACGGACGTGAGCCTGGCTTCTGCGAGGCGAGATAATCGCCCACCGTGTAGGGGACGACGAAGTAGCCGTCGGCCAGACCTTGCATGAGCGCGGAGGCACCGAGGCGGTTGGCGCCGTGGTCGGAGAAGTTGGCCTCGCCGAGCACAAAGAGGCCCGGGACGTTCGACATGAGGTTATAATCAACCCAGAGGCCGCCCATCGTGTAGTGCACGGCGGGGTAGATGCGCATGGGCGTCTTGTAGGCGTTCTCGTTGGTGATCTCGTGATAGATGTCGAACAGGTTGCCGTAGCGCTCGCGAACGCCGGCCTCCGTGAGGCGGCGAATGGCGTCGGAGAAATCGAGATAAACCCCGAGTCCGCTGGGGCCGACCCCGCGACCTTCGTCGCACACGCGCTTGGCGGCGCGAGAGGCGATGTCGCGGGGAGCCAGGTTGCCAAAGCTCGGGTACATGCGCTCGAGGTAATAATCGCGGTCCGCCTCGGCGATGCTGTTGGGATCCTTCGCGCAGTCCTCTTTTTTCTTCGGCACCCAGATGCGGCCGTCGTTGCGCAACGACTCCGACATGAGGGTGAGTTTCGACTGGTAATCGCCGGAGACGGGAATGCAGGTCGGGTGGATCTGCGTGTAGCAGGGGTTGGCAAAGCAGGCGCCGCGTTTGTAAGCGCGCCAGATGGCGGTGGCGTTGGAACCGCGCGCGTAGGTGGAGAGATTGAAGACGTTGCCGTAACCGCCGGTGGCGAGAATGACGGCATCGGCCGCGTGACGGGTGATCTCGCCGGTGACGAGGTTACGCACGATGATGCCCTTGGCCTGGCCGTCCACGATCACAAGATCGAGCATCTCGGAGTTGACGTGCAGCTTCACGCCGCCCTGGCCAATCATTTTGGAAAGGGCCGAGTAGGCGCCCAACAGAAGCTGCTGGCCGGTCTGGCCGCGGGCGTAGAAGGTGCGGGATACCTGCGCGCCGCCGAAAGAACGGTTGGCCAGAAGGCCTCCGTACTCGCGGGCAAAGGGCACACCTTGGGCGACGCACTGGTCGATGATGTTGACGGATACCTCGGCAAGCCGGTGAACGTTGGCCTCGCGAGCGCGGTAGTCGCCGCCCTTGAGCGTATCGTAGAAAAGACGGTGAACGCTGTCGCCGTCGTTCTGGTAGTTCTTGGCGGCGTTGACGCCGCCTTGTGCGGCGATGGAGTGTGCACGGCGGGGGCTGTCGTGGAACACGAAGGTTTCCACCTGATAGCCGAGCTCGGCCAGCGTGGCCGAGGCCGAGGAACCGGCGAGGCCGGCGCCGACGACGATGACCTTGTACTTCCGCTTGTTGGCGGGGTTGACCAGTTTGATCTCGGCCTTGTGCTTGCGCCACTTGTCGGCGAGCGGGCCGGAGGGAATCTTGGAGTCGAGTTGGGCCATGGCGGGGGAAAGCGTTAGCGTTGGGCGACAGAGACGGGAGCGGCGGAAGTGACGGCCACCTTTGCGGCATAGGTGCCGGCGGCCGGTTTGAGGAGGCCGGTCAGAATCGCACCGGGAATGGCGAGATTGCCCAGAAAATAGAACAGGCAGAAAGCGATGGTGACCTTGCGAAGGCCGCCGGACCACTGGTGATTGCGCCAGCCGAGCGTTTGAAACAGGGAGTCGAAACCGTGCAGGAGGTGAAAGGCCAGCAGGCTGGTCGCCACGATGTAAAAGAGCGAAACGACGGGGCTCGCGAAGCCGAGGAACACCATACTGTAAACATCCGCGACCGCATCGCCCTTGGCGGCCAGCGGCACGCCAAACTCGCGGGCGTCTTCCAGCATGGTCCACTTCGGCAGAGCGCCTTTAAAGGTCTCATGTCCGGCCACACCGAGGGTGAACTGCGCGATGTGATAAACGATGAAGGCAAACACCACGATGCCGGTCCAACGCATGGTGCGCGACGCCAGCGTCGCCCGGATGGTGTGCTTCACGCCGTAACGGCTGCCGACAAGTCCGCGGGCGGCCTTGTTCTCCAACGTGAGCACCACGGCCGCCCAGATGTGAATCGCCACGGCGGCAAGCAGCACGAGACGCATTGCCCAAAGCGCCGGCCCGAGCGATTGCAGAAAATGAGCATAGCCATTGATCCGGTCGGGCGATCCGAAGATCTGGAGGTTGCCCACCAGATGGCCGGCCACAAAGCCGATCAGGATCACGCCAGACACGGCCATGAGGAATTTTCGTCCGATGGAGGAGGTGAAGAGATTACCAATGAGGCTCATCGTGGTAGGTCGGGGTCGGGTGATCGGGAGAAAGCGGCCGCCCATGAAAAGGCGTTTCCGTGAGCCGTCACCGTAGGGATCGGCCCTCCCGCTTGTAAAGGGAAGGATCGGGTCGGCCGGGCAAATCCAACGCCATATTAGCCTGCCTAACCTCTTTCAGAAGCATGCTTTGGACGGCCGACAAGAAACAGTCCGCCATAAGCAAGAAACGTGTGGCGAACGCGCAAGCGCCGGTCCGCGACACTCACTTCAGCAGCGGCTTGAGCAGCGCAAACTTCCCGCTCGCCGCCGGCGCAATAAAACGGCGGCGAAACGCCACCACACGCGCGCCCGGTCCCAAGACCGCCGCAATGGCGCCTTCGACGGACTTTGGCGCCACCTCGTCCGCCACATAATGGAAGTCCCACCGGTTCTCCGTCGTCTGCACGAGGCTGTAGTGCCAGCATGCAAATCCCGCCGGCAGCGCCGCATCGATCTCGGACGGCGAGACCAGCCCGCCGTCGGGCCGAAAATAAAGCCCGCCCTCGCGGCCCAGCAGACGGTAACCGGACGGCAGACGACGCACGATGTCGCCCGTGTGATAGCGCAAGAGCGGCATCGCCTCGCGATCGCGCGTGGTCACATGAATTTGAAAAACCTCAGCCAAGTCCCGATAGGGCGTGAGCTCGACGAACACGTTAGCATCGATCACCCGGGAATCATCCTGAAACGCTCCGCCGATGAAAATGTACCCCGCCTCGGTGGACCCGTAGAGATCGACCTGCGGCGCGGGAAACGCCTCGGCGATGCGGCGGCTGTGCTGCAGGCTGGCCTTGCCATACGTCAGGATCACCACCTTCACGCTCGGCACTGTGACACCGCGCTTGCGCACCGCGCGCGCCAGCAGGGAAAGATAAACCGGCTCGCCTTCGATCACCTCGGGTTGCACCGCCTGCAACTCCGTGACGATGCGATCCCACTCCCCTTCGGGAAACACAAACGGATCGCTGGTCAGATTCAGGTAAACCGTGCCATCGAAATAACGGTGCGGAAACGGGTGATCCTCGTAGGGACAGATGTTGCTCGAGCATCCCACCGGCGCGAGGACGCACTTGCGATACGGGCGGCCGGCATACGGGGCGAGCAGAGGGTGGGCCTGGTAGGCGCGCGCTGTCTGAGCATTCCACCAGCCGTCTTCCATGATGACCGTCATCGGCGACTGGGTGGTGCCGCCGGTGGACTCGTATTCGAATTTCCGATCCTGAAGACCGCGCTCGATCACGGAATAATCCGCGAAAAACGCCTGATGTCCCCGCTCGACAATCTCCTTTTTCGAAAGCGCCGGAATCTCGCGATAACACGACCAGTGGAGCGGCTCGGAATGCAGCGTGAATCGCTGCGCATACAGCGGACTCCGCTCGTAAATCCGGCGGATCTCCTTCTCAAGCGGAAGGGGCAGGCGGCCATCCGGCGCGGACTCCAAAACGGCTGGATGATTGGCAAACGTGGGCGCGGGCGGCATCAAGGAAGGCAGCCATGCTAGCCAGCCGCCACGGACTGTCAAATGGCGGAACGCAGAAAATGCGCGTTTTCAGGCCCTTTAACGGACCCCTTTGAGCTCCGCCCAGCGCGGGGCAAACAGGAGGAGGGCGTTCAATACCAACGAGTGCGTGATCCGACCGCTCTGCGCCCAGGCGTAAACCTCGTCCACGGGCAATGTGCACACCTCTATCTCCTCGTCGGGGTCCCACTCCAAAACTTCCGTGCGTGTCGCGCCTTCGACCAGCACAAGGTGGCAGGTATTGTTCAAGATCGCCGGATTGGGGCGCACGCTTCCCAGCAATCGCACCGAGGTGCCGGTAAAGCCCGTCTCCTCGGCCAGCTCGCGCAGACCGGCGGCAACCGGATCCTCGCCGGGGTCGATGACTCCGCCGGGTACTTCCCAGGAAAACTCATCGATGCCGAAACGAAATTGATTCACCAACACCAGCCGATGATCCGGTGTAAGCGCGACGATATTGACCCAGTCCGGCGCGTCGATGACGACGAACTCGCGCTGGGTATCGCGCACCGGATGCCGGTAGTTGACGCCGAGGACATCGAAGATGCGTGTGGCGGCCAGCGGACGGTTGCCGCCTTTTTCCCAGCGGGAGGGTTGTGAAGGATGGGAACTCATGGCCAAAAAAAACCTCCCGACCGTTGAGAGGTGGGAGGCTTAAAGCTTAAACCGGGCGAAGCTTATTTCTTGGCGGGAAGTTTGATCTTCTGGCCAACCTTCAGCTTGCTCGAGTCAACACCGGGGTTGACGGCCTGGAGATCAGCGAGGCTGATGCCGTGCGCCTTGGCGATCTTGTTGAGCGTGTCGCCACCCTTGACCACGTATTCGTCGGGGCCGGCAACCGCAGGCTCCTTGGAGGCGGCAGCCTTGTCACCCTTGGCGGCGGCCTTGGGAGCTTTGGCGGACTCCTGAACCTTGGTGATCTCACCGCGGATGTTGCCGATTTCCTGGGCAACCTGGGTGAAAGCAGCCTGGGTGTCGCTCGCGAGCTTGGTGACACCGCTGTTCGCCTTGTCGGCAGCGGAGACCGCGTTGGTCGCCTTGCCGTCAGCTTCGTCGATTTTGGAAACCTGCTGCTCGATCTGAGCACCCAGTTCTTTTTTGGCAGAAGAAATCTTGGCCAGAGCCACGCCGGAAAGGACGAGGGCCAGCACACCGACGATCACGCCAGCGACCGGCAGGTAGCTGTTATTCTCACGAGAGATAGTATCCATTTAGATAAAAAAAGGTTTGAAGCTGAGGGTTAGGTGGAAAGCCGGTGCTAAGCAAGCAGAGAGTATGCAGAGTCTTAACATAGCCGTAACGACAGGAGATTGGGTTGACACTTCCGCGCCATCCCGAACCTTATGGCCGCTTGTCCGGGGTGTAGCTTAGTCTGGTAGAGCGCCTGGTTTGGGACCAGGAGGTCGTAGGTTCGAATCCTATCGCCCCGACCATTTGGAAGTGTTTCCAACGGAGAGCCAGAGCCGGCACGGCTCAGGAGGACGGCTTGAAATTGACGGCGGGAGCCGCCTCTTTCTTGTCGCTGGCCACGGGATCGGCCGCAGCGGCCGGCTGGCTGGCACGCAACAGGAGAGCGCGTTGCGCCCACTGCCCGGCGGGGTCGATCGCCGTCGCCTGCGTAATCCATTTCGTCGCCTCTTCCGTCCGGCCCGCATCCGTCGCAAAGGCGGCAAGCTGGTAGGCGGCCTCGGCCCGGATAATCTTGATCACAGCCAAGTCGGTCACGATTTGCCTCAACGCCGCTTCACCTTCCGCGGTTTTGCCGGCCTGCAAGCGGGCGATCGCCGCGCCGATCCGGGCGCGCTGACCGAAGATCGTGCCCGTGAGAATACCGGCAGCCTTTTCATAACCGGACTGGGCGTCGGCGTAGTTGGCCGCCGCATAAGCCTGATCCGCGAGACGGAGCTGCGCGATACCAGCGAGCGAATGGGTGGCGTGGTCCGCGATGAACGCCTTGAGCTGCGCATCGGTCGAAGCGGCCGCATAGGCGGCGGCGATGCCCTTCTCACGCTGCGCGGCAAACACCTCGTAGCCACCCTTGGCCAGAATCGCGATCAACACGACGGCGCATGTCGCCAGCACCGTGCGCGAGTGTTTCGCCCAGAACAGGGCCAGACGATCCTCCAAGCTCGGTGCGATATAGTTTTCATCAACCGGCACGAGATTGCGGTCGTCACCGGAGGAAGAGGAAGGAGCGGTGTTGGTCGGAGGCGTGGGCATGGCGTTGGGAAACCGCGACCGAAACAGATCGGCCGGATGGCGTAAAGACGGGAGTTCCGGCGACCGCAAGCCGACCGGCTCAGTCAAACACCACGGTCTTGTTGCCGTAAACGAGCACGCGGCTCTCCAAATGCCAGCGCACGGCCTGTGCCAGGACGATTTTCTCCAAGTCGCGACCTTTGCGGACAAGATCCTCGACGCCGTGGCGATGTGTCACGCGCGTCACGTCCTGCTGGATGATCGGGCCGTCGTCCAGCACGGCGGTCGCATAATGGGCGGTGGCGCCGATGAGCTTCACCCCGCGCTCCGCGGCTTGATGGTAGGGACGGCCGCCGGCAAACGCGGGCAGGAACGAATGATGAATGTTGATGACCGGCCGGGCGAAGGCCTTGAGAAAATCATCCGACAGCACCTGCATGTAGCGCGCCAGCACCACGAGTTCGACATCCAGCGAGCGAAGCAACGCCAGCTGGCGCGCCTCGGACTCGGCCTTGGTCGCGGCCGTGACCGGGATCACGTGGTAGGCCAGGCCGTAGCCCTTCGCCGTCGCCTCGAGGTCGGCATGGTTGGACATCACCGCCACGAGATCGCAGGCGTACTCGCCAGATTTCCAGCGCAACGCCAGGTCGTGAAAGCAGTGGTCGAATTTCGAAACAAACACCGCCATGCGCGGGCGGTGCGAGGAGGACGTGACCCGCGCCTGCATGCCGAGCGAGGCGGCGAAAGCGTGAAAGCCATCGGTATCGGCCGAGGCATTACCCTTGGCCGGCACCCACTCGACGCGCTGGAAAAACACCCCCGCCTCCATGTCCCGGTGCTGATCGGCATGGAGGATGTTGCCCCCGCGCTCGAAGATCCACCCGGCCACACGGGCCACCAGACCGGGCTGGTCGGGGCCGTGGAGGAGGGCGACGAGCGTGGGGGTTGCCGACATGACCTTACACCACCGCGACGTTGCCGACGTACTTCTGGATCGGACGGACGCCGACCCGCTTGTGCGTGAGGGCCTGGATGCCCTGCACCGCGGCCTGGGCGCCGGTGATCGTGGTCATGATGCATACGCTGTGGGCATAGGCGGCGGAACGGATCTTGTTCTCGTCCTTGCGCGGAACCATGCCGCCCGGCGTGTTGATGATGAGTTGGATCTGCCCGTTCTTGATCATGTCGACCGCAGTGGGGCGGCCTTCGTCGATCTTGGAAAGACGGTTCACCTTCACGCCGTTGTCAGCGAGGTGCTGGGCGGTGCCGCTCGTGGAATAGATGGCAAAACCCAGCGTCTCCAACTCGCGGGCCAGTGCGACCGCCCGGGTCTTGTCGGCGTCTTTGACGGAAAGAAACACGTTGCCGCGGGTCGGCAACCCGGGCTTTGCCGCCGCCTGCGCCTTGGCGAAGGCAATACCGAGATCGTCGTCGAGGCCCATGACCTCGCCGGTTGAACGCATTTCCGGCCCGAGCGTAATGGTCGCCCCGGGGAAGCGGACGAACGGAAACACCGCTTCCTTGACGCACCAGTGCTTGGGCGTCTGCTCGCGGGTGAAACCGAGGTCCTTGAGCTTTTTGCCCGTCATGACCTTGGCGGCCAATTTGGCGAGCGGCACGCCGATGGCCTTGGCCACAAAGGGGACGGTACGGGAGGCGCGCGGGTTGACCTCGAGGATGTAGAGCTGGTTGTCCTTGATCGCGAACTGAACGTTCATGAGGCCGACGACCTTGAGCTCGCGAGCGAGCGCATAAGTGGCCTGACGGACCACGTTCAGCATGTCCTTCGACAGGGTGTGCGGGGGCATCACCATCGAGGCGTCGCCCGAATGCACGCCGGCAAACTCGATGTGCTCGAGCATGCCGCCGATGACGGAGGTTTCGCCATCGCTGATGCAGTCAACGTCCAGCTCGATGGCGTCCTCGAGGAACTTGTCGATGAGCACGGGCTTGCCCGGCATCACGTCGAAGGCCTGACGAACGACGTCGCGGAACTCCTGCTCGCTATAGACGATGAACATGCCGCGTCCGCCAAGGACGAAGGACGGGCGAAGCAGCACCGGGAAGCCGATCTCGTGGGCCGAGGCCAAGGCGTCCGTCTCGTTGAGAGCGGTGCGATGAGCGGGCGACTTGAGGCCGGTCTTGTCGAGAATGGCGGAGAAGAGCTTGCGGTCCTCGGCGGCCTCGATGCTTTCGGGCGAGGTGCCGATGATGTTCACGCCGCAGGCTTTCAGGGCGGTGGCAAGGTTCAGCGGAGTCTGGCCGCCAAACTGCACAATCACGCCGTCGCACTGCTCCTGCTGATAGATTTCCAGCACATCTTCGAGCGTGAGCGGCTCAAAGTAGAGACGGTCGCTCGTGTCATAGTCGGTCGAGACGGTCTCCGGGTTGGAGTTGACCATCACGGTTTCGTAGCCGATCTCGCGAAGGGCAAACGAAGCGTGCACGCAGCAGTAGTCGAACTCGATGCCTTGGCCGATGCGATTGGGGCCGCCGCCGAGGATCATGATCTTTTTCTTCCCCTTGGGAGGCATGATCTCGTTCTCGTCGCCGTAGCTGGAATAATAATACGGCGTGAACGCTTCGAACTCGGCAGCGCAGGTGTCGACGAGACGGTAGGTCGTGCCGACGCCGCGCTGCTTGCGGTCGGTGCGGACCGAGGCAAGGTCGCTCTTGAAGAAATGGGCGAGCTGGGTGTCGGAAAAGCCGGCCTGCTTGGCACGACGCAGCAGGGTCGTGTCGATGGACGCCAAGGTCAGCTTTTTCAGCTCCTGCTCCATTTCAAAGATTTCGTGAAGCTGGGTGAGAAACCACAGGTCGATCTTGGTGAGATCGAAGATCTGCTGGACGCTGTAGCCCGCGAGAAACGCGTAGCGGATGTAATAGACCCGCTCGGCGTTGGGTGTGCCGAGCTTCTGCTTGATGACCTTGTCGTCGGGCAGCTCGTCACCGCCCCACTTGCCGCCGCCGCCGCCGAAGCCGCGGGCGCCGGTCTCGAGGGAGCGCAGGCATTTCTGGAAGGACTCTTTGAACGTGCGACCGATGGCCATGGCCTCGCCGACGGACTTCATCGCGGAGGTCAGCCCGGCGTCAGCGTCGGGGAATTTCTCGAAGGTGAAGCGAGGAATCTTGGTAACGACGTAGTCGATGGTGGGCTCGAAGGACGCGGGGGTGAGCCGGGTGATGTCGTTGCGCAGTTCGTCGAGCGTGTAGCCGACGGCCAACTTGGCGGCGATCTTGGCGATGGGGAAGCCGGTGGCTTTTGAGGCGAGCGCGGAGGAACGTGACACGCGCGGATTCATCTCGATGACGACCTGGCGGCCGGTGGCCGGATCGATGGAGAACTGGATGTTGGAGCCGCCGGTCTCGACGCCGATCTCGCGAATAACGGCGAACGACGCGTCGCGCATCACCTGGTATTCCTTGTCGCTCAGGGTCATCGCGGGCGCGACGGTGATCGAGTCGCCGGTGTGCACGCCCATGGGGTCGAAATTCTCGATGGAGCAGATGACGACGCACTGGTCCTTGTGGTCGCGCATGACCTCCATCTCGTATTCCTTCCAACCCAGGAGACACTCTTCGACGAGAACCTCATGGACGGGGGAGAGATCGAGGCCGTTGGCGACAATGCGCTCGAACTCCTCGCGGTTGTAGGCGATGCCGCCGCCTTGGCCGCCGAGGGTGAAGGACGGGCGGATGATAAGCGGGAAATTGCCGATGGACTCGGCTGCGGCGCGGGCTTCTTCCATCGACTTGACGGTGCGGGAGCGGGCGACATCGAGGCCGATTTTGATCATGGCCTGCTTGAAGAGCTCGCGGTCCTCGCCCTTGTTGATCGCATCGGGCTTCGCCCCGATCATTTCGACGCCATGCTTGGCAAGGATGCCGGCCTTGAAGAGCTCCATCGAGAGATTGAGCGCGGTCTGGCCGCCCAGGGTCGGGAGAAGCGCGGAGGGTTTTTCCGCCTCGATGATTTTCTCAAGGCTCTCGACGTTCAGGGGCTCGATGTAGGTCACGTCGGCGAACTCCGGATCGGTCATGATCGTGGCCGGATTGGAGTTCACCAGAATCACACGGTAACCCTCCTCCTTGAGCGCCTTGCAGGCTTGCGTGCCGGAATAATCGAACTCGCAGGCCTGGCCGATCACAATGGGGCCGGCGCCGATGATGAGGATGGATTGGAGATCGGTGCGTTTTGGCATGGACGTGAGTGCCCGTGAAGGTTGGGACGCGTCCGCGACGGGGCAAGCGGAAAGGCGGCCGTAACCGCGATTCAACCCACACACCAAATCCGCCCGGGCGCAGGCGGAGAAACTCCCTCCCCCGTCACAAGCCGATCAGCCCAATTTCGCCGGCTCGACCCCAAGAATCTTGGCGGCGACGGCCTTGTCCCCGCGGCAGGCGTTCAGGACCATCTCCAAATATTGGCGTTCTTGGCCGGCCAGATAATCGGCGAGCTTCGGCCAGTCCTTGATCTCCTTCAGGCGCAAGGGAAGCTGCTGCGAGGTCACCACACGCGTCTCGGTGGTGGCGGCGATTTTGGTGACGACTTGGCCGAGCTCGGAAAGATTGCCCGGCCAGTGGTAAGCCCGGAGGGTTTCCAAGGCGTCTTCGGTAAACTCGACGAGGTTCGCATCGAAGTTGGGATTGGAGGCTTTCGTGAGAAAATATTTTACCAACGCCGGAATGTCCTCGATGCGATCACGCAGGGGAGACAATCCGACGGGCAGCGAAGCCACGCGATAAAACAGCTCGTCGTTGAAACGGCCTTCATCCGTAAGCTTCTCCAGATCCTCCGCAGTGGTGCAAATGAGGCGAAAGCCGTGCGCCGTGTTGCGCAGGACGCCGACCAGCTCCTGCTGCGTGGGAAGGGCGAGGCACTGGAGATTCTGAAGCAGGAGGGTGCCGCCGCGGGCCTGCTGAACCCAGGCGCCGCCGGTGCCGTTCTGCCCGAGCAAGCCATCGTGAAAATCCGCCGCGGAACTCAGCGCGCAGTCGATGCGCACGAGCGGAGCGTCGGGGGCGGCGCTGCCGGCGTGAAGGATTTCGGCCACCGTGGTTTTGCCCGAGCCGTTCTCGCCCTGAAGGAGCACGGGGGTCCGCACGGCGGCCAGTTTCTTCACCTGCTGGACGAGCTTCCGATTTTGAGCGCTCTGACCGACGAGGCGGCTGTCCACATCGGCCGCCTTGACCGCCGGCGCGGAGGCGACATTCGCGCGCTCGGCGCTGAATTGTTTGAATTCGATGCCCCGCTTGAGCGTGGCGATGAGTTCATCAACCCGGAAAGGTTTTTGCAGATAATCGAACGCCCCAAACTTGAGGGCCTGCACCGCGCTCTCCGTGCTGGCGTAGGCCGTCATGATGACAATGATGGCGCTTGGATCATACGCCTTCAGCTGCTTCAGCAGCGTGATCCCGTCCATCGGCTTCATGTCGATGTCGGCCAGCACCAGGTCAAATTTCTCCGCCTTGTATCGGACGAGGGCCTTTTCTCCGTCGGTGGCGAATGCGGTGGCGAAGCCTGTGGGCTGGATCACCGCATCAAGCATCTCGTGGATGGAGAGCAGGTCGTCTACGATAAGAACGGAAGGCATGGGCTAGTTAAAGCGGCCGAATGAGCGGAAAGCGCAAGAAAACGCAAGGCATGGCACCTATTGCAAGCCGCCAGCGACCGCACCCAGCTGGAAGATCGGAAGGAACATCGCCATGACAATACCGCCGACCACCACGCCGAGAAAGACGATGAGCAGCGGCTCGATCAGCGACGTGAGCGAGGCGACCGTGGCCTCGCTCTCGGTGTCGTAGAAGTCGGCGATCTTGTTCATCATTCCGTCGACGTTGCCGGTGGCCTCACCCGCCTTGACCATGTGCTTCATCATGGGCGGAAAAAACGGATTGGTCGCGAGCACGTCCGAAACCTGGCCGCCTTGGCTGACGTGTTTGGCGATCTCGACGCAGGCCTCCTCGACCTGGACCTTGTTGCTGGCGGAAGAAACGATTTCCAGCGTGCGCAGGATCGGCACGCCCGAGCGCATCAGCGTGGCGTAGGTGCGGCAGAAGCGGGAAAGCGCGATCTTGTGGACCAGGTTGCCAAAGATGGGCGCACGCACGAGTCCGAGATCCTTCATCCGCCGCCCGCGCGGCGTGGCGATGAATTTTCCGATTCCCCAGTAGGCGGCATAAAGCGCGACCGCCAGGTAGAAGAAATTATGTTTCAGGAAATCGCTCAAATCGATGAGCATCTGGGTGGGCGCGGGCAGCTTGGCACCGAAATCTTTGAACATCGCCGCAAACACCGGGATGACGAAGATCAGCAGCACGTTCACGAGTGCGACGGCCAATCCGATGACCGCGATCGGATACGTCATGGCGGACTTCACCTTCTTGGTGAGCTTCACGCTGGATTCAAAATAGGTCGCGACCTTGGCCAGAATCTCGGCCAGCGCACCGGAGGCCTCGCCCGCCTCGATCATCGAAATGAACAGGGAGTTGAACGCCCGCGGGAATTTTTTCACCGACGACGAGAAGGAGTTACCCGCGGAAATCTCGGTGCGCACATCGCGCAGGATAATGCGAAACACCGGGTCCTCGGTCTGGTCCTGCAGCGCCTCGAGACATTGCACCAAAGGCAGGCCGGCGTTCAGGAGCGAAGACAGCTGCTGCGTAAAAATCGCGAGTTCGCCGAGCGGCAACTTGTAGTTGCGGGATTTTTTCTCGAGCGACTTTTGTTTGGCGAGCGCCTGGGCGGCTTGGAGATTGGGTCGCTTCGGCGCGGGACCGGTCGCACGGGCGGGCGCCGTCTGCCCGGGTGCTGCGGATGTGATGAAAGCCATGCGCTTCCAGCAAAGCCACGCCCCCGGTCGTCGCAACCCCTTTCCCCAAGCCATCCTGTAAAAAACCCTTGAGAATGCGCCCGGCTTTTCGACGCCGAGCCGAAGCTTGACCCGCCCCGATGGGTGATGAAGCTGAACCCCGCAGCGCCTGCGGTCGTAGTTTAGAGGTAAAACTCCTTCCTTCCAAGTAGGTGTCCCGGGTTCGATTCCCGGCGACCGCACCAATTTCAACGCCTGCCCCGGGCCCACTGACCGGCCTTTCCATCGCCTTTCTCATGTATTCTCCGGCCCCTTCCCGCTACAGCAACCCCGCCCTTTACCGCCGCTGCGGCCGTTCCGGCATCCAACTGCCGCTCATCTCTCTCGGCCTCTGGCATAACTTCGGCGGCGTCGACGTCTATGAAACCGGCCGCGCCATCGTGCGCCGCGCCTTTGACCTCGGTATCACCCACTTCGATCTCGCCAACAACTACGGTCCGCCGCCCGGCTCCGCCGAGGAAAGCTTTGGCCGGATGCTCCACGATGACCTCGCCCCGTATCGCGACGAAATCATCGTCTCCACCAAGGCCGGCTATCACATGTGGGCAGGCCCCTACGGCGACTGGGGATCGCGCAAATACCTGCTTTCCTCGCTCGACCAGTCGCTTAAGCGCCTGCGACTCGATTACGTCGATATTTTCTACCACCACCGGCCGGACCCGAACACCCCGTTGGAGGAATCCATGGGCGCCCTCGCCCACGCGGTGCGCAGCGGCAAGGCGCTTTACGTAGGCCTTTCCAACTACAAACCCGCCGAGACCGCCCGCGCCGCCAAAATCCTTCGCGAGCTCGGCACGCCCGCCCTGATTCACCAGCCGCGCTACAGCATGTTCGACCGCTGGATCGAGCCCGAGCTCCTTGCCGTGCTCGAACAGGAAGGCCTCGGCTGCATCCCCTTCTCCCCCCTCGCCCAGGGCCTGCTCACCAATCGCTACCTCAACGGCATCCCCGACGACGCCCGCGCCGCCAAGTCCCATGGATTCCTCAAGGCGGATCGCATCACCCCCGAGACCCTGGCCAAGATTCAAAAGCTCAACGCCATCGCCCAAACGCGCGGCCAGTCGCTCGCCCAAATGGCGCTCGCCTGGGTGCTGCGCGACAAACGCATCACCACCGCCCTCATTGGCGCCAGCAAAGTCGCCCAGCTCGAGGACAACCTCGACGCCCTCAAGACCATCGATTTCACCTCGGAGGAGCTTGCCGGAATCGACGCGATCCTCGCGTGAACCTCGTTCTCTTCGAGTCACCCGAGCTGACCGCGCCGCTCCCGCGCACCGACCCGCGCGCGAAACACATTCTGGAGGTTCTTCGCCGTCAGGCCGGCGACTCCTTTGATGCCGGCGTGGTGGACGGCCCTCTTGGCAAAGCCGCCCTCGTCTCCGTCACCGAAAGCGCGCTTTCTTTCGCCTTTACCCCGACGCATCTGCCGCCCGCCCCGGCGCCGATCACCTTGATCATCGGTCTGCCCCGCCCACAAACCGCGCGCGACATCCTGCGGGACGCCACCACCCTCGGGGTCGCCCGGCTGCACTTCGTCGCCACCGAACGCACCGACCCCAACTACGCCGCCAGTACGCTCTGGACCTCGGGCGAATGGCGGCGCCACTGCCTCGCCGGCGCCGCCCAAGCCTTCGACACACGCCTGCCCGAGGTCACCTGGACGCAGACGCTCGCCTCCGCTCTCGTCGCTTTGCCCGAATCCCCGGCCTCGCGCCTTGCCCTCGACAACTACGAAGCCACGGCCGCACTCGGAGCGGAAACGTCAAACGCCAAACCGCAAAGGCCAACGGCAACCGTGCTCGCCCTGGGGCCGGAGCGCGGCTGGGGATCGTCGGACCGCGACGCCCTGCGCACCGCCGGCTTTACCCTCGCCCATTTGGGGTCCCGCGTGCTGCGCGTCGAAACCGCCGTCGTCGCCGCGCTCGCGATCATCCTCAATCGTTAAGCAAGGCTCGCGCGCCGGTAAAACGCCACCGTCGGCTGGCGGGCGCCTTTCCCGAGACGTTTCACGCAAGTCCAGCCGCGCGGCTCCAAGGTCAGCTCTCCCGGCATCTCAAATACCACCACCGGATCGGCCTCGGCCGGCCACCAATCCGCCATGCGGGAGAAAAGACCGAGACCGACTTCCGCAATGATCTCATAGGGCGGATCGATAAACACCAGATCCGGCGGACCGCCCGCCGCCGGCGCCCAGGTGAGCACATCCACCGGCTGCAATCGCAACGTGTCGCTCCCGCGGCCCGCGCTCTTGGCCACAGCCGTGATATTTTTGCGAATACAAGCCGCGGCCTTGGGATTTTTTTCGACAAAGACGCCGCCCTCCGCGCCGCGACTGAAAGCCTCCAGCCCGTAGGCCCCGCTCCCCGCGAAAAGATCGGCGAAATGCGCCCCGGGCAGACGCGCCGCAAGACTGGAAAAAACGGCCTGGCGCATGCCGTCGGTCGCCGGACGCGTCACATCGCCCTTGGGTACTTGAAGCGGGACGCCCCGCGCTGCTCCGCCGCTGATTCGCATGACCCGACACAAAATCCCGCGCGCCGGTTGGCAAACGCGAAACCTCGTGACCGGCGTTACTGCTTCACCGCCGCGTCGCGATATTGGATGTAGGCGCTGCGCACCCCGACATAGGGATCCAGGGCCGCCTTGCGCTCGGCATCGTAAATCCCGAGCAGCTCCGGGATGGAATTGACGGTATCCGTCGTCTGCAAGGCCGTGTCCCAATACCAGCGATGACCCTCCACTTCCTTGAACGGATCCCAGTGCATGGGATTCAGAAAATAATCGCCCACTCCGCCCACCGCATCACGGACCGTGCCGGGACCGAGCAGAGGCAGCACCAGATACGGACCGCGATGGAAACCCCAGACGCCAAAAGTCTGACCGAGGTCTTCGCTCGGAAGATTGGCCAGCGCCGGCACGTCGTCCGAGATGCGAATGAATCCGCCCAAGCCGGCGACGGTATTGACATAAAACCGCTCCGCCTCGCGACCGGCGCGACCAAATTTTCCCTGGAGCAGCTCGCTGACAAAACGGATGGGGAAACGCAGGTTGCTGAAAAAATTGCTCAGGCCGTGCCGGGCCGGCGCCGGAACCACCCGTTGGTAGCCACGCGACACCGGTCGGAGAACATGGTTGTAGACCGTATCGTTGAATTTAAAAACGCCCCGGTTGAATTTCTCCAAGGGGTCGTAAACCTGGATGACGGCATATTCATCCATCTCGTCCGCCAAGGCGGGATCGACCTCGCGAGGCGCATTCTGCGCCGGGGCATCCGGCAAAAAAGCCGCCGACGCGAGCAGCAGAAGGGAAACTAAAAAGAACCGGGATTTCATTTAGCGGCCACCTGCTTCAGATTCTGTTCCAGCGAGTGGATGACGGCGTCCGGCCCTCCCTGCTGAGACAGTGCGTCGAACTGCGCGCGGTAGTTGGCGATCATGCTGACGCCCTCGATGATCACGTCGTAAATGCGCCAGTTGCCGCCGACCAGTTCCATGCGATAGGCGACGGCATATTTCTTGCCGGCATAGTCGATGGTGGTCGGCAGTTCGCGCCTGCCGGGAGCAAGCTGGACCGGAGCCGCGTAGGTGATACCGGGCCGGTCCCCCACTTCAAACCGGTCGGCATACGTGCGGATAACCAGCTCGGTGAACAAGACCGTCGCGCGCTGCTGTTGTTCGGGTTTGAACTGGCGCCAGCCCGGGCCGACCGCGCGGCGCGTGATTGACTCGAAGTTGAAATATTTTTCCAGCACCGGCCGCACCCGCTCAGAAAGCGGCTGGGCGGACGCCTTGCCGTCATAGGCGATGGCGAGCACTTCATCCACGGCGCCGTGCAGCACCTGCTGCGGGTCGGACTCGGCCTTGGCGACCGCGGAAACGGCGCAAGCCATGACAAAAAGAGAGGAAAGCCGAATGAAGCGCATGGGATTACTTGCTTTCTTTTTTATCCACATTGCCAAAGGCAAAGCGGCTTATGAGCGACTCGATATCGACCGCAGACTCGGTCTCGGTGATGGTTGTCCCCGGCGCGAGCATCGCCTCGTCGCCGCCTGGAGCGAGCGCCAGATATTTGTCGCCAATGAGTCCCGTGGTTTTGATCGAGGCGATGGAATCGGCGGGCAGCTTCACCGCCTTTTCGAGGCGGAACTCGACCAGCGCGCTGAAGTCGGCGGGGTTGAGCGTGACAACAGTCACGCGTCCGACGGGCACGCCGGCGATGACGACGTTGCTGCCAGGGTTGAGTCCGCCACTGTTGGAGAATCGCGCCCGCATCAGATAGGTATCCGTCCCCACAAGGGAGCCGGCGCCTATTTTGAGGGCGAGGTAACCCACGGCGATCAGTCCGGCGAGGACGAACGCGCCGACAATCAGTTCCAGTTTGGACTGCTTCATAAATCGTTTTCTGTATTCACGTTTTCACCGCGACGGAGAGCCGCAATGCTTTCTTTCAGGGCGTCGGTGCTGTCTCGAAAGGCGCGGACGGTGGGATCGTTGGATGCGTTGAAAGCCGCGGGCGTTCCCTGAAAGCGCATGCTGCCTCGGTCAAGCAACGCCACTTGGTCGCTGGCGGCAAGCGCCTCGGGCAAATCGTGGGTGACCAGCACCGCAGTGAAGCCGAACTGGCGCTGGTATTTCACGATCATCTCGAACACCGCATTGCGGCGCAGCGGGTCGAGGCCCGCGGTGGGCTCGTCAAACAGCACGAGTTCGGGCCGGGTGACGATCGCGCGGGCGAGCGCCAGACGCTTCTGCATGCCGCCGGAAAGCTGGCTGGGGTAGCGGTCACGATGCTTTTCGAGATCGAGCTGGCGCAAGGCCTCCAGGCAGCGCTCGCGAATCTCGCGATTGGGAATCTGCGTGGTCTGCTCAAGCGGCAGGGCGACGTTTTCCAACGCGGTGATCGAGTCGAGCAGCGCGTTGTTTTGAAACAGATAGCTGCAGCGGCGGCGAAACTCCGCCCGGCAGACCGCGTCGTCGGCGTCGAGCGACCGGCCGGCGAAACGGATTTCGCCGCTGTCGGGCGTCACGATGCCGGCAAGGCACTTGAGGAAGACGGATTTGCCCGTACCGCTCTTGCCCAGCACGGTGACCACGCTGCCGTGAGGCACGGCGAGATCCACACCCGCGAGCACGACGTTTTCGCCGAAACGCTTGTGCACGGCTCGAACGTCAAGAAAGAGGTCGGAGGAAGGGGCGGTGGACATGTTCAAACCAGCAGCGAAGTGATGGCGTAGTCGGCCGCGAGGACGATGATGCTGGAGAAGACGACCGCCCGGGTGGTGGAAGCACTCACGGCGCGCGCGCCGGTGGAGGATTTGCGCCGGTGGGCGTTGAAGCCGTTGTAAGCGCAGATCGCGACGGTCAGCAGGCCAAAGACCACGGCCTTGATCAGGCATTCGCGCACATCCTGCGGTTGCACCGCGCGGTAAACCGCCGACCAGTACACCCCCGGCTGAAGCGCCAGCACGACCGAGCCGGAAAGAAATCCGCCGAGCAGACCGATGAGGGTGAAAAACGCCGTCTGGATGGGAAACACCAGCAACGCGGCGATCAGGCGCGGTGAGATCAGGTAGGCGTGCACGCTCGCGCCCATCGTCTCCAAGGCGTCGATCTGCTCGCTGTTGCGCTGGATGCCGAGTTCGGCGGCGAGCGCCGATCCGGCCTGGCCGACGATCATAAGCGCCGCCAGCACCGGCGCGAGCTCCCGTACCAGCGTCAGGGAAACCAGTGTGCCCAGCAGGCCGGCCGAGCCGAATTTGTTGAGGACGTAATAGCCCTGAAGACCGAGCACCAGACCGGTAAAAAGGCCGACGATCAGGATCACCGGCACGCAACGCACGCCCTGCTCGTAAACCGCACGCACCACGCGGCGCCCCAGCTTGCGCGAGCCGACCGCCGCGCTGAACGACCGACCTGTGAACAGGGCGAAGTCGCCGAGTTCATAAGCCGTTGCCAGGGTATGTTTGCCGAGAAAGCGAAGCATGAAAGAGGCGGACGCTAACCATGCCGGCGGCGCAGGCAAGACGCGGATGGACATAAAAACGTTCAAAATTTTATCCGGATAAGACTCAACCAGATAACCTCAAACAGATAACGTTGTTTTTAACCGCTTCAGAAACGCCATGGCTGGCCATAAAAAAGGCGCGTCCGGAAAAGGACGCGCCCTTGCGGAAAGCCAACGGGATCAGATCTTGGGGCCGCCCTGGGCGAGATTGCGCGCACGGAGGCGGAGACCGTTGAGGCGGATGAAGCCGGTCGCGTCGCTCTGGTTGTACCAGCTCTTCACGCCTTCCATCGAGGCGATCTTGTCATCGTAAAGCGAATACTTGGATTTGCGACCGCAGGTGATGATGTTGCCCTTGTAGAGCTTGAGACGGACGGTGCCGGTGACGAACTTCTGGCTCTCGTCCACCAGCGCCTGCAGGGCCTCGCGCTCGGGTGCGAACCAGAAACCGTTGTAAACGAGTTCGGCGTACTTCGGAATGAGGCCGTCGCGCAGGTGCAACACTTCGCGGTCCATCGTGAGCGACTCCACCTGGCGGTGGGCCTGCATGAGGATGGTGCCGCCCGGGGTCTCATAGACGCCGCGGCTCTTCATGCCGACGAAGCGGTTTTCCACGAGATCGACGCGGCCGATGCCATGTTTGCCGCCGAGCTTGTTGAGAGTCTTGAGCACCTGGCCGGGGGTGAGCTTCTTGCCGTTCACGGCGACGCAGTCGCCCTTCACGAAGTCGAGCTCGACGTACTCGGGCTTGTCCGGCGCGTCCTCGGGCGAGACGGAGAGCTTGAACATGCCCTTGTTCTCGGGCGTGGTCGGGTCGAACCAAGGATCCTCAAGGATGCCGGCCTCGTAGGAAATATGAAGGAGGTTGCGATCCATCGAGTAGGGCTTCTTGAGCGAGGCCTCGACGGGGATCTTGTGCTCGGCGCAGTAGGCGATCATCTCGGCGCGGCCGGGGAACAACGCGCGGTACTCTTCCATCTTCCACGGAGCGATGATCGTGAGATCGGGGGCGAGCGCCATGTAGGTGAGCTCGAAACGGCACTGGTCGTTGCCCTTGCCGGTGGCGCCGTGGGCGACGGTGTCGGCCTTTTCCTTGCGGGCGATGTCCACCTGCGCTTTGGCGATGAGCGGACGCGCGATGGAGGTGCCGAGGTAATACTGGCCCTCGTAGATCGCGTTGGCGCGGATCATCGGGTAGATGTAGTCCTTCGCGAATTCCTCGACGAGATCGAGGGTGTAGTGCTTGGAGGCGCCGGTCTTCTTGGCCTTCTTGTCGAGGCCCTTGAGTTCCTCCTCCTGGCCGACGTCGGCGGCAAAGGTGACGATCTCGGCGTCATAAGTTTCCTTGAGCCACTTGACGATGACCGAGGTGTCGAGGCCACCGGAGTATGCGAGGACGATTTTCATAGATGGAAAAATGAAGCGAAATCAGGCGCGGGGCTGCTGGGCGAGCATGGCCATGATGGCCTTCTGCACGTGCAGGCGGTTCTCCGCCTGGTCGAAGATGATGGAACGTGGATTATCCAAAACTTCCTGGCTCACTTCTTCGCCGGGATGGGCCGGCAGGCAGTGCATGAAGAGCGCGTCCGGCTTGGCGGCGGCAAAAAGCGGGGCGGTGACGGAATAGGGCGCCATCTGCGCGATGCGCTGCTTCGTCTCCTCCTCCTTGCCCATGCTGACCCATACGTCGGTGTAAACCACATCGGCGTCCTTCACCGCCTCGAACGGGTCGGTCGTGAACTGATAGCCGCCGGCGTAGCCCTCCTTCGCGAGAAGCGCGTTGAACTCGGCGGAAGGCTCGAAGCCCTTGGGGCCGGCGAGCGAGATCTTCATGCCAAAGAGATTCGCGCCGAGGATCCACGAGTTCGCCATGTTGCAGGCGGTATCGCCAAGGAACGCGATCTTGCGACCCTTCAGCGAGGCCAGCAGCTCGCCACCCTTGGGCGCCCAACGCTCGGCCATGGTGAACGCATCGGTGTAGATCTGGCAGGGATGCAGGAAATCCGTGAGCGCATTGATCACCGGAATGGTGCCGGAGGCGGCAAGCCGCTCGACTTCGCCGTGGTCGTAGGTGCGCACGATCAGGCCGTGCACGAAACGGGACAGCACGCGCGCGGTGTCCTCGACGGATTCGCCCCGGCCGAGCTGGATGTCGTTTTTATTGAGGAAAAGCGGATTGCCGCCCAACTCGTGGACACCGACCTCGAAGGAAACGCGCGTGCGGGTGCTGGACTTCGAGAAAATGAGCGCCCACGTCTGCTGCTGAAGCACCGGCGGCGTGTGCCGTCCGCGCTTTTGCTTGAGGTCCCGGGCCAGCGCGAAAACTTCGGCCACTTCATGCGGCTTGAAGTCCGTTTCTTTGAGGAAGTGCTTCATGGAAAAATGAAGCGGCCATGCCTAAGGCTTCGACCGCCCCCCTACGAGAGCAAAATACGCACCGGAATGTTATGATTGGGCGACGAGAACCGCCCGGATGATCTCCACCGACCGCGCGAGCTCTTCGGGCGTGGCCGTGAGCGGGGGCAGGAGACGGATGACGTTGCCACCGGCCGCAGGCGCCAACAGACCCGCTTCGCGCAATGCGCCGATCGTGGGCGCAGGATCATTCACCAGCTGGAGGCCCACCATGAATCCGCAGCCCCGTACGCCCAGCACCTGCGAGGGAAAGTCGTTGGCGAGTGCCCGGAGCGAGGCGATCCACGGCACACTGTTGACTGTCACTTTCTCCAGCAGGCGCTCCTTTTCGATCACATCGAGCACGGCGAGCGCCGCGGCGCACGCGAGTGGCGTGCCGCCAAACGTGGTGCCGTGCATGCCCGGTTGGAAAAGATCGGCCGCCTTTTCACCCACCCAGATCGCGCCGATGGGGAAACCGCCGCCGAGTCCCTTGGCCATGCCGATCGCATCGGGGCGGATTCCGGCGTGGTCGTAGGCAAAAAACTTTCCCGTGCGGCCGACGCCGCACTGCACCTCGTCGAGCATGAGGAGCAGATCGCGACGGTTGCACAAGTCCCGCAGGCCGAGCAAAAACTCCGGCGTGGCTGGATTCACGCCGCCCTCGCCTTGGATCGTTTCGACAAAAATCGCCGCCGTCTGGTCGTCCACCAACGCCTCGAACGAGGCCAGGTTGTTGAGTTCGCCAAACGCGAACCCCGGCACGAGCGGGCGGAAGCCCTTTTGGATTTTCTCCTGCGGCGTGGCGCTCATGCCGCCGAACGTGCGACCATGGAACGCGCTCTTCGCGCAGATCACCTTGTAAATTTTACCCTCTTCGCCACCGGCCTTTTTCATCCCGTGCAGGCGCGCGAGCTTGAGCAGGCCCTCGTTGGCCTCGGCCCCGCTGTTGCAAAAGAAAACCCGGCCGGGACCCGCCTGGCCGACCAAACGGCGCGCAAGCTCCCCCTGGTTGGGATTGCGAAACAGATTGCTGGTGTGAATGAGCTCGCCCGCCTGACGCTGCACCGCGGCAACCCAATGCGGATGACAGTGGCCGAGCGCGCTCACCGCGATACCCGAGGTGAAATCGAGAAACTGCCGCCCCTGGTCGTCCCAGACGAGCGAGCCGCGGCCCCGCACCAACGTAAGCGCGGGGCGTCCGTAGTTTTTCAGCACATGCGCGTCGTACAAATCGGCCGTGCTGGCGCGGGTGATCTCGGGCTGGCTCATGTTCAACCGTGCACGATTTCCGTGCCGATACCCGTGTCGGTGAAAATCTCCAGCAGCAGCGAATGCGGCAGGCGGCCATCGATGAAGTGGACCCGCTGCACGCCCTCTTGCAAGGCGCGGACGGCACTCATGACTTTCGGACGCATGCCCTTGTCGATAACGCCCTTTTTCTTGAGGTCATCGACTTGGGAAACCTTGAGCGTGGAAATAAGGGACTCGGCGGCGGGCGGATTCGCGAGCAGGCCGGGGACGTCGCTCATGTAAACCAACCGGCGGGCGCGGAGGGCGCTGGCCACGCGGCCGGCGACGAGGTCGGCGTTGACGTTGTAAGGCTTGCCGTCGAACCCCTCGGCCACCGGCGAGATCACCGGCACGTAACCGTCGGCGATTTCCTTTTTGATAAGCTTCACCTTCACCTCGGTGACTTCGCCCACATAGCCGAGATCGACCGGGTCGCCGTTGTCGTCGACAAGGAGTTTCTCGCAGACGAGCACGCTGTCGCCGGGGAGACCCTTCGGCTTCGCGTTGGCGAGGGCGATGGCGTCGCACACGTCCTTGTTGACGATTTCGTCGAGCGTCTTCTTGACGATCTCAACCGTGGCGGCGTCGGTGATGCGCATGCCGTTCGGAGCGAATTGCGACTTCAAGCCGGATGACTCCATGGCCTTGGTGATGGCCTTGCCGCCGCCGTGAACGACGACGACGTTAATGCCGACGGCGGCGAGGAACGCGATGTCGTAGGCAACACGGTTGCGCACGGCGGGGTCGGGATCATCCATGAAGCTTCCGCCGTATTTCACGACGAAAGTCGAACCGCGAAAATCTTGAATGTAAGGCAGGGCTTCCAGGAGCACCTTGGCCTTGGTGGTGATTTCTGTGACGTTCACTAGGCGATATTGGGTCACTAGGGGTAAATCACGCGGCCCCCGCATTTCCATCCTTATTTCACGCGCCGGTGGCAAATTCACACAACCGCCGAGCCGCGCGCGAAGAATCGGCTTCACTCCGCGCGACGCTCCGGCACTTGTGAACGTGTGCCCAGCACCGCTCTTACGTTTTCCTCCCGCGCGGAACACCGCGCTTGGCTCGCCACCCAGGCCGCGCTTCCGCTCGGCTTTCGCGTCGGCACGACGCGCTTCGATTTTCTGCCCAAGGAGGCGCCCAAGCCGGCAAAGATGACGCTCACGCTCATCGCGCTCGACCGCCCGACGGCGGATTTCGCCGCGATGTTCACGAAAAACGCCTTTCCCGGCGCCCCCGTGATCGTCGGCCGCCGCCGCTTGGACGAGCCGGCGCTCGGGGCGATCATCGTTAACAACAAAATCTCCAATGTGTGCGCCCCCGGCGGCGTCGATGCCGCCGAACGCATCTGCGCCGAGACCGCCCGCCTGCTCGGGCTTCCCGCCACCGCGGTGTTGCCGAGCTCCACCGGCGTGATCGGCTGGGGCCTGCCGGTCGACGCGATCATCGCCGGTCTGCCGCAGGCGACCGGGTCGCTCGCCGCCGGCTCGGTGCTCCCCGCCGCCGAGGGCATCGTGACAACCGATCTTTATCCCAAGGTTCGCGGCGCCGCGCTCGGCCAGGGCCGCATCGTGGGCATCGCCAAGGGCGCGGGCATGATCGAGCCAAACATGGCGACGATGCTCGTTTACATTCTGACCGACCTCGCCATTCCGCGTGACGGACTGCGGACGACCCTGAAACGCGCGGTGGACGCGTCGTTCAACCGCATCAGCGTAGACAGCGACACCAGCACGTCGGACACGGTCGTGCTCGTTTCCTCCGGCCGGGTGCCGTGTACGGACCTGGCGGCGTTTGAACAGATCCTCACCCAAGTGTGCCGTGATCTCGCCGAGGACGTGGTGCGCAACGGCGAAGGCGTGCGCCATGTCATTCGTGTGCAGGTCAAGAATGCCGCGAGTCCGGAACTCGCCTGCGCGCTCGGCAAAGCGATCGTCAACGCCCCGCTTTTCAAATGCGCGGTCGCCGGCAACGATCCCAACGTCGGCCGCCTCGTGCAGGCGATCGGCAAACACGTGGGCGCGCACGCGCCGGACGCCGATCTCTCGAAACTCCGCGCGAGCATCGGCGGCATCGAGATTTTCGCGAACGGCGCGTTTCAGTTGAATCCGGAAAAGGAAAACGCGCTCGTCGTGCACCTGAAAGGCGCGGAGCTCTACGCCAGCAAGCCGGGCGCCGACGGCGTGTTCACCGCGCCAATCGATTTTCCGCCGCATGAACGCTGCGTGGAAATCGAAGTCATCCTCGGCAGTGGAGACGCCGGCGCCGTGGTTTTCGGCGGCGATCTCACTCACGAATACGTGAGCGAAAACGCCGATTACCGGAGCTGAGTGTCCTCAAAGTAGATGCGGCATCTTGCCGCATTTTCCTCTCTGAAACGCGGCGGGACGCCGCGTCTACTTTAAAAGGGACACGAAAAAGCCGCCCTCTCGCGAAGGGCGGCTTTGTTTTGAAAAACGTTCCTGACAGCTTAGCGCTTGGAGAACTGGAAGCGCTTGCGGGCGCCGGGCTGGCCGGGCTTTTTGCGTTCCTTCTCGCGGGGGTCACGCTTGAGGTGACCGGCCTTTTTAAGGGCCGCGCGGAGTTCGGGATTCAGCTTCTGGAGGGCGCGGGCGATGCCGTGGGCAACCGCACCGGCCTGGCCGGCGACGCCGCCGCCGGAAACATTGGCTTCGACATCGATCTTTTCGCGCAGCTCAACCGTGAGGAGGGGCCGGTAGGCCTGCTTGGCGAAATTCTCGTGCGTGAAGTAGCTCTCGAAGTCGCTGCCGTTGGCAACGAGCTTGCCCGTGCCTTCAGAGAGGCGGATGCGGGCGGTGGAGGACTTGCGGCGGCCGGTGCCGAGGAAAATGACTTTTTCGACGCTCATGGTAATCAGACGGAGGTCTTGACGGGGCTTTGCGCCTCGTGGGTGTGGGTCGGGCCGGCAAACACGCGGAGCTTGGTCAGCATGGTGCGGGCGATGCGATTCTTGGGCAGCATGCCTTTGACGGCGTGCTCGATGATGAACGCAGGGTTCTTTTTGCGCATCTGCTCCATCGTCTTGTAGCTCTCGCCACCGACGAAACCGGAGAAGAACATGAACTTGTTCTGCTCTTCCTTCTTGCCGGTGAGGACGACCTTCTCGGCGTTGATGATGACAACGAAGTCACCGGTATCGACGCTGGGGGTGTAGGAAGCTTTGTGACGGCCGCGGATCAGGTTGGCGGCTTTGACTGCGAGACGGCCAAGGACCACGCCCTCGGCATCGATAAGATGCCACTTGGGTTGCACGGTCTCTTTTTTGGCGAGGAACGTTTTCATGGGAAAAGGGGTCGAATTGCTAGGGCTTGAAGGAGGGCTGTCAACCCCTGTTTTGCTTTGTGAATAAAAAACCCGGCCCCGCGGTGAAGCGGAGACGGGTTGAAGGCTGCCAGACGAGGGCGGCTGAACTCAGCTTAGAAGCCGAGGGTCAGGCCGATCGTGTAGTACAGCTTGTAGTGTTCGCCGAAGCCAGCCGCCGTGGTGTCTTCGTCGTTGCCGGCATACTGCAGGCCGCCGGTGAGGGTGGCGTTGGGAGCGAGCTTGTAGGGAACGGTCACGCCGGCGCCCCAGTAGGAGCCAGGAGCCTTGTTCGTGAAATAACGGCCGGTGTTGGCGCTGTAGCCATAGGTGACGGCGAAATCGAGCGAGGTGCCGATCTGCTTCACGGGGAGGCTGTAGCCGACGGAGGCCTGAAGGGTGTAGTTGTCGAGCTTCCAGTCATAGTAGCCGTAGACGGAAGGGGTGAAGCCAGAGATGCTGCCGCCGGTGAGACCGACGTAGGTCTCGTAGGTGGACAGGCCGCTCTTGCCGGCGAGGGTCGTGCCTTCGGCATAGTTGTAGGAGGTCACGCCAGCATCGATCTTCCAGTCATTCTGGAGAGGGAAGCTGTAGCCGAGATAGAGGTCGACTTCGTTGGCTTCGTTACGGAGGGGCTGGTTCGTCCAGACGCCGGCGTAGAAGTTGGTGTAACCGACTTCAGCCGAAGCTTGGAAGGTGGAGTTGCTCTGCTTCTGGCCACGGAACACGTATTCGCTGGCATACGTGAAATCGGTGGTGACGGTGTAGGCGGGCTTCGGAGCGGCAACGGTAGCGTCAGCCGCTTGAGCGGAGTAACCTGCCGCGAAGACGGCGAGGGTGAGGGCGATCTTTTTCATGGTAGTTCTTGTAGTTCTGTAGTTTCTGAGGTCCGCCGATTGAATCGGCGTGCCGGTATGCAAAGAATTACTGAATAAACTTCAAGTCTTTACTCAAATGTAACCCAGCGGACTCTCCGCATGCCGGCCTGACGCAGTCCCCTAAAAGCCGGTGGTGTTCCCCGCAAATTCCACTAAACGTCTCCCCACCATGAAAAAATGGCTGTTTTTCTCCGGGCTGGCAGGCTTCACCGGGGTCGCGCTCGGTGCGTTCGGCGCGCACGCCCTGAAGGCGACCCTCGCAGTTTCAGGCCCCGCTGCCATTTGGGAAACAGCTGTGCTCTATCAGCTTGTTCATGCCGTGGCCGCATTGACCGTCAGCCTGAATGCACCGGGCCGGTTGACCGTTGAGGGCAAATGGCCCGCGCGGGCCTGCGGATGCTGGTTGCTCGGCATCGTCTTGTTCTCCGGTTCGCTTTATCTGCTGGCGCTGGGTGGTCCGCATTGGCTCGGGCCGGTGACACCGCTGGGCGGGGGCTTCTTGCTGGCGGGTTGGGGCTGCGTTATCGTAGGCGGCTTCAAGTCTCCCTCAGGCGTGGCATAACCCATGGATCTGCCCGATGATCTTCTCGCCGTCCTCAGAGCGGTGCGCCGCGTCGGTCGGCCACGGTTGGCCGGAGGGTGCGTCCGCGACTGGCTTCTTGGCCTGACGCCCAAGGATTTCGACATCGAGGTGCAGGGCGTCGACTTCGACGAACTGCACCGGGTCTTGGTCCCGTTTGGAGCGACGGATGTAGTCGGCCAGAGCTTCGGCGTGATCAAATTACGACTGGGAACGGTTGAGTACGATTTCAGCCTCCCCCGGCGCGAATCCAAAACCGGGGCCGGACATCGCGGTTTCAAAGTGTCGCCCGATCCCACTTTGAGCGACGCCGAAGCCGCGGCCCGACGGGATTTCACGGTCAACGCGATCACCTGCGACCCTTTCACGGGTGAACTGTTCGATCCCCATGGCGGAGAGCGCGACCTCCATGCCCGCATCCTTCGCCATACCAGCGCGGCCTTCACGGAAGATCCGTTGCGCGTGCTGCGGGCGTTTCAGCTGGCGGCCCGTTTCGATTTCTCCCTGGCACCCGAAACCGCCGAGCTGTGCCGCAACATGCTCAACACCTATGGCGAACTCCCGGTGGAACGCATCTGGGGGGAGTGGGCCAAGTGGTCGGCCCAAGCCGCCAAGCCCTCGCGCGGACTCGCCGTGCTAGAGGAAACCGGTTGGCTGGTGCATTTCCCCGAAATCGCCGCCCTGCGCGGCACCGCCCAAGATCCCGAGTGGCACCCGGAAGGCGATGTGTTCACCCACACCGCGCATTGCTGCGATGCCTTGGTCAATCTTCCCGCCTGGCGCGAAGCCTCTCCCGAACGCCGCCGCGTCCTGCTTTTTGCGGTGCTGGCCCATGATCTTGGAAAACCACAGACCACGCATCAGGCCGAAAAACGCGGGCGGTTGCGCTGGGTCAGCCCCGGTCATGAATCCGCCGGCGGCCCGTTGGCGGAAACGTTTTTGCGCCGGATCGGAGCGCCGCACACTTTTGCCGAAAGCGTGCGACCGCTGGTCGTCCTTCACATGATGCACCACGGAGGCACGGGCGACTTTAGCGACACCCACGTCCGCCGGCTCGCCCGCAAGCTCGCGCCCGCGACCATCGACGACCTTTGCCTCGTGATGACCGCCGACAGCCTCGGCCGCCCTCCCCTGCACTCTCCGGAAACCCATGCGCTGATCGACAAACTGCGCGCACGCTCCCTCGCCCTGGCCCTGGAAAACACCGCGCCGCGCCCCATTCTGCTGGGCCGGCATCTGCTCGCAGCCGGGCTGCCCGCCGGCCCCGGCTTCAGGGAAATCTTGGATACCGCCTTCGAGGCGCAACTCGATGGAGATTTCCAAGACGAAGCAACCGCGCTCATCTGGTTGAGTAATTTTTTGCAAAGATCGCGCAGGGACAAGGCGTGACAACGCCGCCGGGATCAGGTCGGATGGGACCTCTTTTAATTTTTGTTCCTATGTCCAACCAACTCGACCAGCTGAAGCAGTTCACCACGGTGGTCGCCGACACCGGCGACTTCGTAAGCATGAAGGAATTCGCGCCCCGCGATGCGACGACCAACCCGTCGCTCATCCTGAAGGCGGCCGCGATGCCCGCCTACGCCCCGCTCGTGGACCAAGCCATCAAGGACGCCGGCGCTTCCGCCTCCCTTCCCCAGATCATCGACCGCCTCCTCGTGGTTTTCGGCCTCGAGATCCTCAAGATCGTCCCCGGCCGCGTCTCCAGCGAAGTTGACGCGCGCCTTTCCTTCGACACCGCCGCCACCGTAGCCAAGGCCCATGAGATCATCGGCCTCTACGAAAAAGCCGGCATCGATCGCAAACGCGTCCTCATCAAGATCGCCTCGACGTGGGAAGGCATCAAGGCCGCCGAGATCCTCGAAAAGGAAGGTATCCACTGCAACCTGACCCTCCTCTTCTCCTTTGCCCAGGCCGTCGCCTGCGCCGAGGCCGGGATCACCCTCATCTCGCCCTTCGTCGGCCGCATCCTCGACTGGCACAAGAAAACGACCGGCAAGGATTTCGTCGGCGCCGCCGATCCCGGCGTGATCTCCGTCACCCAAATCTACACCTACTACAAAAAATTCGGCTACAAGACCGAGGTCATGGGTGCGTCCTTCCGCAACACCGGCGAAATCATCGAGCTGGCCGGCTGCGATCTCCTCACCATCGCTCCTCCGCTTCTCGCCGAACTCAAGGCCTCCACCGCCCCCCTCGCGCGCAAGCTCGACCCGGCCAAGGCCGCCTCCGCCGACCTCACGAAGGTTTCCTTCGACGAGAAAGCCTTCCGCTTCGCCCTCAACGAAGACGCCATGGCCACGGAGAAGACCGCCGAAGGCATCCGCCTGTTCTCCGCCGACATCGTGAAGCTCGAGCAGCTCATCGCGCAAAAGCGCGGCTAAGCCGTTCCGCACGTTTGCTCTTCCAAGCCGGACGCAAGTCCGGCTTTTTTGTGCCCAGATGATCCGCGCCTTCCAATGGGACCTCGCCCGCCAGACCGAACGGCTCGACTTTCTTCTCGCGCAGCTCCCCCGCTACGCCGACTGGGGCTATAACGAACTCTATCTCCACCTCGAAGACGCCGTCGCCTACCCCAGCCTCCCCGACGTCGCCCGCGCCGACGCCTACACGACCCGCGAGTTCGAGAAACTTGTCACCGCCGCCACTCGCGCCGGCATCAAGGTCGTGCCGATCGTCAATCTGCTCGGGCACACCCAATATCTCATCAAGACCCCGGCGCTGCGCGACCTCAACGAACTCCGCGCCCCCGACGGTTCGCCCCTTGAGCGCGGCCAGCTCTGCCCGCTTCATCCGTGCACCTTGGAAATCGCCGCCAAGCTGATCGGCGACATGGCGCCCTTTTGCACCGCGGGCAAAGTTCACGTCGGTCTCGACGAATCCTTTCATCTCGGCAAACACCCGCTCAGCCGTGCCGAGATCGCCCGCTTCGGCCTCGCGGAACATTTTGCCCGCTACGTCGGCCGCCTGCATGAACTCGTCCGGCCGCACGGACTGCGCATGGGCATCTGGGCTGACATGCTCGCCCTCCTCCCCGAAGCGATTCCCCGTCTCCCGCGCGGCCTGACCGCCTACGACTGGTATTATTATCCGTTCAAGCGTCATCCGCGCGTCGAGCTGTTCAACTTCGCCGAATACGACCTCGCTCCGGCGCTGCGCGCCCGGGAAATCGCCTACTGGGGCTGCCCGATGAACGGCTCCTTTCGCTACGAGCCCCTCCCCGTCTTCGCCGATCGCCTCGGCAACCTGCGCTCTTGGTGGAAACGCTGCCACCACGTTGGCGCGGAGGGCTTTCTCGTCACGAGCTGGGAGCCCAACCGCCTCACGCTCGAGATGACCACCGTCGTCGATGCCGCCGCGGCCTGCCTCTGGCTCGATCCGCAGATTGACGACAACATTGGCATGCTCGCCAAAGGCTTCGCACGTGTCTTCGGAAAATCCGGCGCACTCGAAGCCGCCCGCGCCGCCCTGCGTTGCGACGAACACGCTTTCGCCGGTTACGCCAAATGGGAGCTGAACGACCGCTGGGATGCCGCCGGCGGCCCTGAAGGCCCGATCCGCGCCGCTCGCAGCGCACGTTTTTTTGACCGTCGCGCGCACCAGAAAAACCTCCCCGCGCCCTTTGCCGCCAGCGCAGCCCTCAACGCCTACCTCGCCGAACGCGAGTCCTTCCTCCGCACCGCCGCACACCTCATCCAAAAACTCCGCCGCCTCCACGCCCGCGGCGAAAGCCCATCAGTCAATGATTACTTGACTGAGGCCCGGGGGGCGGCCGGTGCGTTTGCGCAGCGGCTTCGTGCCGGGCGCACCGCCGCGCGCGCGATGTGGCGGCGCACCCGCGATCCCAAGATCACTTCGCCCAACGAGCAGATTCTCCAGCGCGACGCCGAGCGTTTGCGCGCTTGGCGTCGCTGGCTCGCCGCCGCCGCGAAAAACCCCGCGCGCGTCTTCGAGGCCGCACCCATGCAGGGCCGTTGGCAGCTCAGTTTTTCCGTCCATAACTTCGCGCCTGCCCTTCAAAAAATTCTCGTCGAGCAGCAGACCAACGATGGTTCCTGGACGATCCTGGCCGAGCGTTTCACCATCGAGTTCCGCGCCACGGCCGCACGGCCGCGCGCGAACCTGCGCCGGGAGTTTTCCGTGTCGCTCGAAGATCCGACGCGGCCGCTCCGGATCGCCTTGCGGGGAGTCGGCGAAATCGCCGTGAGCCACGTCGTGCTGACCGATGGAGTCGTCGCGCTACGACCGAAAAACTGGCCCGTACGCCAGCGACGCACACTCGGCGCACCGGCGCTGAAAAGCGGATTCCCCGATCTGCACCTCGCCGCAAACCGGGACGAGATTTCGCTGGTTTTTCCCAAGCCGCCCAAGGCGAGGGCTGACACGGTGGCTACCGCTCGTTGACGAGGCTCGCAAGCGCTGGATGCGTTTTCACGAGGCCGGCGATTTCGTGCCGCAGTTCTTGCAGTGCCCATAAATCAAATTCCGGACGACCGCGGTCCTGCTCCATCGCATCCAGACGGTCCAGGAGCTGCATAAGCCGCACGCTGCTCTCCTCCTGGTCGGGCCAGGGATCCGCGCGGGCAAAGGACCGGTTCAGTCCGTCGACGCAGGTTTCCCATTGCTCGGTGCGGCGCAGGAAGCGGCGAACTCCGATCATCAGGGCGAAACACAAAACACTGCATCCGGCCAGTCGCCACGCGTGCTCCGCCATCGCCGCCTCGGCGCTCATCAAGCCGCCGATCAGCGCCACAAATTGAAGCATGAACAACGCCCGCGCCTTCATCACCGTCGGCGAGTTGAAAGGCGAATCCGGGAGTCGAGAGTCGCGCGCCTTCATGGGTGCCAGACTATCCAGGAACCGGCGTCACGCAACCCGTCCAAGCGTGCCGGGCGCAGATTTTCCCATGGGAAACCCCGAGGCGCTAACCGGCGCGGCTGCTTACAGTCGTGCCTTCAATTCCCGAGCCAAGTCCAACGCGGCGTCCGCGGTGGCGGCAGTCACGGTGAAATGCCCCATCTTGCGGCCGAGGCGCGGCTCTTTTTTCCCGTAGAGGTGCAGCTTGGCCCGGGGATGCGCGAGGATGGCCGCCCAGTTGGCGTCGCCGACCAGTTCCTCGCCTTGCCATTTCCAAGCGTCGCCGAGGATGTTAACCATCACCGAGGGAGAAAGAATCGAGACGTCGCCAAGCGGCAGACCGCAGACGGCGCGCACGTGTTGCTCGAACTGCGAGGTCGCGCAGGCGTCGAGCGACCAGTGGCCGGAGTTGTGCGGGCGCGGGGCGAGTTCGTTCACCAGGATCTCTCCGCGGTCCGTGAGGAACAGCTCGATGGCGAGCAGGCCGACGACGTTCAGTTTCTCCACGATGGCGAGGCCGAGCTTTTCCGCCTCCGTGCGAACGGCATCCGGCACGCGCGCGGGCACGATTGAAAAATCGAGGATGTGGCGGGTGTGGATGTTTTCCGCGACCGGAAACACCTTCACCTCGCCGGTGCTGCCGCGCGCGACGAGGACGGACAGCTCGCATTTGAAATCGATGAATTTCTCGATGACGCAGCGCTGCCGGGCAAACGCCGCAACGGCCTTGGCCAGCGACGCTTCGTCGGAAACCTTGATCTGGCCTTTGCCGTCGTAACCGAAGTCGGCGGTCTTCACCACGCAGGGCAGGCCCACGCGACGGATGGCGGCGGCGAGATCGTCGCCCGCCTCGACCTCGGCAAAGGGCACGTGGGGGAAGCCGTTTTTGCGCAGCCAGGTTTTCTCCCGCATGCGGTTCTGACAGGTTTCCAGCACACTCCAGTGCGGATGAAGTGGGACGAGATTCTCGATTTTCCAGAGCGGCTCGACGGGGATGTTTTCGAATTCGTAGGTGACCACGTCGCAGTCGCGGACGAAAGCAGTGAGCGCCTCGACGTTGGTGTAGGACTGATTGACCTCGCGGGCGGAAACCTCACCGGCGGGCCCGTCCGCCATCGGCTCATAGATGTGCACGCGATAGCCAAGACGCTCCGCCGCGTGGGCAAACATGCGGCCGAGCTGGCCGCCGCCGAGGACACCGATGGTTTTACCGGGCTGGATCATTTTACGGGAAGAAAAGGGAGAGGACAGAGAGCGGATGCGCCTTGGTCAAACTCTCCGTTCCCTTTCGTTTTCCCCGGTCAAATCACGGGAGCTTCGCGTCCAAGACCGTGGCGGTCTGCTTCTCGCGGAAGGCGGCCAAGGCTTGCTTGGCCTTCTTATCCCCGCCGGTGGCGAGAATGGCGGCGGCGAACAACGCGGCGTTGATCGCACCGGCCTTGCCGATGGCGAAGGTCGCCACCGGAATGCCGCCGGGCATCTGCACAATGGAGTAAAGTGAATCGATTCCCTTCAACGCATGCGACTCGACGGGAACGCCGAGCACGGGCAGCGCGGTGAAGGCGGCCGTCATTCCCGGCAGGTGGGCGGCACCGCCGGCGCCGGCGATGATCGCCTTGAGCCCGCGTTTTTCGGCGGACTTGGCGTAGTCGACCATTTTGTCGGGTGTGCGGTGGGCGCTGACGACATGGTTTTCGCAGGGGATTCCCAGCGCCTTGAGCGTCTGCGCGGCGTGCTGCATCGTCTCCCAATCGGAGGCGCTTCCCATAATGATACCGACAAGGGGCTTGGCCATAGGCCCACAGCGATAAGGGAAGGGGCGGCCTCTCCGCAAACACGGAAACAAGAGGAGGCGCGTTTTCACGGTGACATGGCGAACCGCCCGGCTACTTTGCGGTCTCGACATCACCTTTTCCGCATCCGCATGAAAATCCGCATCCTTTTCCCCGCCCTTCTCGCCACGACCGCCGCGCTCGTCCTTCCCGGCTGTAGCACGGTCAATCTGGATGCGACCGGCGACACCCAGGCGGTTTACGAGCTCGGCCAGTTTCAGATGGTGGTCAACACCACCGCGCCCGTCACCTTCAACGCGACGCAGAAGGCGTTCAAGGATCTCGATCTCTACCAGACCAAGGCGACCCTCAACACCTACGACGCGCACTTGGAAGCGCGCGCCCGCAACGACCAGAAGGTGACCGTCGACATCGCGGAGGTGAACAGCCGCCAGACGCTGCTGAAGATTCGCTGGGGTACGACCGGCAGCAAGGCCAACTCGCGCGCCCTCTACGACGCCATCGAGCACAACCTCCGCTGACGTCCGCCGCCGGCCCGCGGCCGGTTGATGCGACCGCGAAGCGGGAAATCCCCGCGATTTCCCCTTCGATAAAACGAAAGCAGGGCGGGCCCCACGACCCACCCTGCGTGCGTTCGTTCATCCGCACGCGCCCCACTTGACGCGTGCGAAATGTTGGTTGCAGCCCGTTACAGGCGGCAGATCAGGAGCTCGCGCTCGTAGACCATCTCCTTCGGCAGGTGATCGTGCAGGTCGAGGAAGAGTTCCTCGTGTCCCATCACCTCGACGCGCCAGGCGGCGCGGTCCACCGCCTGGAGGGCGTCGAATTGGTCACGGGAAAAACCGCACCCGGTCCAATCGATGTCATCGTAACGCGGTTGCCAGCCGATGGGCGTTTCCTTCGAAAGGGCCCGACCGCGGGCGCGGTCGACGATCCATTTGAGGATGCGCATATTGTCACCGAAGCCGGGCCAGATGAACCGTCCGTCGGCGTCCTTGCGAAACCAGTTCACATGGAAAATACGCGGCGTCTCGCTGAGCGCCTTCTGCATCTTGATCCAGTGGCGGAAATAATCGCCCATGTGATAGCCGCAGAAGGGGAGCATGGCGAACGGATCGCGCCGGACCTTGCCGATCGTGCCGGCGGCGGCCGCAGTCATCTCGGAGCCCATGGTCGCCCCGGTGTAAACGCCCGCGCTCCAGTTGAAGGCTTGGTAGACGAGCGGCATCGTGGTGGCGCGGCGGCCTCCGAAAATGATGGCCGAGATCGGCACGCCTTCCGGGCTTTCCCAAGCGGGATCGATCGTCGGGCATTGCGAGGCCGGTGCGGTGAAGCGGGCGTTGGCATGCGCGGCCTTGGCGCCGGTTTCCTTCGCGATGGCCGGCGTCCAGCGATTGCCCTGCCAGTCGATCAGCTCGGCGGGCGGAGTCTCGGTCATGCCCTCCCACCACACGCCGCCCTCGGGCGTGAGCGCGACGTTGGTGAAGATGGTGTTCTTGGACAACGCGACCATCGCATTGGGATTGGTCTTGTCGGAGGTGCCGGGAGCGACGCCGAAGAAACCGGCCTCGGGATTGATCGCGTGCAGGCGGCCGTTGGCATCGGGCTTGATCCACGCGATATCGTCGCCGACAGTCCAGATCTTCCAGCCTTTGTCGCGAAACGGCGCAGGCGGGATGAGCATGGCGAAGTTGGTCTTGCCGCAGGCGGAGGGAAAGGCGGCGGCGACATAGGTCTTTTCGCCCTTCGGATCCTCGACGCCAAGGATGAGCATGTGCTCGGCCATCCAGCCTTCGTCGCGGGCCATGTTGGACGCGATGCGGAGGGCGAAGCATTTTTTGCCAAGCAGCGCGTTGCCGCCGTAGCCGGACCCGTAGGACCAGATCTCGCGGGTTTCCGGAAAATGGACAATGTACTTCTCCTTGTTGCAAGGCCAGGCCGAGTCCTTCGCGCCGGGGGCAAGCGGGGCGCCGACGGAATGCACGCAAGGGACGACGCGTTTCTCGTTTTTATCGATCTCCTTCAGGACCGGCAGGCCGATGCGGGCCATGATGCGCATGTTGACCACCACGTAGGGCGAGTCGGTGATCTCGACGCCCAGCTGCGAGATAGGCGAACCGAGCGGGCCCATGCTGAAGGGCAGCACATACATCGTGCGTCCGGCCATGCAGCCGCTGAAAATTTCCTTCAGCTTCTTTCGCATCTGAAAGGGCTCGACCCAGTTGTTGGTCGGGCCGGCGTTGTCCTTGGACAGCGAACAGATGAAGGTGCGGTCCTCGACGCGGGCCACGTCGCTCGCGTCGGAACGCGCGTAGTGGCAGCCGGGCCAGAGTTTTTCGTTCAGCTTCACAAACGTCCCCGCCGCGACCATCTGCGCGCAAAGGGCGTCGTTTTCCTCCTGCGAACCGTCGACCCAGTGGATCGCGGCGGGCTTGGTGAGCTCGGCGATCTTTTCGACCCACTTCAGAAGATTGGGGTTGGTGCTGAGCGGCGTGTAGGACGTGCGTGCATTCATGAGGTGACGGGTGAAACCGACGGAATTGAGTAAAGCGAAAAACGTCCGCAGGGTCTGCGTATAATCTGCCGATCCCTACGCAGAAATTGTGCCGGATGGCAGGCCCGGGATCAAACCAGCGGCCGCGCGGGCTCGATGTGCACGGAGACATCCGTGATGTTCAGCGGCGAGTGCTCAAGCGCGTCCTTCACCGCATGCGCGATCTCGTGGCCGTGATAGACGGTGATCTCGGGATTCACCACCACATGGATGTCAACCAGGTGAACGAGACCGCTCTTGCGCACCCGGCATTTGTCGAGGCTCAGCACCCCCTCCACGCCGAGCGCGATGGCGCGCACCTCGTTCTCGAACGCCACCGGCACCGCCGTGTCCATCACGTCGCCCAGCGCGCGGTTAAAAATATGCACGCCGTTGGCCACGACGACCACGCACGCCAGCAACGCGGCCCAATCGTCGGCCACCTCGAAGCCATTGCCGCCGAACACCGCGATGGCAATGCCGACGAACGCCGCCGCCGAGGTGAGCGCGTCCGCATAATGATGCCATGCCTCCGCCCCGAGCGCCGTGCTGCCCGCGTCGTCGCCTGCACGCTGCATCCGGCGTGAGAACCCGTATTTCACCGCCACGATGGCCGCGAGCAGCGGCAGCGTGGCCCAGTGCGGCGCGCGATGCGGCGTGACGATCTCGTGCACCGCGTGCACCGCGATCCAGCCCGCCGCGGCAAAAATGAACAACGCCACCGCCAGCGCCGCCAGCGGCTCGGCCTTCCCGTGGCCGTAGGGATGGTTCTCGTCCGGCGGCTTCGCGGCCACGCGGAAGCCCGCCCACACCAACGCGGACGAAAAAACGTCGAGCAACGATTCCACGCCGTCGGCGATGAGCACGTACGTGTGGCCGAAAATCCCGCCGGCAAATTTCACCACCGCCAGAACCAGGTTTAACGCGATGCCTCGCAACACCAGCCGCGCTCCGGCATCGGCGCGCGCACGGATCCGGAGGTGCTGGGGTGAAGGCTGGTTGGTCAACGCGCCCACCCTAGCCGCTCTTCGCCGGAAAGTTCACGGTTAAAATCACCGGTCACGCGAAGCTTGTGCCCGTCCCGTCCGGGACAAGAATCGGCCGCGGTCTCCCATGCCCACGCCCTCCCTCCGCCCACCCGACGCCTTTCGCCGACATCTCTGGCCCCTCCTGCTCCGCCATCGCTGGTCCATCCTCGCGGCGGTAACGCTCGTCGGGCTGCACGGCGTCGCGATCACGATGCAGAACGTGTATCCGAAATGGCTCTTCTCCGAGGTGCTCGAACCCAAGGACATCGATGCGCCGGAACGCTGGCGACGCCTGGCCTGGCTCATCGCCGGCTATTTGGCGGTCTCCCTGCTCCTGCGCATGGCCGTGTGGCACACGGGCTACCGGCTCTTCACCCGGGCGCGCGAACGCATCGTGTTTTCCCTGCGCTCGCAGTTTTTCCGCCACGTCAACCACCTCTGCCTGCGCTTCCACGGCCAGCATCACTCGGGCGAACTGTTCAGCTACCTGTTCGGCACGCCGCTCGCCAACGTGATGCAGTTTTTTCAGCAAACCTCCATGCTCACGCCGGGCGCCGTGGTGATCATTATCTCCACGCTCACGCTCTTTTGGCAATGGGACCGGCCCATCGCCGCCCTGCTGCTGTGCCTTTGCGCGCTGAGCCTCTGGATGATGCGCCACGCGCGCCGCCGTGTGCAGAAAATCCAGACCGATTACCAGAACGCCGAGGGTTCCGTGAGCGGACGCGTGGCCGATCTGCTCCGTGGAAACAAGACCGTGAAGCTCCACTCCATGGAGTCGCAGATCATGGTGGACTTCGAGCGCGAGGCCGAGCTCATCGGCCGAAAATCCTACGAACGCGACGTGCTCAGCCACATCGAATGGATGAAGCAGGAGACGCTCACCTACGGCGGCTACGCCCTCCTGCTCGCCGCCTGCGCGTGGCGCTATCTCGGCGGCCATATTGAACTTGGCGTCGTCGCCGCCTGCCTCGCCGCCTACGGCGGCCTCAACTGGCCCCTGCAGCAGATCTTCACCTCCGTCACGCTTTGGGGCGGTTGCCTCGCCTCCCTGGAACGCATCGGCGCGGTGCTCGACACCGCCAGCACCACGCCCGATCCGGTGGACGGGACCGCCCCGGTGCCCGGCCCCGGAGAACTGCGCTTTGAAAACGTCGCCTTCCGCTACGAAGCCGGCCCGCCCGTCGTTCACCAGCTCAACCTGGTCATCCCCTACGGCCAACGCATCGCCATCGTCGGCCCCTCCGGCGCCGGCAAGAGCACGCTGCTGCAGCTGCTGCTCCGTCTCTACGATCCCTCCGCCGGCACCGTGTCCATCGCCGGCACGGACATACGCCGCCTGAGCGGACGCGACCTGCGCCGGCTCTTCGGCGTCGTGCCGCAGGATGCGTTCATCTTCCGCACCACCCTGCGCGACAACCTCCGCCTCGCCCGCGCCGATGCGGACGACGCCGCGCTCCGCCTCGCCTGCGAACGGGCCAACGCCTGGGAGTTCATCGAACGCCTGCCCGAGGGCCTGGCCACTCCGGTCGGCGAAGGTGGCTCGTCGCTTTCCGGCGGACAGCGGCAGCGCATCGCCATCGCCCGCGCGTTTTTGGCCGATCCGCCGTATTTCGTCTTCGACGAGGCCACCAGCGCGCTGGATACGCTGAGCGAAAAGCTCATCCAGGAAGCCATCGAGAAAAACCTCACCGGTCGCACCGCGCTCTTTGTCGCCCACCGCCTCTCCACCGTGAAAAACTGCGACCGCATCCTCGTGATGGATGCCGGCGTGGTCGTGCAGGACGGCACCTACGACCAGCTCCTCGCCCAGCCCGGACTGTTCCGCGAGCTCGTGCAAGGCCAGCAACTGCGCGGCTGACCCGCGCAGCGCGATTGACCCCGCCCGCAGACGCAGGCATGTTGCACCCTACCGCTTTACCATGGCGTCCACGAACATCTCCATCGGCACCGATCCTGTTAAACAGTTTTCCGTCTTCGCGGAGAACCGCGTCGGCCGTCTCTACGACCTGACCGCGCTGCTCAAGGACAACAATGTCCACATCATGGCGCTCACCGTGCTCGACACGACAGACAGCTCGATTCTGCGCCTGATCGTCGACGATCCCGACAAGGCCCGGGAGCTGATGATCAACAATGATTTTCCCTACACCGAGGTCGATGTGCTCGCGGTCGAGATCAACGACGAGAGCGAGTTGAAGGACGTGCTCGCCGCGTTGCTTGAGGCCGAGATCAACATCCACTACGTCTATAGCTTCATCAAACGTCCCGAGGGTAGATCCGCCCTGGCGCTCAACATCGAGGATGCCGATGTCGCCGCGCAGTCGCTCAACAAGCGCGGTTTCAAGGTTCTCTCCCAGCGCGACATCTCGCGCTGACCCGTCGCTCAGGGTTTCGCCGGCTCCACGCGCTCGGCGTCGAGCTGATAAATACCGGTCAGGTAGCCATTCTCGAACTGCCCGTGAACGTGCAGTTTTCCGGAAACCGCCACCGGCACATCCATCAACGGCGGCACGCCCGCACCCGCCGGCATTTTCACCACGACCCACTCGTTCATGTTGGGCACGATGCCGTAGCAGCAGAGCGACGGACTGCTCACCAGCATGAACTCGGTGACCACCGCGCCCTCCATGTGCGTCGGTACCATGAAACCGGTGACCATCGCCTTCTGACCGTCGAATTTCTTGATCGCCTCGGGAATCTGTGCGTCCACGGAAGGCGGCGGCGCATCGGGCGTGGCCACCGGATCGTACTCCGGCGGCGTAAATTTAAAGGCCGAGAGCCGGGCGAAACTCAGCTTCACGTAGCCGTTCACCACCTCGGGCGGCGTGGCGAGAATCTCGCCCGTCGGAGCGGCCTTGATAACCGGCGGCACGCGAGGCACGCCGGGATTGTCCACCCCGCTCGGCGCGAACAAGCCCGCACGCACGACCGGCCCCGCCGCAAACGAGGCAGCGCAGACAAGCGTGAACAACAGGCGGCGGGAGAAATTCATTTCAAAGACAAGGCTATCCAGGTCGGCGAGGCGGTCAAAGATTTCGCTGCTTTCGCTCAGTCCTTGTCGTTGCCCTTGGGAAAGTTGAAGGCGACGTTTTCAAACACCGTCCCGCGCACAGCGACGCTTTTGATCACCGCATCGAACCCGCCCGTTGTCTTCAGCCAAGGCGCGCTCGCCTCGTAAAGTGCCGTGTCGGTCACGGTCTCGCCGGTGGCGGCGTTGGCCACCGGCTTGAAAACCAGCGTCTGCTCGGTGCCTCCAACCTTGGCGGCAACCTCGAAAGCCGGGGATCCCGCGCGAATGAATTCCTCCATCTCGCCATCGAGCACGTAGGCCGAAAGCGTCCCCGCTTCGGCATCGCGCACGAGCTCCAGATGATAGGCTTCGTCCCCCAGCACGACCGGGGTGCCTCCGTGCGGCGGATGATGCTCATGCTTGTGCGCGCCGGCCTCCGAGGGCCGCTGGGCTTTTCCGCAACCGCCCCAGCCCAACGCCAGCCCGGCCGCCAACGCGATGAGGATGAAAAATTTCGAATGTGTTTTCATATTAAATTGTGGTTCTAAAAATGTGCGCCCGGATCATGACGACGGCGCCAGATTCTCGGCCACTGAAATACGGTAGGCCTTCCAAGCCGGCACGATGCCGCCCGCCGCACCGAGCGCGATCATCGCCAGCGGACAAATCACCAGCACGGGATGCCATTGCAGCACGTCAAGCACGACCCCGGTCTGAACACGAATCACGCCCGCCACCACCGTGAAAAGACCGGCGTAAACCAGCACGCCGGTCACCGCGCCCAAGAGGCCGATCACCGCGGCCTCCGTCAGAATTGCCCCGAACACCGTGCGCCGCCGCGCACCCAGCGAACGCAGGATGGCGATGTCGCGACGACGCGCGGCCATTGAGGCGTAGATGCTCGCCAGCACGGAACCGGCCGCGACGACCGCCACCAGGTAAGCGATCAGCGCGAGCACCCGGTCGAGCCAGCTGATCTTGCCGAACAGGTCGGCGATGATCGCCCCCACCGGATACGCCAGCGTGAGACGGTTGCCCTGCCGGTTGTAGAGGATGTCGAGCATCATGCCCGCCGACGGCGCGCGCAGTTGGATGAGCACCGCGCTCACCTCCGTCGCCGCCTGCGGATCGTGACCGGTCATGGTCTGCACACCGGCGAGCGGAATCCAGATCACGCGATCCGCGGGGGTGTTGGTCGGCTCAAGGATCCCCGTGATGGTGTAAACGTCGGGATGCTGGGCGTTGGGATTAAACGAAAGCCCGTGATAAGGCTTGAAGGTATCGCCCACCGACAGTCCCAGTCGCCGTGCCACGAGCGCGCCAACCACCGCCTCGCGTTTCGCCGGATCAAAGAAGCGACCGCCTGCTTCGACGGCGTAATGCTTGCCCCTCGTATACTCGATATCGGTGAACATCCCCGGGATTGTCCCCACAATGCGCCAGCCAAAATAATTGTCACCCACCGCGATCGGGATCGCGGCCTTCACCGCGGGATGATGCTTGATCGCCTCGTAATCGGCGGCGGACACGTTGCCGGGCGAAGCCTCGAGATGAAAAATCGCGTTGAGCACGAGTTGGAGCTTCGACCCGCGCGCGCCCAGCACCGCGTCGAACGCCGTGCTCGTGTCGAGAAACGCCCGCTGCGTCTGCACCTTCACCATCCACACGGTGAGGAGCAGTCCGCAGGCGAGCGCGAGGCTTGCCGCCGTCACCAGTGTGGACAGCGCGTGCTGGCGCAGGCTGCGATAGACGATGAGCGGAATGGTCATGGCGATACGCTCCGGTTGAGGGACGCGAAATCGCGCACGCCTTCGAACTGCGCGAGCACTTCCTCGTCGTGGCTCACAAGCAGCAGCGCCGCGCCCGCCTCGCGACAGGTTTCACGGATGAGGGCCAGCGCGGCGCGGGCGTGCTTCCGGTCGAGATTGCCGGTGGGCTCGTCGGCCAGAACGAGTCTTGGCCGGTTGGCGAGCGCGCGCGCGACAGCCACTCGCTGCTGCTGACCGGTGGAGAGCTGGCGCGGATAATGGGAAAGCCGGTGCCCCAAGCCCACGCGCTCCAGAAGGATTTTTGCCTGCGCGCGGTCCGCCCCCGGACCAAACGACATGCCGAGCACCACGTTTTCCAGCACGGTGTAGCCTTGGAGCAGATTGAAGGTTTGAAAAATGTACCCGATCTTTTCCGCCCGCAGACGGTCGCGCTCCGCCTCGCCAAGCTCGGCCATGTCGCGGCCATCCACCGCGATCCGCCCGGCGTCCGCGGCAAGGATGCCGGCAATGAGATGGAGAAACGTCGTCTTGCCGGAACCGCTTTCGCCGCGCACTGCCACCTGCTCGCCCGCCGTAAGAGAGAATGCGGGCACGTCGACGATGAGCGCCGGCCCGCCCTCGGGCGTGACAAATGATTTTTTCAGGTCGGCGATGGCGAGCATGACGCGGGTGTGACCATCATCGGCCGGTACATGTTTCCCACCAATGTGAAATAGTAGCCGGCCATCGCGAGAGGGCCGGCCGACGCCGGCCTACTTCGCCGCTTTCTTCGCGCGGGGCTTGCCGGTGGGCGGCGCTTTTTTGGCGGCGGCCTTGGAAGGCTTGGCGTTGAGCCAGACGGAGCCGTCCTTCGCGTTTTTGTTCAACCAGAAGACCTCGCCTTCGTATTCGACAAAGGCGGGCTTGTCGTCCTCGGTGGCAGGCAACGCCAGACCGGCACGCGTAAGCGCGGCCATGAGCTCAGCGTCGTTTTTATCCAAGGTGCGGGCGAGATAGCCGATCTCGCCGGAAACGCCGCTGCCGCGCTTGTTGGCCTTGAGCAACAGGCGGACCGCCGCGAGCGGCGAGACCGCGTCGACCTCCGGAGAGGTTGCTTCCGGAGACGGCGCGGGAGCCGGCGTTTTATCCGGCACGACCTCGGCGGACGGCGCGGACTCCGGCACGATGGCCTCCGGTTGCGGCTGTGCAGCGTCCGGCGCTTGGACCGCGACCTCGTCACCGTTGATCCAGATGCCGCCGCGGCTGTCCTTGTTCAACCAATAGACATGCGCACCGATGGTGGTGAGGACGGGGCTGTCCGCCGGCGTTTCCGGCATATGCAAACCGAGGCCGACGAGCGCAGCCACGAGATCGGCATCGGGGTGTTTGAAAGCGCGAGCGAGATAACTGATGCTGCCCGAATACCCGGGTCCGCGGCGGTTGCGGCGCATTTGCGCACGGATCGCCGCAAGCAATTCCTCCCCCGTCGGCAACGGCGCGGAAGCCTCGGGCTTGGCCGCCTCGCTGGACACAACGGGTACGGCGGCGGGAATCTCAGTTTTTTCGGGCTTCCGGTTTTCGAGCTCCGCTTTGCGCTGGGCCTCGCGCTCGGCGCGCCGGGCGGCGTGCTCGGCTTCGCGGGCGACGCGCTCCGCATCGCGACGGGTTTTCTCGGACTGCTCAGCGGAGGCCTCCTCGGCCAGGACGGCGTTTACCGGATCGGCGGGATCGAGTTTCTTGGCCGCCGCGATGCGGAAGACCGGACGCGGCTTTTCGCGAGTGTTAAGGAAAAGCTCGTGGCGGTTGTTGAGATTCAGCCAGTAGAGATCGCCCTCAAACTCGAGGTATTCGGGCGGCGTGTCCTCCGACTCAGGCGGTACGAAACCGCATTCCTTCAACGCACCGACCAGATCGGCCTCGGTCTGCTCCCAGCGCTTGGCAAGGAAGCCGATGCCGACGGCCTGGCCGGGGCCGCGCTGATTTTTGCGGAGGTGGGGCTTGATCGCGTCGAACAGCGTCGGGAGATCGTCGTCGAGATTGTCCCAATTATCCCAGTCGCCCTCCTCGGGCGCGTCGGGATCGTCGTCGCGCGTGGTGTCGCGCAGCTTGCGCAGGCTGTCGTCGGCCGCCGCGGTCTCGCTGACGAGGGTGGTGGGTTTTTCGGCAGCCGTTTCGGCCACAGGCGCGGTGCCCTGGAACTTGGCGGAGAACTCGGCGCGAAGCTTGTCGGCCTCGACCTTGGCGGCGGCCGCGGCGGCGCTTTCCAGCGTCCAGTCGCGCTGCGTGGTGCGGCGGGCAAGACCGTTAAAGGCGAGGGGATTGGCTGGTTGCGGCTGAAAGCTGATGACCTCCCACTCGTCCTTGCCGAGCTGGTTGAGGTAGGATTCCAGCAGCGCGGGCGTCGCAAAGCCATGCGGGCCGCTGGTGATGTGTTTATATTCCCAAAGTGACATAAAAGTGGTGTTGCGGGGTAGCGGCTCAACGCATCCCAAATGCCCTCCCGGTTGCCGAGCCTAATCTCGCCCGCGCCCTCTCCCCCATCACCCAACCACCCAATCCCCCGCCCCCGAGCCAACAAGTATAGTGATACTTGACTTGTTGGCTCGGAGCGAAAGGGGTGGAGAAGAAATGCGAAGGGGGGACGCAGAGAGGAGTGGCGGGCGGGGTGTTTCCGGTTACAGTGCGGCGCAGAAATCGGGAATACGCGACGGTACTTGCGGCTCCCAACTCATCCGCCTCCTCACCCATGCTCATCCGCACGCCAAAAGACTGGGAGTTATCCGAGTCGTCCGCCACCGCCGAAGCCGTCTACCGTCTGCGCAACCGGCGCGAATTTCTCAAGACCCTGGGCGCCGGCCTGGCCGGAGTCGCCCTGGCTCCGCACGGGTTGCTCGCCGCGACCGCAGGTTTTCCCTCGAAGGAAAACCCGCTCTTCCCCGCTTCGGCGCTCAAACCCACCGCCTACGAATTCATCACGAGCTACAATAATTTCTACGAGTTCGGCACCGGCAAGGATGACCCCGCCAAGTACGCCAATCGCGGATGGAAGACCGAACCGTGGACGGTGGAACTGGCCGGCCTGATCCGCGCGCCGGCCACTTTCGACGTCAACGCGCTGGTCGCAAAAATCGGCGGTCTTGAGCAACGCGTTTACCGCCACCGTTGCGTCGAGGCATGGTCGATGGTCGTGCCGTGGGACGGCTTTCCGCTCGCGAAACTTGTCGCCTTGGCGGATCCGAAACCCGAGGCGAAATTCCTGAAGTTCACCTCGTTTCTCGATCCGAAAAACGCCGTGGGGCAGCAGGACAGTTATCTCGGCTGGCCCTATGTCGAAGGCCTTCGTCTCGACGAGGCGGTCAACGAACTCGCCTTCATCGCCACCGGCATTTACGGCAAGCCGCTGCCCAACCAAAACGGCGCGCCGCTGCGGCTCGTCACACCGTGGAAATACGGATTCAAGGGGATCAAATCCATCGTGAAGATCGAGTTCACCGATCGCGCGCCGCTCAACACCTGGCAGCGCCTCGCGCCCAACGAATATGGCTTTTACGCCAACGTGAATCCGCAGGTCGACCATCCGCGGTGGTCCCAGGCGAGCGAACGCGTCATCGGCGGCGGCATCTTCGCCGGCCGGCAGACCACCCTGATGTTCAACGGCTACGAAAAACAAGTCGCCGGTCTCTACAAGGGGCTCGATCTCACGCAGAATTACTGACCGGAAAACTCCGCCCACCCCGCGCTTGAACTCCCCGCTGGAAAAAATCCTTCGCGCGAAGCCGCTGGTTTACACGCTGATCATCCTTCCGGGACTGTGGCCGTTGTGGCCGCTTTTCGTCGCGCCCAATCCGAGCGTGCTGGCCGATCCGCTCAAGTATGTCCTGCACCATCTCGGCTTCGTGGCCTGCCTGCTGCTCGTGATCGTGCTCACGCTCACGCCGCTCCGCGTGATTTTCCCGCAGTCCCGGCCGGTGCTCGCGCTCAACCGCCACCGCCGTCTCGTCGGCGTGAGCGCGTTCGTTTATGCCGCACTGCATTTCTCCACCCACCTTCTCTACGAAGGCGGTTTCCGCGTGCTCGCAAGCGATGTCAAAAAGCCGTTCCTGCTCACCGGCCTGATCGCCTTCACCATTCTCCTCCTGCTCGCGGCCACCAGTTTCAACCGCATGGTGCAGATCCTCGGCGCGAAGCGGTGGAAAAACCTTCACCGCCTCGCCTACGTCGCCGCCGCGCTCGTCGCCTATCATCAGGCCGCCGCCCGGAAATTGTTTCCCGTGCAAGTGCTGTGGATCTTCATCCCGCTGGCGCTACTGGAGCTCGCCCGGATCGCGATCACCGTTCAACAAAAACGCCACGCCGCGACTTCAGCCCGGATGGGCTGAAACGCGGCGCGCGAATGAACCGTCTCACTCGGTGTTTTGCTTGGCGTCATAGAGATTATCCAACGTCTGAACCACCGCCCTCATGAGGTCGTGATTCGCGAGCACGCCCGCCGGCGAATAATCCGTCTGCGCCGGATGATAAGAAGATCGACGCGCTCCCCGTGCATCCGAGCGGTCTCCCAACGGATAGAGTTTTTCCGGCGTCTGCGTGGACGCGCGATCCACGGCCGCAACCCGCTTCCAAAGCGCGGGCAGATCGCGCACCCCGCTCAGCTGCGAGGATCCGTGCCGCTGGTACGGATCGAGCGCAAACAATTGAAACGCCACCCGGTCCAGCTCCTCGCGAGGCCGCGCGGTGTGTTTCAACACGTCCCCCAGTTTGTCCCAAGCGTTCAAATACTCGGGATCGGCGGCGACCGCCTGCGTGAAATATCCGGCCGCATCGTCCCAACGCTCCTGCTCCATGCGCAGATAACCCATCAGATAAAACGCCTGCGGCTTCACCGGCGGTTTGGCGATGAGTGCCGTGAACACCCGCTCGGCGATGGCCTGGGGTTGCTCGCCCGCAAACGCCTTTTCGCAGCCGAAGCAGTGGCTCTCCACGCGGCCGAAACTGTCGGGCATCAACTCGTAGGCCCGCTTGTAGTGTTCGACGGCTTCGTCCATGCGGTTCTCTCCCGCCAAACGAATGGCGAGGCGCGACTGGATGCAGTAGGCGTCCTCAAACAACCGGAGGGACCGCTCGTATTGCGTGATTGCGCGGCTGATCAATCCGGCCTCGACCAGATCATCCGCCCCCTCGGCCATGCGGATGGCCCCCACCACGCCGGCAAAAAAATCCGCCTGCTTCGCGTCGCCTTTTTTCAACGCGATCTCGCGGGCGACCGCGTAGGCGCGCATGCGATCCCCGTGCGGCGTGCCGCCGTCGGAAGGATCAATGGCGATGGCCCGTTTCACCGCCGTCTCCGCCTCGTCGGCGCGACCGGCGGCCAGCAGGACGACCGCGGTCCAGATAAGCGGACGCTCCTCGTAGTGGTCCATCGCGCGAAGTTTCTCCAGGAGCGGCAGGGCCTTCACTCCGAGAATCGAGGTGTAGAGCGCCTCGGCCTGGTCGTCAGCCGCATGATCGGGCAGATAGGCTTCCAGGATGGCGACCGCCTGATCGTCGTGCCCGGTGGCATGGAGCGACTCCGCCGTGATGAGCGCAAGCGGACGCCAGCCTCCGCTCCCTTGATTCAACATCTGTGCAAGATCGTGGTTCTCCCAATAGGGCGACTCCGCCAGCCACTTCAGCGCCTCTTCGTGTTTGCCTTCGCGGGCGAGCACATCGGCCAGCCAAGTGCTGTAGCTGTTCGCCGGGAAATTACGCCCCCGATCGGAACCTGCCGCGGTTTCGTCGGGCTTGGCCGCCAGGCGCGCGCGCAGCAATTGTTCGACCGTGGCCGCGTGCGATGCGCCGATTTCCTGATGGGCGAATTCCGTGAAAAGCGCCTCGCTGTCCCACGGAAGGCCATGGGGGTCTTTGAAACCCGTCAGCAGATCCGCGCGGAGTTTCTGAGCCAGGTCCGCTTTTTCCAAGGCGACGGCGAGCTTAAGCAATCGCTCGGCCGACTCGCCCCATTCCTTGGCGAAATCCTTGTCCGCATCCGTTGGGATCTTGTCAAAAATCGGCATCAAAATCGCCAGCGCCGCCTCGGGGTCGTCCGAGGCGACAAGCGCCCAGCCGTGACGGAGCTTCCACGTCCGCGCAAGCGGCGAGCCTGCAGGAGCGGCCGCCTCCTGCGCGGAGGCCCAGTCGACGAGTTCCTTGCCACGACCCGCCTGTGAGGCGAGCGAGCTCAGCATGGACCAAGCCTCGGTTTTCACGTCGGCTCCCTGCGCCTTCACGAGAAAATCCCACACGGCGCCCGCAAACCTGCGATCCACCCAGCCATGATAAGGGAAAGACGGATCGCTCTTCCCCGCCGCCTTGAGCAACACCAACGCCTCGTCCGTGCGACCCACGCCCGCGAGCGCGGACGCCAGACGGGCCAGTCCGCTTTGCGTGCGCCAATCCGTCGCCGGTTTCGTCAGATCGAGTGCGGCAAATTGGGCGTGCAGTCCGTCGTAAAGAGCCGCCAAAGACTTGGCCTCGGCCGGCCCCGCACGATCATCCGGCCATTCGACCAGAGCCCACGGCACGATCTTGGGCGTGATTTTTCCCGCGAGAATCAAGGTCTTCGCCAACTCCCGGGTACGGGGAGCATCCGAGAACTGCACATGCGCCGGAAGAGCATAGGCCTCGCGCAACAATGCCTCCGCACCGGCGGCATCCGTCCACTCCACCAACTCGGGTACGTTCAAGGTCTGCCACTCGGATTGATTGCTTTCGCCCCGGAGCTCCCCGGCCAAATCCTGATCGTGCATCAACCGGCCAAGATCCTTGTCGTCGTAATGATAGCCCTCGAAAAATCCCATGGCGGCCATGGCCTTCCCAACCGCCTGCTTCTTCGCCTCGTCCTTCAGGCCGTCGTCGCGCCGGATGGCGTCCAGCTCCGCGGTCAGCCGATAATACTCGCGTGCATCCTTGATCAACCGGTCGAGGTTTTCCTCACCGCCATAGGCTGCCGCGAGCTTCTTGCGGTCGCGCGGTTGCAGCGACGCCAGCTCATCGCGAAAAATATCCAATCGCTCCGCCGGTGTATCGGCCAGCCAATCACCGAGGCCTTTGTTCACCTCTCCGATCGCATCCGCCAGTTGCCGGGCGCGCCAATCCTGCATGCGCGGCGGCTTCGCGTCACGAAGGCCGCGCGCCTGTTCAGCCAACGATGCGCGCTCTTTTTTCAACCGGGCGCGCGCCTCCTGGTTGTCGGCGTTCAGGACCAGCGCCTCGATCAGCGTGAACCGGCGAAAGAGGTTATCCACGGGATCACGGGCAAACTCCGGTGCCGACGCCGCCCACTCCTCCGCCAAGGCCAAAGCCGCCGGCCATTTCGAGGGGTCGGTCTTCACGGCGAACACCGAGCCCGTCTCGTAAGGCCGGTAGTTTTCTCCCGGCGCGTCCTGCCAGCCCAGCGCGGCCCGCAGCGCCACGGGCGCGTCGCCCGCGTCAGGCGGCCGCGCGGTTTCGGCCCGGCCGGCCAACACCAAACCAAGGAGGCAAAAACCGGCAAAACCAACGCGAAGAAGCTGTCGCGGAATCGAAAAGCAGGGGGAAAGCACAGGAGCGGTCATGAGGGGACAAGGGGGTTGCAAACGCCTGAAACCGGCACCCAGCCAAACGCCGGAATCCCCGGGAGCAACCCAACATGCAAGCGATCTGTAACTTTATTATCTCCTCAGCCTGACACACCTTCGATCACTCCGCATCTCACTTTGTCACCGTCTTCAGAAACCACTCGATCGCGTAGGTCGTGAGCTGGCCGGAGGGGCCGTACAGGTGGTAGTCGAACGCGTGAGTCGCCCACGGCAGCGACACCAGCGCGTTCGGAACCCGCAGCTCATTCAGCTTCGCATGCAGGCGCTCGCTTTGCTTGTGCCAGACCAACGCGTCGTTTTGCCCATGGATGAGCAGTGTCGGCGGAGCCGACGAAGTCGCGATATGGTAGGCGGACGCCGTCGTGTACGCTTCGGACGCGATTTCGGGCGTTCCCCCGAGATATTGGCGCAGCAGTCTGGCCGCGCCCAGAAGGTCGTCCTCGCGCGAAAATCGCCAGGCGAAAACCTGATCCTGCGGCGCATAAAGCGCCACTACCCCGCGCACCGCCGGATCGCGACGTCCGTAGGCGACCGCCGTCGATAATTGTCCGCCCGCCGAACGGCCCAGGAGCACGAAGCGCATCGGATCGAGGCCGAGTTCGCGGACGTTCTGTTTCAAATAGGCGAGCGCAGCCTCGATGTCGTCGGCCTGCGCCGGCCAGATATGATCCGGCGCCAGCCGATAGCTGACCGCCGCCACCGCGTAACCGCGCCGCGCGAGCCAATGGTTCATCCCCGCCAGCTGCGTGCGATCGCCATTGTCCCACCCGCCGCCGTGGATCACGACCACGCAAGGCGCGGGACCGTCACGCGAGAGGGCGGGATAAAAATCCAGCAGCAACGCGTCCGGCCGGCCCGCGCGTGCAAATTCTCTGGTCTGCACCGGGACCGCCGGCGCCCCTAACGTAGGAAGCGCCGCCCAGGAAAACGGCGTGCGCGGCAACGTCGCCCGGCCGAAAGCCTGCTCCAATTTCGCGGGCAGCCTCAGGCCGATCCAAACCGCCTGCGCCACCGGCCGAAGCAGCAGCAAAATCGCCACAAAGTTTACCCAGCAAATCACGACTCCAAGCCGTCCACCCTGCGCCCAGCCCGCCCCGATGAGCAGCAGCGGAATCACCGCCAGGAAATGTCCAAACTCATGCACCAGCAGGGAAAATTTCCACCACCAGAGCGAGTGCGCCCGGACCAGTGACAAGACCGGGGCCGTGGCAACCATCAGGGAAAAGACCAGAAGCAACCAACCAAGCATGAGCCTATAGGCACATCACCCGTTCATCGTGGCAACCGCACAAAAGTTTGTGTTTCCCGAAATTTTATCGGCCATTCTCCCCATGCGCCGCCTCGACCAACTCCTCTCCAGCCTCGGCTATTGTTCCCGTCGGGAAGCGCGCGCGTTTTTAAAACAGCACAACGTCACCGTTCGCGGCCGGCCCGTGCGCGATCCAACTGACAAAGCTGCGCCAGCCGACGTGCTCGTCGGCGACGAGCCGCTGGATCATCCCGACGGCCTCCTCCTGTTGCTCAACAAGCCGCTCGGACTCGTCTGCTCGCACGACGAGCGCGAGGGCCCCCGCGTATACGATCTGCTGCCGGAGCGCTGGCGTGCGCGCAATCCCCAGGTCACCAGCATCGGCCGGCTCGACAAGGACACCAGCGGCCTGCTCCTGCTCACCGACCAAACCGAGCTCGTGCACAAATTCACGTCGCCAAAGCACAAGGTTCCCAAGCTTTACCGCGCCGTCGTGGACCGCGATCTGTCGCCCGACCTCGTTCCGCTCTTCGCCGCCGGCACGCTCGTCCTCGACGGCGAAACCGCGACCTGCGCCCCCGCCGAGCTGCGCATCGAAGACCCGCGCACCGCCGAACTCGTCCTGACCGAGGGCAAGTATCACCAGGTTCGCCGCATGTTTGCCGCCACCGGCGCGACCGTCCTCGCGCTGCACCGCGTACGATTCGGCCGGCTCACCCTCGGCGATCTCAAGCCGGGCGATTTCCGCGAGGTGACTGCATCCGAGATCTAAGATCCCCCGAAGCGGCACCGATCAGCGCGGCTCCGTCTCTCTTCACTCGGCCGACTTCTTCCGCCGCCACCCGCCGGGGAGCTCGCCCAGCAAATCGATCTTGGTCAGCACCTGCCCCAGCCCGCGCCGAATATGCCGGCGCATGGCGGACGCCGCTCCGTCCGGCGTGCCCGTGGCCAACGCTTCCGTCAGGCTCGTATGGTAATCGGCTGCCAGCGTCCGCCGCTCGACCACCGTGTCGAAGAGCCAGTTAAAAACCAAAACCTGCTCCCGCTCGATCGCATCCCGCAGCAGGCCGCAGCGAGCGCACTCCGCGATGCGCAAGTGCAATTCCATGTGGTAGGTGTTGACCGCAAACAGCGTCTCCCGATCCACGTCGCCCGTCTCGCATTGCGCATAACGGCGGTCAACCTTCCTCCCCATGGCGAGAATCTCCTTCTTTTCCGCCCCGGTCGCCCGCTCGGCAAACAGCCGGGCCGACTGCACCTCGAGCGCCTCACGGAGAAGATAACGCTCCTCCACGTCCAATCGCGTGGGGACGCGCACCCGCGTGCCCGCCCGAGGTTCGCTCTCCACCAATCCCTCCGCTTCCAAGCGCTGCAACGCCTCGGTCACCGGCGGGACGCTGACATCCAGTTCCGTCGCGAGCTGGCGACGTGACAGTGCCGCGCCCACCGGCAAATCACCCCGGAGAATCTTGCCGCGAATATCCAAATACGCCCGTTCCGCCAATGAACCCGGCGCCGCGGATATTACTTTTTTCGATCGGAGGGACATGATGAAAATTCACTCATAAAGCGCGCCGCTTGACTTCGGGTGACTTATTTCGAGATAGCTTATCTGATATATCAGTCATACGGCCGTCGATCTCGTTTTTCCTGCGGCCATCAAGCAACCCCCATGAAAATTTCCCTCGTCCTCCTTTCGTTAGCCCTCCCCTTCGTTACGATGCTCAGCGCCGCCGGGCCCGCGCCCTACCTCGATCCGGCGCAACCCCTCGACACGCGCGTGGCCGATCTGGTTTCGCGCCTCACCCTCGAGCAAAAGGCCGCGCTCCTGAATCACAAAGGTCCCACCGTCACCGTCGACGACCGCCCCATCCGGGCCGACCAGTGGAACCAATGCCTCAACGGCGTGCAATGGAGCCAGCCCACAACGCTGTTTCCCACCTGCATCGCCATGGCTGCGACCTGGAACACCGAGCTCGTCCAAAACGAGATCGCCAACACCCTCTCCGACGAAGCCCGCGCGATCTACAACGGCTGGCACCTCGATCCCAAGGCCAAGGGCGAGCACAAGGGCCTCATCTACCGCGCCCCCGTGATCAACATCGAGCGTAACCCCTACTGGGGCCGCAATCACGAGGCGTTCGGGGAAGATCCCTTCCTCACCGGCCGCATGGCCGTCGCCTATGTGAAGGGACTCCAAGGCGACGATCCCCGCTACCTCAAGCTCGCCGCAACCCTGAAGCATTATGCGGTGAACAACGTGGAGGCAGACCGTCAGAAGCTGAACGCCAATGTCTCCGAACGCATGCTCCGCGAATACTGGCTGCCGCACTGGCGCGACGCGGTGGTCGAGGGCAAGGCCTGTTCGCTCATGGCCAGCTACAACGCCATCAACGGCACGCCCGATAACATCAACCACTGGCTCCTCACCGATCTGCTTAAGAACGAGTGGAAACACGAGGGTTTCGTCGTCTCCGATCTCGGCGGCGTGAGGACCATGGTCGAAGGTCACTCCGCCAAAAAAATGACCTACGTGGATGCCGTCGCCCTGTCCGTCATGGCCGGCTGCGATTTCTCCGACAAAGAATACGAACAGAACATTCCCACCGCCGTCCGCGAAGGAAAACTCACCGAAGCGCGCCTCAACGACGCCCTCACCCGCGTTCTCCGCGTCCGCTTCCGCCTCGGCGAATTCGACGCCTTCGACGCCGTCCCCTACAGCAAAATCCCGCTTGAGGTCGTCAACAGCCCTGCCCACCGCGCCATCGCCCTCAAGGCTGCGCAGCAATCCATCGTTCTCCTCCAGAACCGCGACCGCCTCCTCCCGCTCGACAAGACCAAGCTCAAGCGCATCGCCGTCCTTGGCCCGCTCGCCGATCAAGTTCTGGCCAATAACTACAACGGCAAACTGCCCGCCGTGGTGACCGCATTGAAAGGCATCAAAGACCGAGCCTCCCCCGGCACCGAAATCCTCTCCAGCGTCGGCGGGATTCTCGGTGGAAACATGGACGAGTGGCACAAGACGTCAGCCGAGCCCAAACTCGATCTGGCCGCTGAGCTGGCGAAAGCCGCCGACCTCGCCAAGCAGGCCGATGTCGCCCTGGTCTTCGTCGGCACCAACGCGACTATCGAGCAAGAAGCCCGCGACCGTAAATCCCTCGGGCTCGCCGGCAACCAAGAGGAACTCGTGAAAGCCGTCTTCGCCGCCAATCCCCGCACCATCGTGGTTGAGATGAGCGCCGGTCCGCTCACCGTTCCCTGGATCAAGCAAAACGTCCCCGCCCTGCTCCAAGCCTGGTGGCCCGGCGAGGAAGGCGGTCACGCCATCGCCGATGTCCTCTTCGGCGACGTCAACCCCGCTGGCCGCCTGCCCCACACGGTTTACGCCTCCGAGCAGCAGGTGCCCCCGCAGGATGAATACGACATCACCAAGGGTTTCACCTACATGTATATCAACGGCGCGCCGCTCTACGCCTTCGGCCACGGGCTGAGCTACACGACCTTCGCCTACTCCAACCTCCAGCTCAGCGCACAACAGATCCCCGAAGACGGCACGGTCACCGTCAGCATCGATGTCCAAAACACCGGCAAGCGCGCCGGCGACGAGGTCGCCCAACTCTACGTTCACGAGGTGAAGCCTGTCGTGAAACGTCCCGCCAAGGAACTGCGCGGTTTCCAACGCGTCACTCTCCAGCCCGGCGAAAAGCGCACGCTCACCTTCACGGTGCCCGCCGAGAAACTCGCCTACTGGGACGAGTCCGTGCACGCGTTCGTCGTGAACCCCGGCGCCTTCGACGTGCTCGTCGGCGCCTCCTCCGATGACATCCGTGCCCGGGCGCAGATCACCGTAGCGCCGGCGCCCACCAGCCTTCATGGAAAATAATCGGGCGCACCGCGGAAAACATGAAGAAAACGCTTAGTATCGGCCTGCTCCTCTCGGAAAAGACAGAGTACGGACAGGGTGTTTTACGCGGTATCGCCGATTTCGCCAAAGACCATCCGCATTGCCGGTTTCGGGTGGTTTCACCGGATCGGGCGGGCATCGAGGCGATGACGACCTGGCAGCCCGATGGCATGATCGTCATGCTGAACCAGAAGAAGCTCATCCCGCGGCTGCTCTCGTTGCAGAAGCCGGTCGTCTATGTCTGCAAGCCGCTGAACGTGGCGGATGTGATCTGCGTGCAAAGCGACGATGTGGCGGTGGGACGCCTGGGCGCCGAACATCTCCTGGAACGCGGCGCGATGACCTATGGTTTTGTGGGCCTGTCGGAAGGCGCCTACGTCGACGTGCGGGCAGAGGCTTTTCGAAAAACCATCGCCGGAGCCGGGAGCACCTGTGTCGTTTTCCAACCCTTGGGCAAAACGCCGGGAGCCAAGGAATGCGCTGCGTTGAGCCACTGGCTTCAGAAATGCCCGAAGCCGCTTGCGGTGATGGCCTGCAACGACAGCTGCGGCCGGCTTGTCCTGGAAACCGCCAGGCAAGCCGGCCTTAAAATTCCCGATGAAGTCGCGGTGCTGGGCGTGGACAACGAGGATCCGCTTTCACGGCTCATCTGGCCCGGCCTCTCGAGCATTAACCTGGCGACCAACGCCATCGGGCGTAAAGCGGCGACGTTGCTGCATCGCACGCTTTCGGGAGCAACCGTCACCACCCCGTCAATTTTCGTTTCCCCGCTGAGTGTTGTCGTCCGTGGATCCACCCGCCAACTCGCCTTGGAAGATCCCGTCTTGGCCAAAGTCATCGCGGCGATTCATGAGTCCGTAGGCAGCCCTTTGTCCGTGGATGATCTGGCGAAATTGACGCCGATCTCCCGGATTTCACTGGAGCGCCGGTTCCGGCGTTTGTTGAACCGAACTCCTTTGCAGGAAATACGCCGGATCCGCATTGCCCAGGCCCGCCACCTCCTCCTGGCAACCGACATGCCCTTAAAGGCGATTGCGGAGCATTGCGGCTACGCGGCGGCATCCCGCCTCATCGAGGCTTTCCGGCAGGAAACCGGACTCACCCCCAGCCACTATCGGAGTGAGATGGTGCGTCGGAGAAAAACCCGTTTGCCGCAAAAACGTAACGCCCGCGGTAAGGCGACAGAGCTGACATGATTCCTAAGGGATGGGTGGTGGATCTTTGACCGATGTAAAAACGTAACCTTCATGTCTGGTCACTTCCGCAGGCGCCGCGTTGCCTCAGGTGCATGTGTCGACACCTGCCCCACGTGCTGATCGGTCCGGCCGTCGCCCTGACCCGATACGAGGCGGACAACGTGCCACACTCGTCCCCGGGAACGATGAACCCGGTGTTCTCGAAAATCCTGGCGAGCACCCGAGATGATCGCTTCGACGCCTGAGGGCCAGCCATTCCCCGCACAGCAGACTCAATTTCAATCAACTACCAGCTATCACTCATGAGAAACCACCCGCTACTTTTTATTGGGCTGTTTGGCTTCGCGCTTTCGGCCGCCGCCGCCCTGCCGGTTCCCGACGCCGATGACGGCGCGATTAATCTGCCCCCGGGTTTCCGGGCGCTCATCGTTGCCGACAATCTCGTCGTCGGCAAAAAAACCGGCAACACCCCCGAGCGCCTGCGCGGCCTCGCCGTCGCGCCCAACGGCGACATCTATGCGAAACTCGTCCGCGG